>CAXXKF010000008.1:0-48914 GCA_963675685.2 Candidatus Auribacterota bacterium
GCTTCTTTGGTTTGACCTGATAAACTGCATTTGAGACAACAACATCAAGCAACGCTGCATAGAAATCGATTTGTTTGAGCAACGATGCTTGCAGGAACCACGTATACAGCTCAGGACGTGCTTTCTGAGAAACCGATTTTGATGGTCACATCAGCAGGAATGATGGTATTTGGTCCCATCAATTCCAGAAAGCGGATACGGTCACCACCGATTTCGATGTAAGCTTCTCCATCCATTTCAGCATCAGCTAATCTGAGTTTTCGACACTATCGTTAGTCGAAACACCGACTTTCAAACCTGAATCCAACGCTGTATCGATGACATCCTGATTGTGTGCCAACAATGTGAAGTCAGCATTGGTCAATCCTGTGACATCTTTGAAAACAACATCACGAACCAGGCTAACAACCTGTGAGATATTTTGTGCGGAATCAGCTGATGCCGGATCAATAAAGTCTGCACCGCTGAACGGTTTCGATATCTTCACGGCCGACAACAACAACATCGGCATCAGGATTATGCTGCAATCCTTTTTCAACCGTGATATCAAGGTGAGTCAAACTGTTGCGCGAATTTCCTGACCGGTACGTTCCCATGAGAAAATCACGATCTGATTTTTATCACGCTGTGCACCTTCGCCACGAAGTTCATTGATGCGGCGTTTGATATCCAACGTGTTCGTATCAGTCAACAGGTCAGCTTTGTCATTGTTAGCGATCAAGTCAAAGCTAATCATATGAACTGACGGCACACCTTCACGCTCAAAGGCTTTTTGTGCTTTGTTGTGCCCAGATCATTGGTCTGAGTCTGTTTACTGAATGCGATATCTCAACCAGATTACCACTCGGATCTACACCAAGCATGAATCCACCGGTCAAACGTACAGGTGAAGCATCCATAAGATCCAACGCTTTTCTGGTAAGCATCAACGATAAAGTCTTTAGTTACCTGATTGATAACTGTCGAATTATGTTTGAGGCTAACATATTCGCGTATACGGTCAAGACGTGCTTGAATGATTTGCTGCGCTGTTTTCTGTTGAGGCGACAATCCCGCATCAGATCATATAAATAGCAGCTGTTTCCTGACGGATAGCACGAATCATATCCGCGAAGCGTTGTTCATAGTCAATGCGGTTAGCGTTGGTTGTAATAACCTGCAACGCATTGTCAAACAATGCTATGTTAGCTGATTCGAGACGATTGATTTCACGATCAACGATCATTAATTCAGTGAAATCTTCAAGCATCTTATCAGCGCTTGCTTCAGGACTGATGTCACCCGCTTCAGTAAACTGATCAATCAATGCCTGTCTGAAATCGTTTTCAAACATGTGGTGAGACATTTCGTGTTCGATTGTGCTTACCAGCAATGCATCGGACAAGAATGCCGAAGCATCAACAACGATCATATGCGTTATCATTGAGTTTTATGACGTTGACCAAGTTTTTCACCACCGATACTCAACGTAAAATTGAATTGCATCGATATTATCATAGTTATTACCCAACAGATCTTTAGCGCGCTGGAAACGAGGTACTACCACGTTATCAACAAATGCCTTAGAAATATTCATAATAACCGTATTCATAAACATTCGGTTCAATTTCACCATCTGAATGTCTTTTATTTGGGGCATCCAGTATATCGCTTGTACGTTGAACACCAAGCAATGAACCGCATGATATCAACCATTTCAGCAAGTGCCGGTGACTGATCCATCATTACAGCCAATGGTGTTTCTCCAGGCTGAATTGAAGTTACCCTTGATCTGCTTGGCAACCTGCTTTGTGATATCCTGTGTTATTTCGTAACTTTCAAACAACGCTTTGTTATTTTGAGGTGAAAGAACCGTTAGCGCTTCCATACCTGGCTTGTAGTTACGTAATTTCATACTGTCATTGGTAACCACTTTAGCAAGGTTCTTGATAAGGTCCATGTTAACGATAAATGCCGGCAACCAGTCTTCTTTTGCTGCACCGATACTTAAGATCGGATCCAGGTTAGCTTCACGGAAGATATAGTTGAGCAATTCAGGTATATATCTCCAGTGATCAGGATTACCATATTCTACTGTATCACGTTTGAGCAATTCATCCATCATCGCAACTGCTTTTGGTTTTGATTCTGCGTATGCAATGATAAATTCGTCAACACTGTATTCACCTAGTAAGTCTTTATTCTTTTCAAAGAATTCAGCCAAACGTTGTAATTCCATCAGAGGGAATTGGAAACGTTCACAGAGTTCAAATTCAGTGACAAGAAGTGACATACTGCCAACGCGAGAGTACTGTCAGCTCTTGGTAACTTTCACCACAGCGTCAGAATACTCTTCAACGCTCAGTAACACCTTCAGCAGGAGCAACAGTCAAAACAAAAGCGTTCGGGAAATCTTTTTTGAACTGTTCTATTTTCTTTCTTTCTTCAGCAGCTTTTACCGCATCAGCTTCCGGGAACGCTATATTGATATAAAGGTTACCGCGATCCACGTCCGCTTCGTTGACTTTTGCGATACGATCCGCTTCGTGTGCTTTATACAACTCAATTCGAAATTAAATCGTTGAGTAAGTAGTATTCAAGTTCGCCACCTGTAGGTGTCCGTGAACACGATATTCGGACGTTGTGTTAAGTCTTCATTACCCATACGTATGTTATCTTCAAGCGCTGCATATTCTTCGTCGGTCAAAAGGCTAACTAGATTGTTCTTATCATCTTTCAGGAGTCAAGGCAATCAGTATACCGATTGGGTTTTCCATATTTTTGATAAAGCCGTCATAAGAATAGTTAACGCGGGGAACCATTTCAGCAATTCCCTTAACCACGTTATCATATCCCGGATAACCTCTTTTTAGGCATCCACATAAAGACCTATTGAACCAGGTCCAAGTGGAGCGTAATAACCGGTGTTTCATGGTAGCGAGTTCTTTGAAGATAACTGCGTTACCGGTTGAACGGGTATATTTGCTTGAGAAATCAGCTGCGTATGATAAGCTCGTTAACCTTACCGACAGCCATAGTTGAAAAGTCTTCTCCAACCACGTTGTGTCTTTACGAATCTCATTGATAAGGCGATCGATGTTAACACGGTTATTGCTTCCCGGTGTAGCGAACTGTTCTGCAAGACGTGAAAGACCATCAAAGCTGAGAACGTAACGCCGCAACAGCTGCGGTGTTATCGGTTGTGCGCTGGAAGTCACGTACTTTCAAGTGTCATCGCTATATTTTTAAGGAGTAAATCGATACCCAGGCCAGTTTGCTGTTACAGCGTGAGGGCCTACAGTTTCGAAATAAACCGATTTGAGCGGATTCGCCAAGTGCGTCACGAGCGACTTTCAACTGGTCTGCAGTACCGATCACAACAACTTTAGCACCGCGATCAATCATATCACTCAATGACTCAAGTTCAGCACCACTCTGTGGAGCAATTGCCATTACCAAAGCGCCTTTGGTGATATCGCTGGCGTCTTCAGCATACATACGTCGATGCAAGCGGTTTATTGAAAACGAGGGAAATACGTATTCTCAACATGCTGCAAGGTGTGTGTATGAGCTGCATTGCCAAGAACAAGATAACGATCAAATGAACCGTAAGTTGCAGAATCAAGATTAATTTCCTGATCATCGATTTCAATTGTTTCGCCCGGCGCGTATTTATCGAGCATTGCCTGCAATGTATCTCTGCGGGTTTCTGCCTCAAGCTGATAATGCGGCGTTTCGGTTATGTTATTTGCTATCAAGGTTTCGACCTGACGTTTACCAATAACACGACGGGTCATTTCTGTTAATTTAGTTTCAAACTCATCAGCGATTCGAGCACCGACTCCAACACCACCAATATAAATATTTGCTCCGTCAAGACCAGCGTAAAAATCGCCGTTTTCGTTGGTTCCAAGTTCAAGGCCATACTTATGCATATAATCGACTGCTTTTTCGGAAGCGACTGCCAGATCGCTGTCATCCTGACGAATTTCTTCGATAAACGCTTTCATTGTTTCAACGTTATCTCTCATCTTGAGGATTTCACGATGAACATCGTCAGCAGTGATCAATCCAGCCTGCAATGATAGTTTCAATGCTAACAAACGCAATGCATATATCTGGTTAGTGTTTGAACCGGTAGCAGCCACAGCAGATTCGTCGACACTTTCGGTCACGATCACACCGCCGCTTTCTTTACCGATGATATAACAGGTACTTCCACGACGGTTTGTCAAAGTGAACACAAACGAACCATCGTTTTTAGCACGGCGCAAATTCTGAATTGCCACACCGGTTTCACCGGACTGCGTAACAGCAAGCAAAATTGCGTTGCCTTTAAGCAATGCCGGATCTGATGCTTTGAGAATATCAGCATCACCAGCGAAATCAAGCAGTTTCAGATTGCTTCTACGCGCTTCTTCCATAGCAAGCATCAAAGCATTCATTGAAGTACCACTACCACTACCAACGGTTACAGCAGTTGCTGCAGCATCAGCTGGCAATGTGTAATCTTCGCCAAAGTTTACCTGCCATTTGCCGTCTTCGAATTTAGTCAATTTATCAAGAGTCCAACCCATGGTTGCGCCCTGAACTGACGCTTCAACTTCGAAAGCAGACAATTTTGCGTATTCAGCCTCATTCAACACATCATTCCATTTGGCTTGCGTTGTACTAGCCTTAGGTTGTGAAAGTTTTCCATTGATTACATCTATTTTCTTTACAGCTTTTGCGGTATCTGCTTTGCTTTTATCGGCAACATCGCTATCAAGGTACATGACGGTATAGTCAGAACCCGCGATCATATCAAAGGTACCACTTGCGACAGCAAGTACACCTTCGATAGCTGTTTCAGAATCTTGCACTTCACCAATGATAGGACCGAATGCACGTGGTTCTGATGACATGTAAACCGCGCCTTCGCCAATACCAAGATAGAAGTTAGTTGATTTAGGACCGAAACGTCCTACCAACAGTCTGTTAAGATCCTGACCGGTAGCAAGGTTCAATGTAATAGAACTTACTTTACCTGTGATAGTAACATAGTTGTAAGCACTATCTTCGTTAGCTGCAAGAGTTTTAATTTCCTGAATTGCCTGTTCAACCTGCGCATTATCTTTACCTTTGAGGGTCTCTGCAAGGAAAACAAGATTACTACCAGCAAAAAGATTATTTTTGACAGCGAGTTTTTTTGCTTTTTCTAAAGCAAGCAACTGATCTTCAGCTGATTTATTTCTCAATTCTTCAGGTACTGATTTACCAGCTAACCAACGAACGAAATCGCCAATTTCATCAGTAACAGAGAAATATTCATTCATTGCAGCTGTAGCAGCACGTTTAGTAATCATCTTTTCACGAACGAGGCCGGAGATTCCAAAATAGTTTCCATCGGCTGAGTATTTACCGAAGTTCCCATCATCAAGAATCCATGGTTTTTCCAGAACATCGTATACAAAGTCAACAGCCAATTGCGGATAAGTTGTTTTGTCATACTCCAAGTTGCCTTGATGATTAACAAGAAGTTGGTCTATTTGATCAGCTGAAACAAATTTTTCTGCAAGCAACTCACGTAATCTGGTTTTGAAATCTTCGCTGTATTGGTCGCTTCTGAGAATAGCACTAATATTCATCATACCTTCGAGCATTTCGATCACCCGGAACAAGCGAGTCATAGCAACTTCACCGGTTACCGGGCTGTATGTACCGTCAGGATTTTGAGTAACACTCATTTTGGTAAACACATGTGTCAAAACCTCAGTATCACTGGTAGCTTTGAACTTTTCGCCATATTTTCCGATAAGAATATTCTTGAAGAACAAATATGATTCAAAGTCACCATTGAACCCGATTGAAACCGAAATAGGCTGATCAAGGCGAGAATCCGCCATATTATAAACTTCATGGTGTGCGTTTTCTATACGGTCACCACCTTTTGTTTTATAACGAGTGTGCTGCAGTTTCTTTTCTGTTACTGAGTTAACTGTTGTGCCGTTAACCATAAAACTATAGGTATCACCGGCAATTGAGATATCATCAAAATTAGCATCCTGTGCAACTGGTGAAACTAGATTGGAAAGAACAACTTTGACTTTGTTTTCCAAATCTTTGTTGATCTTTTCTTCGCTACGAGTTGCAGGTCCGATACCACGTGATGCGGCCTGAATGACCAAAAATGTTTTATTATCTTCCTGGACATAGTTAATAGCCCAGTCAGTATCGCGTCCAAATTCGCGTTGGATCTGATCGCGAGTTGCTGCTAAACGAGTGCGGAAATCATCAAGGCCTCTGAACGGCAGGTCTGCCAGATCGTATGCAAGTTTGATCGACACACCATAGTTGTCAAAACCACGACCTTCAAGGATAGCACCCATTTTACGAACAGCATTGATACCCTGTGCAGCAGCAACACCGCAAGCACCGGTTACATTCAACATTTCTTCGTTTGATACTGGTTTCAACGCGTTCAGGAAGCGCGATTCAGGAGTACCTGTGGCAATCATATTAGTTACTACATCAGGATGCATACTAATAACATAGTTACCCATACGGCTCTCATAATTCATGAGAAACTCTGGAAGATTCATTTCTCTCTGACCTTCCGGCAACATATTATCGACAACAACAACGTTAAATTCATCGAGAGCTTTTACAGATATATAATGCGGAACACCCTGTTCACTCGTTACAGACAGGATCAACTGATCGTTAGAACCAAGCATTGCAGGAAGCACGACATTTTTAATATATGTCATATTTTCGTCAAAACCGGTTCTGTCAAACTTATATACTTTCGGTGTAAGAGGAAGATCTGTAGGTTGATCAGTCCGCAAACGAACGATACTGTCAAAAATCTCTATACCTTTAGAAACAGCAAACAAGCTGGTATAGATCTGACCGGTATCAGCAAGCATCTGGCTTGGAGCCATATTCTGGTAATATGAATCAAGAGCATACACGATAGCAGCCAGCAATCCGTTGGTATCGATCTGTTGTAATTCAGGATTCTGTGCAAGGTATGCATTGATAGCTTCAACGTTCAACGCTGTACTCGGAAGCATTGCAGCAACAGCACAGTTAGGATTAGTTTTATCAAGCGATTTAATCAACAGATCATATACTTTTTCAGCAGTAATCTGCTCACCTTCCGCCAACGGAAGTTTGCTGATCGCATCGGCGAGTTCTTCAAAAACCTGGCGTGCTGTTGGAGATTCCATACCAAGCATTTTTCTAAACGGCAGAGAATCACGTTTAATCAAGCTCAACGGAGTTGAAGATGATAACCCTTCAGGAGTTTTAAGAACAACACCTTCAATCAAGTAAGGAGTAGGCGTTTTCATATCCGGAGCTTTGAGGTTACGCATTATATTGGACATTTCATCAAGCCATGCGTTGAATAACTCAGGATACAACGCGAAAACTTTAACAATTGAACCCATATTTTTGATAGTTTCCTGTTTTAGAGCCTCAAGGCGTTGCGCATCAGGCGTACCTTCCAGATTAGCTATCGCTCTATTCAGAAAACTTTCCACCGTAATACTTGATGGAGCCATTATCTCTGTCATTTTCTGTGTTGCAGGATCAACCGCCATGATAGAGAAGATACCGGTAGTTGTATCCATTTGAATGAATGCGCGTCCGATAGACACGTTACTAATAGTACGTATCGGGCTACTTTCATCGATACGTTCGCGAATAGTAACGATTCCCGGATACATATCTTCGATGCGGCTTGGACGCATAACAGGTGATTTCATTACTACTTTTACATATTTACCTGTAGAACCGGTTACCGGCACGATTTCATACTGCAACAAATCAGTATTGTTAACAGGGTTTTTCAATGCCTGCATAAGTGAAGCAACAACACCAAAACCGGTAAGCGAAATATTTTCGCCGTCAACAGTTCTAATAATATTCGGTTCAATATATACTTCGCGGTCGCTCCAAGATGAATCGATATCACCAGTTTCCACCAATTCGGCAAAACCAGGCATTTCGTTCAATCTACGAATATTTCCCGCAGTATTAAGCAAACTGAGCATGAAGCTCAAACGTGGTGTAACATTAATTGTTGAATCAGCGATATCATAATTAACAACTGAACGTGCCGTAGCCGGATCAAAGGCTTCAGAGTGATGCAGTGTCAATGCGTTTGGTTCGATAGGTGTTAAAATAGAATCGAGCAAAACGATCAACTGATTCTGATCTTTTTCGTTAAATCGAATATCACTGCGTTTCAGGTTACGTGCGTATTCAAAGAAATCAGCCAGTGAAACAGTGGTATTCTGATCAACCATTGAGCGCTGATACAATACATTAAATAAGCCGTTAATGAGCGCCGGGTCGGTTGCCCAGTCATGACCTTCACCGAACAACGCTGTTACCTGTGCTTTAAGCTGAGACTGAGTAGGAACATTAAAAGAACCTACCAAATTATTTTCAGCAGCATAGACTACAGCAGCATCAAAGCCTTCAGGACGAAGAATCTGAACATCATCCTGCCCCCATTTGTCTTTTTCTATAACATTTTGATTAACGATATCAGCAAGGCGAGCAAGGTCTTCAGCCATGGCGCGGGCAAGTGTAACATCACTAATAATACCTGCCTTTGGAGTCAAACGAAACGCAAAATCTGCCCCATTAACTGACAGCTTATAATAGCGTTCGCCATTTTTCAAAATAGCGACATCTTTAAGTTCAATACCCTGCAATTTGGATTTATAATCACCAAGTGATTCCATTACAGCTTTGATAAAAGCTTCGCGTGCAATGATTGGATTTTCAACAAGCTGGCGTTGCAATTCAGCGTCTTGCAGAAGATCCGCATCTGACAACTGAAGTAAAGATTCAAGTTTAAATTGTGTCGTAAATATTTCTCTGGATTTTGCGTCAACAAATGGCGTCTGAGCCAAAAGTCTTTGATATGCAAGATAACCAAGTGCGGTTTCTATCATTTTTTCATAAGGAGAACGCAAACCGGCGATACGTGCAGAGTATGGATTATCTGTCACATCTTCGGTAATGTTCGGAACAATGTTTGTGTAAGAAACATCAAACTGCTGCAATGTTTCTTCTATACCCTGGGTATGAAAACCACCAGCGATAAACACAACAACGTCCGCGCCTTCCATGTCCATTTCAAGGAGAGTATTCTCAACCATTGCGGTATCACGTTCACGAGCGATTTCGAAGAAATTTTCGATAATCGGGAAATTTTCATCGAGCCATGAGGCATCTTTATCGGATAACGCCGCTGATGAAATTTCAAAACGAGAACGAAACGATTCTATATAATTATTTAATGAGTGAGCTGTCGCTATTTCTTTGTTCTCATTAATTGCCGCGTAATCTTTGGAAGAAAGTTTCAGTTCGATAAATTTTTCAAATTTCTGAACCAGATCATAACGATGAGCGAAATCTCTTTCTTCAGCTGTACGCAACAAAGAAGATTTGATTGCGGCTTCAAGTTTCGATACTTCATCAACCAAATCACGGGAATTGAGTTCTTTGTTTATTTCGAGATATTTTACATATGTTTGTAAATTTTCAAAATCAGCCAACGCGATTTCGTTTTCTTCAGCTAACTCTAAGATGTATGAGAAAAATTCCTGAGGATCATACTTATTAATTTTGTACTGAACATCTTTCATAAGAAGTTCAGAAAGATCGTTGCGAGTCAACTTAGCCGAAAGGGCATCGATCAATTTTTTGCGATCCACGTTAATTGTATTGAAATCAACTTTATCCTGCAACCCAAAGACTTTTTCGATCAATACAAACTGAGGATAGTCAGAAAGTTTGATATCCTGCTGTTCAGCTTTCTGAATCAAAGCACGAAAATAATCAGATACAGCAACCGAACCATCCTGATAACCGATAGCCTGACTGAAGAACTCATTCAATTCATCAGAAAACAACTGTTTTCCAACTTCAGCATATTTTTCAGACAATCTACCAAAAAACATCTGAGCACGATCACGATAACGTTCGGAACCTGACAATGCGTTAAAATTGCTGATATAGAGTTCACGATTATCAATACCACGAAGCATAATACCGAGGTCGCCATTGATCAAAAGACACTCAGGACCACTGATAAAACCTTTTCTCATGAAATTATCCGCAACATTTTTTCTAATGCGAGCATTTGGAAATGTTACGAAGTCATCTACATTAAAATCACCAGAAGCACCTTCTATAGTAACGAGTTGTGCTCCGGTTTGCTCTACAACCTGTTTGATGATATCCATCATGTTCTTTTGAGCTTGATAAATACAGTGTGCATCCTGAATAAGATAGACATGGCGTCCATCAGTACCTTCATAAGAAGACTGAATGTGCCCGTTTTGAGCGGGAATAACAACTTCGTCTAGCTTAGATGCCCTGGTGCCTGGCGTTGCCGATAGGAACGTCAAAGCAAAGAGGAGAGCGCCAACTAGGCTCTGTTTTAGGATTCTGGTGACCATCTGTGTTTCCTCCTTAATGAGTTTTAGGTTATAATGACGCAAAATTTCTATGTAAAAATCTTTTTAATTCTGTATATAATTATACTTGATATATGTTAATTTTGCAAGCAGGAATAAAATTGATTACATCTTGTTAGGCTCATGGAATGAGCATGTTACTCAAATTGTCGGCTATGAGGAAGCCCAAATTGAGTTTTTTGTTAACAATCATAGTAGTTATGAAGTTACATTCAACAATTTTAACTTCACAGACTAATGAGTATATTTAAAATTTTACAAAATATATTTCTTGCATGCTGTTCATAATGTAGTACAAGCCATATAAATATATCTTTCAAAAAGATATTTTTTCAGTTAACTTATACTTATATGGAACTTTCAACCATAATAATTGTCTATAGGAAACAAATGAACGAATATGCCACAAAGACAGACAGCGAACTGATTGATCTTTTTAAGAGAGGAAACTCAGCAGCCTTTGATTATCTGGTTTTGCGATATCAACAGAAGATATTTTCTTTAGCGTACTTTTACTTGCAAAATTCGACAGATGCTGAGGATGCGGCACAAATCGTGTTCATCAAAATATTTAAATATATTGGTTCATATCGCGGTGAAGCTAAATTTTCAACATGGCTTTACAAGATAGCAGTCAATACATTAAAAAATATTGTTAACTCTAATAAGTTTAAGGTGAGGCGCAAAATGACTTCCATTGATAAAAATGTTTCACAAGATGATGAAACATATAGCATGGAATTACCGGATGAACGCCTCAGCCCAAAAAGATATTTGGTCAGGAAGGAAAAGGCTGCTTTTGCCGATAAAATACTTCAGTCGCTTGATGCAGATAAACGTGAATTAATGGAGTTACGTATCAGGCATGGCTGTTCATATAATGAACTTGCGGAATTATTCGATGTCAACCTTGGCACGATAAAATCACGCTTATCACGTATTAAAAATGAGTTATGGAATCGCTTTGGGAAAGAACGCCACGATGAAATGTCATAATGTTATAAGTAAAACATCAGATTATTTTGAAGATATGCTCACGTCTCAGGAAAAACAAATACTGGATCAGCATCTTGATTCCTGCGAAGACTGCAAACGTGAGTACACTGCATACGCAACTTTCTTTGAGGAGCTCAAGTATAGCAATACACCTAAAGTGCCCGAAGGTTTTCTCGAAAGGCTCCATGACCGTATGGATAAAGAATGTGATGCATCGCAAGAAGGTACCAGCTCTGGCGTACTTACTTTCTTCTATAAATCCATACCTGCACCTGTGCGAATTGCGCTCGTTGCGGCTTCAGTTATTTTTGCAATATATATGGTATTCTTTACTAACTTATTGACCGTATCATTTAGCAACAAGACACTGGTAAAAACCATTATTGAAGAACCAGTAATTTTCGATGACCATGCGCAACAAAGCAACGGACAATCCATAGACATCGCATCTAAAGACACCAAAAACCAGAATAAAGAGCTGTTTTTCAAAAATAACACCGACACCTTCACTTCAAATGACAAATCCTTGCCGATTGAAATGGCACAGGATTCAATGAATGAATCGCCAGACGGGAAAAAATCTTCACAACAGATAGCCCGTGTACCGGATATTAAAACAGATGCCGAGATAACAATATCCGAACCGAAAACTACTCCTCCGACACCTCAACAAACAGTTAATAAAATTGCCAGCGCGGCATTCACTCTTAAAAACGATGAAATGGCTGTGTATCTTGATTACGAGAGTTTCAGGCCTGAAATCGCTTCAGTGGATCCCCATACTAAGATACCTGATCCGGGGATTGATAAAAATATCGAAGGATATAACGGATTGGGATATTTTGCTGATATGCTGGAGTTAATTCATACAATTGCCGAAGATTCGCAGGGCGCCGTTGTTGATCGTAAAGCAGGGCCTCCGCCTTATATTATTGTGCGTGTACCAACAGAAAATTTATCAGCATTTATATCAAAACTTGATCAATATGGAGACAAGCAGGTCCTGTTGCCTCCGGATAATAAAGACATCGACGCAGCGCAGCTGGACCAGGATGGTGACGGCTTTGTGCAGGTACATCTAAAAATTCTCATTCCATAGCCAGTGTCAGTGCATAGTTATAAGTATTTCCTCGCATGCGTCGTAATTGCCAGCGAATGTAGATTGCCGGGGAAAAAATTTTGCGATACGCCAAACTGATCATAGTTGTATTATATATTGTATGTCTGTACACCGTATTATTGCTAGGCGGTTGCACGACGATTGCCCCATCAGACCAAACAAGTTTCCCCTATAAAGAACAAGGAATTCTCCATTTCAGCAAAGGGCATTATAAAGAGTCCATTGAAAATTTTTCGCGCGCGATCGAAGAAAACCCCGACGACATAGCCTTGTATCTTAACAGGGCAAGGGTATACTGGCAAATCGGTGCATACAGGGAAACCCTCAACGACTGCAATATTTTCTTAGCGGCCAAGCCTCAGACCCATTACGGTTACCATTTACGAGCTCTAGCCCATATGCAGTATGGAGCGTATCAGGAAGCCCTTGAAGACCTCAATACTGCCATCAGCATGAGCCCCGGCATCGCGGAACTATATACTGAGCGAGGCAAATGCTATCGTCATTCCAATGACTACGATAAGGCAATAGATGACTTTACAACCTCCCTGGAATTGGATAACGCATCGCTTGATGCACGCTACTGGCGTGCTGTAGTATACCAACAGACAGGCGACCTGCAAAACGCATACGATGATCTTACAAATTTAATAGAGAGCGACGAACAAAATGTATTGGCGTATTGGCGACGAGCAGAAACCCTTGCACAATTCAATCAAAATCAGGCTGCGATTGCTGATTATTCCAAAGCTATATCCTTAAGCAGCCCTGATATAGAATTATTACTTGCCCGGGCTGCTCTTTTCTATAAAGAAAAAGACTATAATGCTGCACAAATCGATTACCTCACAATCTTGCGGCTAAATAAATCTATTATTCCTGCGCATATCGGGTTAGGTATGCTTTTATCAATTAAGAAAGATTACCAGTCCGCTATACAGCATTTTTCTACCGCGATTCAGTATGATGAAGATAATGAAAATGCGTATATTTACCGCGCAATAGCATATATTAAACTTAAGAATTACGATAAAGCGATAAACGATCTCTCAGAGGTTTTGTCAAAAAAACCCAACCACATGAAAGCAGTTATGCTGCGCGCAGAAGCCTACAGCAAACAGAAACTATGGGATAAGGCAATAAACGATTACACAACGCTATTATCCTTAGATGAAAATCAAAGCGATGTCTATGAGCTTCGAGCTGAAGCTTCTTTTATGCATGGCAAATACACAGATGCAATTAACGATTTATCGGCAGCCTTGAAATTACAATCACCCACTTCCCCCCATACATTATATTTATATAGGGGGCAGGCATGTTACGAAGCAGGACTATACGAGCAGGCAATCATGGATCTTAGCGAAGTGCTCAATCTACAGCCAAACACTATTGACGCACTAGTTTATCGAGCGCAGGCATATCTGGCTAAAGGAGATATAGATAAGATGTTTACTGATCTCACAGAGGCCATTGACCTTTATCCGTCCGACCCAAATCTATACAATTTACGGGGAACCGAATATTACCGGCAAAAATTCTACACATGGGCTTTGAAAGATTTCAATAAAGCCATCGAGCTTGATCCTGATCAAACTAAATTATACTTCAACAGAGGGTTCGCGTATCGCGAAAATAACGATTATGAGATGGCAATAGCTGATTTCAGGCATGTTATCAATCACGACCATACACATATGGCTGAAGCGTATTTTTATATCGGATCCGTTTATGAATTGCAAAGCAATCAAAAAAAAGCTTTAGATGCTTATGAAAAAGCGCTTTCCTACACAAAATCTAATAAATTTCCTTTTATTGATGCTTTAAGAGAAAGAATACGCATTTTACGTAAAATGCTTTATAATTAATCGTATAACATCATACAAGCAGCTTTCAGCAAATAGATAGACCACAAAACTTAAAATGTATTTTAAGTAATGACAAGATATTACTTGGCTTCCAAGATGTTAGGAGCATATTAAAAACATATTGTCAGTCAGTATTTTCTTTGTTATTATAGTATTCAAATGGGTATATCGATTTTTAAAAAGGTACTTTTTATTCATACTGGGAATATGTATCATTTACCTTACAATGTTCTTTTTGGGCTATTTAAATCCGCTTTTTTAATGGAGCAAAGTATCAGAGATGAAACGACAGCAGAAGTTGCTACATTTTTTCACAACAAGATGTTTGCCAACAAAATGGTTGCACACCTATGCCCGTATCTATTTTTCTCCAATCATTCTACTGCTAACAACCATGATATTTATCCATCCTTCCATGCTAAGCGCAATAGAAGATGATTCTGCTGAAGGGACATATATTGCTTCCGCAATTCCTGGCAACGTTCTATCACTCTCCATTTCATTAGAGCAAACTTCCGGTTCACCACGAACGCGTTCGTTTAATCCAACTGAGTTACCGTGCCAAGTAAAAGTAGATTCATCAAAAAAGCAATTACGCAATGCTTTATCCGAATGTGGCATATCGATCGAGAAACAACTTTTTGAGCATCTTTTTTGTAATGAAGATAAGACATTGCGCATTAGTTACGTTTCAGATGACAACAAACTCAAAGCCGATAATTGGCTTATCGACCTAATCAACAAATATTGTGAAACTAATGAATTGATTATCAGATGTGAAAACCCCATGCATAGTAATACAAGACAGCAACAGTTAATTCATACGCGACATTCTGTAAGTGAAGATCTTAATGAATTATTTGATATTGACACACTTCAATCTCAGGAAGCCCAAACTGATAGTGACCTTATTCAGGGTGGCAGATTTGAACAAGACACGTCGGATGAAGTGAAATCATCTTTACGCTATTTGGAAGAGAAACGTAAATCCTTTTACGCTGCTACATTGTATTTATCTTATTTGCAAGATACACAGGAAGAAACAAGCAAAGATTCTAACCAGGCATTAGAGGATCTGTTCACTTCCTCCGTCAGAATCATCAAGTAATTATTCACCATGGGATACTATTTCTGACAATTTATATCATAATCACGATCCTTTCAGGCTTTTGTTCCCGAATCGCAATCTCAATCTCTGGCAAGCGGCTGCCTTTAGACCTCCAAGTATAGATCCGACACCAAGTTATGAAGGAGACGTCACATTTTTCATCAACGCAAACGGCGATGCGCTTACAATAGAAGATTTTGATAATGTCGTCTATGATACCAATGAAAATAAAGGTATTTCTTTTTAATGCGGGTTCTATAAGTGCAGAACGTGCATATATTGCAAATACGGCCGATGGCTACTTACTGCAAACTAACAGTGAGCTACTATTGAACGCCGATTTATATATTGGATATAATGAAGGCGTCAATGGCCAGTATTTTATCAATAACGGAAGTACATGCCTCAACAATTTAACTGTCGGTGTATATGGTTCGGGATTAGTGACATATAGCGGTGGTAAACTTGATATAGCCGATGGTCTAATCCTCGGCATGTTGCCCGGATCTACAGGTTCGTTTGTACTAAAAAATGATGCTCCAGCCTCAACATATATAGATTATTGTAGATACATTGATACTATAACCACCTCAGATATACCATTTTCGGTCAAATCTTTCTACACACTCGTCGGTGACAATGGCTACGGATCATTCATGCAGTGGAATGGAACAGCCATGATAACCTACTGGCTTGGGGATTGGTTTCAATGGAACCGGGGTATACACCATGGGAAAAAGAGTAACTTCTTCTGACGGAAGTGCTGTAATATTTAATAAAAAATCAATGTTATTAATGACTGAAGTCACACGTGTGGGGGTAGAACAAGGAACCGGCACATTCAATCAGTATCAAGGCACACATGCCACAACCACCCTGCAGGTCGGTTCCGATTCAGGTACAGGAACGTATAATCTCGATGGTGGCAGTCTGCAAACACTTATCAGTGAAATAGGGTCATCGGGTGGAACCGGTTACTTCAACCATTACCGAGGCCAACATACAACAAGCTCAGTAACAATCGGGTCAGGAACTAATTCTAAAGGCCAGTATATCCTATCATCAGGTGATTACAAAAGCGGGCATTTGGCAACCAACTGGACAACAGTAGGTTATCAGGGCGGAACAGGAGCCATGTTACATTCCGGTAATGCCACTCACGAGACAAAGAATCTGCACATAGGATCCGGCAATAGTTCCCGGGGTACCTACACCATAACCGATCAATCGATTCTAAAATGCGGTTCAATGCGTATCGGTATAGAAGGGGGTATTGGCGAATTGCGTATTGATTCCGCTGAGACTTCCATTACCATATCAAAACCATGGCTTGAAGAAGAATTGAAAAAGAGTTACGGTTCTTCTAATATCCCTAAAGTCGATTCATATTTGGAGTTCGGTGAAAATAGTATTTTTACAGCTGTTCACGGTGCTTCTATCAGATTAGAAGGAGTAAGAGTCTGTAATTACAGCACAAATTCAACTAATCTGTCGGGGTTAAACAATACACATCTTATCTTTGCTGCCGGAGTCAACTACTTTGAAGCAGCATCAGGCGATTACGGAGCAACATCTATTGGTTTTGCAGACGGTTTTTCAGTCGACATTTTTCAAATCGGATCGGACGAATTCCTTGAAGGCGGTGGTGACATCGTGAAAGTTATATTAAGCGACACATTCGACAATACCATCGATACCGAGTTACAACTGGCGGCAACAGAATCTATTTATGTAAATCAACTGATTATAGGGGCAAACACTGTTCTCGACCTGCGCAATATCAATATTTATTATAAAAGCATAGAAAATCACGGCGGTAAAATTCAAACATTTCGCGGTGGAGAGTTAATTGAATTTGATCCTTATCTGGCAGCTGCTGTACCTGAACCATCCGCAATATTATTCACCCTGATCGGCATTATTGTTTTTGGCAGGCATCTTCATAGTCGACGCCGTTAACGCGATATATTTTCCCATTTTCTTTTTATATTACTTGGAAAACATTTCTTCCAGTTTGACATCAGGATGATGATACCGGCTTCTACGCTTTGTTGCCTTTTTATATTGAATTGCCTGTTTGGGACACCAATGGATACATGCCAGACACTGTTCACACCTGTGCCACCATGTGGGTACACCGTTATCAAGTTTTATATTGTTTGCCGGGCACACTTTCTCGCATATACCGCATCCATTACACGCGTCGGTAACATTGAAATGCGCGTCCGCCTTACGCGCGTACCGCGCAAACATAGGATAAATAAGTTTGGACCCCACCATTTTATACAACCATAAATCTTTTGGAAAATCCGTTTTTTGTTTATTGTTAATAACCGGCACCATTTGATCGATAACTTCGTTAGCTCGATCACATTTTTCCCGCTGTTTTTCAGGAGAAGCCATGTCATAAAGGGTTACACAGTTCCCCGGCATATAAATTTTAAATCCGGCATCCAGTGAATAGCCTTTTTGCCTGAGTAAACGATCTGTCTGACCTATGGTGTTCCCAATAGAGCTTCCACAGGTTACAGCCGCAAAGAGGTATACTTTTTTATCAAGCTGCAACTCCTTAACAAAATCTTCCACCAATACCGGCATCCCCCACGCATACACAGGAAACATAAACCCGATACGTTCCACACCAGTTGGAATAACTGCCGGAGTATCATGTTTAATTGGAATGCATTTCGTGTCTCCAAGATTTTTAGCGAGTCGTCGAGCAGCGATATACGTATTTCCTGTTGCGGAAAAATAAAATAAGATTGTCTTCATGAAATACCCCTGATTTCTGGTGATTAATCTTTTTTATTAAAAATGCAGTCTCGCAAAATACCATAAGGTGTAAAACTTATTTTAAGAGAAAATAATATACCCAAAGCGGTACTTAACATACCTACAGTGAATATGGAAATCATAATCATCACCTGATATTGTATGGCTAACATCGGATTAGAACCGCCAAGTATCTGGCCGGTCATCATACCGGGAATAAAGACAATCCCCATTGATGCCATACTCGCAACCGTCGGACGTATCGCGGATGACAAACTTGTCCTAAAATATGGAGCAAGCGCTTCTATGCGTGTTGCTCCAAGCGATAATGTGTACAAATATTGTTTATGTGAATTCTTAAGATCATTATAGAACTGGCTCAGCCCTACTATAGTACAACGCAAAGAGTTTCCTAAAAGCATACCGCCTATGACAATCAGAAAACGCGGATCAAAAAAGCTGTAATCCCCCAGTACAAAAACATTCAAATACACCAGCAAAAAAAATAGCGTTATAAAAAAAGATAGCAAAACAGGCATAAACAAATACTTTAAATTTAGATTACAGTTCTTTACAACTGTAGATGATGCAAATATTACCATAGTTAATATCCATGCAATGATAAGCAACATATTATTGGAGGTAAACAAATATTTCAGCAACATTGCCACCAACAATAATTGCCCTACCATGCGTACGACAGCAAACAAAGTATCCGTAATCAATGAACGCAGGCCGGCGACATAACACAGACTTAAAGGCAAAACTAGAAGAAACAAACATAAACCCATAGCAATAAAAGACAATTCATTATTGGGCATTCAATTTTCTCCCAATTCGATGATGGTTATTCCGGTATTTTTAGTCCATTGGTGATCGTGGCTGATTACGATAACAGTCCAATCAGGATTTTCCAGAAAATATGACGCTACCTTTTGTTTCAGGTGTACATCCAAAGCGGCAGTAGGTTCGTCCAATAAGAAAACAGGCCTTTCAAGCATTACTGCCACAACTAATGCAACCCTTTGTTTTTCTCCTCCGGATAACTCGTCGATGGATCGTTGTAAAATCACCTGCGGCAGTTCGAATTGATCGAATAACGTTTTGATCTTTTCTTTATTATATTGCAAATGTTCATTCGCTTTAAAAGAAAAAACACTTTTGATAAACGATTCAACATTGTCACCAAACAATTCAACGCCCTGGCTGACATAGGCAATTTTTTGACGTATAGAATGCAATGTTTTTTGTTTTAAGACGATAGAGTCTAAAGCAACTGTTCCCGAATTAAGAGGCACAAAACCGGGCAAAACTTTTAGCAATGTCGATTTGCCAACCCCCGATTTACCGGTAATCAGCAATTTTTCTCCTTTTTGAATATGCAGAGATAAATTGTCAAATAAAGATGGCCCGTTGAATGCAACACATATATTATTATAGGAAATCATGATCTGGCCAAACCGTGGTCTAAAGTTTTTGCTATGTCATTATCAATTGGAAATCGGATCGTAAATATAGCCCCTTTACCTGGCTGACCTGAGGCTGATATCGTACCGCGATGACGATCGACAATTTTTTTGCAGGTAGACAATCCAAGACCGGTCCCTGCGTATTCAGCTTGTGTATGCAGGCGTTTAAACGGCTCAAAAATTGTTTCGGCATACTCCTGCTCAAATCCTATACCGTTATCACTATATATAACTTCGCACCAATTTTTTGTTTTATCATCCGAATCAATAGTTTTGTCATCGGTGACAAGGCGAGTAGCAATCGATATGATCGGTTCAATATCTTGCCTGCGATACTTCAAAGAATTACCTATAAGATTTTGAAACAATTGCGTAACCAATACTTTATCAGCTTGTATAGTCATGAGGTTATCGAATTTGATAGAACACTTGTTTTCGTGTATATCCGCATCCAAATCGGTCATTACGTACTCAACTATAGTATTCAGGTCAACCGATTCCAACAACGGTTGATTATGAGATACACGGGAATACTGCAATAAATCTTTTATTAACCGCTCCATACGATAAGCGCTATCGATAATGCGAGTGATATAAAATTCACCCTGTTCATCAAAATGAGCCTCGTATTCTTTCTTGAGAAGATCACAAAATCCGGTCAAACTTCTTATGGGCGACTGCAAATCATGAGCCACGGTTGATGCAAACTCTCTTAATTGTTCGTTGCTATGGTTTAACTCCTGTGTACGCTGCTCAACCAGTTTTTCCAGTTGATCATGGTGCAACTGAAGTTCCCGCTCATACTTTTTGCGCTCCGATATATTTTCCAGCTGAACAACATAGTAAAGAGGATTACCGCGCATATCACGAATGATAGATGCGCAAAACAATGTCCATACAGATTCCCCATTTGTATGCCTGCATTGAATTTCTATCCATCCATAGGATTGTTTGCCAGCCAATAAATCACTTAAAAGGGTATCCACGTGCCCATGATATTCCCCTAAAATAATGTCGTGGAGTTTATGAGAAGAAACATCTTTTTCTTCTAACCCCAACATATTAGAAAGGGCAATATTTGTTTGAAGAATACTTTTATCCTGACAAACAAGCATGATACCTAAACTGGCGTATTCAAAAGCCTGTCTGAATCGCAATTCGCTTTCTTTGAGGGCTTCTTCAGCTTCATGCAAATCGGTTATATCTCGTATTGAACTGATGGTCCCTATGATAGTCCCTGTTTCATCAGTAAACTGCGTAACCTGCTCAAAGCATGGAAACGTAGTATTATCGCTTCGGATGTGATAAACCTCGCCGCTAAAAGCTTTGCTTGATGCCATAGTTTCATCGAATGCTAATTTAGAGAATTCATCAGTATCCATTCGCAACGAGGATATATCTTTTGTAAGCAATTTATCTGAAATATAATTATGCATATTTGCAAACGCGTCGTTGACAAATATCAAACGGCCTTCCATGTCGGTAACCGCTATCCCCTCATTGCTTTGTTTGACCGCTGATGACAAAAGTCTTATATCCGCTTCGGCTTTTTTGCGCGCAGTAATATCTACGATAGTTTCTATAAAACGCATTTCACCTGTAGATTTATCGGGAAGAGGTAAAATTTGAATGCGTACCATTCTTTCATGTCCATTGATATCCCGTATATGCGATTCAAATTCCACAGGGGTGTGAGTGCGTATATTATAAGATGTAGGACACAACGAACATGGTTTCGTGATACTTTGTATTTCACAAAAACAATTTTTCCCGATAAACGCATCTGCCGGATGTCCAAGCCAATCAGCTAGTGTTTTGTTAATCATGAGAATTTTGCGGTCCGCCCCGATCAGCGCTATTCCAATATGAAGATTTTCAACAAGGAGCTGGTAGCGTTGTTGACTCAGCTGAAAATTGGTCTGAGCACGGTTGCGTTCATCAAGCATCGCTTTAAAAATCAAAACGGTAGTGGTCATAACAGCGATAAAACACTGTAGATACAATAAAACATTGGTTTTTGATTCGCTATAAAATGGTCCTTGAGTCTCATCCATACTCCATATAGATAGTAGACTTACCAAACATAGAGCCATACATACACCGAACAAATCCAGTTTGAATACTACACCCAATAAAATCAAAAGCAAGAGCAATGTTATAGGAAAAACACTGATTCCATGAAAGAACCATCCATTAAAAAGAATATGAAATGTGGCAATGAGCATAATGTATAAAACAATCGTCTGAATAATCTGATACGGACGTTTAAAAGACATAGTCGAAGACTTAAATGATAGCAGCAAAGGGGTTATAAGCAATACTCCAATAACATTACCTATCCATAATACCGACCAATACGTGGAGAATACATGACGCGATATAAACCCTGTCCAAACAAGTGCGTACACCCCCATTGATGTCGCAACAGCAGTACTGATCAATGCAGCACACACGATAAACATAACCATATCTAATGTGCATAAAAACGGTGTTTTTGACTTAAAAAGGCGGTGCATGATAAACACTGCCCCGCAAGCACTGGCTGTAGTCGCAACAGCGTATAAAACAGAGCTAATCAGCGAAGGAATTATCGCGGCTGATACTGTGAGATCGAAATATACAGAAAGAGCTGATAGCATAGCTCCTAAAAAAACACCCGTCCACACAGCGTATCCGCGTAAAAAAATCACGGCGATTGCAAATCCCATAGCCGGATAAATAGTATGCTCAATACCGGAAGGCAATGCTGTCAGATGCCCAAGACAAGCCATACCAAAATATAATAAGGCAATAACAAAAAGTTCAATTACTTTCTTATACCATAATTTTTCGCTATATTTTTGCATATTTCATAATCTATTCAGGTTGATTATCGAGTAAATGACTGACTTCAAATTAGAGCATACCAAAAAAATAGTAATTTTCAGTGTTTTTTCTTTTAAATTTTTATATGCTAAAAACAGTCAATTTTATTTAGACCCATAAAATACTTTATGGATTATAATTAATTGATCAGGAATCTACAACCATAACAACAGGAGGAACCATGAAAACCGTGCTACGAATGTTATTTGTAATTGGAACAATCGCATTGCTGACAAACTTTGCTTATGCAGATAATATACAAGATGGAATTTCTCGTTTACAAAATGCAGATAAGGATACACGGGAAGATGCTGCTGAATACCTCGGTAACGTTGGAGCCGGAAATGCAGACGTACAAGCCGCCCTGATTACAGCGATGACCGATCCATCCGACGATGTCCGTGAAGAAGCAGCTAAAGCGCTGGGCAAAGTTGGTACATCTGAAGCGGTACCAGCATTGATTACAGCCTTAAAAGACGATAGCTTTGGTGTTAGAAACGAGGCTGTTAAATCACTGGGGGCTGTTGGTGACGAGCGCGCCATCGATCCATTGCAGGAAGTAGCTGCAAACGCATGGAACCCGTTTGTGAGTAAAGAAGCATCTAAATCTATTATGCAAATTAAATCCCGCGCAGGAAATTAGTCCTAAATATTGTATTCATTAAAAAGGTGTACATGATAAGGTGTACACCTTTTTATTTTCCACTTAAACAATTCCCTAACTAAAATATCACAAAAGTCTAACAACACACTATTCATTCCTAGAATTATAGTATTAAAACAACTTTTTAACGTTATATATTTTTTTAAACTAGTGTTATCTTCTTTAACAATCAAAATAATCTAAATATTTACAATTATATCACATATTGAAATTATTTATTTTTTTTATATTATCATAAATCTCCTAATAACAATCATTACAATCTCCTTAATTTTAGATTAAATTAAATCATTACACATAAAAAAATTAAGTTGTATTTCTTTTGACCGACAACTAAGTGTGTCAGTTAAAGCAATAGTTGTAATCATTTTAAATTAACCATCATTGTTTTTCGCTTAACAAAATATGAAAGGACATTAAAATGTTTAAAATGTTTAAAAATCTTAAAGTAAGCACAAAATTATGTGTTGGTTTCGGGCTCATGATCCTTTTTGTGATAATGACCGGTTCTGTTTGCTTTTTTACTTGTGCCCAATATAAGGAAAAAGCAAACATGGTTACAGAAAACCTAAACATGGCGAGATTCATGTTAGCAAAGGAAGTTGACCACTTTAAATGGAGCGCAAGTGTTGCCAAACTATTTATGAAAAATGAGGAAGAACTGAAAGTACAAACGGATCCCACAAAATGTGGATTCGGAAAATGGTTTTATTCTTTCACTACATCCGACGAATTCAAAGCATTACCGGAAAACGCACAGGCCAAGTTAATGGCCCTTGAAGAGCCACACAAACAGTTACATGAATCTGTAATAGAAATCAAAGACAATTGGCAGAGAGACAATAGAGAAGTTTATAACAAATGCGTAAGAGTATATGAAGATACAACTAAAGGTGAATTGAACAAGGTAGTGGACGGATTTGACCATATATTCGAAGCTATCGACAAAAACCGCAAAGGGGCTCAAGGCGAAGCAAAAGAAAATCTTGATAATTTGCGTGTATTATTGCTGGAACGTGAAATAGACCACCTTAATTGGAGCAATAGTATTGCCTCGTTATTCCTTAATAATGAGAAAGAACTAAAGGTACAGACAGACCCTAAAAAATGCGGATTTGGAAAATGGTACTATGAGTATCTGCAGTCGCCTGATTTCAAAGGATTGCCAAAAGATGTACAGACAGCATTGTTAGATATTGAAGATCCACATGCACGTCTACATCAAAGCGCTATAGAAATATCGGAAAATTGGGAACCCAGGAACACCCATATTTATGACAAATGCCTTGCAATGTATGAAGGCAACACACAAAAGATTCTTGATAATCTTATTGGATTGTTCACTGAATTGTTCACCGAAATAGACTACTACAACAACACACTTGAACAAGAAAAAACGGCTGTGGCGGCCAAAATGACCCACTCAATAAGTGTCATTATCATAGTATCGTTAATTTTCGGTGTATTAATTGCCTTATTTATCACAGGATCAATAAACAATCCACTCAAACTTATAGTCGCTGCTCTTGGAAGAATCTCAGACGGGGACTTCAGGGAAACTATTGATCTGGATCAGAAAGATGAGATGGGATTGCTGGCAAAAACCTGCAACGATGTAATCAATCGCTGGAAACAAATCATTATTGACCTGCAAGGCGCTTCAAGTCAGGTTGCTTCCAGTTCGGTTGAAATGAGCAGTACTTCCGAACAGATATCTAAAGGATCAGAGTCACTGGCACGTACATCGGAAGAGACAGCCGCGGCTATCGAACAAATGACCGACAGCATTCAAAGTGTACTGCAAGATATAGAGACACAAACCGGTTCTGTCACCGAGACATCATCCGCTATAGAACAAATGAGCGCGAATATACAGGGTGTATTCCGCAGCATAGAACAGCAGGCTTCAGCGGTTAATGAATCTACTGCGTCTGTTGAACAGCTACTGGGATCGATCAAACAAATTGCGGGAAGTTCGGATAAAGTGAACACTATTGCATCTGATGTTAATCAACGTGCCCAGGAAAGTAATAAAGCGGTACAGGAAACTGTCACAGGCATGAAAGATATAGCGGAAAGCGCACATCAAATCAATAATATCATAGAAGTTATAACCGGTATCGCTTCGCAAACAAACCTGCTTGCTTTAAACGCTGCGATTGAAGCTGCACGGGCTGGAGATGCAGGTAAAGGGTTTGCTGTGGTTGCCGATGAGGTACGCAATCTGGCAGAACAGTCGTCTCATGCAGCAAGTGAAATTACTGAACTGATCCGCAATGCCAATGATAAAGCAGAACGAGGAGTACAATTGGTTGAAGGTGTTCAAATAGTAATAGAACAAATGGTTGGTTCTATTGAAGAAGTCAGTATACTTGCGCAGGAAGTTAATTCATCCACTGGCGAACAGGAAAAAGGTACTGAAGAAATTGCCAGAGCAATGGAAAGCCTCAACGCCATTACTCAGGAAGTTCTCAACGCCATGCAGGAACAAGCAAAAGGCGCTGATGAAATAACAAAGACAATGCAGGAGATGAGTAGAATAGCAGGCGCTGTCAGTTCTGCAATGACCGAGCAGGCTGCCGCGTCATCACAGGTCAGCCAATCTGTCCAACAGGTAAGTACTGTTGCCACAGAAAATGATGCTGGAGCAAAACAGAGTCTAGATGCATCGCAAGATCTATCAGATCAGGCCCAGAAACTTGATGAAATAGTGAGCAACTTTAAGATATAAATAATGACACCCTTACATAAAATAAAACCCCGGTTACAAGATGGTTCCGGGGTTTTATTTTATGGGAATAAAGAAGTATGCTGAAACTCAACCGACTCAAACTGATCAAAACCACCAGGCAGTGGTACACCGATAAAATATTGGTAGCCAGTCTTTATGGTTTCAAGCGCAATAAAAAAAGTAGCGGTTGATGCCATCGACGGAAGTGACGTGAAATAATTCTGGACATTTTTGGTAGCGTACGGCATACCTACAACTTTGCCATCAAAAATAGCCTTAAAATTTTTATGGATGATTTGCAAACCTTCAAGTAATTCCAGCATAAAATCAAATGTCTCTGTACGTTTATCGGTATCAGAAGTTAACCGTGCAAAATGATAAAGTGAAATGATGCCTCCGGCAGTCGCTTCAGGCTGTACAATTGATGATAGTTTTTCTATATCTCTCTTATCAAGATGAATAAAAAAATCATCGTGTTCTGGAGAAAAAAAGATCAGTCCTTTTGCACGTTCGTTATCCAGAAACGGTATATCCCTGACATCATGCATTTCTTTGATTTCAATTGAGTTTATATCCGTAGTAAAATCTTTTTTAAGAATCTTAATACTATCCCACTCTATCTGCGGATCGATAGTTAAAAAAGTCGCGGCAAGCCATGTATAGTGGTCAACAACATACGACCAGTTAACCCCATTGGATTGATCGAGCTTTATAGCTGAAGGCCAGTATATTTTGTCGTCCTCACGCTTTGTAAGACGGATAACAGCCTGCATAACCAATGCGTGCCGTGTCTCAAGAACATCGCGTATCGGTGTGTCTATAGAATAGTTATCAATTAATGTAGCCATCAGACGGAGCAAATCGATAAAATCAACGTTATGTTCCATAACAACAAGCGGGACAGGATTTTTCAGCGGCGATTCGTCATGAATGCTGTCATAGATATCGTGGCCGTATTTTTTATGACTTTTATGTTTGTAGCCTGCCTTTATGAGCCCAAACGCTTTATGGCACTCATCAACTATCTGTAGAGGGAATAAATACTTGAGTACATAATTAGTCACGGTTTTAAAATGAGTCAAATCGCCCGAATGCAGCATATAGACATATAATGCCTTGAACACCCATAAATTCGATCCGGTGATTGTATACGGATCGATAAACCTATCGCCCGATGTGCTATACGAAAAATGAAGCAGCCCGATATGCCCCTTGAGTTCCTCAGCGGCGAGAAGTTCGATTATTTTCTCGGTAATATGTTTGGAGCGCGTAAAATCGTCCGATCGAAGATCTCGTAATATGGTTACATAATGCGCCAGCGCGACATCATAAACAAACATACGTTTATGCTCGGTAAGAAACTTGGCATCATAACTTTTAGTACGTTTATAACTCGACCACAAGCCTTCAAGGCAAACTCCAAGATCTTCCACAGATTCCCAGTATAATTCCTGGTCATCAATCCATTGTTCGAGATCACTTTTTATATAGTCAAATTTCTTAGCCAGAGACGTACAGTATTTCAGCAGGTCTTCTCTGGTGGTAATTGATTCAATTTCATGTGTTTTCATATGCGCTCCATTTGTTGAATTTTATCACCAGTTATAGATCGCATTACTTTTAGACCACTTTTTGAGATATCCGCTCATAAAAAAATTACCATGCCCCAGCAAGCATAGCAATATATTTCTTATACTGAGCATATACGCAACTGTCTAATAAGAAGGCAGGTAAGAAGTTAGACCAAGGAGATTTTTTTATATACCCGTTGAGACGCTACATAAAAAAGTTTATACTATTGATAACATTTCGCAAACACTTTTTATTACAATTATTACGTTATATTTTCCTGTTGCAATTTTCAAGTTCATCCATCATTATAAACTAAGAGATTTTTTTGAGACTGATCGGAGTTTATAGAGTGTTCAACAAAATACTTACCTTTTATACAAAATATTTCGCGGCATGGGTGGTACTTTTTGGAGTTGTTGCCTTTTTTAAACCGGAACCATTTATCGCGATGGCCACCCATAAAGACTGGTTATTCGCTCTTACCATGTTCGGGATAGGAGCTATTCTAGATAAAGAAGATTTCCGGCGAATCGCAAAATCACCGTTGATCGTCCTGCTCGGTACGATCACTCAATATACAGTTATGCCGTTCGGGGCGTTTATAGTCGCAAAAATATTCAATCTACCTCCTGAACTGGCGATTGGGCTAATTGTAGCTGGTTCAGCACCAGGAGCAATGGCAAGTAACGTGATGTGTTACATCGCCGGAGCAGATACAGCCTACTCGGTGAGCCTTACAACTGTCTCTACCCTGCTGACGCCTATCATGACGCCGGGGTTGACGTACCTGCTTGCCAACTCTATCATCCATGTACCGTTCTGGAGTATGTTTTTCGATGTGATAACAACAGTTATCCTGCCGCTGATTGTAGGATTCTGGATACGTCAGATGTTTGACAGGCAAATGACAAAAATCATCAAAATTTTCCCTGCCATATCCGCGACATTCATTATTTTCATCTGTTCACTGGTGATTGCCATGAACAAGTCGTATATGGCAATGATTACCATAACAATTTTCGGGGCAGTGATGGTATTGAACGTAACGGGCTTGAGTATGGGGTTTCTCGTGGGACACATTTTCAAATTGTCCACACGCCGTAAACGGACATTGAGTATTGAGATCGGCATGCAAAACGCAGGGCTCGGCACTATGCTTGTGCTAAATAATTTTGGCGAACGAAGCGCTATTCCGACTGCCGCTTTTGTGTTTGTATGCATTATAACCGCATCACTTGTGTCGCAACTATGGAATAAATATGATGCTATTAAAGCAAACCATAAGACTCCTATTGTCTGACCGCATAAAGGTTGATATATGAAACACCGGCTATTTCTTATGATGTTTATCGCACTGGGCGGCGCATTCGGTGCGCTGATGCGTTATATCGTGTCAGGTCTTGTCCAGCAACTGACCGGTTTCGGGTTCCCATGGGGCACACTCACAGTAAACATGATCGGTTGTTTCGCACTTGGATTTGTCTGGAACCTGATTCATAATCAAATGTTGCCCGAGCATATCAACGTATTGATATCGGTAGGGTTCCTCGGTGCGCTAACCACGTTTTCCACCTTCGGGCTGGAAACATTTCATCTTTTTTACGAAAACAAAGGATTACTAGCGCTGGGCAATATCGCAGTTAGTGTTGTATTCGGGTTACTGCTCGTTTATCTGGGTATTCTTACATGCCGTATGATAGTTAATTGATTAATTAATTTTAATATAGATGATACTTTTTTTCAAAAAAAGTATCAAAAACCTGCCATATACCGAAAAATCAATATTCGAGAAAATTTCACATTTTTGCATATTTTAACTTGATAACAGTCATCTTTAGTGGAATAATAGTGAATATTTATCAATTCATTACAAGGAGACTATTATGTTACTGCAATTCACAGTGGGTAACTATCTATCGTTTAAAGAACCGGTGACAGTGAGTATGGTTGCCTCATCAATAAATGAGCATGAAGAAATTAATGTTTTTAATAATGGTAAAATAAAGTTATTGAAGAGTGCTGTTATCTATGGAGCAAATGCAAGTGGTAAGAGCAATTTGATAAAAGCAATGAAATTTTTCATCAAATTTATCATTTCATCTTCAAAAGATAAACAGGTAAATGAAAAAATTGAAGTAACACGCTTCAAGTTATCCAATGAAATGGATGATAAACCATCAACTTTCGAAATCGTATTTATTCAAAATGGAAAACGATTTCGATATGGCTTTCAGGTTGATGAAGACATTGTCCACAAAGAATGGTTGTATTATGTTCCAAAGGCACGAGAAGTTAAATTGTTTATAAGAGATCAACAAAGCTTTAATCTAGGTCCACAATTTCGTGAAGGTGAAGAATTAGAAACCAAAACAAGACCTAATGCGCTGTTTTTATCTGTTGTTGCACAATTTAACGGTGAAATTGCTGGTGAAATATTTGCTTGGCTAAATAATGTCAATGTTGTTTCAGGTTTAAGCGATGATTACTTAGAGGCCACGTTAATTAAATTAAAGAAAGATGAGTCGTTTAAACAATCCGTTCTGGAATTGTTGAAGATTGCTGACCTTGGAATAGAAAATTTTACGGTGAGAGAGGAAGTTGTCCCTTATCAGTCAAGTATGCCCCATTTTTTGAAAGAAGCAAAAGAAATCATTCGACTTGAAATAATTTCAGAACATAAAAAATACGATTCTGAAAATAATTTAATAGGTATGGAGCAGTTCAATTTCGGCTTGGAAGAGTCTGAAGGTACAAAGCGTTTTTTTGCGTTTTCGGGGCCAATAATCGATACTCTGGAAAATGGTAAGATACTGATTGTAGATGAATTTGATTCAAGACTTCATCCTCTTTTGTCTCAGTATCTAATAAAATTGTTCAATTCCCAACAAAACAGCAGAAACGCACAACTGTTATTTGTATCGCATGATGTTTCATCGTTAAACAATAAGTTTTTCAGGAGAGATCAGATTTGGTTTGCTGAAAAAAATCGATACGAAGTAACAGAGCTTTTCTCTCTTGTTGAGTATAAAGTACGCAAAGATGCTTCTTTCTCCAAAGATTATCTTCTGGGAAAATACGGAGCGATTCCATATTTGCAAACAATATTCTCAGCCTTTGGTGTAAAAGATGAGTAAACATATTTTCGATAGACAAAAATCAAACTATACGAAACGAAAAGTCCGCATACGAAATGTAAAACAACGATTTCTGATCGTTTGTGAAGGAACAAAAACTGAACCTTTATATTTTCGTTCTTTCAGGCTTTCCTCAGCTGACGTTAAGATTATTGGTGAGGGAAAATCACCTCGCCATATTGTAGAGCACGCTATCGATTTGCAAAAACAGAAAAGCAAAGATTGTAAATATGATCAGGTTTGGTGTGTGTTTGACAGAGATTCTTTTACTCAGGATGAATTCAATAGTGCAATAGCTTTATCACAAAAAAACTCCATTCAAATTGCATATTCAAACCAAGCTTTTGAACTCTGGTATCTACTGCATTTTGCATACATAGATACAGGAATCGATAGGCAAAGGTATAATGAAAAGTTAACTAATTTTCTCGGACAAAAATATATTAAAAATTCAAATAATATGTACGATACACTCATCAATAAGCAATCCGATGCCATCAGAAACGCGAAGAGCCTACTATCAAACTATGCTGTACCTGACCCGGCGAATGATGACCCTTCTACAACAGTTCATCTTTTAGTGCAGGAATTAAATAAGTTTTTATAATTGCTTCTCTCATAAAAGGTAAAAGACTGGACAAAAAAAAGGGTGATTTTCTCTCCAGAAAAACAATAATTCTCCGGCACTTCTCAGCATATAGCAATAAACAGCGTTATCACTCTACAAATCTCTTTCAATATGTTTATCACACTTGCATCTAAAGTAATAATATGGTATATTTCTAAGTAAGATAAGTTCTAAAATGTCAATTGATATATAACTCCAAGGAGACCGAAATGAAAAGACTATTCACAACCGCTATTTCTGTATTCTTATCGTTGTATGCTTCGCTATTATTAGCAGCTCAATATAGTGCGGTGGACTTAGGCACATTAGGAGGAGATATATCGGGGGTAAGCAAGATCAACAACAACGGTCAAATAGTTGGTATAAGTGAAAATAGTAATGACGAGCTGCGTGGCTACGTATGGGAAAACGGCGTTATGACTGATATCGGGCTGGAAACAGATATCTATTATTCATCGATCAACGGAATTAGCGACTCAGGAGTTATAACAGGCGGACGCAAACTGGTTTCGTCTAATAAGGAAGTGGCCTTCGTAAAAACCGGAGATACAATAACTGACATAGATGGACTTAGCGGCTCTTCTGCATGGACATGGACGTACGGGATCAACAGCAGTAATCAGATAACGGGATACGAAATCACCCCAACTGAGCGACTTGCGCTGGTCTATGATAATGGCACAATTACCTATATCACCAACACCCTTGGCGGACAAAGAGCCGAAGGCAGGGGCATAAATGATCTGGGGCATGTAACCGGATTCGCTTTCGATTCAGCAAACTCACACGATACAAAACGCGCGTTTTTCTATGACGGCACCACCATGCATATCCTCGGCACTTTGGGTGGTTTATACAGCACCGGTTACGGCATCAATAACAAAGACGAGATTGTCGGTGAAGCATTGAACGCTGACGGACAAGCCCGGGCATTTTATTATACCAACTCACAAATGCTCGATCTCGGCACACTGGGTGGTAACTCATCAACAGCTTTTGCTATAAATGAGGAATCACAAATTGTCGGATGGTCAAAATTTGACGACAGCGACATCTTGCACGCATTCATATACCAAAACGGTCAGATGTACGATTTAAATGATCTGCTCGACACGAGTTCAATGGGTATTACTCTTACTCGTGCCAATGATATCAATGAACTGGGGCAAATAGTCGTTATCGGATACTACAACAGCGATCCCACAATACAAAGAGCGTTTTTGTTAAATCCGGTCGTTACTCCTATACCCGAACCGATGACAATTATCCTATTGAGTATAGGTATGATAAAACTATTGATCCGTAAAAGATAAAGGAGCTAAATAATATGCGATTTTCGATTCTGTTTTCGATGGCATCAGCGGTTTTTTTGTATTCATTATCACCGCTGCACGCAGCAACCTACACATTGACTGAAATAGATACGTTTGGAGGCGATACATCGACAGCTTACGCCCTGAATGACAACGGTCAGGTTGTTGGTTCAGCCACCGACTCATCAGGGTATGAACGGGCATTTTTGTGGGATGACGGAAATATGACCGATCTTGGCACCCTTGGCGGAACAGAGGCCACAGCACGTGGTATCAACAATGATGGACAGATCGTGGGCGACGCTTATGTTTCATCAAGCGCCTATCATGGTTTTATATGGGAAAATGGGACAATGACCGATCTCGGAACGTTAAGTGGAACTTCAAGCAGAGCATTTTCCATTAACAGCGACGGAGAAATTGTCGGTTGGTCAAACAACAGCTCGGGTTATACAAGGGCTTTTCTGTATACCAACGATAATATGAATGATCTGGGTACATTGGGCGGTAATAATTCCCATGCATATTGTATAAGCGATTCAAGCCTCATTACCGGAACCGCGTATGTCTCATCTCCGGGCACGACTCACGCGTATATTTGGGAAGATGGGACAATGACCGATCTCAATATATTTGACGGAAAAAGAACTGTCGCATGGGGAATCAATGCCAGCGGACAGATAGCGGGACATGTGCTTAATGATACCGATCAATGGCTTGCTTTTGTATGGGAAGATGGAGATGTAACCCTTCTCAGTACTTTGGGAGGCGATACCAGCTATGCAAGCAGTCTCAACGAAGCGGGAATAATTGTAGGATCCGCTACAACACTCGCCGGAGAATCACATGCTTATATCTGGGAAAACGGTGTTATGACCGATCTGAATACCTTAATTGATGATCCCAATTGGATATTAACAGGCGCATCAGACATAAATGAATACGGACAAATAGTCGCTACCGGTATATACGGCAACCAAACCAGAGCATTTCTGCTCACACCGGTAACACCAATTCCCGAACCATCCACACAATTATTGCTTATATCCGCAATCGGAGTGATGGCTAGGAAAAAATTTGCATATTAATCAAATTTGTTATATAATGTAATTAAGTTTAAGTTGCAATTGTATAACTATTTTATGGAGTTTCTTATGAAGAACGGGCTATTTATCGGGATCTCTTTTTTATTCTCTGCGTTGTGTACCTGCGCTTTTGCATACGACTTAAACAATGACGGATATGATGACATCATTTTTTCCAATTCACATAATGATTCCACTGTAGAATTAAATTCATATATTTACTGGGGAAGCTCTGATAATTCATATTCATCAAGGATGGAACTCGCAACTGTCGGCGCTGTTGGAAATACGGTAGCAGATCTTAATTCAGACGGTTATTTTGATATCGTCTTTTCCAATATTCAGGGAGACTATTCATACATTTACTGGGGCGATGCAACAAATCAATATTCACAGCGGACAGATTTAGAAACGTCAGGCGCTTTCAGCAGTTCTGTGGCAGATCTCAACGAAGACGGTTATCTGGATATTGTTTTCGCGAACCACCAAAATGGCACTACAAAAAGCATTAATTCCTATATTTACTGGGGAAGCAGCACAACGCCGTATACATCCCGAACAGAACTGTCAACATTAGGCGCTACCGCTACTGCTATCGAAGATTTGAATGGCGATGGGCATCTTGATATCCTGTTTTCCAATTTCCATGATGATACATCTAATGATACCAATTCGTATATCTACTGGGGTGCGGAATCAAATGCGTATTCAAGCAAAACTGAGCTGGCAACCCATGCTTCTTATGACAACTCAATTGCCGATTTAAATGGAGACGGATTTCTGGATATTGTTTTTTCAAATTTCCGAAAAGATTTTTCTAACAACACCAATTCTTTCATCTACTGGGGCGACTCCTCAACGCCATATGAAAGCGTTATGGAACTTGAAACGCACGGGGCATACGGAAATACAATATACGATATTAATGGAGACGGATTTCTGGACATCATCTTTTCCAACGAATCAAACGGTTCTGAATATGACATAAATTCATATATTTACTGGGGTGCCGCAGTTAATCCATACACATCTCGTACAGAGCTGGCAACCATGGGAAGTGTGGCAAACGCGATTTCCGATCTGAATAACGATGGATATCCTGATATCGTTTTCTCGAATTATTATAATGGCAGTACACGTGTGACAAACTCATATGTCTACTGGGGCGACGTAACGAATTCCTATTCAAGTATGACTGAATTGGAGACCATGGGTGCTGTGGGTGTGAGTTTGGGATCAATGTCGGCTCTCAGCCAATCGTATATACCTCCTATACCTGAACCAACCTCATGCGTATTATTCCTGATATGGATAATCCCCTACGCCGCGGCGAAATACCGCAACAATACATGAGCAAACTTCTATTTTAAGCGTTATACTATCGGTACTCTATGGCATAAACATGTTTGTAGGTACGATGCAGTAAATCGGAATACCCCGCATAATCTATTGCCCGCGTAACTCGTATATGCTTTGATAGCTCAAGGTAGGCTTGATTATCAGCAATCTCATCTGTATCGCGGTTATGCTTATCCTCAAAACAAATGCCTTCAATGTAAAGTTTATGATGTGCCGCCAGAAGTTTGTATACTGGGTTATCGATATCTTTCATAAAATCATGAAAATAGATATATTTTTGTCTTGGATTGAAATATCTGTGAATTCGGGCAACAGTGACAGGATTAGAACCTGCCGAGGTGACTACAATCAACCGATCAGATGAATCCAGTTGTTTTTGTACCGCCATAACATACTCTTTTTCGATCGACCTGCAAAAAAATCCGGAATGAGCCACAAACACAGGTATGTTATGTACAGCAAGAATCAATAAAAAAATATGCACGCCGTTAAACCAGCGGATTTCCTTATAATGCAATGCACTAATCAAACTTGCAGGGACAAGAAAAAGCATATAACTGCTGTAATTATCCGGTGCATAAGTAAATCCGAATAATAGTGTAGTCATCAAAAACAAACCGAGGAAAACCATGTTTATATCGCGTCTTCGTTTCCAGACAATATAAAAAAGATGCCCGATAAAAACAGCCGTAACAAGCGCCAATACGAATGATTTGGCCATAGCGTCTTCTCTAAAAACAGCAAAAAAAAGTTTTGTTATGCCCTGTGCATATGTTTGCAGTAAACAATGCTCACAATGGAACCCGCCAAAAATGGAATATTGAGCCAGTCCTCTGGCAAAATATTCTTTTGTACCGATGAATGTATTAATATTCTCAAGATATATAAACCATAAATAGCTCGAAAGAAGCACAATTGCCGCAAATACTGCTGTTAATATTCCGAATGCATATTTTTTACGTTTTATGATCAGAAAAATCATCCCCGGAACAATCAGAACGGCAGATACGTGAGAGAGGAAACTAAGCGCAAAAACAGCTCCTAACAGAAAACTTTTATAAACTGTTTTTATTCCTGAAAATTTTTTATCGAAACATATATAGTCGTTAATCAGATACAACAGGATAAGCACAAAAAACATACCGCTCATTTTTTCGTCAGCAGTAGCCGCCTGATTCCAATATCCCCATGACAATAAGCACAATAACCATGCGATGGTTGCGCAGTAATATCTCTTTGTCAGCTTAAACGCCAATGACGCCATGAGAGCTAATCCGAAAGCCCCCAATACGATATCCATGAGTTGATATACCGTCAAAACATCAATAAGCCAAAACCAACTCACCACAAGATACACGACAGTTAAAAGAGGTACATGTAAAGGGTGAGACCAATTGAAGACTGCTGTATATGCGCCATTTATCAATTTGCTGACAGAATAGGCATACGCACAGCCGTCAAGTCCGACTCGTACATCTCTGAATACAAAAAGCAGAGTCAAAGAGACTAAAAAAACGAAAAACACATAGTACTTTTTCATAAAATATTCACCTAATATAATTGTAGCACTAAATCGTTACATTTTCACACTTTTATTGTAATATATTTTAATATTGTTCTGTCATCCTGCTATAAACCAGGTTAAGTGGATTGAATTTTTGTTCCCGATAAAGTAAAATGATGCCGATGAAGTGTATAAAGATCATTTACCTGACAGATATATCGGCAAGAGGTTACGACAAGGACAAGGGAGAGACATTATGCTAACCATGTTTCACTGGGTATCGATTTTCAGCATTTTATTAATCACAATAGGCGGTGGTTTTTTACCTCTTTTCCGCCAGGACAGGGCACGGGCAGCACAGGGTTTTCCCATGGGACAGGCATTTGCGTCTGGGGTATTTCTGGCTCTTTCACTTACTATTATGTTGCCAAACGGATTTCATCTATTTGCCAAGACTTTTCCTGCTGTTTCCTATCCGTTGGCATCTTTGTTTGCAATTATGGCATATCTTTTTTTACTGGCGCTCGGTCATCTCGCCACCGCAACCAAACATATGGATGAAGATAAGTTAGCAGTCACAACGCCAGTAGTACCGATCATAATGACAATCATGATTGCCATACCATCTTTTTTCCTAGGTACTGCATTAGGAGTCAGCGATTACGAATCAGGTTTGATTATCCTGTTTGCCATTCTCGCACACAAAGGAACAGCAGGGTTTGCCCTTGCTTTGAGTATGGTACGAAGTACACTTAAACGCCCGCAGGTACTCGTATTATTCTGCCTGTTTGCGTGTTCCACCCCTCTGGGTATTCTTGTAGGAGCCGATGTGCATGATTATTTATCCGGACATACAATGATGATTTTTAAAGCGGTTATTCTGTCTCTCGCGTCAGGAGTATTTTTGTTCATGGCTACCTTGCACGAAATGAAACATTCACCGATGATCGTCGATTGCTGCACAAAAAAAGGGTTTATTGCCCTTCTGTTCGGATTCATCATTACAGCGCTTGTACGCCTTTTGATCGGAATCGCTCATACCGGGCATACCGGATAAAAAATTTCTATACAAATTACGCTGATTAGCTATACTAACAATATAAATTCATTTTCTACACCTATAAAGGAGTCCCTCATGGAGCTAAAGCGCAATCTCAAATTGATTGATGTATTTGCCATTGCATCAGGCGCTATGGTAAGTTCCGGACTTTTTATTTTACCGGGTATTGCTCATGCTAAAGCCGGACCGGGAGTAATCGTATCATATTTGCTGGCAGCGCTACTCGCTATGACTGGTATGCTCTGTGTTGCCGAACTGGCTACTGCTATGCCCCGCGCAGCAGGAGATTACTTTTTCATAACACGCAGTATGGGTTCTGCAGTCGGGACGGTAGCTGGATTGCTCACATGGCTTGCACTTGCGTTAAAAACAGCATTTGCCCTTATAGGTATGGCAGCGTTTACAATGCATATTATTCCTTTAAATATTAATTTCCTCGCCGCTATTTTTTGTATTGTGTTTCTTTTGATCAATATTGTTGGAGTTAAGGAAGCAAGCAGCCTGCAAGTTGCGCTTGTGGCGGGTTTATTGATTTTATTGGGAATATATACCTTCACAGGCTTTGCAAAGATGAATGTGAACTATCTCGAACCTTTTGCCCCTAATGGCTTATCTGCTATATTTGCAACATGCGGGTTTGTTTTTGTATCATATGGAGGTTTAATAAAAGTCGCAAGTATAGCTGAAGAAGTGGATAATCCACAACGTAATATTCCTCTGGGTATGATTCTCTCATTGTTGGTCGTTGGGCTGATGTATACCTTTGTGATCATGGTAACCTCGGGTATCCTAGGTGCTGAGCAGCTTGACAACTCGTTGACACCTATTTCCGACGGGGCAATGGCGTCATTGGGCCCATGGGGAAAGCGAGCATTGGATATAGCGGCAATTCTGGCATTCGTATCTACTGCAAATGCAGGAATTATGTCTGCGTCACGCTATCCGTTTGCGCTCAGCAGAGATAATCTTCTACCTGAAATATTCAGTAGAGTCAACGCTCGATTCAAGACACCGCACGTTTCAATTATTGTAACCGTGGGATTTATCATAGTATTTTTATTTTTCAAGCTGGAAGTTCTGGTTGAAGCTGCTTCAACAGTATTGATCCTGACATATATGTTATCTATTTTATCGGTTATTATCCTGCGAGAAAGCGGGATTCAAAATTACCAGCCGATCTTCAAAGCGCCACTGTATCCCGGATTACAGATAATTGGATTTCTTGGATTTGGATTCCTGATTTTTGAAATGGGTATCGAGGCAATAATGATCAGCTTACTCCTGATAGTCGGAGGGTTGTTTATGTACTGGTTTTATGGCCGAATCCGCTCGACAAGGGAATACGCTCTTCTGCATCTGATTGAAAGAATTTCCGACAAAAAATTAACATCACAGATACTCGAATCAGAATTGCGTGAAATCATCATTGAACGTGACGAGATAACCGCGGATCGTTTTGATATGATGATTGGAAATGCGCTGGTTATTGATCTTGATCAGGCATGCTCACGTGAAGAGCTGTTTCAAATTATCGCATCAAAAATATCCGAAAAAGTGAAGATTGACAAAGATAAGTTATACCAGGCATTTGAAACCCGTGAGGAAGACAGTAGCACAGTGATAACTCCATACCTCGCTATTCCCCATGTGGTGATACCAGGTAATAAAATTTTTGAAGTTATTCTGGTTCGATCTAATGAGGGAATTGCCTTCTCTAAAGATTCTCCGAACGTACATGCGGTATTTTTTCTGATAGGCTCGTCAGACGAACGTAATTTTCATTTGAAGGCATTATCTGCAATAGCACAAATAGTTCAGCATCCAAAATTTGAGAAACGCTGGATCAAAGCGAGAAATATCGAAAACCTCCGCGACTTGATTCTACTTGGAAAACGACGCAGATTTCAGTCAAATAATACAACTGACGACTAACAAAGAGAAACGCTGATTATCGATGCCAGAGCCGCAAGCGTAATAATAGCTGTTGAACAATGATGGATAACCCGTAATGTTTTATCGCTTGAAACTGATCTGAAATGATCAAGGATCTCGCCTAGCATCAGCCAGAAGCCCGAAGCGCCAATGGCAATACCACATGCCGCTAACAAAGCCGTAGACACATACACATGTCCATGGCAGAGACCAATCCCTGCAAATATTGCTGAAAACGTAATAAAGGTAATGGGATTTGCAATCGTAAGCAGGAAAAACGACACAAAAGGCCCCAGTTTGCCTCGCGTCTTTTTAGGAAGATTAGTATCATACGGTGTATATCGCATATTACGGAGCGCAAAAAAGCCAAGCAGTAGGCCTCCGATAATACGCAATATCAACTGTTCCTCTTTGATAACGCCTATGACACCCATTGCCGATACATAAGCAGCAATTCCATACGCCAGAGCAATTCCTATCCCTGCCATCCAACCGTCAACTTTACCTTTTTTAAGTGTCTTTCGCAGGCACAACATTCCGATAGGGCCCAACGGAGTGGCTGTCAGGAATCCAACAATACATCCCAATACAAATATATTCATTTTTAGATTTTCTCAACAATCGTAAATTACTTGTTTATCATATAACAGGGTATTTATGGCAAAATATTTTATGGTTGGATTTTTAGAGTTTAGTGAGCATTTTATATTAATTTCATATAAAACACATTAGTAAATTAATATAAAGAGGAGAATTAGTAGAAGATTTACATAGGAACTTTTCAATGATCGTATTATTTTAAGATGCGTATCCTCCCAATCATGTCATTCCCGCGAAAGCGGGAATCCACCCTAATAAAATGTTGGAACAATGTAGATTCCCGCTTTCGCGGGAATGACATCCAATGGAAATATGAGTCTTCAATTTATAAGCAAACAATATGTCACAAGCATTTTTTAAAAGACTTTTAAGCGTGTAGTTTTTCCTTGAAACAGGTAACTTTTACAAATTTTAAACAGGCGGTTTATGGTCAGGGATGGAAAAGAAAAATGTAGCTCCCTTACCGACTTCAGACTCAACCCGAATTTCACCTTCTAAATCGTCTATAATGCGTTTTACAAAGCTTAATCCGGCGCCTGTTCCTTCGTATTCTTCAGGCACATGCAGGCGGGTAAAGATTTCAAAAATCTTCTCATGATATTTTGGGTCAATACCTATACCGTTATCCTTAACGAAAAAGGTATGGCTCCCATTTTCAAAGCTGTATCCTACTTCAATTACCGGATGAGTAGGGTGGTCTTTGGAAGAGTATTTTACTGCATTGGATATCAAGTTGGTACAAACAATTTTAAATTTCACACGATCATTATATATTTGAGGTAGCTTATCTGTAATGATAACTTCGACATTATTATTTTTAATACTGATTTCCATATCATCCAGAATATCTTTTATAACTTCTTTTACATCGAACAGCTCTATGGGATTGACCTGACGGGATACACGCGACAAGGTTACCAGGTCTTCAATCAGGTGATTGAGCCGTTCAGAACTTTTACGTATTTTTTCAAGATACATTTGGCCTTCATCATCAATATTTTGTATATATTTCATGGTAAAAATTTCAACAAAACCGGAAATGGTTGTTAATGGATTGCGTAAATCGTGCCCGATCAGATGCACCAGATTATCAAGTTCTTTATTAACGGCGGTCAACTCTTTATTTTCCGACTGTATACGATCATTAGCCGCTTCCAAATCTTCATTTCTGGACTCAATGGTATCGAGCATAGTATTGAACGACTTTGAAAGATCGCCAATCTCATCATGACAAGATACGGAAACCCTTTGCGACAAGTCACCATCGTCAACTTTTTTGGAAACTTTGTGTAATTTCAAAATTGGCCGTGTGATAGAATGGGAAAAAATGCCAGCCATAACAATAACAATAAGTGAGGTAACAAGAGTCACGACCAGCGTCAAAAAGCGTACGTTTTTTACTGGTTCAAGTACTTCTGCTCTGTCTATTTTAATTAATAACCCCCAGTTGACAACAGGCAGAAAACGCGTTGCCATAATCACTGGAGTTACCTTTTTTGAAGCGCCGCGTTTGTAATGTACCATTTCATATAATAATTCGTTACGCCAGTCTTCCTGATTAAGCAATAATTGTTCGTCATTTTCACTAAAGAAGAAGACATTCCCTTTTTGATTTTTACGCGATGGGCTGACAAAAACATATGCCTCTTTTCCATCATCAAGAGCCAGTAACGTCTCACCCGTTTGACCAAGACCGGTATAATCTTCAATAGTAGAAATAATTCTAAGAGGATTCGCTGAAACAATCAATGATCCAATCACATCTCCGTTCTTGCGTATAGGAACCCCCATAAGCATTTCAAAGGGATGATCACGATTTAGAAGTGTTTTAACTGTAGCTCCAGACAGCGAATTTCTCAAAAACTCCTGATCAAAATATGGTTGATTTATAGATTCTTCGCTTGTTGATGCCACGATATTTCCTGATGGCAAGACAATATTTAAATTCTTAAAGGTCTCCGAAGACATTTTGGCACTTTCAAGTATCTGCGTTAACAAGCGACTATTATCTGGTTGAACATCAGTCTGTGATTCGGTGAGAATATCAGTTAAAAATTTGCGGTGAGCAATCAGTTGCAATGTTTCAATCAGCTGATCAATAATACCCTGAATACGTTCTTCTTTAATAGAAGCTATATATTCGAGATGGTCTTTAAAAATAGTTTCCTGTGCCCGCTTGAATACAGTATAACTGATAATGATAGATAATTCAGCAGGTATCAGTGAAGCTAACAAAATAACTATGGCTACTTTTGATCTAATTTTCATAATAACCCCTAAAAAACGTCACGTTACGCAAAAGATAGTAATCCCTGCTGAATAAAGATGCAATATTTTTTACTCTTTTTAAAGAAATTATGTTGTAGTAATCTTTTTATAGCTATTTATAATAAAAATCGGTACTATTAATAAAAACTTAAAACTCTACCCGTTTAGCTATGATTAAAATAAATATATCCAGAACTTTCTTTTTAATAGTTATTTTGCTGATGGCAAGCTACGGTCATCTTTCTGCCCAGACTCAACAGCCAGTTGAGGATGAGCCAGCTATCATTCAACAAACTGAATCGCCATCGAAAAAAACAGCAGGCACACAACAAACCGACCTTACTGTACTGAAACAAGAAGAACAAGCAGCGAAAACAGAACAGGAAAAAGCAAAAAAAGAGCTGCGCCTCCAACAACTGCAAGCGGATCTCCAGAAAAAAGAAGCCGATATAAAACGTAAAGAAGCTGAACTCGCCCAGAAAGAAGCTCAGCTCACCGATCGGACCAACCAGAGTGAGAATGACATCCAACAATTGCGCGAACGTGCCCGTAAAAAAGATCAGGAAGCACAGATTGCACAACAAAAAGTTTCTCTGGCGGAAGAAAAAATAAAAAGCGCGCAAAATAAAATTGATCTGGCAGAAACTAAGCTGGCTCTCGCTCGTCAACGAGCGGAACTGGCCGAATCGAAAGTCACCCAGAAACGACTTATCTTTTACCGTAAGCTACTGCAAACCGGTGCGATAATCCTTGTAGGATACCTCTTGCTATTTTTGGCAATTCGTCTAATTAACAGTCACATTCAAAGCATTAGAGTAAAACATCTGGCTCGTAAAAACGTATTATATTTCACCAATTTTTTCATTATGCTGTCAATCTTGTTTGTATGGGTACAGAACCTCAATTCCATAACCATTTTCTTTAGTATTGTCAGTGCAGGGCTTGCTCTGGCGTTACAAGAGGTTATCCTGTCAATCGCCGGCTGGATACATATTCTAACGCGCCGTCCGTTCGAAATTGGCGACCGCATAGAATTCGGCGGAGTTAAGGGTGATGTGATTGATATCCGTCTTTTCCAGACATCGCTGCTGGAAATCGGCAACTGGGTCGATGCCGACCAGAGTACAGGGCGTATTGTCAATGTACCAAACAGTTTTGTATTCAAAAAAGAAAATTACAACTACAGCCACGGCTTCGAATTTATCTGGAACGAAATAAAAGTGCTGGTGACATTCGAAAGTGACTGGAAACGTGGCGAACAAATTATGCTGGAACATAGCATGAAAGAAGCAAAAGAACAGGAAAAGATCGTCAAAAATAAGATTAAAAATATGACCAAAAGATACATGATCTACTACGACAAACTCACCCCGATTGTCTACGTATCCATACAAGACAGCGGTGTTTGCCTGACCTTGCGGTATTTAACCGATGCCCGCCGCCGCAGGTCGACACAGGACATGCTTTGCAGATTAATCCTCGATGATTTTGAAAAAGAACCGTCCGTCAATTTTGCATATCCGACGTTCCGTATTGTACAACAATAACTTTTCAGTTAAAAAAATTCTTATGTGGAAAATATTACTCAGGAGGTATACTCGTGACGGCCTTCGATAGCGCGTATGATGGTCATCTCATCGGCAAAATCAAGACTGCTTCCTACCGGCACACCGTAAGCAATGCGGCTGATTTTTCTGCCGGGTTTCTGCAGTAACTGATGTGTATATACTGATGTGGCTTCGCCTTCGACATCTGATCCGGTCGCAAGAATAATCTCTGTGACATCGTCTGATTCGATCAACTGTACAAGTTGATCGAATGCCAGATCTTCAGGACCGATCCCGTTGAGAGGCGACAATTTTCCGCCAAGGACAAAATAACGACCTCTATAGCCGCCGCCACGTTCTATGGCGAATAGATCGCGAGATTGCTCGACAATGCACAACAGCGACCTATCACGCCCATAATCAGAACAGATATCGCAAATATCTTTATCGGTAAGCATGTTGCATCGTGTACAGGATTGTATCTTATGTTTCATATCGATCATTGCATGGGCAAACGCGTTGACTTCTTCCACAGATAGGTCAAGCAGTTTCATCGCCATGCGTTCCGCGCTTTTATACCCCACACCGGGAAAGCGCGAGAACCATTTTATAACCTGTTCAATAGAGGCTGGATAGTGATTCATAGTCCCTCCGGACAGCTTACATACCGAATCCCGGTATATTCATGCCTCCGGTGATTTTGCCCATCTCGTCCTGCACCATCTGCTGTGATGTTTCAACAGCCTGATTAACAGCCGCGAGGATAAGGTCTTCGAGCATTTCCACATCATCAGGATCAACAACTTCGGGTTTTATAGATATACCGGTAATACGTTGCGAACCGGTAATTTTGATCGTCACCATACCACCGCCGGCGGCAACTTCTATTTCTCTTTCTGCCAGTTCGTTTTGTAAATCAGTCATTTGTTGTTGCATTCTTTGAGCTTGTTTGAGGAATTTGCCCATACCAACCATATTAAACGTCCTTTCGTAGCGACAGCACCCGTGCATCCAGCTTATCGATTAGCATCTGTACCCTTGAATCGTTCAAAATGCGTTCTTCGGCATCATGAGACGTATGTGAATGGGGATGAACGGAAGCTTGTTGATGTTGTATGTTTTCATTTGTATTTGTATATGTCTTTTTTGTCGTATCCGACTTATGTACAGTAAAACTCACTCTGAGTTTCATCTTCATAACTTGTTCTATAAGATTTTCAAGATCGCCCGCACGATCTTTAAGCAAACTAAGGATATATGAATCACCCGCACCGATTTTCAGTTTGGAATCAGCATATTCCAGCGGCTCAATCCGTTCAAGAAAACTTTTTAAAAGTGCGTTTTTACACTGCAGTCCCAACTGCGGCCACATTATTTTTATCCGGTCAATAGACAGCGGCTTTTGCTCTGGCTGTGCAGGTTGTGCAACAGGCTCCTGCACTGCTGTCGCAATTGATGCAGGTTGCTGTGCAAATGAACTCTGCTCAGGTTTGGGAACAGCAGGCCGCTCTACAGGTGCAGCCTTAGGTGGTTCAGGTACGTGTCTCTCTACAACAGGTTGCGCTTGCATTTGTGGTGAAGGAGTATGCGTTTGGACGGGTCTTTCTATCTGTGAAAACAACGATGATGATCGTTCTGCATGAGGTTCCTGATCAGGCCTTGCTGATATATCCGACAAAAGATCGTTTTTAGGTTCAGGAGTGTTGACCGATGGTTCAGGCACTGACTTAGATATCGGCGCTGGTGTTTGTTGGTCAAATGGCGAATCTTTAAATGGCGAATCTTGCACTGGTGTCTGTTGTACTGGAGCTTGTTGTACCGGTGGCACAGCAGATTGCTTTACATGATTATCTAAAACTAATGGGCGATCAGGATTATTCGCTAACTCTTCCTGAATATGAGAAAGTTTCAAAAGCGCCTGATCGATCGATATAACCGATTTCAGCCTGCTGAGTCTAATAAGCAGCAACTCAATTACCACCTGTTTGGATAAAGCGTACCGCAGTTTGAACCCTGCTTCGGATACCATTTCAACGGCAAATTCAAGTTCGTAGCGGGTATACGATTGTGCCTGACTGCGATATTTTGCGAGTTCTTCCTCTGTACAATCGAGCATATCGGTTTTATCTTCAAGCAACGATACCAGAAGCAAATAGCGATAATGATTCAACAATCCTTCGAGAAAATGGTTAACGTCTTTGCCTTCACGTATGACTGTATCGATTATCTGCAAACCCGGAGCAATTTTTCGTTCATAAGCATAGGTGACAAAATCAAAGAAAAATCCTTTGTCATACACGCCAAGTATCTGCGCTACCTTTTCAAAAGTAACGCTCGACCCGCAAAACGAAATGACCTGATCAAACATAGATTGCGCGTCGCGCATACTGCCGTCACCGGCCTGCGCAAGTGCGTCGATAACTTTCTTTTCTACCTGAATCCCTTCCGATTCTGCAATACGTGCAAGTTGTTGCCCTATAGAAAATTGATTTATCCGATGAAAATCAAATCGCTGGCAACGAGATAAAATTGTTTGAGGTACCCTATGCGGTTCAGTAGTAGCGAAAATAAAAACAACGTGCGACGGCGGTTCTTCAAGAGTTTTCAGCAAGGCGTTAAACGCTTCTTTGGTGAGCATGTGAACTTCGTCGATGATATAAACTTTGTATTTACCCGATGACGGGACAAATTTTACGCTATCGCGCAAATCACGAATCTGCTCGACGCCACGGTTCGATGCACCGTCGATCTCAATAACATCCATGCTACTCCCCTGCGACACTTCCAGACACATTTCACACACTCCACAGGGTGTGATTGTCGGTCCTTGTTCACAGTTGAGGGCACGGGCAAGAATACGGGCGGTACTGGTTTTACCTACTCCACGCGATCCGGTAAACAGATATCCATGAGCAAGACGGTTGAGTTTGATGGCGTTTTGCAGTGTGCGGACAATATGATCCTGCCCTACGACATCGTCAAATGTTTTTGGACGCCATTTACGGGCAATAACCTGAAATTCCTGTTGTTCTATTTCCGTAAGCATAAGGATACCTGTATTAAACTATGATTTTAGGGATATGCACCACAGATCGAGCATCGTTTTTACAATTCAAGCCAGTGCCAAGACTCCAACCAGGTAATCCTGCAGCACATAGACTAACTTCCTTACCGCTGCTACCTTCCGGTCCTGACGGGGTTCGAAAGCGCCTATTGCACAGGGCCCGGTTTTCAACATCGTAACGCGTAACTATAGTCGTAAACCCAAATGACCTCACTGTGGAATTCAATCCTGCTCTAGCGGGTTGCAGGTTACAGGGCACCGCTACCTCCCCATCTAGCATATCCCGTATTTATATACGTTATATTGTGGAAATCCGCCGGAATGCAACAGGCTATGTGTATACACATACCGCACGGTTTAAGATCAAAACATCACTCTGGTTGAGCTACTGCAATGCAAAATACCACGTCCACAACCTTTCTCACTATGCTACACCAAATCAGAAAACATTTCAAGCCGAATATTTCCTTATCGGTGATAGAAATAAAAAAGCTCACCTCCGAATATGGGAAGTGAGCTTTTCAATATATATTATAAAGTCTGATTATCGTGTTCGTCGAACGAACCCTATTAAACTCAATGCTACCAATACGAGTGATAACGGTTCCGGTACGCTTGAGCCCGGTTCGTATTCAATGATATATGATACTTTTTGACCAACGTTAATAGCATTGTTAGGAACATCTGTCCATGGTCCAAGATCCCACCAGTTTACAAGCATATTTAAGTAATTTCCCGCTCCCCCATAGTTACTCGGATAACCATTAGGGTGCCAATTCGTATAATTCCAACCTTCACCGGTAACCCATTGCCAATCAGCGGCGGGATCGGTTTCTGGTGAGGGGGGAGTTTGATAACCTCCAAGCCATACGATATCGCCATACATGCCGTAGCTATCTCCAAGAAAGGATGTGTCTGCTATAAAATCATTTTCAGCCTGTGAATTTACTGTGACCAGATGACCTTGCCAGCCGTTATAAACCGAATTTTCAGCCGCAATTTTTGCATCTTCCCATGTTATAACATCGACTTGCACGATTTGGTAATAATGATTGTTACCTGACCATTGTGATATCGCGAAAACATGAATGGCGACTAACACTACGAGCGATAAAGTTGCTAAACTTAGTACTTTTTTCACGGTGTTTTCTCCTTTTTTTTACTGTTCTAAAATTCCCTGAAGATATGAGTTTTTATACGATATTATTAGCAATGATGTAATATCTATAATTTATGAAATATGCTTGGGTTCATTCTTTATGAAAACATGATTTTTTATAACAGTAAAGCTTAAAATTGTTTTTCTTTTATAACTTGCTTGTTCTAAAGATGCTGGGATAAAAAGTTTTAGCTGCTACAATGCGGAATACCATCTTTCCTGATGTGCTACATGGTGAAAGATACTCACATCCCCCTTTTCCCATTGTTCCCTTTTTTTACATAAAAAGCTCTATACATATTAGAAGTAAAATGCTACAAAAAGGAAGCTATGAAAAAGGGTTAATAGAATTTTTATTTTCTTAATTATGGAGGTATTTAACCATGAAGCATATTTTCTGTTTTCTGTTACTATTTTTGTTTTCATCTAACGTGTGTTTAGCTGACACAGAAGATAGATATGCCATCATTGAAGACACAAGTAATCAGGAATTTGAAGTAAAAGATCTAACAGCCTCAGGAACAAATGATGACAGGTGGCAGAATATGAACGATCCATTCATCAGTATTTATGTTCCTCCCTTAACATTAGCTGTTCCGATTAAAAAGATTATGTTAGTTGAACACGAAAATGACG
>CAXXKF010000009.1:0-228317 GCA_963675685.2 Candidatus Auribacterota bacterium
ACCGATGATACGCATATTTGGATATAATTTACGCAACAATGTAATCGAACCCGAATGATCCGGCTCCATGTGATTTATCACAAGGTAGTCAATCGGTTTGTCTTCTGGAAGTACGTGTCTGATTTTATCGATAAAGTTTGTAGATGAACTGTGCTTGACGCTGTCTATGAGAGCAACTTTATCATCAACAATAATATATGAATTGTACGAAACACCGCGTGGCAGTGGCCATATAGATTCAAATAAATGCGTTTGGCGATCATTAACACCGATCCAGAATGTTGATTCGGTAATTGGAATAATAGTATCCATAAAACAACTCCTTTAGGGTAGAGAATTATACTTGAATTTTATGTATTATATTGAAAGAGGCATATCAAGTCAATCCCAATGCAGTAATGGAATATTCATTGCTTTGTTGCGGTCACTCTTATATGATAAGAACAACCTCATATGAAAGGAGTTTTTTCATGAAAACCAATCCTATCCAATATATACGAAATCCTCTACAAATATCGAATTTCATACGTCCCTCCAAGAAAACAAAAGGATTGCCGCCGGGATCGTTACATAGCATACAATCTGAAACGTCGAAACCAGTCTCTATGGAGTTTTTCAAATATAACGAGAAACAATTTGAAGAAAATAAAGCAGCTACCCTGGCCGATTTTTTTTCTCAGACATCGGATAAAATGGTCAGTTGGCTAAATATTAATGGGATACACGATATTGAATTGCTTCAGGATATAGGCGATAAACTATCTATTCATCCTCTTGTTCTCGAAGATATTACCCATACATATCAGCGTCCGAAATTAGATGACTATGGTGATTATTTGTATATTGTCCTTAAAATGATTACTTTTGATCCTGATACACGTTCGATCTTTACGGAGCAGGTTAGCATCGTTTTAATGGGTTCAAGTGTCATTTCGTTTCAGGAACACGAGGGGGATGTTTTTGAATCCATTCGAGACCGTATTCGTACTGGTAAAGGGCGGTTGCGTAAAATGGGAAGCGATTACCTGGCATATGCGTTGATGGATGTCATTGTAGATACGTATTTTGAGATTTTAGAAAACATCGGGGCACACTTGCAAAAGATTGAAGAAGAGTTGATGCGCAATCCAACCCCGAAAACGCTTCAGGATATTCATCATGTAAAAAGGGAAGTCCTATATCTGTTTAATTCACTGTGGCCGTTACGACAGCTGGTAAGTAGCTTTCAGCAAAATGAATCGAAGTTGATTGAAAAGTCGACCCGTATTTATCTGCATGATGTGTATGATCATATCATGCAAGTGATTGATACTATTGAGTCACTGCGTGATGTCGTTTCGGGTATGATGGATATTTACCTGTCGACGGTCAATAACCGCATGAATGAAGTCATGAAAGTATTGACCGTCATGGCAAGTATTTTTATACCATTAACATTTATCGCGGGCATTTATGGTATGAATTTTGACCAAATGCCGGAATTACACTGGAAATATTCTTATTTCTTTGTGCTTAGTCTCATGGCGATTATGGCTATTGTGATGTTAATATTTTTTAGACGTAAAAAATGGTTATAAGTTAAGTTTTAATGATCGCAAGTGTTGGCGCCAGTTTCTAACGATCCTGCCAGATACGATTCTACAACCAATTTTGGATCATCTGCTGGTGCGCCAGTTATAACAGTGATGTTTTGCTCGCTGAATAACGATTGTGCACGTTGTCCCATGCCTCCAGCGATAATACAAGTTACTCCCTGTTTTGCCAGAAACGCAGGCAGTACACCCGGTTCGTGTGGTGGGGGAGTAAGTGACTCAGAGCCTGTTATGGTTTTGTTGTCAATATCGTAGACATTAAATAATTCGCAATGCCCAAAATGCATGCTCAGTTTGCCATCAGCAACTGGTATAGCGATTTTCATTTTACTATCTCCTTGTGGTAATGATGATTGTTTTGTTGTTTTATCTTTCGATTCCATGTATGACAAAATATTATTCATGATGACATCCAGATGCTTCTGGACAGTTTTTGCACTTTCAGCGCCGACAACAGGCGTTCCATCGTCAGACAGTTCGACTACTGAGGGATCGAAAGGAATTGTACCCAGAAATGGCACGTTCATGTCAAGAGCCACCGATTTACCACCACCTTGTTTGAAAGGTGTGATGGTTTCGTTGCAGTGTGGGCAAACCATTCCGCTCATATTTTCTACTACGCCGATTATAGGTAAAGAAACCTGACGAGCAAATGAAATACCTTTACGGGCATCTAAGGTAGCCAGTCCTTGAGGTGTAGTGACTATGATTGCTCCGTCGATATTCGGGATTAACTGAGCGATGGTCAATGGTTCGTCTCCTGTACCCGGCGGTAAATCGACAATCAGATAATCAAGCGCACCCCATTCGACATCGGCCAGTAATTGTTTGATAACTCCTATCTTCAGCGGGCCACGCCAGATAAGCGGAGTATCAGGTGAATCGATTAAACCTGCCATGGATATCACCTGCATATTGTTGCCTACCATTGAGCGGAAAAATTTGACCTTCCACGTGAAAGATTTTTTCGCCTTCCAGTCCAAGCATTTTAAGGATACTTGGACCGTGCAGATCTGCGTCAAGCAGACCCACTGAAAATCCTTGTTTGGCAAATGACATAGCCACGTTGACAGACACGGTACTTTTACCCACGCCGCCTTTGTTGCTCATCACTGCTATGATATGTTTGATGCCATTCAAGCGTGCCTGAAGGCGTTGGTCCATATCGCTATTTGAAAAATTTTGGTTGTCTGCCATGTGTAATCTCCTCTATTCTATCGAAAAGTTCTTTTATTTAATGTTATATTGATTGTCAGTAAATTAGATTAGAGCATGAATGCTTTCATAAATCTTTATCATGACGTAGCGTTTCTTTTTGCACAGTATATAGTCTGATATTTATCAGATAACACATTGACTCTAAAACCATTTTCTTCAAGCCATTGCGGTACCTGATCAAAAAACTGATTAGTTCGTGTGTGGTGCTTGTTTTCCTGTTGGTGCGATTTTTCCAATATATCGAAACCATGCTCGGTAAAATCCGTTATGATTAGTTGTCCGCCTGTAAGACGAACCATTTCGGCGATGACTTTTTTGGGATTCTCAAAATGATGAAATGAAATAGCGGATACAACCAGGTCGAAATGGTTATCCGGATAATCGAGATTAGATGCATCAGCGCATATAAGAGAAACCGACTGGTCATATTTGTAATATGACAGGTTGAGCAAGGCTATTCGTTGTTCCTCTGCATCCAAATCGACAGATACGATTTCCTCGCATATTTTTGCAAGAAAAACTGTCAGGATTCCTTTTCCTGTGCCTACTTCCAGTATTTTTGACGGCTTGCAATCGATCATATCCATAATATCAGTCCGTAGTTTGATGTGATCAATACCCATATTCTTATAGTGGGCAAGCCTTTGTTGATATGCAATATGATTTTCTTCTATTTGTTCATTCGATGGAATACTGGCATTGTTCATATTACACACTATGCCCTGACGTTTGATACTGTTGTGTATTGTATTGAAACTTTTTGCCAGTAGTCTGTATTATCATTTTTTCTCCAAATATCTTAATTTATTATTAGTCCTGTTTTGTTTCTAAACGATTATGACATTTGCATTGCTTTTGCCTTCTCATGCATCCGGGCATTAAAAATTTTCTGTCTGCAATGCGATCGTTACAAAAAGCCGAAAGAACTTCTTCTACCTGCCCGCTGATCCACGGCATTATATCAATGCCGTATGCTCTCACGATATCATGGAGCTCGCGCGAAATAGCGCCACATATGATACATTCAACACCGAGTTTGTCTAGCGTTGCAAGTTTTCCACTATATGATGTTGCAGGAATGCGACACTCTTCACACTTTTCAACGGTTTTGTCTTTTATACAATAGATAGAAAAATGTTCCGCACAATCAAATACTGGTGATATTCTATTATGGGATGTTGCGATGCCTAATATCATAAATGTATACCTCTTTAAAGATATTTAAATCAAGTCTCGTGCCATAAAAGATCTAATTTAAGCAAAAAAGACATAACATGCTTTAAATCAATTATAAAAAACTTTTTTTAGCTATATGTAATAATTTGATATAGTTGCAGTAGTGCTACTGTAGTTCTGAAGGCTTGGGATCGGTGCGGTGGCGTCCGTCATGTGAAGGCAGTTCGATTTGCAATGCTTTTATTTTTCTGAACAATGTACTTTTATGGATACCTAAATAACTTGCAGTTGCCAGGCGGTTCCATTGATTTTTTTTAAGGGCGTCAATGATAACCTGCTTTTCCATGATTTTAAATGCTTCCTGGCCTGAATTGTTCGCTGTATAATCAGTTGTATTGTTATGTGGTTCAGAAAATTCTCCAGGGAGATGATTGAGGCAAATAGTGTCATTTGAACAGAGTACAAACGCATGTTCAATTATATTTTCCAACTCACGAACGTTACCTGGAAAGTCGTAATGCATAAGGTTTGATAATACTGAGGACGACACAGAGGTAACAGATTTACCGGTTATGGAATTAAAATGCTGGATAAAATAGTCTATCAACAAGGGTATATCTTCTTTTCGTTCCCGCAATGGGACAAGGTGTAGCCGCATTACATTAATTCTATAATATAAATCGCTGCGAAATTGATTCTTTTTTACCAAAGAGTGAAGACGTTTGTTTGTAGCGGCTATAATGCGTACATCGGCATACTGGGGTTCAATACCTCCAAGAGGTTCGTATACTTTTTCCTGAAGTACTCGTAATAACCGGACTTGTAATGCCTGCGATATATCGCCGATTTCATCAAGGAACAAGGTACCCTTATGGGCTTGAGCGAAGCGTCCCGGTTTATCTTTTTTTGCATCGGTAAATGCACCTGCTTTATAGCCGAACAGTTCTGATTCAAGCAACGTATCCGGCAATGCGGCGCAGTTTATGGCTATAAACGGTTTATTCTTACGAGGACTCAGGTTGTGAATGGCTCTGGCAAACAATTCTTTACCAGTACCGCTTTCGCCTTCGATAAGTACAGTGCTGTTACTGTTTGCGATCTCAGGCATGATAGAAAACATTTGCCGCATTTTGTGGTTTTTACTGATAATATCTGAAAAGGTATATTGGGAATGGAGCTCTTTTTTTAATTCCTCAACTTGACTTAAATCCCTGAAAGTTTCAACACCGCCTATTATCGCTCCGTCGGGGTGACGCAGTAGGGCGGTAGATATATTGATCCATTTTTTCGTGCCGTCTGAGGTTATAATATAAATACGTTGGTTTTTTATAGGTTTTCCTGTAGAAAACGTTTTTTCTAAGGCGCATCCATTTTCACAGATACTTGCTTTGAATACATCACAACATGGTTGTCCGATAGCTTCATCGCGTTGAACCCCGGTTATCTGTTCGGCGGCACGGTTAAAAAAGGTGATTTTCCAATCTTTATCTACAGTAAAAACACCGTCGTTGATACTATCTAGAATGATATTGGTTGATGTGTCAACTTGGTGTGTGAAAGGAGAATATTGATTCATGTATAACTCCATTGAAGATGTGAACCTACTTCAAGCCGCTCAAAACGGCTTTCTAATTGTTCCTGCAAATAACAAGCAGCAGCAAAACCGGTACAGTGGGCAGCAAAGAGTTTTTCTACTTTGAGGCGTTCAAGATGTTCAGCGGTAGCTTGTAAACGCATTATATCGCTATGTATCAGATGTGTACCGCCTATCACCGCCACAATGCGATCTTCATTCATAACAGTACGGGCGTGTAGTATAGTGTTAACCAAACCACTGTGGGCGCATCCAGTCAAGATAATAAGTCCTTCGGGTGTACGTATGAATAATGCCTGGTCATCGAGTATTTCATCTTTAACAAGCAGACCATTGTTTTTACAATAAAATGGTTCCTGGATTTCTTCAAATTTCATAGTCCTGGGAATTTGACCGCTTAGAACAATGTTTTCGCTGATATATTGTGGTTCGGAGGATAGTTCCCATTCTACTTTGCTTTGGAGAACAGTATTGGATATCCAGTCAATACCAATTGCCTTAAATTGGTTTTCGTCAGTTTTTTTATAGTGTTGGTCAAGCGCAAGGGGATGAGCATAAATTTTTATATGGCGATTATTTAGTAATTTTTTAATACCGTTTGCGTGGTCATAATGCCCATGGCTCATAACAATGGTATCTATCTTTGACAGTTTGATTTTCAACAAGCGGGCATTATGTTTCAATACCATTCCTTGTCCGGCATCGAACAAAATATTTTGACCATCTATGGTGAGATACACGGAAAAACCATGTTCGGCAAGAAGCATAGAGCGCGTTACCGTGTCATCTGCAAGTATTGTCATGGAAATTATCATAGTAACACCTTGCATCCTTTTAAAAAAAATAATATATCACACATTTAATTAAAAATCCAGATAAAAATCTTTACGTACGAGAATGATATAAAAAAATACAAAAAAAAGGCACAGGATATCTCTGTGCCTTAAAAATTGAGGATGATGCATAATCGCGTCGCAAATTCGACTTCCCCAATTTATCGTTGAAGTACGGTTATCTCTTGCTGTAGTAAGTAGATACGGTTACGCAAAACGTTGTTATACGCTTATTCATAAGATGTTTGATGTTGTAACTGTAGGCTGAATTACCGTCCGTTGCAATATGTTTTGCACGTCCGAACTGCCCCGTACTTGTACAAGTATATTTAAAAAAATGGTAAGGCCCTGATGTTCGTTTACTGAATGCGCATAATCCGAAAGGACCTTTACCATTAAACAGTTAGCTTGTTACGCGGTAAATATTTAACAGAGCAAGAGATATGCCATAAAAGTTAAAAGTGTGTGTTGATTTCTAACTGTAAGTAGTTCAGTATCTTACATCGGGGTTAGATGTCTGTGCCGAACTTTAAGAGAGTAGGAGAGTGGAAAAAAAGCGACCCAAAAAGGCATTAGAGTAGCAATAATGAGACTGAGAGTGGCGCGGTAAATTACCCTTGCGTAAATGTGTCGTCTGCGTAATAATACTTACATATAGTCAAGATGGTATTGTGTTAAGAAGGAGAAAGCAAAGCAATGATAAAATTAGGTGTTAATATTGATCATATAGCTACCTTGCGTCAAGCAAGAAGAACGTATGAACCAGAACCTGTCTGGGGAGCTTCTATTTCAGAACTTGCAGGTGCTGATTGTATCACCGTACATCTGCGTGAAGACCGACGTCATATTCAAGACAGGGATGTCGAATTGCTGCGGCATATTGTTCAGACAAAACTTAATCTTGAAATGGCCGATAACCAATCTATTATTGATATTGCTACTGAAATACGACCCGACCAGGTGACTTTAGTGCCTGAAAAACGAGAAGAAGTTACCACTGAGGGAGGCCTTGAAGTAATACGCAATCAATCTTCATTAACCACTACAGTGCGCCATTTTCAGAATATGGGTATAGCTGTTAGTTTGTTTATAGATCCTGATCCCAATCAGATAAAAGCGGCATACCGCACAGGTGCTGAATTTATAGAACTGCATACGGGACGCTACGCGAATGCTCATACTGAAGAAGAAATAGCTGCTGAACTGGCACTGCTTCAACAGGCAACTGAACTGGCACATAAACAGGGTTTGCGAGTAAACGCCGGACATGGACTGAATTATAAAAATACTCAGGCTATTTGTAAGTTGCCGTATATTGAAGAATTAAATATTGGGCACAGTATTATTAGCAGGGCATTATTCGTAGGGTTATCGGAAGCAGTTAAGGAAATGAAGCAGATTCTCGAAAGGTACTCATGAAAATCGTTACAGCGGATCAGATGGCAGCTATCGACCGATATGCCATCGATACAATGGGCATTCCCGGCGAACAGCTAATGGAAGCGGCTGGTAAGACTGTTGCCCGTATTGCGCATCGCTATACAGGAAAGATATTTAAACCGCGCAATATGCTTTTCTTTGTCGGTAAAGGAAATAATGGGGGAGATGCGCTTGTTGCCGCCCGCTATCTCCTGCGTGAACATCCGGATATCAATATTAGTGTTGTGGTGTTGGCGTCACCTGATTCGTTAAGTGGTGATGCGTTGGAGAACTACCGCAAACTTGCGCAACTGGCTCCTGATGTATTCATTCATGCCGAAACCCTTGAACAGTTGCTTGAGGTTAAGCCGTTGGGTCAAAAGGCACATTTGATTATCGACGGTATATTTGGTACAGGGTTTCGTGGTGCTCCTCATGGTCATATGGGGGAAGCAATCTTTTTTATTAACAGTTTGCATAAACCAGTTCTATCTATTGATATCCCGTCAGGTCTAAATGGTTCTACCGGCAAAGTTGAAAAAATGGCGGTTAAAGCTAGTTTGACAGTAACTTTTGGATTGCCTAAAACCGGATTGTTGCTTCTTGACGGCCCTGCCTATGCAGGAAGGATATCTGTAGTCGATATAGGTTTTCCTGATGCGGCGGTGGCATCTGTCGAATCAAAATTGCATTATCTGGAATGGAAACATTTGCGTTCTAAACTTCCTCTACGTCCAGTGGATTCTCACAAAGGAACGTTTGGGCACTTATTGGTGCTTGCGGGTTCGGTTGGGCTTACTGGAGCCGCTATGCTTGCGTCCAACGCGGCTATGCGTGCTGGGTGCGGAATGGTTACGCTGGGGTGTCCGGAAAGTGTCAATGTTATCTGCGAAACCAATCTTATTGAGGTAATAACGGCTCCATTACCTGAGACTGATGCCCATACACTCGATCTCACTGCCTCTGAACATATTTTTGATATTATACGAAAACGAAAATGCTCAGCTTTGCTCATTGGACCAGGATTAGGGCGTCATGAACGTACGACCCAATTGGTAGGAGATATTATAAAACATTCATCTTTACCGCTCATAATTGATGCGGATGCGCTTAATTCACTTTCTGATTCTTCGCCTCACGTTTTGCTTCGTGCTGCGCAACCTGTTATTATTACCCCGCATCCTGCTGAACTGTCTCGTTTGCTGGGTGTTACGGTTGCTGATATTCAGGCTGACCGTTTGAAATATTCCATGCAATGTGCGACACAATATGGTGTTATAACCATACTCAAAGGCTGTAATACAATTATTGCTACTCCTGAATCGGATATATATATCAATCCCACGGGTAACACTGGACTTGCCACTGCCGGTACCGGCGATGTATTAGCAGGTTTGATCGGATCATTCTTAGTGCAGGGTATGGATCCGGTCGATGCAGCGTGTACGGCAGTGTATGTTCATGGCAAAGCCGCTGATCTAGTGGGCCATTTTATTGGTGCCAGATCTCTTATCGCTTCTGATTTAATCAAATATCTTCCTGACGCGTTACGATAAGAAAAATTTTTTCTAAAAAATGACCATTCATATTGTAGACGTATTTTTCTTTTAATGTTTTTATCTATAAATCTGTTTTCGTATTGTATGTAGGAAAAATGATACTCAATTAGTATCTAATGTGAAAAATGGATTAGATGATTGTTAGAAATTAGGGCAAAAATTACTGAAAAAGATATTGACTAAAAAATGATTTTAAAGTAATATAACGGAAAATAATGTAATAGGAGAGTAAAAAATATCTTTTAGAGATATTTGACGGTTATAAATAAATTTAATTGTAACTCTCTGCTAATGATACTAGTAGCGCGATGTGTGAAAAAATAATTAAAATTCTTATAATTTCGTATTGTGTTTGATATAGAAACTTGTTAATCTTTATACTAAGGGTAACTATCTGTAAGGGGGTATTGAGTAATGAATGCGTATGAATTGTTATTGAAGTTACAAAATCATGAAATCGATCTGAAAACAGAAACCGATCAAAACAAAATAGATGATCTGAAAAGTGAAGTTATTTTGCTAAAGGCTCAGTTGCCTACTGAAATTGTCAATCGTTTTTATCGTTTATTTAAGCGTTATGAGAATGCTCTTGTTCGCGCAAATGGTGGTGTATGTAATGGTTGTTTTCTTAATTTGCCAATAAGCCAGGCTGCTGTTATGAACAAGAATTCAGATTTAGCGACATGTCAGAATTGCGGTAGATTTATTTATTTTGATACAGAAAAGGCTGATGCCATATTTTAATGATAATTCTAATAGCAATTTTGGGTTATTGATGACGCGATACTTCGCTCATTATGCCCTGTTTATATAGATCGCAAAAGTTAAGATTCCGGAATCTTACGAAAAATTGAATTTCCTTCCGTAATACCTTGTCAATACAAGTGATGATGGCGTATACTTGTATTCATTTCCTGTTTTAACCTCAAATGGTGACAATAATGATCATACAACGAACAATACCCCTTGTTTGTACAGTTGTTTTTACAGGATACTGCATGTCTCTTTTGTATGCGGCTGATGACTCTTCTGATGCTATTGTTGCAGAGTCGCCTGCTTACGCAGTTGAATCCACTGAGCCTGTTTCTGATGATGTCACGACAACTGATCAATCCGATAATGCTTTGCCTCAACCTGATCAGGAGACTATACTCAAAATAAACAGTAATCTTGAGCAAGTTGCTCAATACCTTAAATCTAATGATTACCGCAGGGCTATATTGCTGATAAAAGAATCTGAAATGCTTGCTCCCGCCAATGAACAACTAACTGATTTGTTAGTAAGAACTCTTAATAATTATGCTGTGGCGTTGTCCAATGAGAAGAATTTTTTGAAAGCTATAGATACCATTGAACAAGCTTATATCATAGATCAAAGTGATTCCATTAAAAGCAATTACCTGCAAATCCTGATGAATTCCGTTTATTATTATATTCAACAGCATGATTGGAAAGACGCTTTACATGGCGCATCATATTTGCGTGACCTTACAGATGATTCTGTTGAGTCCCTTCGATTGTGCGCCTCTATTTATTCTGCTCAGGGACGTGTTTTGTTATCCGAAGGTCAGGCAAAAAAAGCGAAAAAAGCGTTTTTTCAGGCACTTGACTACGATTCTTATAATAAAGACGCATTGTATTATCTTGGAAAGATAGCGTATCAGGATCAACAACTTGTAAAAGCTAAAGAATATTGGGATACTCTGGCGCTTTATGATAACGACTCTGGACTACACGAGTTACGCATAAAACTTGAAAGGGAACTGGCAGTTGAGCAAGATTTATCACGAAAAGAAATATCTCATTTTGATATTCATTATGATGCGAGCATTAATGACAAATTGCTCAGAGAAATAAAATCTATATTGGAAGACGCATATTCTGATATTGGAGCGCGTTTTTCCTGTTACCCTAAAAACAAAATACCGGTCTTGTTCCTTGAACACAACACCTTCAAGGCCAGCACTCATCTGCCACATTTTGTCAGGGGTATATATGACGGAAAAATACGTATCCCGATTCTTGGGCGTGAAAGCGATGATTTTCTACAGGAGATTATCTATCATGAATATGTGCATGTGGTGGTAGAACAAATTGGCAATGGAAAGGTACCCCGATGGTTTAACGAAGGGATTGCAGTGCGGTTTTCCGAAGATTCTATAGAATTCGAGGTTCTTAAATCGCATGTCATGGACAATACCTGTATCCCATTTGATGAACTTGATTTCGCATTAGTCAATAGTAGCGATCTGCATACAGTGATTTTAGCCTATGAACAATCCAGCACTATTGTGGAATTCATACTTTATAAATACGACATGGACCATCTGTTGGCTATGATTGATAAATTTGCTGAAGGGGAATCGTTTCACGATATTGTAAAGTCAACACTACACATTGACTATGACAAATTTGAAAAAAAATGGAACCGATATGTCAGACAACGCGTGTTAACCAGTACCGAGCGAAAGAAACTTAGATATATCTTAAACTCAAATGATAATTAAGCAGCTGGTTTCGCTGTTTTACGGTGTCGTTTTTTATACAATGATGATGCAGGGCAATTTCGTAAACATAACATCGTGTTACAGAAAAAGTTGGCTTTGAAGGCACTGACTTTTTTGTAACGATAGTGGCAAGTGTAACTAAGAAACTCTTTTTTAATCAAATACGGACAATACATGCTTCCCTCCAGGGTTATGTTGCGCCTGGCCAGAAAGCCTCTTTGATGGGTGATTCGTTCTCTATTCTCTCATATACAAGCTCTTACAAATAACTATACACTATAAATGCTAAAAATACAAATAAAGTGAAAAAATATTTTGATTTTAATTTTATTCAAGTTCCGTTTTTACTTGCTCTAGCAAAAATACAAAGATATGATGGTATAGTAATTTTTTAAAGTTGTATGGATTTTTTGAACCTGCGTTCAGCGTGTGGAACTAATCTTTAATTTGTGTAAACTTTTACATGATAGAGCATCACGGAGGATTTTATGAATATTAAAACTACCTATTATGGCTTTCCAAAGATTGGTCCGAATCGAGAATTGAAAAAGGCTCTTGAGGCATACTGGAAAAAAAACATTACCCGTAAAGAATTTCTTACTGAGTCAGAAACTATAGCATTTGACCGCATGAAAGTTGGTTTGGATGCTGGAATAGATGTAATTCCATCGAATGATTTTTCTCTCTACGACTTTATGCTTGATACTGCCACCATGTTTGGGGTTATCCCTAAAAGGTTTGCCTCCATAACCGATGGGCTTGACCGTTATTTTTCCATGGCGCGTGGCTCTGATGATGCAGTGGCTTGCGAAATGACTAAATGGTTTGATACTAATTACCATTATATTGTGCCGGAACTTAACGGGACATTCAAACTTGACAAAGACCGGCCTCTCTATTCATGGAAATTTGCTAAAAAACAATTGAATATTGATACACGCCCTGTTCTTGTCGGCCCGTTTACATTTGTATCATTATCTAAATTTGAGAAAGTGGATGCTGATGCGGTGAAAGTATCGGATAGCGATCAGTTTAAAGATTTAGTCTATTCCCTTGCTGGTGAGTATAACACCTTGTTGAAAAATCTTGAAAAGGCTGGCGTAAAGTGTATTCAACTGGATGAACCATCGTTTGTCCTTGATTTGCGTAAAGAAGATATTTCTGTGATTCTTGAAGCATATAAAATAATGACTGACGGGTTATCTTCTATAAACGTTGCAGTCAATACATATTATGAAAGTATTTCTAATTTCCGTGAGTTGATTTTTGAATTACCTGTAGCTGCTGTCGGTCTTGATTTTGTCAGCAATGATGAGAACCTGAAAAATCTTGAAAACATGGGGTTCCCTTCTGATAAAAAGTTGATTGCCGGTGTCGTATCTGGTCGTGCACCATGGAAAACTGATATTGCTAAGACGGTTGATCTTGTGAAACGTCTGGCGGCAAAAGTAGGTGAGGATAATATCATCATAGCTAATGCCGGGCCGCTGTTTCATCTACCGTATACCGTTGAAGCAGAAAAAGATCATTTGGATGATAACGTATTGGCGTTGCTGGCATTTGCCAGAGAACGACTTGATGAGATCAAATTAATACAGGATGTTTTGGTAGGGGAAAAAACGGTTCCTCCATCATCAGTTGACGAAATCCGCAAGTCTTTTGTCAATAGTGAGGTGCAAAAGCGTATGGCGGCTATTGATGAGTCTGATGTGAATCGCCCTGATTCTTTTGCTGAACGCTATACCAAACAATGCAAACTTTTGAAATTGCCAGTATTCCCCACGACAACAATAGGTAGTTTCCCTCAAACGCTTGAAGTGAGGAAGATTCGGGCTGGATATAAATCTGGGAAAATAGCGTTTAGCGAATACGACGACTTTATCAAAAAATCAATTCAGGATGTTATCAAACTTCAGGAAGAACTCGATATAGATGTTCTTGTCCATGGCGAGTTTGAGCGAACTGATATGGTTGAGTATTTTGGAGAAAAAATGGATGGGTTTGCTTTTACAAAAAATGGATGGGTGCAGTCCTATGGATCGCGTTGTGTTCGCCCGCCGATTATCTATGGTGATGTTTCACGCCCTGAACCCATGACTGTTGATTATACTGTGTATGCGCAATCGCTTACTGACAGGCCTGTAAAAGGAATGCTTACCGGTCCGGTAACTATTGTTAACTGGTCATTTTATCGCAGGGATATTTCAAAAAAAGATGTTGTATATCAGGTTGGACTTGCCTTGAAAGACGAAGTCCTTGACCTTGAAAAAGCGGGAATATCCATTATTCAAATTGACGAACCTGCATTCAGGGAAGGCCTGCCACTCAAAAAGTCCAAACAGCAGGATTACATAGATTACGCGGTAAATTCATTTAAGTTGACCAATTCCACCGTAAAAATTACAACGCAAATCCATACACACATGTGTTATTCTGAATTCAACGAATTGATTAAGCCGATTTACGATATGGATTCGGATGTGATTTCTATGGAAGCATCTCGCAGTAGGGGAGAAGTTATGGAGGCATTCGAACATTTTAATTACGATCATGGTATCGGATTGGGTGTGTATGATATCCACTCTCCGCGAGTTCCCTCAGAAGAGGAAATGCTTGATGTGGTACGCCGTGCAATACGGGTGATTGATGTATCCTTGTTCTGGATTAACCCTGATTGCGGACTAAAAACCCGTGGATATGACGAAACAATCGCCGCCTTGCGCAAGATGGTACAAGTTGCATATACAATGAGAAAAACAGCTTCTCGCTAATCCATTGCTGTTCACAGCCATAAAATAGTGATTGAGAGTGTACCGCAAGTAGTGTAGTATACACATGTATATATTTATATGTTATTCATAGAACAATGTGTAGAAAAATTGACAGCAGGTGTGCTATCTGGTAGTATGAAAACATTCATTACTATGCTGTGCACTCAGCATAAAAGTTTAAACATATAAAAACGGAAATGCAATGGTCGACCTGAATATTAATAGACCGGTTTATCTGGCCCAACGGGATAAATTTTATCTGAAAGCAGTGAATAATCTATATGAAGATTTTTTGGAGATGCCGCTTGAAGAACGTTGCAAGAAAATAGAACTTATTATTGAGCTGTTCAAGGCAACAAGCAATCAGACTGTATGTGCCATGAGGGGTACAACCCATGATGAAAGCGAAATACAATTTCTTAAATGTCTTGGACTCATCATTGATACGCTAGACGCAGCACATATTATGATTCGTCATGAACTGATTGTTGAACAGGATAAAAGTTTTCTCAATCAGTTCCTGAATGAAACGTTTTATACATATTGTATGGAAAATGAGGTCTCCGGTGAAGTTGCGAAGAGGATAGTACAAAGCACTGCATCTCTGGTATCAATATTAACAGAGCGTTTTGAGGTGTTACGGAACCTTAATTTTAAAAATCTGGAAGATGAAGAACGCATACGCTATAACCTTATGTTTAATCAGGAAGAAGAGCAATAGCACGTATAGATATGGAACAAAAAAAAAGCCTTTTTGAAATTCTTGAGGAAATCGTCAACAACGATCCACGTTACGAGGTCGAAGCATATAATTTTGTTTTACTGGCATTCAATTATGTCATGAATCAGCTTAACGAACAGCGTCATATGACTGGCAGAGAGTTATTGGGCGGTGTTAAAGAATATGCGCTTGATCAATATGGTCCCATGGCGCGAACTGTCCTGGAACACTGGGGCATTACACGGACTGAAGATTTTGGAGAAATTGTCTTTAATCTTGTTGATAATGGATTACTCGGCAAAAGCGAAACAGATAGCAAAGACGACTTTAAAAATGTATTTGATTTTGCCAAGGCTTTTGATTCTCCGTTTCAGATGAATAAATAACAACCTCATTGGTAAGGAATAGAAGAATGGCTAATGATCAGGAAAAATTACGTGAAGCTCAATTCCTTGGCTTGATCTCGTTACTGGCTAACTCGGCTTTGCAGCAGTTGGGCAAAGTTGTCAGCCCGGTTACAGGGAAGGTCGAAGTCAATTTGGAAGCGGCAAAACTGACTATTGACTGGTTGGTGATGTTGGAAGAAAAAACAAAAGGGAACCTGACTGATCAGGAAACCCAGGTATTATCTAGTTATGTGTCTAATTTGCAGCTCAATTATGTTGATGTGCAAAAACAGGATGAAACTAATAAAAAAGATGCTTCTGAATAAGACAATAACCAATGCCGTTTTACTATTTTTACTATCTATCAACCGTATAAAGAGAACAGCACGCAATGTATAAAGATTTTTTTGGTTTAAAAGAAAATCCGTTTGATCTGACACCCGATTCACATTTTTTGTACCCCAGTAAAAAACATCAGGAAGCGCTTGCGCATTTGACCTATGGTATCGAAGCGCGTAAGGGCTTTATCCTTATCACCGGTGAAGTAGGAGCCGGCAAAACAACTTTATGCCGGGCTTTGCTCAGTCGTATGAACAGCAATACTGAAGTTGCTTTTGTACTCAATTCATACCTCAATGCTTTTGAGGTGCTTCAGGCAATCAATGAAGATTTGGGTATCAAATCAAAAGCGAAATCCAAAAAAGATCTGGTTGATGAGCTCAATGAGTTTCTGCTTGAACAAAAACAACGGGCAAGAAACGTTGTTGTGTTGATTGATGAATGCCAGAATTTACCTTTTGAAACACTTGAACAGCTGCGTATGCTATCTAATCTTGAAACGGAAAAAGAAAAATTGCTGCAGATAGTCATGGTAGGTCAGCCGGAATTGCTTGAGATACTCAATACTCCTGAGTTGCGCCAGCTTAATCAACGTATTACTGTGCGATATCATTTGTATCCTTTGGATTTTCAGGAAATGTCCGATTACATTGACCATCGTCTTAAAGTAGCAGGCTCTGAGACAGGGGTCGATTTTACTACTTCAGCTTTGAAAAAAATATACCGCTATTCACGCGGTATTCCTCGTATTATTAACGTGGTTTGCGATAATACATTGCTTGCGGCGTATGTTTCTGAGAAAAAGAAAATCACCTCGTCGTTGGTAAATAAGGCGATTAAGGAAATACAAGGCAAAAAACCACTGAAACAACTTGAAAACAAATTCTTTTCATTACGATTTTCACTTAAGCGGGTTTTTAAATATTCTTTTATCGGATCGGCGTTATTGATATTGGCTTTGTTCGCAACCTACTTCAATGATCTGAAAGATAGCGTCTCCACATATTCCGGTACAGTACAAAATTTACGTAAAATGTATGAGTCTACCGTAACACGTCTTGATGCGGAACAGGAAAAGGTTATGCTTCTTCAATCCCGTCCGGTGGAAGTGCAACCACAGATTCAGGCTCCACCACCACCGCCGCCAAAACCCGATAATCCGTCTATCAAAGCTATTATTCAGTTGTTGAATATCTGGAATATTAATCCGGAATTGCAGAAAAGCATATATAATAAATATCATCTTCAGGAATCTTTACCCTTGGAGACAATTGCCTTGTCTGCCGGTTTGTCACGAATTGAATCATGGGCTGATATTGATACGCTGATTACTTTCAATTTGCCTGTCTTGCTTGAGGTCAAAGATCCAAAGTATATTCGAAAATATATTTTGTTGAAAAAAGTTGACGATAGCCGGGCGGTTATCGTGTCAGATACAGGCGAGAAGAATGTGGGGCTTGATGAAGTTAAAAAGATTTTCATCGGCAATGCTGTTGTATATATCAACCGGGTGGTTAACGCGGATGATATTTTTTATCCTACAAGTCAGGGAACAACAGTGGAGCAGATTCAAAGTATGCTATATGACCTTGCCTATTATCGGGGCAAACGGGATGGACAGTACACAGAAGTGCTTTCGCGAGCGGTGAAAATTTTTCAGAAAGACAAAGGCCTTAACCCTGATGGCATTGTTGATATCAACACACTTTTGGCATTGTATGGCGCGACTCACGATGATAATATCCCGACGCTAAAGTAGATAATTTAAAGAGGCTTCGCTATGAGTATCATAATCAATGCGTTGACTAAAGCGGACGAACGAAACAAAAATAAAAAAAAGCATGGTCTGAAAAATATTTTTAAACACTCTCATTCAGCGCATCCTCATCGGCTCGGTTTTTGGATTGGAATGATTTTGGGTGGGACCAGTATGTTTGCCGCAGGCGCGTTGCTGTTGTTTATCATAAACAACCAGTCGGTAAAACAGAGTATTCCGCAACCGCTCAAACAACGTATCATAACATCGCCTTCTTTAGAACAGGTTCAAAATCAGGAAGCTGCCAAAGATGTTCAAGAAACAGTGCCTTCTCGGATTGATGAATTGGAACAGCCGATCACTGATGTTGCGCTCGGGCCTGATATCGAAGAAGAAATAGCTATTGAACAACTCGTGGCCCAACGGATAGCGCAATTGGAAGCTATTGACAACCAAAAGCCTGCTAGGGACTATGAAAATGGTATACCCGCGTTAAGTCTTGAACCTCAGGCAGGATTGCCTGAAATGATTATATCTGGTGTCGTGTGGGATCTATCCAATAGATATGTTTTTATTGACGGATCTCCGTATAGAGAACAGGACATTGTCAAAGATGTATTGATAGAACGAATAACATTATCATCAATCATAGTAGAATATAAGGATAAGACATATGAAATTGTTTTGCAGTAACCGTTTTCTCCTGAGCTTAATAGCAATATTATCCGTGGCTTTCATATCGGGATGCGGGCGTAAACAGATTCGAGAAGATGCACCGATTGCGCAAACTGGATTAACTAATCCTGTTCAAATTGGTCAACAGTATATACAAAAAACATTTGATCCTGCTAACAAAACACAACTGTACAATCTTTTTACGCAGGAATCACAGGCGTTATTGAGTTTTACGGAGTTCTCTCAGCGCATTGATGAATTGAGTAAATTGGTTGACACCAGAAACGCTTTTATCAGCGTTATTCCTATTAATGCCTTCCTTTTTTCAAATGATAAAATGGTCGTCTATTATTTGATGCTCTACGAGAAAGATTTGGCAGGGGTTTATTCAGTAGCTGAATTGTATTTCGTTCAGGATATGGGTGTTTGGAAAATTGAACTTCAGCAGGATGACGGCGCTGTTTCGGCGTTACCTGTTATTCGACAAGGCGATATTGTACAACTTAACCGCAAAGAACTGCAATTTATCAATGATGATATAGATAACCGCATCACACAATTTGCACGACAGTTTCAGCAACCACAGCAACCGGTAGTGCCAGTCGTACAGGAACCTGAAGTTATCCAGGAGGAGTCTGCAGCTGAGAAAACCGCGAGGATTGTGAAAAAAGAAATGATTATCGGTAAGACATATTATGACGTCGGTGATTATGATCGGGCAGTTATAAGTTTTGAACGGGTTATCGGATTACAACCAGATTATCCTGAAGCACAACTGTATTTGAAAAAAACATTGAGCGCCATTCAGCAAAAAGAAGAAGAAATTAAAGCACAACAGGAGGCAGCTGAGAAGGCAAAAGAAAAACCTGTTGTTGCTCCTGTTAAAGAACAACCAAAACCGGAACCTCTACCGGTTGAAAAATCAGTTGAAGATACCTTGTTTGATCAGTTCTTTGCATCTGGCAAGAAGTCGTATGATGATGGCGATTACAGAAAAGCCATTGTACATTTCCAGAAAGCAGTTAATATTAAGCCGGATGATCTCGCTGCCCGTCAATTTATAGAAAAATGTGAAAAGGCTATTCAGGTCGCGCCATCGCGCTAATTTTTTTCCTCTTTCTTCGAGATTAAAAAGATATACTATTTTATGAATAAAAAATACCCCCTCATTTGGTATCACAAAAGAGGGGGTATTTTGACTTGCTATCTAAAAGAATCTTACTTGAATAATGCTTCTTTTTCTTTAGAATCTTTTTTATCAATTGATTTATCCGATACTATTTCTTTTGGTTTTTCCTGCTGAGGTTTTGCCATAGTAACAGTCGGTTTGTCTTTCCTATTCGGATTGACATCAGATTTACCAACGAATGTAGCGCCTTCATTAATAATCAGGCGGCTTGCTTTGATGTCGCCATAGAGTTCCGCGCTGGAACGTATTTCGATCTTATCATCGGCAACGATATTACCCCATACTTTACCTTCGATGACGATCGTGCCAACCTGTATTTCAGCACGTACTTCACCGTTTGTGCCAACCAGCAATGTACCTTTGCTGTTAAGGTTGCCTTCAAATTGTCCGTGGACAGTCAACTTTTGGCTGAATTCGAGCGATCCTTTAAACCGGGTATCTTCGCTCAAGATAGTTTCATTGGCAGATGATGTCGATGTATTCGTGTAGTTTCCTGAATAATCATCGGATTGTCTATCGCGTTCAAACATGTCAGTACCTCCTCGTGTAAGGGTTTTATGCTTTATAGTGCTGAATAAAAATCTGGCTTAACATTGGAATTTCCGACAAAGGTTGCTCCATCGGATACTTCCACTTTTGGTGCGAATAATTCGCCTTGGAATGTTGATCCCGGTTGCAAGCGTACAAGCCCCTCGGAAATCAATCTTCCTTTGAATTTTCCGTCGATAATCGCTTCACCTACGCTGACAGTGCCATCTACCTCACCGGTAGTTGTGATATACAGTGTTCCTTTGGTTTCAAGGTCACCGCGGAAAACGTCGTTTTTTTTGTAGTCTTGTAAGTTGATGCGTTGCCCGCATTTTTTGCAAAATGCAGATATCGCTATCGATGGCACGTCCTGCCATGTATTACACACAGAGCAACGAATGTTTTTTGTTGATGTGCTGTATTCTTTATCTTCTTGCTCTTCAGGTTGTGTTGCCTGATTTTTCAGAGCTAGTTGTACATCGAAGATTTTTTTACATTGTTTACAGAAAGCAGAAATAGCACCTTCGGATACTGTTTGTGTGCCTTGACAATGCGGACAGATAACATCGATAACCGAATGGCGCTTGGCGGTTTCTTCTTCCTGTTGTCCTGAAAATGACTTTGAAAATAATCTCTTCATTACCATATTATATTAATTACTTTGTTGAAATTTGCGCTTCACCCACAAACGTGACACCATCTTCAACTTGAATACTTCGGGATTTCAGTGTGCCGGAAACAATCGCGTTTGACAATAGTTTGATATTGCTTTTCGCGTTAATGTTGCCTTGAAAATTTCCACAGACAGTTAAAGTATCTGCATTAATACTGGCGTTAATATCGGAACCTTGCTCTAACAATAATGTTCCGTCTGTTTTGATAGAGCCTTTTACATAACCAAAAATCGTAAGCGATTTTGAGAATTCTATTTCTCCGACAAACTTTACATCTGGAGTCAGTACGCTGTTACTTGTTTGGTTGTGTGTTGCTGGTCTTGACGTCGATGTGTCTTGTTGTTGACGAACAGATGCAACAGGTTCTTCGTATGTTTCCATCAATGGGGGAGTGTAGAAATCTTCATCATTTTTCCGGGTTTCTTTTTTGCCGTTGGCCGCATTGTTAAGTCGTTTTAAAATGTTGCTCATAGGGTTCTCCCTGTATACTTAAAAAGTTTAAATAAGTGGTAATGCTTAACCTAACAAGATCCATACCCGAAAATCATATTTCCAGTATATATCTTTAAAATCAGTATAGTTGAGTCTTTAGTTTAAGGTTTTATGGCTATGGAGTCAATATAAATCAAGCTAAACACTCAATATGAAAATATGTCGTTTAAATAGTTTCCCTATAAGAGGCGAATAGAGTCTTGTTTAGTTGCTCAGATTAATTAACATACGTCGATTATATTATCATACTGATTCTAGTTTCTACCCATCTAAAGGCAGTAATAATATAGAAAAATTAATCGGCTACGCCGGAAATACCTTTGCCTAAAGTTTGTACATCTTCACCAATACCTTGCATGGTATGACAACTTGAGAGAAGTAATGTCGCTGCACAAAGACTGATAATCACACCTACAGATAAAATTATATTTTTCATGCTGCTTTGCTCCTATTATATTTAAATATTTTGGTGTTATCTAACCATACTCAAACTATATAGTTAAATTAGGCGATATGTCAAGCATAAGTATACTTCAAGAAACACTCTTATACATAAAATATATTGCTGTGAAATCTTAACCGTTTCAGCATGATGGATAACACCTTGAAGTTCTTAAAGATGCTAAACTTATTCTGATTAAAATATCAAAACAGAGTAGTTTTATGTTGCATAACGTAAACGCTTGTAAATGGTTGTGGTGTTATATCTGGATGTTTTGTTGAGAAAATTCGGCTTGACCTTATCCCTTAAATAGTGAATAATCATTGCGGCGGTTAAAATTTTATTGTGGGAGTAGTGAGTTATGTATCACAGCAATGACAGCAAGAATAGAGTAAATCTTCTGACGAGTTTTATTAACCCGTCATTTTTGCATCGAATAAAAAATAAAGCCGGTTTTTCAAAAGGATTGGATCATGAAGAAATCCTTCAGTCGGTCGAACAGATTGGATTGCAGGAAGATGCTGCTCATTCTTCTGATATAGATTCTGTCGTAGGTACTCAATGCGAAATAACGCATGCCATTAAAAAAGCGCAACAGTATTTGTTTGAAATCCAACAACCTGACGGCCACTGGATAGCTGAACTTGAAGATAATATGACACTTACGTCTGAATATATAATGCTTATGTATTTTATGGATATGGTTGATCCGGTCAAAATGCAGAAAGCTGCTAATTATATTCTCAGTAAACAGCTCAATGATGGTAGCTGGCCGGTTTTCTATGGTGGTGAAGGTGACATCAGCACTACAGTAGAATCGTATTTTGCTTTGAAACTTGCCGGTTATGATGTTGATCATCCGAACCTCAAAAAAGCCCGTGAGTTTATCTTAGCTAGCGGCGGGATTATGAAGTCGCGAGTGATTACCAAAATTTCCCTTGCGTTTTTCGGCCAATTCGATTGGCGTGGAACTCCTTCGTTGCCTGTTGAAATGTTATATATCCCGCGTTTCTCATCGTTTAATATTTATGAGTTCAGTTCATGGGCACGTATTTGTGTTGTGCCGTTAACAGTTTTGATGGAACTTAAACCTCTGGTTGAAATTCCAGCAAGCGCTACACTTGATGAGTTATATCTTGTTCCCAGAGATCAACAAAATTTTTCTTTTGAGAAACATGAGAATGTTATTAGTTGGCACAATTTTTTTGTGGGTATGGATAAAATTTTGAAACTGCTTGAAAAAAGCCCTATAAAAATATCTAAGAAATTAGCGTTGCGCAAAGCTGAGAAGTGGATTCTTGAACATCAGGATAAAAGCGGTGATTGGGGTGGTATTTTTCCTGCGATGGCATATTCTATTATGGCTCTTAGAACATTGGGATATGATAATGATTTTCCGGCTATCAAAAAAGGATTTGAAGCGATAGAGCGGTTTCATATAGAAACTGATGAGTATATTCATCAACAGTCGTGTGTATCACCTGTGTGGGATACAGGATGGAGCATGCTGGCGCTACATGAATCTGGGGTTGCTGGCAATCATCCTGATCTGGTAAAAGCTGCAACCTGGTTGTATGATAAACAAACTACCCGCCCGGGCGATTGGAAAGTTAAAAATCCCGAAGCACAGCCTGGCGGTTGGTCTTTTGAATATTTCAACGAATTTTATCCCGATGCTGACGACACCGGGCTTATTATATTGATACTTAAAGATATACAGGCTCCAGCCGGTATAGATAAGTCGCAACGTCTTCGCAAAGCATTACAGTGGCTGCTTAGCATGCAGAATACAGATGGCGGTTGGGGGGCATTCGATAAAGATGTCAACAATCCTATCTATAACAAAATTTTGTTTAACGATTTTAAAACTATGCTTGATCCTAGTTGTCCTGATATTACCGGAAGAGTCATCGAACTTTTGGCGAAATTGGGCTACAAGAAAAGTTTTGAACCTATTCAGCATGCAATTGCCTATCTGGAGAAAGACCAGCTTTCTGAAGGACCGTGGTTTGGACGTTGGGGCGTTAACTATTTGTACGGTACGTGGGCGGTATTATCAGGGCTGGCGGCAATAGGAGAAGATCGCAATAAAGCGTATGTTGCCCGCGCAATTGACTGGCTGTTTGCACATCAGAATGACGATGGCGGGTGGGGTGAACATTGCCATTCCTATAAATCCCCGGACTATATCGGTCGTGGCGTAAGTACACCATCTCAGACATCATGGGCTCTATTGTCTTTGATAGATTACGGGTTTGCACATGATGAACATGTGCGCAAAGGAATCGATTTCCTGCTTCATAACCAACTTACTGATGGTACATGGGAAGAAGAGGAGTTTACTGGTACGGGGTTCCCTAATGCATTTTATATACGTTATCATCTGTATCGTCATTATTTCCCATTATTGACCTTGGCTCATTATAAAAAGAATATTCAGTAGTGGCGGTGGGATTGATGACGGTTAAATTGGGGTTCTCTACGATATACTTTCGTTTTATATTTATCGGGCTATGCATCTGGAGTTGTCTCATCTTGGCTTCATGCCACGGCCGATTTTCTGATAGTCTTAAGACTGCTGAAGTCAATCCAGATTATGTAACAAGGGATTATGTTGGAAATGATCAATATATCATTGTTGATGGTATTCGGGTTTGTTACGTTGACAATAATGTGTCCGGTAAACCCACGCTTTTGTTTCTACATGGATTAAGTTTATCAATCCATAATTTTCGTTTTAACTATCCGGAATTTTTTGATGATTATCGCGTTGTCGCTCTGGATTTTCCCGGGTTTGGTAAATCAGAAATGCCAAATGCTTCCTATTCTATAGATTTTTTTGTCAAGTTTACAAAACGTTTCATGGATGAGCTAGGTATTGATAAGGCCGTTCTTATAGGTAATTCTCTAGGTTCTCATGTTGCGCTTGAGTTTGCTGTAACTAATCCGCAACGCGTTGAAGCTTTGATTGTCGAAAGCGCTACAGGTGTGCGTTGGCAGGTGGGTATATTTGAATATATGATCCTTCGCGCGTATATTACTGAAGACCAGTTCAAAAATGTCTCGGAAAAGAAAATGCGTGAACATATAGAATGGTCGTGGTATGATCAGTGTCCTGCATCAGAGGAGTTGGTTAACCATCGTATCCATTTCAGGCGCAAATATTATGATACTCTGATTTATGAATATAATAACCGTGCATTTGTCCGTGGTTTATGGCATGTTGTCCATGATTCTGTACGTTATAAGGTTAACAAAATTTCGGTACCTACATTGATAGTCTGGGGTGAGCATGACAGTGTTACACATGTTCGTGATGCCCGTTATTTGTATAGAAAAATTCCAGGGGCAAAATTGGAATTTATAAAAGATGCAGGGCATTTGGCTCATATTGAGCGTCCTGAGGCATTTAACAAGGTTGTTAGAAATTTTCTCAATGAACTTGAACTAAGCCGTTAAGATTTGAAAAGGAGCGGCAGGCATAATGAAAATAGCAATACTCGGCGCAGGGATTTCCGGTTTATGGGCGGCCCGTGAGTTAAATAAAAAAGGCTATGATTTTAGAATTTTTGAGTCACTGTCGCAAATAGGCGGGTTGTGTCGTACTGAAATAATGCCAAATGGTTTTGTCTTCGATGTGGGCGGTTGTCATATTTTCCATTCTGTATATAAAAATATTTTAGATGATATGCTGCAATGTGTAGGCCTTGAGCATCTCAATAAAATTATACGCAAAACCCGTATTTATGATCATGGCAGATTTATAAAATACCCGTTTGAAAATGGACTCAGCGATTTGCCCGATCAGGTCAAATATGAATGCCTTATGGGATATATTCACGCATGGCATAAATACGGAGGAACACAACAGGAATACACTGATTTTTCCGATTTTATCTACAAACGGTTTGGTGATGGAATAGCCGAACATTTTATGAATCCATATAACAAAAAAATATGGTGTGTAGACCCTGAGCAGATGGGTGTCGACTGGATTAAAAATCGCGTTCCGCAAGCGCCTGTTGAAGATGTTGTCAAAGCGGCTCTCGGTATCCAGACAGAGGGCTATAAACATCAATCTATCTTTTATTATCCTAAAGTCGGAGGTGCTCAAACCTTTATCGATGGTGTAGCGAAACCGTTTATGGATAAAATTTCTCTTGGAACGGAAGTAACATCCGTGACACGTTCCGCATCGGGATGGATTGTCAATGGTGAACCGTTTGATTACGTTATCAGCACTGTTCCGCTTGATCGGTTTTGCACTATCTGTGATGCTGTATCTGATGCTGCTAAAAAGCATGCTTCCCAATTGCGCCATCTTTCTGTTGTGGCGTTGTTGCTGTGCCTGAAGAAAGACAGGTTGCCAGAATATTCGTGGATTTATCTTCCACAACCACATCAGAGCGAAGCTAATCGTCTGACCTATTTCAGTAATTATAGTGCAAATTTGTGTCCTGATAATCAGAAATGTATTTTATGCGAGGCAACATATATTGATACAAAACCCGAAGACATAACTGAAGATCGTATGCGCAGGATGATCGTTGATCTGGAAAAATCAGGGTTGGTTAATCAAGATGATATACAGGATTTTTACTGGTCGTTTAACGAGTATGCCTATGTATTGCCTGATTTGAAAATGGCTGAAAATCGGCAAGCGGTGATGGATGAAATAGAGAAGATGGACAATATATCGTTGATCGGCAGGTTTGGCAGTTTCCGCTATTACAATATTGATCAGGTTATCAAACAAGCGAAAGAATTGATAGAGGATAATTTTTAATGGATCAGCAGCTTCTTTTAAAAATATTGTGGGTAAACTGCGGTCTTGTCGTAGCATTTATGCTAAAAGCATTGTGGAATTCACTCGGATATCGCGATGTCAAACCCAAACCTCCTGCCGATGGCTCAACTACCTTGGTATCTCTCATCATACCGGCCCGTAATGAGATAACTAATATTAAAACATGTTTGGATTCATTGCTGAATCAGGAATATCCTAATTACGAAGTGATCGTCGTTGACGGAGATTCGAACGATGGTACACGAGAACTACTTGATGAATACGCAGCTCAGTATCCGATATTTCACTGGTATAAGGAAGAAACATTGCCGGAAAAATGGGTTGGAAAAAGTTTTGCCTGCTGGCAAGGAGCAAAACTGTCGAAAGGGGACTGGCTCTTTTTTATTGATGCCGATACTGTGCACGATAAATACATGATTAGTTCGGTGATTGACGAAATACATAACAGCAACGTTGACTTTTTCAGCCTTATGACCGGACAGCTGATGGGATCGTTTTGGGAATTTGTTATTTTACCCTGTGTATTCCTCTGGTTTGGTACACGGTTTCCGATCAGAAAGGTGAATAATCCTAGATCTAAAGTGGCACGAGCTACAGGCCAGTTCATTGCTATTCGTCGTGATGTTTATGAGGTCACTGGAGGACATAACGGAGTGAAGTTTCATGTGGTTGAAGATTTTGCCTTCTCAAAATTTATTAAGGATGCAGGATACCGCATAAAAATCGCTGGTGGGCGTAAGATTGTAAAAACACGCATGTACCGTAATTTCTCACAGATCTGGGAAGGGTTTTCGAAAAATATCTTTTTTGCTGCTGGTACTTCATGGATTGGATCCTTACAAGCAGTTATTTACATTATAATTAATCAAATAGTGCCTTTTTTCGCCCCATTGTTACTTTTATATGCTAAGACGATGACATGGCAGTATGTTGTGCCAGCATTCGTACCGCTTGCGTTAGCGCTTATTGTCCGTTTCCAGATTAATTTTTTATTGGCCTTACCGCAATACTATATTGTGACTATACCAATCGGAGGATTGATTACTATTTTATTGCATCTCAATTCGGCTATTCGCTATCTATCAGGTAAGGGCATGATTTGGAAAGGACGTGTTTACGCTGGCAGTAAACAAAAGTAAATAGTAAATTGAAACGAAATTTTGTCGATAATTTTGGATGAGGCGTAGTTATAGCCATATCTTAATAAATAATTCTGAGAAATTTTATGGATCAAACACGTAAAAAGAAATCACATGCTCCAAAACATGAACTGTTGTATTCTTCTTTGATGAATGCGAATATGCAGAATATGAAGAAGATTCACGAGTTGTCGATTGTCAGGCGGATTAACGATTCTCTGCGTTTTGTTCCCAATATGAAGAATGTGTGTTGTTCCATCATTGATACCATCCGAGACGAAATTAATGTGCGTTATTGTTCTATTATGATTCTTGATACGGAGCGCGACTGTTTACAACTTAAGGCGCTATGGTCTCCCAATGAAAAACGGGCTATTTTTTATGAAAAAGATTCTCCCCATTATCGTTTTAAACTTGATGAAGGGGTTGCCGGACGAGTTGCCAGAGACGGTAAGCCGATTTTAATTAGCGATGTCACCAGTGATGATCGTTTTGTTCAAGGGCAAACCAAAAAGAATCAGATAAAATCTTTGTTATGTATGCCGCTTAAATCTGGTGAAGAGGTTGTGGGTGTATTGAATCTGAGCCATCATAATCCAGATGCGTTCGGTAAAGATGAACAGCATCTTCTTGACTTGATTACTAATCAAATCGCTATAGCTTTAAAAAATGTCCATATGTTTGAGCAGATGAAACAGATGAACCGTTCATTGGAAAAAATGGTTCGTAAACGCACCAAGAAACTCGAAACAATCAATCAGAAACTTATCAGTACTCGTGACCAGTTAGTTCATTCCGAAAAAATGGCGGCTCTTGGGACTCTTGCTGGTGGCGTTGCACATGAGTTTAATAATCTGCTATGTATGATACAGGGATATGCCGAGTTAGCGGTACGTAAAGGTGATCAGAATACCTACAACAAAGCGTTGTCGGTTATATTGAGTGCTTCCGAAAGGGCCAAAGTTATTTCTCGTAATCTGTTATCCTTCTCAAAACGTACGGAATCAAAGATTGAACGGGCAAATTTACGTGATGCGATGGAGCAAACCATTGTATTGATAGAACGTGATATCGAGAAAGACAACATCAAAGTTATCAGGGATTACCATGATATTCCCGATATCGTTTGTGATGTATCGCTTATTCAACAGGTCTTTCTGAACATAATTATCAATGCACGGCATGCTATGAATAAAAAAGGTGGAACCATTACTATTAAAATATATCAGGAAAAAGATTTTGCAGTCGTTGCTATTAGCGATACAGGCCCGGGAATTAAAAAAGAAGTCCGTGACCGTATTTTTGAACCGTTTTTTACCACAAAAGGTGTTTGGGGTAATGACGATGTGCCCGGTACAGGGCTTGGTTTGTCGGTGTCTCTTGGCGTTATCGAAAGCCACAACGGCAAAATCGAAGTTGACAGCGATGAAGGTAAAGGAGCTACGTTCTGTATCCGCCTGCCGATTATTTCTGAAGCCGATCAGGCAACTGTAATACAAAAAACTGATAAAAGAAAAGAGGTTACTTCTTCAAAACGTGGTAAAATTCTTGTTGCCGATGACGAAGAAGCTATTCGTGAATTACTGGCAGAAATGCTCACCATATCAGGTCATAAAGTTAAACTTGCATCAAATGGCTATGAAGCTATTGCATTATCCAAGAAAGAACGTTTTGATGTTGTGTTTATGGATATTATGATGCCCGGAATCAGCGGTATTGAAACCGTTAAGACTATTCAGCAACAAAAAGGGCATCCTAACATAGTCTTTATTACAGGATTGAATATTTCGGACGAAGATAAAAAGAAATATCACATCAAAAAGTATGAATGTATTACGAAACCGTTTAAGTTTTCAGAAGTAACTCAAGTTCTCAACAGAGTACTATCCGAACCAGCCTTATTTTACAATATTTAACAATTCGTTTTTGAGAATTTTTCCCAAACCTGACCTTGGTAATTTATCAAGAAAAATGATTTTACGGGGACATTTATATGCGGCAATACGGTTTCTTAGAAACTTTGTGATTTGTTTCCGATCCAAATCATGATCTTCTTTTTTGACGATAAATGCTATAGGAATTTCACCGTGTTTTTTATCAGTGAAACCAATCACAGCAGCTTCTTCAACAGATGGATGTGAGAAAATGACTTCTTCAATTTCACGCGGGTAAACGTTCATGCCTTGAATGAGAATCATGTTTTTCTTTCGGTCCAGGATGTATACATATCCGTCCTCATCTTTTTTTCCAATATCCCCTGTTCTCAACCAGCCTTGATGCATCGCCTCAGCGGTTTGTTCTTTATGATTGTAGTAGCCTTGCATGACGCTATCGCCGCGTACACAAATTTCACCGCTTTCACCAATTGGCACAGGCTTCAACTCGTCATCAATGATTTGAACCTCAACACCGGGTATGGGGATGCCGACTGAGCCGGCACGTCGTTCCGCTTCCAGCGGGTTAACCGATACAACCGGCGAGGCTTCTGATAATCCATAGCCTTCAAGCAGAGGAATCTTTATGTTTTTGGTGAAATTCTCAAGCGTTGTTACACTTAATGGCGCGGAACCTGATATACACGCTCTGATCCGAATAAACGGTCTGATGAAAAAAGGTATTGTCCTCTCAGATAGAATCTCGTAGAGTTTGGGTATACCGATAAACAATGTTACTCGATGTAAAATGATCGATTTCAGTACCTGCGAAAACGGTTTGATTGACGGTAACCCGATTATTGTAGCTCCTTTATAGATGGGCATCATGATACATACTGTAAACGTGAACGAATGGAACATAGGTAACGCCAGCAGTAAACGGTCTCGCTTGGTTACTTTTATAACCTTCGTACAACTTTCTGCATTGGCCAGAATGTTTTTGTGCGAAAGCATTGCTCCTTTAGGGAACCCGGTTGTTCCTGATGTATAAATAATAACTGCGGTACTTTCTATGTCGATCGGAATATCAAGATTCTCTCTAGAAAATTGTTCTACGGCTTTTTCGATGGTATCTATCCGGCTGCTTTTATGATTTTCATTCTCGACCACTATGATTTTTTTCAATGACGGGCATTTTTTCAAGAGATGTGAAAAGTAATCGCTGAATTCATCGCAACTAATCAGATACGATATGCCGCAATCATTGATGATAAAATCAATCTCATGAGCCGTTAGAAAACGGTTGATCGGGACAATTGTCGCTCCGGTTTTCAGGGCTCCGAATACTGTGAAAATATATTGTGGACAGTTGCTTAAGAGAATCCCTATTTTTGTATCTGAACTGACATTATAAATATCTTTAAATAGGTGGGCGTATTGATTCGCTTTGCTGTTTATCTGTGCATATCGATAGGTTTTGTCGAGAAAAATCAAAGCTTTTCTTTTGGGAAACTTTTTGGCATTATCTTCCAATATATATGGTATATTCACGATTTATCCATTTAGGCTGTTTGGTTAAAACTTAATTTTTTTCTAAAATATATAGAAACACTGTTTGCTGTCAATCTGAAAATATGAATTTTATACGCGCTTATTTACGATTCACTTGCCATTACTACTATGGACTCCTATTAACCTTACCTGTGTTCGTTAGTTATGAAACAGGTATATGGTGGTTGCATCATTCTTCAAATTTTCATGTGCGCAATCTGATTGATGTGATCTTTAAATATATTATACAACATATTGGCGCATTGGGCTTTTTCGGTATGAGTATAGGCGTGGTTGCCTTTACTATTTTACTGATGCGCCCAAAACGCGATTTGATCGTTTTTCGATGGAATTATCTTTTGATATTTATACTGGAAACATCATTTTGGGCATTGGCGTTTGCTGTAGGAATGTATTATGCCGAGCAGTATCTGATGGCAATTTCTTTTGAAATGAAAAATTATCTGAGTAGTATTATTTTATCTTGCGGTGCTGGCTTTTATGAAGAATTGTTTTTTCGGGTCTGTTGTTTTGGCGGATTGCTTTATTTATTTCGTAAATTATTATCTATCGAACCGATTGTAGCTTGGTTATTGGCTGCTATTATCTCATCAACAATATTTTCATTAGTACATTTTATAGGGGCAGTTGGCGATACCTTTGCATGGTATCCGTTTGCTTTTAGATTGATAGGCGGTCTCTATTTTTGTATTATCTTTCATCTTCGCGGGTTTGCCGTTGCAGTATATTCTCACGCCTTATACGATATTTTTCTTATCTTTTCGCTGTTTCAGGGAATCTGATCTCAAGGAGTTGCATTATTACGATATGTGTGATATGTTAGTAGATATATAACTTCTTGATATAGTTCATGATATTAAATAAAAATAGCGAAAGGTGGTTTCTCGATGGCAAAAATTTGCAGAAGACTAAAGTTGATGTTTGTGTTTTTTTTTTCTATTAACTCCAATAGTATATGCTTCACAGGTAAATCCTAATACTGATTTTGATAGCCCGATAGATACGGATCTCTGGACCGTCAAGAATTCTACTATTGATGAACCGATTCATAACCAGAATAAGGATGTAACACTTTCTCTTGAATCGGGTGCCTTTAAATATTATGGAAATGGCTCGAGTGGCGGGGCCTTGCAATCAGATTTTTATTATATCGGTGATTTTGATGCCACTGTTGATGTTTATACCCCGGAGACAGTTACAACGTATTTATACTTTAATCTTTGTTTTTTTAATTACGGCGTTACAATTGTGCCTAAGAGTCCTGATCAAGGTGGTAATTATGGCGTAGATTGGGGGCTTGCAGGTACGGTCTATGGATGGTTTCTCTCATCACCCAATTGGCTTTACTCTAGTTATATAACAGACCATAATTCGCGGTCTGTTTATTCACAGGAATGGTATCAACTTCGCGTTCAAAGGGTAGGCGACGATATTTTTACATACTATAAATTTCTGAATGATGATGAATGGATTCTACAGCACACTTATGAAGATTTTGGGGCACAAGCGGTATATGTCGAAGTGCATTTAGGCACTGGTACCAATGTCTATTCATCCTTATATGTAGATAATTTTGTTTCCTATGGATATGCTGATACCGACCCATTGTCCGTACCTGCAGCTATACCTGAACCGATAACCATTATTTCTTTAGTAGCCAGCATTGTAGCTTTAAAAATTCAGAAATATAATCAGAAAATAATTGATTAAAAATTGTTTATTCGAAGAGCTGTTTGACGTCGCTGTTGAGCAGCTCTTTGCTTTTTTCAGGGTATAACGCTGCGGCGATCATCTCAAGACCTTCTATCAGGCGGGGGCTTCCGCTTAACAAGGGGCTGGCAGGGATTACGTAGATCCGACCGGCTTGAATAGCAGGTGTTTTGCCCCAGTGTGACCATCGTGTGTAGACCGAATCGATAGCCGATGTATCTGTTGGGTCTCCTGACGTCAGTTCGAGGATTACTTCAGGGGTATAAGCTAGCAGTTTTTCCAGATCGGGAAATGGTGTATTGAATTCTGGTGACCCTCCTATATTGTCACCTCCTGCAATACGTATAAGCTGATCGATAATCGATCCACGTTGACATGTTATAAACGGATCACTATTTACCACTAAAAGAATTCGTTGCATCTTATATTCATCGGCAATTGATCGTACCTGTGAAATACGATTTTTCATGAAATCAACTACATACTGTGCACGTTGATCTACATTCATTTCAGTGCCGATTTGTTTAATAGTGCCGAATATTTCGTTGATTGAATCATTTGATGTGATCAGTACAGAAAATCCACGGTTGATTAACTGTTGGATTTGCTGTGCATTGTTGACGCGGGCTGATGAAATTATAAGATTTGGCTGGAACTGTATTATCTTTGATAAATCCAGATTTTTTTCATGCCCAACAGATGGTTTTCCTTTAACCCTTTTAGGGTATTCGCAATGATCTGTTACAGCAACAATATTTTTCTCAAGACCAAGTGAATAACAAATTTCCGTAAGGTTAGGGGCAAGACAAATGATTCGTTTTTCTACAATATAATTGCTCGCATATGATAGACTGGTATTGATCAAAGACAACGCCAGTACTGCTGTCAATATAATAGGGAGTACGTATCTTGCTGTCATAGTGTTTGATGTCATTGAATAGCCTTCTTTGTCTAATATCTTATGCTGAAAAATTTTAAAATAAACCTTTTTTAATGTAAATCAAAAAAAATATTGAAAATTTTATAAATTTATTGAGATAGAATTATTTTTTTCTTATAATCGGCAAATAACCTGAAAGGTATTACAATATGGCAAAAATTCTTATTGTTGATGACGATAAACGAATCGTGGAAATGCTTGAGATCGGTTTGAGCACTGTAGGCTACGAAACCGTACCGGCATACGATGGTGAATCGGCGCTGTCGCTGGTACACAGCGAAGTACCTGATCTTGTGCTGCTCGATATCAATTTACCTAAAAAAGATGGGTTTCAGGTATGCCGTCAAATTAGGGATGAAGTTGAGAATAACTATATTCCGATTATCATGATTACCGCCCGTGACGATTTGTCCAGCAAAGTTGAAGGACTCGATACCGGCGCAGATGACTACATTACCAAACCTGTGGATATAAAAGAATTGATGGCTCGAGTCAAATCTATGCTTCGTATAAAAAACTTGCAGGATGAGTTACGTTCTGCCAAGGATGAACTACAGGAACTGGCCGTGCGCGATTATCTTACTAATTGCTATAATCGACGCTATTTTATGGAAATTTTTCAACTGGAAATAAAAAAAGCTGTTCGCTATAACCGCGATATTGTCTGTTTCATGATTGACATTGACCGTTTCAAGCATATTAACGATACTCATGGACATCCGGCAGGTGATAGAGTTTTGGAAGCAATATCACAACTACTCATAACTCATTTGCGCGATAGCGATATTATCGGGCGCTATGGTGGTGAAGAATTTATTGTACTCCTGCCGCAGATCACTCATATTGATCAGGTTGAATATGTTTGCGAGCGTTTGCGGGCCGCTGTGGAATCGACTCCATTCAAAGTTGATACTGACGAAATTTTTATTACAATCAGTATCGGCGCTGGGATTTTTCATCCCGATTCATTACCTCATGTTGACGAAATGATTGATATCGTTGACAAAGCTTTGTATCAGGCCAAACACGAAGGCCGCAACTGTTATCGAATTATCGAATATTGATCTCAGGTATATCTTGTCGAAAAGGAGTATTTTAGATGATTGTTAACCCATTAGAAAAAAAGGTTAACGAACGGGTGGTCATTATTACCGGAGCCTCGACAGGATTTGGAGTTGTGCTTTGCGATTCATTTCGGAATGCAGGATATAGGGTCGCCTGTTGTGGACGGACAATACAGCCTGTTGAACATAGTGATACAATTTCGGTTGTTGCTGACGTACGTTCATCTAATCAAATGCAAAACCTGTGCGATATGGTGTTTGATCGCTGGGGACGAATTGATGCTGTTGTTGCCAATGCGGGTGTAGGCTATGAAGGTATGCTTAATCATTGTACGGTAGATCAGATAGACGATGCAATCGAAACCAATATCACTGGTACGATGAATATCATGCGTCATGCAGCACGCTATATGATAGATCAGCATAGCGGTCATCTGATTGCCATTTCGTCTTACATCGCGACACATGGTAGTTTGGGGTTAAGTCTTTATAGCGCATCTAAAGCGGCGCTTGCTGGTTTGGTTCGTTCATTTGCAAGAGAATTGGGAACAGACGGTGTGCAGGTTAATGCCGTCATGCCGGGATTTATGGATTGCGGAATGGGACAACGGGTTTCTGATAATATAAAAGAAAAGGTACTACAAAAGCAGCTGTTGCACCGTTTTGCCGATCCACGGGAATCGGCGGAATTTATTGTGCATCTTGCAGGTATGCAACAGGTTTCTGGGCAGCTTTTTAATCTTGATAGCCGTATTACGGCATGGATGTAAGTTGGTTTTATGGATACGGAAATTTGGATAACCGGAATGGGATGCGTTACCCCCCACGGTTTGGAGTTGAAATCGTTTTTTGACGCGTTAACTGAAGGAGTACCATGCGAAAATGGAATTTTGGGTGACTCGGTATTCCCGTCGGTTTATATTGATGAAAATAAATTTTTAGCACAACGTATATCCGATTCCCGCCCTCGGATCGGTAAAGATTATCGGCAGGCCTATGTATATGAAGCAGCGTATAGAGCATTGCAAGATGCCGGGCTTGATAACGAACATCGTATGGGATGTACTGTTTCGTGCGCTCGACCTACGCTTGGCAAAGCACAGTACTGGTTAAATGCTTTGGAATGTTTACGGCGTGCTGAAGAAACACCTGCCTTTAATGTGCCTATAGCGGGTAGTGTTGAAGTCCCTGGAGCATATATTGTTGGAAGAATGGGACTGGATGGACCAGCGTTCAGTACTCAGGGAGGCTGTGTAACAGGGTTGCTGTCGATTCTTGCTGCATGCAGGATGATTATCAGCGGACAGGCGGAACGTGTACTTGCCGGAGCTGTGGAGGTTATTCCGGAGACAGCATTTCTTGAAGGCTATAAATCTATGAAAGTCCTTACCGATTCATTTGACCATTTCCGTCCTTACAATAAAAATCGAAATGGATTTGTTATATCTGAAGGGGCTGGCGTGATGATGATTGAATCGGTGTCATCAGCCAAAAAACGTAATAAGAAACCATATGCTGTTATAGAAGATTGGGTTTCTCTTGCAGATGCTTACGGTATGACCTCTATGAATCCTGAGGGGACTACGATTCAAGAAATTTTACGTCGACTGACGCAATATGGAAAAATACCTGTTGATTACATAAATACACATGGCACGGCAACACCTATGAATGACTGCATTGAAAGCAAAGCAATCTGTGATGTAATGGGCGATAAGGTTGCCTGTAGCGGAATAAAACCACAAACAGGGCACATGCTTGGTGTATCAAGTGTTATAGAGACCATAGCTACAGTTTTGTCCGTACAAAATGATATCATTGCGCCTACTATTCGCCTTGATGATCAGGATGATGATTGTATGCTCGATTATACACCTAATAATGCCCGATCGATTCCGGTACGAAGAGCAATCAGCCTGTCGTACGGATTTGGTGGCGTGATGGCTGGAATACTGGTGAAAAAATATGACGAACAAAACTGATATATTAGATTCCATTCTTGAAGAAGAAATGCAAATTATCCGATCTAAAGGATTGTATCGGCAGTTGCGTACAATCACATCGTCAGCTGGGCCTGTGCTTATGTGTAACGGCAAACAGTTGATCAATTTTGCTTCCAACAATTATCTTGGGATAGCGTCGGATGAGCGTCTTGTGGTTGCTGCTCATAGGGCACTGGAAACGTATGGCGTCGGGGCATCGGCGTCCCGGCTTATTGTGGGTAATTCTCTTGTACATGAACAACTTGAGAACCAGCTTGCTATCTTCAAAAATAAACAGGCAGCGCTTGTTTTTCCTACGGGATATATGGCAAACGCCGGTTGTATTCCTTCTTTGATATCGAATGGCGATGATTTGATTATCGCGGACAGGCTTGTTCACGCCAGCTTGTTTGACGCATGCCGTAACGCTTCAGGGCAGCTGAGAGTCTTTGCCCATAATGACATTAATGCGCTAGAACAGTTGTTGTCAAAATACCATCGAAAGAAACGGAGAATTCTTGTTTTGACCGAAGGGGTTTTCAGTATGGATGGCGATTGCGCGCCCCTTGACCGCATAGCTGACCTGACACAATCTTATGATGCAATGCTCATGGTAGACGATGCGCATGGTACCGGTGTTTTGGGCGAAAATGGAAGAGGAACAGCCGAATTGTTTGGAGTCGAACAGATGGTCGATATTCACATGGGTACATTGAGTAAAGCGTTGGGCGTTGTCGGAGGATTTGTTGCGGGCAGTACTTTGTTGCGTGAATATCTTATAAATCGGGCACGGAGTTTTATCTATACCACAGGTCTACCTCCGGTAATTTGTGCGGCTGCAATGGAGTCATTGTCTATAATTCAAAGCGAGCCACAGCGAAGAAAACGTCTTCAAAATATGGGGAAGCTAGTTCGTAAAGAATTGCAGCAGATAGGTTTTAGTGTGCCTGACGGAGTAACTCCAATTATCCCTCTCATTATAGGTGATAATGAAAAAACCATGCTCATAGCACATGAGTTACAGGAACTCGGCCTGCTGGTGCCTGGTATAAGATACCCCACTGTACCGCAAGGTGAAGAACGATTGCGTATCAGTTTGCAGGCAGGACATAACGATGATCAAATAGATCAGTTACTAAAAATATTAAAAAAACTGTTTTCTAAACATCTACGATAAAGGATTTATTTTATGGATTACGAGTTGCTCGACAAAAAGTATGTCTGGCATCCTTTTACACAGATGCAAGATTGGATTAATGATAATGTCGTTGTTATTGATAGTGGTAAAGGGGTATGGTTGTACGACACTGCCGGAAAAAAATATATCGATGGTGTTTCGTCGTTATGGGTAACTGTGCATGGACATGCTAATCCGGTACTCAATCAGGCGATCAAAGATCAGCTGGATAAAATTGCACACACAACTTTTCTCGGTTTGAGCCATCCACTGGCAGCTGAGCTTGCGGCTCAGTTGATTGATTTGACTCCTGCACCATTACAACGTGTCTTTTACTCTGATAACGGCTCAACCGCTATGGAGATTGCTCTGAAGATTGCGTATCAGTACTGGCAGCAAAAAGATGGCGGTAAAGATAGGCAGCGTACTAAGTTTATAACTTTTACAGACGCGTATCATGGCGACACCATAGGTTCGGTAAGCCTTGGAGCTATAGATCTGTTCCACAAAATGTATAAACCATTGTTGTTCGATACATACAATGCACCGTATCCGTATCCGTACCGTTTCAATGGCAATGCCGATGCCTGTAGGGATCACTGTTTGTACGAATTGGAGAAAATTTTTGAGGAGCATGGCGGAGAAATTGCCGCTGTTGTAATAGAACCAGAAGTGCAGGGTGCATCTGGTATGATTATGACTCCAACCGGATACATGAGAGGCGTTGAGCGCATCACCAGAAAATACGGAGCGCTGTTGGTTGTCGATGAAGTGGCTACAGGCTTTGGACGGACAGGCTATATGTTCGCCTCAAATATGGAACAGATCAAACCGGATATAATGTCTGTGGCAAAAAGTATTACCGGAGGCTATCTGCCGTTATCCGCCACATTGACCAGTGAAGATGTTTTTGAAGCGTTTCTGGGTGACTATTCTGAACAAAAAACATTTTTCCATGGACACACTTATACCGCCAATCCACTGGCATGCGCGGCAGCGTTGGCAAATCTATCTTTGTTTGAAGAGAATAACTTACTGCATAATATCATTGACCGGACACAACAGCTTGACGATATTTTGCAGCCCATTGCTCAGCTTGATCATGTGGGTGATATCCGTAAAAAGGGATTGATGATCGGAATCGAGCTGGTTGAAGACAAATCTACCGGAAAACCGTACGATTGGACGAAGAAGATGGGGGTTAAAGTCATTGAAGAAGCGCGGAATCACAATATCATTATTCGTCCGTTGGGCAATGTTGTTGTGCTTATGCCGCCGTTGTGCATCAGTGCTGATGAGTTGGCATTCCTTATCGACGGTACATACAAATCAATCAAAACCGTGACAGAGCAGGGATAAAAAAGACATGGGGAAAACATTTTTTATTACCGGTACTGGTACGGAAGTCGGAAAGACCGTTGTTACCGCAGGGCTTGCCAGAGCATTTATTAATATGCAGTATAAAACAAAAATATGCAAGCCGGTGGCATCGGGTGGTATTCCTTCTCTAGACGCTGTTTTGTTACGACAATGGTCTGGTGTCAGTCAACCAGTTGAGGAAATTACGCCCGTGACCTTTGAACAACCGTTAGCCCCTTATAGTATTGTACGTGATTTCGGAGGATCGTTGGATATTGGGGGTGTACTAAAATCCATACGAGCATTGGAAGAAAACTCGGATATCCTTCTTGTTGAAGGTATTGGCGGTGTAGTTGTGCCTTTGTTGCGTGAATATTCAGTTATTGATTTAATTTCGGAATTACAGTATCCTGTTTTGGTGGTGGCTGATGCCGGATTGGGAACAATCAACCATACAGTGATGACCCTGCAAACATTACGGCATCGACGGGTACCGGTGGTTGGTTTTGTCGCAAATCATGTGCGTGCAGATGGTGATCTTTCCGAAGATACGAATCCTGATATTATTACGGAATTATCCGGTGTACCTTGTTTGGGGCGTATTCCTTATGCAGGGGCAAATGATGCTATAATGGAACAACTGGAGAAGGTATTTGAAAAACTTGCTCGAATTCTTATCGAATAAAATAAGTAATATGATGGCGGTGGTAAGGCGCGATAAAGTTTATGTTGCGCTGTTGGGTTTATTGATTGTTATCTTTTCATTCGCATTGTTTTCGCATACTACGGGTAAATCTCTCGATACAGCTGATAATGATACATCTACAATCAGTGGACAAATGTCGGAGGAAGATTTCAACCGACGCTTGCAGTCAGCCGATATTTCCACTTCTGTCAAGGTGATTTTTTTTCTGCTTGTATCTGGCGCTGTATGGGGGATAAGCATGCTGGCGGTATCGGTGTTTCAGGCATTTTTCGGTAAAAAAGATTATTCGTCGGTTGCAGAATCCAAGTATATTGATACAATGACTTGTCCCTGGTCGCTTTGGGATGTAATAAAGGTGTTGATTGTCTTTTTTACCGCCTATTTAGTGTTTGTGATATTACAAGAGCAACTCATCCGGTTTATGAATGTGTCTGATGATCGTGTCCCGACTCATTTCCTTATGGTGTTGGATATGTTGTTTGCGGAAATTGTGGCTGTTTTTTTCCTGTTGCGTATCTTACGCTACGATTATGATGTTTCTGCCAAAAAGTTTGGTTTGCGCCTTGCGCGTTTACCGCATTACATTGTAATTGGTGTGAAAGGCTATTTTATGTTCCTGCCAATTTATATATTAATTGTGGTGGGGGTTAGCAATCTCAGCCGGATTATGGGCGTTGATCTTAAAGCGCAGGAAGTATTGACTATGCTCGCCCAACGCGATAATTTTACCCCTTTTCAACTTAAGATGATGATTCTTTTTGTCGGTATACTTGGACCGATTGCAGAAGAAATATTTTTTCGAGGATTGTTGTACAGGGTATTGAAAAAATCGATAGGACGTCCTGCAGGGTTGCTTGTCAGTGCGGTGTTATTCGCGTTGATCCATAATAACATTATGGCTTTTTTCCCGATAGTGGGTTTGGGTATTATGCTCGGGTTACTGCTTGACAAAACGGCATCGCTGATACCGTCTATTGTCATGCATTGCATGGTAAATTCTTTGAGTATGTTTATGTTATTTTCTCTGATCAAATAGTGGTAGTGGAGTCAAACAATGAAAAATCTTGTTTTATTCGGTTTTATGGGAACCGGAAAAACCCTGATTGCAAATATAATGGAAGAGCGCACAGGGTTAAAGCGTGTTGATATGGACGATATTATAGAACAGCGCGAAGGTAAAACTATTTCGCGTATTTTTGCGGAAGATGGTGAACCTTATTTTAGAAACTGTGAATACGAAATTGCCGCTGAACTTGCAGATCAGAGCGATATGATTATTTCAACAGGTGGCGGTGTAGTTCTTAATAAAATTAATATTCTAAATCTATCGAAACAAGGGGTATGTGTTTGCCTGACTGCATCGGCTCAAACAATATTTGACCGTGTGAAAGATGAAACCCACAGGCCGTTGCTGCAAACTGAAAATCCTATGGCGACAATTCAGAATATGCTTGCTCAGCGTAAACCGTTTTATGATGCAGTACCGTTTCAAGTGGAAACCGACGGCAAAACGCCGCAAGCGATTTGCAGTGAGATAGAGAAAATTTATAACGATAATCAATGATAGTACGGGAGTATATAAATGCCAGTTCCAACAATTACATGGAATAATGATACCTTAATTATTATAGATCAGACAAAGTTACCTGTCCGGTTTGTCACTAAAAAACTAGAAACTGTTGAAGAAGTATGGGATGCAATCAAAAAGCTGGAAGTTCGCGGTGCTCCTGCAATCGGTGTTGCCGCTGCTCTTGGTGTTATTGTAGGAATAAAATCGATTGATTCGTCTGACAGGAAATCCTTTGATACGCAATGTCTTAAGGTTATAGATTATCTTGCTACATCGCGTCCTACAGCAGTAAATTTATTCTGGGCTCTTGACCGTATGAAAAAAGTCTTGATGTGTAATGCGGATGCATCTGTGGATGAAATACGTACTTTATTGACAGATGAAGCAGTGGCAATTTTTGAAGAAGATAAAAGCATTTGCCGCCAGATTGGTGCACACGGCAATACCCTTGTACCTGATGAGTGTACCATTCTTACTCATTGCAATGCAGGGGGGCTGGCTACAGCAGATTACGGCACGGCTTTGGGTGTTATATATGCGGCGCATGATTCCGGTAAAAAAATAAAGGTATATTCTGATGAAACACGTCCGCTTCTTCAGGGAGCTCGTTTGACAACGTGGGAACTGATGCAGTCGGGTGTGGATGTAACGCTCATTTGCGATAATACCGCTGCTAAAGTAATGATGGAAGGTAAAATCGATATGGTTATCGTTGGCGCCGACCGGATAGCTAAAAACGGTGATACCGCAAATAAAATCGGAACATATATGGTTGCGCTTGCCGCTGCTGCTCATGGTATCCCCATGTATGTAGCCGCTCCGTCATCTACCTTTGACCTTAGCCTTGAATCTGGAGCCGATATTCCCATCGAAGAACGTGCTTCTTCTGAGGTGACCCATGGGTTTGGTAATCAAACAGCTCCGGATGATGTGAACGTTTATTCGCCGGCATTTGATGTTACTCCGGCAAAATATATCAGTGGGTTTATTACGGAAAAAGGTGTTATTCGAGCACCATATAATACAACAATCTCCGAAACCTTATTGCAACCAGCAGGCGTTCATGGACAAGAATGAGTCGGTTCAAGGTTTGACAGAAAGCCAGTTGCTTGGGCTTATTCCCGGCAGGGATGCACAGTATCCTAATATAATACGGGGAATAGGCGATGATTGCGCTGTGGTTGGATTTGATCAACAAAAAGACTCGTACATTCTTTTGACTCAGGATTCACTCATAAGCGGCAGGCATTTCATATATGAGCAGGATGATCCGTATTATGTGGGATGGAAAGCATTGGCGCGGTCTGTAAGCGATATTGCTGCCATGGGGGGCGATCCGCAAAGTTCGCTGGTATCGTATGGGATACCTTCCGGTACACCGGTTGCGTGGCTCAAACGTGTGTTTGAGGGCTTGCATGATTGTGCGACAAAATATTGTTGTCCCATTATCGGAGGCGATATGGCGTCTACCTCGAGTGAATTGTTTTTTTCGACTACCTGTATGGGCGAAGTTACCAAAGATAAAATGGTGTTGCGTAGCGGTGCTCTTGCAGGTGATATGCTTTGTGTTACAGGAACTCTTGGCGGAAGTATTATGGGGAAACATTTGTGTTTTGAACCCCGTGTCGTGCATGCAAAATGGTTAATTGAACATGGATCAATCAGTTCAATGATAGATTTGAGCGATGGAGTAGCGAAAGATTTGTTTCATATTGCTGAATCGTCAAGCGTAGGATTTCAGGTTGACTGCGAATCAATTCCCGTATCTGCAACGATTGAAGAGCAATATGGCGATGACCGTGATACCGCTGTATCTCACGCACTTTATGATGGTGAAGATTACGAATTGCTGTTTACCGTGAGTGGTACCCAAGGACAGGTACAGCAATTATGTGATTCTTTTATATCACAATTTGACATTCCCTGTACTATCATAGGAAGATGTGTTGAAGATACTCCGAAAGTCGAACTGTGGAAACAGGGCAACAAACATAAAAGCATTGACCCCGGCGGGTTTGAACATTTTCGGTAAGCATATGATTACACGTACATATATATCAACGTCAGCAGCACAAACAAAAAAGCTCGGCAAAAAACTTGCGTCTCGCTTACAAAAAGGCGATGTGCTTGCTTTAAGCGGTCAGCTGGGAGCTGGTAAGACGTGTCTTAGCCAGGGCATTTGTCGTGGGCTTGGTGTAGATGTTAAAATAGCGGTTACCAGTCCTACATTTACTCTTGTGAATGAATATCAGGCCCAAATGCCCGTCTATCACATTGATTTGTACCGTATTGCATCGGATGAAGAATTTTATTTCAGTGGACTGGATGAATTTTTTACCGATGATGCCGTAACCATTGTTGAGTGGGCAAATAAACATGCCGATGTGATTCCTGACAGGGCATTATTTATTACCATCACATTCGGTGATAATTTTGAGCGTATAATACAACTGTCATGCAATGAGGAATATCATGATGAAAAAAAAATCAGTTTTTAGGATACTTTTTTGCTTTGTAACAGTATATGTGTTGTTGCCTATCGGTGTGTCTATTCTGTTGGCGCAGTCGGAGGAATCGCTCACCCAGCTGATTAACAATGAACACTGGGAACGGGCATATACTATGGCAAAACAACTTATAGATAAAGACCCATCTAATATCCAATATTTATATCAGTTTGGATTGGTTTGTAACCAGCTTAAGAAATATAACGAAGCTGTACAGCCGTTGCAACAGGTTATGCACCATCAACCAGACTTTCCGGACGGCTACAGCCAGTTGGCGTTTGCTTATCGTAATCTGAACAATGATGAACAGGCTTTGAAAATACTTGAGAGGGGCTTAGATCTGTTTCCCAATAACCATAGTATGATGTATCAGTTAGCAACAGTATATCTTAAACTGGGGCGTTACCAAAAGGCACTTAAGTATTTCGAGCTATACCGTGATATCGCGCCTTATAACCAAAATGATGCAACCTTTATGATTGCTTTGTGTTACAAAGAAATGAAGCAGCTTAACAAAGCAAAAGAACTATTACAGCAAGTCATTGCTCTTAATCCTGTATATTCTCAAGCCTATTTTGAAATGGGTATGATATATATGGAACAGCAGAAGTTTGATAACGCTATTTATTACTTCAAACAGACCGTTACTCATGATACCCGTAATGTCCAGGCATGGTTTTATCTGAGCGAATTATATTCCAGTCAGGAAAAGTGGCAGGAAGCTCGTGAGGCTTGTTACGCGATTTTGGATATTAACCCTGACAATCCTGAAATATATCTGAAACTCGCGCAAATATTTATTTCTACAGAACGTCCGATGGAGGCTATTTTTACTTTAAATAATGCTATGAATAGATTTGAACCAAACGAAGATATCTATTTAAATTTAGGAGTTGCTTACGGCTTGCAGGAACAATATGCCGATGAGTGCAACGCATATCTTAAAGCAATCGAGATAAACCCCCAATTTGCACCTGCATACTATAATTTGGGCGTTGCATATCGTAAACAGGAACAGTGGGATAACTCGATTGCGCAGTTTCAGAAAATGTTAGCCTCATTTCCAGATGATCCTGATATCCTTTCGCAAATGGTTGAAACTTATTTATCAAGTGGACAGTTTGATAAAGCGGAAGCGTTATTACCGCGTATCGAAAATCGTAATCCTGATACTGCGCAACAACTACGTGAAAAAATTGACTCAATGCGTTGATTTTTTCCATTCTTGCTGTATAGTTTTGCACGTCTGTTTTTCCTTGGCGCTCTTAATGATCCTTCGATTTGTTTTTTTATTCCCTTGTGATCTTCTGCTATCCCGAATTTATCGTAATAATTAGTGTTGATGGCATACTAAATGCATAGTCTCTGTTCAGAAACTGGTTGTAATTTTGACACCACATTCTGGAGGAAACATGCACATTATTATCGTGACTAAAGATATGCTTCCGGCAGGTACTCAATTTTGTCTGCCCGATTCTTTAAGGTTATGGGGGATCGGTGAAGGTTTGAAACAACAGGGATATACCGTAAGCTATCTTATGCCGGAGAGCAATTACGGTGTGCAGGCAAAATGTAAATGCACCGGCAGGATATACCGCTATCATACGAACAATTTGAACAGCATGATTCTTTCGCTCAACCCTGATGTCGTAGTTGTTCAGGATTGGCATGTGGCGGAATTGATAACATGCCGTTCTATTCCTCTTGTAATTGATCTTGCCGGCATGGAAGATCATGTGACTTGTACTGTTAGCGACCAGATAAAAAAGATACATGCCTTGCAAAAAGGCGATATGTTCATTTGTTCCTCAGAACAGGAAAAATGGTTTTATATCAATTTCTTGATGCAAAGCGGATTCGATGTTTCTCAGAATCTTGTGCGGGTTGTCCCTCATTATTATCCTGAATCATTTTTGAAACAAATACGCAGGAAAAAAGAACTTTCTAAACACCCTGTGTTTGTTACCTATTGGGATAGCTACGTATCGCATAATTTTACGGCGGTATCTCAAATTATAAATACACTCTCCATAACGGAACAAGGGTATTACAATATTTTGTCAGGTGCGTCTACCTATGAATATGACCTCGAAAATTTCCTGGTGCTATATAACGATCTAGCTTCAAATCAAGAACAGTTCGCCATCAGCGAACTGATTACATGGAAAGAGTTGCGTGAGTTTTTACATCATTCTGATATAGGCGTATTTCTCGAAGTAAACGATGTCACAACTCAGATGACAGTACCCGACCGAGCAATCCAATACCTCTGCGCCGGATTACCAATTGTCTGTGCAAAAGGAACGCAACTGGCTACATTGATAGAAAAGTATAATGCCGGTTGGAGTGTTTATATGTCTGATAGCGATTCTATATGTTCTTGTATCAATATGTTGATTGATTCTCCTGAATTCATAGAGAAAGCACGAGCAGGGGTAACTCGATTGCTTGCTGAACATATAAGTTGTTATGATAATGTATTACCTCTGTCGGATTTCTGCAATAGTCTTAAAAAAGCTGACCGTACAAGCGGGGGAATGGTTGAGCATCTTCTTAATTTCTCGCGTAATGTGGTCAATATTCAAAATCCGCTTTTAAATGATATTTATATAGAAAACATTCTTGTTATGGTATCCGGTTCGTGGAATCAGCTGGCTGATTGTCTTGACCTGATCGACATTATGTTCCCGCTGTCTAATGTTACTTTGCTATGCCCGGATGTTATGTTGCTTGATGAGATGGAACTTACCGCGGACTGTGAATTAATTATATATGAAAAGGATTTTTTCTGTGCTGAGCACGTCAGAAATGTGCTTCTGCATAACGATACCGAGCGTTTTGATCTGGCGATAGCATTATTTGATAATCAATATGCCGAAGATAACGTTGATTTGAAAGATGCTCTACTCGCATCAGGCGCGAAATATAAAGTCGGGTTTACTTCCGATCAGAATTTTGTACTGCTTGAAGACAGTATTGAAAAGTGTATCGTTGAGGTTCTCGATCAGATAACAGAGATCACTGGCAGTATGAATTCTTGAACTATATTGAGGCGGGTATGATGCTTCAGACCCAATGCGATCAATCTACGAAAAACACTCTTACACAACCACGGTTGTCGATTTGTATCGTCAACTGGAATACCCGTGATTATTTGTATGATTGCCTGCGTTCTATCCAGAAAGCAAAACATTCTGTAAATTTTGAAATTATTGTGGTCGACAATGCCTCCAGCGATGATTCTGCTTCAATGCTTCAACTTATGTTTCCCAAAATTAAAAAAATCATTAATAAAGATAACCTCGGCTATGCTATGGCAAATAATCAGGCAATGCGGGTTGCTCAAGGTGAGTATGTTTTGCTGCTCAACCCTGATACCGTCGTTCCTGATGATGTTTTTGATGTTTTAGTAGAAAAGATGGATGCTGATTCATCCATTGGGGTTATTAGTTGCCAGTTGCGCAATATGGATGGATCAATCCAACGCTTTTGCTCCGGCTTACCCAATATAAAAGATGAAATTTTTATTCAGGCTGGTTTTGACCGCAGGTATCCGAATCACATCTGGGCAGGGCACAGGTCACTAGGTTACTTCGATTATACCTTAGAACAGGATGTAGAACAGCCGCCGGGCACATTTTTGTTTACTCGCAAATCGGTTATTCAGACTATTGGTGGTTTTGACGAGCAATTTCCGATTTTTTTCAATGACGTCGATTGGTGTAAGCAGGTGATCGAAGCTGGATGGCGTATTGTGTTTACGCCCGATACCTATATATATCATCATAAAAGTGCCAGCATAAAAAAGCAGTTTGCTAAAAGCCTAACCGATGCTTTTTTTATGCGCAAACAATATTACCTCAAACATTTTGGCGGGTTGATAACGCGGCTGTTATCATGGTTTGCTCCGTTTAGAGCAAACTCTATGAAGAGCTTACTGCGTAAGAAATCTCTAAAAAATCAGAGAAAAATTCTGTTAATTAAATCTTCGTATGATGAACATTTTGATAGTTTTATAAAAAATCTATCTAAGCAATTTCCAGATGTATCATTTGATCTTTTAAGCACAAAGACGGAAGATTCAGAGCGCTATGCAAAGTATTTTTCTAACTGTATAACTTATCAAGGATCATCAAACTGGATATCACTTAGGCATACGGATAAAACTTTCTTGAATCAACTTCAGAAATCAAATTATACCGGAGTATTTTTCCCTCACGCTACCGTTGATGGAGCAGGATACTGGAATATCGTATTTTTTGCCTGTGCGCTTCGTTGCAACATTCTGGGTGCTTATGGAGTAGACGGAGGATGGCACGTGTTTTCCTTTAGAAAAATTCTAACGATCAGAGGTCTTTTTGTGTATGGTACGGCATACTTATTGCTTCTTATTGGCTATGTACGAGAAATGATAGGGAAAACAGAATGGAGTAAAAAGTATGGAATCAGGCATTTCAGTCATCATGGTGAACCTCAACGGTGAAGATTTAATTCGCCAATATTTACCGAAAGTAGTAGCCAGCCTTGTTCATGTAAAAAACTTCAAATGGGAACTGCTCTTTTTTGATAATGGCAGTACCGATAACAGTATTCGTATTGTACACGATATATGCCCTGAAGCTCGTGTTCTCGATTCTCCGAGCAACCTTGGTTTTTCCATATCAAACAATATGACAAGCAGGTTTGCACGTTATGATTATCTGTTGTTTCTAAATAACGACATAGAACCCAATCTCGATTTTCTCGATCCTTTGCTGGAATGTATTCAGAATGAAAAGGTGTTTGCAGTTGCTCCACGGATGTATCGATTCGACAAACAACTCGATGACGGTATACGTCATGCGGAATTCCGCACAGGCTTGTTGACACCGGTGTTGCATGTGTCGAAATCCCTTGAAGATAAGTCGGATTTTACAACATTTTTCTGCGGCGGTGCAGTTTTGCTCAAAAAAGATATTTTTAATGAGTTGGGCGGTTTCGACGTTTTGTTCAACCCCTATTCATGGGAAGACCTTGATCTGGCATATCGTGCGTGGAAACGTGGCTATGAGGTTATCTATGAACCTCGCAGTGTTGTTTATCATCATCGCGAAGGAACAGCAAAAAAAGTGTATTCGTTGAGTTATCGGAAAATGATCGCATGGCGCAATAGGTTCTTGTTCATGTGGAAAAATTTATCATTTTTTCCGTGGATATTTGAGCATTTATTTTATCTGCCTGCCAAACTTGTCAAATTCTTGTGTACCGGCAGGGGAGAATATGTACTTGGTTTTCTATGGGCGCTCAACCACTTGCCGCAGTTGCTGTTTGTGCGATGGCGTGAGCGCAAATTTTATACACGAACTGATAAAGAGATTTTTAATTTGATGAGGTTATCATGAATGGAATATCTGTTGTTATACCTAACTGGAACGGTGCCGATACCTTGCCGTTAGTTTTAAACCGGGTATACGCGGTGATGAATGGACAGCACCTTCCATACGAAGTTATTCTTGTTGACGACGCCAGCACTGATTCCAGCCTTGAAGTACTCAAAGATTTTCCGCGGGTTCGTCTTGGTATTTCACCAAAAAATCAGGGGTTTTCTAAAACCGCCAATCGATGTGTAGCATCGGCTCAGTACGATTTGGTGTTATTGATAAGCAACGATATTCTGCTAAGTGGTTCTATAATAAATTTGATAGACCATTTTGAAGATCCCAACGTATTTGCCGTAAGCCCGCAAGTGCGATGGCTCAATAACGGGGCATTTGCCTATGGGAAACGTACAGTGCAGTGGGATAACGGTTATTTTAAGGTAAATGAACATCCCTTTGTGGCAACCCCGGTGAATACGTTATTTGCCTGCGGCGGTTCCGCCATGTTTCGTAAGTCGATGTTTATGGAATTAGGGGGGTTTGATGATTTGTATAAACCGTTCTACTGGGAAGAAATCGATTTGAGTTACAGGGCATGGAAACGGGGATACAAAGTTATTCATGATCCAAGAGCAACTGTGTATAACACTGATTGCGGTGTCATAAAGAAAAACTTCAAACAGCTATATATAAAATTGATTTCAGGCAGGAACAGTTATCTTTTCCTGTGGAAAAATATTACGGATAAAACCTGTATACGCCAGCATCTGGCTATTCTTTTACCATCCTTGCTAGGCGATGCGTTGCGCAATAAATGGCGGTTTCCTGCGTGTGCGCTGATGGCATTATTGCGTTTTCCTACTGTATTGCGTCGCCGTTCTCTAGAAAAACAACAGGCAGTGGTGAGTGATGAAACTATTTTTACGCGTGTTGCTGATAATGCGATATGCGTTAACAATATCAAGGAAAACAAATGCGAATCTACAGAAGAACAAGAGGTATGCGCTAATGAAAGTTGCGGCAATTATTCAAGCTCGTATGGGCTCACAGCGTTTTCCGGGTAAAGTTATACAACCGTTACGTGGAAAAAGCATGATCTGGCATATTATTCAACGGGTTAAACATGCTATGACCGTTGACGAAATAATCGTTGCGACCACACGTATGCCTGCTGATGATGCTATTGTCAGTGAATGCCGCAGACTGGATATACCGGTGTTTCGAGGTGATGAAGACGATGTACTTAATCGCTACTATATGGCTTCACAACTGGTAAAAGCGGATCATATATGCAGAGTAACTGCTGATAATCCGATGATAGAACCGCGGTTTATCGATATGGTAAAAGCACGCATGGAGTTTTCCGGAGAAGAGTATTTATGTATTGACGGATGTCCTTTGGGCACAGGTATTGAGTTGTTCACCAAAAAAGCCCTTTGGAAAGCCGCGAAAAATGCGTCTCAACCGTATGAAAGAGAGCATGTAACCCCTTATATTCGGGAACAAAAAGATAAATTTTTATCAGGTATCGTAAGAGTGCCGTTGCAGTTATATCATCCTGATGTCCGCCTGACTGTGGATACACCTGAAGATTTTACCCTGATGGAGCATGTTTATAAAGTTTTATATAAAAGAGGATCAATTGTAAGGCTGGAAGATGTACTGAAAATGATTATTTCTGATCCTGAATTACGCGCAATTAATCAGCATATAAAACAACGTCCGGCAGTTTCATTTTAAAGGAGATATATAATGTCCACAACAGTTCGTATAGCAGATTTTTTAATTGGTCAAGGCCATCCTTCTTTCATTATTGCGGAAATAGGAATTAACCATAATGGCGATCTTGATCGTGCAAAACAGTTGATTACTGCGGCGCGAAAAGCGGGCGCTAATGCGGTGAAGTTTCAGTCTTTCAAAGCGGAAAAGATGTGCGATATGCACTTGAACGAGAAAAAAGATGTCGAAGGAATCACAGGCGGCACAAAGTCGTCATACGATATGTATAAAGCGCTTGAAGTGACTGATGAGATGCATTACGAATTACTAAAACATGCTCAGGCAGAAGGCATCTTATTTTTTTCTTCCGTATTTGATGAGCAGACAGCCGATTTTCTCGATGCTCTTGACGTACCGGCATATAAAATCGCGTCCAGCGATTTGACGCATCTTCCTTTGATCGAATATGTGGCCAAAAAAGGTAAACCCATCATTATTTCTACAGGATTGTCAACCATGGCAGATGTACGAAAAGCAGTCGAGGTTTGCCACAGCGTGGGAAATGATCAGGTAGTGTTGCTACATTGTGTAAGCAGTTATCCGCCTCTGTCATCTGATGTCAATTTACGGGCTATGAATAGTATGGAAGATGCATTTCCGCATCCTGTGGGCTATTCGGATCATTGCGAAGGATCTTTAGCCTGTGTTGCTGCTGTTGCTATGGGTGCTACGGTTATAGAAAAACATTTTACGTTGGATAACGAGTGGCAGGGCCCGGATCATCGTATCTCGCTTACTGCCCATCAGTTTGGCGAATGTGTTCGTATGATACGCGAAGTAGAATCGATGCAGGGTAACGGAATCAAAATTCCTGCTCAGTCGGAACGAGAGGCTATTGTACCTAGCAGGCGTAGTATTCGCATACTTGGATCTGTCAATGCGGGCGATGTTATTACGCCTGATAAAATAATAATGCTCAAACCTGAAATAGGGTTGCCTCCTGAAGAATTGTCGAATGTCATAGGACGCAAGGCAAAAGTTAATTTGGGCAATCATGCTCCGGTAACTTGGAGTGTTGTCGAATAACACATCTCATAAAAGGTGGATGGATCATGCACGAATTGTTTGAAGGTAAAAAAATACTGGTTACCGGTGGTGCCGGCTCGATAGGTAGTGAAATTGTCAGGTCTTTGCTCCAGTACAATCCCGAAGTGATACGGGTATATTCGCGCGGGGAATCCGAACAGTTCGACCTGCAACATGAATTGAAAAAGCATAAGAATATACGATATCTGGTTGGTGATGTTCGCGATAAAGCTCGTCTTGCTAAATCGTTCAAAGGAATCGATTACGTATTCCACGCGGCAGCGCTAAAGCATGTGCCTGCATGTGAATATAATCCGTTTGAAGCGGTTAAAACCAATGTTATCGGCACCGAAAATGTTATTGAAACTGCTATTGAAGAAGGTGTTTCTAAAGTTATATCTATCAGTACAGATAAAGCCTGCAGCCCGACTAATGTCATGGGAGCGACAAAACTGCTGGCAGAACGGCTTGTTGCAGCGGCAAATTATTCGCAGGGGACAAATGATACCATATTTGCATCGGTACGGTTTGGCAATGTCATGGGCTCACGCGGGTCGGTTATTCCCTTGTTTTATCGTCAGATAACACAGGGGGGCCCTGTTACTGTCACTGATCCGTCTATGACTCGGTTTATGATGACAATCCCACAGGCAATCAAACTGGTATTTGAGGCATTGCGCATTGCTGAAGGTGGCGAAATATTTATTTTAAAGATGCCTGCACTGCGCCTGATTGATCTGGCTGAAGTGATGGTTGAGGAAGTTGCGCCTCTTGCAGGTTTTCTTCCCTGTGATATCGAAATGAAATGCATCGGCCCACGCCCCGGAGAAAAACTCTATGAAGGACTGCTAACTTCAGGTGAGGCGAAACTTGCTATTGAACGTGATGATATGTTTATTTTGTCATCTCGGATATACGACAATGATAATGCTGCGTTTGATCCAAGTAAGACATCGACACCATATACGTCCAACAATGTGCCGTTGTTAAGTAAATATGAAATCAAACGCTTATTACAGTCTATTGATGTAATACCAAAAATGCGGGTTAATAAAAATAGAAAATCGCGTTTTGACAGTATTCATATAGCCCCAATTCAATAAATTATAAGGATATATCATAATGCCGTTGAGCATCTATAAAACAATGAGAGATGGCTATACAGGTTTTGTCGACGATAGCCAATCTGTTCTGGGAAAAATCAGATTGGGATATGTCCGTGAGTCAAAAGGATCATCACGTATGATTCATGTCCGTCAGGGATATGAGCAGGTTATAGTTTTGTTGAGGGGATCATGTGAGGTGATCTTTGAAGATGGTGAACGCAGCAAGCTGGGGCCACGCAATGATTTATTTACACATAAAGCATGGGCGGTTTATCTTCCTGCTGGTGAAACGGCAACCCTTTCAGCCTCAGATGATTTTGAAGCTATTATCGCTTCCGTGAAAGCCAATGGAGGTTATAAACGATGTGTAATAACTCCTGATATGGTACATGGGCGTACTGTTGGTGAAGGATCATATCAGCGTGAGGTGTACGATATTGCCGGTGTGGATTTTCCCGCCGATACAATTTTGATCGGTGAAACGGTCAATCCTGAAGGAAACTGGTCGAGTTTTCCGCCTCATAAACATGATGAGGCCCGTGAAGACGAAGAAGTCGAACTGGAAGAAGCATATTATTTCAGGGTAAAACCATCCCATGGGTTTGGTTTTCAGCGTATTTACAGTCCGAAGCATGATGTTGATGAAGCTATAGTCATTAAGGACCATTGCGTAACCCTTATTCCGTTTGGATATCATCCTGTGTCAGCTTCACCGGGATATAGCGTATATTACTTGTGGGTGCTTGCAGGTGAGCATCGTCGCATGCAACCCTATGATGACCCTGAACACGCATGGATAAAGTCGAGGTGATAGTATGAATGATACTGTATCGCAGATTCAGTCAATACAAAGTGAGATTCTTGCTTTTCTTGATCAGATAACTGCTATGGGAAAAGAACAGTTTCTGGCTATCAAAAGTAATCAGACCCATAAAATAGCTGATCTTCTAGAACGTAAAAAACAATATATGGCTACGATAGAAAAGCTGAAAGATGACCTCAAAGAAAAACTTATTGCACTGAAGAAGAACACAACCGTTGATACACAGTCGAAACGTATGTGTACAACTATGTTTGATACGATACAGAAGAAGATACAGAATATCATTCGTCACGAGCATCGTGACCTTCACACTGTTCTTGAACAGCAAGCATCTATTGAAAAAACTCTTAAAGGTGTTCCAGCTGGAAAACGCGTATTGCATACATACCAGAATACGCAAGGTAGTTCGAATTCCGAAAAGCAGTGGGAGGGATAAATGCACATTGATACTGTGCGGGTTGGTATGGTGTTGCAGGAACCAATTATCTCTCCATTTGGCGATGTGCTCCTTGAAAAGGGAACTATCCTGACGGCTCGTCAGGTTTTATTTATAAAGCGGCTTGGTATAACCGGAGTTGATGTGGTAGATGATCCTGCTTCGTCGCAGAGTAATTTGCAACTTGCCTGTGCATTGCGTAACCTATCTCAATTGCAGGAAGTGCCCGGTAACAGTGATGCAGTAACACAGTTGTATTCCGATCTTAAATCGGTTGTAATGTCTCTGATTGAACATAATGCTTAAAGAGAATTTTCATGAAACAGTTACCAGATGCAGCTTATATATCATCGTTTCATGATGATGTTGCCGTTACAGCTTTACTGAAACGGTTGAAGGATTTTCCAAGTTTATCAGGAATTATTCTGAAAGTAGAACGTTTGATTGAAAATCCTAACACATCAGCTCATGATCTTGAAGAACTTATTAAACTTGATCCGGCATTGACTGCGCGGATACTCAGGGTTGCTAATTCAGGTTACTATGCTTTTAGGCAGCGCATTAGTGACTTAAGTCATGCAATAGCGATTTTGGGATTTAATACTATAAAAACAATTGTTTTGACATCGGAGGTTTTTAGTGTATTTCCAGCTAAACGAAACAGATTGTTCGACCGATATGAGTTTTGGAAACATTCAGTAGCAACGGCATGTGGGGCAGTGGCTCTTGCCCGGGCTTTTAACCTGGATAGTGTGGATGATGTTTTTGTAGCGGCTATGTTGCATGACATTGGCAAATTGGCTTTAGATGAGATTATGCCTTCTGAATTTCGAGTTGTTATGGAACATGTTGAAAAAACAAGGACAGATATGTGTAGTGTGGAACAATCCCACTTTGGCATTCATCATTGTGATGTTGCCGCATATCTTGCTGAAAAGTGGAAGTTTCCGGATTCACTTATCGTCCTTATGAAAAATTGTCGTATTCCAGGGAAAGCAGGGGCATTATATAACCAGGCATTATGTATTCAATTTGCAGATATTCTCGCACGGCTATATTGTTTTGGAATGGATGGCGAATATGGGTCTCCGTTGATAGATGAAGGTATATTCGAATTGGTGGATGATTGTTCCATATCGAGTACTGAATTGTACCAACAGTTGTTTTATGAAATGGATACCGCAAGCACATTCCTTGATTCGTTTATATAAATCAGGGGTTAAGGAGTTAACAAATGGATAAAATTGTCAAAAAAGGTAACGTCTCACAAAAAGATGCGTCCGCTTTAAGTAAACAAGTTATGTGCAAAGTGGTCAAAAAAGAAACACTGCATATAACACCTGAAACTATGAAATTTGGTCAAACAGCTTTGAATTACAATCCCGGTGATGCCCAAGTTCGCCTGATTCAAAATGGCGATACTTTGGAAGCTATAGAGGTAATTTGTCCGTGTGGCAATAAAATAGAGATATTGTGCCAGTATGACTAATAACAATTTTTATGAAAATAAAAGCAAAATCAGTGTTTTGCAAATTCCTGTCGCTGAAGATAGGGATGAACCGAAAGGTTTTGTCTATACTCATAATGATCAAATGGGTATAGATTTGTATCGCTGGGATATACGTGAGTCATCTTGTCCCGCAAGACACTTCGATCTGATCTTTGTAACCGGTAAAAACGCTGACGAAGTGGATTTGTCTGGTTTGAAAAAAGCCTTGAATGGTGTTCAATCTCAGCATAACGGTCTGATCCCGGTTGTCGGTATGTTCAGGCGCATTGATTCTGGTAAAGCAGTAACATTGCTCAAAGATATTTTTTGTGATGTTCGTAAAATGCCGCGCACTGCTGAAAAAATGGCAAAATACATCACATTATGGCTTAACTACGTGAATAGAAACATGCTTGGAAAACTTAAACGCCGTCAGCTAAAACACTGGAAAGAGAAGAATACGCTCAAAGAGTCGTGGCTCAATAAAGAAATTTTTAATATGCAGGCACAGCTTTTTCGTATTCAGCATTCCATTGATTCTATGGAAATGTGGCAGCGTGGCAGAAGACTTGACCGTGAATTAAAGATTGCTCATAGTATTCAATCGATTCTGTTGCCCGCTAAATTGCCATCGTTTGCAGGGTTTGATTTTGATGCGGTTTGTTTGCCGGCCAGAGAAGTAGGCGGTGATTTTTATGATTGCTGCTGTATAGATGAGAATCGTCTGGGATTTGTAATTGGTGATGTAGCTACGCGAGGAATTCCTGCTGCCTTGCTGATGGCAGGTATACGCGGAATGTGGCGGTCTCTAATGCTTAATGCTGTAAATACCTGTGATATTGTATCTCAGATTAATTCTTTGATATGTGATGATTTACAGAATATGTGGGGTATGTATATTACGCTTTTTTGTGGTATTGTGGACCGCTCCGACGGAACGCTTATGTATACCAATGCCGGACATTGTTATCCTGTTGTTTACAGAAAAAAGACTGGCTGCCTCGAAGAATTGAAAATTGGCGGTCAGGTTGTGGGAATTCATCCCGATATAACCTATGAACAGGCAACAGTCCAAATGAATAAAAAAGATATGGTAATAGCTTATACAGATGGAATTACAGAATCTCACACAGGCAGGTCTGAATTATTTGGTAAAGAAAAATTGTATGAAATCATCAAGAAAAATTCGAGACATTCCGTAAAGTATATTAGAGAGATTATCTGTAGAGAAATTGATGATTTTATGGGTATATCAGAACATCACGATGATAAAGCCTTATTTTTATTTAAAAAATTGAAGTGATCTCATAACTTCAAAAGGGAGGAAAACACATGGAATTAACTCAAAGTAAAACCGGTAGCGTGACAGTATTGTCAATCAAGGGAAAAATCAATATTGAAACATCTCCTGATCTGAAACGTGAAGTTCTGCGTATAGCGGATAGTGGGGTACAGAAAATCTATCTTGATTTTTCAGGCGTTGATTTTGTTAACAGTTCAGGGTTGGGATCTTTGATCAATTTGCTCAAAGAACTTCGTAAAAAAGATGTAGCGATGGTTATTATCAATCCGTCTAACTTCATCAAAAGTTTGTTTACTTTGACGCACCTTGATGAAATTTTTGAAACCTATGATAGCATCGAAGACGCACTGAAAACAGCTGAATAATTGAAGTGTGTTGATTGGTGCATAGCATAATGCTCAAACATTATGCATGAAAGAATGGTATGACCGAGAATACTCATAGTGAACCTGATTATGATGCAAATGAGGAGATGATCGGCCAGGCACAGGAGGTGCAAAACAATATACAGGAAGAAAAACCGGTCTTTTCTGAACCAGTATCTTCTGATGTTCAGCCAGATCAAGTACCCATTGAAGCAGATTTTGTATCGGCAATGAATAATGTGCCTGACAGTAAAGCTGTGTCTGTGGATACGCCTGTTCAACCGGAAGTACCAGATGTATCTGTTTCTGAAGAAAATGTTGTCGCTGAGGGTGTCCCTTCCAAATCTGCAATTCCTCAAGAACCCGTGTCAGAAGAAAAACCTGTTTTTACTGAATCGGACTTTTCTGGAGAAATACCTCCAATACAGGATGTTCCGTCTGTTGCAGAGGAAATAAATGAAGTCTCGGATGTTCAAGTGCCTCAGTCAAATGCTGATGTTCAAGGACAATCTGATGAGGCTATAAGTTTTTCAGGCGATGCGAATATTGAAGAAAATCAGCTTGAACCGGATGCTGCACCTCAAAATATTGACAGCGAAATACAGCAGGAAGCTCCTGATCTTAATGAATCTCAAGAAACAATGGTTGAAGAATCATCAAACGAATTAGATGTTGAATCGAATACTGGAGCCGTCCCTTCGGAGGATGATGGTGAACCTCATCGTGGGCTGTTACCTTCTGAACCTGATTATAATGGTAGTCAGCAAGAAGAAGTTCAGGACAATATTCCCCCTGCGCCAGATGCATCTGTTGAGACCGATGAGGTGAAAGCCGAAGATGAGGATATTTCGTCAATAGCTGAAGGTTTAGCGGATCAAATAACTGAAGATACTTTGCAGCAGGAAGGCGGTATTGCGGACGATTTGTCAAATGAAATGCAAGCTGAAGAAATTATGGCAATGATGAATGCCGAAGATAATAAGTCGTCCGGCAAAAAAAAATCTGGCGATGGCGGTGGATTGGATGCAGGCATGTTCGGAGGTGGGGGCGATGATGATGGGGCAGATCCGTTTTCAAAGGATTTTAAACTGTTTGACGAGGAGCAGAGTAGCGATAAATCAGTTGATAAAGAACATCCTTTTACAGTAACAGAGACAACACGCATTATCATATCTCGTTTTTTGTTGTACGCTATATTGACTGCCATTGTACCTCAGGTTAAATATGTGGATCAGACTATCCACACCGCAAGTCTTTTTCTTGTTGTTGTGGCCTTGATATCGACAATACTTATTCGTCCTTTGGAAAAAAAAGATCTAGTATTCAAACAGTATTTACGCGTGGCTCTCGCAATTGCGGATATGGGAGTTGCCTTGATACTCATTTATCTGAGTGCTTCTTCAGATAACCTTTTAATGCTGGCTTTTCCTTTAATAACCTTGACAAATGGAATTTATGGAATAAATTTCCAACTTGCTTTTATCGCTATGCTCAGTACTATGCTTTATTACAGCGCTGAGATCGCGATAGGGGATTTTGGCATTGATACCTTTGATTTTAGGACAGGTTTTTTTATTCAGGTATGTGTTATCCTTTGGCTTATAACCTGGAATTTTATACTGGAATGGTTTAAAAATAACAAAACCTTACGCTATGAACTTATTAAATTTGTAGAAAGAGCTATTGAAAAACTTCCCAAACCTATCCTTGATAAATTATCTGTTATTTTTAGTATGGAAAAACTTACCGGTTTAGAACATACCTATCAATCTAAAATGGAAGAATTGGATGCCCTCATTGCCAAACAGGAAACAGAAATAAAATTTTTGAAAGAGAATCTACAAGGTAATGGTAGTGAGGATTATGGTGTCAATGAAATCAATTCTATGCTTGAACTTGAAAATTTATCGTTAAAAGAAAATAATAAAAAACTGATGGAACTCAATAAGTCTCTCGAAAGTAGAGTACAGATGTTGAGTCAGGAATTAGAAATAGCGAATACCGAGCTGGAACGTATTTATAATTCGATCAATGAAGACGGCGAAGGTCAGGAAAGCGAAAGCCAGGATGAGGAAATGATTGCTGATGAGACAAACGCCGATGAGGTAGTAGACGCTGTTACGGATTAGACATCAGTTTCTGTATTTGATAGCTGAAATATCAGGTAAGACCTCCCCAATATTTGACTTTATTATCTTATTTAACCTTTGATCCAATGTGGCAATGTGTGGAAAAATTTATCAACTATTCTCAGAAAGAATGATACCTCTCTGAAAAGTATAGCACTTGCAATTAGCATAAAGAGATGAGATAATGCCTCGCAACAGGATTGCAGATTAGAAGCGGAAATACTGTAACTTATCAATGATTATCATGATGTAATTAACAATTATTCCTATTTAAATACGAGTTTTCCAATGTGAGGAGTTCAACTATGAATTTTAATCACAACGTCCGTTATTGTCCTAACTGCGGCTCAGAGGAAACCATCCATGAAATTAAAGTGCCGGTGGGATATTTTACCTCCTCAAATGACACTTATGATAAAAATATATTACGGGAATTTGAGACTAATTTAGCAAATAAGACAACCCTGGTAAAATGTGCTTCCTGTTCATTCATATACTCGAAATATATGCTGGATAATGACCAGTACGCTAAGTTATATGATTTTCTCATTGTACCGGAGTTGAGTTTGAAAAAAAACAATATCTCCTCCAAGCAAGAGGCTATTAAATCTTTTTTTAATAAAATAGAACCTCTTCTTAACAAAAAATCGCGAATACTCGATTATGCCTGTGGATGGGGATCTTTCCTTAAGATTTTTATTTCCAACGGATTTGAAGAGGCTTTTGCCTTTGAGTATTCTCAGTCAAGACGTGAGTATCTGCGGCAAAACAATATTTCTATACTTTATAACCTTGAGGAACTTAAACAGAATGCGCCGTATGATTTTATTATATGCAATCAGTTTCTTGAACATGACCTTAACTTTAATGAGACATTGGAACTCTTTCAATCTATATTGTCTGAGACAGGCTATATCTGGATTGCTGTACCTAATGCTCTTACACTCTTTGATTTTCATCATGATGACACATTTGCTCTTAAATCAATTCCTAATAAAGACGTCAACCCGTGGGAACACGTGAATCATTTTACCCCTGATACACTGTTTGAAATTCTCAAAAACAAAGGGTTTGAAATCTTTGATATCAATACATTATGGCGAGTGAAAAGATTATATAACACTCATTGTCTTACGAGTAAACCAAGGAAACCTGTGTTGCTTAGAAAAGACAATATTCATGTAGTCATACAATCAATTGGAGCGCGTATTCTAGATATAGTATACGAAAATGTTCGTCAACAAATAGAACCATCAGCTATTACTGTGACTGAAAGCGATGGTTCTCGGGAATCAGCTAACAAAATATTATCTATTGGAGAAAAATCAGGCGCAAGGTATCTTGCAGTTTTAAATGCGGATGTTCTTCTTTTTCCGGATGCTTTCGAATATATGTGTTATGAGGCGGACAAGTATGCGGAGGATTCTTTTTTTTGTATCAAATTTCCATTGTACGATAAGTTCATAGGACGTATTAATGAAGGTGTCTTTTTGTACAATACAACATATATTACTAAGTTTTTATCATTCTTGGAGAATAATGAAAATCTTAAAGCAACATTCAACGATATGGTGCAGTATTTTTTGGAAAAACAGAATTTATTAAATCCGGCTCCTCATTATATTATTGGAAAATGTAGTTACTTTCAGTATTTTAGATATTTGATACAGTTATACTCGGAATCGAAAATTACAAATGAAAATAATGGGGTCGCTTATCAGTTTGCTGTGTCTATGGAACAAAAGAAAATAGAGAATATTGATGATAGCGATTTTTTCGTTATCTGTGAAACCCTGGCTAATCCACATCTTGATGCGGACAATATTCTTGCGGAACTTGGCCTCACGGAAAAAGCCCCTGTAGACATAAGCCGTGCTTCATCAATTATAGATGGCCTATCAAACAACCTTATCATGCGCAAAATCTTTACTGAAGAGCGCACTATGCGGAAAAATTAGATTAAAGAGTAAATGAAAAAACTTACGGGCCGTCATTAAGAGGAGCAAAGCGACTACGAAATATAAAAATATGGATAGAAACAGATATTGATTAAGCCCCAATGAGGCTTCGCAATGATTCTTTTTCATCTGTCCTAATTTTGTCTGATTAATACGTTTATCTTATTTTAGACAAAGGTGTTGTCTTTAGCTAAAAACCCGCCCAATAAACTTAAAATGTCGTAAAATAATACATTTTTTATTTACAAGGTTTTTAGCCTGTGCGATAATGCGTTTCTCATAACAATGGGAAACCGCTGCACATTTTTCGTATAGTTTACCGTTAGATGTAAGAATGCTCATGTCGGGGAATGTGCAATATAATCGGAAGGGATTATGGCTAAACAATACGAGGATATTGTTTTTGATTTTCTCTCACATATAAAGCATGTCCAGACTGTGTCTGAACAAGTTTCAGTCCTTGAACGTAATCTAATCGATATCTTACGTCAAACATTACCTGCAAAAAAAATAGCGTATTTTAAAAAAAACGGTGACCTTCAACTTGATATAGGCTATCAGTTAGGATATGATCCTGCCGAAATCGAATTGATCCAAAAAATACTCTTGACCGAAAATATCGGCGATGAACCAAACCATATCAGGTTGTTGGATTCTGGAGGGATGAGAAATACATATCTTCTTTATACTCATGTCGAATCATCAGTTTATATTATTGTCGCGTCAGTTGGATCATCTTTATCTGAAAGTAAGATAGAGTTGGCAAAAAAAATAATTGAATCGCTGCATCTTGTTGTCCACGAATATGATGTATCCACCCATGGCCTTGCCGGCCAGTTCAGTGACCTTGTCTTGAAAAATATGGCCAGCGGTATTATTGTAATTGATCAAGACGAAAGCATTGTATATATCAACCGTGCTGCCGAAATGATTTTGGGATATACCGTTGAGGAAGTGAAAAAGAATCACTGTGATATGGTATTTCGCGAAATAGATGGTGAGAAAAACTGGCTGACTTTTACTTTGGCTACCGGTTGTATGTCGTCACGAAAAAAAATATATATGGTGCGTAAAGACGAGATAGAAATACCTGTCGGTGGTACGACATCGTTACTGCGTAATGACCGTGGCGATATTATTGGCGTTATCGGTTTGTTTCGGGAATATGAGGATTTCCAGAAAAGTGAAGATCGAAAAAAAGATCTGAATAAAATGTCGACCTTAGCCAAGTTATCTGCGAGCATCGCTCATGAAATTCGCAATCCACTAGCTGGTATCAGCGCTACAGCGCAGGTACTCGCGGGTAAACTTGAAGAAGGCGACCGCAAAAAGAAATTCGTTATGGTTATTCTCGATGAAATTGAGCGTATCAATCGTATCATTAAAGAACTACTCAACTTCGCAAGCCCTTCGAAAAGCAGTTTTTTTTATTCCAATATAAATAAAATTATCGAAAGCGCTCTTGATCTGGTACATAAGAAATTTCAAAAACAAAATATTGACGTTGTTAGGGATTATGACCGTGAATTACCTGATATGCTATGTGATGAAAATCAGATTCAGCAGGCTATCATTAATATTATGCTGAATGCGATCAGTGCTATGCCTGATGGTGGTGTTTTGACAGTTGCAACTGACTTGACTGAGTTGCATAATACTGAATATATATCTATTATTATCCGAGATACCGGTACCGGTATACCTGATGAGGTCTTAAAAGATTTATTTGAGCCGTTTAATTCAACTAAAACTAATGGTCTCGGTCTTGGTTTGACAATTACAAGAAGTATCGTCAAAACGCATAGAGGTAAAATAGAAGCTCGAAATTTACCCGATCAAGGCGCTGAAGTAACAGTTCTTTTACCTGCGCGTTTAGACCAGGATGATGAAAAACAGATGTATTTCGCTTTTGAAGAAAAACAAGAGTCAAAAATATAAAATAGCGAAAACTACAACGGGAGGTTTTTTTATATGCCGCAAACAGTTCTCATTGTGGATGACGAATCATCAATTGTATTTTCACTAAGCGAGGCCATGCGTGATGCAGGTTATAAGGTTATCACCGGCACAACCGGTGAAGAGGCTATTCGCGAAGTGAAAGAATCGTCTCCTGATATTGTCCTGCTAGATATGAAGTTGCCGGATATTGACGGACTTAAAGTGCTTAAGCAGATCAAGGATATGGATCAAAATACACCGGTTATTATGATGAGCGCTTATGTGGATATACCGACCGCTGTAAATGCTACGAAAATAGGAGCTCATAGTTTTGTTGAAAAACCGCTCAACGTTGAAAAAATTAAAATGGATGTCCAGAATACTCTCGAAAATTACGATGTCCGCAAAGAACTTGAGCAGCTCAAAGAAATCGAGCGTCGACATAAATCAGATAATCCCATTGAACAGATACTAGGCAATTCACCTGCCATAAAAAAAATGAAAAAGACAATCGAAAAGATTGTCGAAAGCCGTGCGACAACCGTATTGATTCGTGGCGAAAGTGGTAGCGGTAAAGAATTGATTGCGCGGGCAATACATTATGCCAGCAACCGTAGTGAAAAACCTTTTGTGGACGTTAACTGTACTTCTATTCCCGATGAATTGCTCGAAAGCGAGCTGTTTGGACATGAAAGGGGAGCATTCACCGACGCAAAAAAAGAGAAAAAGGGGCTGTTTGAACTTTCAAACGGCGGAACCATGTTTCTTGATGAAATCGGTGATATGAAAATGGCTATGCAAGCCAAATTGTTGCGCGTCCTGCAGGAAAAGAATTTTAAGCGAGTTGGTGGCACAAAGCAGATTAATGTTGATGTCCGTATCGTTGCCGCAACAAATAAAGATTTGGAGCAATCTATCAGTGATGGTTTATTTAGAGATGATTTGTACTATAGGCTTAATGTTGTGCAAATCATTTCTCCTCCATTGCGTGAACGACAGGATGATGTATTGCTGTTAACCCGTCATTTTATTAATGAATTCAATCGTGATTTCAATAAATCTGTCTCAAAAATTCATCCTGAAGCTGAACAGCTGTTGCTTTCATATTCATGGCCGGGTAATATCAGAGAATTACGTAATGTTCTTGAACGAGCCATATTACTGGAAAGTGAAGATGTGCTGTTACCTCAAGACCTGAGTATTTCGCCATCACATCAGGCTGCTGCTCGCCAGCAAGATGATGCTACACCTGCTTTGCCTGTAAATGATGACATGACTCTTGATGATATGGAAAAATGGCTCATAGAACGTACTTTATCGACTTGTTCATGGAATAAGAATCTTGTTGCAAAGAAACTCGGTATTAACCGGACTACGCTGTATACTAAGATCAAAAAGTACAATCTTGAGCGCGATTAATCGTACCTATTTACATTTGAATATTTCTTAACAGCCTGATTGCCGATCTTATTGGTGACAGGCTGTTTTGTTTTTCTACAGAAAAATTATCGTTACCATGTGTTTTAACATTCTACAGAATCCGCGTGTTTGCTTTCTTTGAAATATGTTTCGTTTTAGCTCAAATTGATAAATTATTTAAATGAGTGTGGCATGGATGTTGCTTAAATTAATCTCTAATAAAACATAAAAAAAAGAGGTGTATTTTATGATGTTCAAAAAATCTTTAATATGTATAGTTGTTTATATTGTGATGTCGACATTTTGTTTTGCTCAACGCATGGTTGAGGAAGAGGTAGTTGTTGATGAATATCAAGATATTCCAATTCAGGAACCGGCATCTCGTGGTTACTTGACGGAAGGATCGACTACATATGGCATTAAAGGCGTTGTTGTTGAAGATGATTCGCCTCTTACTGAGCTGAAACTATTGCGTAAAAAATATCTCACTGAAACTAAGCGTACAGAAAAAATGGAAAGCGAAATGCGAATATTAAAAGAGCGCGTTGAACATTTAACTATGATGATTGAAAAGAAAGATCATGAGTTAGGAGAAATGCAGGAAAAAGGTGTTGCTATGCGGTTTCAGTATTTGGCGCTTGATAACAAGTTGACTAATTTGCGTATGGCTATATTGCGAAAAAAATTGGTTCGTGAGTCCCAATATCCACCATATTATGAAGTCAAAAAAAATGACAGTTTGTGGAGAATAGCAGCAATGCGCCAGATTTATGATAATCCCTATAAGTGGATTAATATTTATCATGCTAATCAAGACAAAATATCTGATCCTGATTATATTTATCCTGGTATGGTTTTGACTATTGATCGTCCTGAGATGAAATATGAAGACTGGACTGTTGAAGGACTTAATTTAGAAGCATTACAGGATAATATATCAGCTCCAGAATTGGGTGTGACTCCTCAACATGATACAAGTGTATTTCCGGTTAATATGGAGAACCCTATAGATCTGGATAACGATGCAGTTGTTCCTCATGAGGTCATTATTGAAACCGATGAAGCTCCTGCTGACGAAGTGCCTGATGATGAAGACAATATCATAGAGGAAAAATATTTTGATATTGAGTAATAGTATGGATAGCTGATGTGCTCAGGCACATCTTTAATAAAAGGTAGTTTAATGATGAGTGCGAAAATATTAATTGTAGATGATGAAAAGACAATTGTCTTTGCCTTGGAAGAGTCCTTGCTGGATGAGGGATACGATGTACGGACTGCTCATAGTGGCGAAGACGGTCTGGCATTGTTCAAAGAAGAAATAGCCGATGTTGTATTGACTGATCTGAAAATGCCTGGTATGACCGGTATGGAGTTGCTTAGTAAAGTCAAAGAAATTTCACCATCTACACATGTTGTGATTATTACCGCTTACGGAAATTTTGATTCCGCTGTCGAAGCGGTTAGATTGGGGGCGTTTGATTATATTCAAAAACCCTTTCAGATTAATAATGTCAAAGAAGTGGTTGCCAAAGCTCTTAAAGATCAGAAATCGCAAAAGCTTCAGGAAACTGTACAGGAACCTGTTGTGACAGCAACGGAAACCAAACCTCAAAAAACTGCCAAACCACTTGATATAAGAGAAAAAATATTGCCAAGCGGTGAATCTGTTTTGGGAAGCTTGTCAGTTGATGTGAAAACCGTGCCTCTGGTGGGGCTTGGAGCTGACTTTTATGACTATTTTTATATCAATGATGAATCCATCCTTCTGGCTATTGGTGATGTAGGTGAAAAAGGCATGGACGGATCAATGGTCATGATCATGGTCAAGAGCTTAATTCGATCTGAAGCAAGCCATTGTGATGATCCTGTCGAGATTGTCAACCGAGTAAATACACATATACATAACCAGGGTATTCAGGGTATTCCAATTAGTTTGTTTTTGGGGATTCTCGATATCAAGCAAGGTGTGTTCCGATATGTAAATGCGGGGCATGAAAAACCATTGTTCTTTCACCATGGGGATGTCTTTAATCCGAATATGCTCGGTGAAAACGGTGCGTTTATCGGATTGTTTAAAGAACTGAATTTACGTCTTTCCACAGTGGCTATAGGACAGGGTGACATATTTTTGATGTTTACTGATGGGTTCATCAGGATAATAGAAGAAAAATATCCGAAGCAGAATCCTTATGAGATTCTCAAACAACAGGCTCAGAGTGTGTTGCCTGAAAAACGCTATTATCTAGCTGAATCGCTTTATAAACATTTTGCGCAAGACGATTTCTCCCATGCTGATGATGTAACAGTTATGTCGTTATGTTATGGGCCTGTATTGGCACAGGAAAAAGAAATTCGATGTTCTGGTACCGGAGATTCTATTGTACTAATTCGTTCAGCGGCAGAAGATTTTTTACGATCTCAGTCACTATCATATGGCCAACGGCACGCGGTTATGACTGCGTTGATTGAAGCGTTAATTAATATCATTTCTTTTGCTTATGTTGATGTTGAACCCGGTGAAATGGTCGTTAAATTCAAATTGGATCATGACAGGCTCATTATTGAGGTGCAAGATTTTGGTGCTGGTTTTGATCTTGAATCATATGAACAGCCGGATAACATTTCTTATGAAGGATTGATTAAAGAAGGCGGCAGGGGGATTTTTCTCATGAATCGCCTTATGGACAATGTAACCATCGATACCGCTCCCGGTAAAGGGTGCAAGGTGGTTCTTGAAAAAGCAATAGAACAGCCAACAGTAATTCCAACGATATAGCAGGATGCAATTATGAGTTTTGAAATCAACAGAAACGATAATATTGTCATTTTAACGGTGTTGGATGATGTCATACTCGATACCGTACAGGAATTTCGCGAACTTATACATTCACTGGTAGATCAAAAGGTGGTCTATGTGATTCTTGATGTTTCTGGAATAGAGTTTATTTCAAGCCGTGGACTCGGGGTGATAGGATATGCGATGGATGTCATGCGCAAAAGTGGCGGTGACTTGAAAATTTTTGGTATGAAACAGGAAGTTAAGGTCATTTTTGATATATGCGGGTTGTCTCAAATTATCGATATGTATGATTCTCATGACGACGCTGTACTCAGTTGTGGCGATAACGTCAGTAATGTTGAAAAACGATTGTTGTGGAGTATCAAACCGAAAGAGTAATGCCGGTGAAGTATATTAAATCACATTTTATAGGTGTTGCGATGATTATTGGTATGCTGGCGCTTGTGTTTATACCGCTGGGATACTATTGCTATGAGAACAAAGAAAAATTTTTCTCGGTAAAAACAAAAAAATTATTTACGTTACGTGATTTCGAGAATTTCTACGATCGGGCTTCAGAACGTCTTGAACGTGGGCTTTATGATGAAGCGTATAATATGCTCAGAGAGGCAGCAGCACAGGTGATGACTCGTGAATTTGCCTGTGAGTCACTTACTATGATGGGCGATTTGTTTTTTGATACTCCTTATTCTTCTGATAATCGTAAATATCGAGATGCTCTTTTTTTCTATTTGCTCGCCGGAACGCGTGAAAATCCGGATGAAAATCAGATGTGGCGTTACTATCAGATGGCAAATTGCCAAAAGTATCTTGGTTATAGCATAAGCGCCATCACTGCTTATGAAGATTTTTTGATCAGATATCCTGATAATCCCTATATGGAGAATATAGAATTGTCTTTGGCAGAATTATATATACAAAGAGAGCATATTGAGAAAGCTCGTGAAATGTTATTGTCGCTTTTAGATTCTACCACTGACGATGCCATGCTCTCGAAAACAGTATATCATTTGGCTCAGCTTTATTCCAAAGAAGCAGAATTATTGCCGGAACCTAAATTTGAAAATAGAGAATGATTATGCGGCTAACCTTACTGCTATGCTTATTTATTGTTATTCCGCCTTTAATCGCCCAGGAATTGAGCGATCAGAAAAATCTACAGCCTTCTTCTGCTGACAAAGCAGAAAATACTGCTGGTATGAAAGACGATACTGGTAATACAACAGAATCTACTGTTGAAAATATCGAATCTACTGTTAATGTAATAGAAAATACTGTCAGAAAAACAAAAGATACTGTTAAGCAGGAACAATCCCTCACGCTTGAACAAAAAAAAGAGATGGTCAAACATATAATCAACAAGCCATTTGAATTTAGCGGTATACCTGATCACATTACATCCCAGTTCAAAAAAGAGCATTTACAGGAAATTAGCGCCGATTTGTATACCGTGATGCTCGAACAGTTTCCATCTTCAACCTATTATGATCAGGCGTTGCGGCATCTGGCACTCTATTATTTTGATAATGAAGAATACGCGAAGGCAAAAGAGTATCTCGAGAAATATCTCGAGCTGGAAGGCGCAACAAAACAAAATATACAAATACATTATGCTTTAGGCGTAGTCTATAAAGAATTAGCCATGTATAAGATGGCTATAAAAGTTTTTTTTCACGTTATTGATACTTTAGGCGAACATGAACTCAGTTATGAAGCATATCTGAATATTGCGGATTGCTATGAAAAACAGAAAAATATAAAAAAATTGATTATGACATACGAAAATGTCGCCGGATATTTTAATGATACCCGTATTATTGCAAGTAGCCTTTTGAAAGTATCGAAAATCTTTATTTCCCAGAATAACTATTTTTCTGCTATATGGAATCTTAGACGTATCATCGAACGATACAAGCACAGCGAATATTATTATGAGGCATTGTATATTCTGGCAGGCTGTTATGCTAAAACAGGCGAGATTGCCAACCAGCGCGAAATTCTTGAGGAAGTGGCGAGCAATCATTCTCTGGACAACCAGTATGCCTACAAAGCGGTATATGCCCTTGCTGATTCCTATTATGACGCTCAGGAATATAAAGAAGCGTCTATCGCTTATTTCACTGCCCTAAAAAGCGAACCTAAATATAAATACGCACAGGAAGCTCGTCTCAATCTGGCTAAATCATACCTTAATTTAGGGGTTATTGATATGGCAGAGGCAACGTTTGAGCAACTATCAGGAGAAAAAATGTCGCCTAAGCGTAAACGGGAAGTACTGTATTCGCTGGGTAAAATTCATTTTATAAACAAACACTATGACAAATCCGTCGCTATTTTAAAGCAGCTTATCAACGATAAGGAACATCAGTTGTCCATCCGCTATTACATGGCAATGAGTTATTATGAGATGGAAGAATACCGTAACTCATTCGAACAATTTTTATATTTGGAACATCAGGAAGCCGATCCAGTGATGAAAGTTCAAGGTATTGTTATGCTTGGAACAATCTTACTTACGCTTGATAAGTTTGATTCTGCAACACAATACTTCAATAATAGTATTGAAATTATAGACACTCTTACACGTATTGATACAACAGAACTTGATGAAGAAGATGCACGCGCTACTCTGACCAATGAGCAGGTTGATCAACTAAATCAACTCAAAATTAAAGCGTTATTTGCCTTGGGAAGAGGATATTTTAAAGAAAAACAATTCTACAAATCCGCACAAATCTACCAGGATTTAATGCCTCTTGAAATTTTACCTGCAGATCGGGCATGGGTTTTGTATCAGATAGGTAAGTGTTACGAAAACGCTCAGGACTATGAGAAGGCTCAACAAATGTATACTGAGTTACGTGAAAAGTATCCTAATTCTAATGTTGCAGAACAAGCGGCCTGGGATCTGAAAAATATCGAATGGAATAATCGGTATTCGAAGATCAAAAATATGTAATCTCGTTATACAGGAGAGAAGGTTATGAAAATTGCTGTAGAAAACAACGCTCTGTATTGCCCCGATGTTAATACACGCATTCATCACATGGAATGCAATGATGAATGCAGGCATTTTTGCGGTTGTGCCGTTGTTGATCAATCTTTTGTTGTAGATTGCAGGTGGACTAAACAACTGGAAGTATCAACAAAAGAGGAACAACCGGTGTTGACTAACCAACAGATTCATAAGCAGGAAGGTGCCTTTACAGCTTAATATATGAGGAGGTCTAACCATGATCGGTGTCAGCGATAAATATGTTGCATGCTATAAAGAAAAATTGATTGCTCAGAAAAATATCTATGAGCAGATATTAGCGTTATCTAATGATGAACGGCAACAGCTAAATACAAAACCGCTACGTTTGAATAAAGTGATAGAGTTGCTGCATCAAAAAAACGAACTGCTCAATATTGTGCATCGCCTTGAGGCTGAAATTGTCCCTGTCAGATCGAAAGTTCTTGAACTGTCACTGAGTGATTCTGACAGAGACAGCATCAGCGCCATTGTACAACAAATCAGTCATCTGCTTGAGCAGTTAATCAGCTCTGATGCCGATAATGAACAGCTTTTACAGGATACTATGGGGCAAGGAATGTCGCCTAAACCGGTTAATAAAACGTATGCCATGAACGCATACAAAACTTGTGCTCGATAGGTCTATGGATAATACGATACCCACAAAAGAAGAGTTTGTAGATCAGTTAGCGGCAGCGTTTTCGTATTTTAACGCGAATACGGAAAAGTTGACGCAGGCTTATAACAAACTCGAACAGGAAGTCGCTCACATCAATGAAGAGCTGGAAAAGAAAAATAATCAGCTCGAACAAAAAATTACCGAAATCGATCATGTCAGAAGTCATTTTGAAAATATTTTGCAAAGTATGGGAGCAGCAGTTATTGCTATCGATCTAAACTGCAGGATAACCGTGTTGAATCGTTGTGCCGAAGAAATGCTTGGAGTAGATTCATTAGCGTGTTCTGGTAAACCTGTCGAGCAATTGGTCACGCTTGAAAAAGTAACCAGCAGCGAGCTTGTTAATTTGATAAGAAGTGATCATGCTATAGGAGAAAGGGAAGCTACGCTGTTATGCCGTAATGGTGACGCTATAGCTGTGAGTGTTTCCCGTTCGTTAATAACAAGCAGTAAAGATCAAAATATCGGCTATTTACTTTTGTTGCGCGATTTACGTGAACTCAAAAAATTGCAGGCTAAAGCCCGTCGTGCCGACCGCCTTGTCGCTCTTGGCGAGATGGCGGCTCGGGTTGCCCATGAGATTCGCAATCCGTTGGGAGGAATAGAAGGGTTTGCTTCGCTTCTGGTTCGTGTACTTGAAGCAGATAAAGAGAACCAGCGCATGGCATCGTATATCATGGAAGGCGTCAAAAGTGTGAATCACATTGTATCTAGCCTGCTTGACTATGCACGCCCTGTGCATATTAAAAAATCTTTTTTCCCTTTGCGTGAGGTCATATACGATACCTCCAAGATGATAGAAACTTCCCCAAATATTGATAAAAAGAATATCAAGATTGTAGCTGAATTTAGTTCAGAAAAAGATCCTGTCATGTTTGCTGACAGGGTGCTTATACAGCAGATTTTATGGAATTTGCTGGTAAATAGCCTTCAGTCAATGGATCATCCGGGCACTATTATCATTCATAGCGGCAAACGTGGCCCTTTAAAACCATCTGCGGAGGACTCAACACTTTTGTATCATGAAAACACTTTGGAGTTAGATGACTCAGCCTTTTTTTATGATCGTGACCAGGCTGATATATTGGGCGCTGACATATGTTTCTGGAACGTCATTTCTATTACTGATCAGGGTAAGGGGATTGACTCACAGATGAAAGATAAAATTTTCTACCCCTTTTATACCACGAAAGAAAACGGCACGGGGTTGGGGTTGTCCACTGTGTATAAAATCATCGAAGAACACGGCGGAAAAATTAGTGTGAATTCGCAAGCAGGTAGAGGTACCTGTATAACCTTATACTTTCCAGGTGAGGTGCCTGTACAGGAGGAAATAGGACTATGACTATCGAAAAAGTACTCGTAGTGGATGATGAAATTCTCATGAGACGGTTTTTGCAGGAATCGCTCGAACGGCTTAATATTTCCGTTCAAACAGTACAGGATGCTAACAAAGCTCTTTATATGTTAGCAGATGAAGAGTTTGATTTGGTTTTTACAGATATTAAAATGCCTAACATGAGTGGCATAGAGCTGCTAAAGCGGATTAAAGGGCAATTTCCTCAAACTGAAGTAGTTGTTATGACTGCATATGGAACTATTGAAACAGCCATAGAAGCAATGAAATATGGCGCCTTTGATTATATCCTGAAACCTTTTTCCGTAGACCAGATAGAGATTGTTCTCAAAAAGATCATTGAACGTCAAACTTTGATTAATGAGAATACGTATTTAAAACAGGAAATTAACGAAAAATACAATTTTGACGAATTGATCGCAAAAAGTCGTCCTATGCAGTCGATTCTTAAGACCGTCAAAAAGGTTGCCACGACCAAAGCTACTGTTTTGATTCAAGGGCCTAGTGGTACAGGTAAGGAATTGGTGGCAAGGACAATACACTATAGTAGCGATCGCCATGACCGTCCGTTTATAAAACTCAATTGCGCCGCTATACCTGAAAGCCTTTTGGAGAGCGAATTGTTTGGTCATGAAAAAGGCGCGTTTACTCATGCCGTATCCAGACGGCTTGGTCGTTTTGAACTTGCGAATGGTGGTACATTGTTGCTTGATGAAATATCTGAAATACCGCTTCATTTACAAGCTAAATTGCTTCGTGTTATTCAGGAACGTGAATTTGAGCGTGTTGGTGGCGAAAAATCGATCAGTGTTGATGTTCGTATAATTGCAACTACCAACCGTGACCTAATCGATTCAGTTAAAAAAGGTGAATTCAGGGAAGACTTGTATTATCGCCTTAATGTGGTTCCTTTAATGTTAACACCGTTGCATCAGCGTCCCGATGATATCGAAGAGCTGGCATCTTATTTCGTGCAAAAATATTGTGCGGAAAACGGAATAGAATCTTTCACAATTTCATCCGATAATATGGAAGACTTGAAATCTTACACATGGCCGGGAAATATCCGTGAACTCGAAAATATAGTCGAGCGGTCAGTTGTCCTTGGATACAAGGAGATAGAAGTACCTTCAGAACACATGAGTCTTAATCGTTCTTCTTATATCGATGATGAGCAGGATAATGACAGCGAGCTGTCTGAACAGGCATTAAAGGCCGGGGTAACTATACGTGAAATGGAAAAATTGCTTATCTTCGAAACTCTAAGAGCAAACTGTTGGAATAAAACCAAAACAGCTCAAATGCTGGATATTAGCATCAGGACATTAAGAAATAAACTCAATGAGTATCGTGATAATAACGAAATACCTGAGGAATATTCATATACATTGGCGGCTGTTTCCTGAGTAAACAGCCGTCAGGGTTTTGTTACCAGTATAATTCATTGGTGACCAATTCGGAAAAAAGCCCGAAAAACTCTTTCCCTTCTCCTCCTGCAAATATAATCCGTGACGCATTATCAAGATATGTCTGTACACAGGACCGGACCTGTTCCATACTTTTTGTTTCCAGAATCATGGTGTGCAAGGGGGCAAGATTGGCTTGCTTCGCACTATTAAGGTAATTAAGAAATAAGTTTCTTTCGTGCCCTTCCAATGATTCAAGAGCGACTATCACCGGTAATGTCCAGAGTTCTCGTTTTGCCGATTCGGAAATTTTCTTTGATTGAATAATAGTTCGAGTATCGGAGACATCATCCATGATTTGAAATGCCATTCCAAGTGCGATACCTGCTTTTTCCCAGAACGGTGCTGTTTCACTTCCATTTAGATATGCGCCCAGATACATAGCAATGCCGAACAAACACGCTGTTTTACCTTCAATGATCGATATATACGATTTCCTATCCATAGGTACAGCGGCAAATTGATGCAGTTCGCTTTCTACAATTCGTTGCATAGTTTTCGCAACGATATCGCATATATCCGCGTTGTCGAGTGACGCGAATAGTGAAAAACCTTTGCTGATCAACAGGTCTCCGAGAATAACCGCTGTTTGCGTATTATAGTGAATATGTGCTGAGGCAGTTGAACGGCGTGCCTGGCTGTCGTCAATGATATCATCGTGGATTAAGCTGGCAAAATGCATCAGTTCCAGAGCACAAGCCGCAGTGATGTGACGTTTAGTTATACCTCCGGTAGCCTTGGCGCTTTCAAATAGTACGATTGATCTGATCATTTTCCCTTTTGTTTGACGGAGATATTGATAATATGGATCAAGTAACTGATTTTTAGAACTAAGATTTTTTTCACAACAGGCATATACTGCTTTAAGATGATCACTATATAGATTAGAAAGCTGTGTGATAATAGTGTTGTCGTTTGTATCGAAAGAAGAATTTTTTGCAGATGTATTCATGGTATCCTTTCTTGAAAAAAATTGTCGTCCGCATCTTAGCACAAGGAATGATGTAAATAAATCAAAAAGCGTCAGGGCTTAGCCATAATTCGTTGGACATAGATAGATGCATCCATTATAATGCCTGCAAGTCTGGGGGATTCTATGCACAACACCAACCAAAAATTATTCATTTCTGCCTTGCTTATTGTCTTGGCTGCAACACTGTTCTGGACAGGTCTCAACGGCAGTTTGCGTGATTGGGATGAATCGGTATATGCACAGGTTGCAAAGGAAAGCCTTGATCATTCAGACTGGTATAATCTCTATTGGAACCAACGCCCGTTTATCGATAAACCTCCGTTGATGTTTTGGCTGACCAGACAAGTGTACATGATGGCAGGAGTAGGGGAATGGCAAGCAAGATTTGTATCGGCGACATGTGGTCTGTTGACAGTTATACTGGTTTTTTTATTTGGCTGGCGCTTTATATCGTTTCATGGCGGTTTACTGGCTGCTTTGATATTATTGGGAACGCCGCATTTTGTCAGGATGGCTAAAATGGGACAGCTTGATGTTCCTATTGGTTTTTTTATCACGGTCTCCATGATGGCATTTTATCTGGGCAAAAAAAATCCCCGTTGGTTTTTACTATCAGGGGTGGCTTCAGGCCTTGCAATATTGACCAAGTGGTCGGTCGGTTTTTTTGCTCCTATCGCTCAAATAATATTGCTTGTATTCCCGGGCTACCGTGAAATTGCAAAACGCTGGTTGTGGTGGTTGAGTTTTCTTGTCCTTGGTGTAGTATGTGCTCCGTGGGTGATTCAGCAATATATGCAGTATGGCGATTTGTTTGCCGATCATTTTCTAGGGTCTAAAATTGTGCAGTCAGTTAATGCGGAAATAGCTGGTCATGGCGGTGGTGTTTTTTATTATGTGACAAAGATGATGCACGAATCGCGGCCGTGGTGTTTTTTGTTTCCTCTTGCGGTTCTGTTCGGTATTTTGCAAGCGTGGAAACGCAATCAGTTGGTCGCTTTTTTACTTGTATGGTTCGGCGTCATTTTTTTAATATTCAGCTGTGCAAAAACCAAGTTGCACTGGTATATACAACCGGTATACCCGCCGTTGGCATTGCTAACGGCTATGGGGGTTGTAAGATACCTCCAGTCTAAAAAAGCTCGCATTGTTGTTTTGGCTGTAGCGGTAAGTATCATTCCGGGCCATATGTTCTTTAGCAGGAATTATCTCCGACTTGATCTGAATCCCGATATAAAACTATTGGTTGAAGCGATGCAGGATAATATGGTAAACTATGATACGTTGTATGTATTTAGAATGACGTGTATGCCATCTTTGTTGTTTTATACCGATATACCGGTTACCTTGCTTCACGAACAGGATGACTTTATGCAGCTTTTTGAAGAAAAATCATCAGCTTTGATCCTAACCGATCCGCAAAATTCATCATCAATCCGTAGTTATGTCAATCAGGATGGGACCTTGATTCTTGACAATGCTTACGATGTAGAAAAATATTCCATTTTTTATATTCACAAACGGGGAGGGTAATGTTTTGGCTCGTCGCAATGTATTAGAGTTAGTACTGGTTGGTTTTTTTATTTGTGTGCTTGTGGTTGTAGTAGTTATGTATAAAACCGGATATTTTGCTAACAGCGGTGTCAAGTTGAACAGGGAAGTTCGTACCATGATGGGAACCTATGTTCATATATCGACATTTTACGAGCAAAATGATTTTATAAAAAAGACCATGGAAGATGCGTTTAACGCCATAAGCGATGTTGAAAGCGTGATGTCGATCTATAAAGAAGACAGCGAAATAACGAAACTCAACAACGCTCCAAAGCCGGGCAGGTATGCCGTTTCTGATGAGATGTGGTATTTGCTTGTATTATCCGGTGAAGTACATCAACTTACCGATGGGGCATTTGATGTAACCGTTAAACCTTTGATGGATCTATGGCAGCAATGTGCCGAAAAAGATGTCTTGCCTACTGATGAGCAGATTAAATCGGAGTTGTCAAAAGTCGGTTGGGATAAAATTATTCTGCACACCGATACCAAAGAAATTGAGTTTAAAGTAGCGGGCATGGAATTGACGTTGTCCGGAATTGCCAAGGGATTTTCTATTGACCGTGCTGTTGACGTATTTCGTAAATCAGGGGTTTCTAATTGTCTGGTAGATGCCGGTGGCGATGTGTATTGTCTTGGTAAACCCGGACGAAGAGATTTTTGGAACATAGGTGTACGCGATCCTCTAAAAAATACTCGCGTGATTAAAGTGTTAAACCTGAAAGATATTTCTGTTGTTACTTCTGGAAACTATGCACGCTATTATAAAATTCAGGGAAAAGAATATTCTCAAATATTTTCTCCGGTAACCGGTCAACCCGAGACCGTCAACACCAGTGTTACCGTTATAGCCGATTGCGCCACAAAAGCAGACGCATGGGCTACCGCTCTTATGGTACTTGATCCTGTTGAGGGTGCGCGCATTGTTGAAGAAATAGATAGTCTGGAAGCCCTCATATTGTCTACAGAACGGGGAAAATTGGAAATAGAAAAGACTTCCGGCTTTGACCAATACGAAAAAAAAGATGTTCGTAAGCGGTAAGTTTTTCATGGTTTTCGCAATATTTTCCTTTTTAATCGGCAATTTTTGCCGATCCCAATCCTTTTTGAGCTTAATAGAATTCGTTGCTATTCTGGAACGCTACATGCATCATAGATAGACATTGTGTTGTCTGCTGTTTTGATTTCTAAAGAGGTATGAAACTTGCTTTAATCATAGCAGGTGATACAGGAGGAATCGCATGTTATCAATATTCGAATCAAAACATTATGATTTTTTAAAGAAGATGCTTGATATCGGCGCACAGCGTCAGCAGGTGATTGCCAATAATATAGCTAACGTAAATACAGCTGGTTATAAACGAAATGATATCGATTTTATGGATCAATTACGCAGTGCCCTTAGTGAATCAGGTGGCAGTGATGCATTGAAAACACTGGAAGGTAAAGTTGTTAGGCCTGATGTTACACCTGTTCGCCGTGATGGTAATAATGTTGATTTGAATAAAGAATTGAGCGATTTGTCAAAAAACGCCATTCTGTTTAGTATGTATACACAAATGTTAAAAGGTCGCTACAATAAATTGCGTGATGCAATGCAAGGACCGGCATAAGGAGTAACTTATGAGTGATATGTTTGCTGGAATGGATATTAGTGCGTCGGGTTTATCTGCCGAACGCGTGCGTATGAATATTATCTCTAACAATCTGGCTAACGCTAACTCTACGCATGGCGCTGACGGAAAACCGTATACCAGAAAACTCGTATTATTCCGTGAATTGCTATCTGATACCATCAAAGATGCTTCTCAGCAGGGAGCAGGCGTGGAGGTTGCTGATATTGTTGATAGCAATGCTCCATTGCGGAAAATATTCGATCCGACACATCCTGATGCAGATGAAAAAGGTATTGTAGCGTATCCAAATGTTAATCCTATTGAGGAAATGGTCGATATGATTACTGCCACAAGGGCATATGAAGCAAACATTGCCGCCTTTAACGCGGCACGAACCATGGCAAACAAAGCGCTTGAACTTGGACAAAAATAATAAACGGGGGAAACCGGTATGGCTGATATGAATCCTATTCGTCCTATAGAGGGCTTGAAAATACCTGAAATACCCGGGTTAGGCGAAGTCCAAAAGCAAAAGCAGCAAGGTACTGCTTCATTCAGTAAGGTGTTAGGGGAATATTTTCAGGATGTAAATGCCATGCAGAATAATGCCGCCGAGTCTGTACAGAAACTTGCCACTGGCGAAATAACCGATATCCATCAAGTTATGATTGCCATGAACGAAGCTGATGTCGCTTTTAAATTAATGATGGAAATCCGTAATAAGCTTTTTGCCGCTTATAAAGAAGTCACTAAAACACCGCTGTAATCGTTATTCTTTTCTTACCTATAGATTATTATAAGCGTATTATATATGCGACTTCAACATACTCCAAAATTTTTCAAATTATTTTCTGTTATGATGTAATTAGTTGACTCTGACTGTTTTTGCTGCTGCCATTGTATGAAAAACAAACAATGAGTTTGTTTTTACATCCACTTAGAAATCCTGAACTCTCTTTTAAATATAAAGTTTGTTTATAATTATTAAGATTTGATGTTTTCCAGGCTGTAATAATCAAGTTATGAACGAATATTCGAGCGGGACTGCCAGTAGTGCACGAAAAACTGTTTGTATTGTGTTTATATTATATTTTCTTGTTTCCAATTTGGTATAGAAAATGCTTTCTGGATAATACAGCAATTTTATGTAGGGAAATCATCAGGAGGTATCCTTGAAACCAAATGTCTCGGAATATATAGGTTATTTTAGAGGAATATGGGGCAAGCTGGGAATTAACCAGCGACTCTCATTGGTTTTTGTTGTTTTATTGTTAATAGGTGCGAGTGTAGGTTTGTTGATGTGGGCGTATCGGCCCAGTTATGACCTGCTCTATTCACGTCTTGACCAAGCTGATGCCGGTTTGATTATCGAACAGTTACGGGATAGAGGTATCAAATATAATCTGCGTGATGGCGGTAGATCAATTTATGTCCCTACAGAAAAGGTTTACGACCTTCGTCTTGATTTCGCCAGCGAAGGTATTCCGAAAGGAAAAGGGATTGGTTTTGAAATTTTTGATAAAACAAGTTTCGGTATAACCGACTTTGTACAGCACATGAACTATATACGTGCTATTCAGGGTGAAATCTCGCGTACTATCAGTCAGATTGAAGAAGTCGTTTCTAGCCGTGTGCATATCGTTATCCCTGAAACAGAATTGTTTGCTGAAAATCAGAAAGAGACGACCGCATCTATAGCATTGAGTGTGAAACCGGGTGCTGTGTTATCAAAAGAGCAGATAAATGGAATTCGCTATCTGACCGCGAGCGCTGTTGAAGGGCTTGCTCCTCAAAATATAACTATTATTGATCAATACGGTAACATGTTATCTAAAAATGCAGATGCCGCTGATGATGGCAATCTGACCGCGAATCAACTTGAGTTGCAAAAGAATGTCGAACTGCATCTTGCGACAAAAGTTCAGTCTATGCTTGAGGCTGTTCTCGGGGTCGACAATGCTATTGTAAGGGTTAATGCTGATTTGAATTTTGAGCAGATAGAGGTAACGGAAGAAAAATTTGATCCGGAAAGCGCAGTAGTTCGTACAGAGCAAATTACTTCAGAAAAAAGCAGTGGCGGTTCTGGTATGTCGGCTCCTAGTGGTACAGCATCAAACCTTGAAGAAAAGGAAGATGTGCAAACTGGTGGTACAAGCTCGCAGAGCCAAAAAGAAGTAATTAAAAGTACTTATGAAATAGATAGGAAAGTACAGAAAATTATGCAGTCAGTTGGTGATATCAAAAAACTTTCCGCGGCTGTATTTATTCGTAAACTAAAAGATGCGGATGGAAATTATGTTGAACGTGATGCAACAGAGCTGAAACAACTTGAGCAGATTATACAAAGTGCTGTGGGATATGATGAAACACGTGGCGATCAGGTTGTCGTCAGTGAAAGTATTTTTAACAAAGATGCTGTTTCTGCCGGAGAAAAACGTATGCAGGAAGCTCAGAGATGGGAATTTATCATCACTGTGGTTAAAAATGCTTCTGTTGTGATATTGATTGTGGTTGTTTTGGTGATTTTCTCTGGGCTTATCAAAAAAGCTCGTATTGACGAAGGATTAGCTGTGGGACCGGGGCAAGTTGCAGCAGCTAAACCGGAAAGAAGAGAGTTGTCTATAGACGATTTGCAGGAAATGCACCTTCCCAGCGGTGATGTTGAATTGCGTCAGAAGTCAAACTTATATCAAAAAGCAATATCTAAAGTTGCAAATGAAAATCCTGATAATATCGTATCAATATTGAAAGGATGGTTATCTGAAAAATGATAAAAAAAGGTGGTATCCCCTCAAAATTGACTAGTTTGCAAAAAGCGGCCGTATTGATTATATCTCTTGGTCCGCAAGGCGCGGCAAAAATTTTTAAAGAGTTGAACGATGATGAAATCGAAAAGGTTTCGGTCGAGATTTCACGATTAAAACATATTTCTCGTGAGGCTCGTGTGAGTGTCTTTGAAGAAGCGTATCAAATGACTCTTGCCAATGATTGTCTTGCAAAAGGTGGTGAGGGATATGCCCGAATGGTTCTTGAACAAGCGCTTGGTACGGAAAAAGCTGGTGAGGTTATTGAAAAAGTCAGGTATGCAATCGGAAAAGGCGGTCCTTTTGAAATCCTTGATAAGATAGATACAAACCAAATATGTAGTTTTTTGCAACAAGAACAACCGCAGACTATTGCATTGATATTAGCGCATCTTGAACCTAAAAAATCGGCAGAAATCCTTTCTATGTTGTCTGAAGAGATGCAAACCGAAGTCAGTATTCGTATTGCGACAATGTCACGGACAACACCTGAAGTTATTGATCAGATAGAGCGTGTCATTAAAGATAAGTTGTCCGGCACCTTCAATACCAATCTGAGCTCTATCGGTGGTGCTAAATCAGTTGCGGAAGTCCTCAATTATGTTGATCGCAGTACTGAAAAAAATATTTTGGAAACACTTGAGGAACGTGAAAACGCACTTGCTGAAGAAATCAAAAAACTTATGTTTGTTTTTGAAGATATAGTTCATGTTGAAGACAGATCTATGCAGAAAGTTTTGAAAGAAATAGATACCAATGAAATAAGCGTTGCTCTTAAAGCTGCCAGCGAAGAAGTGAAAAATAAGATTTTCAAGAATATTTCTTCAAGAGCTGCTCAGATGATACAGGAAGAACTCGATTATATGGGACCGGTAAAACTCAAAGTGGTGGAAGAAGCGCAACAGAAAATAGTCAACGTTGTGCGCAGACTCGAGGAAGAAGGCGAAATTGTGATATCCGGCAGAGGTGGCGCAGATGACGAACTCATCGTCTAAAGTAATTAAAATTAAACGGTCTGTAACTCAGGCACAACCTGTTACAGATAAATTGCTGACCTATCTGCAAGACGACGAACTAAAAAAAATTATCGATGAAAAGATAGAACGTGTCAAAGAACAGGCATATAGAGAAGGCTACCAAAAGGGGTCACAGGATGCCACTGAGCAGCAGCAAAAACAATTTGATAATGCAACAAAACTCGTCGATACTGTTGTTGACGAATGTAACTCGTATATTGATAGCGTCCAAAAAGAACTTGAAGAAGATATGGTACGCCTGGTTATCGAAATGGCGCAGATTGTGGTTCGAAAAGAATTATCCCGTCCTGATGTGGTGTCTCGGATAATCATTGATTCGCTTGAGAAATGCACTCAGAAACGTAACCTCATCTTGCATGTTCATCCGGAAACAGGGCATCACTTTGAGCAGGTTGTCGCTCAGATGCAGCAACGCGATTTTGATTTGTCTCAGATTCGCATTGAGGTTAATCCTGCTGTCGGACAGGGCGGTTGTTATATTGAGTCGGATACAGATGTCGTTGATGCCCGTATCGAGCAGATTCTCGCGGAAGTACGCCAAAAGATTGAGGAGCTTATCACATGGGAACTGCCAGAGCAACCCGTTCAATAGCACAGTTGAAAAAGAAATGCGTTGCGTATAGTGACGCTCTTTCTCATTGTGATCCACTTAAAGTCAAAGGACGTATCGCTAAACTTACTGGTTTAATGATAGAAGCCACATGTCCTTCCATGAATCATGGTGATCTTTGTACCATACAATCCAAAGATGGTTTTGATAGTGTCAAAGCTGAAGTTGTTGGCATAAAAGATAAACGTGTTCAAATTATGCCGCTTGGTAAGCTTACAGGTATTGCCGCTGGTGACCTGCTTAATCCTTGCGGGGAACCGTTGAGCGTACCCGTTGGCATGGGGTTACTTGGCAGAGTGATAGATGGTTTGGGCAATCCAATCGATAATAAAGGTGAATTACGTTTTTCTACACGATATCCGGTAATGAATCAACCTCCATGCCCTATGTCACGTCAACGTATCTCAACTCCAATTGGTTCGGGGATACGGGCTATTGACGGTTTGTTGACGTTTGGAAAAGGACAGAGGATGGGGATTTTCGCTGGATCTGGTGTTGGTAAAAGTATGTTACTTGGTATGATAGCAAAATATTCCGAAGCAGAGGTCAATGTTATAGCTCTAATAGGTGAACGTGGAAGAGAATTGCGCGATTTTATCGAGCACAGTTTGGGCCCTGAAGGATTGAAGCGGTCAGTCGTCATTGTTGCTACATCTGATCAACCTGCGTTAATCCGTCTTAAGGGTGCGTTTCTTGCCCATGCAGTAGCTGAATATTTTCGTGATAAGGGATGCAACGTTATGCTTATGCTTGATTCCATAACCCGTTTTGCAATGGCTCAACGTGAAATCGGATTGTCGGTGGGAGAACCACCTGCATCCAAAGGATATACCCCTTCGGTATTTTCACTTTTACCTGCTTTGCTAGAACGCAGTGGCCCGGGGCTTAATGGATCGGGCAGTATTACCGGTTTATATACCGTATTGGTCGAATCTGATGATTTTAACGAGCCGATTTCAGATGCGGTACGGGCTATTCTTGATGGGCATATTATTTTGTCGCGTGATATTGCCTCATCTGGTCATTATCCTGCTATCGATGTTTTACAAAGTTTAAGCAGGTTGTTTACTGAGATCGTTCCTAAAGAACACATTCAGGCTGCAATACAATTGCGTGAAGTAATTGCTACATATAAAAAAGCAGAAGACCTTATCAATATTGGAGCTTACGTGAAGGGAAGTAATCCATCAATCGACTACTCTATCAGCATGATCAACAAAGTGAACGATTTTCTCAAGCAAAGCTATGATACGCATACTAATTTAAATGACAATCAGGCGCAATTGATCAATATGTTTGCCAAAGGATAATGACATATGCCAAAACGATATAAATTTTCACTCGAGAATGTGTTACACTATCGCCAGATTCTCGAAAACAAAAAGGAAAAAGAGTTTTCTGAAGCTCTTAGGGAATTGAAAGCAGAGAAGGACAGACTCGAAAAAATAAAGGCAGACATAGTACGTGCTTTTGCTGATTTACGCGAGTGCGAAAAACATGTGTATACGTCAGATCAGTTTCGAGCGTATCAGGCATATATACGTGGGTTGCAAAATCAGCAGCAAAATCAAATAAAGCGAATAGAAAAAGCACAGTTTAAGGTCAATCAAAAACGTGCTGAGTTGATTGAGGCGAGTAAGGAAAAAAAAGTACTGGAGCATTTGGATTCTGTTCGACAAGAACAGTACTACCGGGAACTGGAAGAACAAGAGCGAAAATTTCTGGATGAAGTTGCTATAACACGTTTTTCATATAACAAGAAAACCAATTTTGGGGGAATATAATGAATAAAGAACAACGTCGAGTTGCTGGAAATGCTATGGTGATATTGCTTATGGGATTAAGCATTATTTTATTGACTGCCGTTACTATTTTAGGACTAATGCTCTATAAAAAGATACAGGATGAGCAGCATAAAACGGAAGTCAATGTAGAAGATACCAGTATGTATTTGGAATATAGTTCGATGTTGGATGATTTGAAGCAACAAAAAGAAATATTAAGCCAAAAAGAGCAACTCCTCGAACGTCAGACTGACAGGATAAAAAGATTGGAAGAAGAATTGCAGGTTGCTCGAAAAAAACTTGAAAAATTACAGGATGAAACAGCCGTTAATATTACGCAAATGGAAGAGAATGAAGAACGCAATTTACGTAAACTCGCTAAAGTCTATAGTTCAATGGATTCGGTAGAAGCTGCGCCAATTCTTGCGCGTCTTGATGACGATACTATTGCGAATATTCTGATTCGTATGAAAGAACGCCAGGCTGCTAAACTGCTGGGAAGTTTTGGTGCGCAAAGCTCTGATGCCAAACAACGTGCTGCTGTTATCAGTAAAAAAATCCGCACAATGACGCTTAATCTTTCTTCAAAAAAATAATAATCACTTAATATTTTCCATATATTGACATAGGCGATGGGTTAAAACCTATCGCCTTTTTCTTTGTAACACTTTGAATATCAAAAGATAGTGGAGGGGGCTTGGAAAAAAATACTCGTTTGGGGTAATTTTTTCGCGCTGTTATGGTGCTGTTTTAGTCTTTTTGAGCTCAAATTTAATCTGGTATGGTGGTTGCATTTAGGCAAGACCGGCAATAAAAAATGGATAACACAGGAGGATATATTTATATGAGTTCTTTATTCGAGTCATCAGCTATCGTCAATAAGCTTGATATATCCCTGTTTATGCCGGTAAACAGGCTAACGAGCTCAACTAACGATCAGCTGTTTTCGCAGGATTTTAAATCCATCCTGCAAGAAAGTATGAACCGGGAGACACAACAATCAAGTGTTTCCAATTTGCAAATTGATCGAACTCAAGAAGCAAGATCCTATGCTGAGCAAAAAAAAGAAGTTAACGCAGCGGAATCACAACAGGAATATATTGAACAGTCTGAACAGCATCAGGATACACGAGTTGAGCGTAGTAGCGTTAAAGAAGATCAAAATATGCAAACAGATGATTCCAATGAACAAAATACAGAGGAAAATTATGCCGGGCAGGATACAGCTGCACAAGACAATGTGAATCAAAATGACGATGCTTCTAAAAGCGAAACTGAACAGGTATCAGAAGAATCAATTCCATCCGAGCAGAAAAATGAAAATGAATCTGATGAGACTCCGTCAGATTTAACTGTTGCATCGGCTATGGTTGATGTTCAGGAACAAACCGAAGAATTATCTGATACAGAAACTACCCAATTAACTGAAGAACTAACAGAGGAAATTTCTGATGAATTGCCTTCAAATGAGACAGAAGAATCATCGGGTGCTTTTGAAGAGACTTTATCTCAGCTTGTAGAATCCTCAACTACTGATAGCCAGGTAGCCCAAGAGGAGCAGGTAGTTCTTGATGAATCAACAAGCACAGTGACTGTGACAGATACGCAATCTACTGATACACAACAGATAGATCAGTTGGTTGAAGATGTATCTGCTGATGTAACAACAGCTGAGAAAGTGTCGGATACAGAAAATGTTCAGATAGAGCAGACTGTCAAATCTGCAACTCAAGATGATACATCAGTTCTTAAAAAGGTAACAGAACAGGTTACTGAATCAAGTGACACTAATTCAGAGAATACGACTGATTCTATTGAAAAACTGGATAATTTGCCTGATGAAACCATGGATGAAGCTTCTGATGATCAATTATCTGAAGAATCATCAGAAGATACTGGATTTCGCTTTCAGAATATGAGTCAGGAAAAACATGTGCATCAGGAAAAAAATTCTGGCGGCAATCAATTCGAAATGAATGAAACAACGACGCAGGAACAACTGCAACAAGTTCAATCTGTTGAAGGCCAGGCTGATGCCTTGAAAGATGTAACGATTGAACAAATTATTCAGGAAAAATCACAGGTTACTGAAGGAACTCAGCAGATAACAAATTCTGAAGTGAAAAAAGAAGTTGATATTATCAGTGGTATAGATACAGCCAAAGGGAAAGAAACTGCGGAGTCAACCCAAATCAAACAAGAGGCAGTGAGTCGTTCTCAAGATTATCGGGCGGATGAGCAGGAAATAGTTCGACAGGTGCAGGCAAGATTAAACCTTCGTACAATGGGTGATGTTAATCAGTCGGAAATAAAGTTTAGTTTATACCCCAAGCAGTTAGGTGAAGTAGCAATGAAGCTTGTCATGCAGGATAATACCTTGATAGCAAAAATGAAGGTTGATAACGAATCGGTGAAACAGGTTCTTGAATCTAATATGGCTGAGTTGCGTAAAAATCTTAACAATCAAGGTGTAAAGGTTGAAAAAATAGAAGTTACGGTTAAAAGTGATACGCAGACTATGGGATCGTTTGATGATCGTCGTGCCAATAGTCATGCTGAGCAAAAAAACAATTACGATTACGTAACCAGCGGTTCACATCAGTTCAAAAAAGAATCTGCTGATACTGCTGAACAAGCTACACAAAAAACAATATTCTCACAACAACAGGCTGTAACAAGTGACGGCCGGTTGAATTACCTTGCATAAAAGGAGAAACCCATGAGTGTTGATAGCGTTACAAGTACCGAAAGCACCTCAACTGCTACAGATACTTCAAGTCTATACAGCAGTGCGACATCAGATCTGGATAAAGATGCTTTCTTGAATTTACTTGTTGCACAGTTAGCAAATCAGGATCCATTGGATCCTATGGATAATCAGGATTTTATTGCGCAAATGGCAACATTTTCTCAGTTGGAACAAATGACAAACCTCAATAGCAGTTTTACTGACTTTATGCAAGGACAAACATTGTCGCAGTATGCTTCGCTTGTTGGAAAAGAAGTTGTCGCTACCGATCCTGACAGTGGCGAGGAAATAACCGGAACTGTCGAAGCTATCAGCTTTGGAGATGACACGGCAAAAGCGACAATAGATGGTACAGATATAGATATTAGTTATATAGAAGAGATAAAAGCGAGTAACTAACCGATTAGAAGGAGTTAACAGATGGCTGTTCGGGCACTTTATTCAGGGGTATCAGGGCTTAAGAATTTTCAGACACAAATTGATGTTATCGGTAACAACATTTCCAATTCACAGACAGCAGGATTTAAATCATCTCGAGTTACATTTCAGAGTATGCTGTATCAGACAATGAGTGCTGCATCGGGTCCTACTGCAGAGCGGGGTGGAGTTAATCCCAAACAGGTCGGTCTTGGCTCGATTATTGGATCAATCGATCAAAATTTTGAAACGGGCAATTTGCTTTCAACTGGGCGTTCAAATGATGTTGCAATACAGGGCGATGGTTTCTTTGTTGTCAGCACCGGTAATCAAGACTATTACACGCGAAGTGGTGCATTTAACTTTGATAGCTCAGGCTACATGGTATATGGAGACGGCTATAGGGTTCAAGGTCTTAATGCTACTGATGGAGTACTTGGAGCCACTGTTGAAGATATACAGATTCCTCTAGGTATTTCCTTACCGGCATCAGCAACAACAAATGTTAGCCTCGTAGGTAATCTCGATTCAAGTGCTGAACAGGTTGGTACTCAGTTGCAAAGCGATACATTTTATGCTGCGGAACAATCAGGTGATGATAGTGCTATGGAAGGGTTGCTTGCTACCGGAGCGGCTAATTCGACCATATCAGGCTTGGTTAATGGTTCTACCACGGTTATTGTCGGGACGTTAACTGATAGCGATACATACACATATAGTTCAACCGCAGTAACTAATCCGGCGGCTTCATTAACGTTTAATTCTCTTGAAGATCTTGCCGCTGCTATTGTTGCAAATAACGCTGATATTTCTGCCGCGGCAGTGACTACGGATGGCGCTATACAGTTTACAAGCGGTACGGCTGCTAATACCTTAACGATAACCAGCAATCTTGCTGTTTTGCAAACTGCGTTGTCTTCGGCAAACAAAACTGCCGGTTCTTTTAATGCAGGTGCTACGGCGTTGACTGATGAATTTTCTCATCGAGCCAGCAGTACGGATGCATTGGTCAACTTGCGCAATTCTAGCGGGGTAGATTTAGGTATCCTCAATGGCGATGCTATAACTATTGATGGTGATGTTGGGGGAACAGCAATAACGACAAATACACTTAACGTAACTGGCGCTACAACATTATCCGATTTTACCGCGGCAATTCAATCCGCATATGGTATCACTACTGCCGGTAATGTTGATATCAGTGATGGCAGATTGGAAATTACTGCGGATGGTGGTACAAATTATGCCTTAAGCGATATCGATATAACGACTTCGGGGACACGTCCGCAATTTGATGCCATTTTTGATAATTCAGCCGATAATTATGCTACATTACAAAATGCCGCTGATAATCATTCTCGATCATTTACGGCCTATGATTCAGATGGTACAGCTCATACAGTAACCATTAAATTCAATATACGCGAATCATCAGGTAATCAAAGCCGATATGTCATGGATATTTCAAGTTTGATTACTGCTACCGGACAGGCTGATGTTTCTATAACTCCATCAACGGGTACTATTGTGTGTAATCCCGATGGTTCTCTGGCCACGTTTGATCCGCCGAGTATCACTATTCAACCATCAGGAGTTGGTGATCCTATGACCATTACCTTAGATCCCGGTACCTTGGGCAGTCATTTAGGATTGGTTATGTTTGAAGGCGAATCAACGGCAGGATTTAGAGATGTTGATGGTTATGCCAGCGGCGATCTGCAAGATGTTACCATAGGTAACGATGGTTCAATTTTCGGTAATTTCAGTAATGGACAGGTACAGGTAATGGCTCAACTTCAGTTGGCAGCTTTTGATAATCCCGAGGGTCTCGAAAGTGTTCAGAGCAGTATGTTTCGGGCAACGGATAACTCTGGTACCGCAACGCTTGACAGTGCTGGTGTAGGGCAACGTGGATCGTTGGTAACCAGTACACTTGAATCGTCCAATGTGGACTTGGCTACCGAGTTTGTATCTCTTATCACTGCTCAAAGAGGTTTTCAGACTAATTCCCGAGTCATTAAAACAGCGGATGAAATATTACAAGAATTGGTTAATATTGTATAGTAATAAAAAGGTATTTTAAATCAATGACGGCGCCTTGCATTCTTAATATGCTAAGGCGCCGTTTTTTATGGTTTTGTCTATATTTGAATTTTGAGTTTGTTGAAATAATAGTGTCGTAAGGTTGTATAGTCGTTATTATCTTAATCCGATTATGCACGTTTATATAATCGTTTTGTAAAGATTTTCTTTATAAATTAAAAAGAGAGTTTGCCGATAGTATACGATGGAGGTAAGTATATGGATATTGCAACATTAATAGGAATAATCCTTGGCATTATAGCCCTTGTATTCGGTGTTATATCAGGTGCCGGACTAAAGGGTTTTGTTATGTTTATAGATATTCCTTCAGCTTTCATTGTTATGGGAGGGACCATGGCTGCCGTTTTGATCGTGTGTCCGCTCGAACAATTTTTATCTGCTGTAAAAGTAGTTACCAAGGTTTTTCTAAATAAACGCGTCATACCGGTAGAGATAATTACTCAAATGATCCATTTTGCTACCCGTGCAAGGCGAGAAGGTATTTTGGCTTTAGAAGAAGAAGCTGAAAATGTGAAAGATAATTTTTTGCGTCAGGGAATCCAACTGGCTGTTGACGGTACTGCTCCTGAAGCAATCAGGGAAATTCTAGAAAATGAAATATCGGCAATTGAAGAACGCCATAAAGACGGACAAAATATTCTTCAGGCTGGAGGGTTATATGCTCCGGCATTTGGTATGATTGGAACGCTTATCGGTTTGATCTTGATGCTTGCCTCACTGGATAATCCTGATACGATTGGGCCTAAAATGGCTGTTGCTCTTATTACGACTCTCTATGGCGCACTTATTGCTAACCTATTGTGTTTACCAATGGTTGACAAATTAAAAACGCGCTCCAAAGATGAACTTATGATTAAGGCGTTAATGATAGAGGGGATTTTGAGTATTCAGTCAGGCGATAACCCGCGGCTCGTCGAGCAGAAACTCAATGCATTCTTAGCCCCTAAACACAGAACTGAAAGTGCCGCTTAGGAATATAGGATATAAATTCCGACATGGCAAAGAAACAAAAAATTCCAGATGCTGGTCCCAGTTCTCCATTATGGATGACCACATATGGCGATATGATGACACTGCTATTGTGTTTTTTCGTATTGTTGTTATCTTTTTCTTCTATCTCTCAAGATGAATATAGCAAGGCTATAGGATCATTGCAGGGATACCTTGGTGTTCTGGTAAGTCATAATGTAGCTGTAGTAGATAAAAAATTTATCAATACCGATATGATTCAAAATAATAATCCCAGCAATCTGAAAAAAGAAGCCGAGCAGGATAAAGAAAAACCTGAAAGTTATATTATATCTCTTGCGGAAGATGTTGAAAAAACTGCTCAGAAAAAGGGTATTGGTGGATCAGTAGAGGTAATTCAATTTCTAAATTCTATACGTGTTCGTATCCCTGTATCGATCGCGTTCACTCAAGGTAAAATGAAATTGGACTCTGATGCCAAAGCTGTCTTGCAAAAGATTGCCCGTCTTACAAAAGACCTCCCATACTCCATTGATGTCGAAGGGCATAGCGACAATGTTCCCATTTATTCCGAACAATATAATTCTAACTGGGAATTATCTTGCGCTCGATCGATTAAAGTTCTGGAATATTTAGCTGAGTTAGGCGTACCGCGTAATAACCTGCGAGCAGTAGGGTGTGGTGAATTTCAGCCAATTGCAAGCAATGATACCGAAGAAGGCAGGCAACGTAATCGACGCGTTGATTTGATTATCACTGCATATGATCCAGATCAGATGAAAAAATTGAAATAATTTATAAAGAAGGGTTTTCTGATGTCTCCAGAAACAGAAATACCTCAAGTTAAAGAACCGGATTTGCCTGTTGATCAACGTAGGATTGATGATGAAGGCGAAGAACGTAAAGACATAAAAGAATGGTCTCTAGAGTTGTTACTGAAACATCTACGCACGATTCTATCGACTTTTGTCGTTATCGCGCTATTTGTGGCATTTATCGTCAGTAACTCCCTTACAGGATTCGTATGTACAATAATTGCGACAAATATTGTTGAAAAGAAGTACAGAAAACATGAAGGAATTAACACCACAAATCAGTTTACCGGTCCTCTTTATGTAATTGGAGAAGGCGATTATTCAATGAAAAGCGTGGACGATAAACCTGTATATTTACGTATGGATATCATATTAGAACTTGATAGCCGGAAGGTCATTGATGAAGCAAGGGAAAATGATTCCCGTATGCGCAGTATTATCAGAGAAATTGTGACAAATAAAAACATAGATGAATTTAGTGCCAGAACTGGTATGCAACATGCAAGACGATTAATGCTTGAGGCGATTAATAAAATTCTAACACGTGGTAAGATAACAAATATATATTTTACCGATTATCGCTTTATATGGAACAATACTATTACAGAATAACTATATAACAAGGAGATATAAGATGCCAGAAGAAGAGGTAACAACACAAGAGGAACAACAACCGAAAAAATCATCAGCGATGAAATTTGTGATTATTGGTATGATTATCATGATATTGATTCCGGTGATAGGTTTTTTTGCGGCTTCAAAATTTATCTTTTCTAAAGCAGATGAAGATCTGGAAGCTAACAAAGAAGAACAGGTCGGTGAAATATTTCCCTTGAAAGTTGTTGTAGTCAATATAGCCAATACTGGAGCAACACGCTATTTACGGGCAGGTATCTCTTTTGAACTTCAGGATAAGGGAACCATAAAAGAAATTACCGAACGTGAAGCACAGATAACAGATTTAATTATAATGGTGCTTAGTGTGAAAGAACTTGAGGATCTGGTAGATTTTTCCGGTAAGAACCAGATCCGAAAAGAAATTATAGAAAAAGTTAACAGCATGTTGCAGACAGGTAAAATTAGGAATGCTTATTTTACGGAGTTTGTTATTCAATAAGCTTGAGGAATTAGTGTCACATGGCTGATATTTTATCACAAGATGAGGTAGATGCGCTATTATCGGCGGTATCGTCGGGAGAAATCCCTGAAGCGCAGAATACACAGGAAGCTCAACGACATAAACAGGTTTCTGTGTATGACTTTAAGCGTCCGGAGATGATATCTAAAGATCAGATGCGAACCTTGCAAATGGTTCATGAGAACTTTGCCCGTTCTCTGAGCAATTTGCTGTCGGCTTTTTTGCGTACAGTGGTAGAAATCAACCTGATTGCTGTAGATCAGTTGACATACGGCGAATTTATTATGTCGTTACCCAATCCTACCAATATGACGCTGATGAGCATGGAACCTCTTGAAGGCCGTGGCATTTTTGAAATTAATCCGGTATTGGTCTTTTCTATTGTCGACCGCATGATGGGTGGCGCAGGAGTACCTCCGGAAGAAGTCAGATTGTTTACCGATATTGAACAGCGTGTTATTGGTACGGTGGTAGAAAAAGCTCTTAAGGGACTCAATGAGTCGTGGGAACACGTGGCTGAAATTAATTTCCAGGCTGTTGACAGGGAAATGAACCCGCAATTTTGTCAGATTTTGGCTTCGGGAGAAACTGTCGCGGCTATGACCCTTGAAGTTAAGATTGCTGAGGATACTTCGGGTATATGTAGTATATGTATTCCATATATCTCTTTGGAACCATTGATTGATAATCTCAGCGCACAACATCTGGTTGGCGTTGCGCCAAAAAAAATTACGGAAGAACAAAAACAAAACCTTGAGCGCAACTTAACTCAGGCCCGAGTTAATGTTTCGTTTGAAATAGCTAAAACGATATTGTCTATTAACGAGATCATGGAATTACAGGCTGGTGATGTCGTTGTACTTGATAAATCGATTAAGGAAGATAATCTATTTTGTGTTGAAGGTATACCGAAATATTACGGCGCACCAGGGTTACTGGGTACGAAAAAAGCATTTATGATTAAAGGTAAATATACATAAATTTGGAGGATGACAATGAGCAATGAAAATTTAAGCCAAGACGATATTGATGCCTTGTTAGCGGGTGGTATTCCTGCAGATACTCCACCACCTGAAAAGGAACAGCCTGTTTCACAGGAGCCTTTACATTCGACTAGAGATGAAATGACCATGGCGCAGAAAGTTGAGTTTTCTCAGCTCCCTGCAATGCAACAGGAAAAAAATCCTGCTAATATCGATCTCATTTTGGATGTTAATGTTGAAGTTACCGCTGAACTTGGGCGAAAGACTATGCTCATCAAAGATATCCTTGAAGTCGGCCCAGGATCGGTTATCGAGTTGAATAAATTAGCGGGTGAACCGGTTGATTTATTGGTCAATAACAAACTACTCGCTCGTGGTGAAGTTGTGGTGATTAACGAGAATTTTGGTATCAGGATTATCGATATTGTAGGACCTGCACAGCGCATCAGAAATTTGCGATAAGTCTATGTTGATTTTTTGAACATTGTGTGCAGATTTATCTGTAAATTGGATTTCCTTATTGCCTTCATTATCAAAAACATAACTAAATATTATTCTTTCGAGTGTGTATTCCTGTAGTACCTTCTTTTCCTCTTTAAAATTCATTCTTTGTTTTGCACGTATGGCATGTTTGTTGCTTTTACCTGATATACAAAAGTTTTAACATTTATTGTAGATCGGGGTAGGCAATGCTAACAAAATTAATATCAACATGTTGTGTCCTAGTATTTCTTATTTTTACGCATCTTTATTTGCCTCAGTGTACGTTTTCTCAAGTTGCTATGCAGGATAATACATCATCACTCCAGACGGGGTTATTTGACGATAAGGATTTTTCTCTACAGGATGAGGAAAACGTACCTGAATTGGATATGAAGAAGTTGCTCGCCCGTGTTGTTTTGATGCTTGTTTTGATGCTTGTCGGTATTGTCGCGGTAGTTTGGATGCTTAAATCCTTTCTTGGGGGAAAAGACAGGTTGTTTTCCAAACAAGAACGATATCTGCAGGTTGTCGACCGCATGTACCTTGACAACAAAAAAGTGGTATACCTGATAAAAATTCTTGATGAAATTTTGATTCTGGGTGGCACCAGCGATCACGTTAATCTACTCGATAAAATAACTGATCCACAAAAAGTTGAAGCATTAGCCAGCAGAGAATTTGCTCCATTAATGTCATTGTTTCACAAAAAAACGGATACTGAAAAGGAGCAATCACAATGAGAAGCTCTCTTGCTCGTTTTGTGCCTATTATTTTCTGTTGTCTAATTGTGATGGCTTTAATCAATGTTTGTGCACCTGTTCATGCACAGCAAACACAACCTGCTATGCAGGCTTTCCCTTTGCAGATATCTGTTAATGCAGGTGATGAAGATGCCAATGTACCTTTAACGACAACCATGAAAATTGTTCTTCTTATTACTGTATTGAGCCTTGCTCCTACACTCTTGACCATGGTTACTTCATTTACCAGAATAGTCATTATACTGTCATTCATGAAAAAGGCTATTGGCGCTGGTTCTCAACCATCTGCACAGATTATGGTGGGTATGGCGTTGTTCCTTACGTTATATGTTATGACGCCAGTCTGGAATGAGATTAATAAAGATGCGCTACAACCATTACTGAATAAAGAAATTACAGAAAAAGAAGCATTTCAGCGTGGTATCGAACCTATTCGTTCCTTCATGTTCAAGTATACACGCACAAAAGATTTAGGATTGTTTGTTCATCTGAGCAAACTTCCTCGTCCTAATAATAGAAAAGATATACCAACAACTACTTTGATTCCGGCATTCATTATCAGTGAATTAAAAACAGCATTTCAAATGGGGTTTGTTCTTTTTATCCCATTTCTAATTATTGATATGGTCACAGCGAGTGTTTTGCTTGCAATGGGTATGATAGTTTTACCTCCTATGACCATTTCCATGCCCTTTAAAATTCTCATGTTTGTCATGGTAGACGGTTGGTATCTGGTTGTCCGTTCCATAACAATGGGCTTTCAATGATAACTTTTTGCTCGGAAAGGTAGTTTTGATTATGACGACAGAATGGATTATGGGAATGGGACGGCAATGCTTGATTGTAATCTTGTCATTGGCAATGCCTATGCTTGGCGTTGGGATGGTTGTCGGTGTTTTGATGAGTATTGTTCAGACAGTTACATCCATTAAAGATCAGTCGTTGACAGTTGTTGTTAAAATAGTCAGTGTTATTTGCGCGTTGCTGTTTAGTCTGCCGTTTATTATGAATACGCTGATTGCATTTGTAACAAACCTGTTTATGTCTTTACCAATGCTCATATCAAAGTGAGGTGGTTATGCAGCAACTAAATGCTCTTAACGGTTTATATGACCAAGTTATCATCGGGGTTCTTGTTTTTATCCGTATTCTAAGCATTTTTCTCCTTGCTCCATTATTTAGCAACCAGAGCATACCCCCTTCTATTAAAGGAGCTGCGGGCCTTGTTATCACTATTGTGCTTTTCCCTGTGTTACCTCGCCCTGCATCATTAGCTATCCCGGTAGATTTTGTACCGTTGGCATTTTTGATTTTAAAAGAAATAGGCATTGGCGTGGCGCTTGGTTTGGCAGGCAATATTTCTATGAGTATTATTCAATTTGCCGGAGCTCAGGTGGGTCGTTTAATGGCATTAAAAGAAGGTGGTATTATTGATCCATTGTTTAATGAAAGTGTCAACTCTGTTTCTCAGTATCAGTTCATTCTTTTTATGCTGATTTTTCTTATGGTTAACGGACATCACTTCATTATAAGTATCATTGCAAAAAGTTTTGATTTTATTCCTATCGGTGGTTTTTCGATAACAGGGGCATTAGTGCACAAACTCGTTATGATGATGAGTGAAATGTTTGCTCTGGGAATTAAATATACCGCTCCTATCATGGCTTTTTTGCTTGTTGCTAATGTAGCTTTTGGAATTCTTGGTAAAGCTATACCTGAAATGAATCTGCTTATCTTGATGCTGCCATTAAAGGTTTTTGTCGGATTGGCCGGTTTAATTGTTCTTGCACCGTATCTGATTAATTTTATCAATATGCTGATTTCTAATTTTTATCGTGATCTTGAAGCAATTTTACACCTTGTATAAAGGAATATTATGGCCGACCAGTACAAAGAAGATAAGACAGAGAAGGCGACCCCCAAGCGTAGAAATAAAGCTCGTGGGGAAGGCCAGGTCGCATACAGCAAAGATGTTGCTTTGGTAATTATGCTGTTTGGAGCTATATGGGGACTTTATTTTCTCGGGCCATATATGCGCAACCAGCTTCTATATGAAACGCGATATCTGATAGGGCGTATGAATTATCCCTTTAATGCTAATAATATACAGGGATTTATCATGTCAGTAGTTGTTGATCTCTTTAAGATTATTGCTCCTATGCTGGGGCTTATTTTGTTTTTGTCTTATTTTAGTAATGTTATACAGTTTGGTCACATGTTTACCACCAAACCGCTGAAGCCCAAATTGAGCAAGATTAAACCTAAGTTAACTGAGTTGAAACTTTTTAAGAAAGATAAGCTTGTCGAATTAGGAAGTAGTCTTGGAAAACTAGCCATAATCTGTCCTGTCGTATATTTTACTATCAAGGGCGAACTGGGTACCATCATTACCTTGATGCACAACACTGTTGCCGAATTATTCAACTATATAGCCTATTTGATCTTTAAAGTCGTGTTACGCATCACTTTGATGATGATTTTTATTGCAGGATTAGATTTTGCCTACCGTAAATGGAAACACGAAGAAGATTTAAAAATGACCAAACAGGAAGTCAAAGATGAACGCAAAAATGCCGACCAGGATCCTCAGATAAAAAGCCGTATCAGGTCCTTCGGGCGCGATATTATGCGTAAGTTGATGTATCAGGAAGTCCCTAAAGCAGACGTTGTTATAACAAACCCAACCCATATCGCCATTGCTATAAAATATGATCCTACGGAAATGGATGCCCCGAAAGTTGTGGCAAAAGGTATGCGTTTGATAGCTCAAAAAATCAAGGATATTGCCCGCGAACATAATGTTCCTATCGTAGAAAATAAACCGTTGGCAAGAATCTTGTATAAGACAGTGGATGTCGGTGGCTATGTGCCTCCAGACCTGTATCGTGCAGTTGCCGAAATTCTGGCTTATGTCTATAAGATGAACAGAAAACGGATGCCGAATCTGACACGGCATTAATAAAAGGATTATCATATGCCCGAAGAAAAGAAGGGTTTTTCTATAGAGACAATATTTAAACATGCCGATGTCGGTCTTGCTGTCGGTGTTGTGGGTATTCTCATCGCATTGATTATCCCATTACCGACATTTATTCTTGATGTTATGCTGACGGTCAACATTGCCCTTGGCATTATGATTTTGTTGACCGCAACATATGTACCTCGTCCTCTTGAGTTTTCTGTCTTTCCATCATTGTTGTTGTTTACCACACTGTTGCGTCTTTCGTTGAACGTTGCCACAACCCGTCAGATTTTGCTAAAAGGTTATGCCGGTAATCTGATCGAAGTGTTTGGTAATTTTGTTGTCGGTGGTAATTATATTGTAGGGTGCGTTATCTTTTTAATTTTGGTGGTTATCCAGTTCATGGTTATCACCAAAGGTTCCACTCGTATCGCTGAAGTTGCCGCTCGATTTACCTTGGATGCTATGCCTGGTAAACAGTTGAGTATTGATGCCGACCTTAATTCAGGTTTGATTACAGAAGATGAAGCAAAACAGAAACGTAAGGATATCTCTCGCGAAGCTGACTTCTACGGAGCTATGGACGGTGCCAGTAAGTTTGTACGCGGTGATGCGTCTGCTGGTGTCATCATTACCTTTATCAATGTTTTGGGCGGTTTGGGTATTGGTGTGTTGCAAATGGGGATACCTTTGGTTGACGCATTGCAAAAATATACACTCCTGACAATCGGTGACGGCCTTGTTGCTCAGATTCCTTCACTGGTTATTGCCACTGCTGCCGGTATTATTGTTACCCGTGCTGGTGATGATGAGTCCGAAAGTTTAGGCGAGAATATTGGTAGACAGATTTTGAATCAACCGCGCGCCGCTTTTCTTGCTTCTATAGTAATGATTTTCTTTGGAATGGTACCTGGTTTTCCAAAAATTCCTTTCTTTTTAATCGGTACAGCTTTGGCATTTGTTGGATATATCATGAAAAATCGTCCTGCAAACGTCGAAGAAGAAATTATCGAAGAAATTGACCCTGAAGCACAAAATAAAGAAAATTTGGTACAACTCTTGCAGATTGACCCTATGGAAATTGAAATCGGGTATTCGCTAATACCGTTGGTGGATGTCAATCAGGGCGGTAACTTACTCGATAGAATAACATTAATCAGAAAACAGTTTGCGAATGATTACGGTATGATTATCCCAGCTATTAGAATCAGAGATAATATTCAAATTCAACCCAGCGAGTATGTTATTAAAATCGGTGGCGTAACTATTGCCCATGGCGAAGTGGAATCCGAACTCTGTCTGGCCATGAATCCGGGGACAGCAACCGCTGAACTGGATGGTACCAAGACTACTGAACCGGCGTTTGGTTTGCCGGCAGTATGGATTGATGAAGACCGTAGGGATTATGCCGAGTCGGTTGGATATACAGTGGTTGATTCAGCGTCGGTCCTTGCAACACATTTAACAGAAGTAATACGCACGCACATCCACGAGTTGCTGTCACGGCAGGATGTGTCTAATTTAGTTGATACCCTCAAAGAAACAAATCAGGCTGTAGTTGAGGAAGTCATTCCTAATTTGTTGCCGCTTAGCACTGTACATAAAGTTTTACAAAATTTGCTGCGTGAAGTGGTACCGATAAAAAATCTTACGCGGATTCTTGAGGTTCTTTCTGAATATGGACATAAAACCAAAGATCCAGATCTGTTAGCTGAATTTGTACGACAGGAATTAGGACGTACAATTATAACACCATACCTTGACCAAAGTGGCTCTCTTAAGGTTGTATCCTTTGATCCTGAACTTGAAAAAATGATTATGGATTCTACTGGTCACGGAGGATCTAATGCTGTTATGGATCCTTCATTAATGCAGCTTATTGTGCAAAATACAGTATCTCAGGTTGAACAATTACAGATGCGCGGTGAGCAGCCGGTTATTATATGTTCACCGGCTATCCGTTTGCATATTCGAAGAGTGTTGGAAGCAAAATTGGCTCATTTACCCGTTATTTCATATGCAGAAGTTGACCCGCGAATCAACATTAAGCCTCTTGGTATAGTTTCGCTTATGCAGGAGTCTGCGGATAAAAAGGCAATTGCCAGGTGAACAGGTAACGCTTCAGTCAGGAGATAGGATCGATGCAGTACAAGACATACACAGCCCCTACAGTAAAAGATGCGATGGCTCAGATCAAAAAAGAACTCGGTTCTGATGTGATTATCGTCAAAACACGCCAGATTGAGCAGGAGGATCACATGAATCTCCTTCTTGGTAATCGTTCTGCTATCGAAGTTACCGTGGCTATTGAAGATAATCCGCAGATAGATAACACCTCTCAGGTAACCAGTCAAGAAAAGCAGTTGCTCGGTTATACTAACAGGGGACAAGTATTTTATTCTAAAACTGATACTCCGGCGGATATTATCGATTTTAAACCTGACACACGTTTGCAAAAACGAGGCATGAGTAGTCGTGTGGCATCCAAAGATAACGATTTCTCTCATCTAAAAGAACAGATGGAAACCTTTTTTAAACAAATGGAAGACAAATTCGAGAGAACTATAATTTCCAAAGGGTCTTCAATGGAAGAGTTGTTGCCGCATATTGAAGATCTTCAGGAAGAACTTAAAAAAATAAAGAAACAATTGGACTCAAATAAACCCGCCACTCCTAAACCATCGTTGCCGGAAATAGGAAAATTACTTATTGAACAGGAAGTGGAAGAAGAAATAGTTTCCTCCATTTGTCGCAATATGGATACGGCGATGTTGAACGAGTCACCGCAAACATCAGCTGTATTGCTTGACTATATGCAACGGTTAATAGCTCGTATTACCCGATATTCCGATGGGTTGGAAGTTGAGGAAGGCGTACAAAAACGATTGGCTATCATTGGACCGACAGGTGTGGGAAAAACAACCACTATAGCCAAGTTAGCAGCAGATATAGCATTGATTGCTCAAAAAAAACTCGCTGTTTTCTCTATCGATACATTTCGTATTGGCGCTCAGGAACAGTTGGCAACATATACAGATATTATTCAGGTGCCTTTCGAGTTGATCCATGATGCGGATGAACTCAATGAGAAAATGGCGCTGCATGCTGATAAAGATGTCATCCTCATCGATACTGTCGGAAGAGGCGGATATCATTCTACGCAGATTGAGGCAATGCGCGATTTATTTCGTGCGTGTGAGTATCCCATTGAAACACATCTTGCGGTAAATTCTGTCACCAAATGGAGCGATTTACGCGATATCGTAGATACATTTGGCGTATGCGATATATCTTGCCTGCTGTTTACAAAGTTGGATGAGACTAGACGGTTTGGCACAATATTTAATCTTGCTGTACGTACACAAATACCGGTTTCTTATATGACTGATGGCCAAAATGTGCCGGAAGATATCTCTATTATGAATTCCGAACTCATGACACAACTTTTGCTCAAACGACTCGACCCAAGCAGGAAAGCTGATTCTGAATCTATTGTAAACGTTTAACTATAAGGATTTTTATTATGACTGATCAAGCATCCCGTTTGAGAAATCTCGTTTCCAGTGGCAAGAAACGAATACTCAGGACAATAGCCATTAGCAGCGGTAAAGGCGGGGTAGGTAAAACCAGCATTACCGCTAATTTAGCTATTATGCTTGCTCAAATGCGTAAAAAGGTGGTCATTATTGACGCGGATATGGGGTTGGCAAATATAGATGTGTTGTTTCGTTTACAGACAAAATATAATTTGCAGCATGTTATTGATGGTGAAAAACATATTGAGGATGTTCTTGTAGATGGTCCGGGTGGTATTAAAATTATACCTTCCGCATCAGGGGTACAATCTCTTACACAGCTTACTTCCGCACAACGTCAACATTTTATTGAAGAATTCAGTGTTTTTGAAGGTAATGTTGATTATTTACTTATCGATACCGCGGCAGGGATATCCCCTAATGTGACTGAGTTTATTGTAGCTGCCGGTGAACTGCTTGTTGTCACAACACCAGATCCAACCGCAATAACCGATGCGTATGCATTGATAAAAATAATCAGTCGTTATTCAGATAACATGAAAATTGGTTTGTTTGTCAATATGGCTACTGATGCTGCTGAGGCTCAGGAAGTGGAAAATAACCTCAAATTGGTAACCGAACGGTTTCTTCAGACACGTATTGAGGGAATGGGATATATGCTCCGTGACCGGCAAGTGTCGGATGCGGTCAAAAAACAGGTATCGTTTGTGCTATATAATCCATCATGTCCTGCCAGTTCGTGTATTAAGCTTCTGGCATCGAGACTGTCGAATTTTTCTTCACATGAAAATAACAAAACGTTGGTAAAATTTGCTGAAAAAATTACCGAGTCGGTCACATGAATATTTTGTTGAAAAAAATTTTAATCAATTTATCAATTTTGGTTTTTGTAGCTACATTTTTTATATCGCTGCATGTTGGGACACCGCTTATAGAATGTTTTTTGCGTGGCAGTATTTCCGCTTTAGTTTTAGCAGTAATCGGAAGGTTTGTTTTGGTGAATTTTTTTAAAGATCTGGCAATTCAAATAGCAAAACACGATCGTCAGAAAGAACAAAAAGAAAATCAGCAGAAAAGTCAGGAAGAGTCAGTAGATGATTATGACCACTTTTATGACGACGATAAAAAAGAGCAAAACAGTACAACTGGCACAATAACAGATAATCCTTTTGCCGACCATGTCGCGCAAGAGCCTGAACATGAAGAACAAGATATCATTTAACATATCCAAGGGATGCACTACTAGAGGAGAGAGAATATGAAGGTCAAACGGTATAGTAGAAAAAAATCTCCGGAAACTGAACAGAATCTTGAAGGCTGGTGGAAAAGTTTTAAAGAAAACAACGATAAAAGTGCCAAGGATAAACTTATTATAACCTATCTGCCTCTGGTAAAATATATAGCGGGAAGAATGGCTATAAGTATGCCTTCGCATATTGATTCTGACGACCTTGTCAGTTCAGGCGTAATAGGCCTTATAAAGGCGATTGAACGCTATGACGTGGATTGCGGTACCCAATTCGAAACATACGCCACAACCAGAATCAAGGGTTCTATACTCGATGAACTTCGTTCGTTGGATTGGGTTCCCCGTTCAGTCAGAGGTCGGGCAAAATTGCTCCAGAAAGTATATGTACTCCTGGAAGAAGAATTAGGTAGGCAGCCTACCGATGAAGAAGTAGCTGCGCATCTTGAAATATCGGAAGAAGAACTCCATGAGTGGATTACATACGCAACACCAACCACACTCGTTTCATTGAATACTGTCTTAAACTCGGGCGACGATGATAAACCGTTGCAGATTATCGATACTTTAGAGGATTCGAAATACAAATCACCTCTTTCCGCAACAGAACAAAAAGAATTACAAGGTTTTTTGGCGGAATGTATTAATGATTTAAACCCGCAGGAGAAAATGGTTGTTATTCTATACTATTATGAAGGATTGATGCTCAAAGAAATAGGGCAGATTCTCGGTGTCTCCGAATCAAGGGTTTCGCAGGTTCATACAAAATCAATGCTTCGTTTGAAGGGAAAACTTAACCACCGGATGAAAGAATTTATCGAAATAACGTAATATGTAACTTGTGTAGCTAGGTGAGGTCGACTATGAAAATGTTAGGTGAGCGCAGAGACTTTTTTAGGCTTGGAGTTGAAATTCCTGTTACTATTTTGATGCAAACTCAAACTGATTCTACGGAACATATGTTTTTTTCAGGCGTGATTCGTGATTTAAGCGGAGGAGGAGTGAGAATCGATACCAATGTGTTGATTGAACGACAAAAAAAGCTTCAATTACGTTTTACATTACCTGTTAATGACCTCGATAATCCTTCTCAAGATTTTTTTATAAACGCTCGTATTGTACGCTTACAGAAAAAAAATCAAAAAAAATGCTCAACTTATGGTGTACAGTTTGTCGATATATTACCCGGAATACAAGACCGTATTGTGAAATTTTTATTTGATTTGCAGATAGCGTCGCGATATCACGTGCGTGAATCTGAATCAAAAGAACAGAAAGATAATCAACATCATGTTACAAGAGAGATTGGAAGCTTCCATACTTAATCCATTTGTTGAGTCAGTTATTCTGACAATGGATATCATGTGTAAAATCAAAGCTAGTAGATTTTGTATAGGTATGAAAGATAAAGGACAAGTGGTTCCTGGTGACATATCAGGTATGATTGGTTTTACAGGTGATTTAAAGGGGCTTATAGCTCTCACGTTTCCCACCGGCCTTGCAGTTCAGGCAGTCAGCAACATGATAGGCGAACAGCTCAGCGATATGAACCTAATTACCCATGATGGTATTGCTGAGGTTACCAATATTACTTCTGGCCACGCTAAAGGCAAACTGAAAGGTAATGGTTTTAATATCGCTATGTCTTTACCTTCTATCATCATTGGAACAGGGCATTGTATCAGTACCCCCATAGGTATTAATTCTGTGTTAGTTGGTTTCCAAACACCTATAGCGCCATTCTGGCTTGAAATTGCTTTACGTAAACATGATGAGCATGCCTAACCCCAAATTCCTATTAAGTAATTATTGATTTCTGTCGATATGATTTCTAGATATTTGATCTCTAACCACTAACTTAAACATAAGAGTGTGTCTGTGCAAGCAACAACAATAAATCCTTTCGTCGATGCTGTTATATCATCATTTGATATGATGTGCGGTATTAGTGCAGAAACATTTTGTCTTGGCATTAAAGATCGTAAACAAATTGTTCCTGGAGATATATCGGGAGTAATCGGGTTTGTAGGTGATCTTAATGGATTAATTGCTATTACATTTCCCAAACAGCTTGCCTGTATAGCCACATCACAGATGATCGGTGAAGAGTTCCATGATATCAATGAAGAAGTTAAAGATGGTGTACGCGAAATGACAAACATTATTGCGGGTAATGCCAAAAGTACCTTTAAAACCCGTGGTCTTGATATTGCAATGAGTCTTCCGTCAGTTATCGTTGGAGCGAATCATCAGATTTGTACCCCTGTAGGCATCCAAGCCATGTTAGTCGGTTTCCAGACCGATACCGGATCTTTTTGGTTAGAAATCGGCTTAAAAGAAGAAATATAATCTCTTTTAATTTCTAACTAAATATAGATTGTCAAAAAATATCTTAAATCTTCTCTTTGCTTATATCTTATCAAGTTGCCTATTACTAACATATTTCTTAAAAAATAAAAAAAGAAGATTAGAAAATATTAAACAAAATTGAAAATCTTATTCTGATTTTCTTGCATTATTGTAAAGTTAATGCTATATTTTTTTTATACAAAAGTTGAGGAAATTCTTTTGTAACAATGTTGAAGTTAGGTTATTGTGATAATTTGTAAGTTAATTATGCTGAAAATACCTTACATGACAATTTTTTACTAAAAAAATACAACTTTTTGTATTTTTTGTAATCTAATGATGTAGTAAAAAAATACGCTATATGTAATGAAATGTTTAACCGAGGGGCCTTAATAATAACCCTAAACGAGGAGTTGGAGTAATGTTTAGAAAAAAAGTACTTGTCGTAGATGATGAAAAAGAAATCACAATGATGATTAGCGATTGTCTCATTCCTGAAGGGTATGAAGTTATTGCTACTAATTCACCTAAAAAGGCAGCGTCTATTACCTTAGAAGAAGAACCATGTCTTGTTTTGCTTGATTATTCGATGCCCGGTACCGATGGCATTTCTGTATTAAAGACAATTCGTGAAAATACCCCGGATGTAAAGATTATTATGGTTACCGGTGCCGGTTCTGAAGAAATTGCTGTACGGGCGATGAAAAGTGGTGCGGATGATTATATTACCAAACCTTTCTCTCCCCAGAATATTGTCAGTATTTGTAACTCATATTTGGAAAAATTCTACGAACAATTTATCTGGCTCAATGATAAATATTATTATCCTTTGGAAGATGAAGTCATTAGCCGATACGAATTCTTACGTGCGGGATACGCTGATTCTTCTTTGAGTATCAATAAGTTACGTAGATATTTTAATTTTAGCCGCCAGGATTTTTACATCCTTGATAAAAAACGCCGTGAATTCGGTATCCTTGGCTTGTTCGATCGCAGTCTGGCTGAACTGGAAGCAGAACTTGCTGAAGAAGGCGAATTGAGCCCGAAAAAACGATTGAGCAATTACAAAGAAGATGACGAAACCGAATTCAATCGAAAACACAATTGTTCTCTTGACACTTTTATCAATCGCAAAGATCCTGTTCAGGTTCGTTTGGAGATTATTCGTGAAGCTGCTACATCGGAAAATCCGAATGTTAGCTCTATTTGTAAAAAGTACAATCTGACCCGTGAAGTTTTTTACCAGAATTATCGCCGCTTCCAGAAGTACGGAGTGCTTGGGTTGCTCGATAAAAAGAAAGGTCGTCCGGTATTGAATTCGAAACGGGGGTATCAGAAAGTAAATTCATAGAAGTTTGATGATTATCTATACTTCTTGATTTTTTGAGAAGATTGTTTACAAAAAAATGCCTTTATTATATCTTGTTTCCTGCAACAGATATAATAAAGGCATTTTTATTAAGGCTATGGGTGTTATGTGTAAGAAAATTGTTTTATGTTTTATATTTTTTATTTTTTCCGCTAATACGTTGCTTGCGCAAAATATTGATGGTTTGATTTCTAAAGAAGAAGTTCGTTTAGGCCTTTTCGATTGTTTTGTTTTAGCGTTGGACAACAATATCGATATTTCAGTTTCCCGTCAGGACCCAATAATAAATGACTGGCAAATATTTGCCCAGAAGGCTATCTTTGATCCAGAGTTCGGTTTTGACCTTATGTACAACGATCAAAAAACACCTGCCTCTGCCATAACACGGTTATCAACAGGGCTAACATCTTTGGAAAGCGAGACGCTTTCGGTAGGGACGTCAGTTTCCGGGTTGTTACCTACCGGTACGATTTATTCCTTATCATATTCTGATGTGAAATCGGAAGGGAGTACCACGTTTTTTATGCCTGAGTATGATTCCCGTCTTGGAGTTCGCCTTGAACAACCGTTGCTTCGTAATTTTTGGTTTGATGCTAATTTAGCGCAAATTCGCGTTGCGGTTATCAACAAAAAAATATCCTCAGAAACATTGCGTCAACGTATCATTGAGACACTTGATCAGGTACAGAGTCAATATTGGGGGTTAGTATTTGCTATCAAAGATTTAGAAGTAAAAAAAGATTCTCTGGAACTTGCGAAAACGTTGCTCAATGATAACAAAAAACGTGTTGAGGTGGGCATTTTGCCTCCGATAGAAATCACTCAGTCCGAAGCCGGTGTCGCTGCCCGTGAAGAAGCAGTGATTATTGCCGAGCAGGCTGTATCCGATAAAGAGAATGACTTGAAAGTTCTGCTATATATGGAACCTGAAGATGTCATGCGATTGACTATTCAACCAACCGATATTCCTGAACTTAAAGATATTGAACTGTCAGTTCCGAAAAGCCTTGAACGGGCACGCCAGTATCGACCGAAATACCGTAAAGCTAAAATGGCTATCGATTCCGAAAAGATCAATATGAAATATCAGTTCAATCAACGTTTTCCTGAAGTTAATTTTGTTGGTGAGTATAATATGGAAGGTATTGAAAGTAATTATCCTAACAGTCTCGATAGCATGGCTGCAGATGATACCCGTGAATGGTTGCTTGGTGTAGAAGTAACTATTCCGCTTGGTAACAGATTGCGGCGTAGTAATTACCAGATTTCTAAGCTGGAACTTAAAAAACGTGAACTCGATTTTAGAAAGATCGAACTGGATTTAGTGCGTGAAATTGATAATGCCATTGCCAATATACATACCAATAAAAAACGCGTTAAAGCCACCGTAGCCTCACGTATTCTTGCCGAAGAAGCGTTGAATGCTGAAACAAAACGTCTTGAAGCAGGTACTTCGACCAGTCATGATGTCTTGCAGTTTCAGGATGACCTGTCGCAGGCTCGCGTTAAGGAAATTCAGGCGACAATTGATTTGCGAAAATCCTATTTCGAACTATACCGTGTGGAAGGTACTGTGCTTGAAGAGTTGGAAATCAGACTCGAATCGATTGATGATACTGCATCCCGCTAAAATCTGTGAATATAAAGCAGGCTTCCGCTCAATGAACGGAAGCCAACTCATACCATAAGAATGGTAATACTGATAAAGATGTTTCAGTCCATTCGATAGATCGAACTTCGGGAAGCGGCATGCCGCTACGAAACATCTGATATCTTTACCTACTATACGTATCCTTGCTTAAAAAATCAAATTTTTTATAATCCGTTACGAAAATAAATTAGTCCGGCAATTGATAATAATCCGGCTATGGTATACATGAGGATCATAGATCCGCATGCCTGTACAATTGCTGTTGGGTTGTCAAATGAACGTATCGTTTTTATAAAAATATATCCAGCCAGCGGTAAAGATAAACACATCAACAGGTTTCCGGTGTGAGTAATTCCCAGTATATATGAGATGATTATATATATATATAGCATAGCCAACAAACTGCAAAATAGTGCAGCAGAGCGCTTTTTTCCTAACACAACAACTAACGTTTTTTTATTAACCGCTTTATCAGCCTGATAATCGGGAAATTCATTGATAAGTAAGATCATAGAAACCATCATGCCTATAGGCACAGAATAAAATACAGTTGAAGTGTGGAATTGTCCTGTTTGGATTCCGTAAGTCGCCATTACAACGAGTGGACCGAACGCTGTGCCTGCAAGTATCTCACCAATCCCGCGGTATCCGAATTGCACCGGTTTGGCAGTGTATCCATAGGCGATAATCAAGCCTGTAATTCCACAGGCAAAAACCGTAATGCAACGAGATTTCCATGCAAGATAGGTTCCGATAAATGCTCCTGCCGTTAAAAAGAACAACGCTGTGTAGTGAATATATTTTGCATCGATTAAGCCATTTTGGATGATACGGCTGCCACCATTGAAAGGGGAAAAAAAAATATTAGCTTCGTCGTTACCGCTTATGTGGTCAAAGTAATCATTGGTGAGGTTTGAGCCAAGATGCAGACAGGTTACGCATATCCATGTTAAGAAAGAATATCCCCAATGGACGTATCCGTGTTGATGGTAGACTAATGCAATCCCGATTCCAAACGGAATCCATGAAGCAATAAGAAAAGGTGTCCTCATCGCATGGTTCCATAATTGTATTTTGCGAAATAGTGTATTACTTGCACTTGCCATAATAACATTCTTCCTTACAACTTCTTTCGGCTAATATGAATCTAACTCAGTGCTAGCGAAAGCTATGCTTATTTATAATATTACTAATAGGGCAGAAAGGGCAATAATGAAAATTCATGTTTCTGCCTAAAGGTGATGTATTGTGTTTTTTAACTATATCAATGAGAGTAAAATGACGATTTTATAGATAGTAATTCTTCTGTTGAAAAATCGCGTTTTTCTCTGACAATCAACTGCTGATATTTTATAAAAATCGATATCACACAAAAAAGATGTAATACTCTCTTTTGTAAAGTAGTTATAGCAATAAAAAGATTTTTTAATTTGCCTGTTTTATGATATAATAATAGTGGGTAAAACTACTGTTTTAAAAGATAGATATTTTTTAAAATTCATACATATATAACAAAGGGGTATCTTATGAGCGGAAATACTTTTTTTGCATTACTGATGAGTCGTTTTAGACGCAAACGACTATGTAAACTAGTTAGCGTTGTTGTTATAGAATCGCTTTTGTTTGCATCGATTGTACAGGCTGATAACGGAAAAAGCCTTTCGGCAAAATCTGTAGACCTTCCACGTACATATGGTTCTATCAATGATCGTTATCAGGCAAGTTCCGATGATACCCTTGTTATTCACATTCAGGATACCCATACCAGTTTTTCCGCTCAAAAATATCTGGCTAAAATCCTGGAATATTTTCATTCTGCGTATGGCACTGACATGGTTGCCCTCGAAGGATCTGTTGGTAAGCTCGATGCCTCGGATTTCTCCGAGTTCCCAGACAAGAATACTAAAGAAAAAGTAGCTAATTATTTTCTCAGTGAAGGTAAAATTGATGGTGCAGAGTATTTATGTATAGTTGAGAACAATGGACAGGGCCCTGATATTTATTCTTTACATGGTGTCGAAGTTGAGCAACTCTATCAGAGTAACCTCAGCGCATTTTTACGTTCTCTTCCGTATCAACAAGAGTTGTTGTATTTCTGCGGTATTATGGATGACAATTTAAATGCCGTTAAACCGCTTGTGTATCACAAAGAGCTTGTCGAGTTTGATAACGTCGTTCAGCAGTTCAAGCAAAATCAGATAAATTTTATTGCTTATTGTCAAAAACTCAAAGAGGTTGCGGAGGCTAATCTTGTTGAGTTTGATGCTATGGATGACCTTGAAAAATTATTCACCGTCATTGATCTTGAAACAAAAATAAATTTTCCACGTGTTGACGTTGAACGATATGTGGCTGTCAGGCGAATTACAAATCAGCTTGACGAAGCGGCTTCTACAGAATTGCTGGCAAAAGAATTTAGTTTCCGAACAAAGAAAATATCTTCAGAGGATTATCATTTTTACCTCAAAGATTTATTTGAACAACAATCCTTTGCGATAGACGAGTTTCCTCATCTGAAAAATTACATTGAATATCTTTCAGCATTTTCGCATATCAATCAGAACAAGGCTCTTGAGCAAAGTACAGGATTGGAAAAGGCTATTTATAATGCCCTGATTCGTGATGACAATCAACGCATGCTTTATGAAATTGCCCACTATATGCATCTTGTCGGTAAATTCAGTAATCTGCAAATGACTCGTAATTATGTCAGCGAGTACCACGAGTACCGTGATAAGATGACTTTTGACAGCATGTTTTCCTTTCTAAATGCTATAGCTAAAGAAAACAATCTGAGTCTTGCTCTTGATGTCAATGTAAATACAATAGAAAACAACCTGGAAAATTTTGAGGAATTTTATCGCCTTGCTTATATGCGTGAGCAAAGTTTGGTCCAAAATACCCTTGACCTAATGAAGGAAAAGGAACGAAAAGTTATCGTATTGATCGCAGGAGGGTTCCATACACGGGGAATCACCGAGCAGTTGAAAGATGCCGGTGTTTCGTATGTTGTCGTAACTCCAAACATGGAAAACGACCAGAAACCTATTCCGTATATCTCTTTGCTGCAGAATTTACGTACTCCTCTTGAACAAATGCTTGCTACACATTCGAGTACCTTGAAGGTTGCTTCCTGGTTATCTCAAAGTTTGCCGCCGGCCTTTGAAGGTAAAAAAGCGATGCTTGCTACCAAGATGAAAACTTTGCTGACGACAACTAAACTCTATGATTTGTACATGAATGTTCTGGTTCAGTATTCCCCTGAAGAACGCATGTTGATTCAGAATCGTTTACAAGAGCAATTGCGCGATCAGATTAACGAAATCGTCAAGAAGACCGGATATGACAATGTTCTTGAAGTATCGGATGTGGAAATTACTGTTGACGACATTATTGCTCAGATACAATTTAAGGGAAGCACAACACCAATTTATGTCCATTACACAGATCGTCTCGAAACCCAGCAACTTGATCCTGATGTAGAACAGGCCATGCTTGAAATGGTTAGTCTGGAAGATGGCGTGACGACTGAATTTATGAGTTCACTCGGATATCTTCAAGTTACCGGTTCTTATCGTACGTTGCGCACCAAATTACTTGAAGCAATTTTTGATAATGCGCTGTCGATGACAGATATTATCTCTAAATTACAGGAAGAAAACCCTGGTCTTGCTGTTTCTGCAACAGAGGTATCAACCTTGCTAGAATCGTTTATGAACATGGGACTGGTTGAACAAAAACAGGATCAGTTTTTTGTCAGCCGTAAAGAACCCACTCGATTTAATGCCTATTTGACAATGGCTTTATTTCAACAGCGTGATGCTATAGGAGAACTTGCAGGTTCTGAACTTGGTATATTGAAATATGAAGATGTTCCTGAAAAATATCAGGAAATTTTCAACCGTTTGAATATTGGAACTCTCATGGTCGAACCGATGTTACCTATGGATACTCTGAATAAACTGGTTGAAAATCTACTTGCTTTTGAATCCGAAGACAAATTGCAGTCAGGAGCTACACTCGATATTGGTGACAGCAGTCAGATTTATGTTATTCAACCTGCCCGGGCTGAGAATCTTGGTAAAGACAAGCTGATCGTATACGTACGTACAAAAATGGAAAAACCGGTTGAAGTTACTTCGCTGCGTGATAGGGTTGACGATTCAGTGCGCCAACAGTTTGAGTTGCCGTCAATTGCCGCCCCAACAAGTTATACCGGCGAAAATCGTTTGGAAAAACGGTTTATTGATACCCTTGAAAAAATCAGCAACCAATCGCAAGTCGATTTTACCACCAATGCCTATTCGCAGGGTGAAAAAGCAGCTGTTCTGGAATATCTGTATAAATATCTGGGCGTCATTCCAGATCAAGGATCGAAACTTGAATTGGCTATGAATCTTTATATAGGATTAAAAGAAAGTACCACACCGTATTACTCGAAACGAGTTGCCCAGAAACTGGTAGCCTCTTCCTTTGACGCTCAATTCAATAATGCGCTGTTGCTTTTGACTCGTTTGAACCCTGAATTGCAGGTTACACCTGAACTCGAAGTGCAGTTGTCACATGCCATCGTTGCTTTGAATTTGGCGCATAATAACGGTATCGTTGGCGATGAAGTCTGGTTTGATCTGATTGAAAGTGTTATGGATCAGGCTCCTAACAGTCATCGCAACACATCAATATACACTGCAGCGGTTAATTTGATTGATCAGATGCGAACTCGTTTTGAAGCCTCAAAAATATTTACTGAAATATCTGCTTTACCTGCAGATCAACAGCAGGCTGCCATGGATAGCAAACAAAAAGAACTTGGTGTTGAACTAGGCACTTATCCTGATATTGGTTCTATCCAGCAGATGATTAATTCACAAATCATTGCTCTGGAAACCCCGGCAATTGATGAGCAACAGCCGGTACTTGCAAACGCAACTCGCAGAAAACATCTTTTGGATAAAGCAGTTGCTGAAAATCAAGTGATTAAATTCCAGTCTCGTGATGCCAGCCAGTTTGTTGAAGTGAAGATGATGCAGAAAAATTCTGATGGAACATATGTCGGTGTTGTCGAAGATACAGGGGATATTTTTCAGATAGACCTTCTTTCATACAGCAAAAACAATGCTGAATTTAAGTATACTGATCAAGATATTGCTGGAGCTTTCAATGATCCAGCTGGTTATTTTGTTAAACGTATCGATAGTGCAAACATGCCGTTGAATTCGACTGCTGCCCAGTTGCGGCAATATTCTGCTTTGCAGCGTAAATGGCAACAACTGGCGGAAGGACGTGCCGTTGAGGCTGTCGAAGAACGGCTTGCCGGTTTTATTGATGTCTCTCAGCAATCGCAACTTTCCATGATCGACATGTTGCGAAATGGCAATGATCAGCTTTTAGAAAAAGATAGAAAACGAAGTACCCGTATTGCCAATCTTCAGAAAATTGTAAGTGATATCGATGCAAGACAGGAACAATACAACCAGTTGCGCGAACAAGTTATAGCGTTGGATAGAGAGCGTCCGCAGTTGTCGCGTCAACTTGACGGGCTTGAACAACAGTTAAAGAAAACCGAAAGTCAACTTCAGTGGGAGAAAAACGCACAACTTAATCTCCTCAGTATTATGATCGGTAAACTGGTAATGGCACAGCTTGCCAAACGACTTGTTGAAATACACAAAACCGCTATCATTGACGGAAAAGATCCGGTTGAGGCTGTAAATCGTGAAGGTTCAGCATGGGTTGGTTTAAAGCCCGGTGAATCATTATCTAATTTGTTAGATAATAAAGATTTGATCAGGAATCGTATGGATCCTTTGAGAATATTGAAGGCGGATGATTTAAAAGCCATACAGGACAGAGCATTAAACTGGGCTTCGCTTAAAGACATCAACACCGTACTTCAAACCGCTTTGAGAGACAGGACAAGCCAGATGCATGCTTCATTTGTCAATGAAATGAGTCAGCATTTGCCGTCAATATTTACTATGTCGCGTAATATTTTGCATTTAAAAACAATGAAGACTCCTGTGGGGAAAGAAGCCCGTGACGAGCGTGTAACCCGTCTGATTTCCAATGTAAATCAAATTATTGCTTTGAAAAACAATACATCTGTTTTAAAGGATCTGAATGGCCGTGTAACTTCGGTTTCCCAAAAAGTGGATGAATTGAAAGCTCGTCAACAGGAACTTCGTGAGCTGGTTACGACAGGGCATTTTGAACAATCAAAACGTTTGCTTGATGAAATAGCGGCTTTAAGAGATAAGATGTCCAGCGATGAAACTAACAGGCCTGTTGCTCTGGAACAACTGGATACTCTTCAAGCCTCGGCAGAGTATAACAAACTGCTAAGAAATAATATCGATATATTGATAGCAAAAATTGAGGCGGGAGAGAAGACTATAACCCTTAATCATCGTGAAGTTCCCATTGTTCGTGAAAATCTTTTGTCAATCGTCTATGGTTTGACTTCTAATGTTGCTGGTATAAAAGCTATTGAACTCGAATATAAACCGTTGGGTACTGAACAGGCAAAGAGGGATCTGGCTATTGCCAAGGCAGTGTCAGATATGGCGTTTGATAATTTTTTCAAGAATAATCCTATAGCTGTTGATATAACCCGTCAACCATTTGAAGAATTTCAAACTGCCGATGCTACAGAGTTCTTACTTTATGGTACTGACCAGGCAGGAGTTTTTAACACATTTAAAAACAAAACCGATAATTTTGAGCTGCAAACATTGTTGCAGCAGGCATTTGAACTTGTAGGCCTTGTTGATCCCGCTACGGCTTCATGGATTCAGTCTCAAGGACGGGTTGTTGTCTCGAAAAAACCGCTGTTACCTTCACAGGGGCGTGGCTTGGAAAATCTCGCTCAATTATCATCGTCAACGAATACGGTGTTTATAGAAAAAGCTGTATTTGGAAAAATTTTGGAAGTGATGCCAACCTATCCTCAATTAGCAGTTAAACTCATGGCTGCGGCATTAGTTTCTTCAGCGCAACTTGCTGTAGCGCGCCATGAGGGTATTTTGAATCTGAATACCGCAAGAGCATCAGATATATCCCAATTAATGACTGAACGCCTCAAACAGACTAATCCAGATTTGTTTGAAGTCAAAGAAACGAGAAATAGAGCAGAACAATTGCTCAATCGTTCTGCAGCGACGATCGTTCAACTCCGCACTCAGGGGCCAATTACATCGCTTGACCAGTTGGAAGGTACTATTGGTCGACCTATGATCGATCTTATTCAGCCATTCGTTAAATTTGAACAATTACCTGTTTCCGCGGCCTATAAAGATGGTATGAATAAAGCAAATGATGTTCTCGGTAACTCTTATCAGGATGTGCGCCGTATGTTGACTATTGAACGCGGTGTTAACTTGTTGGGGATTGTTGAGGACACTACACCGTCATATCTTGCTGTTGATGATGTCGAGACATGGGTTGCTCCATTCCGTAATACAACATTACCTGTATCCGATCAGTACAGGATCTTTTTTGAACGGCTTGTTGGTACTGACGCTATTTTCGATCAGATTACCGCTACTGTAAGTGATTTTGATATGGCATCTAATCCTGCTGTATTTTTTGAAAACGCAAATCGTTTGAATGAATTGATAGGTTACTTGACTGATATCAATAATTATAATGTAGATTCTTTCAGGAAGGATCGTATTCAGCATTTTGAAGTAACCTTCCCAAATGGTTACAAAACAACCATGACTCAGGATGAGTACACTAATTTCCAAAACAAACTGAAGACAATTAAAGGGGCTATCCAAGCTTATTATAATCCTGCGCAAGGGATTGGTTTTGAAGTCCGTTTCCCCGGGAAATCACCAAAGCAGTTGCCGGTATTTATTACTCGTGAAAATCCATCTGCGATTACAAATGATCTTTTAGATCAGGCACGACAAAGACCCGGTCAATTGGATTTCAATCATCCTTTGCAACAACCCCTTATTTCTGTAATAGATGCTGTTCGTGGTGTAGAACTTCTTGATCCTGCAGCTCAGGCAGATGTTAGCACGACATTACAACAACGTGAAGTAGCTCTTCAGGTACGTGATACATTTAATCGAATTGCTGAACGTATACCTGATGCATGGGATCGTTTAAATCATTCTGAAAAGAAAGGGTTGGCTGGTTTGTTGCTGGCTAATAATCAGCTTGGACTCGAATGGGTTGATACGGTTTCCGGTCTTTATAATGATGCTGTACCACTCGTTGTATCGGATAGAGTTAAAGCGATATATAAAAATCTTTTTATCGAAGCCCAGAAATCTAATTTCATTACCGCAAAACATGAATTGGCTGATCTTGTTGCTCATGATGAATGGAAATCTCTTGACCCGTCAGTACGGCGTGCAGTTGTTGATCAGATTATTGACAAAAACAATTTATCTAAAGAAACAACCGTTCGGCTGCGTGGTAATCTTTCAATTGATGAAGTATCGGCTTTGCTGAAAATATTTGCATCTATAGATAAAGAAGCGGCTTCCGTTGAAGCAGGACGATTGACCGCACCTGCAATATCACTTATGTGGGAGAACGAAAAACAGGCGCTTGATAAAGTGAATGATGCTTTGTATATCAATTCTGTATTTTCTCATTACCGTGGGATGATTTATTTAGCCCGACAACAGTTGCTTGAAGCTGCAAAAGAAGCTGGCGAGTGGCAAAGTTCTGCAAGAACAGAATCGCGTCAATTGTCGTTCCTCGATGGAACGATGAAGATGGGGCAGATGGTTAACGCATATCAGGTTGTCGAAGATTTTAATGATACATATGCCGGGGTGATGAAAATTCAGGCAGACCGTGAGTATATTGGTGAACATATTGACCAGGTACTGGCATTGGTTGGCCAGTTGACAGCTAAATTGACTGTAGATGAGTCTGTCAGCGAAGAAGATAGCCTGAGAATAGGTATGGTTTCGGATTATCAAAAAGCAAAAGAACTATGGTTTGACGGTAATCAGACTGAAGCGGTTGATTTGATGGAGCAGTTGCGTGACCGTATTCAGTCTTCAAGTTTGTTTGGTACTCGTGAAGCACGCTATGATATAGATTTTGATATAAAACAACTCCAAGAAGTTATAGCAGAACCTGCTAAAGCTCAGGAATATACCCGCGAAGATCTTTTCAATGGGTTTGAAATGTTGTTCCGTGAAACGCTTAACAGGTCGGCTGATGATATATTCCTTCCTTTATTGATGAGTGTTCCTGATTATGTAGGGCATGGCGCTCGTCCGTTGGAAGGAGTAACAGATGTTGTTATTAATCTTAAAGGTGTTGTAGCCGATGTTGAGTTGCCTGAAAAAATGGATCAGCAACAGTTCAGCGATAACGGCATTGCGCTACATAATCGCAACATTTTCATTGATATACAAAGATTTAATCCTGCTGAGAATAATGAACAGTTGAGTGATTCCGTTCGTAATGCGGTCAGTAATCGCTTCCAGTTTGTTGACGCTACAATAAAACAACTTGAGAATCTGAATTTACCTGCTGATTTGCGACTTGGATTATTCGCTACAAAAACATTGCAGACTCTTGATAGTGGGACAGTGCTTGGTAATGGATTTATGATGAATAGCGTCACTTTTTCCGAAGGCGATTTTGGTAAAGAATTGCCGGTTGCGATGCATCCTTTAAAATATAAGGAAATGTTAGAAAAGGAAATGCGCGGTTTTGATACTATGCGCGGTCTGATAAGCGAAGCATCACGTTTAATCAGGGAGAATGCCGAGTATGAAAGTGCGAAAATATTACTGGTGCAAGCTCAGTTTATCATTGTCAACATGGAGCATTTCACCGAGCAATTCAGGAATATCGTGATGCAGTCTATCGCAAAAGATATTGAAGAAATAGATAGTATGATCGCCGCTGAAGGAGAGGTGATACCTGCACCTGCGGTATATCTATATGGTCAGAAAAATCCACAGTTTATTGAACGTGATGATATCGCTAATGACGCGACGATTTCACAGCTTTTTAAACTTGCTTTTGAGGAATTGGATAAAATTAATCCTGAGTTGAAACGAGATATAGCGGATAATATGTCGGTTGTTCTTGGTTCACGTCCGCGTGAACAAATTCCGCTGGATACGATTTATATCAGTCCTGCAAAAATGGAAATTCTCAAACAACTTGCAACTAATGCGAATACTTTGCCTATAGCGGGAATAATGCTGGCAAAAGAATTATCCGCTACTGGTGCAACTGGTGCAGTACATCAGTTTTCTTCCAAAGTTTTATCCGATTACTTAGCAAATAATAAAGATTTGATGTCACGTTATATTGCCCATACTCAGTTACCTGTTGGTGCAGTTGCTGCTGATTTCACTGGTGAAATCATAACTCCACTTGAAAAGAAGTTTGATAAAAAAGGCCAGTTCTTTGCTGACCTTAAAGGCCCTCGTACTGTTACTAAATTTAAAAATGGTCGTGCCGTCAGTATTTGGGATTCAGTTAGCGGTAAAGAATATTCGATACCGCCTGTTGTAGAAAATACCCAGCTGAACGGATATCGTATTGCTTTGAATGAATCGAGAGAACCGGCTGTTATAGAGACACTTTCACCGGTTGAAGAATGGCTTGGTTTCCTTGAATATAATGAAGAAGTTTATTTCCTTTCTAAAAATAATCAGGTTGTTGCATTAGTAAAAGCTGGTCTTCAGCAAGAAAATATTGTTCCGTTAAGAACTAATGAGGAAATGCAGGATATATTGGGTGTCTCCGGTATGGATGCTGTTATGGACGAACTCAGGGCGCTAGTTGATGCAAGGCGTACCGAATTACGACAGGAAGCGCTTTTTGACCGTTTGTTCCCTGAAGGTGATATGCCGGAACTCGACATACAGAATCCACGCAGATATGACTGGAAGAAATCTATTGCGACCAAAGCGCTGGTGATGGTTCCTCTGGCATTATTATTGATGTCTGGATGTGTGGCAACTACACCCCAGAGCAGGATAGAGCCTGCACAGCTAACGAATCCTTATGAAAATCCACAACTGTTTGCTCCTGATTCCAATCAGACATTTACAACGGATGGCGTTGCTCCACATGATTTGCAGCCTTTTATCGGTACGTCAGGCGATGACAATGTTGATCGCGCGGCTGTTGAGCAAGTTCATAATGATACACAGGGAATTTTGCAAAAGAGTTTAGATACCGCTAAAACAGAATTGCAGTCGTTGTTGGATGCCGGAACTTTGGATCCTGCTCGTTTACGCAGACTTAAAGAACGTATTCAGTCGCTTGAAAATACCCTTGATAATTTCGCGAGTGTTTATCTTGGTACACCTCGCCTGAATAAACAAATTATTGCTGAAGAAGTACCAATAAGCAGAGTAGATACTCAACAAGTTGGTGATACTCCTGATTCTAAAGTTCAGTATGTTCCTGATGCGGTTCAACAACAGTTTGAGAATATAACTGGTAACAGGTTGTTTAGCAATATGTATCAAAATGCACGGCAGTTCAGCCGCTCTATCACGATCAATAACGGTGATTTTCGTGACATGGTAACCAGTTATGCAGGCCAGGCAGATAATCCTACAGATGCCAAGTTAATTCAATACGGACGAATGATGCCATACGATGTTGCAGTTAGTATTTTGGCTGATCTGTCTAATAACAATCCTTCTCTGGCTAAAAAGAAAGTTGATGCTCTGTTGAGTTTGATGCAAAAAGAACGTTCTCCTAAATTTAAAGGTGTCATGCATTTCGGTTATAATACAAAGGACGACTCTTATGTTTCTGGACTCGCTCCTCTTGGTAATACGGCTTGGGCGCTTAAGGCAATCTATGGGTATATAGATGCAACCGGTGACAACTCTGTATTGCGAAGAGGTAATTCTGAGCTTCTTGATGATGCAATGAAGTTTGTTCTTTCTCAACAGATTCTTGATCGGAATGATTCTCGATACGGTTTGTTCCGGGCAGGTGTGCATAGTGTGGATACGACAGGTTATGCTGTTCTTGGATCTGAACATCAACAATATGAACATGTTGTTTTTGAACATCAAACTGACGTTCATGATTTGCTTAATTTTGCCTATCGAGTGACAGGCAATACCGAATTTAAAACAGCACGCGAACTGCTGGATAAATCGGTTATGGAACGCATGTATCGAGATCTTGGCGATCAAGGTGCATATTTCTTGTTGGCTATTGACGAAAATGGACAACCTGACCTTTCCGGTATAGGTATTGATGATTTGACATGGGCTGGCAGTATGGTTCTTACTATGGATCATTTGTCGTTAGATCAGCGCCTGCAGATAGTTAACAAATTAATGAAGTATCTTGATGCAAATTTTATGGTTTCTCATCAAATTGGAGCTCAGAATGCTCATCGGGTTACGTTAAATGATCAGTTAATGCGTCAATCAATACCTGATAACACGATTGTAGGTGTTAAGTTTTATGACAAAAAAGGTGAAGGCCTTGATTGGAATGATCCTAAAGTGATGTCGGTGCAAGCTGAAGCGCAATTGGGGTATATTCATTTATTACATCAGGTTGCTGCTTTGACTACCGACAGGAATGCGCAGGATTATGTTTTAGATAAAGCCAGTTTTCTATTGGATAATGTAAGGAAATTACATCGTCAGGAATCAAAAATTGGTGGTGTTCCTTATTCGACGCGTAATCTTCTGGGCGTGCAGTCAGACCTTGAGTCGGCTGTTGCTACCGAGACATTCCGAGCATTATACGGGATAATGCAAAATCCTCAAAATTTATGGTCTTTTATAGGTGTACCTGAGAAAAATGATAATGTCCAAACAGCTAAAACACGTGTTGTTGGAGCTACCTCGGGTAATTTTGTACCGCAAATGCCTTTATCTAATGTAGCACGCCCGGGTAGTCTTAATGTGACGCCACGTCAGGTTTATACCTTTGATGCTGAAAACGGCTATATTATACACCCTGAAGTACGTTATGGAGCGCAACCTCAGGAATATCCTGAAGATCCAACCTTGACACTACAAATGCAGAAAGATATTAAAAATCTCCTTACACGTATTGAGCAGGAAATGATGAAAAGTGAAAATTTCAACCCTGGAGCAGTTGCAAGTTGGTCGGGCAACTTTGTAGATGCTCCGGTATGGAATGCGAATGCGAATGGCATTCCTGCTTTGAATTCGTTGCAGAAAAATAGACCTTATACTGCAACGATTGAAAACGGTTCATTGGTACTTTCGAGTGATATTCCGGTTTCTTTAAAACGTCTGGGAATTAAGATGGATAAACCCGGTGTGGAATATCTGATTGAAGTACGTGAAAATGATATCCGTCTTGTTCAGACACTTTCCCAGAAGGAAATTGAACGTTATGGGGAATATTCATATGATACCCAGAGGCTTTTCTATGATGTCAATGCTCAAATAGTTACATTACCATTAAGAGATTTTCCTGAATTACAATCAATCAAGGCAGGTACGGTTTTACGGTCTGAAGTTGATGCTAACTTACAGACATTGAACCTAATTGATCCGGCTAAAACGGTACGTGTTGCCTCGACCTTGATCATTAGAGGAGGAATAAATGCTCCTGATGGTACAAAATATACGGTTACGGTGAATGATGCCGGTCAGGTATCTGTTACAGAACAAGTAAATATGGCTTCTGTATTTAGTAATCCATGGACGCCTCATTTGCCTCCTCAGATGTTACCACAATTCTTTGCAGGGTTGAAGGCTTCCGGGCATACGAGCATTGTGGTTAATCCGCATCCTCTGGTACTTGGTCGAAAAATACACGATATGGACCCACGCGTTTATTATATGTCCTTATTGAATTACGCACGCCAGTATGGCATAGAAGTTCATGCTTCCTTAGGCAGCCCGCGTTGGGTGCTTCCCGGAGGTCCATCTGAAGCCATGATGTATTTAGCGACATTAGGGCGTGCGGGTGTTGATTTTGATGGATTTGTCATTGATATGGATATTGAATTATTACCGGAATATCAAAAATCATCACCGGCTCAAAAACAACTCATGATGCAACGATATGTTGAGGCGCTTCGTGTACTTGAAACCAATCTGGATTATTATGCTGGTGGCGACAGGCCTATTATGGTCAATTTGCGTCAGGATATTAAATCCGCTCCGGGATACAGGCCGGTTGATCGCACGAACGATTTGCTTGTCATAGAGCATACTGATGCGACTCAGATTATCCAGACCGTCAAAGATATGAATCCTTCCCGTCCTTTCAGTATACAACTTACGACTGCGCTTGATACTGATGCTGCACGTACATTCGCTACTCATGAAGCTGATTTGCCAGCTGTGATAAAAGCAGTAACGCAACAGTTGCGGCAAGATTCAAAGATCGGGCAATATTTCCAGGGTTTTGTTATTAATCATGATCAGGGCGAAGATGTTTATAATGTTATGAAATTCGGTAAAGGTCGTGATTTAGGCCAACGCCTGCGTGATTACGCATATGGCATGGGCGATGATATGCTGCAATATACCCGTGGGGCATATGAGATGATTATTTCAGGCGGTGAAGTCTCTGTGGTCCATATCGGAGAAGAACAACCTACTTCCGCAGAAGTTGCCTTCAATACAATGACTTCACGTCTCGAGGCTATGGCTCGTGGTATTACCGGCGCTGCAAATGTTGATAACATGGTGCGCAGTGTAATTGAGACGATAAAACGCGACAAATTTACTGTTTTACCTGAAACTTTGCCCCTCGGCGCTGAATTTGGACTCGCTATTGCTGGTGGTAATATGATGTGGGGGCAACAATATTCCGACCTTGCTCAGCTGGGTACCGTCTCTATTCAGGGATTGGATGAAAATGGGAAGGTTGTCGCTACATGGGACGATATTGTTAATACCACAGCGCCCATTCAGGTTGGTAAAGATAGTGTTATTAAAGAACTGAAGGTTATCTGTCAAGTTAAGGCGAAAGAGTTTAAAGCAACTTCTTTCCCTGGCTATGTTGTCTTTTTGACTCACCATCCTGAAAACGGAGGTTATGTTACTGAATACGCTTCTGATGAAATCGAGCTGGCGTCTGGCGAATCTACAACGGTTTCGTTTACTGTGCCGGTAAGCGGTGAAGGTATGCGTGATTATGGGTTTATGTTGATGCACGGGCGTAAACTTAGTAAGCAGGAAGCAGTAACAGATCGTATCGGTTTTGGGCATCGGTATGGACTCATTGCTGACTGGATGAACCGTCATGCCGAAAATTTTGATGAGTTTTATGCTGATTTTGTAAAAGGCAATCCTGAATTACGTAATAACTCGTTGGGCATGTGGTCAGGCCAAATACATAACAGACTCATGATAGATCAGTTTAATATTGACCAACTCGATATAACAAAAACATCTACTCAGCATTTAATCCAATCACTTGTCCAATCAGGTGTTAATGAAGTTTCTGTTAATGGGCAGCATTTGTTGCAGGTTTATGATTCAGCACGTGATGTTGAAATTGCTAAAAAGGTATTGATTGATTTCATCAGTGAACTCCATAAACGCAGCATCAATGTAACCATTATGATTGGTAATGATGAATGGCTCACAGACGAAAAAGCAATGGAAAATGATCTTTTTGTTTTTTTACGTTTGAAGCTGCCGGTTAACGGGTTTGTTGTCAATTTGGGTGATAAAACTTCAGAGATTGATATTAATAAGATATCCCAATATACCTCGGATTCAGGTTATGGTGCTGCCAGGGCTGTAGATATTGCTCAGCTAGGTAATGTCAATAATGCCAGAGAACTTGGGGATAGGATTTCAAAAGTAAGTAAAGATAAAGACAGTGTTCTTCAAATACCAATTGCCAATATCTCTGATGTTACGACTGTATTAGATGGGCTGCCTGTACCCGATGCAAAAGATTTAGTAGCCCGCGCTAAAGGAATTACCGAAGCCGATCTTGAGCGGTTTGTGAGCAATGGATATTATACTTTAACAAATATCGAAAAAGCTCTTATGGAATTTTCTAGAATAAAACGTATGCCTCCTATTCGTTTGGGTCAGTCAGCTGCTCAGGTCGATTTATTGTCACCTAAAAATATTTTTGTAGAAAAAGGTGAAACTCCGTATATCGCTTTGAATTTGACTGATATTGGAGATAGAGATTTATCAACATTGATTGCTATTGTTGAGTTGACTAATATACAAACAGGGGAACATCTTACTCAAGCAATACCATTGGTCTATAGAAAAGGTTTTGAAGAGCAAGTTATAGTGCCGATAGAGAAATTACGCACAGGACAATGGCGTTATGATGTCAGTGTCGTCCCTGAATCGTATGCACGTGACAGAGCATTTGTTCCTGCAATGCCGCTGACACAACTTGGCGCCACAGTCATGGTTGGAAACCGTGAAGTGACCGTTGAGGCTGCAACAAGCGTAATGGTCAATAATGTATTGACCACACGGCGTAACTTTTCTTTTGCGGGTCATAATTTAACTCTGGTCGATGTAGATGGAGCTCCTTCTCGTGTTGAATTTGAAGGAAAGTCTTATGAATTGCTCAATGAAACCGAAGGTGTTAATCTTGAACTTGGTCTTACTAAGATATTGATCAATGTCAATAAAAGCCGTTTTGGGGAATGGGCCATTAGTAGTGGTGGTGAAGAAGTAACCATTACACGCTACAAAAATCTGGAAGAAGTTTTGACTGTCGGGGTTGCGAATCGTTCCAAAGTTTTTGGGCACATTCAGCACGGGTTACCTGATATTGCTATCAAGAATGTTGATATTTCTCTGGATAGCTCTTTTATCCCAGACCAGGCATCGGAAATAATTTACTTTAATTACGGCACGTCATTCAAAGTTGACGGAGCCACTGTTACAATTGGTAAACCTCGGGCGGGTATGATTCAGGCAACTGTAATAATGCCTGATGGTAAAATTATACGTAAAGCGTTTCCTGCGCTGTCTTCTCAGCGTACCTTAACAGTTGGCGATTACCTGTTGATGTTTGGAACCGATTCCGATGGTAAACCAATTGTGGTTAAATCTCAGTTTATTACCGGTGAGATTCAATTCACTGTTGAAAATAAACCCACTGCCACCAGTCCTTTGAGCTATTTACCTGAAGTAGCTTTTTATCATCCTATGGTTGGTGAAATTTCGATTACAAATGGTGAAGAGTATACCATTGATGTTGGGGAAACACGTGTCATTACTATGCAGGTTCCTATTCCAAGTGATTTTCTTGCTCAGCAAAAATTACAAATGATGAAGATGCTCAATGATATAAATAGCATTAATGTATCATATAAGACATTCATGCGTGAGCGCCAGATTGATGAGGCGAAAGGATTGCGCACCACAACCGCTATAAACCAGGACATTCAAACCCGCTATCGACAGATCAAACAACAGTTACCACAGTTTGTAACTGATGCGAAACGCCTGATTAAAGAAGTCCAGGCTTTAAAGATGAGTGCTGAACTCCAGTTGAAAGGTGTTATCGATCTTGATGAACGTGTACATAACCTGACTGAACTAGGTTATAGGATAGATAATGCTCAGTTAACCGATGTGCCGTATATCATGATTGACTTAAATTATGAATTATCATTGCTTAAGGCAGATTTGGCATCGTTATCAAGCCAGAAAATGGGATACAGTGTATCTATTCATGATGTTTCTAACTTACTTGGTGAACAGGTGTTTGTAAATGGTAATACAATGACTACTGTTTCAAGTAGAGGCGATGAACCGGTCGTTAGAGAAGTTCTGATAGACCGGGTCAATGACAAAAGCGAGTTGCAGGCTGTACGCCGTATCGGTAAATCCGAGTATGCTGAGGTGGTAACGGGTATCATTACACCTGCAATTATTCAAGAAACACATAATTCTTACATGTATCAGTTGCATGATGTTTTTAATGCACAACTGCAGTATCAGGATTTGATGAAAGATATTTTTCGTGCTCAATCATATAACATTCCTTCATCTAAAATGGCTGTCGGCAGTGCACAGCAAAGTATTCAGTTGGCCACTACCGATAAACAACGGGCGCTTACCGTAGATTTAACTACGGTTTTCTATGAATCGCTCAACCTTGTTAAAGTTGCTGATATGAGCCAGGGTAGAGGATATGTCCTTGACTATGCAGAAACAGTTGTTGAAGGCGAAAAGCTTATCTATGATATGTCAAATGAAGCTGTTGCATTATTACTCGGTGCATTACAGAATGATGATTCATTGGCTGTCAAAAGTGATGCTGCCCGCTTCTTTAAAGATTTAGCTCAGTTGTTTGGTTTGATTGAGCGTGATGGTGTTACTGCTGATGAAGCTATCATTATTGTAAAAGGCTTTTTGCGCGGTGCTGATCAGGCTGAAATAGACCGAGCTGTCCAAGTTGTGCAGGAAATCATGAAAGATACTCATAAAACCAATCGTGTTAAAGCAGCTATGATTGTTATGGAAATCGCTACTGCAAAGGAAATGCGTGCGTATATTAAACATGTTGCTTTCGATCGCCTCTGGCGTCAATTGGATCAAGAAGAAAGTGACGCTCGTGTTGAATTGGCTGGTAAACCTGACAAACTTAATGAAGAATTGAGCCGTATTCGTTCTATCCGCGCATATATGAAGTTGGTTATCGAGCATGATAAAGCCAAACTACTTGTTGATGAGGCAAACGAAGTATATGAGCAGGGTGGGGATCCGGTAGTGCAGGTTGCTCAGGCGCGTTCGCATTTTCAAAATGCTTTGGGATATTTTCAAATTATTGCTGGTATAGAAACAGAGTTTACTCCAGTTACTGATCTGAATGCCGTATTGGTCAAAATTGATAAATCCGATCAACCACAGCTTCAAAAAGATAACCTCAAAGCTACTATACAACGCGTGATTGATCGATTGAAGAAATTCGACAGTTTCATGCAGGAACGTGAAAAAGCTATTACCGGAGCGCAGGAATCGTTGACTTCCCGTCAGAATGATGTTCAGCGGGCTGAAAATCTCTTTGAACACCTCCAGACAATTAAAAGCAGTCATCAACTTTTTGTTGAACAGCTGGAAGCAGAAGCGGATAAAACATTTAAATTGTGGCAGCATGCTATTAAAAATACTCCACCTGAAGCGGCCATTAAGAGTATTGAACAGGTTATTGCTCTGGAAACGAGCAACTTTAGTTCATTTGTCGAAGCATATCAGCAAGCTAGAGTCGATCAGGAACATACCAGGGCAATGCATGCCTATTATACTACGGAATTAGCTAAGATGCGTGAACAGATGAATAAAAGTACATCGGATGTCCGTAAAGCTATGTATCGTAATCAAATTCAGAGTTATAGTTCCGAAATGTTCCGTCTTTCGGCGGATATGCAATATTATGATTGGGTTATACCATACCTTGAAAAACAAATGGACCGTACATATGGTCATATTGTGGAGATGCAGGGGGCTATTTTGTCTCTTGGTGGCAAAACTGATTTAAATGTTTTGCAGCGACAGATTGCTCAGATTTCTAAAAAATATAAAACTGCTAGCGCTGTTGAGTCAACATTGGATAGTGATGTGGCCAAATTGGAACAACAAGAAGCGCTCCTTGCAAAACGTCTGGAACAATTGCAGGAACGTTATGATTTCCAAGGACGATTACAGGCAGTTGGAAATCAACTGAATATCAGTACTATTTTAAAGGATTATGCGTATATCAATAATCCAGCAGGATATTTTGAATTTTTACAGCAGAGCGGTATATCGGAAGTCTACATTGATATAAACGAAGCTATGAATGAAGAAGGAAATGTCGATTTTGATAAATTGCAATATTTGGGCAGAGTTATTCAGTCTGCACAGCAAAATGGAATGGGCGTTAAACTTTTATTACGTGCTGGTGATGATTGGGCAGAAGGTGGATTCCGCTGGTTCGGTTTAAAAAAACGTCCCGGTACAAAATTTGCCGATGATACAGCAGAAAAACTCAAATTATTCCAAAGCATGTTGTTTGATCATGGTGTATATATCGATGGATTTGCACTCGATATGCGGCCGGTTCAGAAAGATGGCACTTTTGACCTAGATAATTATATAGCTGCCCGCAATTCTATTGCGGAAGTCTTCAGTGACGCATCAGACGACCTTCAGGATGAGTATGAACAGCGTATTGAAGATGAAATTGATATGGGTCATATAGACCGTGCTTTTAATATGACACAGTCGTTGCGAGCAATGAAAATCAAACATCTTATCTCTTTACAGACAACTGTTTCTGCGGCACGCAATCTTGAAACTCAATTGAATGGTCAATTACAAAAAATCTATGATGCTAATCAAGCAGGTCAAATTCAGTTGGCCAAACAACTTGGCTCTCAGCTTGATGCGACATTAAATAAGACATCTGTCCAATATACATTTGACGTTTTTGAAGATGCAGATGTTTCCTCGTCAATCAATAATTATCTTGCTCAGAAATATGGTGCTGAGCAAATAGCAACACGCAGAGATGATATGTTTGAAGGGCGCACAATTGTTCGTGCAACGAGTTCCGATGTCAATACGGTTGATTCACAGATAGGTAGTTTGAATGGTGTGAATCACGGTGTTAGCATCGATTGGACCGGAAAAGTGGCGAAAGGCAATGAAGAACGTATTGTACCTACCTTAGAGGCATTATTGAAGTATCAGCAGAACAATCCCTCCATGAACACTGTTTTCCTTGAATCGGATTCGGTTGTTGGCCTACAGCAGAACCTCAATAAACTTGGTGCTGTCCCGCTTTCCGCACTCAATTTGCTGCAGACTAAAGAAAATGTCATGACTGCTTATAATGAACAGGTCAGCGACTATGTTGTTGGTATGATGCGACAGCTGGATCATTTACAGAGTATTATAGAGGCTGAAGAAGCATTCCGTGAAGAAAGCCGAAACTTTTTCAAAGCAGCTATATCGCATGGTATTGTGCTGGAAATGCCTGAAAGTTTATTGGCAGAAGAAAATCAACTTCCACAAGTTAAACAACGTCTTGCTACCTTACAGAAACAGATCAATCTAGGTATCTATAAAGACGATGCAGATAAACTCGCTTCTCAGATTGATGATTTGTATATCTCATTAAGTAAAAATATCCGTCGATTACGTCTCTCACTAGGTGGTATTTTGAGCCCAAGTGGTTTCCAGTTGAGCGGTGTCAATTTTGCTGATGATGTTATGAGTGCTACCGATATGTTATCCGGCTCAAGTGCATTTGTATTTGATTTCGGTGAATTTTTATCATCAAATTCGCCTGTTGGTTTTATGGTTTCCTATAAAACAGTTGATGGAAAACAAGAACAACGTGATTTATTGCGCGAATTCCCGTCCTTGCGCGATAGGGTATTGCGTATGAAAGCACGCGCAGAGGAATTTGCTAAATATTCTTCGCAGTTGGGAACTATGGAATATCAACTGATTGAAAATATGAATATGGTTGATACCCTGCGTCGAGGCGTAGATATCGCAAGCAGACCCGATGCGCAGGTTAAACCATTTACGGTTGTAATTGATGGACAAAAAATAACTATATCCGGTAATGTGATTACCGCATTGCAGCAAATTCGTGACCTGTTACCCAAATTGAAAGTCCGCGCTGGTCAAGCAGAGCGTGATCGCGTTGCATTAGATGCTACAGCTGATACATTACGTGACCAGCTGAAACGTTCGGGGGCTCCAAATCCAAAATCTAATTTTATGACTGAGGATGTTGACATTGAAATTTCGACAACGGCCTTAGATCTTGCTTTGAAAAACAGAACTATTGCGGAGGGTCAATACAATCAGGCAGTAAGAGGAACACAAGCTGCCCAGGATCAGTTGGAAAGTGCGATTTTGGGTGTAAATAACGCCAAGAATGGTTTAACTAGCGCTGTTGCCGGTCTTGAAGAAGCTAAGTCTAATTATCAACGTTGGCAGCGCCAGACAGAAGAAGCTTTCAAGGATGTGGTTAAATCGTTAACCGGTAAAACAAATATCGAAGCATCAGTATATGCTACTGATCTTGGAGAATTGAGTACTACAATTAAACTTGTTCGTTCAGAAGAGGATTTGCGTAAAGCTTATTTCAACTTTGATACGATTTTCCATAGATTGATACGTGCTTTCAGTCATGAAACCAATGATGACTTATTTAAAAAGAGTTTTTCTCTCTACGATCCTAGCGCAATATATCCTGGCTGGGGATTGGATGCTGTCTTAGGTGCTGGTACTCCGTATGTAGGAATTGATGAAAGTGAATTTGCTTCTCGTACTGCAGAGGTAGCGGCGGCATTTCGTAAATCACCACTCAGTCTTGGGTTGTATGGTGGTTTTATAAATATGTCGTGGTCGTATGCAAGTCCTACTATGGTTACGTTATCCTTAAATCTACGAGGAGCTGATGATAGTGTTGTGGGTAATGCACAGTATAATAATCTTGTGCGTCAGTCGCAATATATCCTTACTCAGATGGTTTCCGCTGACAGGCATGATGAACTTAAAGCGGCAACTGAGCGTTTTGGTGAATTGGTTGAGCAATATAACGAACACTTGGTCATGCTCAAATGGCAGGAACGTAATGTTGAACAGGCAAGCGAAAATCTCCAACGTGCTAATTCGAGTCTTGACCAGGCAAAACAATTTATGCAGTCAAGTGAACGCCAACTTGAGTTGGCAAAACGTAATTTTCAGGAAAAACGGGGCGGTTTAAATGCTGCTCAGCAGTCGGTCAAAGAACTACAGGATGCCGCGGCTGACACTATTACCCATGAAGAAGCTAGAGGTGCAATGCATCGCGAAGGTAGGCCGGTTATCACTGAAGATACAGGAGATACTACCATAAATGCTCCGGCACCTGATATGAGCGAAGAATATCATAGAGGTAAAGTCGCTAACAGGATTCTCGCACGATTAATATATGGCTTGCTGGGATTATTGACGTTAGGGCTCGGTACAGACAAAATACGCGACAGTATACGACAAGTCCTTCTCGGCAGAGTGAAAAAACGTACACAAGAACGCAACGAAAAACCACGTCCGGGATTCCTGATGCGATTAGTCGAAGAACTTGATATCGACGAAGTCACTGTACTTCAAATGCAGCCTTTCAGCGGTAAACGTGCTATTGATCTGGCTCGCCGTAAACAGCAGTTTAAACGCTTGAGAAGTATTATGAAACAATATCAGGATGCCGGTCTTGATCGTTTCCCTGTTGCAGCGGCTGACTTGAAAGAAACAGCAAGTATTGTACAGACAGAAGCCCTTACCTTGAAGGGACCACAAAAAGTTAACAAAGAAATGGTAGATAATTTTTCATTTGGCAAGAAATTAACGTATTTTGGCAAATTGTACGCTAGAATTTTTAGGGAAAAATACTACAATTTCCTGACTAATCGCCCGGTACGCCTTGCTCTGTTAGTTACCACTACATTACTTGGTATCTATGTATTTCCGCATGTCGGGTTACCAAATGCGATTATCAGAGGAATCTTATTGTTACCTACTTTGTGGGGTGGCGCGCCATGGCTTGTTAATCCGTTGTTGTTGGCAGATCCGTCAGTAACATTCCCTGCCTTATTCTGGGTGCCGTTCCTGGCAGTATTACCCGGTTTAGTATATTGGACACCGCTGCTGGTCATGGCAACATGGACCATTGCTAAACTGCTTATATTTAATGGTGTATGGGGATTGGGACGATACGCGTTTGGCAAAGTTGCGTTCTTGTTCAAATTCTTGAAACATCCATTAACTTTGGCGGGTAAAGGTATTGTCAATTCGTTGTTGATGAAAAATGAGGATGGAAAACTTACTGTTCGTTCGAAAAATAAAACAGGTGAACCTGTATTTCAGCTGTTTGATACTAAAGGTGATGAGTCCGTCGCTAAACATCAGCAGACTACTTATGACGCGTCTACCGCCTATGGAAACCGAGTTATCGAAAGGGTTCGTGTTTGGGCTGCTGAAAACGATATCGATTTAGATGCTATGCCTGCCGAAAAGGTACAGGAAATTGTTGATAGTTTTGTTATCGAACAAGGCGTACAGGAATCAAAATACGTATTATTGCAGGATGAAGGCAACGAACTTGTTGTGAATGTGGATAAAGCGATCGATACTATTGAAACCTCACCCGGTATGTATGGTGTATTACCTGCTATTTACGTACCTTTTTATGTGCCTGAAAAGAAAGATTTTGATAAGTTTTTCTGGGGTATTATTGTACAGAATGTTACACAGTCAATCCAGTATAGCGCATCTATGGCAATGCGCTCTCTGAGAGGATTGGAAAAAGGCGCGAATGTTGCGCATCCAGTGTTCCAGCATGTTATCTCAAAATCCGAAAAGAATATGGCCAGTTTTGTTGTTCACGTCCAGGGACGTTGGTTGACCGGTCACATTCATGTTATCCGTCCTGAGTTACAAGGTGGGCGTGTTGCATTGGATGTCAGTTTTGAACCTTTGGAAATAGATAAGAAGCGTAAAGCTGATGGATCTCCGTATACTACTGTACAGGAATATGTTGATGATCTGATTAATCGTGGCGAAGAGATGCCTGAAGTAGATAAAGAGGCTATCGTGCAAGGCGCTGATGCTGATTCACTCGATATCCGTATTTCCGGCGTTGATGACCAGACAGCAGGTCATATACGAGATTCGTTACAGAGGGTTTTCCCAATAACATCCGGATATTATCGTGCATATCCTGCTGAGACAAACCCATACTATGGTCCTGGGGAAAATGAAAGTTTGCATGGTAAAATGCCCAAAGGCCAGCCAATCGACGAAAAAGATCTTACGGGCTTGGGAACTTATAAACCTACTGAAGGCGTCTTGTATGCTCGTGCCTATTATTTTGGTACGTTAACCTATCTGCCGGGTGGTGTCAAAGTACGTGAAGTTGACGGTAGAATGGTTATGGAACCAACCGGACGGGTAGCCAAATACGACTTCAAACATGACGATCCTGGTACTAAAGCACGTAACTTGAACTCGTTGATTCAGGTCTTGCAGGGTACAACCTATATGAAACGGGAAATAAATAGAAAACCTGATGGTACACCTGAAGTTGTCCTTCATTTTCAGGATGTTTCCAAAGAATATTTCCCTGAAGTTGAGGAATCTATCGAACTCAATAAAGAACGTGCTAAAGACCGTGGTAAAATTTTCAAACGCGCTTACTATGATCTGGTCAATAAATATTTCGCTCGTATTTACGACAAAACAACCGGTTCTTATATACCGGTAAATCTTGGTACGAAATTAGGTTTCCAGCCGTTTGAAGGATTCAAAGGATTTCTTGCCCGATGGAAAGCTATGACTTTAGGTATGCTTATTAGTATTGCCCCGGTATCTTTGTTTGGTTTGATCCAAGATCCGATTAATGCTGCTTTGCAGGGATATTATGATCCGGTTATGGTTGAAAAACAAGCTCAGTATCGTATGTGGCAGAATAGAAAAGATTTTACTGCAACCCAGAAAAATATTCGCTCGCTCTTTAATTCTCGTGCGGATGAAGACACAATTAGAAATATGAAGACGCCGAATATAATAGACGCTTTGTATAACAATCCTACTTTGGATATGATGGCAGGTGAAGAAGTGCATATTCAGGAACATGATTTTACCTTCCCGAGCCAATCCGGCTTGCAGGCTCAGTCTGAAAAGTTAGATTTTGCCAATGATTTATATCTCCTTTCCAGAATAGTTGGAATACCGGTACCGCTTCACTATTACAGGTCAAATGCTTCTTTGTTGAATGATTCATTCCTGTCGCTGCGTGATTTCTTTATTTCTCTTGAAAAAGAACGGTTGCGCAATAAACGTGAAGCTGCTGGAGGTGAACTGGCAACATGGGATAAAGGTCTTGCCGAACACGGAGCGGCATTACTTAATGCTCAGGAACGTTTACAACGTTTAAGTACTGTTTTCCCTGCAGGATCTATACAAAATCAGGCTATGCTTTATTTGGCTTCAAGTATCGGTAATATGTCTGACCGACATGCAGATATCACCATCATGAATAATGGCGTGTCTGTAACCAAGGCATTCGATGAAAATACAATCTATAAAATCGGTATGTATAACAGGGTGTCGGGTGAGTATTCGGCTGCCTATAATAGAATAGCAGGTTTGACGTACCATGGTTCGCATGAGGATGATGTTCAGCGTTCAGGCGATATCGGTGCTCCGCTTGGCGGCAGAAAAGGGCAGGAAGGTTATATCGCTTTGGCCGCTGAAAAGGGTGGCTTGTCCGGTTCCAGATCGTGGTGTATGATTTCTGAAAAAGGACCGGAACGCATTTATCATTTACAGTCAAGCGCCAAAGCTGCCAGAGGTTGGAAGATCCATCCTAAATTTGCTGAAGCAATGGTTTATCTGGTCGATCAGGCAAATAAAAACGGTACTCCTATAGAACGGGTTATTGTTCATGATGGGCGTGGTAATCGTCCTGAAGGTGATCCTTCCACATGGCAGGTGGTTGTTGTTGCGGAATCAAGCAAGCTTGCCGGTTCTATGAATAATATTCTCAAAGCTGTTAATACACAGTTTAAAAGTGATGGTATTGAGGTATCCGCAAATCAGGTAAAGGTTATTTCTCAGAACGATTATAAAGTCCTTGAGCAGTTCAGGGTTCTCAATATGGACGGTAATCAGCTGGATAGATTTGATGACCGTATGTTTGATATCCACAAAAAAGTTAATTCGATGATAAAATCGAATCTACGGCCATTCTCGTTACTTTTCACCAATATATTAAGTTGGCCGGCTAAACTACAGGGAATTGCGACCAGACTTCAGAAACACGAACCTCTGATTGTTGATGAAGAACGTGATACACAAGACGTCATTGACGCTAAAAATCAGTATAATGCACAGGTTGCTGGTGTTAAATCGCTGATGGAAGCAAAAGCTGGTCGTGACTCATTTATCAATAAATTATTTTTTGAAGATAAAACCGAAGGACTCTATTATATATCTTCAGTTCCATTGCGCTTTTTCTTACGTAACGGATTACTCGGGTTCCTGGGCGGTGTCGGATTGATGTTGACTGGTGGCGTGATGCCGCTTGTCGCAGGTATGGCAATAGCAGCTATTTCTTCACCGACATTAGTATTTAATCTCCGTTATTGGGGACAGATGTTGTATCATGGTGCACGACTGTCCAGAGTTGATTTATTGGAGTTGCCTTTGATTGATAAATTGTCAATCATGGATCCAAAAGATTACGATAAGCTTACTCGTAATCTTGGATTTGACCGTGGTGAAGCGGGCGACTTGATTCCGATGAAGTCTATTGTTACCAATATTAAAGGTGGCAATACTATGTTCTCTGATTCTCAAACAGATATGATTGAGAGTTCCGATATTATTCGCGACGCACAGGCACAAGGTATAACCATTGAACCGACTACTGTAGAAGAAATATATGTCACGCAAGGACAACCGGCGACGGATGAAGAAGCTGATCGTGGTTTTCAGGCATTTAATTTCGAAAATACCGATTTAGAACCTTCCATTGAAACAATCAATGTCGAGTTTGCTAAGCAAGGTACTTTGATCTTAAATAATTTAATCCGTATGGCGGAAGAAAATCCTGACGCGTTGATGGCAGCTATCAACCGATATATTGAACAGCGGAAAATGATAGAAGCGCCAAGAGGCACAGCGGATAATTTTCAATATGTAACTTTAAAAGATATCAAAAATCTTACGAATATCAGCGCTGATTTACGTGAACGCGGATTCTTACGGGTAACAAGCCGTGACGTCGCCATCATTGGTAGATTGTTTGGCTTAAGCGCCAAAGATTCCCTTAACACTCTCAGCGGTTTTTGGAGTGAAGCTCGTTGGCCGGTGACACTTGGTATCCCGATGTTCCCTGGTACAACCAAGGGTCGTGTACGTATAGGTGAGCGTGGAGCGACGCTTGATGACGCACGGGATATACCTCTTATTTCAGCGATTATGACACTCGCTGAGCCTCCATGGCTTGCCGCTTTATCAGGGTTTAATGTTTTGGCTACAAACGCTAACGAACCGGCTGAAGCTTTGGCGGAAGATACGTTGTTTGGTATCCGTGGTATTTATAATCCGGAAAGTCAACCTGATACGCCGGCTATATCATTCCATCTGAAAGATTATATTGAAAAGCAGAATGAACGTCGTATTTCCGCTGAAGAGAGTTTACAGCGTTCCGCAGCGTTTGGTAAGGGGCTTAGCATGATGTATAGTATGAACGTTGTGTTTGAGCATCCATTCTTCCGGTATGGCATTACAGAGGAAGAAAAAGTATCGTGGTCTTCAATGGTAGAGAACTTATTCAATACCAAAGCGTATCGTCGTGATGAAATCAGTTATGAAGGTGTTGGCCGTGGAACAGGTTGGATTAACTACATCTTGTTTGGTTATACACTGTATGGACACCTGGGGCGTCGTGTTGGACCGTTCCCACCGGGATTGGCAAACGCATATCAGACGGTCAAGACGATGCAGGAACTCGATAATAAAATGGATGGACGTTTGTTCAAAATTATTCGATGGATGCAGTTGACTCGTGAAACTCCTATAGCTAACGGTCTTATGATGGTAGATTATAGAATTGCCGCATCTATCGCCAAGGCTTTTGAGAATGTTCCTAATGGTAATCAAATTGTAGATGAATTGCTTGAAAACGCTGTACGTGATTATCTTGCCGGATTCGATGAAAGTGACTATTTGGTTGCCATTCAATCATTACAGGCAGGGGATGAGTTGTTTGGACATCATGTAATTCCATCGGATGTAGAAATACCCGAACTCGCAACAAAAAGCCCGTATTCCTATGCACGTCAGGCTACTGATAGTTATATGCCGACATCCGAAATGCTGGAAATAGAACAACGACTTAAAGAACTCTATACCAGCGAAGAAATTGATCGTCTGAAAGGTTCTTTTGAACATCTTTCATACAATGATACTATCGAAGTTTTACGCCGTATTCTGGCAGCTACGGAAAAACCGCTTCCGAAAATAGGTTTCACTGATACACTCAAGGAATTGTGGAAAAACAGGTTTACCCGTAAGATGCCTGATACAATAGTTCGTACACGTGGTATCAACACAATTCTCGGCAAAATCTTTAAAGTCGCTATTCCTCTTGTGGCTATTACCACATGGGGATGGTGGGCAGGATTGATACCCATGTTGCTTTTGATTACCGAAGCGTCAGGTTGGTTAAAACGAAGTATCCTGACAAAAACATTACGCTACATGGCTGGTGGTGCGGCGGTTTACTTCTATATTATGCTTAATGGATTAACACTTGGTGTTCCTTCGTTGTTTGTGCTTGCCGGTATGCTTATAGGTGGAGACAGGCTTGCTACAACGGTATTGTTCTTTACCGATTTGTTGCCGGTACTATTTGCAAAACTGACATCTCGTATTTATTCAATCTCAAGTACTGTTCATCATGCTTTATTCTTACGCAATAGTGTTGATAATTCAGGGCAATTTAAGAAAAATCTTATTGTTGACATGATGCCTATTATCGGATCACGTGTAGCCAATTTAGATGATTTTGACAGGTTGTTTAACAAACGATTAGTGATGATGAATTTACGTGAGGTTTTCCTGGGAAATCTGAAAGAATATTATTCTGATGATCAGATTGCCACGATTAAAGAAAATATCAGTAAATTTGACATTGTTCAACAGTTCCAGATTCTCAACAGGGTCATGGCAAAAGCTCGTACGCCTCGTCCTTCTGTATTTCAGGGGCTGTTATATGCTTTCCGTGCAAAACCAGGTGATAAAAAATCGTACAGGGAAAGTTTGATTTCTTTCTTCAAAGACAGCATGTCGAAAAAGTCGTATAAAATGATTATGACCGGTGCTGCTGTGCTTGCTATTGTCGCTACGCACATTTCGTTGATTGGTATACCTACAACCTTCATGGGTGCCCTTGCATTATTCATCGAAGCAGGTGCGGCGATTAATTTTGGAACAAGTGACTTCAGGCATGCTGTGGCATCACTTCTTGGAGTTCTGTTCCCTGTAGTGTATGTTGGCTTGTTTGGTATATCATCATCATTCTTCCCGATTGTGGTACTTGCGGTCTTGGGTATTTTCGGATATGTTACAGGGGCTACCCTTGGTATTATGATTCCTAATATTCCTGAATATCTTGCCAATGTTTTGAACGGTATTCAAAGATTCTTTGGCGCTCCGTTTAAGTTGCTTTCTATGAATCTGAAGCATACTAACGAACAGCGCAGGCAGTTGCTTTTCTCATCGTTACCACAGCTGCTTCAGGAATCCAATTCATCAACAGAATTTATCAGGAAATTCGAATCATTGTTTATTGAAACTATTGACCAGACAGGTCCATTTGATAGTACTGACCCTGATGGTGACCTTGATGGCGGTATCGGTGGTGCAACGCCATTCCGTCCACAGGGTCCATCTGGAACTACACCGTCACCTGATGGAACAACACCTCCTTCATCAAGTACCGGTGGTTCTTCTGTTCAGACAGTCGCAGCACCTGCTGAAAGTGGTGAAAAAGCTCGTTCACAGCAAGATACAGCGTCGCAAAAGTTACCTTTGCAAGATGTGTCAGAAGCACTTAGTGCTGCATTGAGTAAAAGCCCGAAAGAAGCTATGAACCTGTATCGTCAAAAATATGCGCAAAGAGTTGAAGCTAAAATTGCAGAGTATCTTGCGCCGCGTAAATTTAGCCCATTTCCTGATAATACGGAAACTCAGGTAGGCGCTGAAAGTATAGTAAAGTATCTTGGTTCAATCGGATTGGTTTCTCTGGAACTCAATGAACAGGGCGAATTTGTTGGTTTTGATGGAGCAATTGGTACATCTTTGGAATTCACTACTTCCAAGAAAGTAATAGCTGTATTTTTAAATAATGATGGTATAAAACTACCGTTGTCGCTTTTCGAATTCGATTCAGAGACGTCGGAGTATATTGGTGTCCTTACTGAAGACGCTGTTTTTGGTAAAGATTATTCGTTTACCATGGACATGGGGATGGAAGCTGTCCGTGAAACCCGCTTGCCACATTTGTTAATACCTCATTATTGGAATACATATGATGTAATCACATCTCTGAAAACTCAGGCAGAAGATGCGTCACAACCGGAAAAGGCTCAACAAGCTCGCCAGGATTTGGGTGATATGCGCAGGTATTTCCTTGACTATGCTATGAATACGGGACGTCCTTTTATGCTGGGTGATTATATCGTTCAATATGGTGAGCATTTTACAAAATTGTTTAATCAATTAAAAAAGATGCAGCTGGTAAAACGTCCTGAAGATTTAACATTCGATGTTGTTCAGGAAAAAGCGGGTAATGATTTTCACGCAATTACCATATTGGAAAAATTAGATAACAATCATTATCTGGTTGAAAATGGTGATAGTGCACGTTTTGTATTACGTGTTCTTACAGCGGATGAGTTGGATTTCATCGAAAATGAATTGCAAGGAAACTGGAAAGATAACCCTGTTCTTGGATCAATGTTCAAGATGATCGATAATAGTGGTTTTGCGTTGCTTAACGATGGTGTAACTACCGCAAAAGCTACAGCTGCTTTGCAAATGTTATCTGAACCTGATGCTAAGACTGATGTCGAACCTGAGACCGATGTGACTCAGACTGACGATGATTCAGTATTGTCACCGGCGAAGGTCTTGCCGTTTTATAGAAGTAATGAAAACGCTTATTTTGACGAATTCAATCATGCAAACCGCATGTTGAAGCTGGTTGAGATTCTTAGCGCAGAACTTAATGTAAGCGCTCAGGAAATGGCAATGCTCAGACAACTTGCTTTAGTCCATGCGCTTGGTAAAGTATCTATCGATAGGGATGTGTTTGATGGGGCACGTAAATATGTTGTTTCAAAGTTGAACAATCCATTTGCTTCCAAAAAAGAGGTTATGAAGCTTTTAATTGAAGGACGAGTAACAGAAACAATGCCAATAGCAAATAGTCGTACCATTATTGGGCCGGAGAAAGAACGCAAAATAAAAGAAATTCAAAAACGTTTTGACGGATATATACAGGCTTATCTTACGTTGTTCAGTCATGGTAAAGCTGCTGTGGATATGCTCAAAAATGAGTTGGGGGTCGAAATACCTCAGGATTCACCGATGTACCAGATTCTCGTGCAACACAACTTACCGGAACTGGATATATCTGATGAGCGTACGAGATATCTTGCATCAATACTTATTACTGCAAATATAATTGATGCTACACAGGCACAGGAAAAAGATAGATACTATGAACGTATTTTTCACTCGCTGTCCGATGACAAGTTTGGTTTGTTGCCCAATATTGAGCGTGCTATTAACGATGGCCGCATCAATGAAGCGATGTATCCTGCCTTGAATAATCTGTTATTCTTACAGGAGAATGAAGATTTCTTAAGACTTATTATCTCTGCAAGAAACGGACGGTTTGATACTTCATCGGTAACTGCCGATGATGTTCAATTGTTACGAGATGAGATTTCTGCTTATTTCCGCAACATTAAGCAGGAGGCTCCATCAACAACGCCTGAGCCAGTAACAACTGATGGTGTTGTTGAGCAAACGCCAAAAGAAACACCTGTGGTCCAACAACCGCAGGAAGTTGATTCAAAATCGGCAGAAGCTGCACCAATCCCTGTTGCGGCACAACCTGTTGTTTATACTCAGGATGAAGTGGACAAAATATTCAGGGAATTCAGTCCTTTGAATCCGCAACCAATGCGAGAATTCCTCAATTCTTATGGCAAAACCACCCAGGTGTTGCCTGCACTTATTGCCATTTATAGCAATCAAGAATTTAGAACTGTTATGGAAGTGGAAGATTCTCCCAAACAGATACATGAACGATTATTACAGATAGCTGAAAAAGTAAGTTTTTCTCGTATACAGGCTGATCAATTACAAGCTATTTTTGAAAAAACAGAATATGTTAAAGCCTTCAATCCTACAGATGATGTTATTGTATTTGATTTCGACAGCCTTGGTTTTTCAACTGTCAGTAGCTCAGCATCTATGGTTTCCAATGAAGAACTGCGAAAAGTATTTTTGCAGTATATCACTGTGTTGCGAAACAAATATGCAAGCAATAATCGTACGGCGCATTTGGTGTTGATATCCGAAAATCAGAAGATAGATCAACGTAAGATGCGTGACGTGCTTGGTGCGGCGTTGTTTGAACAGTTTGAAGTTGTATATCCACGTCAGATGATGTCCATGTTATTCTCGAATGATCCGGCAATACGATATTCGGAGATGTTTATATCATTGGCAAGCGCATTTGATGTAAATAGGGTCAACATGAAAGTATTTTCAAATAGAGCACAGATCATGGACAGCGCAATAGAGCGTGGTGCAATCCTGGCTGACCGCGATGCTACAGCGCTTGACGCTATTAAGATTTTTGCGACCGTACATCCTCGTAAGACTGCAAACCATGCTATTCGTAATTCTTCAGATAGAATCAAAGATATTATGAATGGCGGTGGCTTGAAGTATCAGTTGCTTGGCGGTGTGGAATTGTCCGTGAAAAAACCTGTTCTCCAGAAAATGCGTACTATCGGGAAACAGCATTTCATCGATAGCGCAGCATAATTGACTATTATTTGCCGGATAGCATGATATATTGAACAACTTTGCTATCCGGCATTTTTGTATCTGTATGTTGCTCAAACTATATATTTTCTGGACAAGCATGCGTGTCTATGCCATCCTTAAAGATATTGTTGTCGTTATTTCCAAATTGATATGATAGGGGAGAGATCTGTATGCGTTGTATGCAAAACGCTCTGTTAATTTTTACCATAGCATTATTGTCTATAATATATCTTTCTTGCTCTACAATACCTGAACAGAAGGAACAGGTTATACAATATGATACAAATGGTCCCTTTTTAGAACCAAAAAAAATGCCTGAGTTATGGAAGAAGTACACCTTGGATGAAAAAGAATCGCTCGATCATGAAATTCAAGAATATTACAACAAGATAGATTTACTCCCTCCAAGTGCCGAACTTTATTCTGACCTTGGACTTCTGCTTTATCAGCGTTGTCGTCTGGAGGAAGCGTCTGAAGCTTTTTCGCATTCACTCGAATTAGACCGGTATAATCCTGAAGTCCATTATCTGAATGCGTGCGTGAATTTTTTTGCCAAGAGATATGACCTTGCCCGTAAACATCTTACCCGTTCCAAGCAGTTGGGTTTTTGGATAGATCCTGAATCAGATAAAATGTTTCGTAAGACCAGTCCGGATATTGTCGATTACTATCGTGCTATGATAAGGCTTGATCTCGAAAAACCGTATAACAAACAGGGATTATATGTAACTAGCCTTGAAGAATTATTGATATTGCCGGAAGAAGAAATAGATTTGGCGACATTCGCTCTTTTAGTTTCCAAACAGGCATCTGAAAAATTGTTTAATCGTACCTTTGAGGTACATCAGTATCGTTCCAAAATAGACCGTATGGTTGTGGACATATTACAAATGATCGGTTCTGAAACACGCCCATCATGGGTAAGCAGTGCTATAAGCAGTTATTTATTTAAACGCCAACGTTACACGGCTCCATTGATGGATAGTGCTGATGTCATGCGTCCGAGTTATCATTTCCTCAATTTTGTTATCGATAACAGGAAGGGTGTCTGTATGAGCCTTTCGCTTGTGTATCTTGCTATTGCGGAACGTTTGAATCTACCGTTTTACGGAGTTGTAGCGCCGGCACATTTTTTTGTGCGCTATGATGATCTTGTCAATTCTATTAATATCGAAACAACAGCCTTTGGGCGTCAATATGATAACCAGCATTATCGCGAGGAGTATCCGAATTTGGATATCGCGGAAACATTGTATTATAAAAATCTGACCAAACGTGAAACCATGGGGTGTTATCTTAATAATATAGCAACTGTATATCAGCAGGAAAAACTATACGATGACGCCATAGAAATCTTAAAGTATGCTATCAGAATGAACCCCAGGTTTACCGAACCGTATATCAATCTTGGCAATGTATTCAGTTTGCAGGGTAAATTTGATCTGGCAATTCAGGCCTATAAAGAAGGCCTTTCGTATAATGAGCGCAGTAGTAATATATTGAGAAATATAGGCCTTGCGTATCTCTATACAGGTGATCCAGATCAGGCACTTGAGGAACTGAAACTTTCTTTAGCAATCAATCCTGATGATCCACAGGCGCGTCATTTTATGGGGCTCGTTTATAATAAGAAGGGTATGCATGAGGAAGCTGTCTACGAATTGAAGAGATCTCTGGCATACTACCCCGGGTCAGTAGAAATTTTATTTGAACTGGCAAAGGCGTATTATTTTATGGGTGAATATGATACTGCGTGGTTACAGGTGAAAAAAATTCGACAACAGGGTAAGCGCGTTGATCCTGAATTTCTCAATGCTTTGCAGGAGAAAAAGCCGGAGCCGGTAGAATAATTATTCGCCATAGTAGTTAGGGTCGATATTGAGCGAAGAAAATCTACCCTTTTTAACCCATTCCCCATGGCCGTCACAAAATCCTACGGAAATACCGTCTATATGGTTGAAGACCGCACGGTCCATGGTGTAATCCGCACTGACTTCTTCAGCGTCCTGTATATCACGGATTTTTTGTGAGTTGATGTAGATATGGTGTCCGTCACAAAGCAACACTGTAGTCGCCGGAGAACGCCCCATCTTGGTTAGGTCACCTCCAATGCGGCCGCCGTAAGTCTCTGTTCCACTTCCACTGGCATTATAGGTGTTGTAACGGTTGTCAATACCTATAACATCTTCATTTGCGGAATATGAACATTCCGTAAATTTTGTGCGGGCATCCATTGGATATACGTACCATCCGTCGTTATTATATCCGCCATTGGAGCCATGGCAGAAAAACTCATATGTATCAGGTTCTTCATCTGCAGGGCATATGAACATATTTTTATCATCATTAAGATACGGGACAATTACATCCATCCATGGTCTTCCGACACCATGATTGCCGCGTCGTTTGCCGTGAAAACCGTCTTCACAATACCAACCGCACAAGGGTAGGCGTCCTGCCGGATTTTCCGATGCGTATATCATAAATCCTTCAGTTATGTTTCTCACATTATTAAGGCAAACAAGGATTTTACCTTTATCCCGAATATTTCTGAACATAGGCGTAATCATGCTGAAGAGTACAGCTATAGTAGCCATAACCATGATCAATTCGATAAGGGTAAAGCCGTTTCTTTGAGATTTCATGAAAAGCTCTCCTTGAATACACTATTCTAATACAATAAGATAAGCATATAGTGTTCCTGTTTATCTACGCTTGCATCAATTGTCTGATGCCTGAAAAACGGACATTATGCGTGACCGATTATCATACATATTATCGGTAGTTGCCTGAAAATCGTAATCAAAATTATTCTTTAAAGTTGGCTCAATATTTTCTATATAATTACGATATATATAATAAGGCTATAATTGTGAGGTGTCGGATTATGATCGATCATAAAAGATTACGCTGTTCCGGTATGACGTTGCCGGAATTGCTGGCAGCTGTATGTGTGCTTATTGTTTTGATCGCTATTTTGACCAGCGGATTGAAATCCATGTATGCGAAAGTGGAAGCTGTCCAGTGTACCAATAATTTGCGCCAGATAGGTATGGCTATTCAGCTATACGTTGGCGATCATGATTATTTTCTGCCAACTCCCGGGCGTTTAGGTGGTAACACCTGGGCTCGTAAATTGCTTGATCTAGAGTATATTCCTGAGGATGATACACAATTGTTTTCATGTCCCGCATTACCTGCAAGACGTACTTATCGGATTAACTCTGGTGACAAATCAGGATCGATATGGGAACATGCCGATATTGCCGATGGTGGACCGCAGGATATGTCGTGTATAGAACAACCCGGAGCTACTATTCTGCTTTCAGAATATATGAATGTAGCTATGACAACCGATATCGATACGAATGATACCGATACTTACAGTGACACAACTATGTGGAACGGAACATATCCGGCTACACCAACAGACGCACTTTTATCAGTACATAATGGCGGTAGTAACTATTTATTTGTAGATTTTCATGTTGAATGGATTGAACGTGAGGAGATGCTCAATGATCCCAATGGATATATGTTATATGACAAACCGTAACAATCGTTCTCATCAGGCGTTTAGTATGATAGAATTGCTGGTGGTTATGGCTATCATTTTTATACTGGCGGGATTGTCTGTAGGTTCATATCAGAAGGTACGTCAGGCATCGTTACGGGCAACATGTGCCGCGAATTTGAAAAATATATCGTATAGCATGTGTATGTATATTTCCGATAATAACAATTCCATGATACAGTACCAAAATGCTGATGGTGATAATTGGACAACTATTCTGGTCGAAAATGAGTATTTGCATGAGGGAAATTATTTTGAACCGGTCGGAGTGAGTGAGGGAAGTGCTCGGGAAGTAGGGACTGAACCACTGCATTGTCCCAATGATATGAGTGACTCGGATGTTTATTTTCAAGATAAATATGCTGCTGGAGGCAGTTACGCGATTAACCGCGATATATCTTCATCATCCACTGTTGAACGGAAATGGACGCATATTAAAAATGCTCAGAATAAAGTATTGCTTTGTGACTATAATCAATTGGGGATGGAAGATCCTCAAAACGCTCGCACTAGTGCTGAAACCAATAGTAACAATTGGGAAAACGGTGGTTCCGATAACACCGGTACTGTAGGCGCTCCTCATTTTGGCGGATCAAATTGCTTATTCGCAGACTGGCATGTCGCACCGAAACATCTGGATACATTCACAGATGAAAATTTTTCTTTTGAAACAAACTATAATTAAAACATAATGGTTACGAAAAAATATATTTCATGAAGAAAAAGTTTCATTTAACGTCAAACTGTCAGACGCTATTTTCTGTGATTTTGATTGACAAAACAATGTTTCTTTTCCATCATAAACGTAAAAATAACTTGTAGCCACTTGCATTAAATATTGAAGAGGGGGTACCATGAGCGATACGCATGACGCATCCAAAGACCGAATGACACGCCGTGAATTTTTAAAGCGCAGTTCCCTGGGTATTGCCGGATTAGGTTTAGCATGGGCTGGATTGTCGTCTATAAGCGACCCGAAACAACTTTGGGCGGCATTACAGAATGATCCTGCACAACAAAAAGGAAAGATGTTTTATCGAAAACTGGGTAAAACCGGTTTAATGATTTCTGAAGTAGCTTGTAACGGCGCATTATGTGAAGATACATCTATACTCAGTTATGCTATGGATCATGGCTTGAATTATGTCGATACAGCTCCTGCATATGGAAATTCAGAAGAAATTATAGGTAAAGTACTCAGTTTGCGACGAAATGAACTTTATGTGGCAACTAAATGGGATGTTCAGGAAAATATGAATCCCCAAAAACTCGAAGATTCGGTTATGATGAGCTTGAAACGGCTCAATATCGATACAATCGACATTATTCAGGTGTGGGCTGCCAGACGTAAAACTCAAGTGCTGTTTGAACCCATGTTTGAAGTATTTGACAAACTAAAAAAAGACGGCAAAGTCCGCTTTTTAGGGCTGGCTACCCATATGAACAGTGAAGATGTTGTAAGGGCAGCCATTGATTGTGAACGATATGATATGATGACCATTTTGTATAACTACAATAATCGTGAAACAATGGGACCGCTTATCAAAGAAGCTGCGGCTAAAAATATAGGTATGATCGCTCAGTTTATCGAAGGCGGTATGGAGAATATACCCGGTTCTGGGGCAGGAACATTGCACGGTGCGCTTGAATGGGTATTGTCCAATCCGGATATTGCTTCGGCAATCATGCCAATGCGTTCGACAGCTCAAGCAGACGAATTTTTATATGTTCCGTCCATGATGAGGAAATAAGCTATTGCGAGAAGATCTTGACAAAAAAATAGCTGCACTCGATGATATTGCTTCACGCAAACGAAATGCGGTTATTTTTTTGCATGACAATCCCGACCCTGATGCCTTAGCATGCGGATGGGTATTGCACTACTTCTTTAAAAAACGATACAACCTGAACAGCGTTATTACGTATGGCGGTTTGATTGCTCGCGCAGAAAATGCGTCTATGGTGAAATTCCTCAATATTCCTTTAACACCGGTATCTGAAATAAAAATCAATTCTACAGATTTAATTGCCATGGTGGATACGCAGCCCCGTGTGGGTAATAATTCATTGCCTCGCAAAATGACTGCACATGTGGTGATCGACCATCATCCGAAACGCACGAAATTACGTGTTCCGTATGAAGACATACAAACGCACTATGGAGCGTCAGTAACTATTTTGTATGAATATTTGTTGCATACAAAGATTGAAATACCTCCTGTACTTGCAACGGCTATTTTTTATGCCCTCAGTGCGGAAACACAAGATCTTGGACGGGATGCGAGTGATTCGGACGAAAAAGCGTATATGGATTTGTTTCATGTCGCCAATAAAAAAATTCTATCAAGCATTGCTCATCCTCGTTATAACCGTGAATATTTTACTATTCTTGCCCGTGGACTGAAAAAGGCATTGATCTGCAATCGAATTGCTGTTGTCCATTTGGGGGAAGTGCCATTTCCGGATTATATACATCAAATAGCAGATATACTTCTTACATGCGAAAATGTACGCTGGTCATTGTGTAGTGGTTGGTATCAGGAAGTGATGTACCTGTCACTGCGTGCCAGTAATCCACGAGCCAAAGCAGGTATTTTGGTCCGAAAACTGATCGGATCAATGGGCAAAGCCGGCGGACACGATATGATGGCAGGAGGTAAACTTGAGTATATGGGTGGACTCACTCCTGAAATGCACACCGATATCGAAGATCTCATAACCAAACGGTTTGCCCTATATTGTGGGCGTGACCGAACTCCAGTATTCCAACGACTTATGATCGAATAGCCTGTCTGCGAAATGATACTAGGCTCTATACATTTAATTCGCCCAGATAGCGTTCAGCATCAATTGCGGCTTTACATCCCATTGCCGAGGCTGTGATGGCTTGCTGATAAATGTGATCTACCACATCGCCTGCGGCAAAAACACCTTTTACATTGGTATATGTGCGAGGTGATTGTGTGGTAATATATCCGTTCTCATCGAGTTCCAACTGTCCTTTGAATATATCGGTGTTGGGTATATGACCTATACCAAGGAATACTCCGTCGCAGGGGTATTCGGTTATTTTATCGGTTTTGACGTTGCGTACGTTGACGCCACGGACAAGGTTTTTATCAGACGCTAGGTATTCATCAACAACTGAATCCCAGAGGATTGTAATTTTATCGTGAGATAACGCACGTTCCTGCATTATTTTTGAGGCACGAAGTTCGTCTCTTCGATGAATTATGGTTACTTTGGATGCAAAACGCGTTAAAAATAAAGCTTCTTCAACAGCGGAATCGCCACCACCAATAACACATACTTCTTTATTCCTAAAAAAAGCTCCGTCACAGGTTGCGCACGATGAGATACCTTTTCCCCAAAGCTTTTTTTCCGATTCGATATTCAACTTTCTGGGACGTGCTCCTGTTGCAATGATAACGCTTTTTGCTTCGAAAGACTGTTCATCTGTTGTAACAGTGAATGGAGATGCGGAAAAATCTACTTTTGTGGCGTTTCCCGGAACAAACCTTGCACCAAATTTTTCGGCTTGTTTGTGCATATTATCTACCAAATCAGGACCCATTACTCCTTCATTAAAACCCGGATAATTTTCCACATCTGTGGTGGTCATAAGTTGGCCTCCGCTTTCCAATCCTTCTATTACAAGCGGAGATAAATTTGCGCGTGCGGTATATAGTGCTGCGGTAAGAGCAGCAGGGCCTGATCCGATAATAAGTACGTTTTCCATAAAGTATTTACTCCTTTGCGTTTATTTCTTTATGTCTTTCTATTATAGATATTATTCCGTATGCGGCATATATAGCTATGAGCGGAACCAAAGGTAGGTGGTACCGGTCTTTGCCAAAAAATACGCAGTGTATTGCTATCCAATAAAAAAAGGTAATTGCTATGAGATAGTGTCCCATTCTAAAATATTTCGAGAAATGTTTGCCAGTAAAAAAAATTCCGATTCCAGCGCAAACGATCATCAGAAGATAATAAATTTGCGATAGCCCAGTGGCTATGAGAAATGGAAAGTGTTTTGGATCTGATCCTTTTTGCAGCCATCGCCAGCCTGAAATATCAAGGATAAACAGGTTGATTATTTTTATGGGAATTTGATTTAAAAATTTTAGAGGATTTTGTTTAATATGCTCCCATACTATTTTGTAGCCGTATGCGCTCATGTCGTATTCCGTATCTGGCCATAGGATATCCATAGCTCCGGGATCGTTTGATTGTGCTAGTTGTATATTTCCTAACCAGAAATTAAAGCCGCCGTTGGTTGACAGCGGGATAAATCGATCAAAAACCTGATAGTTGCGTATCCACCATGGAGCAAATATTATCAGAGATGCGATTATGAGTATTGCAATACGTAATGAAAATTTATGTGTTGGAACATCATCTCTATTAAGAAAAAGATACAAGATTACAGGTATGATAAAAAGAGCTATGCCAGTTCTGGTCAATGTTGCCATGGCAAAAAGAAAGCCTATTAAAATAAATGGTAAACACTTGTTTTGGTTTATACATATCATGACAGCAAGCATAGAAATCAAAAAAGCAGTGAATAACAGGTCTGAACATAATAATCCTGTATATGCCAAAAAGTTTGGCCATATAGCCAACAGCAGTGACGATATTTTGGCAACAGGTGAAGAAAAAAGTTTATCCGCAATACAATAGGTACATATAATAATCAGCAGACTGAGTAAAATATTCGCCAGTTGTCCAATAGTGGCATGGACCCCAAATACACGGTACAGAACAGATAGGAACATCGGGTAACCAATCGGAAACCATGCGGTGGGTTGTCCGTTTCTGATATATCCATCACCAGCGGCAATGTGTTTGGCAAAGTCGTGGTATTCCTGAAAATCACTAACCTGCTCGTTTGCTATAACGAAGATCAATATTATTCTGATTACAACAGTGATTAGACATATTAGGGTTATCCATTGATATATAGGCATGATGCATATCGCCTGATATGATAAACGAAACGCTTTCAAAAAAATATTTTTAAAGATCGATACAACCAAAAGTGTCACAATGGCTCCAAATATAATACTCTGATATATAATACGCAGATATGGCATTGATTCAGAATCGATTTTTTTATCGAAACTGATCTGTGAGATAATCCCGGTGATCCACTCAAAAGGTATTAGCAGGTATAGGGCACAAAGAATGACCGCAGTTAAACTAAAAATTAAGTTACGTGATATCATTGGTTATCCATATAGGAAAAGTTGTGTTAGTAAATCGTAATTTTAAGTTTTGTCAAATTCTTAAGCAAATTAAATCGCTGATTTAACGGTGTTATAGCTTGACAGTTGTTCTTTGACTAAGGTACAGTTTTGATCGGTTATTACGGGCTTGTTATGTTCCTTTATTTCTCTGCGTGTTACTATATAGTGTTTATGCTGATAACGCAAGGCACTTGCTTCACTATTTACTAAATATTTTGTCAGAGTATTCGATAGTATAAACGTATGATTACAAAAAATAGTTACAACACTTTAGAAACGGTTACCGGTTGTGTTATCTATATTTAACAAATTATCATGGCGATTAGATATTCTTGAGAAAAAAATAGTCATCTTCTGGTGTGACTTTATTTTTATATATCTGACCATATTTGCCACCGTTATTTTGCGTTCTGCTATATCGTACGATATATTTTTGTATCGAGAATATTTCACAATCATATTTATTTATACCATGATTGCCATGGTATTATTTTATATCCTCGATTTGTACAATATTTTTGTCATTGATTTTTGGTCGAGTGTATTACCCAGAATATACGTTGGAGTGAGTCTAACTGTATTGTTTATTATTGTGAACTCATTCTATCATGAACCTATAGCATTACCTCGTATGTCAATTATTAACATGACGATTGTTATGGTTGTCGGGCTTTCATTTATCCGATATTACCTGATGGTTGTACATCGTTCTCCGTTGAAAGTTATGATTGTCGGCGCTGGCATTACATCATTAAAAATCATTGAGGATTTACAGCATCCCGGAAGCGATTTTTTTCGAATTATTGGTGTTTATAATGCAGATGATGAGCATAAAGGAACCAAAGTCAGAGAAATTGAAATTCGTGGTACTGTAGAAACTTTTTTAAAGGATATTGAAGTTGATACTCCACAAATTGTCGTTGTATCTTTTGAACACGAGCTGACACCAGCCTGGACAGATGCGTTGCTCAAATGTGGCAGAAAGAATATCAATGTTTATTCTGCGGCAGATGTATACGGTAAATTGTTTGGAAAAGTTCCGAGTGATCACATTGATGCCATATGGCTGCTTGGCGGTATGAATAATATTAGAAAACCATATCTGATCTTTAAACGCCTGTTTGATATTTTTTCCAGTATTATAGGGTTGACGGTTATGGGCGTATTATTTCCTTTTTTGTATGTTCTCATGAAATTTACATCACCAGGTCCGATTTTTTTTAGTCAGAATCGTGTCGGTTTAGTTGGCAAAAATTTTAAGATCTATAAATTTCGTACTATGATTGTGAATGCCGAAAAAGGTACTGGTGCTGTATGGTGCACCGAGCAGGATAAACGTATAACCCCATTAGGACGTTTTATGCGGAAGGTGCGTATCGATGAGCTACCTCAGTTCTGGAATATTCTCAAGGGTGACATGAGCTTGATAGGTCCGCGTCCTGAGCGTCCTGAATTTGTAGAAATGCTTAAATCCAGAATCCCATTTTATGATGAACGCCATCTTGTCAAACCGGGATTGACCGGCTGGGCTCAAGTATCGTTTCCGTATGGCAATAGTGTAGAAGATTCTACGCAGAAACTTCATTATGATCTGTATTATATCCGCAATATGTCAATTTTTCTTGATATGAAAATTGCCCTCAAAACCGTTGCTACTATTCTGGAAGCAAAAGGCGGAATGTAGTCCTCAATTGCACTATTAATCAAAATCCTGTTTATTATTGATTTAATGTGTTATAAAGTTCATAATCAAAAAAATTTTTCTCATCAGTAACGGAGGATTTTTGTTTGAAGATCAAAACCTTTGTGTCATGTTTTATATTTTGTGTGTCTGTTGCATCATTGATTTATGCGGACAGCAAAGAGGATCTAAACTCTATAGCGTATCGTATAGCGGGACGCGCAGAAATTATACGAGATCGTGTTGAAACTTGTTACGAAGAATCGCCAACAAAAACACCTGACTTGTATTATTTTCTCATAAATACACTCTATGACTCATATGGGCTTTATACTCTTGGCGATATTGAGAATGCCCGTTCCAAGCTATTTGCGATTGATTCTATTACTTATGATTTGATTTGTACTGGCGTAAGCGCAGTAGTAGAATTGAATCAAGATGTTCGCAATCTACAAAAAAGCATGCAAGCCGGTAAGGTGAAAAATTTTCAAGAACTGATTGCACAGCGACTTGGATCTGTGACTCGTCCTGGATTGTTTGAATCGGTTCAGTTTACAAAGACTGAAGAACAATATTTTGCCGCCTTAACTCAACAATTGTTTTCGATCAGCCGTGAGTTGGATGATACGATGACTCCGCAAACGCTTTTATCATTTTTTGAAAAACATGAGTTGATAGATAAAAGAAATGTCAGGTTTTCCTTTCCTGATTCGTTACAGGTTCCAGTAACAGGGTTTGTTTTTGGAGTTACATTCAATAACAATGGGGCAATGTTGCCGCAGTTGTACTTAAAAAGCCCTGAAGTTTCAAAAGCAACAGTACTTTTTGCGGTGGCCAATCTGATTGCTTTTAAGGAGGGGTTTGGAGTAAATAACAATGAATCACTTGAGTCGCAAATCCATTATGTATTATTGGAAATGCGTTTATGCGATTGGATTGTTCAAAAATATCTTCAACTCGGTTTGGATAATGTTGAAGAACTGGAACAATGGCGCGCATGGTATCAGAACTCTTATGAACGTTTGGTTGAAGAATCTTTTGAACCGGGATATTACAAACAGCTTTTTAACGTACGAGAATTGCCGTCACTACATAGAGTCAAGTATGATTGGGATAAATCATCACAGCAACCTTCTGCTATAAACTCACCTTCGGCAGATGACTATATCTTTCATTTAATAGGAAACGGTTCACAGATGCCGCCCAATAAAAATTTGGTGGCTTTTTTTGATGCTCATGCTGATGAAATAGAACCGGGTATCGCCTTTGATCTTGGATCTGGTGATGGAGCCAATAGTTTGTTTCTTGCCGCAAATACAAATTTTTCTCGTGTTGTAGCTGTAGATCATTCTCAGGTTGCTATAAATCGCATTAAACAATTATCTGCATTAGAGAAAGATGGTGAAAAAATACAGCCTGTTAAGCAAAATATTTTGCAATATAAATATCCTAACGAGCGCACTCCGTTGCTGCAGCGTGCCAGCTTTATCCTGATTGATGATGTTTTGGGATATCTTGCACCTAATGAACGAATATCATTGATTTCCATGTTAAAGAACGCAATGCGTGATGGCGCGTTTATCTTTATAGAGGTGCATCTTGCTGAAGGGGAGAAGTATGAGTCCTTCAAGCAGTCAGACTTATATGAAGTTACGGATAACAACGTGGTTATTTCAAAAAATGAATATCAAGGTGAGCAGAAAAAAGAGTTTTTTACGCGTCAACAGCTTCAACAGGAATTGGCATCTTCGGGGATTGTTCAGGGTGATCAATTTGATCTTAAATCTGAAACTGAAGACCAAGCTGACGGCTTTGTATCACAGACGATTATTATCAGAAAAAAATAGACAGGCATTGAATATTTTTTGGAAGATACAAATCAAAAATTAAAAATTTGACCGGCGGAAGTGGATTATGAAAAAACATCACCGTATATTTTGGTTTAGGCTTTTTATTGTGCTTGTTCTGGTAAGCCTTGCTAGTGGACTGGGGTATCGATTTTATCAGGAACACCAGCGCAGGAAAAATATTTCAGGGGCGCAACAAGTCCCGTTAGTACCGGTTGAAACCGAGACTGTGAAACTTGCTTCTCGTGATGTGGTCGGTTCTTTTCGGGGAGTTCTCAAACCGATTCGAGAAACAACTGTTTCCGCGAAAGTTGGAGGTACAATAGCTGAAGTTCCTTTTCTTGAAGGCGAACATGTGAAAAAAGATGATTTGGTTGTTGTTATCGACGATGAAATATTGAAGATTACGCTCAATGAGGCAAAGGCTCGTTATCAAAAAGCTATATTGCTCCATGAAGATGCAAAACGCGACCTGAAACGCAAGAAAGCCTTGTCAGAAGATAAAATTATTTCAGAAGAAGATTATATCAAGGCGGAAGTCAATGCACAAATAGCGTATAATGAAATGAAAACCCTTGAAGCCGATATGGATCGCAAAACCAAAGATCTTGAATACGCAATTGTGAAAGCACCTTTTGACGGCATTATTTCAGAAATTAATGTAGATAACGGTGAAACGGTTTTCCAGGCAACTAAACTTTTTTCTATCATGGATGTTTCCAGCCTTAAAATTCATTTCTATGCCACGGATATAGAAATCCCGGCATTCCATATAGGATTACCTCTTACATTTTCTGTCGATGCCTATCCCGATAAATATTTTGTCAGCAAGGTTGTGTCTATTGATCCGGGGGCAGATGACGACTACCTTAATTTTAAGATTACATCGTTATATGTCAATGATGACAGGAATAATACGTTGTTGCCTGGAATGGTTGTTCGTGTGCAGGCACGTCTTGGGCGTATTGAAAATGTGTTTTTTGTTCCTGCGGATGTTGTGTTTCAATCTCAATCGGGTGCGTTTTTGTTTGTCATTGACGGTGATGTCGCGCAACAGGTTTATGTGACTGTTGACCGCCAGATTAAAGATGAAAGCGTAATCACATCCGGTTTGCAGAACGGTGATGCTGTTGTCGTTACAGGATATGCTTCATTGCAAAACGGTTCGCGGGTACGCCTGATCAATCAGTTTGACAACGATTCCAAACTCCTCGGAAACTGATGGAGATATCTAAATGAGTCTCGGAAAATTTTCTGTTAAACAACGTGTTCCGGTTAATTTTGCTGTGATTATCATGGTCATAGCCGGGATCTACATGTATAACACCCTTCCTCGAGAAACTTTTCCGCTTATATCGACAAAAGTCGTTACTATTTCTACAGTCGCTCCTGATATAAGTTCGCCACTTGATGTTGAAAAACTGATCACCATACCTCTTGAAGAGGAAATCGATGATGTTGACGGTATAGATGAATTGTTATCATCGTCTAATGAGAACATATCTAGTATAACGATTAAAGCCGATAGTACCGTGGATAGTATCGATACATTTATAAACGATTTGCGCCAGCAGGTCGATATTGCTAAGTCGAAGCTGCCGGATACCATTGATGATCCAATTATACAGGAAATGAAGTTTAGTATACCGGTTATTACCGTAGCTATTTCCGGTAACCTTGATATGCTTGCTTTCAAAAAATATGTGGATATTTTGGAAGACAACCTAAAACTTATAGATGGTGTTCGTGACGTAATCATATCCGGTGTCGAAGATCGTGAAGTCTGGGTTGAGGTTGATCCTGTACGCATGGCGGCGTATAACCTGACAATAGAAGATGTAGGGCGGGCTATCAGTAGAAAAAATCTCAACCTGTCTGGCGGTACCCTGAAGACAGCTAGAGGAGAGTTTCAGATCAGAGCGCTGGGTGAAGTTATTCAACCGGTCGAAATTATGGATATAATTGTCAAAAAAGATGTTCATGGCAGGTCGGTCAAGATTAGCGATTTTGCTGTGGTTATCAATAGGTTTGAAGAGAGTAAAACTCTCAGTCGTGTTAATGGCGAACGGGCGATAAGTTTGACCATCATTAAAACCGAAGAAGCCGATGCTATCAATTTGTCAGAAGAAATTAGGCAGGAAGTTAATGAATATAAAAAAATTCTTCCTGAAGGATTAGACGTATCTGTTTACAGCGATACCTCAAAATATATTTTTAATCGTATCCGTACTATGGAGAGCAGTGCCAAACTGGGGCTTGTTCTGGTAGCTATATTGTTGATTTTGTTTATGAATTGGCGCATATCACTTATGACCGCTTTGGGAATTCCTGTTGCTATGTGCGGAGCCATGGTAATGCTATGGCTTACCGGTAACACAATCAACCTGCTAACCATGTTTGGTATGATTATGGCTTTGGGTATGATTGTGGATGACTCAATTGTTGTTGTAGAAAATGTCTATCGATATATTGAGAAAGGAATGGATCCCACTAAAGCAGCAATTAAAGGTACCAATGAGGTTTTCTGGCCTGTGCTTGGTTCTGTGACCACTACCATAGCCGCGTTTTCTCCACTTGTTTTTATGACTGGCGATTTGGGGAAATTTATGGCGTTTATTCCGTTGACAGTGATTTTTTCTCTTCTGGCTTCTTTGTTTGAGGCATTTTTTGTATTGCCGTCGCACCTTGCGGATTTTATTACAAAGCCGAAAAAAGTTCGTAAAAACAGGTTGCTGAAACGAATTATCGCAGTGTACACATACGCATTAAAAAAATGTTTGCGCAGCAGGTATGTATTCCTTTTATTGTGCGTTTTGATGATTTTTTTTACTGTATTCATGGCGAAAAAATCAATGAGGTTCGTTTTGTTTTCAAGCGCATTTATCGATGAAGTTTATATACGCGTAACCTGTCCTGAACGAAATAAACTTGAAGATACCGAGGAAGTAGTAAAACGTATTGAACATCGTATTTTTAATAATCTTCCGGAACACGAATACAATACAGTCGATACAACTATAGGGCGCTATATGACCAAAGACCGAAGGGGGTTTAAAGTCGGAACCAACCTTGCGTGGATACGAATCGATATCACTGAAGAAAAGAAAACAACACGTCGCGGACAGGATATCATTCAGCATCTGATCTCTGTATTGCAGGATATCCCCGGGGCAACCAGTATCGAAGTTACTTCACAGGGTGGAGGCCCGCCTCAGGGGCAGGCTGTTGAACTTGAAGTGTCGGGTATAAGTTTCGATTTGCTTAAAATTGGTGTCGAAGAAATAAAAAAATCTATGAGTACCATAAAAGGCGTACAAAATATCGCGGATGATTTTGAAGCGGGAAAAGAGGAATACCGCATTATCATAGATGAGGAAAAAGCAAATCTGTTTGGGCTGGATAACACCGATATCAACAGGACCATACGCAATACTTTTGCGGGGCTTCAAGCCTCGGATATACGTATGGGAAATGACGATGTGGATATTGTTGTCAAGGCGATGGATAAAAATCGCCGTCTGCGGGAAGATATCGTTGATCTTGAACTGAAAACCAATCGTGGTTATTTTATAAGGCTAAAAAGTATTGCATCTATTCAACAGGTTCCGGGATATAACAGTATATCGCGTAAAAACGGTAAACGGCTGGTCAGGGTAACCGCGGATGTGGATGAAGATATCACGACCTCAGCGATTGCCAATAAAGCTTTGGCTGAAAAATTAGCTGGTTTTTCTTATAAATATCCTGACTTAAAACTTTACTGGGCAGGACAGGCAGAAGATACCCGTGAGTCATTACGTAGCCTTGCAACGGCATTTTCTATCGCTTTTCTGGTGATTTATATGATTATTGGGGCAATCTTTCATTCTTTCATACAACCGCTTGTTGTGGTAATGATTATTCCGTTTGCTTTTATAGGGGTGATTCTTGGATTGATAATTTCCAACCAGCCGCTTGGGCTCATGGCGATGTTAGGATCAGTTGCTTTGACTGGTATTGTGGTGAACGATAGTATTGTTATGGTCGATTTTATCAACCAGCGGCGTAGGGAAGGGCGCAATCGCTGGGAATCCATTCTGAGGGCAGGGCGGTTGCGGTTTCGTCCAATCATGTTGACTTCGGTGACAACAATTGTAGGCTTGATGCCGCTGATATTCAGTGGTGGGCAAACTCAGATTCTCGCTCCCATGGCGTTGTCTATCTCATGGGGACTTGCTTTTGGAACCGTTTTAACCTTGTTGTTAATCCCCACCCTTATTACAGTCATTGATGATATAAAAATCAAGCTTACCGGAAAATGGCAAATCGAACGATTCGAAGATGACGATATCGACAGTTAGACATATGGCTTTATGACATGAAACCAATCTCAGTATACTTCAGAAAATTATCTCATAATCATTATTCCATATCCAAATTGATGGGCTTGATTAACGAGTCTTTTGCGGATCAACCTGTCTCTGTATACCAGTGGCGTTCTTTTGATGATTTGACTGCCATTATGCAATCAGGTGATAACTGCCGGCGTGTATTTGCCTATTCGTTTATGACATTTGCTCTTGAAAAAGTTCAGAATGAACTTGAACTGCTTAGTAAACAGTGTAGTGCTGATGATTGGATTATTGCAGGAGGCCCTCATCCTACCGCTGATCCTGAAGGGTGTCTGAAACTTGGATTTCATCGGGTATTTGTCGGCGAGGCAGAACGAACACTGGTACAGTTTATTCAGGATATTTTAGATGGGGCATTGCCTGAACATCAAGATATCGTTATAGATACAGAAAAAAATCCTATTAATCTTGATGATTATCCTCCGTTTGACTATAAAACCGCTTTTTGGGTGCCTATAGAGCTTTCGCGTGGTTGTACTAATGGTTGTACATTTTGTCAGGCGTACACAATCCATGGAAGGAAACTGCGTTTTCGATCATTAGAAGGATTGCGCCGTCCTTTTGAAGCGATGTCAAAAAAAAATCGTAAAAAACTTTTTTTCATAACATCGAATATTTTATCATATGCTCCTGATGGGCATGAAACCCGTTTGCAATCGCTTATCGAGCTAGGGGAAATGGCTGGAAGCTTTGGTTTGACAGATTTACATTTAGGTTCATTTCCCAGTGAGGTACGTCCTGAATATTTGGATGAACAAGCGCTATCTATTTTTTCAAAGTATTGCAGTAATAGAAATATTGTCGTCGGTGCACAGACTGGTAGTGAACGCTTGTTGGAGTCGCTTCGACGCGGCCACACAGTCGATGAAGTAAAACGTGCTGCCATTCTTGCTCGCGTGCATAGATTTCGACCGTTCATCGATATTATTTTCGGGTTGCCCGGTGAAACGCTTGCTGACCGCGAAGAGACATTTTCATTTATCAATTGGTTGCTTAAGCATACTGGTGCGCGTATCCATTTGCATTATTTTTTATCTTTGCCCGGTACAGCGTTATGGGGGCATGAGGCAAGCAAGATTGACGTTGCTTCAAGAAATAGGATTGATCATCTTTTGCGTCATGGCAGAGCTTATGGAGATATATGGTTTCAGGAAAAATGTTCTCGTAGTATTTTAGCGTGGAGAGATCAAAAACTAATCAGTGTATAAAAACTTTCTAAAAGATAATTGCAAATCAAGATTTAAAAAGAGTAATATAGTAGATCATAACTAAAGGGTTAACATAAGGGGGATCATACTACGATGCCGAAGGTTTCAGTAATTATTCCTACATACAATAATGCACAGTTTTTACCGGAAACACTTGATTGTGTACTTAATCAGACTATTAAAGAAGTAGAGGTACTCGTCATTGACGATGGTTCTACCGATGACACCAAAGACGTAATGGCACAGTACACGGAGCAATATCCTGATCAGGTGAAATATATAGTCCAGAAAAATCAGGGACCGGCTGCTGCGCGTAATAACGGTATTAAACGTGCCACGGGGGACTATGTTGCATTTGTCGATTCCGATGATTTGTGGGAAAAAGATAAATTGGAAGTTCAGTTAGCTTTTTTAGAAAAAAATCCTGATTATTCTTTTGCGTATTCCGATGTGTATGCCATGGACGAAGAAGGGCGCATCGGCAAAAATATGATGAGTCTGAAACACCCGGTTTCCGGTGATATTTTTTATCCGTTGTTAAAAGAAAATTTTGTTTCCATACCCACGTCAATTGTTAGCAAAAAATGTTTTAAAAAAGTAGATGGTTTTTGTGAAGACCCTCAGATCATAAGTACAGAAGACCATCATTTCTGGTTGAAATTGGCGCACTATTTCAAGGGAGGTTTTATCGATAAGCCACTGGCGAAATATCGCATTCGAAGCGGCAGCTTAAGCAGTCAGGGGATTCGTCAGCGTGAACGGGAACTTTTAGTCATCGATAAAATAGCTCAGGAATTTCCCGAAAGATACAGTGGCGGAAAAAAGTATTTTCATGACGCAAAAGCAAATTTGTATTTTGAAATGGGGTTCATCAGTTATCGCAATAACGAATTTGCTCTGGCGCGAACATATTTTAAAAAATCACTTAATGAAAATATTTTCTTTTTCAGGTCATGGAAGTTACTGTTGGTGTTAACATTTTTTCCTGCATCATATATCAAAAGGCGTAACGAAGGGGTGCTTAAAGATGAAACCGGTTTGCTTGAGACGTAATGCCATAAAACGCTAAATTTTATTGTTAAGCCGCTGCATATATGCTAGTATCAACCCAATCAAAAATAACTCAATTTAAGTAAAAATACGATGAAAATATTAGGCATAGAAACAACTTCATCAAAAGGTACGGTAGCTTTACTTATTGACGCATCAGTTGTTGCTGAAATGGAACTTGAAAAGCCATTGCGTCATTCCCGATATGTTATATCCGCAATCGATGAGATGCTTACCGATGCGGGATTGCAGATAACCCATATAGACCGTATTGCCGTTGGCATAGGCCCCGGATCATTTACAGGTATACGGGTTGGTATTGCCATAGCCAAAGGGCTTAATATCGATGATTCCATGCGCCTTATAGGTGTACCGTCCCTGCAGAATATTGCTTCACAACCGTTTGAATACAAAACTATTGCCGCATATGCTTATGCACAACGCAATGAGTTTTTTGTTCAGCAGTTTGTCTATGATGATACTGGCAATGTATGTTCTAAGACTGAATGCGGAATTTATACTCATGAGGAAATGCAGGAAACTTTATCGGATTCAACCCTGCTTGTTGGCTCGGATTATGCTAAATTATCACCGTATAAAGATCAGCTGTTTTGTGCAATACACGAAGGATCAGTGTATCCCCGTGCACAATATGCTGCTTTAATAGCATCAGCTGAACAAAATGTACAACCTGACAACGATCTTATTCCATTATACGTACGCCGAAGCGAAGCCGAAGAAAAAGGCGCCAAAGTGTACAGATTTTAGGCAAAGGTACAAAACGATGAGTATTTTAACTTCACGTGATACACGTTATACTAGCTGGATTGAAATTAATTTACATACTTTGGCAAGAAATTATCGTCTACTAAAAGCAAAACTAGGTTCTGCGACATCAATTGCGTCTATAGTCAAAGCCAATGCGTATGGACATGGCGTCAAGAATGTTGTTGCCGTTGCTATTCAAGAAGGTGTTTCCATCTTTGGAGTGGCAACTCTTCAGGAAGCCATAGAATTGCGGGAAGCATTCGATGATATTACCATTATGGTACTTGATGTTAATTTTCCTCAAGATGCATCCTGTATACTTGAGTATAATCTGCAACCGATTGTTTATACTAATGAAATGCTCAGTGCGCTTAATGAAGCAGGTAGGGCATGGGGGCGTAACATTGCGGTTCATCTGAAAATAGATACAGGCATGGGACGTGTCGGCGTTTGGCATGAAGACGCAGTAGCGTTTATTTCTAATGCATTAAACTATGACCATATTACAATTGCCGGAATTTGTTCTCATTTTGCTGTTGCGGAAAGTGATTTTACATATTCCCTTGCTCAATGGGAAGCATTTACGTTTGTTGTCGATTATTTTAAAAATAAAGGAATTATTTTTCCATACTATCACCTCTCTAATTCGGCAGGTACGTTCATTACCGGTTTGCCTGTGTATAATTTGGCTCGATTGGGGATCATGACTTACGGTATCATGCCCCGTCGCCATAACGACAATGAGTTGGGACTTGAGCCTATATTGTCATGGCGTACAAGAGTCATATATTGTAAAGAAGTTACGCAAGGCCGTTCTATAGGCTATGGATGTACTTATATAACCCCTCATAAAACACACATTGCGACCATTCCAATCGGGTATGCAGATGGTTATTTGCGTAGTCTATCCAATAAGGGCGTTGTGCTTATTGATGGAAAACGTTGTAATGTTGTCGGAAGAGTAGCTATGGATCATATCATGGTTGATGTCGGGCCTGAAAAACCGGTTGATGTAGGCGCAGAAGTTACTTTAATCGGTAGACAAAAAGGTGAAATTATATCCTGTGAGGAATTAAGTGAACTTGCAGGCACTATTCCGTACGAAATTACCTGTAACGCAGGCCATAGGGCGCAACGCATCTATATATCATAACCCACAAATTTTCTTATTGATGTGATATACCCTCGATTTAAGATTTTTTAAAAAATTCTTTAAGCAACCCTTTCTTTGTACCGAAAAATATATAAGAAAGCGAATCGAAAATGTCTGTATAACACACAGAAAGTGGGTTAGTCCGCATGAAAAAAGGGTTGGCAATTACTCGTACAGGATCAACTCCGCAAGCCGGAGGAGCTATTAAAAAAACTCCTTCTGTTGCGGATGTGGTTGCCAAAAAGCGCCTTGGCGAAGAGATGATTGCGCGCGTCGATGATTTGCCTGCATTGCCATCGGTAGTCAGTCAAATCCTTACGCTTATTGAGGATGATACCTCAAACGCCAGCAATTTTGAACGCTATCTTCGCCAGGATCAAGCATTGACAGCACGTTTATTACGTATAGTCAATTCATCATTTTTCGGAGTGAGAAATAAAATAACCTCCATCCCACAAGCTATTGTGATGATAGGGTATAACTCTTTGAAAAATCTGGTGTTGGCAGCATCGACCAGCAAAATTCTGGAAGGAGGTTTTCCAGGTTACGGTTTTAAGGAACGAGGATTATGGCAGCATTCATTTATGGCGGCAATTTGGACGCAGAAACTCGCCAAACAAATAGGAGTTGCCTCGGACGAATCTGAAGAATTGTTTGTCGCCGGCTTAATGCATGATGTTGGAAAACTGGTATTGTCCAGTTATATATCTCTTAACTGTAAAGATATGATTACCTATCTAATAAAAACCAACGGCAATATTGAAGAAGCTGAAAAAGCTCTTGTTGGTATTGATCATGCTGAAATAGGAAGCCGTATTGCCCAAAAATGGAATTTTTCAAGCAAGTTGTCGCACATTATTAAATATCATCATGACCTTGAATCTGCTTGTGAATATCAACAGGAGGTCGCGCTGGTTCATCTTATCAATTATTGTCTTGTATACGGCAAATATGGTATGTATGAAAATTTTCCGGCAAACAATACGCTTGCACCAAGCTGTCTTGATATATTAGGGCTTGATATGCAAAAGGTAGAACAAATACAGCAAGTCATTAATAGAAGCGCTGAACGCTGGGAAGATATGTAATATGGAAAAATCGCGATATGAAACTATAAATGATTATGCAAATGATGTAATTCAGGTTTCACAGCAATTAGCTTCTTGTGTTGATTTTATTTCATTCTATTCTGAACTGGAAAGTATGTTGTTCCGTTTTGGCGGGTGCAGCAAGTATTCGATTATTATCTATTATGACCAACTGAAAGAATTCTATATCGATTTTTCCAATGTTTATAAAAGTGAAGCGTTTAATAAAGTTCCGGTCAATCTTGAAAATACGGGATTATATAAGTGTTTTTCCAATAAAGAATCGTATTATCATAATGATGATGAAAAGATGCGCCAAATCTATTTTATGGATGAAAACGCCAATATTCTTGGTTTTGAGCCGTTACTTTATAAAACACAGATCTATGGGTTGATCGTGTTTCATGAAGCTGCTGAGGGTGTTGGACTCGAGCATGAATGGCTAAGATTAATATCTAATTTTGCGGCAACGTCTATTATTAACCTGCAACTTTATCAGGAAACTAATCAGGAAGCGACAGAGAATTCAGCAAAATTATGGGCTATAAATAGCGCTGGTGAACTCTTGAGTCATATGAATCTTGATATTCTTTTGGTTAAGGTTATGGAACTTGCTTTGAGCATTGTATCCGCTCAGGTTGGATCAATTATACTTGAAGAAGACGGAAAACTTGCCACTAAAGTGGAATGGGGACTTAATGATACCATAGTAAATAACATTAAACATGCTGACGGCAGCTTGTTGATAAATTTTGTCAGGACAAACCGTGAACCATTTTTAGTTATGAATGCTAAAGATGATCCCCGGATAGATATATCTGCATTAGATGTTGAAATGGATTCTCTTATTATTATTCCACTGTATACCAATGATCGTTTTTTGGGGTTGGTAAATATTGTCAATCCATCGGGAAGTGAAAAGTCATATGCTCGTGATACTGAATTGCTGGTGACTATAACAAATCTTGTATCTATCAGTATTGAAAACGCTATTTTGTATAAAGAAGCATTGGAAAAAGAACGTATTCGGGAACAATTGAATATTGCTCGTAAAATCCAACAGGATTTGATGCCGGCTGAGTCTCCACAACTTGCCAACTATGATATTTCGGGTATTAACATAACCTGTGACGAAACCGGTGGCGATTATTACGATTATTTCTCAACAGATCAGGAAGCATTTTTAAATATCATTGTCGGTGATGTTTCTGGACATGGTATTGGAGCGGCGTTGTTTATGGCAACGGCTCGTGCACATATCCGAGCATCTGTCAATAACCACAAATCTATTTCAAAAGCAATGGAAGTGGTCAACAATCTTTTATTAGTGGATATGGAAAAAAATGACCAGTTTATGACATTGCTGATAATGCATCTTGATATTAAGAAAAAAGAAATTGCCTATACTAGCGCAGGGCATGAAATAGCCATTGTTTATCGTCCAGGTGAAGATACATATATCGAACTTCATTCTACCGGATTACCACTTGGATTGATAGAAGATTCCAGTTTTAAAGAAGAAAAATGTAAATTAAAAGCCGGTGATGTGGTATTGCTTTATACTGATGGTATCAAGGAAGCAATGAACAAAAAGGATGAATTGTTCGGTTATGACCGTATCAAAGAAATACTTTCTAAAAATGCTGAATTATCGGCAAATGAAATACGTGAGCATATCCTTGAGGACGTTATGGCTTTTTCTGATGGATGTGAACAGCAGGATGACTGGACTGTTGTGGTTATTAAAGTCAAAGATTCAAAGAAAAAGCCAAAAAAGTCCAAAAATGATCAGTCAGATGCATCTGTTGAGGAAAATGATGTATTACCTCCCGCTCATGTTCACTATGGGACGGCTGTTCCGACTCTATCAGGTGAGAAAGTTATTGAAAGTATCATAGACAGCAATTTGAATCAAAAAGAGTTGCTTCTTGAAGAATTGATGGTTGCTATCGATAAAATTGCTCATTTTGATATGGAAGGCGAGTTCAATTTACGACTATCACTTGATGAAGCTCTTACAAACGGCATAAAACATGGAAATAAGTGTGATATATCAAAAAAATTATTTGTTACCATGTATTGCGATGATAAGAATATCTCATTTTTAATAAAAGATGAAGGATCAGGGTTTAGCGAAGATAAATTTAAATCATTGCTTAAACCTAATAAATGGTTTGAAGAAAATGGGCGGGGAGTCTATCTCATTTCTCAACTTATGGATGAAGTAATCTATTTTGATTCCGGTACTGGTCTATTTATGAAAAAACAACTGCCCCGAAACGATTCAGAAGGAGCGGCATATGAGTAACAATGAAACCCATCAGATACCACCACAAGAAGAAAATCAGCAGTATGAAATGCATACCGTGCAGAATATCATTACAGTTTCTATAAGCAACAGCAGAATACTTACAGATGATATCATTGCCCAGATATATAGCAAAATCCTTTCTGTTGTCGAAGAAACGAAAGGTGTTAATTTGATCCTCAATTTTAGCCAGGTTAACTATCTGTCGAGTAGTGTACTGAGCAAACTTATTTCTATTCATAAAAAGGTTAAATCTCAGGATGGTACTATGTGCCTGTGTAATATTAATCCGGTCATTTTGAAAATCTTTGAGCTTACCAGGCTTGATACATATCTCAATATTTTTCCCGATGAGAATAAAGCTTGTGCTTATATAGAAAAATATGGTTCGTAAACTCACTATTATTAATTTATTATAGTAATTTAATTCCTCGTTTTTCTATAATGTGTGACAATTTTAATTTGTGTGTGTCAACTTAATTGTCTAATATTTCCATCCTTTTTACCGACAAAATAATAGAAGATATAATCATTATCGAGACTATTTTTGACAAGGTTTTAATAGCTCTATGGGATTGTTGCATACAATACGATCATTAGGTCGAGTCAAATTTATTTATCCATTTCTTTTGTGTGGGATAGTAATATTTACAGGTATTGGTTCATTACTGCTTATGGTGGTGATGAAAAATCCTTCTACTCCTGCCCATTATGCTTTGCTTGAGGGAATATCGAATTCAGCGTATGAAATTATCGACACTTATTACAACTTTGAGTTGAACGGTTTTCTATCACGTGATGAAGCTCAAAAGCAGGCTGTATCCAAGTTGCACTCTTTATACGCGGAACACCCTGAATATTGTCTTTGTGTACATGATACAGCAGGTTCGCTTCTTATAAAATGTGCTCCATCAAAAGAAAATCAGGCAAATACTTTTTCGAATAGAGATGATTGGTCACGGGTAAGCCGGCTGACAGTGTTTGAACCGTGGCAATGGAGCATAAAAACTCGTTTAATAGATTCGACATGTTATGTGAAGATTTCAAAAGTAAAAAAACAGGTCATCTTTTTTTCATCAATAGCATTTGCAGCTTGTATTATTCTTCTTTTATTGAATATCTACCATGGCTACAAAATTGAACGTATCCGCTTTGACGCAGAAAAAAATTTGTATGAATCCGAACGACGCTTTGAAGCTATCTTTGATAGCATAGCTGATGGCATCGTGTTGATTGATTGTGATGATAATTCATTGCTCATGTGTAATCGATCATTGTTGTCAATAACTGGATATGACCAACATGAGTTGTTGAAGTTTACTGCTGCAGATTTGCATCCTCCGGGAATAGATGATCAAATCAGGGCTTCCGTAAAACAGCAGGAGGATAATAAATATCAAATTATCCAGAACATTCCCTTGAAATGTAAAAATGGAGAAATACTCATTGTTGACCTAACTACTACGCACATATCATTGTTTAATAAAAAATATGGTATGGGTATTTTTAGCGATATTTCTTATCGAAGAGAAAAAGAAGAGAAATTTCGGTATCGTATAGAATTTGATAAATTGGTCTGTACCATGTCTACAATGTTAATGGATACCTCTTCTGAGAAAATTGATGCGGAAATAAATAATGCTTTGAAAGCAATAGGTGGTTTCCTGTGTGTTGAACGAGTTTTTATATGCTTAATGAATAATGAAAGCAGTAGGTTTGAGAATACTCATGCATGGAATTCTTCGGGTATAACTGATCCATCTATAGTAGCATATGATGATCCTCTAGGAAAATTTCCATGGTTTTTTAAGCAGATTATGAATGAGACCGTTGTGCATATTCCTGATGTGCGAACCCTTCCTAAAGAAGCTTCTTCTTTTAAAAAAATGTGTTTGGATGAAAAGAGGAAATCGTTTATATGTGTTCCTTTATCCACAACAAGCCATGTTTTTGGTTTTCTTGAGTTTGATGTGTTTTCTGAGAAAAGAATGTGGGACGATGATATTATATCCTTACTTCGTATCGTTGGAGAAATCGTTTCAAACGCGCTTGCCAGAAAAAGAACCGCATTGGCACTCAAGAAAAGTGAAGAGCGATATCGGACTTTGGTCAATAATATTAACCTTGGTATTGTTCTGCTCGATACATCCGGAACGATTTTGATGGTGAATGATATGATTTGTAAACTATATCAGGAAACAAAAGAAGAGTTTATCGGTAAAAAGTGTTCTGAAAAATTTGCGCATACTAATATTTCGTGTGATGACTGCCCCATATATGAAGTATTAGACAGCAAGATGCCAACTTCTCTGGAATCCCAGTTTATTACTGACGCAGGCCGTTGCTATGATGTACGTATAAAATTTTATCCGCTATTTAACGAAAAAGATGAAATAACAGGATTTATCCAGGTTATAGAAGATATAACAGAAAGCAAAAAGGCTGAGGAACAAATACGCTTATTCAAACAGTTTGCTGATGCTTCAACGCAGGGATTCGCAATGACTGATTTGGATTATAATTTGACTTACATAAATCCTGCTTTGGGCAAAATGACTGAATATTCTCCTGAAGAAGTTATTGGTAATTCCATTTTTGAATATTATTCAAAAGAGTTCCATTCTATACTGACAGAAAAAGTCATACCAGATGTTCATACTAAAGGGTGTTGGCTGGGTGAGTTGCCTATTTTATCTAAATCAGGCAATCAAATACAGACTTTAAATAGTATTTTTTGTATTAAAGATGAGAATGATGTTTCGTTTTGCTATGCCAATGTAATAACTGATATTACTGAACGAAAAGAAGTTGAAAAAATATTACGGCATGAACGTGATTTTTCAACAGGCTTGATTAATTCGAGCCCTATTATTGTATGTGGGCTGGGTGCTGATGGTATTATCAGATTTGTTAATCCTGTTGCAGAAACAGTTACCGGTTTTTCGAAAAAAGAAATGGTGGGCAGTGACTGGATAGAACTTTTTTATCCTGATGAATTGTCTTCTCAGATTGACGATTGCCGTGCTTGTTATCAAAACGGAGAGCTTCGTAATTATCCGCTTACTCTAAAAACAAAACAAGGTGATCTTAAAACAATAGAATGGAGTTCTATCTCTCAATATGATGAGGATGGGAATCTTATAGAAATAATCGGGTTTGGTAATGATGTGACCGAACGAAATAGAAATGAGGAAGAAGCAAGAAAATTCATATCTATTTCAGATCATGCTTCCTATGGATTATGTATTATAAGTACCAATGGTATTATCGAGTATATCAATAAATATTTTGCTGAGATACACGGATATAGCGTTGATGAGGTCAAAGGACAATCAATATATATGTTCCACTCTGAAGAACAATTGGAACAAATTAATGAAGTTCGAAGTATTATTTTTGAGAAAGGTGCTTTTCAATCTATTGAAATATGGCATTCCCATAAAAACGGTACAGCATTTCCTATGTTGACAAATGCTGTTTTGGTACGTGATGAAAAAAATAATCCGAAATTTATTGAGATTACTTGTATAGATACGACTGAACATAAACGACTTGAAGAAGAACTCACGAAAACACGCAAACTGGAGTCCATAGGTATTCTTGCGGGCGGTATTGCCCATGACTTCAATAATTTGCTCACTGCCATTCTTGGTAACATATCGCTTGCTATGCTTGATTTGACAGAAGAACATGATAAACTGATTGCTCCTTTGAAAAATGCGGAAAAAGCCTCTTTGCAAGCTCGTGAATTGAGCCAGCAACTACTGACTTTTTCTCGTGGCGGCGCTCCCATTAAAAAGACTACGTCTATTGAAGAATTAATTTATGATTCGGCTAATTTTTCTATGAAAGGCTCTAATGTTAAATGTAATTTTCAATTTGACAACAATCTGTTTTCAGTTGATATCGACAAAGGACAGATCAGTCAGGTAATCAATAATCTCGTCATAAATGCTCAACAAGCAATGAGTAAAGGTGGGACGATCCATATTGCATGCCAAAATAAAACGATTGGACGGGGGGATTCGGTTAAGATTAAGCCTGGTAACTATATACATATTAGTATAGCAGATGAAGGAATCGGTATTAGTCAGGAAAACCTGACTAAAATTTTTGATCCATATTTTACTACCAAAACAAAAGGTAGTGGATTGGGGTTGGCTACCAGTTATTCTATTATAAAAAAACATGAGGGGTGTATTGAGGTTGAGTCTGAGGAAAATGTAGGAACAATATTTCATATATATCTTCCCGCATCAAAAAAAGTTTCTTCTGCTGAATCAGATAGTTCCAAAGATCAACAAACGGTTGCTTTTAATGGTAAAGGAACTATCCTTGTTATGGATGATGAAGAAATTATACGCGACATAGTAGGGGAATTGCTGATCCATTTAGGTTATGAAGTTGAATTTGCACAAAATGGGACGGAAGCTATCGACCTGTACTGTAAGTCCCTTGAGCAGAAAAAACCTTTTGACGCTGTTATCATGGATTTGACAATTCCCGGTGGAATGGGCGGTAAAGAGGCCATGGAAGAACTTCTTAAAATTGACCCGAAAGTAAAGTCCATTGTTTCGAGCGGATATTCCAATGATCCCGTGATGGCTCAGTATAAAGAATACGGTTTTTCGGGTATAGCACGCAAACCTTTTGACATAAAAGAAATCAGTACCGTTCTACATGGAATCCTCTCGGATTAAAAATTACTTAATCAATTGAATAAAAGCGGGATTGTTCCGCAGGTTTGAAAAATCTTCATACTCTCTGGCAAATTCTTTGTAGTTTTTGTCTGGACTGATCGCTGTTTGTAGATTGGCTAAGGTCGCTTAAGACTTCTGATAACTATTCAGAATATGACATAGTTATATCTCATTGGATGGCATTCCTTGTATAGGCGAGGAGAGATTAGTAAAACGATATACATACGAACTTTTCAATGATCACGAACGTTTAATTTATGTATCATCTCAATCATGTCATTCCTGCGAAAGCAGCAAGGCAAGCAATGGGGAATATTAGTCATCAATTTCTGAGTAAACAATCCTTTAAAAGCATCTTTTAAAAAGCATTGAACACTGTAATTTTTTTCTCAAAAAAACGTAACCTATACAGGGTATGACAGATGAAGAAAAAATTATTGTTTTCCGCTTAACACATAAGATATGCAGAGGTCTTTAGACTATAAAAAAGGGTGCACCTTAGATAAGATGCACCCTGAGTAATATCAACTCGACTGATTATTCGAGTGTTATAACTGTCGTTGTGGCATTGGTACTTGCTTTTGTTGTTACCGATATATTATCCATAGTCTCAAAAACATAGTTTGGAAGGTCAAATCTAAAGGTACATAGTTCGATTGCTCCGTCTTCACCAAGTTCTGTTTCGTCAAACTTAATACCAATTAATCCTGTTTGCGGATCAGGGTTGACCACTTCAACAGGATAACCATAAGTTGACTGCGCTGAATCAGCGATTGCCTGTAATACTGCTATAGGTAAATCTAAACCGAATGTATACGATACATGACTTAATGCATGATCTGTTTCTTCGGTGCTGGATAAGTCTATGGTTATTGATGTTACGTCATCACCAGGGATGGTACCGACATCTATATCAAAACCGTTATCATCGCGAACAGTTGGATAATATGTCGGTTCACTAGGTGTTGGAGTATCATCTTCTGGCTCTTCAACAGGATCTTCTACTACCGGATCATCCACAGGAATATCGAAATCTTCATCGGTATCATTTTGTGGCGTAAACTTTGATGGTGGTATTATACCGTTGAACAGTTCAATATGACCGTCTACATATGCCGCTATAGCAACACTATCTCCATGTCTGAACGATACTTCTTCGCTGCTTGATACTCCTTCAAAATGACTGTCTGTCATCATGACCGTTGTTGCTCCGCTTTCAATTAAATCCAGCTTAATTCCTGTGATATAAACATTAAAAGCATAGGAGTACACTGGTGTTGCATCAAGTATAGTGCCTTCTACTTCGGGACAGTGAGTTAAGTTAAAATCTTGGTTATAAAAATGAGACATTACATTTTGTGCGTATGCATTGTTTTCAAACGGAGTAGAGTCATTGTATGCTGGAGCCGGCAGATAACTCTGGGTTGCTATAGAAGCTATAGAAATAGGCAATTTTGTGCTTGATTCATTGGCATACAAAATTGCGGCTATAGCAAGTTGGCGCTGGTTGCCAATACAGGTTGCCTGACGTCCTTTTTCTTTCATGTCATGTACTGACGGCAAAAGAAGCAAAGTCAATATGGAGATCACGCTGAATACCATCAATAATTCGAGGAACGTAAATCCTTTTTGATTTGTGTTTTGCGATTGTCTTTTCATAATTCAGCCCTCCGATTATGTGTAACTAGCCCTTAATCCGACATTATGAATATTTTATATAAGCATATTTGATACCGACTTTGAATTTATAATTATGAGCTTAAAAATGCTTAAGTTCTTGATACTGATTTGATAGTGTCCGCTAATCGGTCACGGCAAAATGTCCGGTAATCGGTCACGGCAAAATGTCCGGTAATCGGTCACATTTCATTATCGGACATTTTGTCGCAAAGACGTAGAAATTTATGCGGAGTAATCGAAATAGTAATTGTAAAAATATCTATCTATGTTGACGAATGGGTATGGATCATCAAATTCGCGTATTTTTTCTTTAAGTAGATTTATATCTACATTGTCATACTCATTTAACTGAATATACCCAGTATAATGATTCTCTATAGAGAATGGGCAGACCTGAGGTACCTCAGGTAGTGCCTGAATATCGGACGGGGGTATTGATGAATACCCTATTGATTGCCCGAAAGTCAACCTGATATCCACTTGAAAAAGTTGTATACAAAAGAATGCCAGTAATATACCAGTTAATATAATTAGTTTTTTTATCATGCCAGAAACTCCTCTGTTTATGATGGAATTTGCTTATCTAAAAATAGATTCATATTGATAAAGAATGGTTCAAGAAAACAATTTGATACTATTATCAATTTTAAATGATAAATTAATATGAAAAACAAAATAATTATAATTGACAAAATAAGCAAAAATATGATTTTATGTATACTGTAAGCAAACAAGGAAAATGTTTGCAGAGTATATTTAATTCGGGGGACACTTCAAAAATGAGGAGGAAGTTATGAGACAAATCTTATTCTCGGTATGCCTTGCAGTTGTCTGCTGTTCGATGGCATTTGCTCAGGGGCAAATTGATAAGGACTTTTACTACAAAGTGACTCAGATGCCAGACATGACACAAAGTGGATGGGATATCCTTGCCACAGAGCCCATAGTTTTGGCTGATGATTGGATTTGTCCTGATGGCAACCCGATCACCGATATACATTGGTGGGGCTCATACATAGGCTGGCAAGAAGATATGCGGGATCCTGATTTAAACCTTGTGCAACATCCTGATGTTTTTAAATTAAGCCAGCATTTAGATATACCGGTTGGATCGGTAGGTGCTAATAACTATAGTTATCCTGGAGTACAAATTGATGGTGATACAGCCGTTTTTGGGAGTTATTCAGTGCAATACTATGGCACCGTTGATCATGGTGGCGTCTTTGAACATGTTTTTGAATATACCTATATTTTACCGGACTATTGGTATCAGCAAGAAGGAGTGATTTATTGGTTGGATATTTCTGCCATGTTTCAAGAACAAACAGATTATTTATGGGGATGGCATACTTCTGACACCGCAAATATTGATATCGCTGTTGTAGATGATGGTAGTGGGGCAGGATGGGTGCCTATTGATCCGACGGGAGAGAGGCATGATTTGGCGTTTCAGATCTCTAGTGTCCCTGAACCGGGTGCAATGTTATTATTCATGTTTGGGGCTGTATGGTATTGGTTTAAGCGTAAAGTTTAGTCATACGATTCATATATCAAAAAACCGGCTCTTTTAATGGAGCCGGTTTTTTTGTGCGTATTTTCTTGAAAATAGTCGATACTAACAGTAAAAGTAAGTTTACAATATTAACTAACTAAGGAGGTTTCATAATGCGATCTATTGTTCCGGTATGTTTTGCCATACTAATGGCTATTACACAATTGAGCTATGGATTAGATCCCGCATCTATCGGTGAGGACCCAGCATCAATCGGAACCGATCCTACTGATGAAGCTTATGATCCTTCATCTATAGGCAATGACTTTTTAAACAGAGCTAATGACCCGTCTGATATTGCCAATGACCCGGCTTATGAAGGGAATGATCCTGCATCCGAATCGAACGATTTGTTCAAGACTGGAGAATAAGCTTCTATATCTTTTCGGCTTTTCTTATATGCTTATACCATAGATAAAAGAAGTTTAAGCAATTCCTTAGCAGCTTCTTTAGGACCATTTTGTTCAAACCCAGCTATACCAAGTCTTGTTCGCATTTGACCCACAAACAAATTCTGGTCAAAAAACGCGGTAAAGAATCGTTCCGCTATGCTGTTATGGGTTTCGCGATACTGTGGTGGACCAAAGATATTCGCAAAATATGAATGAACCAACCCTGTAGATGTAGTCGTTCCTTTACTCATAACGGCTCCATCCTTAAATACTTTCATTGCTTCTGCCGAATTAGAAAATTGTTCCAGAATGGGATGGTCTTCGTCAATCTCTTCATAGTTATTTGCATACAAGATGCAGTCTATTTTATGCCCCTTTATAACATTTTCAAATGTAGTTATAGGAATTACCAGTCGTGCATTTGTTTTGCTTGGACTCATGAATATTGCTCGGTCAATCTGTCCAAAGGCATAACCGGGTTGAAGATCATCAAGGCGCAGGAATGCGCCAATTTCGGTACCAAATCCTATAACCTCTCCGGATTCATTGATAGTCAGGGAACCCATATCATCGGCAATAACGGTCATATCATGAATGCTACTGTCGCCAAGGGTTCTGAATGCTTCAAGGGTTTCCGATTTTCCTGCACCGCTATCACCGATAATCAAGATAACACGCTCGTTGTTGTTGCCAAGATTGAATTTGATTAATGCACCGTGAAACGGCATGTTCCCTATGTGCATCATTTTGATATTATGCAGGGTTAATACCATCTTTTTTAAGTATCCGAAATACCCGAACTCATTATCTCTGGGGACAGCCGCAACGAGCATATCGTTTTTTTTGTCATCATAGAATACGGTTGGGAATGGCGCAAGTGAATCAAGAGATCCCTGAGGCGCCCCATAGACATATACCGCATCGGGTTTTTTAGTCAGATCTTTATCTTCAGCCAGTTCAAATAAGTTGCTTAGAGCAAAGCCCAACCCGAAGATGCGTTCATGAAAATATATCAATATAAGCAGTGGGCCTACTTTTGCCGGATAACAGAGATATTGATCTTCAGCTATATCGAATACCTCAAGCGGATTCTTATCAATTTTCTCAAAACGTCCGGTACGTTTGTTCATGGGTGGATCAAGCACCAATGGCGGATTGAGCAGTACTTGCCGGATGACTGGGATGCGTTGCAGCTTTTTTTTATATGGATTGGGAAAATCGATATCTTTCGGTAATGCAATGGTTGCTATTTCTGCACCAGCACGTAGTTGACGATAAATCCGTGGATGGTTACCTGTCAGGTTTTCTTCTATATCACGATATACTTTACGAATAAGATGCGTTAAACGCTCAACCGTATCATTGAAAGTACGGTATGGACGTTTGTCCAGTATATCGCCTTCAGAATTGCATATGATAAACCGGTCATAACTTCGCCAGAAGTTATAAAGGTACTCTATGAAATCGGAAAATAGATGCATATCCGCGAAAAAAACGTCAGAGTCTTTTACCGCACGCGTTACATATGATGACGGCATTTTGCTTAGAAACTGCAGTGTTTTTGCGAGAGTCTTTATATTTTCATCGTCAATATCTTTGCCATTAAAAATATTCAGTAAAACGGAGTTTGTCTGTTGTAAGTTTTCTATGCATTTTTTCAGTATTCTCTCAAAAAGAGAACTTTCAAAGAGATCATCAGCATTTTCGCATATTTTATCTTTGATGCGTATGATTACTTTTTGTTCAACAATTTTCGCGTCCTGCATGCTTCACCACCTTTGTTATCGTGTCTATATTTTATATTTCAATAATATTATTTTAAAGTTTAATGTTAACTCATAGTATCGTTGTAAGAAAAATATTGGGATACAACGTTATCTTGTGGTATAATAATATTCAATGGAAAATCCAAAGTTTTGTATTATACAGGAGAAATCATGAAAAGGTCAACATTACTTATTGTTTTTGTTTTATGTTTGTTCTTGTGTAGAAGATCGTATTCTGGTGATTTAGGTTCAAATTTAATGCAACGGATGGATGTTAGAGGTGCTGCCGGTAGTCCTGCAAATCGTGTGGGTTTGTTTGTTCCACCTTCTAATGACGGTCCAGCTGTGTATCGTAACGATACCGATAATTCAGATTATTCTTCTCTTGTCGTGTATCAACAAAATCGTATTAGCAATCTTACTGATGAACAACGCGAACGTACATCGCTCGTTTCTATTGACGAAAACCTACAAACTGATGAACTTTCGGTACACTTACTGTATAATTGTTTTACGTTGGAGTGCTATTACGAGATGACATCATTTTTTATCGACTCAGGGAAAAAGAGTGAGTTGGGGGAACCATTATTACGTTATATTAACCATAGCGATTCTCTGACTTATTATGTTCTTTCAAATCGCCCGACTAATGATGCCCAGTTTGATAGGAGAGCTAACGGTTGTTTGATCAAAAAAACTTATAGTATGTATGATGCAATAAGGTTTTTTGACCGCACATCAGAAATTTTTCTATACCGGTTAGCAGATAGTAATGGATTGCTTCTCGTGCGAGGTAGCTATGTCTATGTAGATGAAAATCTAAACGGTATTCCGGAAGCAATTTATATGGCGCAGCGCTATAAAACTTCAGATCGTAAAAATTTCAATTATTTGCTCCCTGTGCAGCGTGGTGAAAAAACTATCAATGGCAGCTCAAAAGCAAAATTGTTCACTGATTCACTTGATACAATCATGGATATTATTCAAACACAATATGTGGCTAAACAACAATAAATTGATTTAATTGTTATCTCTTAATGCTGGAGCAGGTGTGTTAGTATTGCTTACTGAAATTTCATTATCAGCTTCAATTTGAAGCTCTAGAAAATTTTCTATTAGCTCGCCCTGAGCCGTAAATCCTTCGATGTGTTGATCAAATTCAAAACTGATACCAATATTGAATCCAGATCGGACAAAAACGACAATATATTCCATGTCTGCTAAATCAATCGATGAATTTAGCGCCATATCCACGACGCTGTTGACTATATCCATCCGTTTTTGTTCGTCCGCAAATTTATCATGGATGAGAAATCCTGCGATGATAAGTGCCGGTCCCATTTTGTTGTCCGGATCTATAAATGAATAACAACTAACATGTTGGAATTCGGTATCCTGTTCAATGTGGTTTTCGAGGTTGGTATGTTGTGGTATTTCAGACATAGGCTCATGGTCTTTTCTTACTATATGAAAGGTTATTACCAGCGCGATAATGACAACGCAACATGCACCCCATATCCACAGCACATAACTGGCTTGCCGGGAATTTTTATGCTGTATTACTTTATCTATATCAAAAGTACCGGTTTTTATGACGATGCTTGACGCAATCAAGTCATGAAATCCTTGTTTAAGCGGGTGTAGAACCACAAACAGAATAATTCCCACTATCCACATAGATGTTATTGTAGCATATATATATTTAAACATATTGGTTTGTAACGCGGGAACACCAAGCATAATAGATTGCATAATCCCACCGTTGTTAAGGATGCAAGCCATAGCCATATATCTCAAAAACGATTTCCAAAAACTCAGATGTGAACCATCTAAATCTACGACCTGTATGTTAAACATACGCTTGGCTAAACTTTGTCCTTTTCCTATACTGCTGTGAAAGATTGTGAAGTATATTGCGGTGATGATAACTCCTATCCATGCTCCCGTTTCCCCGACAGAATAGAGTAGAGGTCGCAATGGATTAGAGATCAAGTAGCCAAATAATAGGAGCAAAATCATATCAACAATATCAGATGCGAAGCGAATCCAAAAGCCGGCAAGCATCTTTTCCGTTTTTTTGTTTATATCGTTATCCATAGAACAATCCTTTTTATGAATTTTTAAATGACGTTTTTACTGGCGGTTGACGTTTTTGAATTGTATTATGGGTAACGTAGCAGATTGATAGCAAACAAGCAAGCACAATACATTCTAATTTGTGAATGGAGATATTCATGCGGTATACGTTACCATCTAAAATGAAGATAGTTTGTATAATTGTTTTTTTTCTGGTACTAGCAGTTATCAGTCTGATTATTTCCTCTTACAAAGCGCTACCTCGTTTTCACGATGTTCTGGGAAATTTGGAGACTATAGATAAACCATTATTTTTTGAAGCGGTTTTTCGTTTTGAGGATTACCCTGTTATTCTTAAAGAAATACAACAAACAGATCCTGATAGAAAAATAAATAATGAGTTTGCTGTACGGTTATACAAAGGTACTCATTTGATATGTGATCCCTTTACTGGCAAGGCATATACACCTGTTCCAGAATACAATCTGCTTGATAAGCCCTCCCTTTTACGCATATTACCTGCAGGCTCAATGGCCGAAGATTTTAAAGGCTTACATGGTTTATATAGATGTACTTTGTTTATTCGCGATGATCCTCAAATTAAAGGATTGACAAAAATTATTACCTTGTATGTAACATCTTGCAAAAAAATTAGTTGGTTGGATTTGTATACTCCTTCCAGAAAAATAGAACAGATTACTCCAGAACCCGATTATGATGCGATTCGACATTGGCGTGCATTGTTCAGAGAGCGATATCCTTCGATTGCAGCTCCCGAAATTCCAGTCAGTGCCAGGGAAGTTATTCTTTTTCATTCTGTACCGCAGGGAGTATCAGTCTATGCAGTTACTTCGGAACAACTGGAGTCTTGTAGAATCGAAGATACACTTGATCCTTTCTTACTGCGTGAGAAGTTGATTAATCAGGATTATTTTATTGGGAAAACACCTTTTGTATTGCAATACAAATCGTTTTTTAACAGGATCATTTTATACGAATTTACAAGTATTTCCCCTGAAATTCTTGATGATGGACAACTATTCGAATCTGTGGAACGTATGGAACACAATCCGCAGTTTTATAATATCATTCGGGGGTATCCTGTTGTTGCAGGTAGAAAAGATGCAAAACCCATTATTCAGACAGCGTTATTTCAGCTAAAAACTTTGTCGCCCGATGACATACGCGCCTGTATAGGTGATGAGAATTCGTTTCCTGTGGATGACGATATGTTCAAGGTTTATATTAAACCGATATTACGTCAGGCTCGTAAAGAAATTATTCCTGCCAATATTGATGAAGAATGGTGCCGGACTATTCTATCTCATGCGGGTAAACTGAACATTGAAACTTCAGTGGGCCATTATTGCCTGCAACTCCACGAGTTAACGTCTTTTGGGTATTCTGTTACTCCTGTTGCCAGGAGCAATCTAATAATAAAACAGGATGCTGAGACACTTTATAAACTCAGGGATTTTATTTACAGAGATTAATCAATGACCGTAATTTATGTTTAGATATGTTATTTTTATATTAAAAAAATATGGAAATACCCATTGTGCTATTCTATAATGAACATAATCATGAGCCTTATGTGTTAATTTGTGTATCTAAATGATGATGAATTTATATATGATTTATGAACATTTTAACCTGAAGGGTATATAATAATTATGAGCGATCAGAAGTTTAGGATTTCTCTAATAGAGGACGACGAAAACCATAGTTTTTTAATCAAAAAAGCTCTCATGGAATTTAAATCTCTTTTTGAAGTAGATTCTTTTTTTTCCGGACAGGAATTGTTTGATAAGGTTGTTAGTGATCCTTGTCTGGAATACGATGCATACATCATCGATTATTCGTTACCTAAAATGAATGGTATTGAAGTATTGAAAAAGCTGAATTCCGAAGGAGATTCCCATCCATCTATTTTTGTTACAAATAGAGAAGACGAAAAGGTGATTCATGAAGCTTTGGAATCGGGCGCTTATGATTATGTATTGAAGAAAGAAGGTTTTTTGTCCGTATTGCCGTTGGTATTGCTTAAAGCGATTGACCAATATCGCCTCAACAAGCATCGAGCGGAATATATTAAAAATATCAAGGATCTCAAGGAATATTTTGAAAACGTTATCAATACGATTCCCTCGGCTATTATTGGTTTGAATTCACTCAAAGAAGTTTCTTATGCCAATCTCGAATGCCAGCATCTGTTTTTTATCGAACCTTCCAGTCTAATTGGTAAACAACTAAGCGATATTTTTTCTCCTGATTTTATTCATGAAAACAATATTGACGCGCTCATTGACTCGCTTTTATATCAGGACGGGCCATTGGTATTGCAACAGGTGCGTTTTACCAATAATCGCAACGAGAAAAAAATATTAGATATCCAAGTGTTTAGGATAACAACCGAATTAAAAGTCGATATCTTGATGATTATTCGCGACATTACCAGAAATATTGAATTGGAACAAAAACTATTTCAAACAGAAAAACTTGCGGCTTTTGGTAAACTATTGACAGGTATTACCCATGAATTGAACAACCGTATAAGCCCAGTTCTCGCGTATTCTCAATTGTTGATTGCACAGGAGAAAAATCCAAGGAATCAAAAATGGTTGAAAAATATTGAGGATTCTGCACGGAGTGTAAAGAGTATTGTAGAGTCACTACTTTATTTTTCAGGATCATCAACACAGCATATTGAACCAGTTGATGTTACCGATTTGCTCGAAAATACATTGTCGCTGTTTCTCTATAAGCTGAAAAGTAAAAATATTGATATTATTCGTGACTATAAAGAAAACATCCCACATGTGATGATAGATAAAAGGCAGATCAGCAAAGTATTTTTGAATATCCTTACCAATAGTTATGAGGCTATGGAAGAACAAGGTGGAGTGTTATCTTGTTCTGTCTCTTATACCAATTCTACCTGTGAAATTGCCATAAAAGATACTGGTACTGGTATACCTGAAGAATTTCTTAACGATATTTTTGATCCGTTTTTTACCACAAAAACAGAAAAAAATAATGTTGGTTTGGGATTAAGTACCGCATACAATATTTTGCAAAAACATAAGGGCGCAATACAAATTTCTTCTCTGGCGGGCGAAGGAACCCTTGTGACCGTTACGTTACCACTGAAAGAACCGCTTTTTGTGGAGACAGAGGAAATAGGTCGTAAACCGGACCGGCAACTGCGTGTTCTTATTATCGATGACGATCCGGTATTGCGTGATGTGATGAACGATATCTTATCAGAAATTTGTGATATCGATATTGCCTCGGATGGCAGTGAAGCCATTAAAAAGATATCCAATAATCAGTATAACGCTATTTTGACCGATATACGTATGCCCGGTATTGACGGCCCCACATTGTATCGCTGGATACGCGAGAATTATCCTGGCTTGGAAAATAGGGTCGTTTTTACTACGGGTGATACTTATGATCCTGATACTACGCAGTTTCTTGATTCAGTTAAGAATCCGTATGTATCAAAACCATTTTATATAGACGATCTGAAAAAAGTCGTCCAGAGTGTGCTAGTGTGATATGATTTTCTTCCCTTTTGCTATTGGGTTGCGTGCATATGAATATGATCTCTTGATTTGGTTAAGCGAGCATCGAGTCCTGTTACTAGATTATTTTTTTCTTATAGGAACGATGCTTGGTACGTCGTATGCCTATATGGTCATGACTCCGATTTTCTTCGGGATGTTTGAACGCCGCAAGGCGTGTGTCTATTCATCGGTTATTCTGATATCTATTTTGATCACGTGTATATTGAAAGAAATTTTTCAGGTGCAGCGACCTGATCCATCTCTGGTGTTTCCGCTGTATACACAATTCGCGAAAGGGTTTTCGTTTCCCAGCGGACATGCGCAGGGTTCATTGACGGTTTGGGGGTTGTTGGCGATAATCTACCACAAAAAGCCATGTATAGTTGTATCATGTGTATGTATGATACTGTGGATTTCATTCTCTCGACTCTACTTTGGGGTACATTTTCCAATCGATATTTTATCTGGCTGGTTATTTGGCGCTGTTGTATTGGCTGTCTATATTATTTTGCGGCATAATCATCTGAATATTCCCTACAGTGCTGCGTGTATTCTTATGCTGATTCTGGTGTTTTTTGCTGAAAGTCATCGTATTCAGGTGCTTGCGGCGACACTGGCTGGTATCTATGCAGGGATGTTTATCTGTGCGCTCAGAAAATGTCCTGACAGGTCTGAACACCCTGAAGTTAGGACTATAGGGATGTTTTTGGGATCAGCAGTCTTACTTGCTATTGGCAAGTTCTTTTGCGTGTCTTCAGTTATCAGCTATAGCCTTATCGGCTTGTGGTTAAGCTGTGGGTCTGTTTATTTGGAACGATTTGTATACAAAGGCGCATAGGCATGCTTCTTTTGAAGTAATGTCCGCAAATAGATCATCCGCTGCGTGTGCCACCAACCGGGACGTTTTATCATAAGTTGCCTGTAGATACCCATTGCGCGTGTCGGATCATTGCCGTTTCTGGCTAATCGTATTCCATATTCCAGTAACAATATGTTGCTATCAGGAAATAATGAAATTCCTTTTTTCGCATACTCCAGTGAAGTTTTGGATGATCCTTCAAGCATCATGTGAGCTAGAAAAATTTCTGCATTGTTATCTTTTTCTGTGATATGGTTGAATTGATTGACCGCTTCCTGCTCGTTGTTCATCATTAACTGCTGTATCCCTGCTAATAATATAAATGTTTGTTCTTGAGGATATTTTTTTACTGCGGCATTGTTTAATCGTTGAGCAGTAGCAAAGTGTCCTGAAACATGGAGGTTTTCTATGATTCGTTTGATGTTTGTGATATCCCGTGAGTATGTCTCTATCAATGTAGTAGCTATGTCTACAGCCTGAGTGCGTTGTTTTGCCTCAATTATTTTCTGTACAAATTCTTTTTTTAGATCGGTTCGAAGTCCTTCGTTTAATATCTGCAGTTCTTGTTGAAAATGGCCTTCCAGCGATTCGATGTGTGCCAGTTTTAACATTTTTTCAGGATATTTTATGCGTGCATTTGGTATGGATATAAGTTTATAGAAAAATATTTTAGCTTTTTCGAAGTCTCCTTCATTATAGTACAGTGATCCCATTGAGGCATTGAGTAATGGTGATTCAGGATCGAGTTCTTGAGCTTTATTTAACCAGAACAGGGCACGTGAGGCGTCACCGGTTTCATCATATATAAGTAATCCTTGATTGATAAGCGGGAATGTATCTTCTGGATTACTGTCCATGACTTTTTTCCAGAGTGTGTAGTCGCTGCTCCATGTAGTCGTCTGGAGTAGTGTAAGGAACATGTAACAGGTGATTATAGTAATGATGCTGGCGAGAATGATTTTTGGAGGCAATTTTTTGGACAATCCAGCCAAAAAAATACCCGCAATATAATAAACACCGAGCGATGGTAGATACAGATATCGGTCTGTCATGATAATCTGAATGGGGATGATATTGAGAACCGGCAGTAATCCGATCAGCATCCAGAGTAATCCCCATCGGATGTGTTTTGATCGGATCATTCCGTATACCAGACATGTTACAGCAACAATGATGAAGAAAAATGGTATGTCAGGTAGTTTGTCGTAACGAGGAGAAAGTCCTACAGGGTAGAGGATATGGACGATATAGCGAAGGAAGATCTCTATCATTTTGAGGATACTTTTTTGTTTGCCTATGACATCGGACAAATCATCGTTGAAAACTTGAATCGCTATTCCTACAGCAGCGATGAGAAAAAAAATCCAAATTTTCTGTAGAAATTTTTTAGTATTTGTCAAAGGTTTTAGATATAGATGCGTAAGTGTAACGATAAGAGGAAATACAACCGCCGCTGATTTACTTAGCAGACTGCAACAATACAGTAGAGCTGATGCAAGCAGAAAGCGGTTTTTACCAGATTGAAAATGAGAGATCAGTAACAAGTAAGAACTGAGAAAAAAGAACAGATACAAAACGTCTTTGCGTTCGGATATCCATACAACAGATTCTACGTGAACCGGATGCACAGCAAAGATAAGCGCCGCTATGAATGCCGGTTTGTATCCGTTAAATGTCGAAAATAATTTGTATACAAGGCATACATTTGCGCAATGCAGCAGTATATTAGTTAGATGAAAAAATAACGGCTGTATACCAAATAATTTTGCCTCAATAAGATAGGATAGAAGATGTAGTGGAAAATAGTTTGCGTGCATTCGGGATGTAAAAATATGTCTGATTGCCGACAGGAACGAACCATGCAATATTTTGTTATCCACAACATACGCGTAGTCATCCCATTTAACAAAAGGATAAGAAATGGTATGAATATACGCAATAAGGACGGCAATCGTAAGGATCGCATACGGTAGCCAGTTAATGGGTTGAAAGAGGGAATACCGTTTGTCGTTATGCATTGTTTTATTCGGTCAACAACGGATATAGAGATAGAACCGTTTGTTTATTTGCTACCTTCTGATTTTTCGATGTTTCTGCCATGTAGGTATGCACCGGCCGCGGCGCCTGCTACCAATAATCCACATCCTGAAGAAATTAGCATATAGGTTGCTAAGCAGATGATAATTAAGATAGATCGTAGAACAGCTTTGTGTTGCATATAAAAAAATCCTCCTGAATTGTAATTTGCTATAGATGAAAAAGTCAATAACTGCCTCTGACAAGCCGTCATTGCGAGGAGCAAAGCGACGAAGCAATCTCAAGATGGATAGAAGCAGAGATTGTTTCAGCCCAATTGGACTTTGCAGTGACACTTTTTCATTGATCCCAATTTGCTACAGCCTGAAACATACCTTGACTTAGTGTTAAATTTTTTTTAGTATATATAATATCACGTTAAATAAAAAGAAAGTTTTTAAACTTTTGGAATGAATTTAACACTAATTTAATAGAGTTCTAAAGAGGAGTTTGATATATGCGCGAAGAAGTAAGTAAAGTTTTAGATCAGGTACGTCCGTCATTACAGGCAGATGGGGGAGACGTTGAACTGGTTGATGTCACTGATGACGGTGTAGTCATGGTTAAACTGAAAGGTGCCTGCGCTGGATGTCCTATGTCCCAGATGACGTTGAAGATGGGTATAGAGAGCGCGCTGAAACAAGCGGTTCCGCAGGTAAAGGAAGTACGCTCGGTATAAGTTGGTATCTTCTTGTAGTTGAAGAAGATATAATAAAATAAAAAAATATATTGACGAAATAAAGAAAATATCGTTTAATATACGAACAATTGGCGCGGGGTGGAGCAGCTTGGTAGCTCGTCGGGCTCATAACCCGGAGGTCGTTGGTTCAAATCCAACCCCCGCTACCATATTAAAATCATTGCAGTCCATCGGGCTGCTTTTTCTCTTTCAGAAGTTATTTTAGACAAATAATTCGATGGCGGAGTAGCTCAGTTGGTTAGAGCAGCGGAATCATAATCCGCGTGTCCGGGGTTCAAGTCCCTGCTCCGCTATTCTTCTTTTACCCTCAAATTAAGCTCAAAAAAATAAAACTTACAATCTTTTAAGAAATGATAAATATCATACTTTAAGGAGTATGGTTGGACTTATTCTTCAATAACTGAAGATCTTAGACTGCCTTTTTTCTATTCATACACTGTTTGTCTGGTGGTTATGCTGGAATGCTCGAAAATCGCTTATAGCGTTGCAAAATCTTTTTTGCACACGACAACCCCAAAAATCAACATTTTTCTATCTGGATGAGTTTTTTCTACTACAACACATATTTTATTTCTTGCTTTTTAAATATAATATAGCATAATAAAAATAATCATCTTTATCAAAATAATCAATTATTTGCCTGTCGCTGCATTTTTAAAATCTCAATTGCAGGAGGTTATGATGAAAAGAGTAAATGGCTGTTTCTTCTGGGTAGCTGTTGCATATCTTTTATTTCATTGGAGCATCTGTGGAGTATATGCAGTATCGATCAGCAATATCGAAATTTTCCAGGTTGATTGGGCAGATTCGAACGGCACAGTGCAGGTCCCAAATTCTGCATGGGGACGTATGGATATGGACGTGGTCGCAGATTCTTCAGAAATTTATTATCTTAATGTCCTTGCTTCCAGTGGATTAGGAAGCGCATGGATCATCCAGAATTACCCGGTTTTTCCCGATGATATAGGACGTGCATCCCTAAGGCAGATTGTAGAATTCGATATAACCGAAATGGGTGTCTCTGTTGGTGAATCTATGGGGACAATAGATGTGACATATTCACTCACTTCATGGATAGAATCTTCTGTTCCTGGTGGAAACGCTGTTTCCATAACTTCGCAATCAATAGAGTATAATATGGTCAATAAGGATGAAACTTGGAATTTTGCTGAAATCGGTGAGCCAGTCGGACATAAAGCATCCGTTCCTGTAGAGAAAAAAAATGTTATTCAGCACAAAGATGTTCATGGGGTTCAGGAAGGCAAAAAACGCTGTCTTGCAGGATCTTTCGCAAGGAGTATCAGCTGGCTCGACAAAAAATATAAACTTAACACAGGCAAAGATTCGCAGAAGATTTATCAGGATTTACGTGCTCTTCACATCGGTAGCGGCGCTGGAGACGCAAAGGTGACCAGTTACGAAGATGACATCGCTGCCAAAAGTAAATACCTCAAGAAAAAAAGCGGTAATTCAGGCATCACTAAAATACTAGATCCAGAAAACACCGTGGGATCAGTAACAGGTGTAAAGCAGGACTCAACAACCGATATACTAAAATGGATACTATATGAACTACCTACAGAAGATATGGAGTTACATTACGGCCCGCATATAATCACTATCACCGGATATTACAAGCAGGGCACCAGTCATTATATCAAGTTTCGTGATGATGAAACGCAGGATAATGACAGCGCCGGTGATACAGGCGAAAAGGAAGCGCTTCTCTATAAAAGCGGTTCTCATTATTATTTCAGGGAAAAAGGAAGCACTAATAGCTTTATGGTAAAAGCCCTTTTTTCCGAATCAGTACCAGAACCTGCAACATTATTACTTTTCGGTAGTGCCATTATGGCTGTGGCTATAGGGCGCATTATAAGATTTTTTATGTAACATTTAGCCCTCTAATGGAAAACGAATTTTAAATAATCGTTTGAGTAAATTTTTTGTTTAGGTATAAGAGATACTTAAACGGCAAATTAATCATCTTTCCAATCGGAATGCACCGATAGTGTATTTTTCATTGATAGCCTGCTAAGTTGGGATGGTTTAGCTTAATGCAAATACGGCTTTCATGAGTGAAAATTTTTCAAAACTGTATATTCTTGGTAGCTGCCATGATGTTAATTTTGTCTGGTAAATTATCTTGAAATTTTTGCTGTTTTTTAGTTGAGTGTAAGTGTATACTGTTTTCACAGTAGTCTTTTTTGAACTGAAAAATTGTTCCTGTAGCCGATGTCACTTAGATTTAATTTGTCATATTTTAAATTCTGAATCTATCTAGGGAGACGCATTTTATGAGGAATCAAGAAATTGATGTTACATCAATTATCAACGCTTTGCCCCATCCATTTTATGTCATTGATGTAGAAACTCATACGGTTGTTATGGCGAATCAAGCAGCGTCAGATGTCGGAATCGTTCCTCAATCGAAATGTTATAAAGTGACTCATCATCAAGATACACCATGCAATTCTAAAAATCATCCTTGTCCGATATCTCTTTTGGAAAAAGCGGGCAATCTCGCTGAATCTTCTGTCACTGTCGAACACGTTCATATAGAAAAAGATAATGAAAAACATATAATCGAAATCACTGCTCATCCAATTAAAGATGAAAATGGTAAGATTACGCAGATTCTGGAATACGCTGTCGATATAACCGATAGAAAGAATGCGGAAGAAGAACTGGAACATAAAGCTCAGAATCTTGAAAACCTCAATAAATCATTAAATGAGTTTACCTCAGTCGTATCACATGACCTTAAACAACCTCTGACATCCGGATTAGGATATTTAGGACTGCTTGAAGAGGAACTCGGCGATGGACTTGAGGAAACAGTACAACTTTGTGTATCAAGTTTACGACGGGTTTTCATGGATATGAACAAGCTGATAGATAATTTGTTGAATCTATCTCGGCTATCTTCAAGGGAACAGGAACTTGAACTGATTGCATTTGACCGTCTTCTTGATGAGGTTCTAAGTATGAACGAGGATGTCATATCTTCCCGTCAGGTGGAAATATTACGACAACCTCTACCACAACTCACGGGAGATAGAATACAGCTACGGCAGTTGTTTTATAATCTGGTTGCCAATGCTCTGAAGTTTACGGATAAAGAATCTATCGTAATTGAAGTAGGAGCTGTTCAAAAGGGTAATATATGGGAAATTACTATTAAAGATAATGGTATTGGTATCCCCGAAACATATCTTCAAAAAATATTCGATCCCTTTGTTAAATTATATGATAGCCACACCTATCCCGGTCATGGAGTTGGTCTTGCTATTTGCAGGAAAGTCATGGAACTTCATAGTGGAACCATCCGTGCAGAGTCAATCGAAGAAGGAAAAGGCTCCACATTTATTATGACTTTTCCAATTAGTGAATCCTAAGCGCTTTTTGAGTAATCATATCAAAAATAATTTTCTCGGATTTTTCTTTAATCAACTATCTTGCCATCGAATATAATGCAAAAAAGAAGTTTTGCTCTCTTGAAAATTAATCAAACATCATGTATAATATACTCATAAATACATTCTATGACAAAATCTTAATAGCCAGGATGGTCTTATGCGAAAATCTATTTTGTTTCAAATGGGAATTATGCTTGTAATCAGTATGATGTCTGTAGTGGCATGTCACGCTCTTTCTGAAGATAATATTTTAGTGCTGTATAATAGTGACTATCAGGATTCGGTTGAAATTGCACAATATTATCAGAGTGCCCGCGGGCTTGATAATGTTCAGTTTCTGAATATCAATGGATTATCCTCAGTATGGCGTATATCTCAGTCGGAATATGAAACAAAGATTATGAACCCAGTTGCATATTATGTGAATCAGCTCAATTCTATCGGCTATGATATCCAATGTATCGTTCTTAGCAGCGGTATTCCTGAAGGCGTTGTTCCGCAAGAAGTTATTAGTAATGGTGATGATAGTACTAAGCCAGACACTGCGGGCTTTTCTTCTACCTGGGCAAGCGTTGATTCTGAATTGACTGTGCTTGGAACTTCTGGCTCCCCAGGGGCATATATTAATCCATATAGTTACTATCAACCAATTATAAACAGTGAAAATCAAGTTACCGGCTGGGTTGCCACAGAGACAACAGAGAGTTTTGATAGAGATTTGTATGGCGGTATGTATTTGGTTACTCGTTTGGGTGGCCGCAAGTGGACTAAGTCCACCTCTCTTGCTCTGATAGATCGGGCTCTTGAAGCCGAAGCAAACGGTATAAGCGGTAAAGCGTTTCTTGATCAGTCACCGTATGTCGGCGGTGGATTGGATGATTGGACAGATCTGCGCCTTGCTGATGCATACGATTTACTGACAACAGTATATGGTATTGAGGCTAACCTGGAATCTACCAACGGATTTTATCAGAATGATCCATACGATTACACTGAAGATACCTTTTTTTACTGGGGATTGTATGATGGTTCGAATAATATGTATCGGGTAGATCCCGATGTTGAAGGTGAAGATAACGATTATGGGCACGATGTATATAATTTTTTACCGGGTTCTATTGGCGCACATGTCATCTCATGGAGTGGTGAATGGTTAACGGGTATGCTCGCAGATGGTATTACCGGAACCATGTATCCATTTGCGGAACCATTCACAATCGGTTATTCTGATCCTGACGTACTTTTGCGTTATTATCTTGAAGGATACACTTTAGCAGAAGCGTTTTATGCTTCCCAGCGTTTACTCTCATGGCAGATGATTGTTGTCGGAGATCCGCTTTTGACAGTGTCATATAACTATGATTATCTGACTGATACACCAATCCCTGAACCAACAACCATTCTCTTGCTTTTTGCTGGAGCGATGGCTTTGGTGCGGAGGTTTAAGAAAATATAAAACGGTCGGATATGATCAAATACCAGAGTCTAGCAGGACGGCTCTGAATGCCTTGATGATTGTTCCCTGAACGTCTTTCCATAGTTCTTTATCAGTGAGGACGAACCGTTGGTTTACTTCGAGTTCGATGCCAGTGTATTGTGCCTGATCAAAATGTTTTCTCAAATATGATACAAAACCATCGCTGACGCCCCGATAGGGATAATTCAAACGAACTTGTAATTCTGGGGCTATACGGTTGATATGATCTCTTATTGATGTACATAATTCTTTTTCCACCGGATGTTTGGTATCATAAAGCAGTCCGATATCCGCAGTACGTTTTTTGTCATTTAATTCTGGGGTGAATGTATGGACTGAAATGTGGGTAACAGGGGTTCTGTTTTTATTGCTCATTGTGATGAGAGTTTGCACACCGTTACGATAAGTATTGTAAAAGGTGTCTATGATATACTGTTTATTGTTTTTGTCCAGACATTTTGTTACCTCTGAAAATAGCGAACGGTTCTGTAAAGATCTGTTAGGGTCTATAAGAAGACGTGTGATCCCATAACACACATGCATGTCAGATAACTCATTCACCATGTATTCATATAATTCTAGGGCGCCTATATCATATCCACGATGGGATTTAAGCAGGTTAGTATATTCTTTAAACAGATGTTTATAAGAACTTGGAATCGTGTTGCCGCTATGTTCACAGGTGGTCAATATGGTTTTCATATAACGAACATCTCATTATGTGTTAAACATTCACCGAGTTGTTTATATGTGTTTATAATAGCAGAGTGTGATGGCTTATTGTCAAGATTATTTAATAATCTTCGTGCTAATGGGCCTTGATCAAGTATAGTATCTATTTCATAACTAAAAAGTTCCGAGTATGTCCTTGAACTGTTAGCTAAAAGGATATGACGCCATAGTTTTTTTGCAGTGCATGGAGTACTCTGATTATAACCGAACGATTTCAAATAGCCGCTATCATGTATCGTTGCCTGTTCACCGTCTTTAATTACTGCCTGAAGAATAGTAGCGAGCCGATGTTCATCAAAGGCGCATTGGGTGCTAAACGAGGACCATGATTCATTAATTATTGATTTAAGTGTATCAATAATTAATGAGAGGATAGCCATGTCTGCACGTGGGCATTCCTGTATATCTATTGTTTTAATTTCAAGTGTTTTGCGATAGAAACGGGCAATACAGCCGCGTGAATTGAGCCACTCATCCTGCAAAATATTCTTGGAATCATAAGGTTTGATGTCATCATATATTTTTTGTAGAATTGTGTTATGGTAGTCGTCTATAGTAAACACAGCTTCAGGTATAACTACACCGGATATTGAAGGAATTTTTTTCTGGTTGGTTCGATAATACTCAAGACGAGTATCCAGTAATCCGGTTAGTTTTCCGTCAATAATAGGTGAACTTGCGCTGAGTGCAGGAATGATGGGCAACAACAACCGTATTGCTGCGTGCAGTTTACCGAATTCCTCATCAGTAGCAAACGGCAGATTCAGGTGAGTACTTTGTAAATTCGACCAGCCATGCCCCTTACAATCGAAAATGGCATTATATGTTTCGTAGACTTCATTACAGTCGTGCGGCCATAGTTTGGATTCTGTAAAAGGACACATAAACGGGTGTGCCGCACCGGGTAACAATATAGCGTCAAATGGTTCCAGTAATCGGTTTATTTTCTGTATGTCTCGATGAAATGATTTATCTATAGAATCTATTCGGGTTGACGGTCCATTGGTTTTGAGCTCTACAACATGCAGGACCAGTTCGTTTGACCAGCATAAGTCATCAGATTCAATATCTGATACATACTCACCGGCAATACTGCGAAGTAGTTCATCTGTCAGCGGAGCTACAGCCAGACTATTTTTGTTCACAATCATATATTCGAGTTCGATGCCGAACCCTTCAAATAAATGCAACGGGTCATGTGTTGTCATGGGAATCTCTTTTGTAAGCGATTAAGAAATGACTGCATAATAGAGTTGTACAATTTTTCGTGTAAAACAGCGTCTTCTATACCTGCGGTAATGCTGGGATTATCATTTACTTCAATGACTACCGCACGGGAATCGATCTCTTTTAAATCCACACCGTATAAACCGTCACCGATGAGATTCGCGGCTTTAAGGGCTGTCTCAACAATTATATCGGGAACTTGATATATTGGAAGGGTTTGGGTTGAACCATCAAATTCAGCCGATTTGTTCTTTTGCCAGTTATAAATTTGCCAGTGCCCTGAAGCCATATAATATTTACATGCATATAAAGGGGTTTGATCTATTATGCCGATTCGCCAGTCGAATTCTGTGGGGGTGTATTCCTGAGCTATAATCAAGTCGGAAGTACGCAGAAGTTTTTCGAGTGCCTGGTCAAGACTTTGGCGGTCATCCACTTTCACGACTCCTTGCGAAAACGAACTGTCCGGGCGTTTCAATACACAGGGGTACTGTAATTCTTTTTCAATTTTTTCAATATTGTCTTTATGGGCAATTAAGGTTTTTGGAGTGGCTATTTTTGCTCGTGTGAGCAGTTCTGCCAGGTATACTTTATTGGTACATTTCAAAATGGAAAATGGATCGTCAATCACCACAAGATCTTCCTGATGTGCTCGTCGGGCAAACCGGTAAGTGTGATGGTTAACAGATGTTGTTTCGCGTATGAATAGTGCGTCGAACTCGGGAATTCTGCTGAAGTCATCCCGTGTGATGAATTCTGTGTATATATCGCATGACTTGGCCGCTTCAATAAATTTTTGAAGCGCTTTTTTATCAGAAGGCGGTTCATCCTCTTCAGGATTTACTAAAATAGCTAAGTCATAGCGATATTTAACGTTTCTTTTCTTAGAAAATGTTTTACGGGCAAAATATTCTTTAGCGAAATCGACAAGATAGGGTTTGTGATGGTCTGGTATCTCTTTGAGTGGAATAGGTGCAATATGCTGAAGTATCCATTTCTTATTGAATATGAAACGAGCTCTTACCAATGGTGCCTGAAAGAGGTTATGCAGTTCTTTGCTGAGTTTCTCGTACTGCTTTGCCACATTCTTGCCAAAATAAATGCTCAGAGTGAAATCTTTTGATTTGAGTTTTTTCAGGCTATGCTGGATTAGTTCGTCAATATCACTTGAAATAATGCGAATTATACTCTGGGCGCCAAAGTCCTGTATCGTTGCCACATCGGGAAAAACACGGTGACCACGGGCTTCGGCAAGAAGGGATACATAATACCCGGTTGATTGGTATTTATACGAACGGCATAAATTAAAAATCCGTGCATTATGCATATCCGCATATTTGCTATCATATAAATAGGATTTTGCGGCAACAACTTCAACTCCTTCAAGATGAAAATCGAGTTCCGTAGGGTTATTGACAATAAGGATATTATTCATGTTTTTTAAGCAATCCTTTTTTAGGTTCAATAATCAATAAGTTTGCATCATATGTAATAATACCGAGTAAAATTGCGTTTATCAGCCTGGCTACCTCCACGGAATAATAGTTGTTGCCAGATAATGGATTTTCAGAATATGGATCAGCGACAATGATATGTTGTTTATCTTCATCATAACCGCATAAAACGACAAAATGGCCGGCTGCGAACCCGCGTACGTCATCATACTTGGTTCTTTTCTTTGATGTGGCGTATTCGCGTGGACACTGATATAGATACGTAGAGCTTAAACCGGCAAGAACAGGTATGTTCTTAGTGAAATATTTTCGCAGTATGCCTGATACAAGGTTTTCAAAAGCCAGTTTTCCTACTGATGAGAGAAAATTAATATACGCATCGGCCGCATGAAGCAACTTCTTGTTATGTTTGTATTGCTTCTGGATGATGAGTTTTTCAATTAGCTTTTCGTTATCAAAGTCGTACCATGTCGGGTCAAACAGATCCATATCATAGGTATAAATTTTTGCGTTATATCCGCGTTTGAGTGCATGGGTTCCAAGATGGACAGCAAGTGTACCACCATCTTCAAGATACGATATTTCTTCAATGACATCATGAAGGGAAATGGTGTCTCCATAGTAATTGTAGACTGCGTGTAGGCTGGTTGGCCCACATGTAAAATCGTCTGGTTGAGACATTATTTTTACAGGTATCACGAATTGTTACCTTATTTGCAAAGTTTGTTAGACAGTCTAGTGAAATTGCGGTGAAATTTTACTTTTTTTATGGGCGAAAACGCAATATAAATTCATTTCATATTTTGATATTTTTCTGATTTTACACACCAGATACGTTTTTTAGATGAGTAAGAAAAAAACTTACTTTCTTTTTTAGTCACCTTTTTTAGATTGATTCCCAGCGGTCTTATCCTTGCTGAATTTCGATTTCAATTTGTCAGTTGCTGTTTGTACGGTGTAAAAAAATATCGGAATAAAAAGGACTATGGGAATTGCGGCGAATAACATCTTCTTAAATTTTGCGAGCCGGGATGCGCCTGTACCGGGAACTAAGCTTCTAGAATCCTTCTCATTCATCGTAACGATGGACGCATCCCGATATGACCATTCGCCATTGTCTTCGATATATGACCAATCGTCGTTGTCTAATTCTCCTATCTCGATATATGACCATTCTCCGTTGTCTAATTCTTTTATCTCGAATTTATACCCAAACTTGGGTCTTATCATCTTTCCAGCAACAGGGTTTGATATGGTTGATATGCCTAACGCAAGTAGTAGCGCGAGTGGTAGTATTTTCATTTTTGTCCTCCTGTTTGATTTGATGGGAGCATCGCTGTTGATAGCCAGTCTTACAATCATATAAGACAAATTTTCTATCGGATTATTTCATAAATATTGATGTAACAATAGAAAATGGACAACAGTGCTCTTTTAAAGTTTCCTTTTCAGTCAAAAGGTGCAATGGTAATAAAACGGTATTGAATTATGAAAAAATCACCAAAAAAACGGGGGATCTTCAGAAAAAACTTACTTTATCGATATCATCATGTTACTATGCACAAGGTTGAAATTATTTTAGTGTGTGAGGCAGAGTATATGCAGATAATCAGTGAAATAGATAAAAAAAAGCGCCTTCAAGATGTCTATAATTCGAATGCTGAGGACCGTGAAACCTGGCTGAGAAAAAATAGATATTATCATGCAGAACTTGAACGGTTTTATTGCTTTACCATCCCTAAAGGCGCGTCTGTTCTGGAAATAGGATGCGGTATCGGACAGTTGCTTCATGCGGTGGAACCATCGCGTGGTGTGGGCATCGATATCAGCGAACGGATGATCGAAAAAGCCCGTTATCAATATCCTCAGTATACTTTTTATGTTGCTGACGCGCAAAATGTTCAACTTGAAGAAACATTTGATTACATAATACTCTCAGACCTTATTGGTAACCTGACTGATATACAACAGACATTTGCCAATATTCATCATCTGTGTCGTCCAGATACCCGTGTAATAATCAATTACTATAATTTTCTCTGGGAACCATTGCTTAAGATAGGCGAGAAGTGTTCTTTAAAAATGCCAGAAGAGTACCATAACTGGTTGCCTCTTGAAGACATCAAAAATTTTCTATTTTTAAGTGATTTTGAGGTGATTAAGTCGGGATATCGTCTTCTGATGCCAAAATATATACCCATATTGTCATGGTTTTGCAATCGTGTATTGTCTAAAATGCCGTTATTGAGGTATTTTTCTCTGGTAAAGACTATTATTGCGCGTCCAGCAGGCAAGCCTGCGCATCCTCCACAGAAAAAGGATGGATATACCTGTTCTGTTATAGTGCCGTGCCGTAATGAACGAGGTAATATTGAAGGCGCTGTGACACGTACACCACAGCTGGGTGTTGGAACCGAACTGATTTTTGTGGATGGAAATTCAACTGATGGCACAGTCGACGAAATAAAAAGGGTTATAAAGAAATATCCCGATAAAAAAATATCGCTTATACTGCAAGGCGATGGGGTCGGAAAAGGCGATGCCGTGCGAAAAGGTTATGACGCGGCAAACGGTGATGTGTTGATGATTCTGGATGCTGATCTTACCGTACCTCCTGAAGACCTGACGAAATTCATGGATGCCATAGTATCGGGTAAAGGTGAGTTTATAAACGGAACACGGCTTGTATACCCAATGGAACAAGGGGCAATGAGAACACTTAACCTGATAGCTAATCATCTGTTCAGCCATATATTTACATGGTTGCTTGATCAGCGGTTTCGTGATACATTATGTGGTACAAAAGTATTGTTTAAGAAAGATTATCAACGCCTTGCTGCTGGACGGTCATATTTTGGCGATTTTGATCCGTTCGGTGATTTTGACTTGATTTTTGGTGCGTCAAAATTAAATCTGAAAATAGTTGAGATTCCTATTTCTTACAAAGAACGAACCTATGGCTCTACCAATATAAGCCGTTTCCGGCATGGATTATTGCTGTTCAGAATGTGTTGGTATGCCTTTTTGAAACTGAAAATAAAGAACTAGAATTTTCTGTATGATGACTGATACAAAATCACAGATTAAAGAAAATATAAAAAAAGTCCTCCACGGTGTAGCGGAAGCTGCTGTTAAATCTGGACGCCAACCTGAGGATATTCAGGTTATGGCGGTGACAAAAAAACATCCTTACGATGTCGTTGAAATTGCTCTTGAGGCTGGTGTCATTTTGTTTGGAGAAAACAAGGTACAGGAAGCTTTAGATAAATATCCTGATCCTGATAATAGATCTTATGAATTGCATATGATTGGTGGTTTGCAAAAAAATAAGATTAATAAGTCGTTAGACTTTTTTTCCATGATTCAATCAGTCGATTCAATACAACTTGCTCAGGAAATAGACAAACGGGCTCAACGAGCAGGAAAAGTTGTGCCAGTTTTACTCGAATTTAATGTTGGTGAAGAACGGACAAAAACAGGTTTTTTACCGCGCGAAGCAGTCGAGTTACCAAACGCATTTTTACCCTTGAGGAACCTTGACGTTAAAGGTTTGATGACCATCCCGCCGTACATAGAAAATTTAGACGAAGTGCGCCCTTATTTTGCTGCGATGCGTACTTTGTTTGAGATGTTAGGCGACAGGGAACCGTTTGCAGGCAAGTTCAGTGTATTATCCATGGGAATGAGCCATGATTATCACGTTGCCATTGAGGAAGGGGCAACCATGGTTCGTATTGGAACGGCATTTTTTGGGGTAAGGCAGGAATAAGGAGGCTTATTGATATGTTGTTGAAAAAGAAAATCGCTTTTATCGGCGGTGGCAATATGGCGGAAGCTATTATTTCGGGATTATTGAACAAGCAGGTCGTTGAGCGGACTAATATTTTTGTATTGGAAAAACGCCCTGAACGTTGTGTGTATCTTGAAAATTTAGGCATTCACTGTGTCCCTGATAATGATCTGACTATGATAAAAGATTCGGATATTCTCATATTGGCAGTTAAACCGCAAAGTTTCAACGAAGTTATCACACAACTTCATCCAATTCATCCTGAAACACTCCTGATTTCTATACTAGCTGGGGTATGTATAGGTAAAATAGAGCAGGTTGTTGGCTCTACAACCCGTGTTGTACGTGTTATGCCTAATACTCCGGCTTTGGTAGGTGAGGGGATGGCTGGTATCAGTGCCGGAACATCGGCGACGCAGGATGATATCATAAATGCCAAATATATATTTGATCAGCTCGGTAAAGCGGTTATTGTCGATGAACCTATGCTCGATTTAGTTACCGGTGTATCGGGTAGCGGTCCTGCGTACGTTTTTTATTGTATAGAGGCAATGTGTGAAGCAGCAATTAAATTGGGTATGCCGGAAGATCAGGCACAATTGCTTGTCGAGCAAACATTCAAAGGTTCTGTGGAGTTGCTTATGCAATCACAGGATAGTCCGGCGGTTTTACGGCAGAAAGTAACCTCAAAAGGTGGCACGACTGAACAGGGCGTTGCTGCCCTTGAACGCAATAACCTCAAAAAGACCTTTTTTGAAGCTGTTGACGCGGCAACAAAAAAATCAATCGAGTTGAGCGATAATGTCTGATCCGTTGGCAATCAATCAAAACGATACATCTCTTTATTTTGAAGTGAAAGTGTTGCCACGTGCATCCCGTCAACAAATCGTGGGATGTGTCAATGGACAGTTGAAGGTTAAACTTACTGCCCCGCCTGTTAGTGGTAAAGCAAATAGCGCTTTGATTGCTTTGCTCTCCAAAGAGTTGGGGGTATCTAAAAGCCAGATTACCATTGTCAGGGGCGAAACATCATCGCAAAAACAGCTGTGTATATCTGATCCTTCATCTGAAGTAATAACCAAACTTAAACAGTTGCAGTAGTCATGGAATACCGCAAACACCCGATTACCGGCGAATGGATTATCCACCAGCAAAATATGGTTTCACCAACAACGGAATTTTATACATCCTTTTCTTTAGATGGAATTGATATGCCGTTACACAAAAAATTGCGATCAGTTCCTATGCAGGAAATGACCGCCGCTGATTTTATGAACCTTTTTGCGCAGTATCGCGAATGGGTCGATCAGATTCACTCAATTTGCCCTGATGCGTGTATCCCCGGAATTGTTGATCCTCATGCGGGGCGTGAGCCGGATTTTGCTCCTTCGCAGATGATTGTTTACCCGCCTGAGAAAAACTTTTGCGATCTGTCAATGCGACATGCTCAGACGTTCTATCAGGACAATGATAAATGTCTATGGTGTGCAATGATTGATCATGAACTAGAGCTGGATCAACGCATTGTTAAAGCCTCTGAGGACTATATCATTTTAGAGCCGTATGCCGCACGGTTTCCCTTTGAAACGTACATCATGCCGCGCGATCATATATCTTCTTATCAAAAAACGCCACATGGTTTAGTTGAGGCTCTCGCTAAGTTGTGCGCGCAGTATGTACCACGTATATACGAAGAGTCAAAGCAGTCTGATTTTTCGGTATTTCTACATCATGTTTCTACTGACGATTCTCGCTGTGATTATCTGCACTGGTATCTTCAACTCATACCGTTTATGAATACATGGGCGGGATTTGAGATCGCTACTGCCATGCACATTAACGTCACCACACCGGAAGATTGCGCGGGCAAAATTTCTCAAAAAATTGATAAATAAATCGATCTTTATGCCGATAGATTTAGATAACAGAAGTGATCTATAAATTTATGGGAGAGAATCATAATGAGAGATCGGCGAAAATATCAACGTTATCAAAGAGAAATACCTGTACGTATTACATGGGAAGGCAAAGACATAGACGGCTCGTTGATGGATTTGAGTATGACCGGTGCAGGATGCTACATTGATAAACGGTTGCCTTTATACGCCGAAGTCGAAGTACATTTTTTACCGGAAGATCCCTTTTCCGGTGAAGAAGAGATGTTCTGCTGCTCAGGAGTAGTTGTACGATGTTGTAAATCTTCAAGCCGCAAAGAATATCAGCTGGGTATATTCTTTACGCGGTTGTCTGAAGAGATTCTCGCGAATATCATGGATCTTGCTTATTATTGATTCATTGATAGAAATTTTCTTAAATCTACACAGTTATAGTTAATTATCAATAAATTACTGTTTTTATTTACAAATTTTTCTAGTAAAATATGCGGAAAAAGTTTGGAGTATTTTGTAATGAAAACAGTTGTTTTATTATTGATTTCCAATATATTTATGACTATTGCGTGGTACGGACATCTTAAATATAAAAGTGCGCCGTTGCTTCTTACTATCCTTATCAGTTGGATGATTGCGTTTGTAGAATATTGTTTTCAGGTACCTGCCAATCGTATTGGACATTATCAATTTTCTGCCGCTCAATTAAAAACTATCCAGGAAGTTATCACCCTGCTGGTATTCTGTGTCTTTTCTGTTGTATATTTGAAAGAAGATTTAAAGTGGAATTATCTGGTCGGGTTTGCCTTTATGGTTGGGGCTGTATTTTTTGTATTTAAGAAATGGTAATGATTTCTCACTGCGGTCTATAAACAACCATACTGCGGTTTCGCCATATCTCAAATGTTCCAATAGAGAGAGTTCGCACAGGTTTGTAATATTCTTTGACTGCATCCTTGAATGGACGTGGCATAAGGGATTTATTAAACATAAAAATTGCCTCAAATTTCTTTGATCGTACCATGTCAACCAGTTCTGTTGCATCCCATTTTCCGGCGCGATTCAGTTCCTGTATAAGCGCAGGTTCCACATAGTAATCATTTTTATCGTAACGCATGGCAATCGAAGGAAAGCGATCTACAAAGATTGGGGCTGGCGTTGACCTGATATATTTCTCAAGCCGTTGTCCATTTAAGAGATCACGCTTTGTAGGAATAAAGTCGTACAGCGTATGCCTGTAAAACAATGTGTCTTCCAGAGAATAGTACCAGCAGATTTGTATAACACTCATCAGTGTGATTAAAAGAATTCTACCCGTATCTTTAGATATTTTAAAACGGTATGATATCCAACTCGATATAGCGTAACAGCCGTTGGCAAACAACAGCGATACCCCAGCCCAGAATACAAAAAAGTAGTTCATACCTGATCCATTAGCCCCGATTAATAAGGCGTTGGCAAGTCCACCAAGGAATAACCAGAGTTCTATCGAATTTTTTTGTCGGCGAAACAAAAAAATCATTCCGATGACTGCCACTAAACATACCGGTATGTATTGGCGAAAAATCCATCCGAAAAAGTTTGTATAGCGAAATAGAAAAAATACCCTGTCTACATTTTCTGAAAATAAATTTCGATAGAACCAGCCATGTGTTATCACCTGCATACCTGCATACAATATAGCTCCTGTTACAGCAATGGTTGTTATGTAGATAAGACAATGTTTCCATCTTTTTTGAAACAGGTAGTAACAGGCGAGTGGCGCCACGATCAGTAAAGCGGTTTGTTTTGTATATATTGCCAGGATTGCTGTCAATCCCGCGAAAAAAGATCCTTTGCGTGAATTTGTTTTCAGAATGATGTATGCGGTTAGAATTTGTAAGAAACAGCAAAGTGAATCCATTCGAGCAAGCGAATACCAGTTTGATATCGACGCAGCGTATACAAAACATGATCCTGCTATCAATGAGAAAAACCACGATCCTGTAGATCGTTTTGCAACGCAGGCAAGTAGCACAATGCTTCCGATGATAGATAATATCGAAACCAGCCTGCCCCACAGAAGTAAAGGACCGCCTATGGCTACTAACGGAGCCACGACAAGCGGATAGAGCGGAGGATAGCAGTTGCCGAGCATCGGAAAGGTCTGATTAGATGAGTATAGCGGTAAACCACGCAGGATTTGCAGGGCATACAGGATTTTTGACCCTTCGCCTGGTTCCCATTCGTACGGATACTCCAAAAGCGCAACCGAATACATACAATATAAGACAAGCCATGGCAATGTATAGAAAACAACTAACACCCATGATCCAAGTCGTGGATTAAAAAATCTGTCAGATAAACGGTTCAACACAGCGGTTATAAGTCGTCCCTTCGTGATGATTCACCAGTGAAATAATCGTCACGGTCATCAAACAGAATGTTGAATGATGTCAAGCTTCCGTATATGCGGGTGATATACTGTTGCAGATGCACTTTTTCCTCGTCACTTAACACGTTATGGGAATTGATGTTTTGTTCGAGCACACGCAGGCGGTCGCGAATCATGACTATCTTATGAAAAAATGTCTCGATAGGCATTTCTTTGGGTTTGAGAGTATCGTTCGCCGGTTGCAAAATAAATTTTCCTCCAATCCATTTAGTGCCAAGATTGACGATTTCGTGCGTTTCTGCCCATCGACGCAAAATTTTGATCAGAGAATGTTCTACTTCTGAGAAACTTACCATATCCTCATCCATGCTGACTGCTTCCAGAATTTCAAGGTCAGCGTATGCTTTGGCAATCTCAAGACGTCCCCGGTCTTTAAAATTGATACTGTAAGTTGTTTGTTTAACTCCGGTAATGATTCCTTCACCAAACTGTGGATGGCGTACCCGCGATCCAATCCCGACTTCATTTTCAGCCATGATAAAACCCCTTTCAGAAAAAAGTAATCAGTTGTTGAAAAATTTTCTGTTTATTTTATAATGATAAACATATCAGCACGTCAATTGTTTTAATAATTATTCTTAAGTCTATCAAAAATATTGCCAATAGAAAATTTTTTTGCATGAATTTGTATCCTTTTGTTTCGTCACTCTTGATAGCAGTACTAAGTACCCAGATTATTGGGTGTGGTTTATTGCGTAATGTTGCCATGGATTCTGCCCGTCCGATTCTTCTCGATCAGACTGTGGCGATGAACAGGGAAGCCGATTATGAATTGGCTCAAGATGCTTTACCAGCCAATATTAAGTTGCTGGAAGGATTGATTCTTTCGTATCCGTCACGGAAAGATTTTAAGCTATGGGTTTGTGAAGCTTTATGCGGTTATGGGTTTGGATTTGTTGAAGATCAAGACAAACAACGCGCTTCACAGTTGTATTTACGGGCAAAAGATTATGCGGTTAGTAACGCTGTAAAGCATACTCATTTTAAGCCGGAGTATATGTACAGTGTTGACGATTTACAGAACTGGCTTCAACAACGATCGAAAAAAGATATCGACGTTTTATATTGGTTGGGGCATAGTTGGGGCGCTTATATTGCACTTAATCTCAATGATCCCGAAGCAATGGCAGATTTGCCGAAAGTACAATGGATCATGGAACGGGTGATAGCATTGGATGAAGGTTTTTATCATGCCGGAGCGCATGTCTTTCTTGGCTCTGTGTATGGTTCGATACCGCCCATGTTCGGTGGCAGTGAGGATAAATCACTCGCCCATTTTGAACAGGCGTTTTCTTTGACTGAAGAAAGTTTTTTACTCGCTTATTATTATTTCGCTAAGACGTATTGTGTACGATTTCAGAAAAAAGATGCATTTGACCACGCAATAACTCATATTGAACAAGCATCAGTTTTAGATTTTGAAAATTTGCAGCTGGTTAACAGCATTGCCAAACATAAATCACTTCAATTGAAACAAGAGTCTGAGGAGTTATTCTTTGATGAAGAAATGTATGAATAAAGTATTAATTGCCATCATTATCGTGTTTTGTGCCTTGCCGGTGTTTGCACAGGAAAAATATGTGCTTAAACTGGCTACTCTTGCTCCTGAAGGTACCACTTGGATGAACACCATGGAAGAAATGAACGATCAGATCAAAGAACAAAGTAACGGTCGTTTGCGTATACAATTTTATCCGGGTGGAGTTATGGGTGACGAATTGGATGTGATCCGCAAAATGCGTTTTAATCAAGTACATGCCGGCGGTTTCTCTGGAGTCGGGCTTGGTAAGGTTGTTCCGGATGTCAGGGTGCTTGATTTGCCGTACCTGTTTCATTCCTATGAAGAAGTGGATTATGTGCATCAAAAATTGTTAGATCATTTTAAGAAAGCCTACGCTGATCAGGGATACATACTGGCAGGATGGGCTGAAGCAGGGTTTGTGTATCTCTTTTCCCAAACCCCTGCCTGTGATCGTGAGGCATTCAGTCATGTGAAACTGTGGGCGTGGCAAGATGACCCGCTTGCAAAAGCCGCCTTTGACGGTATGGGTATACCCACTATTCCATTGCCAATTACCGATGTTATGACATCTTTGCAGGTGGGTATGGTTGATTCGTTTTATTCACCTCCACTGGCAGCACTTGCTTTACAATGGTATACACGGGTAAAATATATGTGTACATTCCCAATTACCCATGCGACGGGTGCGGTGCTTATTAATAAAAAATTCTATGATAAGTTACCTGATGATTTGAAAAAAATTCTTGATGATAATTTTTCTCAGTATCTCAAGATTCTCATTTCTCGCACTCGCGAAGATAACGCTAAGTCAAAAGAAACATTGAAGAAAAATGGTATCACTTTGCTTGATGCATCTGATCAGGAAGTAAAAGAGCTGGTCGTTGAATCGAACAAGGTGTGGAATAATCTTGCCGGAACGTTGTATTCCCGTGAACTTTTAGATCAGGTGCTTTCGCTTATCAATGAAGTCAGAGATGATTCGAAGAAGTAATAATAGCCCACTACATTTTTTGTGCCGCTGGTTAATGAAAATCAGCGATTATATTGCTTTTGTTGAAAAAGCATTGCTTACCCTTGTCCTTGTATCTATCCTTGTTGTTTTGCTTGTACAGATTGTCATGCGCAATATATGGAATACAGGTTTCTTTTATGCCGACATAATTGCCAGACAGCTGATTCTCTGGATTTGCTTCCTTGGTGCATCATTGTGTACGTATAACAGAAAACATATAAAAATAGACCTCGTTAATCGTTTTTGCCCACGCCCTGCGTCTCGATGGATTGGTATGGGTACAGATGTTTTTTGCGCGGTTGTATGTATTCTTCTGGCAAAAGCGGGATATGTGTTCACCCTCGATGAATATCAAACCGGATCAATGGTGACCGGAAATATTCCACAATGGATTTTTCTGGCGGTTATTCCTGTAAGCTTTTCTGTCATGGCAGGCCGTTTTCTCCTGCATGCTGTCCGTGAATTGTTAACCGGGGAGCAACCGTGATAGTTATCATTCTTATTCTAACTGCATTACTGGGTGTACCTCTTTTTTGTGTAATCGGGTCACTCGCTTTGTACGCTTTTTCAAGCGTGGAAATTGACAGCGCGGTGATTATTATTGAAATGGTCAGATTGGCAAGTGCTCCGGCATTGCTGGCTATCCCGCTATTTACTTTTACCGGATACATCCTTGCAGAAAGCAATGCTCCATCTCGGATGGTCGATTTGAGCAGGGCATTGTTTGGATGGTTACCCGGTGGGGTACCGGTGGTGGCGTTTATCAGCTGTGCATTTTTCTCTGCATTTACTGGAGTATCAGGGGTAACTATTATTGCATTGGGCGGGTTATTGTATCCAATTTTGCGGTCGCAAAAATATTCTGAGACTTTTTCGCTGGGATTATTGACCTGTTCAGGGAGTTTAGGGTTGTTAATGCCGCCAAGTTTGCCATTGATTCTTTATGGAATTATTGCGGAGACTCCGATAGACAAACTGTTTGTAGCCTGTGTAATCCCGGAAATAATGCTGATTACTTTTTTATCCATGTTCAGTGTCAGGAAAGGATTAGCTCGTGAAACAAAACGGGTGAAGTTTTCCATGTCCGAGGTTTTAAGAACAGCAAAGGCGGCAGCCTTTGAAATACCGCTTCCCATTATTATTCTCGGAGGAATTTACAGCGGTTTATTTACCGCAACCGAAGCGGCGGCTATCAGTGCGGCGTATGCCCTTATTGTTGAAGTATTTATTTATCGCGATCTGCGATTCTTTAAAGATATGCCGCGTATTATTCAGCAGAGTATGGTGCTTGTAGGATCAATTTTAGTAATTCTAGGTGTTGCTTTAGGTTTGACCAGTTATATGGTTGATGCACAGATACCTATGAAATTGCTTGCATGGATGCAGGAATATATTGTTAGTAAATGGGTCTTTCTAATTGTCTTGAACATTTTTTTGCTTATTGTTGGATGTCTTATGGACATATTTTCGGCGATTATTGTCATTGTTCCGCTGATTAAACCGATAGCCGCCAGTTTTGGTATTGATCCTATACATTTGGGGGTTATTTTTCTTTGCAATCTTGAGATAGGGTATTCCACACCGCCTGTGGGTATAAATCTTTTTATCGCAAGCAGTCGTTTTGAAAGGTCAATTTTACAGCTATATAGAGCTGCATTGCCATTTCTTGCCATTTTACTGATCGGATTGATCCTGATTACCTATTGCCCATGGTTGAGCTTATGGCTGGTTAACCTGCTTTTCGGGTCGTGATATGAGTGTAATCCATAATCTGAATCTTGGTTATAAGAAATTTTTGCATATTTTGAGACAAAAGCAATGTTTTGCGCATCTGCTCCTTGTTGCGGCAATTGTGCTGGTTTACGCCAATGTGATTCAAGGAGGATTTGTTTATGATGATAAGAATTTCATACGCGATAATCGTCCTATCAAAGAATGGTTGTTTTCACATCCCTGGGATTTTTTCCTCAAGCCTGAGGTAGCTGTTTGGTCGGGTATTTATCGTCCTTTGCGAACCCTTTCTTTTTCAATTGATTATCAGTTCTTTGGCTTAAATCCTATGGGTTACAACTGTGAGAACATTTTGCTGCATACAATCAACACGCTTCTAGTGTTTTCCATTCTATCAGTTATCCTTGCCTGTCGAAGAAAAGCGTTTTTAGCGGCATTACTGTTTGCCGTTCATCCAGTGCAGCTGGAAGCGGTAAGCTGGATATCAAGCAGGGGAGACTTGTTATTCGCGCTCTTTGTATTGATATGCTGGCGTTGGTATATCAGTTGGCGTGATGATGATCGTGTTTCATGGACACAACTTATCGGGTGGCTTTTTATGTATGTTATGGGACTTTTGAGTAAAGAAACCGCCATAGCATTGTTTCCAACTATCCTTACTTACGACATTTTAGTTGTTGGGCTATCTCAAAAAAGGGGAGTATACAATATACTTAAAAAGAGAAAGAAAATATATTTTTCCATGCTAGTCGTAAGTGTCTTATATTTGATTGTCAGATTTAATATTTTTGAAAGTGTCAGTCAAAAACCTTATTGGGGGGGATCTGTCCAGTCAAATATGCTTACAATGTTTGAAGCAACACTTTATTATTTTAAGCTAATTTTTTATCCCACTAATCTCGCGCTTGATTATAGTACCTATCCCATTATATATTCTTTTGCTGATGTACGATTGATCCTGCCAGCGATTTTTTATTTAGCCGCTACCATACTTTGTGGGTATTCGTTTATGCGGAAAAACTATTTGTTTTTGTTTTTTATAGCTTTATCGGCCTTTTTTTTATTACCGAGTTGGAACATCATTCCCATATCAGCAATTATAGCGGAGCGGTTTTTATATGTTTCTATGGTTGGGATGTCAGCTGTTTTCGCTTGTGTACTTGATGCTGTTTGTTGTGGCATACCTCGCCGTCGAATTTACGGTATCCTTACCCTAATTTTTGTGATTGTTTGTCTGATGGTTTTGTCTGTAAATCGCAATAAAGATTGGTACAGTGATTTAACTATATGGAAGGCCTGTGTCGATGTCTTTCCTGGTAATTATAAAGGGCATATTAATCTTGGAACACAGTATGAAGCGCAGGGTGAACATATAAAAGCTATTAGTGAAAACATTAAACTAATATCCGTAAAGCCTAACCATGCTACTGCTTACTATAATCTGGGAAATATTTATTGGCATTTGGGATTGTTTGAGAAAAGCAGGTCATCATATCTTACTGCGTTGCATTATAAACCTGACTACTGGCAGGCTATGAATAATCTTGCCAGTTTGTATGTTGATAAGATGTGGTATCATAAGGCTGAACATGTTTTGTTGCAGTTGATTGTAAAGAATCCTGATTATGCAAAAGCTCATTTTAACTTGGGCTTGTTGTATTTAAATATGTTGAAAAAATATCCGGAAGCAAAGTATCACTTGAAGAAATCTATGGAAGACCGGGAATTTCGTGATTCGAGCAAAGTGAGATCTATGTTGCAACAGGCTGAAGAGCTTGAACGAAAGACATCACAGAAAGAAAACGATTGATTATGTCGTCCGTTTAGGCTTGTAAATCGACGTGAGGATCTTCTTTAGAAAAATTTTTTTGTTTTCTTCTTCTTCGATGGTCCTGATGATGCTGATGTCCACGGTCTTTATTGAACTGTACTCTGTCTGGATTTTCGTGCCGGTCGTGATGATCCTGCGAACGTGGTGGCGCAGCTACTCTATGAATTAAATCACTGTTTTTAAAATCCATTATACCCTCCAAAAGGTCAAAGTTCTCCTTTAAGATATATATCGGAATATAATCAGAAAAACTTAATAGTGTGGTTAAATCAAGGCACAGATGAGGTTAGAAACTTATATAATTCCTGGTGAGTATGAAAGATCATATCCGCCTGATGCAGGTGTTGCTCCGGTAATGAAGTGCACAGTGCGATGGTGAAGATATGTGCTGCTTTTGCCGATCTGATCCCGTATGGCGCGTTTTCTACAACAACCGCATCTTCTGGAGAGGCACCTAACTGATCAAGCGCCATAAGGTATGGCTCAGGGTGTGGTTTGCCGTGTTTGACGATATCTCCCGTAATTTTTATGGGAAAATGTCCTGAGATATCTGCAGGTAAGGTTTTGTCTAGCTCTGCTCGTGATGTTCCTGTAACCAAAGCCATGAGGCGCGTCTTGTCGTGCAAAAGATTGAGGATGTCGTTAACATATGGATATGTCGTTGCTGGTGGCATTGTAGCATATTCCTGTTCTTTGTATTTCAGTATAGCTTCGATACGATCTTTTGAAGGTTCAATATTGTTCATCAAAAGAAAATCACGACCCGAAACAGCGCCCTTTTCGCCTTCACGAAGATATATTTCTTCACGATTTATCGATAATCCATGGGCATCAGCAGCTCGTTGCCATGCTATGTAATGTCCTTCCATAGAATTAATTAGGACGCCATCCATATCAAAAAGGAAAAATTTATTTGGAAAATGAAAGTTTTTTATCATAGATTAGTAAAAATTATGTTACTTTATTTAACAGGATTTATTATTATAAGTAAAAAAATCTTTTTATATCGCAAAACACATATGAAATTAATTGGATGATATGCCGACACTGAAGTCTCCAGCAAAGATAAATATTTTTCTTGAAGTTGTCAATAAAAGAAAAGATGGTTATCACAATATTGATTCTGTTTTTCTTGCCGTTGAGTTAGTAGATATAATTGAACTTTCATTCAGGAAAGATGATCAAATTATAGTAAAAACTGATGCCCCTGATATTCCTGATGGGCCTAACAATCTGGTTTATAAAGCAATAGATAAATTGAGAAGCCTTACAGGAATAAAAAAAGGTGTACAGGTTTATATTTGCAAAAAAATACCGGCAGGTGGGGGATTAGGTGGTGGAAGCAGTAATGCCGCTACCGTTATAAAGGCTTTGTGTGAAAAATGGAATTTGAACTTATGTAATCAAAACATCAAACAATTGGCTGCTTCTTTAGGGGCAGACATACCATTTTTTTTGTATGGAGGGTCTATAGCAAGATGTAGAGGAATAGGTGAAATTGTGGAACCTTTAGAGATGGATTTACAACAATATTTTATTCTGGTAAATCCTGGTATATCGATCAATACAGCTGGAGTATATGGCAAGATAAAAGTGCCGCAAACACCGAATGAACCAAATGATCTCTTGTATGCTTGCAGTAGAGGTGACACTAACAAAATGGGAAAAATGTTGTTTAATCGTTTGGAAGAAGCAGTATTAGGCGAATACACGCAAGTAGGTATGATTAAAGATGAATTGCGTGCCTCAGGTGTTCAAGGTGTATTGATGAGTGGTTCAGGTTCTTCGGTATTTGCAGTTATAGATAACGAGGCGGAGGGAGATAGAATTGTTCATCAGCTACGCGAAAAGCATCCGGAGTGGTTTTGCTCTCTGGTTAAAGCGATGCAGCGCAGTTGTTCAACAACATCATCATTGTAAGGAGGTTGAAATGGATTTTAAAAAACCGCGTCATACAAGTGTGAGACTTCCAATCAGACAAGGTAAAAAATGGAGAGCATATAATGGAAATAACAGAAATCAAAATTTATCCGAAAAAACTCGGAAACGATAAGAAACTTAAAGCTTTTGTTACTATTACAATTGATAACGCCTTTGTAATCAGGGATATAAAGGTTATTGAAGGTAAGACTGGATTGTTTGTTGCCATGCCCAGCGCTAAAGTAACTGCTGCATGTCCAAAGTGTGGTAAGAAAAATCCAGTTCGTGATAACTATTGTGGTAACTGTGGAGCTAGCTTGCAAACTTTGCAGGAACAACATTTACAGTCAGATGAAGAAGAACACCGTGATATTGCTCATCCGATAAACAAAGAAACGCGTCATTACATTCATAAGCTGATTATTGATGAATACAATAAGGTGCTTGAATCATCTGATCATCACTCAAGTTATGATGAGTATTAAAGCTATAATAGCATTTGGATATGAGAAGACGATGAAAAGGAAAAATTATCTTATTTTTTCTTTTCATCGTCCGATTGTTTCTTAATAAGTTGTTTGTTTTATTGAGTATAAGTTTGACTACGATGGAATGATATTCTCATTATGAAATATTTCTCTGGCATAATACTCTCATTAATATCTTTGATCTTATCTTTTTCCCTTTTATCTCCTTCTGTTTTAACAGCATCAGAATACGATATCTATAAAAAAGCAATAGAAAATCTTCGTAATGAACGTGATTACTATAAAGAAAAATATACTGATGAAGTAGTTGAAAACCTTGATAAGAGATCTTACAGGGGAAAGACATACAGAAGATACTTGCGTTTAATGTATGCTGCTATGAATCAGGTTGAAGGAATATTGCAGGAACGGCTTGAGAATTCAAATGTTACTCAGGCGCAGGATTATAAAGCTATAGTTTTTTTAGATGCCGGCCACGGGGGGGATGATCCGGGCGCAACTGTGCCTCCATGTATTTCAGATCGTTCGAAGATGCGTTTTTCCGAAAGCGATATTACTTTTGAAGTATCAACTATTGCAAAAAAAGTACTGGAGGCAGAAGGTTATATCGTTGTTCTTATGCGTCAGGATATATCAGAGGGATATTCTTTGTTTTTGCGATCTGTCTTTTGTCGCTCAATTCAACCTGATATAGCCGTATCGATACATTTGAATTCATCCCAGTATGCTTATCCAGTTTATGACCGACCTGATACAGCATTGCCGGAACTTGACTATACACGTGTATACGTTTGGGGACCCTCGCCTGAGGATTTGTTATACCCATTTTATAAAAATATTCATATAAGGATTCAAAAAGATGATTCTCGTTCAAAATCCTTGTTTCTTGCTGATAATATAGCAAATGCTCTTAAAAAGAGTATTAATATAGATTTTTCTATTTCCCCTGAGTTGCAGGTGAGGTTGGCAGAGGTTAAACAATTACGCGAAGAGCTTTCTGCACAAATGCTAGCAAAAAAAGCATCCGGTTTCCCTGTCAAAGTATATGATGATATTTTTCCAGAAGATATTATGCAAGAAAATATATCAATAAGTGAATGTTATAAAAATGATGTCGCACCTTACCCGGGCGTCGAGGCAGCAGATTACCATTTTGTTCGTGAAATGCCTTCAATCCCTTCTGTCCTTGTTGAATCGCTTTTCATTTCGTGCCCGCAAGAACAAATACTTATGGATGAAAAACGGAAAAAAGATATTGCTTCAGGAATTAGTAAAGGCATCATACATTACTTCGAAAATTTAGAACAAACCCTGAGTTTTAAGAATTAATTTGATATATCAGCTTTTACCATGTCGTCTTTTTGAGGAGTCTCAGGAGACTTTCCCAAAATTCCGTCAACGAAATCATCTGCCGATGCTTCAAATGTTTTTGGAACTGAAATCACATCGCCTGATTGAAGAACCATATTTTGATCACATTTTTGATCAAATATATAATCAGTCAAATTGACAATGAACTTTTCTTGTGTTGATGGACGGGTTATTTTGATATGTGAGTGGTCTGCACGATATTTATCGGTACCACCAGCAATCGATATGGCCTCTATAACGGTAAGATCCGATGTAAGAGGGTAAATCCCTGGGTTGTAAACTTCACCGATAATAACGAACGAATCGTTTGTTTTAGCGTTAGAAGATACCTGTACTTCACAATTGGAAAGTTCAGAGGATAAGTTTTTAGATATTAAACGTTCAACTTCAGCAAGTGTTTTCCCTTTGACAAGGATAGGTCTGAAAAACGAAGTTTCAATGGTTCCATCTTGTTGTACTGTAACAAGGAGCTCCTGAGTTGTAGAGTAGTCCGGTTTTTTGATTAGTTCTACAAGAAGGGAATCATTAATGTTTACTGTGTGTTGACGTTTTCTAGCCAAATAATTTTTTAATCGAGGATCTTTTTGGGAATCCGGTATTTCAATGCGTCGAATATCGAGCCCAAAGTTTAAGTACATATAGAAGCGAAATTCATCTTCAAAGCCAGTATCGTGTCGATATGATGATGTCAGACTAAAGTAATTAAGGGAATCAATTTTATACTTAAATTGCAGAGTAGGTTCAACAATTATATTGTCAAATTGAGTCCGACCTGATTCATGAACAAGGCAGGTTATATATGGATTTATGTCAATCTGATGATCGAAACGGTTGCGAAAATATATAGGCCAACCGAAAGTTGTTGATAACGCGTGTACACGTGCTTTGTCGGGATTACCATAAAGATTATCCTCATCAATTAAATAACTGTAAAATAATGAAAGACTGGATGTATCCCAGAGATCAAAGCAAAAAGTAGCATCAGTATGAGTATAATCACGGTCAAAATCCCAGGCGGAAGTAGGACGGTTGGCATCTTCATGTTTGTAGAAATGTCCAAAAGAAAAATCCACACCCGGATAAATTGTTTTAAATACTTCAAATGACCAGAAATTATAATATGTCTGGTTGTAAACATTCTGATCATCGTCACTCCATGTGAACTTGTAAATCCCATGAAGATCCCAGTCCAGGATGTTTTTTGATAGTCCAATACAATATGAACCAAGATTCCAATCATTAGGAACGTATTCGCTTGAATCGGAAGATTGATAATTCTCAAGCACAAGGTCCATTGATACATCAGGTAATTTTTTATCATCAGGAAGCCAGCGCATATTCAATTTATTGGACTGCCAGTTTTTCTTTGCGACATCTGGATCTCGATTTAAATCAGAACGCAAAGTTGAAGCGTTCCATGAAAAATTAAGGTTATCAAGAGGATAAAAATATGTTTTTGATTCAAACATTTCGCGATCGTAGGTAATACTGTTAGCGTAAGTAAAACCAGTAGTATTGCGGAAGTTTGGCTGGATACGTTGATATAAGATTTCTGAATGAACTTTCGGTAAAGCCATTTCACTACGAACATAAGTCGCCCAATCATCAAAATATTCATTGCTATTTATTACTTCTTCTCTTGAATAGAGAGGAAGAGTATTATCAACTTGGGCAGTGTTCCAGGCATAGGCGAATTCATGAAAAACATACCATTTAAATTCATCCCGCAAATAGTCAAAAAATCTTAACGTATTTTTTATTGGTTCATCTTTCTTGTAAATGGGAAGAGGTGTTTGAATCTGAACTTTTTTCCCGGGAACTATGTTAAACGATTGGTTGAATGAAATGATATAGTTATCTTGAATTGGAAAAAGATTTGATATTTTCTTAATGGAACTATGGTCATCTGTATGGGCAAAAATTCCACCAAATGTATATTGCGGATGAAGCTGATATTGAAAATCTACAGATGTTATTTCACGAGGATAAAAATAATCGCGGGCAAAATGTACATGTTCACCCTGACGTATAATTCGTTCATAAGTAGACATTCTTGGTGATCCGGTAGTTCCTTTGCGCAGTTCATAAAATGGTATGAATCCCCACATGACTTTAGATCGGAATTTGTCAGCTTTGAAAATAACATTAATACCGCGATAATCCACACCTGGATATACAAAGAAATGACTGGGATTTTTGCTGAAAAGATAGTGTGTAGAAATATCTCCGGCTAAGATTTGAAGTTCTTTTCCGTAAAATTTTAACGTGGCTTGGCGAAAACGATGATTAAGCTCATAATCTCCATTTTCCCAGCTTCCAACACCAGCCATTTGATCACCGTGGGTTCTCCATGCATCGCCTGCGACAACTAAATGAAGGGGATTATCGTATAATTTAGTTTTATAGATTGAAGATGTGCCTAAGTGTAAAGTATGTTCATCCAGTAGTGTACGATCCGTAAAATACCCACTGAATAAAACGCTGGTTTCGAAACCTTCAAATGTAAAAATAGGCTTTTTCTCCAAAGAAATTTTAATAGGCTTAGGAATAGAAAGCGATTCAGGGAGTTTTTGTAAATCTTTATAAGTTGATTCAGATAAAATCTTGATATATGACTTTGCTTGAGGATTTTCTGGGTCTAATTCTAAGATAAGCCCCCATTGTTTTATAGCCTCATCAAACATTTCTGCTTTCATTAATACAGTGGCGAGTAATATTCTAATTCGTATGTTATCCTCTTCATATGAGAGAATTCGATTGTAAAGTCCTATTGAAACAGGATATTTTTTTAAAGCATATGCTTCGTAAGCTTGTAATTCATTTTCGAGAACTATGGATTCGATACTTTCGGTTTCTAACATTTCATCAGAAGTGTAGTAAATAACAGGTCTTTCTTCTATAGCATCGATATTCTCATCAGATATCACAAGATCCCGTTCTTTATACTCGGATATTTTTTCAATATATTCATTTGCGAGTTTATGTTTTGGATCTTGTTCAATTACTTTGTACCAAATTTGTAATGATTGATCTAGCCTATCCTGATTAAAGTAATACAGAGCACGAGCAGTAAGAAATGTTAATGATCCGTCTTGAGCCGTTGCCCACGCATTATTCATGGGTAAAACATTATAGCTCGTCAAAAGTGAATAACACAATGATACAGCAATAAGTTTTTTCAAAGAGTCTTTTTTCATAATTTTACACTAAACCTAGGGGTTATTGTTATATTAAGGTGAAAATAATTCAAGAACAACGCGACCACTGTATTTACCTCGTACTGAGGTCGGATCAACTTCAATAGCAAAATATAGTTCAAATGGATTTGGTTGCACTGATAATTGATAATCACCACCAGGATTGGTTGGGTTAACAAACTGGCCATCATAAGGATATTGACCAACAGCACGTCGCCATGAATGCGGGTCGACTGTCATTTCGCTATAATCAGGTATGCGCAACCATGGCTTTCTATCATGGTCGTATACCGGATGATCCGGAGTGCTTTCATCAAGCAGAGCACCTTTCCAGAAAAGATCTTTTTCTACTGGAGGAGGTCCCTGCACTGATGCATCCCAGCCAGAGCTATGAACTTCAGGACCCCAGTTTAAGTTCCAGAATTTTAAAGGTATAGTATATTTTCCACTTGAATGAACCAATCCTCCCGCTGGAAGCTGGCGAACAGCACCTTTGAGTCCCTTGAATTTATTTGCATTATCGGTGTAAAGACGTAAACACCAAGGTTGTATATCTCCAAGTTTGTTTGGTATGAAAATTCGATATCGTACTTTAATGGGAATAGGGTACATAAACCTACCTAAATGTAACTTACCAAAATTAAGTTGCGAAGGATGAGCGCTTATAGCTTGTGTCGGGTTTCCAATAGTTATAGGAAAAGAACCAAAACAGGTTGTAATAGGGGTGTCGGTGAATCGATCAATTATAGTTACTGATACGGAATAAACTCCTTCATCCGCGGGAGCCCGTACTGTGAAAGTGTAAGAATTCCCTTGTTGATTCATTATGGAATAGAATGATACAGGTGATTCATATATTTCATAACTACGAACGGATTCGGCAGTTAAAGTTATAGCTGGATAAAACTGAATATTAGCAGGCCCGCTATTGAAAAGGCGTACTGTTACTTGTATGGATTGATTTGGTAACGCTGTTTTTTGATAAAAATGAGACCTGTGAATTAAGTCTGCATAAGATGCTGAACAGAATAAAACAGAAAATACGATTAAACATATAAGACTTCGTATAGACTTCATTGTACAAGAAATCCTTTTTCATCTACGGAAAATTTTAGTTCATGTTGTAAAATTATATCATCGCCCAATTCAATATTAATTATTGCGAGATAGGTAGCGCTCTTTTTAGGAGACTTCCAGTAGACAGGAATGGTCTCAGTATATCCAGGCAAAATGGGCCATGTAATTCCTGTAGGCAACGTATCAATTAAATTTCCTGTTTCATCAAGCAGAACAATAGATCCCTGAGCCCTGATATGACGTGATCCTGTATTTTTCAAGATAGCGGCTATTTTAATGTAGTTGTTTATGTAGTCGAAGTTAGATTCTGTAATTTCTTCAGTTGACATATCAGTTGACGTGGCATCAACTATTTCGGCATTAATTTCTGTTGTTTTATCGATAAAAAGATATATAGGCACAGACCTTCGAAGCACTAAATCAATTTCCATACCCGTAATCGCTTCTTGGGTTTCATTATCCAGTAATTTTTGAATTTGGCTATCGTCAACATCACCGGATTGGTCGAATGATATATAAGCCGCGTATTCGCCGCTAGCTTTTTCAGGTACCTGAATCGAAAGAGAAAATTCCTTACTTTCCCCTGGATTAACTTGAACTGAATCAAGCTCAGGAGTAATCCATGTTTCGCAAGACTTGATTGCGTTTGGTGAATCCTTTTCAGGGGGAATAGCTGTTTCAGTGGCTAAAGGAAAATATGGCTTAACTAATGAAGCAATATTCATTATCTCTGATGTGTTGTTAATTAACGAAAAAGAAACCTGAGTTGTTGTACCTGCACTTACAGTAATCTCATGACGGGATGGCTCCACAACTACAGCAAATGCCGAAAATGAGATTGAAAAAAGTATCATTAACGCTAAACATAAACTGATGATGGAAAAATAACGTTGAGTTTTCATAGTACCTTTCTAGGGTTCTGATATTATTTCGAAGATTAATTTTGTACTATATTTTCCCGCAGGAGTCTTTTTAAACTCCCGAGTATCTTTAGGTAACATGACAGCAAGCTTTATGGTGAATGGAGTAGCGATACTTATGTCGCCATAAATATTATCATCGTCTGTAAATAAGATACTGTCACGCCCCGCTACCCATTCTGCATTCCGCGGATCAATCCCCATAACAACAGTATCTCGTGTTGAATCGCCAGGTATCGTTGCTCCAGGCCCCATATCTCTTACAGCAAAATAAGTGTAATGATCTTTATTGTTAATATCAGGAATATATACCCATTCTTCACCGGTGTTCGGTGTGTTGAACTGTAACGGTAAATGGCCACCACCTTTTCGGATAAGACCTATGGATGGTTTTTCCTGATGAATTGCACCAGCTGTAGCCTGATAGTTTTTGTTATCTGTATACACTCTCATTATCCATGGATATGGTTCATTCGCTGCGCCTTCAACATCAATATAGCCAATTATGTTTCGTCCAGGTTTATTGGCAGGAGCGTTAATGTATCCTTTAAAGATATACCCGCCGAAAGAAGCAACTGTACATGAGATGTATACCTCGCTTGTCGTGCTAGCCAAAAGTGACTGGCAAATAGCCAGAATTATCATGATTCCGGTAAAAATTTTTCCTTTTTGGTTCATAGGTGATTCTCCATATGATTAATTTGACAGAAATTTTGTTATGGGTTTTATGATTCTTTTACAACGGTATGACTGTCTTCTAAAGAGTCTATCGCGTGCATTACGTGTCAGGCCAAAAAAAGGAAGCTATATCTTATCTGCTTTATTAACAATAGATTTTTATAGCATATATTCAAAATGTAACAGATCATTTTTAGCGAATCAAGTATTTTTTATAACAAAATTTTCTGGAACTTATGTTATAAAAACTCTATAAAATTACTGATAAGTTAAAAGACAACTCAATTGAGAAATTGTTCCAAAAAAATCTTTTTATAAAAATTTTTATTGGATATGTCGAAGTATATAATAAGCTTTTAATTTTAAATAAGCTAATTGTGAATTGGGGAAACTTAATATGAAACAAACTCCTGAACAATATGCGCATATTGTCCAATACCTTCATGCTGCTGAAGAGATGTTGCGGGATAATTATGATGTGCTGATCCATATAGATGATGATGACCATATTGGCAAACTGGGAAGAGTTCTTATTGATATTGGTAAAAAATTGAAGACACAATCAGGGTATATACATACAATAAGTACACTTGTTGATAATATAAATGCAGGTCACACTACAGAAGAAATACTAAATCAGATTTACGATACATTCCATGACTATATCCCATACGATCGGATGGGGTTTGCCCGAATAAACAGCGATACTCAAACTGCTGTTGCTTTATGGTGTCGTTCTAATGTGCATACAATTAAATTGGGTAAATCCTATGAAGCGCCTCTAAATAATAGTAGCCTCAAAGAGATCATTGAAACAAAGAGACCCCGTATAATCAATGATCTTGCTGAATATTACGAAGAACATCCATTGTCTGAATCAACCCGCTTGATAATAGATGAAGGTATGCGTTCTAATTTAACCTGCCCTTTATTCGTAGAAGATAAACCAATAGGTTTTCTCTTTTTTTCCAGTCGTGAACCATATGTTTATAAAGATGCACATACCGAACTCTTTTTACAATTAGCTGTGATTATTGCGGGAAGTATTCATAAAGCAGGGTTGTATGAACGGTTAGTGGAGCTTAATGAAGTGAAAAATCAATTTCTTGGCATGACAGTCCACGATTTACGAAACCCGATTGCCATCATAAAGGGATTTTTGGAATTATTATTGTTGCAGGATAATGATGATTATTCCAAAAAAATTCTTGAGCATATACAAGGACAAGCAGACAAAATGATTGCCTTGATTTCGGATTTACTCGATATCAGTGCAATCGAATCTGGAAAAGTAAACCTAAATAAAAATGAATGCGATATTGCCGATGTTGTCAATGATTCGGTGCAAACCAATCGTCTTATTGCAAGAGGAAAAGAAATTAAAATTTTAACTGAAATACCAGATGTCTTACCTTCCGTGTATATTGATAAGACACGTATAATACAAGTGTTGGATAATCTTCTAAGTAACGCGATCAAATTTTCAGACCGTGACACGATGATAAAAGTTATTGTAGGTGTTGAGAATGATACTGTTTGTGTATCTGTAATGGATTGTGGTCAAGGTATACCGAAGAAGCAAATACCAAAATTGTTTCAACCATTTAGTAAAATTGGAGTAAGTCCGACTGAAGGCGAGAAAAGTACTGGACTCGGATTAGCCATCGTTAAAAAAATAATCGACCTTCACCATGGAACACTTTCTGTGAAAAGTGAAACCGGTGAAGGCACGACCATTTCTTTTTGCCTTCCTGTGGCAGGAAAGTAAATCTATATGTTACTGCTTAACGGCAGTTCTGAAGACCCCATCAAATATGTATCAACATGATGCGCCATTTGTCTACCTTGAGCAATCGACCTTACAACGAGCGATGCACCCATAGCCGTATCGCCTGCGGCAAAAATACCCGGAATGGAAGTCATATATGTATCGTCTACTACAACATTGCCACGTTGATCTAATTCTGTTCCGAGATCGGTGAGCAGACGGTCGTGTTCAACATGAACGAATCCCATGGCGAGTAATACCAGATCTACATCCATCTCAAATTCGCTTCCTGCAACTTCTTTCATCACAGGACGCGCTCTCGGTTCAGGTTGTGACCATTCTACCTCTACGCCATACAGTTTTTGGAGTTTACCATTGGTGCCGGTCAGTTTTTTTGTGCTGATACACCAACGGCGTTTACAACCTTCTTCCTGTGATGTTGATGTACGCAATATCACAGGCCAGTTAGGCCAATTAGGATTAACCATATTGGACTGTTCCTGTGGTTTGGGTAAAATCTCAAACTGGTAGACTTTTTTAGCTCCCTGGCGGTTTGACGTACCGATACAGTCGGAACCAGTATCGCCACCACCGATGACCACGACGATTTTGTCTTTTGCGCTAATGGCTTCTTTCGGATCAATATTATCGCCTGCATTTCGTTTATTTTGCTGAGTCAGAAATTCCATCGCAAAGTGCACCCCATCAAGGTCTCTACCTTCGACAGGAAGGTCACGTGGAGTACGCGAACCTGCGGTAAGACAAATGATGTCAAATGATTTTCTCAAGTATCGAGCAGATATATCTTCACCAACATTGACGCTGGTTTCAAACTTAACTCCTTCTGCTTTCATCTGTTCTAGACGACGGTCTATGACTGATTTATCAAGTTTGAAATCTGGTATACCGTAACGCAACAAACCGCCGATTCTGTCCGCTTTTTCAAAAACAGTGACATCGTGGCCTGCGCGCCGTAACTGCTGTGCCGAGGCCAAGCCTGCCGGGCCGGAACCAACTATGGCTATCTTTTTACCGGTTTCAAAGTTTGGAGGTTCAGGTATAATCCAACCTTCTTTCCAGCCTCGTTCAGTAATGAGGCATTCTATAAGCTCAATTGTTACCGGATCATCATTAATTGATAATGTACACGCCGCTTCACATGGAGCCGGACATATACGGCCTGTAAATTCAGGAAAATTATTGGTGGACTGCAAAAAATCTAGAGCTTCTTTCCAGCGTCCACGGAACACTAAATCGTTGAACGTCGGAATTAAGTTTGCCAGCGGACATCCGATTCCATGACAAAACGGAATACCGCAATCCATACAGCGTGCTGCCTGTCGTTGTTGTTCTTCTTCAGGCATTGGCAATGAAAATTCTTTAAAATCTTTCAACCGTTCCTGAATCGATTTTTTTCCAGGCAATTTTCTTTTATACGTTTTAAATCCTACGGGATCGCCCATGACAACTCCTAGTTAAAAACTTCTTCAGTTATAGTTAATGTCTCATCTTTGTCCATAGTTTCAAATTTTAACTGCTCAAGTGCGCGACGATAATCTATCGGCATAATTTTTACAAAATACGGCAGTGTCTGTTCCCAATTATCAAGCAATTTTTTTGCGTATTTACTACCGGTAAATTGAATATGTCGTTCAATATATGTATGAATAAACTCGATGTCTTCTTTTTCCGTTACGGTTTCTATGTCTACCATATCAAGGTTGCATAAAGTATCAAACAGTTGATTGTAATCGTAAACATACGCTATACCGCCGCTCATACCTGCAGCGAAGTTTCGGCCTGTTTTGCCAAGTACGATTACTTTTCCGCCGGTCATATATTCGCATCCATGGTCGCCAACACCTTCCACAACTGCAATTGCGCCACTGTTACGTACTGCAAACCGTTCGCCTGCTGAACCTGCAATATAGATTTCACCACTTGTCGCACCGTATAATACGGTGTTACCGATAATGATGTTTTTATCCGTAGGGAAGGTTGAACCTTTTGGAGGATAAACAATAACACGCCCACCAGATAACCCTTTACCAAGATAATCATTAGCATCGCCAGCCAGTTCAAAAGTCATCCCGTTTGTGGCAAATGCGCCAAAACTTTGTCCTGCTGAACCGGTGAAATTAATGTGAATTGTGTCATCAGGTAATCCTGCCGATCCGTAGCGGGTTGCAACAGCACCACCGAGCATCGCTCCACATGTTCGATTACAGTTTTTTATAGTAATATCGAATTTTACAGGTTTTTTCTCTTCTAAAGCTGGCATTGAGCGTTTTATCAATTCGTTATCAAGGCATTCCTCAAGTTTATGGTCTTGTGTCCTGACGCATCGCAAACTACCGCCTTCAGGAAGTGCTACAGGCGACAGAATTGCGCTGAAATCTAATCCTTTGGCTTTCCAGTGTTCAATTGCTGGAGCCATTTCAAGCATATCGACACGCCCAACCATTTCATCAACTGTACGGAATCCGAGTTCAGCCATGATTTCACGAAGTTCCTGTGCTACAAATTTCATGAAGTTGACAACAAAATCAGGATCACCAGAGAATTTTTTGCGTAAGTCTTCATCTTGTGTGGCTATACCTGCCGGGCAGGTGTTCAGGTGACATTTTCTCATCATGACACATCCAAGGCAAACCAATGCCGCGGTTGAAAATCCGAATTCTTCTGCACCCAGTAAAGCGCCTATTGCAACATCTCGTCCTGTTTTCATCTGTCCATCAACCTGTAAACGAACACGATCACGGAGTTCATTGAGTACCAATGTCTGTTGTGTTTCTGCAAGACCAAGTTCCCATGGTAAGCCGGCATGTTTGATTGATGACAGAGGAGATGCACCAGTTCCGCCATCGTATCCACTGATTAGAATCATATCTGATTTTGCTTTTGCCACACCAGCTGCAATTGTTCCTACTCCAACTTCAGATACCAGTTTAACTGATACACGTGATTTTGGTTGGACATTTTTAAGGTCGAATATCAGCTGAGCCAAATCTTCAATAGAATAAATATCGTGATGTGGAGGAGGTGAAATTAATGTCACCCCTGGAGTCGAGTGACGTACCTTACCGATAACTTTATTTACTTTGTGACCCGGTAACTGGCCGCCTTCACCCGGTTTTGCTCCCTGAGCAATCTTGATTTGCATTTCAGATGAGTTGACCAGATAGTTTGTTGTAACACCAAAACGACCTGATGCAACCTGCTTGATTGCGCTACGCAAAGAATCGCCGTTTGCTAACGGGATAAAGCGTTTTTCATCCTCACCGCCTTCACCGCTGTTACTTTTACCACCAAGACGGTTCATGGCTATAGCAAGGCTTTCGTGAGCTTCTTTACTGATAGACCCGAACGACATAGCGCCGGTTACAAAACGTGTTACTATTGCTTCTACCGGTTCCACTTCTTCGATTGATATTGGTTTACCTTTTTTGAAACGAAATAAACCACGCAATGTATAAAGCTTTTGGGTCTGATCGTTAATCAATTTGGCGTATTCTTTATATACATCATAATCATTAGTTCTTGATGCAAGTTGGATCTTGGATATTGACAGCGGTGTCCACAGGTGACGCTGCTGGTTGTGGCGATAATGATATTCACCGCCTACATCAAGGAGTTTAGGCTGTCTTCCGGACTTAGGAAATGCTTTTTGATGACGCATTTGTACTTCTTGTACCACGACATCAATACCTATTCCTGAAATTCTGGAAGGTGTTTTACCAAAGTATTTTGTGATGAAATCTTTGTTTAAGCCTATAGCTTCAAATATCATTGCTCCCCGGTAGCTGCGTATTGTCGAAATTCCCATTTTAGAGAAGACTTTAAGCAACCCTTTTTTGAGGGATTGTATATAATTGTCGATAGCTGTTTCTTCGTCCATAGGTTTGGTGAAACCGTTGTTTTGCGCCATAGAAATCAATGTCTCAAAAGCTAAATATGGATTGATCGCGCATGCTCCGTATCCGACAAGAAGAGCAAAGTGCATTACTTCACGAGCTTCACCGGTTTCAATAATCAAACCTGTCTGAGTTCGTTTCCCTACCTCGATCAGATAATGATGTAATGCGGATGTCGCAAGCAAACTTGGAATTGGAGCATATTTTACATCAGCTCCGCGGTCGGATAAAACCAGCAAAGAACATCCTTCTGCGAGCTTTTGATCAGCCATGGTGCAAATTGACTCAAGGGCTTTTTCCAATGCATCGGAACCACCTTCGGGATCAAAAATCATGGGGATGATACCTGTTTTCAATCCTTTTTTGCCTGAAGCGCTGATAATTCGCTGCATATCATCGTTTGAGAGAATGGGATGCGATAATTTTAACTGATGTGCGTGTTGCGGTGACTCTTCAAGCAAGTTGCCTTCATGTCCTACATAGCTCATTAAAGACATAACCAGCCATTCACGATAAGGATCGATTGCAGGGTTTGTGACCTGAGCAAATAACTGTTTGAAATACGAGAAAAGCAACTGAGGTTTATCTGATAAAACCGCAAGAGGTGCGTCATTACCCATAGAACCAACAGGCTCTTGGCCGTTGAGCGCCATAGGAGCGATAATCATTTCCAGTTCTTCCTGAGAATATCCGAACAGCGTTTGGCGTCTGATAATTGTTTGCTGATCAGGTGCTACTGCTTTGGGCGGGTTGAATAATCCACGTAATTCTATACGGTTATCATTGAGCCATTTTCTGTATGGTTTATGACGTGATATACGCGATTTAACTTCCTGGTCACTGATAATTCTTTGTTGTTCAAGGTCGACAAGGAACATACGACCGGGAGTTAAACGTCCTTTTGCCAAAATTTCTTCAGCGGGAAATTCTATAACTCCGATTTCTGATGCAAGAACCACTAAGCCGGATTTTGTAACCACATATCGAGCCGGACGCAATCCATTACGATCAAGAACTCCACCGATTTTTTTGCCGTCACTGAACACTAATGCCGCAGGACCGTCCCATGGTTCCATAAGTGTCGTATGGTATTCATAAAAAGCACGTTTATCCTGACTCATATGATATTGAGTACCGAATGCTTCAGGAACGAGCATCATCATGGAATGTTCTATTGATCTACCGCCGTTGAGCAATAATTCGAGAGCATTGTCAATACAGGCTGAGTCACTACCGGTCTCATCGATAATCGGATAAAGTTTTTCAATATCTTTTCCGAATAAATCAGAGTTCATCTGTGATTCTCTGGCTTTCATTCGGTTGATGTTACCGCGTAAGGTGTTGATTTCGCCGTTATGCGCCAGAAAACGAAATGGCTGAGCCAGTGGCCATGATGGAAATGTATTGGTGCTGAATCGTTGGTGAACTAATGCTAAAGCACTAGTTAAAGATTCGTCTTTCAAGTCATCATAGAACTCAACGATCTGTTGAGCAGTGAACATACCTTTATATACTATAGTTTGAGATGAAAAGCTGCATATATAAAAATAGTTTGGATTAATGTTGTGTGATATTGCATAGTGTTCGATGACTTTTCGAACAAGGTACAGTTTGCGTTCCAATCTGTCATCACGTAATGTTGATGATGTTACGAAAATCTGACGAATCACAGGCATTGCGCGTAATGCCTGATCTCCTAAACAATCGGAACAAAATGGAACATCACGCCAGCCGAGTACTTGTAGTCCATTCTCTTCGCAACTCTTAGCGATTACACCTTCCATCTCTCGGCGTTGTTGCTTGTCTTGCGGTAAAAAAATCATACCAACGCCATAAGCCCCTTTTTCAGGGAGGCTGAATGGTTTGTTAGCCAATTCTTTCGCAAAAAATTCGTGAGGGATTTGCAGTAATATGCCAGCTCCGTCACCGGTTATATCGTCGCCGCCGATTGCTCCACGGTGTACCAGGTTAAGCAATACTTGAAGGCCTTTTTTGACGATATCATGGCTTGCTTGGCCTTCTATATTTGCGACAAAACCAACACCGCAGCTGTCGTGTTCAAATGCCGGATCGTACAAGCTAGGCTGGTTCCCGATCTTATCTCGTATATCCATTTAGGTTCTCCTTTTTAACATGGTTATATATAATTAATGTATTCGCATTAGATAATTTAATAAGTTCAAAAAATACCCCAATTAAAGATTAATATTATATGAAAAATGTTAACAATGTTCAAGTGGTAAGTGAATTTCATATGATAAATCAATCGGGCGTAATAACGTAGCAATGAAAACAATTTAAAAACATTAAGAAAATTATGACAAAAAACTATATATCCCAAATTGGGCTTCGTATTATATCGATATCCTTCATTTTTTGCAAGCAATTTATTAGGAAGTCAAGCAGAAGTTACAAGGCGTGCTGCCGTGTAGCATCGGATTTGAAACACTGTGTGCTATTGAGGTTCCCAAAAACTCTCATCATAAAAAGTGTTATGCTATGTGTCGCTTCCTGATGAAGAGGGTAACGCATGAGAATATAATCAAAAGTATCGAATTTGGTTCCGGAACAACAGGTTCACTGATTAAAGATGTTCCATTGCCTTCAAGTAAAACGTAATCCGTGGAGAAACTGCCAAATTGCCCGCCGGGAACAATCTGTTTCTGAAAAGTCATGTTAATGTTGTCTAATTCTGTTGATTCTGGAATATAGGAGCCTGAGTATAAAATTGTTGAATCGTTCCATGTTATTGTTAGGTATTGGTTAATGTCATAATTGATATCGACATGACCTGAGCCGCTATACTGAACGTAGCTTGGGGCATACCATGTGTCATTAATCATATATAAAAAATATGGTTGTGAAGTAGTATAAGCATCACCTATACCGAAAGAAATTTTTAGTTTTCCTAGAGTAATCGTTGCATCTTGAACATAGGTATTATTTGTCTGAGTCCAGGATAGATCCCAACGAAGATGAAAGTCTGTTACGTCGTAACCGATGTAATGGGTGTATTTTACTCTTGCATATTGACCTTCTTGAGTCTCAGGAGTTTCCGTTATAGATGATAATGTAAGGGAACTTCCGCTGACTGTTGCTGTCCAGTCGTCAACATTGGATGTGATTGTTCCCCAGTTAGATAAATTTGAATCAGTAAAGTGGTCTTCAAATGAGAATGTCGCGCCATAGCTAAGTGTATTAAGGTTTATTGTAGCTGCAGTTAATGCTATCCAAATAATTATTTTCATATCTAGTAATCCTTTATTGTCAATTATAATATACTTAATGAGTTTTTTATACATCAAGAAAATTTTTGTGGCTGCTTGGATGTTTTATTTGCTAAAAATAAACTAAAAACTATATCTATGTATATAGAGCGATATCTATATTTCTGTATCTATTTGACGTGTTTCCTGATTAATATGGTAGTCCCTGAAAAGATTAATAAAAGTAGAGAAGTCGGTTCAGGGATGACCTGAGGTGAGTCATCTTGCAATAGTATGTTGGAAAGTGTTTCGGTGCCAAAGTCGGTGTTTTGCCCGCTGAAGTTTATAGCGTAGGTGTCGAATACAATCATGATGCTGGAAACCGGATCGTCGTATCCTGTTAATGTAGTAAGTAAAGTATCATTCCAGTAATATTTAACCGTATCATCTGTACGTGTTATTTTTAATTCCGCTGATCCTGCGGCGGGTTGTTGATCGAAGTTATAGTAACCTCCCTGATATTCGATAAGTTGATCTCGAACATTTGACATTGCTGCCCAATCATAATATGCCAGGTTTGGGAGATTTCCGATTTTGACGCGCAGGCTCTGTGAAATAATCGTTGGGTTTGAGCCGGAATCCCAGGATATACTCCACTGGAGTGTAAAAGCGTTTATTGCTTCAAATGATTGGATAAGGCGCAACTCACTGCTTGTTGTATTGGGGTCGCTCGGTTGATAGTAAGTTATGTTTTGAAAATCTGTTACTGTTAGTCCGTTTGATAAATCATATGTACAATTTTGCGCATTACCGCTGATAGTCACATTCCAATTATTAAGATTGTTGAATTGTTCATCAAAAATAACTTGGGAAGCATAAATACTTGTGTAATACATTGTAAAAATAATAGATAGGTAAAATATAGTTGATAATTTTTTCATGTCATTGACCTCTTTAATCTTATAAAGAATAGATTTATTTATATATATATTATCATGAAATCTTATATTTTACAATTTTTTAAGGAGTGTTTTTTTGATGCTATGGAAAAAAATACCACACTTTATAACTTTACTTATTGGCACTCAATATGCTAAAAATTAAAATAGGATTAATATTCAAAAAAATTATAGTATATGCTTGCAAATCTCCTCTTGTTCAGCTCGCTGAAGGTCTATCTTGTATTTATCCCAGAATGTTAGAAATATACATATATGTGTTGCTACTGTTTGTTTTTGAAATACTAATAAAAATTGAGTCAAAGAAGTTGCGATAAATGACGATAAGAATGATAAGCAGTGTTTTGAGATGAGACTTTATTCTTGAATTTAATTTTTTATGTGAGATAAGCAAAAAAATTATAAGAAATTTGTA
>CAXXKF010000010.1:0-517341 GCA_963675685.2 Candidatus Auribacterota bacterium
GTCAGCAACCAGTTAAGAACTTCAAGTCCCAAATGCTGAGATACAAAAAATAGCAATAGCAGTAAAAAAACACCTTTTAACACCTGAACCGCACGCGTCCCCTTGATAAAAACGATCAAATAATACACGAACAACGTGAGAATCATAATCTCAAGGATTGCCTTCCAGTTGGTCGAAAAAAAGCTTTTACAATATACTATGATATCCTGAAATAGCTCCATATAGATCCCAATTATTGTATTCTACTTTTCAATACTTGCAGCATAGTGAGTATCATTTTTATTTCTGAAACATTATGCACCCTGATTATATCAGCTCCTGAGCAAAGATAAGCAAATGCTGATACAGCAGCGGTTCCCCATATACGGTCATCCATCGATTGTAACTCCAAAACCTCGCCAATAAAACGTTTATTTGAAGGAGCCAGCAAAATCGGAACGCCAAATTTTTTAAAACGATCACAATTAGCAATTATATCGAGGTTATGCTCAGCTGTCTTACCAAATCCAATGCCCGGATCAAGGATGATACATTCTTTGGATACACCATTAGATTCAGCATACGCTATTCGTTCTTCAAAAAACGAGCATATTTCGTCAACAACCCATCCATCGTAAACGGGGCATTGCTGCATTGTTTCAGGAGTCCCCTGCATATGCATCATAACGATTGGGAGTTCAAACTGTTTCACAACACCAATCATTTCTGGGTCACTTAAACACGCCGATATATCATTTACCATTGACGCGCCAGCTTCAATAGCTTCACGCGCAACAATTGCCTTGGTCGTATCAATCGAAACAGGTATATCCGAAATTTTTCTTATTGAACGAATCACAGGCACAACGCGTTTCAATTCGGTTTCTGTATCCACAGGAAGAGATCCCGGACGCGTCGACTCACCGCCAACATCAATAATATTCGCACCTGCATCAATCAGTTGATGAGCATGTTCAATGGCTGCATCAACGTGATCATATTTACCGCCGTCATAAAATGAATCAGGGGTAACATTCAATATACCCATGATTGACATGCTACATTTTTTGAGTTGTTCAAATATCATTATAGTCATTGCTCGCGGCTGTTGTGGTTCGCGCATAATTAGCGATGATCATTTCGACTTCATTAATATCCAGGACTTCATTTCGCAACAACCGCTCAGCCAATGCAACGAGTGTATCCCTATGGTCATAAAGCAATTGATGTGCCTGATCATAAGCAACATCTATAATTTTCTTTATTTCATCATCGATCTCTCTAGCTACTGTTTCACTACAAATTAGTTTCGAAAATACATCGTCCGAGTTATCCGGCAACTTTTCCAAGTTGCCATATCTAATAGGACCGAGTATTTTACTCATTCCCCATTCGCATACCATCAGGCGAGCAAGCCTGCTTGCTACCTGAATATCATTGCTTGCACCAGTTGAGCAATCATTAAAAATAATTTCTTCAGCCGCTCGTCCAGCCATAAGAGCGGATATTTCTCCCAACAACTGACATTTTGTTTTGGTATAGCGTTCATTTTTTGGTAACTGCATAGTAGTGCCCAGAAAATCGACCCCACGCGGAATAATTGTTACTTTATGCAACGGTTCGACATCTGGCAACAAAGAAAGAACCAAGGCATGACCGGCTTCATGATAAGCGGCTATTTTCCGGTCATCAGCGGTCATAAGTTTACTTCGCCTTTCTTTTCCCCATTTAAGTTTATCCCGTGCCGATTCCAAATCGGCCATGGTAACAGCATCATGATCGGACCGTGCCGATTGCAAAGCCGCTTCATTAACCAGATTGGCAAGATCAGCCCCCGAAAAACCGGATGTACCACGTGCAATATTCTGTAAATCAACATGTTTATCGAGTACTATAGATCTGGTGTGGACACTCAAAATCCCATATCGTTCGTTCACGTCAGGCATATCTACAACAATCTGGCGATCAAAACGACCGGGGCGCAACAATGCACGGTCAAGCACATCAGGACGGTTTGTAGCTGCTATGACTATGATATCTTCTTTTGTTGTAAAGCCATCCATTTCAACCAATAAGGCATTAAGTGTCTGTTCTCTTTCGTCATTACCTGTAACAATACGGCTACTGCGATATCGTCCTATAGCATCTATTTCATCAAGAAAAATAATGCACGGTGCGTTACGTTTAGCCCTCGCAAACAAATCGCGCACGCGTGATGCACCTACTCCCACAAACATTTCCACAAAATCTGAACCACTGATACTGTAAAAAGGCACATTTGCTTCACCAGCAATAGCTTTGGCAAGCAAAGTTTTACCTGTCCCCGGAGGCCCCATCAACAATAATCCTTTCGGGATACGTCCCCCCAGCCGTTTGAATTTCTGAGGGTCTTTGAGGAGTTCGATAATTTCCTGTAAATCTTCTTTAGCTTCCTCAATACCGGCAACATCTGCAAATGTAACTTTCACCCGGTTTTTTCCCATCAAACGCGCCTTACTTTTTCCAAATCCCAACAGATTTCCCGATGTTCCTGTAACCTGATACGAGAGAAAAAAGCGCATCGCGACCAAAAAAAGCGTTATCATCATCACAAACAAAATAATATTTGAAAAAATCATGCCGGAATATTTTACTCGGAAGTCATCTACATTTCCACGCAAAGCATCAAACAAATTTGGATCACGTGTAGGAACAATAAGGGTAAAATGTTTACCATTTTTATATGAAGGGATATAGCTTCCTTTAACTTTATGCCCCATCAATTCAACACTGCTGACTTTATTCTGGGTGACAGCCTTATAAAATTCGGTATACGAAGGTGTCTCGGTATGTATACTCTGGCTATGCCACAAACGAACCAATAACACGGCGAACGTAATTATTATACCCCAGACAATTACAGCTCGTCGAACCGAGGTAATCGAATGGGTGTTGCGCTGATATTTTTGTTGTCGGGGTTGCATAAATCCTCGTATTCAGTCGTTAACAGCTATGCAGACAGACGGGAAACGAGAGCATATAACATTACATACCCTCATATAAGATCATTGTACTGAAAAAAAAATAAAATGCTACACTTTTAAAGAAATTTTAACTAAAACTAATGATTTTTTATCATTATAATGTGAAAGCTGCATCCCAGGAATCCATATAATTAATCCATCAGCACAAATCACCGGCAGCACATTTCGCAATAACGGTGGGACTCCCATATCTATAAAATATTTTTTAAGTTTTTTGATACCAGCTTTCAAACGAATCCTATCTCCTTGTTTGCGAAACATAAGATAACAATTTTGCATTAATACTTTTTCCGGCAATACAGCATACAGATCAATCTGCTGTCCGCATAATAAGCAATCGTAGATTTCATGCGCCGACATCGATTCTGGGACTTCTCTATCGTATGTCAATGTCGCGCACTTACACTCGATCGATATAGGCAATCCCGATTGTTGCTTGAAAATAACCGTCTCTGACAACGATAGTTGCTGGATATCCTCATGGAAATCGAAAAAAGGGTCAATTTTGTTCTTTTTCGCAATGATGAGATACGAACGATCAAGTATAGCAACACACTGGCCGGGAAACTCAAACAATTTATGCTCTGTTGAATCCATGTGTTGTATCAGGGTATCAAACTGTGCTGACGCAAGACGGATAGGCTCCTCAGCAAGAGCATACAACGACTGCATAACAATAGCGCATATCAATGTTGAATGAAGCTCTCTCAAAATTTCTTTATTGTATACATGCAAAAAATCGTTACGCAACAATGCTTTTTGCTGATAATCAGAGACAATCGAGTGAAAAACGTCGCATTGTCCACCTAAAACATCCAGAGTAGAAAACAATGTTTCCCTGAATGCAGGGTTAAACTCTTTTTCTATCAATGGTATCAGTTTATTTCGCACTTTATTTCGCATATATATGGAAGATTCATTGGAAGCATCAATACAATACTGTATTTTGTGGTTATGGAGCCACTCAAGAATATCTTTTTTCCAACATTTCAATATTGGGCGGATTAACATGTACGAATCAAGGTGACGTTGATAACGCAAGCCTGTTATGCCCTTAAGCGATGCTCCGTTAATCAAACGCATCATTGCTGTTTCGACACGGTCATCAGCGGTATGCGCAATGACTATTTTCATACAATTATCGTTCTGTGCCTGCTTGAGTATACACTGATAACGGAGTTCTCGGGCAGCCATTTCAATAGATACCTGATGTTGCGCAGCAAACGATTGTACATCAACATGACAGACGGCAAGCGGTACATCAAGGCTGTCAGTCAGTTGTTGTACAAAAAGCTGATCAGCATCCGAGTTATCTCCCCGCAAATGATGATTGACATGCACCGCATATATCGAGATAGGCATATTTTTTTGTATTTCTTTTAAAAGGTAGAAAAGGAATACAGAATCAGGTCCACCGGAAAGAGCCAGCAAAATACGGTCATTTTCACAGACCAATCCTTCCGCAATAATTGATTGGACAAGATTATCATAAAAGAAGGTATCAGAGTTCATAAGATGTTCTCAGTCGGGTGACAGAAACAGAATTATACAAGCAAATGATCCTCTTCAGGTAAATGCTTGCGTTCCAGTAACTCCGATTTCCATGGGTAAAATGTAAATAAAACCGATACAATCAAGACAAGAATCAGCCAGTCGACACCAAACAGTATAATCGACTCTATAGAATAACCTTCATATGGTGTTTTTAGTTCCTGAATCAAAGATTGAACCATGATAATTAACAAAACAAGTGGTGTTATGTAGCGTACACATACATCCCACCATGGTTTGACAGTGAATTTAGAAGGACGCATAGCACTATTGACATGCTTACGCAATATTTTCGCCTTAAGTAACCATCCCACGAGAAAACACTCTATGATACCCCCTAAAATCAATGCGTAATGTGTAATAAAATGATCGACAATATCAATAAGATATAAACCTGCTTGAGTTGTAAAAACGATACTTCCCAAAAAACCGAGCAAACATACAATGGAAACCACTTTTTTTCGATCCCAATTGAATTTATCGCGTAAAGCACATGAAAACGCCTCAATCAATGAAATGCCCGAGGATATCCCTGCCAAAAACAACACAGAAAAAAAACAGATTCCAAAAATACTTCTAAAAATAGGCAGGTTATTAATCGCCTCAGGATAAACGACAAACGCCAGCTGTGGACCCGATTTAATGACTTCATTGATTGGCGCACCTTTTTCCTGAGCCATAAACCCGAGCACACTAAAAACAGCAAAACCGGCTACAAACGAGAAAAAACAATTTATCCCACTGGTCCACAAGGCATTACTAAAAATATTGGTTCTACGCGGCAGGTAACTGGCATAAGTAATCATAATGCCAAACCCAAGAGATAAGGTAAAAAATATTTGACCAAACGCCGCAGTCCAAACGTTGAAATCTTTCAATTTGGTCCAGTCAGGGATGAGATATGCTTTGATGCCATTCAATGCGCCGGGTAATGTGACTCCCCATGCAACAAGAATAAGTGTTAATAGAAACAACAGAGGAATAAATATTTTGCATGCCAACTCAATACCACGATTAACCTCTTTGTAGCAGATAATCCAACAAATCGTCCAAACCAATAGTGTTGCGCTTAAAATACTTAGCTGAATTCCTCCAAAATGAAGAGGGCTATCGGAAATATGTAAAAGGGAATCAAAGAAAAAGGTTTGAGTATCTGCCCCCCATGTAAGATTAATACTCAAAAAAAGATAGATCAGGCAATATCCAATAACAACAGCGTAATAGAGCATAATGCCAAACATGGCGCTCATAGGCATCCACCAGCCTGCCCATTCCCAGTTAGTTTTAATACGTGCAAAACTTAAGGGGCTGGCACCTAACTCACGGTGTCCCAATGCATATTCAAGAATCATCAGAGGCACACCTGCAACTAATAACGCTACAAAGTAAGGTATCAGAAATGCACCTCCACCAAATTTAAAAGTTATATAGCTAAACCGCCATATATTACCCAACCCGACGGCCGAACCTATAGCAGCCAATAAAAATCCGATTTGAGAATTCCATGTTACCCTTTTTGGGGCACCTTTTTTTGGCATATCTCTTGTTCCCCTCTTGTGTAAAAATTTTGTTAAACTGTCTTACTATAAAAAAATCATTGTATACTGTCAACATCGGATATTATTGACGATCTGCTGTTGGCTATATTGTCAATATTATATCTCACACTGTTAAAGCATGATCATTAAATAAGCAAGACTGCATATCATACTGTCAAAATAGAATATCTACTGGCTACAATAACTGCTTCCAAAAATATCTGATTAGGCGTAAGAAAAAAGAACCTTCCATTTTTCTCTATACTGGCGTACCATATGAACAGACATAGCTATCAAGGAGTTATATGAAAAAACAATATTATCTGATTTTATTTATGATACTGCTCAACACACAACACCTCCATGCAACCGCTAGTGAGTTCAACTTAGAAAACAGTATGAAGGAGCTGGCCACTACAGATTATCAGCTTAGAACTACTTGCATTATCAATATGAAAAAGAACCTCCGATTTAGAGCATCGTACATAAGATTTTATTTCGGAACTGAAATCTATATTCAAAAAATATGTTTAATCAAAGCAATATCTGAGCTCGGAGAGACAAAACTCTATCCATATCTGCTCGACTACATCAATGACACGGATAGAGACATTTTTATAGAAGCGATTCACGCATTAGGCAATTCCAGAACATCACCGTATGATATGAAACTCATCCACATAGCAAAATCAAACAACAACGATGAAGCGCTTTTATGTGCATGCATACAAGCCTTAAGCAATTTTACCGGCGATATCATAGTTGATTATTTATCAGAATTTCTCAATGATTCGCGCCAGATTGTGAAATCAGCGGCCATAGAATCACTTGGATATATAGGTAACGAACGTGCCGTTGAGTTGCTCATCACAACGTTCAAAAAGGATCTACAAGGAAACGAACAGGCCATCTTACACGCACTGGGTGATTGTCGCAATTCACGTATAGCACAGTCATTTTTGTTGTCATTCATGGAAGACAGAGAATCTTCTTTGTTTCTCGACGCAATGATTAATCTTGCAGATCTCGAACCACAAGGTCATACAGATCAATTCATAGCAATGTTAAACGATAACTCACCCCAGATTAGAAAGATCGCTATATACGCTCTATCACGCATAGGCGACCTACAAGCTATATTGCCTCTGGTTGACTTGCTGGAAAGCCCATCGTCATACGATAGCCGTCAACAAATACGCAATGCTATCGAAGCTATTTGTTCCATATATAGGTTTGAAGAAATCATGGAAATTTTGCAGGCGACCGATCATCCATCAATTGTGGCTTTGCAACTCGGGAAACTGGGACACGAATCATCTGTTGAGGTTTTGGAAGAATTGTTGGATAACGAAGACCCCATCAATAGAATTGCGGCTATCCGGGCATTATCAAATTTTAATCTTCCTCAGATCGATGATACACTTGCCAGCAGGTTAAGTGAATCAACACCTCTTGAATTTTCCTACGAGCTCCAATATTTCGTTGATGAAAAGAAGATGCAAACCGATTTTGGTATGATTGAGAAAACACTATCCAAAGAGTATTCCAACTACAAATTAATTATTTTCCTGGCTAAACTTGGTCGTTATGAGGTTCAGGATAGCATCTATTCGATTCTTAAGAACAAGACAAATCCGTATCGATGGGTAGCTTTGACCAGCATTGAGGAGTGGCCTTACCAACCATCGCTTGCCCATATACTGAAACAAATTGTCCGAAAGGATTCATTACCTATGCGCTATTACGCAGCAAAGGTTCTCAAACACATTGTCAGTCAAGATCCTTCACTGGTGCCTTTTCTGCATCAATGCCATGTTGAGGAGATCAACCCTCGTGTCAAAGCCATTCTTCGTACCGATGGACAATAAGCAATCAATAGTTTACTTGTTATGTCCATGTCGTTTTAAAAATGATTCAATCCGCTTTAACGCTTCCTGAATATTTTCTAGGCTGGCAGCATAGGCACATCGGATAAATCCTTCTCCACCAGGTCCAAATGCAGTTCCAGGCACAACGGCAACGTTTTCTTCACGAAGCAACGCATGAGAGAACTCTTCCGATGTATACGGTAATCGTTTGATTGATGGAAACGCGTAAAAAGCACCTTCAGGATGCGGACACGGCAACCCAAGCCTGTTGAAACCATCCACAATGACATTGCGTCGCTTGAAATAATCTTTCCGCATTAGACGCATATCTTTGTCACCACGATTGATTGCTTCTATAGCCGCAACCTGACTGGCAATCGGAGCACATAAGATAGAATATTGATGAATCTTCATCATAGCTTCTATAAGCTGGTTAGGTGCCGCAGCATACCCTACTCTCCATCCAGTCATGGCAAATGCTTTAGAAAAACCGGATATCAATATAGTACGATCCTTCATACCCGGAAGCGATGAAAATGCTGTATGAGAATAATCATATGTCAATTCACCATAAATCTCATCTGAAACCACAAGCAGGTCAAATTCCTCTGCAACCTTAGCAATTTGCATCAGCTCATCGCGAGAAAAACTCTTTCCCGTAGGATTATTAGGATAATTAATGAAAATAGCTTTTGTTCTATCTGTTACATGCTCACGTAACTTATTAACGTCAAAAATGATGTCATCACCGTCAACCATTGAAATGACAACCGGAGTACCGCCAGCCAGTTTCACAATAGGAACATATGCCACATACGAAGGCTCAAAAATGATTACCTCATCACCAGGATTACAAATAGCACGGAATGCCAAATCTATGGCTTCGCTGGCTCCTACGGTAATGATCAATTCCTTTTTAGGATCATAACTGACAGCAAACTTTTTTTCTAAATAGTCAGTAATTTTCTCTCTCAGCTCCAACAAACCTAGATTGGAGGTATACGATGTCGCACCTCTTTCAACTGAATAGATAGCTGCCTCACAAATATGCCAAGGCGTAATGAAATCGGGTTCGCCAACGCCTAGCGATATAACATCCTCCATCCCGATAACAAGGTCAAAAAAAGCACGGATGCCCGAAGGCGGAATATTTTTTATAACTTCAGCACGAAAATCTCTCATAATAGTCATCCCTGTTACGGTGTAATTGCAAGACGTTGCGGTTTATCTCCGTCTTCCAATATAAAACCGTCTTCTTTATATCGTTTCAATAGAAAATGTGTTGAGGTTCCTTTAACATGATCGAGAGTCGCTAATTTTTCCGCTACAAAAAAGCAAATATCTTTCATAGTATCACCTTCCACGATCAGCAACAAATCAAACCCGCCTGATATCAATGACAACGATCTCACTTCCGGAAATTTATAGATACGTTGCGCAATTGCATCGAAACCAACACCTCTCTGAGGACTGCATGTAACTTCAATAATACACTGCATCTTTTTCGACTCGACTTTTTGCCTGTTTACCACCGCCCGATACGCAAGTATAGTTTTATCCTGCTCCATGCGTTTAATGAGATCAGCTATGTCTTTTTCAGATCTATTAAGCATGGTCGCTATTTCGGCCGATGTTCTAGTGGAATCAGTGGTTAGAATTTCCAAAATTTCCCGTTTAAGTTCCATTTCATTCATTGATCGAACCCTCTTAGCAGGTTATCAGCGTTCACGATTAGTTAATATTAATTTTGCTATATACTACTGCCTGCCAATTTATATTACAACTATTTTTATATACCTTCGGCAATAAGCAAAAAAAAAGGAGAACTCTTATCGAATTCTCCTTCAATACTTTTATATCAAGATCACTTAATTTATTCCGAAGATTTTTTATCCTCTTCTTCAGTATCAGTAGCATCTTCCGGAGTTTCGACGTCGTCAGTCGCTTCGGCGTCTGCTTCCGCAGTTGCTTCTTCAACGACTTCAGCCACTTCATCCTCTGTTACAGTTGCTTCTTCAACTTGAGTTTCTACAACCTCTTCAGTAGCTACAGAAGTTTCATCTGATACAACTTCTTTTTGCTTTTTAGATTTTGTCTTAGGTGCACGTTCTTCAGGACTCATGATTTCTTTTTCAGTCAACTCAAGAATCGCCATTTCAGTACCATCACCACGACGTGTTTTATAGCGCAAAACACGGGTATATCCACCATTACGTTCAGTAAAGCGCGGTCCGATTTCATGAAAAAGCTTATGAATCAGATCTTTATCCTGAAAAATCTTTTCAACCTGACGTATTGCTGCAAGGTCGTTTTGTTTTGCAAGAGTGATCACTTTATCTGCATAGCGCGACGTAACTTTTGCTTTTTTTATCGTCGTAACGATTCGCTCACTCGTAAACAATCCACGCATAATATTGCTGACTGTCGCTTTACGATGTTTATTCGTTCTATTTAACTTAGTATTAAGCTTTCTATGCCGCATGAGCTTGTATCTCCTCCTCTGCTATGCAAACAAGAATTATTCATCAAAAGTATCATCATCATCGTCTTCGATAATGATTGGTTCTCTTGGTTCTTGTTGTTTCCGTTTATCATCAACTTTGCGTTTTATATCTTCAGGGATACTCATACCGAGTCTTAACCCCATACCGTCGAGTATGGCTTTAATCTCATTCAAAGATTTTTTACCAAAATTGCGGTATTTAAGCATTTCGCTTTCAGATTTTTGAACCAGTTCACCAATTGTATAAATATTGGCATTATGGATACAATTAGAAGAACGTACAGACAACTCGATTTCATTGATATTCATCAACATCATACGTTCGAGTTCTTCTGTTTCGCTTTTTTCTTTCTTTTCTTCTTCTTCTCGTTCTATTTCGTATTCCTGATCGCTGTAGTCCACAAATATAGTAAGATGTTCTGTCATAATTGCGGCAGCCTGTGACAAAGCATCATCTGGTGTCAAACGACCATCTGTCCATATATGAAGTATTAGCTTATCATAATCAGTCATTTGCCCGACACGAGTATTTTCTACTTCATATTTAACTTTCACAACAGGTGTAAAAATAGAATCACTTGGTATAACGCCAATAGGATGATTCGGATCTTTATTTCGTTCTGACGGACAATAACCACGGCCAATCTTTATTTCCAGTTCCATATGTAATTCGCCATCATCAGCTAGAGTAGCAATATAGTGATCCGGATTAACAACTTCCATGGTATGGTCAACGGTTATATTACCAGCAGTAACTTTCCCACCACCTTTTGCATCCAATCTAATTGTACGCGGTTCACGCGATTGTACTTTAAGCAGAACGCCTTTGAGATTAAGCAATATTTCAGAGACGTCTTCAACTACTCCTGGAATAGTAGCAAATTCATGCATAACATTATCAATTTTAACTGCAGTTATTGCTGCACCTTCAAGTGATGAAAGCAATACACGCCGCATTGAATTTCCGAGTGTATATCCAAACCCTGTCTCAAATGGTTCTGCAATAAAGACACCATAATTGCCTTCAGATAGGTTATCATCCTTGACAAGACGTTTCGGTAATTCAAACTTACCAATCTTAAAGGTCATAATACGTATCTCCCAAAATCATATTGATTTTCTTTTCACTTATTTCGAATACAATTCCACAATTAAATGTTCGTTGATTGGTACATCCATTTGATCGCGGTTTGGTATTTGCTCAATTTTTACCGTAAAATTTTCTCGGTTGACCGTCATCCATTCAGGGACGATTCTTGATTCGGTTTGTTTCAATGTCTGTGCACCAACTTTGCGGCTTTTTTCATTTTCACGTAATCCTATGACATCACCTACACGTAATTGGTATGAAGGTATGTTAACTTTCTTACCATTCACTGTTACATGCCCGTGAGTAATAAACATACGGGATGAGGCACGTGCAGATGCTAAACCTGAACGGAACACAACACTATCTAAACGTAGCTCCAACATACGCAACAAGTTTTCACCGGTGATACCTTCTTTACGAGAAGCTTTTGCAAAAGTAATGCGAAACTGTTTTTCAAGTATGCCGTACATCCGCCGCAGTTTCTGTTTTTCACGCAACTGTTCGCCGTACGGAGATAACTTAGTTCGTCGCTTACCATGCATACCCGGAGCAAAACTTCTTTGCTCAAATATACATCGAGCTCCATAACATTTATAGCCTTTCAGAAAGAGCTTAGCACCCTCTCTTCTACATAACTTACAAACTGGCCCACGATAACGCGCCATCTTCCAAGAATCTCCTTTCTAATAATTACTACCCACTCCCCCGAATCAGTCAGGCTTACTTATACTCTACGTCGTTTTGGTGGACGACAGCCATTATGGGGTATAGGAGTGACATCACGAATAACTGTTATAGTTAACCCAGCAGCTTGCAATGATCTTATAGCAGATTCACGTCCTGCACCAGGTCCTTTCACGTTAACTTCAATTTCCTGCATACCATGTTCCATAGCGATTTGAGCTGCTTCATTAGCAACTACCTGCGCAGCAAATGCTGTGCTCTTTCTAGCGCCTGAGAATTTAACTTTTCCAGCACTAGCCCATGATATGACATTACCATGAGCGTCAGTAATACTGACGATGGTATTGTTAAACGTGGCTTTTATGTGAGCTATGCCTCTTGGTACATTTTTCAACTCTTTTTTTCGAGATCGTCTGCTATCTTTTCTCGAACCACCTTTAGCCACAGTCAAACCTCCTTATTTTTTCTTTTTACCCACTACCATCTTACGGGGACCTTTACGTGTTCGAGCATTTGTTTTGGTTCGCTGTCCACGTACCGGCAAACTACGTCTATGACGCAATCCACGGTAACATCCGATACCCATTAATCTTTTAATATTTGCGCTGACTTCGCGGCGCAAATCACCTTCTACTTTAAATTGTTGTGTTATGATCGAGTTTAAGCGACTTACTTCTTCTTCCGTCAAATCTTTAGCGCGCGTATCAACTTGAATATTAGCTATCTCTAATATTTGCCGCGATACATGTAAACCGATACCATAAATATATGTTAAAGCTGTTTCGATCCTTTTATCTTTTGGAATATCAACACCGACAATTCTTGGCACGTCACTTATCCTCCATTACCTCAAGATTATGTCTTATCCCTGTCTTTGTTTATGACGGGGATTATCACAGATTATACGTATGATACCTTTTCGCTTAATTACTCTACATTTCGCACAGATGCGCTTTACCGAAGCTCGTACTTTCACAGTTCACCACCTCACAGTTATATTATCACTTATGTAATGTAAATTTTACTTTTGACGATATACGATTCGACCTTTAGTCAAGTCATACGGTGACATTTCTATCAAGACTTTATCTCCAGGTAAAATCCGTATAAAGTTCATTCTCATTTTACCTGAAATATGAGCTAGAATGGTATGGCCGTTCTTCAACTCAACTCTAAACATTGTATTAGGAAGCAATTCTGATACAACGCCCTCTGTTTTAATTAAATCTTCTTTCGCCAAGTTAAAACCTCTGGTTCGTTTCGTGTTATAACTATTGTATGTTCAAAGTGAGCCGAAGGTTTACCATCTTTTGTTACAACAGTCCATCCATCGCTCAATGTTTTTACCTGATACGAACCCAGGTTAACCATAGGCTCGATTGCAAACACCATACCCGGCTTCAAAAGAGGCCCTGAATTTGGCAACCCAAAATTTGGTATCTGCGGATCCTCGTGCATTTGTCGTCCGATGCCATGCCCTACATAATCTCGAACAACAGAAAAGCCCTCTTGTAGGACATATTGCTCAACAGCATGGGATATATCACCGAGTCTATTTCCAGCAACTGCCTGAGCAATTCCCATATCAAGGGACTTTTGCGTCGCATCCATGAGTTTTTGTTTATCTTCAGATACTTTGCCTACCGGCACAGTAACTGCTGTATCGCCATAGAAACCATCAAGTAATACACCAAAATCAAGGGAGACTATATCGCCTTCGGATAATTTTCGTTTTCCTGGTATCCCATGTACGACTTCATCATTTATTGATATACAAACACTTTTTGGATATCCATGATATCCTTTAAAAGCAGGTATAGCGCCTTTTTTTATAACAAGATCTTCGGCGTATCGATCTATTTCTTCTGTCGCGATACCTGGTTCAACCAGTTTTACTATTTCCTGCAGCACCTCAGCTGTCATTTGACAGCTTTTGCGCATTTTATCTATTTCCTGAGCTGTTTTAATAACTATCATATACTATAATCTCAAGAAACGTTTTTCAATTTCTCTATGATATCATCTTTTATTACATCAATATCTCTGCCTGCATCAACAGCTATCAATTTATTCTGCCTTTTGTAATAATCAATAAGATCATGAGTTTTATCATGATATACCGTTAAACGTCTTCTGACGGTTGATTCTGTATCATCAAAGCGTTGAATCAACTCAGCTTCGCACTGATCACATATACCATCTTTTTTCGGTTTTAAAAATGCGATATGATATCCTTTACCACACTCAGGACACATTCTTCGTCCTGTTAACCTTGTTACGATTTCATCTTCATCAGCATCCAACTGTAGTACATTATCAATAGGTTTTTTTAAAGTATCCAACTGACAATCCAAGGCATGAGCTTGCGCTACAGTACGAGGAAATCCATCCAACAAAAAACCATCTTTACAATCAGACTTTAAAATTCTATCTTTCACAAGCTGAATTACGACTGAATCCGGCACTAATTCGCCTCTATCCATATAGTTTTTCGCCTGTAATCCAACTTCAGTTTGATTTTTAACTGCCTCACGCAAAATATCTCCTGTAGAGACATGCGGTATGGAATATTCGCTGCAAATTCCTTCTGCCTGTGTTCCTTTTCCAACACCTGGAGGTCCCAGTAAAATCAATCGCATATTATAAACCCCTTAGAATCTGCCTTTAAGGCGTGTTTTTGACATAAAACCATCATAATGACGCATAATCAAATGCGACTCAACTTGTCGCATTGTATCAAGCATAACACCAACCATAATCAGCAATCCAGTTCCACCAAGAAACTGCGTGACCATATAAGGTACTTTCAAATAGCTACTTATCATCGTCGGAACTAAAGCGATAAATGCCAGAAATATTGCACCTGCTAAGGTAATCCTCACCATTATCGTTTCAAGATACTCAGCTGTATTTTTTCCCGGTCGTATTCCTGGAACAAACGCACCTGTTCTTTTCATATCATCAGCAATCTGGATAGGATTAAACTGTGTAGCTGTCCAGAAATAGCAGAAGAATATAATCAGAACAACATATAGAAAATTATATAGAACCTCTCCGGGAGCAATCCAAGAAGTAATAACTTTTATAAATGACAAGAAACTATCATCAGGGATCATAGCGCCAATTGTAGCTGGAAACAACAATAATGATGACGCAAAAATAACAGGAATCACACCTGCGTAGTTTACACGCAATGGCAAATAAGTGTTTTGAGCCTGAAATACTTTACGACCTCGTATTTGCTGCGCACGTTGAATAGGAATCTTACGCTGAGCTTGTGTAACTAAAATTATTCCTACTATGACGAGTACCATAAGACCAAACAGCAACAGCAATAAAAACGGACTTTTCCCCTGTTCATTACCTGGAGCAAAAAGTTGCCACGCATAATAAACAGCTGATGGGAGACGCGATATAATACCAGCAGTAATAATCAGAGATATTCCATTACCGATTCCTTTTTCTGATATCTGCTCGCCCAACCACATCAAAATGAGTGTTCCTGTTGTAAGAGTCAAGACAGCAGTCAAAGTAAAAAGAAAACCGGGATGCGGTACGATAACCGTACCTTCGAATACTCGCGCTATTCTTTCAGGATGCTCCAAAGCTTTACTAATAAAAAAAGCCTGTATCACTGAGAGAAATACAGTTGCATATCGCGTATATTGGTTAATCTTTTTTCTGCCAGCCTCGCCTTCCCTTGCAATTTTTTCTAATTTTGGGACAACGACTTGCAATAGCTGTATAATAATAGATGCACTAATATACGGCATAATACCGAGAGCAAATATAGTACATTGTCGCAGGGCACCGCCTGAAAACAAGCCTATCATTGAGAAAATACTGCCTCCCTGACTTGCTTCTAATTTACGCATAAGTTCAGCAAGCGCTGCACCATCTATCCCGGGTGTAGGCAAATGCGCACCCAATCGAAATACAGCAACCAGCCCCAAGGTGATTAACACTTTGTTTCGTAACTCAGGAATTTTGAATATATTTCCAAAAGCAGCTAACATAATCTGGTTTATCTTCCTATTTTTTGATTTCTTTCCAGGTTATTTTCTTTTTATCTAACTGCGCTATGGCAGATTGACTGAATTTATGCGCGTGTATTTCAATGTTCTTATCAAGTTCACCCTGTCCCAAGACTTTTAATGCGCCTTCGTATTGATTGATTATCTTATTTTCAACTAAATAATCAGGTGTGACGACAGTACCATCTTCAAGCATATTTAATTGACCAAGATTAATAATTGAAAATCGTTTTTTGAATTGATAATTGTTAAATCCACGTTTAGGCAAACGTCTTTGAAGTGGCATCTGCCCACCTTCAAATCCTACTTTACGTGAATAACCCGACCTAGACTTTTGACCTTTATGGCCACGACCTGATGTCTTCCCGTTTCCACTACCGGTTCCACGTCCGACACGATTGCGTGACTTTTTGGCTCCTTCATTATTTTTTAACTCACTCAGCTTCATCTGTCCACAACCCCCGCATTTTAAAGACTTCTTCTTTACTGCGTAATCCTTTCAGTCCTTCAAAGGTAGCTCTAACAACATTCAATGCATTGTTTGATCCCAAGGATTTGCACAACACATCATGAACTCCGGCCAATTCCATGACAGCACGCACAGCACCACCGGCGATAACACCAGTACCAGGCGCAGCTGGTTTTATCAAGACTTTACCGGCTCCATAAATGCCATTAATTTTATGGGGGACTGTTGAGCCGTATAACGGAACTTTAATCATTTCTTTTTTGCCCCGTTCAACTGCTTTACGGATCGCTTCTGAAACTTCGTTCGCCTTACCAAACCCGAATCCGACAGAACCGTTTTTATCACCCACTATAATAAGAGCGCTAAAACTGAACCGGCGACCACCTTTGACCACCTTAGCACAGCGATTAACGCTTACTACAACTTCGCTGATTTCATGCGCTGTTTGTTCCAAAATCTATCCTCCGTCCTTAGAACGTTATCCCGCCTTCGCGAATTGAATCAGCCAAGGCTTTTATAACACCATGATATTTATATCCACTTCGATCAAAACGCAACTTTTGCACTTTGCCGGTTTTAGCTTTTTCAACAAATAAACTACCAAGATTTTTTGCAGTTTTTATATTACAACCTGCATCTTTGAATTTACCTGTGTACTCCTTTGAAATAGTTGATGCCGACATAAGTGTTTGTCCAGTATCATCATCAATCAACTGAACATACAAATGTTTCAAACTTTTAAAAACGGACAAGCGAGGACATTCAGATGTGCCCAAAACTTTTTTACGCAACCTTATTTGCCGTTTTTTCCTAGCTTCTCTTCTTGATTTAACTTTACTCATTTGTCACCAATACCTATATACTATTTTTTGCCAACTGTTTTACCTGCTTTACGCCGAACTTGTTCGCCAACATATCGTATACCTTTACCTTTGTAAGGTTCAGGCGGATAATATCCACGAATATTAGCGGCTTCCTGTCCGACTCGCTGTTTATCTATACCAGTAACAACGATTGTATTTTTATCTACTGAAATACTTACATCACTTGGGATAGGATGCTCTACAGGATGCGAAAAGCCAAGGTTCATAACCAGATTTTTGCCTTCTGTTTTCGCACGATATCCAACACCCTGGATTTCAAGTTGCTTGGTAAAGCCCTGACTAACACCAAGCACCATATTATTTAGTAAGCTTCGTACCAATCCGTGTAAAGCTCTTTGGTAACGAATGTCTTTCTCTCTGGTACAAATTAACTTATTTTCGACCTGTTCGACAGTTATTTCATTAGGCAAATCATAATTCAAGGTTCCTTTTGAGCCTTTTACTGCAACTTTACCGCCAGAAATCTGTACAGTTACCCCTGATGGGATTTCAACTGGTTTTCTTCCTATTCGTGACATTATTTTAATCCTCCAAAATCATCCTACCAGACATAACAGAGCACTTCGCCGCCGACATGCTCATGGCGTGCTTGACGATCAGTTAATATACCTTTTGGTGTTGACATAATTGCTATTCCCAAACCACCCATAACTCGAGGGATGTCTTTAATACCCGTATAATGTCTTCTACCTGGACTACTTACTCGTGACAGATTAGATATGACAGCTTTATTTTGAGGTGTATATTTAAGAGTTATACTCAATTCATTTTGAATTGGCTTCTCAATCACCTCATAATCTTCTATATAACCTTCACTTTTCAATACTCCCGCCATCGAAACCAACGTATTGGAAGCTGGTATTTTTACAGTTGAATGCTGAGCTCTCGACGCATTCCTTATGCGAGTAAGAAAATCAGCTATTGGATCAGTCATTGTCATATTCTGTCATCCTCCGAAAAATCACGTTTTAATAATCCCGATTACCAGCTTGCCTTTACGACACCTGGTATACGGCCTTCACCGGCTAGCTTTCGTAAACAAATTCTACACAATTTAAATTTACGATAGTATCCCCGTCGACGTCCACAGTTTGTACATCGATGATATTTTCTCACCTGAAACTTCGGTTCTTGATTTGCCTTGACTACAAGTGCTTTCTTGGCCACGAGATTATAGTCCTCCTTAATATATAGTAAATATCTTATTTCTCAAATGGTAATCCGAGCAAGCGCAGTACTTCAAACGCTTCTTCATCGGCACAGGGTGTAGTTACTATTGTTATATCCATACCCTGAGTATGTTCAACTTTATCAAGATTTACTTCAGGAAAAATCGTCTGGTCTTCTAATCCAAATGTATAGTTTCCAAATCCATCAAAAGAGTTTTTTGGAATACCGCGAAAGTCGCGAATACGCGGAATAGCCACATGGATAAGCCTGTCCAAGAACTCATACATACGTTTTCCACGCAAAGTAACTTTACATCCAATCGGCATACCTTCACGAAGTTTAAAACCAGCTATACTATGTTTCGCTTTTGTAATAACAGGTTTTTGACCAACTATCATCGTTAAATCAGCAGCTGCATTGTCTATCAGCTTTCCATCACGCGATCCCTGGCCTATACCCATATTAATCACCATCTTGGTTATACGAGGAACCTGAAAAACATTATCGTATTCAAAACGTTTAACCATTTCTGGGATAACTTCTTTGTTGTACTTTTCCAATAACCTTGCCATTGCTCTCCAACCTTTATATAATATCACCACAGATTGCACATACTCTATTCTTCTGCCCTTCAGCAGTTATCTTATTCTGAACACGTACACCTTTATCACATTTGGAACAATAAAGCTGTACGTTTGAAATCGCAACCGATCCTTCTTTCTTTGAAAGACCACCCTTAGGATTTTGCTGAGTTGGACGCTCGCAGTGGGTCACGTAGTTGATGCCCTCAACAAAAATACGTCCTTTCTCTTTAATTATTTCCAATACTTTTCCCCGTTTTCCTTTGTCACGTCCTGCGACAACTTGGACGGTATCGTTCTTTTTCAAACGAGTTCTGCTTATAGGTGCTTTTTGTTGAGTTTTCATCAGTATAACCTCTACCTTTTATATCACTTCTGGTGCTAACGATACTATTTTCATGAAATTTTTATCTCTAAGTTCACGTGCAATCGGGCCAAAGATACGTGTCCCACGCGGATTATTCTGAGCATCAATGATAACCGCAGCATTCTTATCGAAACGCAAAACTGATCCATCTTTACGTTTTATATCACTTGCAGTTCGCACAACCACAGCCTTATGTACATCACCTTTTTTAACAACACCATCAGGTATCGCTTCCTTTACGGATACAACAATTATATCGCCAACACGTGCATAACGCTTGTTGCTGGTACCAAGAACTTTTATACACTGAACCTTTTTGGCCCCAGAATTATCAGCTACCTCTAAATTTGTTTGCATCTGTATCATGGTTATGCGTTTCCTCTCTCAATGCCTTTCCGTATAAACCCATCAAGGCGCCATCTTTTTGTTTTACTTATTGGGCGCGTTTCAGAAATTTTCACGAAATCCCCAATTCTTGCTTCATTTTTGGGATCATGTACCGCGCATTTAGAATACATCTTAATGACCTTCTTATACACTGGATGACTTATCTTTCTTTCTATCTGCACGATAACAGTTTTGTCCATTTTATCACCTACGACAAAACCTATCCTTTGTTTTCTTGATCCGCGTTCAGATGTTACTGTCATAATAGAGTATCTCCCACCTCAGAAAGTTACTTCGTCTCATTCATTACAGTAAGAACTCGAGCGATTTCTCGTTTCACCACACGAATCCTACCTATTTTTTCTATCTGTCCTGTCTGTTTCTGAATGCGCAGATTAAACAGTTCATGTCTATATTCTTTTAGCAGCTTATCAAGCTCTTCCTGGTTTTTCTGTCGAATTTCTTTAGCCTTCATAGCATCAAACCTTATGTATACTTCTGACCACGAATCGGGTCCTGATTGGAAACTTTGTTGCTGCCAAGCGGATAGCTGATCTAGCTAAACTTTCAGCAACACCCTCTATTTCAAACATCATACGTCCCGGACGCACAACAGCAACCCATTTATCTGGTGCTCCTTTACCTTTACCCATACGAGTTTCAGCGGGTTTTGCAGAAACAGACTTGTCAGGAAATATCCGTATCCAAACTTTACCTTTCCTTTTTATATGACGAGTCATAGCAACACGAGCTGCTTCTATTTGGGTATTAGTAATCCAACCACGATCTAAAGCCTGTAAACCAAATTCACCAAAGCTAATCTGATTTCCACCTTTACTCATTCCACTTCGCGAACCACGATGTGATTTACGATATTTTACTCTCTTCGGCATAAGAGGCATGTGTCTCTCGCTCCTTTATTTACAGCTTATTCGCTTACTTTTTCTTCAACTCTGCGCGAAGGCAATCTTTCACCTTTACACAACCACACTTTAACCCCGATCGCACCATATGTAGTACGAGATTCAAAGAAACCATAATCTATATCAGCACGAAGCGTATGCAGTGGAATTTTCCCCTCTTTATATCCTTCACTTCGCGACATTTCAGAACCACCTAAACGCCCTGAACATAGAATTTTAATACCATCTGCTCCTAAATTCATCGCGTTGGTAACAGCTCTTTTCATCGCTCTTCTATGGGAAACACGTCTTTGCAACTGTTGAGCTATATTCTCAGCAACAAGCTGTGCATCAAGATCAGGATTTTTCACTTCTGCTATATCAATAAATATCTCTTTATCAGTGAAACGCGATAATTCTGTTTTAAGCTTATCTATTTCAGCGCCTTTACGGCCAATAATAATTCCAGGACGAGCAGCATAGATTGTAATTTTAGCCCGATTACTAGCTCTTTCGATAACTATTTTTGGAACTCCAGCAAAACTTAAACGTTCTTTCAGAAAATTCCTTATCTGGATATCCTCTCTAAGAAGATTCCCAAAATCAGCTTTCGATGCATACCATTTCGACTGCCAATCTTTTGTAACCGATACTCTAAATCCAATAGGATTAACCTTCTGCCCCATGACCACTCCTTTTAATTAGCCGATACACTATCAGCTACAACGATCGTTATATGTGATGTTCTTTTTCGTATCCTAAAAGCACGGCCCATAGCTCTGGGTCTTATTCTTTTTGCTACAGGACCACCGTCAACTTGAATCGTTTTAATGAACAAATTATTCACATCAAATGATTCATCTTCTTGTGCCTCAATATTTGCCAGAGCTGATTTCAAAAGTTTTTCAATCATCGCAGCAGCTTTTTTATTCGTGAACTTCACGATATCATAAGCACTATTGAAATCTTTTCCACGTATTTCATCAGCAACCAATCGCACTTTGCGTGGCGATATTCTTGCAAATTTCCAAACAGCTCGCCCCTCCATAATACCTTAACTCCTTATACATCTATCGTAGCTATTTAATATTGTTAGCTTATTTACCACCCGGATGCGATTTAAATGTTCTTGTTGGAGCAAACTCGCCAAGCTTATGCCCAACCATATTTTCAGAAATAAACACCGGCAAAAACTTTCTTCCATTATGAACTGCAAATGTATGACCGATAAATTCCGGGACTATCATAGAACGACGCGACCAAGTTTTCAAAACTTTACGCTCGTTATTCTTATTCATTTCTTCAACTTTAAAAAGTAATTTACTTTCTACGTATGGTCCTTTTTTAATGGAACGTGCCATGCTCTTTCCTCTATTTTACGCTTATTTTACTTTCTTCGTTTCACTATATATTTATCACTCGCTTTATGCAAATCACGAGTCTTCTTACCCTTTGTCTTAACACCCCAAGGAGTACATGGATGCCGTCCTCCAGACGTCCTACCTTCACCACCACCCATTGGATGATCCACCGGATTCATAGCAACACCACGAACTTTAGGTCGTTTTCGAAGCCATCGCGAACGACCGGCTTTCCCTAAATTTATATTCATATGATCAGAATTACCCATCTGACCAATCGTCGCACGACACTCAACAGAAGTTTTACGAACTTCACCGGAAGGGAATTTCATAAAAGCATATCCCGCCTCCCTAGCCATAAGCACTGCCGAGTTACCAGCACTTCTAGCGACCTGACCACCTTTACCAGGCTTCAATTCAACATTATGAACCTGAGTACCCAAAGGCATATCTTTTAGCGCCATACAATGCCCGAGCTCTATTTCAGCCTTATCACCAGACAAAACTATATCACCAACAGAGAGACCATTCGGCGCAAGTATATAACTTTTTTCCCCGTCCACATACTGCAATAAAGCAATTCGCGCAGACCTATTCGGATCATATTCTATCGCAACTACTTTTGCCTCTATATTATCTTTATTGCGTTTAAAGTCTACAATACGATAATTACGTTTATGACCACCACCACGTCTACGCACTGTAATTCGACCATTATTATTACGGCCACTCTTCTTGCTAATTGCAACACACAACGATTTTTCCGGTGTTGACTTTGTTATTTCATCAAAGCCGAAACCGAAGCAAAACGCCGCGTCGATGTTGTAGGTTTATACTTTTTTATCGCCATGATCAATCATCCCTGTGTTACATTAATTCTATTTTTTGACCTTCTTGCAAGGTTATAATCGCCTTTTTCCAATCCGGCCGTTTACCAATCTTAAACCGACGTCTTTTACGTTTACCTTGAACATTTACTATGTTCACCTTATCTACTTTTACGTCGAATAACTTTTCGACCGCCTGCTTAATCTCAATTTTGTTCGCGTCTTTCTGCACAACAAACACATACTTATCAATTTCATTCAAGTATGTACTTCGTTCACTTACTACCGGTTCAATCAAGATTTGAGTCATTTCTTTCATAACAGCCTCTTAATAAAAATAATCGAAAGGTTAGTTTCGATTATTCTTGTAATTTGTTTATCACCATATTCCGAATTGGAAAGCCACCATCCTACTCAACAAATCTAATTTTGTCAACAATAAAATTTATTAATTTAATCTTTGGGTCAAAATTTCAACAGCATCCTTCTCTATGAGAACTTTTTCACAATTCAACATTTCATAAACATTGACATCCGATGCAGTCACTACATTGACATTTGGAATGTTATTAGCTGATTTAACAACAGCTAAATCAACACCCGCTTTTACTATCAAAACTTTTTGGTTTGCAACACCAAGTGATTCTAAAACTGCCACCATCTGTTTTGTTTTTGGTTCTTCAAAACTTATTGTATCAACAACAATTACATTTTGATTCGCCAGTTTATCAGCAAACACAGATTTCATTGCAACTTTTTTCACTTTACGCGTAACATTTTTAGCAAAACTTCTAGGTGTAGGGCCAAAAACAGTTCCGCCACCTTTCCATAATGGCGACCTGATTGTACCAGCTCTAGCACGGCCTGTTCCCTTTTGACGCCAAGGCTTCTTAGTACTTCCCTGTACTTCATTTCTTGTTTTTGTTGAAGCAGTTCCGGAACGTTGATTAGCCATATATGCTACTACGACATCATGAACCACTTGAGCTTTCGGCTCATAGCTCGCAATAGTATCGTCAATCTTAAGAGATCCGACAACATCGCCTTTACTATTACATATGTCCAATTTACCCATTATCCACACATCCTTTCAAAAGTATTCCGGCTACTTAGTCGCTTTCTTTGCCTTCCGTATTTCCACAACTCCACCACGTGGTCCGGGCACTCCGCCTCGTACTAACAGTATATTATCCGATTCACGCACATCAACTACTTGTATACTTTGTACAGTAGAACGTTTTCCACCCATACGACCTGGCAACCTTGTTCCTTTAAATACACGCGAAGGATCCGCAGACGCACCTATTGATCCCGGTGCACGATGAAACATTGAACCGTGTGTCTTGCGTCCACCATGAAAATTCCATCGCTTCATCACACCGGCAAATCCCTTACCAAGAGATTTTGCAGAGACATCAACAAGTTCACCTTTTTCAAATATTTTCAAATCTATTTGATCACCGACTGAATAAGAATCTAACACTTCTTGAGCAACACGGCTTTCACGGATATATCGCTTAGGTGTCTGTTTTATCTTTTCAAAGAAACCCTTTTGAGGTTTTTTAACCAATTTTTCTTTACGTTCTTCAAATCCAAGTTGTAAAGCCGTATATTGATTCTTTTCTTCCGTTCTTTTGTCAAGAACAGTTCCCGGCTTTACTTCTATGACTGAAACAGGTATAACCTCACCTTTTTCATTGAAGACACGTGTCATACCCTTTTTTCTACCTAACAGGACAATGCTCACGAGCACACCTCCTTCATCACTAAACCCATCTCATTATATTTTAATTTTAATATCAACACCAGCAGGTAGATTAAGTTTACGCAGCTCATCAATGGTTTTGGCTGTCGGCTCTACCACATCAAGAAGGCGCTTATGAGTTCTTATCTCAAACTGCTCTCTTGATTTTTTATTTACATGAGGTGACTTAAGAACAGTGTACCGCTCAATTTTGGTTGGCAACGGTATCGGTCCAAGTATCTTCGCCCCTGTTCTTTTTGCAGTTTCTACGATTTCCTCAGTCGACTGATCCAACACTCGATGATCATACGCTTTAAGTTTTATACGAATACGTTGCTTATCCATTTTATTTGTACAACTCCAGCTACAATGTTCTTAAATTATTGAATAATTTCGGTCACCTGACCAGCACCGACTGTTCTACCACCTTCACGAATTGCGAAACGCAATCCCTTCTCCATAGCTATCGGTGTTATCAATTCCACTTCGATACTGACGCTATCTCCCGGCATCACCATCTCTACTCCTGCCGGCAACATCAAATTTCCTGTCACATCTGTTGTACGGAAATAAAACTGCGGACGATATCCGGTAAAGAACGGCGTATGACGACCACCTTCCTCTTTACTCAACACATACACCTCTCCTTTAAACTTCACATGAGGCGTAATCGACCCAGGAACTGCCAACACCTGGCCACGTTCTATCCCTTTTTTATCTACACCACGCAACAACACTCCAACATTGTCCCCAGCCTCTCCACTGTCCAACAACTTCTTGAACATTTCAACTCCGGTTACAACTGTCTTCTTTGTGTCACGCACACCAACTATTTCTATTTCATCACCAACTTTTACAATCCCACGCTCAATACGACCTGTTGCCACTGTCCCACGACCTGTAATCGAAAATACGTCTTCCACAGGCATCAAGAACGGTTTATCTATATCACGTTTCGGGGGTCTCCACATACTCATCTACAGCAGCCATCAATTTATGAATAGCCTGTGCTCCAACTTCACTATCTTCACCTTCCAACGCTTTCAACGCTGAACCATAAATCACAGGAATATCATCACCAGGAAACTCATATTTCGACAACAACTCGCGAACTTCCAACTCAACCAACTCCAGAAGCTCTTCGTCATCTACCATATCTACCTTATTCAAGAAAACCACGATTGCAGGCACACCAACCTGACGTGCCAACAATATATGCTCACGTGTCTGAGGCATCGGACCATCAGCAGCACTAACCACCAGAATCGCTCCGTCCATCTGAGCTGCTCCGGTAATCATGTTCTTCACATAGTCAGCATGACCAGGACAGTCAACGTGCGCATAATGACGATTATCTGTTTCATATTCCACATGCGCTGTCGCAATAGTAATACCACGCTCTTTTTCTTCCGGAGCGTTATCGATCGAATCAAATGTTCTCAACGTTGCCTTACCTTCTTTTGCTAGCGTCATCGTTATCGCTGCCGTCAACGTTGTCTTACCATGATCCACGTGACCGATTGTTCCAATATTCACATGCGGTTTTGTCCTCTCGAACTTTTCCTTGGCCATACAATGCCTCCTTTTATAATGTTTATCTGTTTATATTTTCTCTATAATGAGCTTTATTTTTACCATCTATAATGAGCAAAAGCTTTATTAGCTTCAGCCATCTTATGTGTATCTTCTCTTTTCTTAATAGCAGCACCCTGATTTTTGTAACCATCAACAAATTCAGCAGCCAAACACTCAACCATTGGCTGACCTTTCCTCTGACGAGAGAAACCAATTAGCCAGCGAGCTGCCAGCGCAAATTGCCTTTCAGGAGAAACTTCTACAGGCACCTGATATGTCGCACCACCAACCCTCCGAGATTTCACCTCAAGAACTGGCTTAACATTATTCAAGCACTGAGTGAATACCTTCAAAGCATCGTTTTCGCCAACACGCTGAGATGCCAATTCGATAGCTCCATAAAAAATACGCTCAGCAATACTCTTTTTGCCTGCTAACATTATAATATTAATAAACTTCGCCACATCAAGGGAATTAAATTTTGAATCAGGCGCAATTGATCTTTTTACTGCTTTTCTTCTTCGTGACATTGTATTTCAAACCTCCTCATTCACCACTACTTCTTTGGAGCTTTCGAGCCGTATTTAGACCGACCTTGCGCTCTTTTTTCAACACCCATAGCATCGAGAGTTCCACGTACGATATGATACCGTACACCTGGTAAATCCTTAACCCTTCCACCACGTATCAAAACAATGGAGTGTTCTTGAAGGTTATGCCCCATCCCAGGAATATATGCCGTAACTTCCATAGAATTCGACAAACGAACCTGGCGATTTTACGCAACGCCGAGTTTGGTTTTTTCGGCGTCTGCGTCTTAACCTGCAAACAAACGCCACGTTTTTGCGGACATGCTTTTAGTGCAGGAGTTTTGCATTTCTTCTGCACTCTTTTTCTACCTTTTCTAATAAGTTGATTAACTGTGGGCATTCCCAACTCCTTCTAATTTTCAGACAAAGTTGTCAAACTATATACTCTTTATAATAATTTTTCAAGTTTTTTTTTATTCTTCTTCTTTTTCGGCAGTCACAACTTCGGGCATATCTGCTGCAATTTCAAAATCCGAGTAGCGTCTAAACCCTGGCCCTGCAGGTATAAGATGCCCCATAATAACATTTTCCTTAAAGCCACGCAGCCGGTCGACCCTACCTGACGATGCTGCATCGGTAAGGACACGAGTTGTTTCCTGAAATGAAGCCGCCGAAATAAAACTACTGGTACTTAAAGAAGCTTTAGTGATACCTTGCAGAATAGTTGTAGCTTCTGCAGGTTTACCACCTTTTTTAATCACCGATCTATTTTCACGATTGAATATAATCTTATCAACTTGCTCACCATATAAGAATGATGTATCGCCTGGTTCGGTAATGCGAACTTTCTTCAACATCTGGCGTATAATCAATTCAATATGTTTATCATTGATTTCCACACCCTGTAAACGATACACTTCCTGAATCTGGTTTACCAAATATTCCTGTAACTCTTTGGGACCACAAACCTGTAATATTTCCTGTGGAACGATAGGACCTTCGGTCAATTGCTGACCTTTTTTCACACGGTCACCTTTGTATACGGTAAGATGTTTACCATGCGAAGTTAAATGTTCTTCTTCCGCTCCTGTTTCAGGATCCCTGACAAGAATACGTCGTTTACCTTTTACAGTACCCCCAAATTCAACGATACCATCTATCTTGGCGATTTCAGCGGCATCTTTAGGACGACGCGCTTCGAACAATTCAGCGACACGAGGCAAACCACCGGTAATATCTTTTGTCTTACTAACTTTACGAGGAGTTTTGGCAATAAGGCTACCAGCTTCAACTTCCTGACCATCCTCGACAACAACGTGCGCATTAGCAGGAATCGAGTATTGAGCAACAACTTCATCATTTAAATCATACAGCACGATTTGGGGATGCAGCTCTTCTTTATGCTCAATAATAACTGTTCCAACTAAACCGGTAGACTCGTCGATTTCCTTTTTCATGGTTACGCCTTCAATAATATCACTGAAACGTACAAGACCGGGCCGTTCAGAAAGAATCGGAATATTGTACGGATCCCATTTTACGAAAGCTTCACCCTTTTTAACCTGACCTCCATCCGGTACGCTAATAACCGAACCATTCATAATCGTATATTTTTCGAGTTCGCGTCCTTCATCATTAACAAGACTAATCATACCGTTCTTATTTAATGCGATAAACATGTTTTCTTTAGTTTGAACTATCTTCATGTCATGATACTGAACAATAGCATCATTTTTCGCAATGATCTGCGGTTGTTTAAAGACCTGGCTTGCAGTTCCACCGATATGAAATGTTCTCATTGTCAACTGCGTGCCAGGCTCACCAATTGATTGTGCTGCAATAATACCCACAGCTTCTCCAAGATCAACAAGTTCACCTTTGGTAAGGTCAACACCATAACACAATTGACATACACCAGATTCAATTTCACATGTCAATACTGAACGTATTTTAACATGCTCAATACCGGCTTTTTCAATTTCATCAGCGATATCAGCTGTAATAATCCCATCTGCAGAGCATATGGTTTTAGCCGTTGCCGGATTTACAATATCTTCAAGCGCAATACGACCTATGATTCGTTCTTTCAACGAAACTATTTCGTCTTCACCTTCATAAATCGCTTGAACGGTAATACCGTTAAGAGTATGACAGTTATGATCAGTCACAATAACATCCTGTGAAACGTCAACAAGACGACGGGTAAGATAACCGGAATCAGCAGTTTTCAACGCGGTATCTGCCAAACCTTTACGAGCACCGTGAGTTGACGTAAAATACTCAAGAACTGTTAAGCCCTCGCGGAAGTTAGAGAGAATAGGCGTTTCAATAATTTCTCCTGAAGGTTTTGCCATCAAACCACGCATACCTGCAAGCTGTCTTATCTGCTGGCGGCTACCACGAGCACCAGAATCAACCATCATAAATACAGGATTGATCGGCTGGTTTTCTCTTCCGGTTTTTAATCGTTGATACATAGCTTCTGATATTGTATCAGTGGTATGCGTCCAAATATCAATAATCTTATTATAACGTTCACCATCTGTAATACTACCAGTATGATACTGACGTTCCACTTCGTCAATCTCATCGCGTGCATTTGCTAAAAGATCTTTTTTCTCAGGTGGAATAATCATATCGTCAATAGATATTGATATACCTGCCTTTGTAGCAGATTCAAAACCCAGTTTTTTCAATCTATCCAACAAAGAAACAGTTCTTTTATGACCAATAAGTTCATAGCACTTCATGATCAATCGGCCAAGTTGCTTTTTATTAAGTTCATAATTAACAAATTCTACTTCAGGAGGCATAATTTCATTAAATATAATGCGTCCTGCTGTAGTTATTACCAGTTCGTCATCAAGGCGAACTTTAATTTTATCATGTAAATGAATAACATTTGCATCCAAAGCGAGTAAAACTTCATCTTTTGTCGCATATTTGCGCATATTTTCAGTATCATGTTTGACTTCTTTTGTCAAATAGTAACAACCGAGAGTAATATCCTGTGACGGAGTAGTGATCGGTTTACCGCTTGATGGCGAAAATATGTTATTCGACGCAAGCATCAACATACGTGTCTCAAGCTGTGCTTCAGTTGATAGAGGTACGTGTACTGCCATCTGGTCTCCGTCAAAGTCAGCATTGAATGCCGCACAGACCAGCGGATGTATACGCAACGCTTTACCTTCGACCAACTGTGGTTCAAATGCCTGAATACCAAGACGGTGCAACGTTGGAGCACGGTTCAACAATACAGGATGCCCCTTCGTTACTTCTTCAAGGATATCCCATACTTCAGGTGCTCCACGCTCAATCATTTTTTTTGCGCTACGAATAGTATGAATACTTCCACGCTCTTTCAAACGTCGTATAATAAATGGCTCGAACAGCTCCATAGCCATCTTTTTAGGCAAACCACACTGATGCAATTTAAGTTCAGGACCAACAACGATCACTGATCGACCTGAATAGTCAACACGTTTACCAAGCAAGTTCTGACGAAAACGACCTTGTTTTCCTTTAAGCATGTCACTTAATGATTTAAGCGGACGATTACCGGTACCAACAACAGGACGACCATGACGACCGTTATCAAAAAGAGCATCAACTGCTTCCTGAAGCATACGTTTTTCGTTACGTATGATAACATCAGGTGTTTTAAGTTCTAATATACTTTTAAGACGGTTATTACGGTTGATAACACGTCGATAAAGATCGTTAAGGTCTGATGTAGCAAATCGACCACCTTCCAGCGGAACAAGCGGTCTCAAATCCGGAGGGATAACCGGTACAACACTCATGATCATCCAACTCGGATCATTTTTAGATTTTCTGAATCCTTCAACTATTTTCAGACGTTTACTTATTTTTTTCAAAGTCTGTTTTGATTTTGTTTTAAGCATTTTATTACGAAGTTCTGTTGCCAACTTATCAAGATCTTCACGTTTAAGCAATTCTCTGATCGCTTCCGCACCAATCATGGCAACAAAGTCATCATTATATTTTGCGCGAGCTTCACGATACTCCATTTCACTGAGTAACTGTTTAGGTTCCAGCGGGGTATCTTTAGGATCAACGACTACATAATCTTCATAATAAAGAATACGTTCCAGTGTACGTGAAGATAACTCAAGAATATTACCTATACGGCTAGGCATAGTTTTGAAAAACCATATATGTGATACAGGTACAGCAAGTACGATATGCCCCATTCGTTCACGGCGTACTTTGGACTGCGTGACTTCAACACCACAACGATCGCATATTGCACCTTTATGTTTGATTCTTTTGTATTTACCGCAACTACATTCCCAATCTTTAGTAGGACCGAAAATACGCTCACAAAACAAACCGCCTTTTTCCGGTTTGAATGTCCGGTAATTGATAGTCTCCGGATTTTTCACCTCGCCACGCGACCAGGAATGAATAACTTCCGGAGATGCAATACGAATACTTACGTTATCAAACACTCCACGTAAATTATAATCCGAATATGAATCAATAATCCTCTCAACCAATGGAGAATCTCCTTATACTTATGATATTCAGGGTTTATTCCTCTTTCTCCACCCGCACGTCAAGACACAAACTTTGCATTTCTTTGATCAAAACGTTAAATGATTCGGGCGTTCCAGCCTCAAGGGAATTATCCCCTTTGACAATCGATTCGTAAATACGGGTTCTACCTTGGACATCGTCACTTTTGACAGTAAGCAATTCCTGTAATGCATAAGCAGCCCCGTACGCCTCCATGGCCCACACTTCCATTTCTCCAAATCTCTGTCCACCAAACTGCGCTTTACCACCAAGCGGCTGTTGAGTGACCAATGAGTACGGTCCAATGGCACGTGCATGTATTTTATCTGAAACCAAATGGTTCAGTTTTAACATATAAATATATCCGACGACTACCTCTTGATCAAAACGCTCACCTGTGAGTCCATCATAAAGATGTATCTTACCATGTTCAGGTAACCCTGCTCTATTAAGATAGTCTTTGATATCTTCTTCGCTCAATCCTCTAAATACAGGTGTTTGCATATGCAAACCAAGAGCTTCAGCGGCCCATCCCAAATGGGTTTCCAATACCTGTCCCACATTCATACGTGAAGGCACACCAAGTGGGTTAAGTACCATATCAACAGGAGTTCCATCAGGCAAAAACGGCATATCTTCCTGAGGTAATATCTTAGCGATAACACCTTTGTTACCATGACGACCAGCCATTTTATCACCGACCATCAATTTGCGTTTACTTGCGATGTATACTTTCACCTGCTTTATGACACCGGGGTCAAGTTCGTCGCCTTTTTTATAATTCTCTATATCACGATTTTCTTTAACTTCAGTTTCTTCCATCATTTTACGGAACCAGAAACTGATTTTTCCTATTTCCTCATCTGCCCATTCATCTTCAATGCGAATATATTCATATTGGGTAATATGAAGTCGATCAAGCATATCCTGATTAATTGATTTCCCTTTTGGCACGACTATTTCTTCCGTACGGAGATCAACAATATCACCTTGTAACTTTTTCCCAAGAAGCAACTGTTTTATGCGTTCCTGCATTTTTTCATTGAAATCATCATATATTCTTCGATATTGATCGGTGATTTCTTTCAGAACACGTTTCTCTTCCTGTCTTTCCAAGTCAGTTTTTGCTCTTTCTTTTCGCGCGAAAACCTTAACATCTATGACAATACCTTCTGTACCCGATGGTACTGTTAAAGAAGCATCACGGACATCAGCTGCTTTCTCGCCAAAAATAGCACGCAATAAACGTTCTTCAGGAGATAATTCAGTTTCACTCTTAGGTGTGATCTTTCCAACAAGAATATCACCCGGTTTTACTTCAGCACCGATACGAATGATACCATCTTCATCAAGGTTCTTCAGGGCATCTTCACCAACATTTGGAATATCGCGAGTGATTTCTTCTTTTCCTAATTTAGTATCACGAGCCCCTATTTCAAACTCTTCAATATGCACTGAGGTATACGCGTCTTCTTTGACCAAATTTTGACTGATCAAAATAGCATCCTCAAAGTTATAACCACCCCATGGCATAAAAGCCACAAGAACATTTCTTCCTAATGCCAATTCCGCTTTCCGTGTTCCAGGTCCGTCAGCGATTACCTGACCTTTCTGTATCTTCTGTCCAGCACTGACCAAAGGACGTTGGTTTATTGATGTACCAGCATTAGAACGCTGGAACTTAATGACCGGATAGACTTTACCATTAATGATGATTTTCGTCGCATCTACATAATCAACGGTACCTTCTTCCTCAGCAACAATCATAATACCAGAATCTTTTGCTGCACGGTATTCAAGACCTGTAGCCACATAAGGCGCTTCTGTAAAAAGCAATGGTACGGCTTGGCGTTGCATGTTCGATCCCATCAAAGCACGGTTAGCATCGTCATGTTCAAGGAACGGAATCAAACCAGCAGCCACACTAACCAACTGTTTTGGCGATACATCGACATAATTTAACTTATTTGAATCCACGCGCAACACATCACCACGATAACGAGCTAAGGCATCTTCATCCGTTATAGTTCCGTCATCTTTAGCAACAATGTCTGACTGCCCGATCAAAAAATTTTCTTCTTCATCAGCAGAGAGAAATTCTATATCATCGGTGATAACATTATCTTTAACCTTGCGATATGGAGTTTCAATAAACCCAAAATCATTGATACGGGCAAAGGTACCAAGCGATGCTATCAAACCAATGTTAGGACCTTCCGGTGTTTCAATAGGACAAATTCTTCCATAGTGGCTTGTATGAACGTCACGAACCTCAAATCCAGCTCTTTCCCTACTTAATCCGCCAGGACCAAGAGCACTTAAACGACGTTTATGAGTCAATTCAGCCAATGGATTAGTTTGATCCATAAACTGTGACAACTGGCTTCTTCCAAAGAAATCTTTTATGATACTCGATAATCCTTTTGGATTAACAAGTTTATGTGGAGTCATCACTTCAGAGCTCATATCATAGAGATTCATGCGCTCTTTAATCAGCCTTTCCATTCTTGCAAGACCGATACGGCATTGATTCTGAAGCAACTCACCAACTGATCGCACACGACGGTTACCAAGGTGATCGATATCATCAATGATCCCTTCACCAGTAGTAAGACTAATCAGGTAGCGAAGAGCTACAACGATATCACGTTCTTCAAGTGTGATCTTCTGTAATTCTTCTTCATTGATTTCAATAGCCAATTTTTTATTAAGCTTAAATCGACCGACTCGACTCAAATCATATCGTTTTGGATCAAAAAAGAGACGATGCAAAAGCGCTTTAGCATTTGGGACTGTTGCTGGATCACCAGGACGCAGCTTACGATAAATATCTTTTAAAGCATCATCCTGATTTTTAGTCGTATCTTTACGCAACATCTTAATAATAGGTGAATCTTCATCTCCACCTTTTATTAATTTTATTTTACGAATACCAAGCTCTTTGATTTTCTGTAGAATAGATTTCGAAACCTTCTGTAGTTCTGGCAAAATGATGACATCTTCTTTTTCGTCCTTGACATCAGCCGCTAAAATCCTGCCGACTACATCTGCAGGATCAGTCTTCGCGAGGTCAACTTCTTCAACACCATGGAACAAATCAAGTATATCCAGATTTTCAGAATAACCTAAAGCTCGCAAAAACACAGTCACCAAAATTTTTCTACGGCGACGGCGCCTGTCCATATATATGTATATATAATTATTAATGTCAAACTGAACTTCAAGCCATGAACCACGATATGGGATAATGCGAAAAGAATACAGTACCGTTCCCCGTGGATGTACCGTTTGTTCAAAACAAATGCCCGGTGAGCGATGCAACTGGCTGACAATAACACGTTCTGCTCCATTAATTATAAATGTCCCTTTCGGGGTCATTAATGGAATACTGCCAAAGTAAACATCTTCTTCCTTGACATTATCATGTTCTGTTAACCGTAAACGAACCTTGAGTGGCGCTGCAAATGTGACACCTCGTCGTTTAGATTCCTCGGCATCATATTTCGGCACACCCAACGAGTAGCTGACAAAATCAAGCATACAACTTTCGTCATAGCTTTTTATAGGAAAGATTTCCCTAAAGACTTCCTGCATTCCCTGATTAATACGTTTCTCAGGCAATTTATCAAGCTGCAAGAAATCATTGTAAGATTTTGTCTGCACCTCGACGAGATTTGGGATATCGATAATCGTTTCTCGCTCCGGCATCCCGTCTCGTTTCGTATATATTACTTCATGTTCTGAACTCATAAATTTCTCCACGGTTAATACTGTAGGCCCTTATGACACAGATATACCCATCATTCACACAAGACTCATTACTTTACGTCTACAGTAGCACCGGCTTCTTCGAGTTTTGCTTTAATTTCTTCAGCTTCTTCTTTAGAAATATTTTCTTTAACAGGTTTTGGTGCGCCATCCACGAGTTCTTTCGCTTCTTTAAGACCAAGGTTAGTAATAGCACGAACTTCTTTAATAACCTGAATCTTCTTTGCACCAGCAGCAGCAAGAATAACGGTAAATTCAGTCTGTTCTTCAGCAGCAGCGCCACCTTCTGCAGCAACAGCGCCTCCTACAGCAGCAACAGCCACCGGAGCAGCAGCAGAAACACCAAATTCCTCTTCCATCATTTTTACCCACTCAGAAATTTCAACCATAGTCAATGATTTGATCATTTCCAAACCGAGTTTTGCACGTTCTTCAGTTTTCAGTTCCTGAATTGATTTAAGTAAGTTTTCTACTTCAGCCATGATTCACTCCTCCTTTATAATAATTGTCTTATTTTCTTTGAGATATCTCTCTTAAGATTCCTCGGATTTTTTATCTGCTATAGCTTTTAAGCAACGGACGAACTGGCTCTGTGAACCGCTAAGTACAGAAACGAATCCAGTCAATGGACTCTTCAATGTTCCCATAAACTTAGCCAACAGAACTTCACGTGAAGGTAATTTTGAAAATGCTTCTACGCTATCTTCACTGCACCATTTACCTTCAATAAAAGCGCCTTTTACTTTGGGCAATCCGTTGTCTTGACCAAATTTCAAAAGCAGTTTGGCGACAACAACCGCGTCTTCTTTTGAAAAAGCTACAGCAGTTGATTCTTTAAGAACACTTGAAACATCATCAGATACAGTTAAACCAGCTTTTTCAAGAGCGATCTTCAAAATGCGGTTTTTGACAACCATATAATTTCCTGATGATTTATAACACTCACGACGCAGCAAGTTCAATTTCTCGGCACTTAAACCGAGATAAGTTGTAACAAACAAGCTGTTCGAGTCTTTGATCTGATCGATCACTTCTTCTACAAGATATGCCTTTTCAGGTCTCACAGCACTATCTCCTCCGTATACAAAGTTATGCAGTTTCTGCAAACGTTTTTATATCTACCGGTATACCAGGTCCCATAGTGCTTGTTAACGTACAGTTTTTCATGTATACACCTTTAGCACTGGCAGGTTTGGCTTTAACTACAGCATCGTAGACAGCTTTTGCATTATCAAACAATTTATTTTCTGCAAACGACACTTTACCGATAATCGTGTGCAAATTAGCTGCTTTGTCGACCCGAAAATCGATTTTACCAGCTTTCAATTCGTTCACTGCTGATACGACGTCTTTTGTTACTGTACCGGTTTTTGGCGTAGGCATTAATCCACGAGGACCAAGTACTTTTCCCAAACGACCTATATCACGCATTGATTCCGGTGTGGCAACCGCAGCATCAAATTCAAACCAACCTTCTTTTTGTATTTTTTCAATCAGGTCATCATAGCCGACATAATCAGCGCCAGCTTCTTTAGCTTGTTCAGCAGCTTCACCCTGAGCAAAGACGAGAACTCGTATCGTTTTACCAACACCGTGCGGCAATATTACAGTACTTCTAACAACCTGATCAGAATGACGAGGATCAACACCAAGCCGAAAAACAAGTTCCACGGTTTCATCAAATTTTGTTTTCGGGCATTTTTTTAACAATGCCAAAGCATCATGCAATGTATACGACGAATCAACGTCTACCATTTCATGTGCTTTTTTTATTCGTTTGCTATGCGTTGTCATGATTATACCACCTCTATTCCCATACTTTTTGCAGTTCCTTCTATAATACGCATCGCAGCTTCTTCTGAATTAGCGTTGAGATCCTGCATTTTCTGTTTTACAATATCAAGTACCTGATCTCTGGTCACTTTACCGACCTTTTCTTTATTAGGAACGCCCGATCCTGAAGCTATACCTGCAGCTTTTTTCAACAATATAGCAGCTGGCGGCGACTTCATGATAAACGTAAAAGAGCGATCCTGATACACCGATATAACAACAGGTAAAACTAAACCTGCTTTATCCTGCGATACAGCATTAAACGCTTTAACAAACTCCATAATATTTACACCGTGTTGACCTAATGCCGGCCCAACCGGTGGTGCAGGTGTTGCCTGTCCAGCAGGCAACTGCAATTTAATGAATCCAACGACTTTTTTTGCCACGATCCCGTCCTCCCGTTTGTATGTATATTTTATGTAATTACTTATTCAGCCTCTAAAAAAGCATTTCGCCTTTGTGTAAAGGCGAAATAATGTAAGGTTAAGAATATCAATTTATTATGTTCTCTCAACCTGCGAATATTCAAGTTCCAGAGGCGTTGCACGTCCAAATATCGTAATCATGACCCTGAGTTTACCTCTATCAGGATCTATATCTTCAATAGTACCGGAAAAATTCACAAACGGTCCTTCTTTAATTTTAACCACTTCACCTTTTTCAAAGGTAATTTTTGGTTTAACCGAACGTTTGCGGTCTTCAATTTGCTGAACTATATTTTCAACTTCTTCAGGCATTAATGGCACAGGCTTACCGCCACCTACAAAACCAATGATCCCATGAGTATTTTTTATAAAATACCAGAGATCTTCATCTAAATCCATTTCTATAAGAATATATCCCGGAAAGAATTTTCTTTCCGAAATTCTCTTCTTTCCAGAAACTACTTCCGAGACATGCTCAGTAGGAATCAAAACTTGTCTAATTTTATCACCGAGCTCTTCAATTTTTATCTTATGCTCTAACGATTCCTGAACTTTACTTTCTTGCCCGGACAATGTATGAACTACATACCATTCAAACGCCATATCTGCATCCCGCACTTTAAATTTGATGTTAAAATATAGTCTTTACCAGCAATTGAAAAACCATATCCATAGCCCCAACGATAATACCAAGCGCCGCGATACTAAAGAGAACAACCAAGGTAGACTCACGTATTTCCCTAATCTTCTCCCAAAAAGGAACACCAGTTCCCTTTTTTACCGGCCATGACACTTTAGCAAGCTCAACAAAAACATCGTTGGTAAACTCATAAATACTGTTACTTTTCACTAACCCCAACACAATCAAGCCTGCCAGACACGTAGTCACAATATTGGACAACTGAAATGCCCCTAGCAATTTTGGGTTTGGAATCCAAGCAGAAATAAGATCAAACAAATTATACATCAATGAACTAAGTGGAAACCAAGCAACAAATCCAACCAAGATGAATGTTATATATATGTTTTTCTTATTCGCATTAAGAGTACTTTTTGTGGATTGAATAGCCACTATACCAACTCTCCTGTTCCTTTTGCATGTTAAAAACAGGCCAGGAGGGATTCGAACCCCCAACACCCGGTTTTGGAGACCGGTGCTCTAGCCGTTAGAGCTACTGGCCTAATATATTATTTTGTTTCCCTATGCATCGTGTGTTTGCGATCAAAACGACAGTATTTTTTCAGCTCCAGCTTTTCTTTACTCAGCTTTTTATTTTTTGTCGTTGTATAATTACGACGCTTACACTCAGTGCAAACCAAGGTTATCATTTCTCTCATGTCACTCTACTCCAGACTAAACTAAGACTTATTGAATAATTTCGGTCACCTGACCAGCACCGACTGTTCTACCACCTTCACGAATTGCGAAACGCAATCCCTTCTCCATAGCTATCGGTGTTATCAATTCCACTTCGATACTGACGCTATCTCCCGGCATCACCATCTCTACTCCTGCCGGCAACATCAAATTTCCTGTCACATCTGTTGTACGGAAATAAAACTGCGGACGATATCCGGTAAAGAACGGCGTATGACGACCACCTTCCTCTTTACTCAACACATACACCTCTCCTTTAAACTTCACATGAGGCGTAATCGACCCAGGAACTGCCAACACCTGGCCACGTTCTATCCCTTTTTTATCTACACCACGCAACAACACTCCAACATTGTCCCCAGCCTCTCCACTGTCCAACAACTTCTTGAACATTTCAACTCCGGTTACAACTGTCTTCTTTGTGTCACGCACACCAACTATTTCTATTTCATCACCAACTTTTACAATCCCACGCTCAATACGACCTGTTGCCACTGTCCCACGACCTGTAATCGAAAATACGTCTTCCACAGGCATCAAGAACGGTTTATCTATATCACGTTTCGGGGTCTCCACATACTCATCTACAGCAGCCATCAATTTATGAATAGCCTGTGCTCCAACTTCACTATCTTCACCTTCCAACGCTTTCAACGCTGAACCATAAATCACAGGAATATCATCACCAGGAAACTCATATTTCGACAACAACTCGCGAACTTCCAACTCAACCAACTCCAGAAGCTCTTCGTCATCTACCATATCTACCTTATTCAAGAAAACCACGATTGCAGGCACACCAACCTGACGTGCCAACAATATATGCTCACGTGTCTGAGGCATCGGACCATCAGCAGCACTAACCACCAGAATCGCTCCGTCCATCTGAGCTGCTCCGGTAATCATGTTCTTCACATAGTCAGCATGACCAGGACAGTCAACGTGCGCATAATGACGATTATCTGTTTCATATTCCACATGCGCTGTCGCAATAGTAATACCACGCTCTTTTTCTTCCGGAGCGTTATCGATCGAATCAAATGTTCTCAACGTTGCCTTACCTTCTTTTGCTAGCGTCATCGTTATCGCTGCCGTCAACGTTGTCTTACCATGATCCACGTGACCGATTGTTCCAATATTCACATGCGGTTTTGTCCTCTCGAACTTTTCCTTGGCCATACAATGCCTCCTTTGTATGCTACAACCTCTTCATCGTTGCTCTTTACACAAAATAACAAAAACTAAGCCCTCGACCGGGATTGAACCGGTGACCTCATGCTTACCATGCATGTGCTCTACCATCTGAGCTACGAGGGCAGACTAACCCTCAGAAATTACGAAAATGTTCGGATATTATACAAAAACACCGAAACCAAAGTCAACTGAAAAATATACACAAAAATCTCCATACAGCCCCTCTCCTGCAAAACACCAACAAAAGAGCTGCAGTATATACACTTATCCAACTATCACCTAGCAATCCGCACATAAAAAAAATGGAGCGAGCGATGGGAATCGGACCCACATGACTGGCTTGGAAGGCCAGGGCTCTACCATTGAGCTACGCTCGCAAACCCAGCATCAGATGCATGGAAATTAAACTATATAACCTGTATAAGATTATGGTGGGGAGAGGAGGATTTGAACCTCCGAAGGCGTACGCCGTCAGATTTACAGTCTGATCCATTTGACCACTTTGGTATCTCCCCACACAGATGATATCGGGAATTCTATAACAAAAGCTGGCGATGGGACTCGAACCCGCAACCTGCTGATTACAAATCAGCTGCTCTACCGATTGAGCTACGCCAGCGCTTGTTCTGCTATGCGTTTAATGGTTTGTTGTTATACCTAAATTGCATAAATAAAGTCAAGATTTTTTTATCAATTTAGTATTTTTTTATTTTCTGGCATGATTTTAAAGACGGGATTAAGCTCAAGATCACTCGGTTCCACATGACAGTTGCGCGTCATCCATTTTTTTCTCTTTTCGAAAAAAACGTTTTACTTTAGCGCTAAATGATGGGTCTTGCGGCACATCTGCTACTGCAATAAGAGATGATGAAACGTGATAATCATCACCGACAGTAATGATAACCTCGCCTACCCATTGCTGAAAAGTAACCGGAGCGGTAAGCTGGCGTGGTATTTGATAGTCAAATTCCAGTTTAGGATTTTTCTCGTGAGGGATAACAACAGTCACCGGCTCAGAAAGAAGAGTAGATACTGATTCTGATAAACCGTCAAGGACAGGAACGGATATATCCTCGGGCAATTTAGTGATTCTCTGGTAACTACAGCTGGAAAACCCGTAGTCCAGTAAACGGCTAGCAAGAGAAAAACGAGCCTGTTTGCTTGCTGCTCCCATAACAACAACAATCAGATTAAAATCATCCTGACGCGCCATAGTGACAACACAAAACCCCGACGCGCGGATATAGCCTGTTTTAAGTCCATAGACGCCTTCGCGTTTGCCCAATAACTTATTAGTGCTGAGCAACTGAAACGCTCCATCACGTATATAATCCATTTTAATCGAAGTATAATTAAATATTTCAGGATAATAGAAAAAGATATAACGAGCAAGCTGTGCGAGATCATAAGCAGTCGTGTATTGTTTCTCCTCTGAGTTTTTCTCAGGCAATCCGTGAGAATTATTAAAATGTGTATCTTTTAGTCCAAGTTCCTGAGCTTTTTGGTTCATCATATCGACAAATCTGTCTTGCGTACCTGCCACCATCTGGGCAAGAGCATAGGCAGCATCATTAGCAGAAAAAATCGCCACCGATTTGATTAATTCTTCAATCGTGATAGCTTCGCCTTCCTTAAGGTACACTTGACGCCCCCCGATCAAACTGGCTTCCCGGGTGACCGTTATTTCCGTATCCAGAGAAAGATTGCGTTCTTCTAAAAATTCAAAGGTAAGCAATAATGTCATTATTTTAACCAAACTGGCTGGGACAAGACGTTTATGTTGCTCTTTCTGATAAATTACAGTTCCCGTCCTGGGTTCCATAATCAATGCGGAAGGAACAGGAATATCCGGTTGGTTTACTTGTGCTCTCAATTGGAAATTTGATATTTGCACAACAAATAATATAGCCATAATGATAGATACAACAGATAATTTCATCGCGACTCCAAAGCTTATCAGTTCAAGATATTTTATATATTATTATGTAATCAGTCTCTTTTTCATCCGCATTACCGCAAGGAAAACAACGATAACAATACATATCAACAACCATGCCAGATCAGTCAGGTGCGATAAAGCTATCGTACCAAAAATCAACGCCCGCATTAGCGATACACAATGTGTAAGAGGTACCCAGTAAGATAATTGCTGAAGATAACCAGGCAATTCATCAACCGGTATAAAAATTCCCGACAAAAAAAACATAGGAGTACATGCACCGGTTATATAAAAATTGAAGTTATTTATATCTTTCACATAAGAAGTAACTATTAAAGCGAGAGCTCCGTAGATAACACCTGTAATCCCTCCGACAACCGGCGCAAGAATTCCTAATGGGGAATGAACCATTCCCATAAGACTGATGGTAATCAAGACAGCTGTTGAGAAAAACACTCCTTTGCTCCCTGCCCACAGAATTTCACCGACAAAAGCATCGGCAACGCTGATTGGCGTAGACAAAATCGAATCGTATACTTTGGCGAATTCCATCCTGATATACGTCCCATAGGTTAATTCAAATGTGGATGTAAACATTGAGGTTGATGCCATAAGCCCAGACGCAACAAAATGGCTATAAGCGACACCGTCTATCGTATGTATATGCCTGCCAAGGCCTATACCGATAGCAACCAGAAACAATATAGGTTCAACAAAGGGAGGAAACCCATTTGCCAACAGATGTTTGCAGTAGCATTTCTGATGACGCAACCAAATGCTGGTTACACGCCGTACAACTCCGGGAGCAGGCATGACGATCATTCGTTCAACCCCCTTCCGGTAAGTTTTAAAAACAAATCCTCAAACGTAGCGGTACGCAAAATTTTCTGCTGGACCTCAATGCTTTTTGAAATATCTGAAAGCACACTTTCCGTATCGGAATAGATATAGCAACGGTTGCCGTAGGTTTCTATCATACACTTATATTTTTTCTTAAGCATATCGATATTTAGACAAGAGCCGTTGAAACTAAACTCCATAACATGTTTAGGTATGTGTTGTTCGACCAGATCGTACGGATTACCCATAAGCAAAATTTTGCCTTGATCCATAACAACCAGACGGTCACACAACTGGCTCGCTTCTTCCATATAATGGGTTGTAAGAAGCATGGTAACACCGGACTGTTTTAAGGTTCGCAGTTTTTCCCATATCAAATGCCTTACCTGCGGGTCAAGCCCGGTGGTCGGTTCATCAAGTATCAGAATACGTGGATTATTGAGAAGCGCGCGAACCAGCACCAACCGCCGTTTCATACCGCCTGACAACTCTTTTATCCTGCTTTTGAGTTTTCGTTCCAGTTCCATGAACGGGATCAACTCATCAATTCGCTGTCGGTATTGTTTACGTGATAAGCCGAAATAACGGGCATAAACAACTAGATTTTCTTCAACCGTCAACTCAGGATCAAGGTTATCGTCCTGCGGGACAACCCCGATAATAGCTTTGATTTTTGAGGCATCTTTCTGAGGATCCATCCCACATATTGTCAAAGAACCCAGTGTACGTGGGCTGATGCAATAGATCATCTTCATAGTCGTTGTTTTCCCCGCTCCATTAGGACCTAGAAAACCAAAACACTCGCTGTCGTTGATTTCAAAATTAATCGAATCAACAGCGGTAAAATTCCTGAACTGTTTTGTAAGATTATATGCACTTATGATTGCCATAACTACCTTTTATAATTTGCAATATTGCACGAACCGACGACTCATGATATAGTTTCTCTACTGCTAAGTAAAGATTCTTTTTTATCTGTTTAAGATTAAAATCTATAAGCGAGGATTTATGCTGTTTACCAGATGGAACCCAAAACACCTTTTTTCAGTCACTACCAGCTGCTCTACGGCAATCATCGTTCTCATATTATTCATTTTCCCCACATCATTAACTGCACTGGAACCGGATGAAATTCTTGTGGTATACAATAGCCGTCATATAGATTCAATTAACCTTGCATTTGAATATAAAGAAAAACGGGGTATCCCTGAGCAAAACATGTTCAACATTGTTTCTAGCTCGTTTTATAGGATCAGCCGCGAGACATATGACACCGCTATAAAAGAACCGATCGAAGAATATCTGGAAGAACAACACCTGAAGGACAAAATCCTATGTATTTTATTAATGTATCGCGTACCGCTTATTATCGACGATAGAGACAAAGATAAGCGGATAAAAAAGATTGAGCAAGAATTATCAGACCTTAAAAACCGTCTTATCCAGTTGCGTGAAGATACTAAAATACAAGAGGCCAACGCTAAAATAAAACAACTGGAAAAAGAATTAACAAAGACACAGAAAGAACGCCGCGATGCTTCTGTAGATTCGGAACTGTGTTTATTGTTCCAAAAATATCCTCTTAATATGTGGCGTTCGAATCCATATTTTATCGGCAGAAAAAAAACGTTGCCCCACTTTGACAATTCTTTCCAGATGTACATGGTTGCCCGTCTCGATGCACCGCATCCGTCAATCGTCAGCCGAGTAATACGGGAAACCATTGAGGCGGAACAAACAGGATTATTCGGCAATGCCTATATCGACACCAGAGGTTACAACAAACCGAATGCCACAAGCGCTTATGAAGCAATGGATAATCTGCTTCTACAAACAGGTGATTTGCTGGAGAAAAAAGGCATCAATACCATTGTGGAAAAAACGAGTAGCCTTTTTGGAAAAGACGCATGCCCTAACACTGCCATTTACTGGGGATGGTACGCATTGAGCGACTTTAGAGACTCTTTCACTTTTGTACCAGGGGCAATTGCTGTGCATATTGCTTCCATCGAATGCCATGCTCTGCACTCCAGCGATAAATACTGGTGCCCTAATTTACTTAAAAAAGGCGCATCAGTAACGATTGGTCCAGTAAACGAACCGTATTTGAATGCATTTCCCAATCCGGTTATCTTTATGTCAGTGTTATTCGAGGGTTTTTCGCTGGCGGAAGCCTATTTTGCATCGCAACCATTACTGTCATGGCAGATGGTTCTTGTTGGCGACCCTCTATACCGACCTTACAAAAACGGTATTCCCCTATCACCTCCTAAACAAAGCGATAATGACTCATCATCCACAACAAAGGAAAAAGACACAGATCCGGAGTCGTCATGGAAAGCTATTTCATACTAACTTATTCTTTCCATGTTTTTTCCAGAAAAGATTCTCTTCCCGATCCGGCACGATAGCGTTTATACGGTACTGGACACGTTTTGTAGTAATCCTGATGATATTCTTCCGCAGGATAAAAAGTAGCTGCCGGTAAGATTTTTGTAACTACCAGACGGTCGAATATGCCTGAATGATCCAGCTTTTGTTTCGATTCCTGAGCAATCTGTTTCTGACTATCATTGTGATAAAAAATTGCGGTTTGATATTGCGATCCCCTATCTGCGAACTGCCCGCCTGGATCTGTCGGGTCAATCTGCCTCCAAAATGTTTCCAACAATTTTTCATACGAAATAACCGAGGGATCATAAGTAATCTGAACCGCTTCGTAATGTCCTGTTTTCCCAGTGCAAACCTGTTCATAGGTAGGATCCTCTACAGTACCGCCAATATACCCCGAAACAACATCTTGTACTCCATCAAGATCCTCGAAGGGCGGTTCGAGACACCAAAAACAACCGCCTGCCAGTGTCGCTTTTTCATAATCCATTTCGCTGTACGATTTTTGCATAATTAATATCCCTATTATAATAATTAATGTGCATTTAATTAGTATTTTTCTATACATAAGTTTCTCCTTTTTATATTGAGATACAAATTCATTCTCATCGGTTTCATATTTCATGACATTTTACTGCTTTACAATTGTACAGGCATCACAGTATAGTTACTTGCATCTACGATATTATCAATAATACACTACCTTCTGTGTACGAAAGGATGCTTCGATGCTTTACCTCGACACAAATTTCGTCAAACAACTATTTGAGTTTTGCTTAAAAAGCGGTACAAAATCTCATTCATGGATCACCAGATACGCAATGTATGAAGACCTGAAAGGACGTTTGAAAGACGATGACTCGGCTGACAAACAGTGCCTGAGCATTTCTAACTCAATCCGCCTCCTCCAAACGCTGGGGCTATCGAAAACACAGGTAACCAACACCGCATATCCTGATATCAATATGCTCGATTTACCTTTTGATGATAACAACTTTGATTTCTGTCTTTCGGATCAAACATTGGAGCACGTTGAGGGTGATCCTTTTACTGCGGTTAAAGAAAGTGTGCGTGTCGTAAAACCTGGTGGATTGCTCGTTCACACCACGTGCTTTGTCAATAGACTACACGGCGACCCAAAAGACTTTTGGAGATTTTCTTGCGATGCGCTGCGCCTTTTATGCGAATCCAACGGAGCAAAAGTCGAACATATCGGATCATGGGGTAACCGTATGGCATGGTTATACTGCCAACTTGGTTACCTGCCGGAACTTATACCGGCAGAAGAAGACAACCCGATCAACCAGCTCGCACGCCTGAATGAGCCTGAATGGCCCATTGTTACGTGGGTCATAGCACGGAAACAATCATGACAGCTAAAATCGGAATTGGTATCTCAACCTACAACCGTTTGCACAGGGTAAAATCACTTATCGCTGATATACAACGTTTCACCCAATCAAACTATGATATTTTCGTCGCGGATGACGGTAGTACCGACGGCACACCCCAATGGCTCGAACAAAACAATATCCCTTGCAAATCAGGACCGAACAGGGGTGTTGTCTACAACAAAAACAAAATTCTTCATCATTTTCGAAACCACGATTTTATCATCATTTTTGAAGACGATATGACTATTACACAAAAAGGCTGGGAATCTGCGTTTATCCAGTCACTTGTAAAATCCGGTGAAAATCACGCATCATGGTTCAACATTTATAATAAAGATGACCGCTGTGACATACATAAATATGGTGATCTATTTATTCAGGACATGGATATTACCAGCGCACAGGTACAGGTTTTTACAAAAAAATGTATCGCAAATGTCGGTGGATTCGATTATCGTTTCCTAGGGTATGGACACGGGCATACCCAGTATACAGAACGAATTTATGATGCAGGGCTCAACAGCATAAAATATGGAAGAGCCGGACTCGCGGACGAATATGTCGCACAGGTATCGGAAAAAACCATGCGGACAGATCTCAAGACAGCGTTTGACATGAATTTTTTTCCATTTGCTGATTCACGATACTATCAGCGGACAGGACTAGAACCTCTATATTCTCCATATACACCCTGTCTCGATACATTTTCTCACGCAACAAAAGGAGTTGGAGTCGGTATAGTGGTGCACCCCAATCAGGAACCCGCAACAGAACTTTTGGTTCCAACTATACTAAATTCAAAAGACTTAACAAAATTAGTCTATCTTCTACCTCATAATTGTGATCGACTTGAACGTATTTTTGAATCATACGGGATTACATATATTGTTTCAAACTCACGTCACGCAACATTTAACAAAAATCTTCTGTTATCAGCGCTTTCAGAATTTGAAGATATTGTGCTGATTGATAGCGTCATAGAGATAGTCAATGCACAATGGATCTCCCATGCAATAAAAATTCATAGAGAATCCGCCAACACCGCATCATTTTTCCAGATGACCGATTCGTACGGCAAAGCGGTAACTATCAATCTTCCTACGATGTCAGAGGGTTTCCAGTCTGTTAGACAGGTGCAGCTTCCTTTTGTGCCCGTTTCCATCTTCACACAAGACGCACTTAAACACATGGGTGGATTTTCATTGCGATTATTCGGATATGGTAGTGAAATAGACGATTACATCAAGCGAGCAAATATTCTTGATATTCCGGCAGGATATATTGCACCTGAATTTTTGGGAGATTTTTATATTTCACAGATACGTACGACCGATACCCAGTCGTTGCAGACACCTGTTGGAGATGTCCACTATCGCAACGGACGATATACGGATGTATCAGCAGAGTTGATCGAAAAAGGTTTTTCAATACTGCTAAATCAACCGATACTCGATCCTGAGTGGCTCGACAGCAATACTAGCATTGAAGTGCGTAGATTTTAAATGCCTCGCGACAATACTTGAAAACCTTCCCACCAATTCGTTGAGCAATCGCCCCATCCTTTGGTGCGCATTTGACATGCAGACTGAAAATCAGGATTTTCTTCCATAAATTTGTTATTGGCGTTGACAACGTCTGACTTATTCACGTCATCCACCAACAAAATACATTTAGGTGCAAGATATGGTAATATTGCGCGTAACCCGTTAAGCTGATGTTCGTAGGAATGGTCGCCATCATAATAGTAAACAGAGACTTTCAGGTCGGGTTCATTGTTGAAAATCATACTGATAGCATCCTGATAATCCATATTATAATATTCGATATTAGACGGATTGCCAAATTTATCTAGATTCATATTGAGCACTTTTTCGTTGACCATGATAGGATTATGACCGCTGAAGTCGTCAATACCTATACACCGTGTCGAAGGATTAAACAATCCGGCGCTCAACAAACTGCCGCCACGATAAATACCTACTTCAAAATAAACACCGTCTTGCGCGAACCTACGTACTATTTCATTGATAAAAAAACGTATGTTCTCGGTACTGAAACTTTTCACTTCTTTTTCTTCAAGTACCTTCATACGACGGTCATGTGGATACGGATCGTTCCTGTAGTCGTTCCAGCATTCCCGCAAAATATTTTGTACCTGAGAATTGTCTGTTGCTGTCGATAGGTTCATACATATCTCCTTGCTTTAATTTCACACACTATATTTCTATAATTGTTAAAGCAATTTTCATACCGCAAAAGATAAGCTCTCCGAATAACAGCATTACGGAGGCAAACACGGCAAATTTCTTCCCTGTATAGCTATACAATCTTTTTAATGATAAGAAAAGTTTAATTTGCGGATACTCTCAGTCATGTCATTCTTGCGAAAGCGATAATCCAGCCTCAAACAACATTGGATCAGAACTGGATTCTCGCTTTCGCAAGAATGACATCCAATGGGTGAAAAGATGTATACAGGGAATACGTTAATTAGCAGTAAAGAATTTAATGTTAGGTATTAACGTCATTGCGAGAAGCAAAGCGACGAAGCAATCTCATCTTGTACCCACTTGAGATTGCTTCAGCTCCTTCGGAGCTTCGCAATGACGTGATTTTCAGAAAAAAGTACACCCGATCATTGCCACTGTGAACCATTTGTTAGAGGCATTTAAAGCCATCTATGAATTGTTTAGACTGATTAATACATAAAAGAAAAGCAGGCTTTAAAAAAAATGAGTATAAATACTTATTATCTTCTCACAAATTTGAAATCAAAAGAAAGGCTCATTTTAATAAAAACCTATTCAGACGGGATTGACTCGTCGAAAGGATCGATATCGAAATATTTTTTCATGAGATCGATAGTTTTTTGTTGTTTCCATTTCTTAATGTTCCATCCACGAAATACAAAAACGAAAAAGTAATGATAAAACAACCCGATTCCCCATCCCATGATAGGATAAATCGCCCAGAAATAATTAGGATTATAATGAAGGTTGATCAAAACAAGAGCGCCATTGGTCAATATATAGACAATCAAGTGGATAAAAAAGCTCACCTTACGCGCGTATCGCTCTATCTGCATAGGATTTTTGCTAAAAACATCAAAAAAGATATACGCATTGGTAAAATGTCCAATCAGAGCTATTGCCCAAAATATAGCGGGCCATATAACCCACCACACACCTCGGAAATTCATGATATTTGTAATCAACAAAAAGAGCATAACCGTAATATAAAGTGAGACATGAAAAAAGAAAATCATGCGGTTTTGCACAACTTTCTTCGCTATATTATAATATTTAAGATTATCAGGATGCGGTTCCTGCGGAATATTGTTATGCGGCATAAGGATTCCTCATTATATGTTTAAAGTCTTAATCATTGCTTTATTTCATACTATTTTAAAATCTCCGTCAACACAAAAAGTATTTCCCATTCAGACAATAGTTCAAGATTACAAAAATTGTCATTAAAATACCTAATCATACTCTTTTCAACACATAATTAAAACAACTTTAGCGTTAAGGATTTGGACCTGTTTATCAAGAAAAACAGAACACTCTTTACGGTAATCATGTTCTTGCTTATAAAATACTTGTTTGTTAAAATAATATTTGCTACAGTTAACAGTCAATTCTACAGAAGTACTGATCTTTAAGCAGAGACAACTAACGGGAGAATTCTATGAAAGAAAAAGATTTAACCAAGTTAAGAAGTTTCGCTGTTGTCGGTCATAGCCAATCTGGTAAAACCACTCTTGTGGATACGATTTTTCATCTGGTCGGTGAATCAGACCGCTGGGGAAAAGTTGATGAAGGCACATCATTTTCCGATTATTTTGAAGAAGAAAAAGAACGCAAAACAACAATTCATAGCAAAGTATTTGCTTTTGATAGAAACGGTTACCATGTAACCATCATGGATACTCCCGGTTACAATGATTTTTTTGGAGAAGCTGTAGGAGCCATCTCCGGAGCTGATTGTGCGATTGTGGTTGTCGATGCAGTTGCAGGTGTGCAGGTGCAGACAACTAAAGTAATGCGTTTACTTGAACAAAGTACGACTCCTACATTAATATTTATAAATAGAATGGACAAAGAACACGCGGATTACGCAAAACGTATCGATACTATCCGAGAAACCTTTGGTTCCATATGTGTTCCTGTGAATTTACCTATAGGTCAACAGCTCAACTTTAAGGGAGTCGTAGATTTACTGAGAGAAACATGCAGCGACGACTCGGTTAAAGATATGTTCGACCTATACCACGAAACCTTTATGGAAACCCTTGCGGAATCTGATGATGAACTGACAATGAGATATCTTGAAGGGGAAACTTTTTCTCAGGAAGAGATTGTCAAATCACTACAAAAGGCCGTACGCCAACATAAGCTGGTTCCCATTTTATGCGGATCAGCCGAAAAAAGTATTGGTATCGAAGAATTAATCGAATTTTGTTGTAAAGATATGCCGTCACCTGATATGTTTCCCCCGAAAAAATCCGAAGACGAATCGACAGAACGTAAAGCAGCTATACCTGAACCGTATAGTGCACAAGTATTTAAGATTGTCTCTGACCCATACATAGGTCAGTTAACATATATACGGGTACTGTCCGGTATTCTCAGTTCAGATAACGATTTATATAATGTGACGAGCCAAACAAAGGAACGTGTCAGCAATCTTTTCACATTCAAAGGGAAAGAACAAAAGCAGGTACACGAAGCGTTTCCCGGAGAAATCGTTGCTGTTGCAAAACTGAAAAATACCCATGTCGGTGATACCTTTGCAGATCCAAGTAATCCTATAAAATACGCACCAATAAAATTCCCTCGTCCGAACACATCGTTTGCCGCGCATGCAAAAAAGTCGGGCGAAGAAGAAAAAATCAGCAACGGATTGCATCATATTGCTGCCGAAGACCCTACGCTTCGAATTGAACGTAATGTTGATACTAAAGAATTGGTTATATCCGGTCTTGGCGATTTACATATCGGTGTTAAGATGGACACACTCAAAAAGAAATACGGTGTCGATGTCGAACTTACCACACCGAAAGTAGCGTATAAAGAAACGATAAAAAAACTTGCTGAGGGACATTGTAAACATAAAAAGCAAAGTGGTGGACGTGGCCAATATGCCGAGGTTTACATCAAAATAGAACCGATGGATCATGGAGCTGGATTCGAGTTTGTCGATGAAATCGTAGGTGGTGTTATCCCTAAAGGTTTTATACCAGCCGTAGAAAAAGGTATTGTGGCCGCAATGGAAAAAGGAGTATACGCCGGTTTTCCAACACAGGATGTACGAGTGCGGCTGCATTTCGGTTCCTTCCACTCGGTCGACTCTTCAGAAATGGCATTTAAGATTGCCGGCTCAAAAGCGTTTAAAGAAGCCGCAAAAAAAGCCGATCCAGCTTTACTCGAACCATATATGGACATTGAAGTTATTGTAGGTGATGACTTTATGGGTCAGGTTACTGGCGATATCAACGTAAAACGCGGCCGAATTATGGGAATAGAGTCCGCTGGTTCCGGGTTACAGTGCATCAAAGCACAGGCACCGTTGTCCGAGATGTACCGCTTCCCTACCGAACTGCGCTCTATCACTGGCGGTAGTGCAGCGTTTGCAATGGAATTTTCACATTATGAAGAAGTACCGGCGATGATAGCCAAGAAAGTTCAGGCAGAATTCGCACATGAGGAAGAAGAAGAAGAATAAAAAACAGTGTATTAATAAGGAGAACAAATAGTGTCAGGTCATTCTAAATGGGCTAGTATTAAACACAAAAAAGCGGCTATTGACGCAAAACGCGGAAAACTCTTTTCGCGGTTTAGTAAAGAAATAACTGTTGCCGCAAAAATTGGTGGTGGCGATGTAGATATGAATCCACGCCTTCGTACTGCAGTCAATACTGCAAAAGCAGCGAACATGCCAAATGACAACATCGATAAAGCCATCAAAAAAGGAACCGGAGAATTACCGGGTGTTGTTTATGAAGAATGTGTTTACGAAGCATACGCACCGGGTGGTGTAGCCATACTGATAGAGGTAATGACCGATAACAAAAATAGAACTACAGCTGAGCTGCGTAGCATCATTACCAAACGTAACGGTAACATGGCATCTGCCAATGCGGTTGCATGGATGTTCAACAAAAAAGGATTTATCTCAATCGATAAATCAGCCGCTGATGAAGATACAGTTTTGACCGCAGCACTGGAAGCAGGTGCTGAAGATGTTAAGTCTGAAGGGGATGTATTTGAGATCATAACCGAACCAAACGATCTGGATGCGGTAAAAGAAGCACTTGAAAGCCACAACATAGAGCTTGCTTCTGCCGAAGTTACATCATTGCCGGACAACACAATACCGGTTAACAATGAGAAAGACGCAAAGCAGCTGCTCGATTTCATTGAAGCGATCGAAGATAACGACGACGTACAAAACGTATACGCCAATTTCGATATTCCCGATGAAGTCATGGCAAAACTTGAAGAAGAATAATTGTTCTAACTAAAAGCGTTGTGCTGTGTTACGAAACAACCTCTTTTGCAGATAAGGTGTTCCTGTGCGAATAATTGGAATTGATCCAGGTACATACCGAACCGGATACGGTATCGTCGATACACTCCGTGGCGTAACCAAGTTTGTTGCGTGTGGATGTCTGGAAAGTAAAGCAGAACACACATCCGAACGTTATTTTTCTATATACGAGCAATTGGTATCTGTTATAGAACAATACCAGCCTCAATGTTGTTCAATCGAAAGCACATTCTACTACAAGAACCAAAAGGTCGTTATGCGGCTTGGCGAAGTACGGGGTGTGCTTATTTTATCTGCAGTCCAGGCAGGCTGTGAAGTTTTTGAATACAGTCCGCTGGAAGTCAAAAAATCTGTAGTTGGTTATGGCAGAGCCGATAAAGATCAGGTTCGTAAAATGGTCATGGCGTTGCTGGCTTTAAAACAAATACCGAAACAAAATGATGTGTCCGATGCACTGGCATTAGCACTCTGCCATGTTCATAACAGAAATTCAATTCGTTACAAACTGACCAGAGGAGCACAAGTATGATTGCACATCTAAACGGCATACTTGCTTCGTCTCAACCTACACGTTGTGTAATTGATATAAACGGAGTGGGATATGATGTCAATATACCGGTCAGTACATTTGACAAACTTCCAAAAACCGGCGAAAAGGTATTTTTGAGTACCCACATGATAACCCGTGAAGACGGTATGTTTTTATACGGGTTTTCAACGCAGGAAGAACTGGATTTGTTCCGCCTGCTGATCGGGATCTCCAAAATCGGTCCTAAAGTGGCGCTGGGTATTTTATCGGGTATGCCTATCAAAGAATTCAAATCGGCGCTTCTCAGCGGTGACGCAAAGAGAATATCGCTGGTTCCCGGCGTAGGAAAAAAAACAGCTGAACGATTGATCCTTGAACTTAAAGAAAAAATCCCTGCCAGTGAAGCCGTTGCCATAGATATTGGCGGTGATGATCGCCAGAAACATATTGTAACCGATGCGATTCTCGCATTGGTGTCTTTGGGATATACACAGCAAAAAGCACAACAAGCTGTACGTACAGCAGTTAAACAATACGGAACAGATTCTATGACCATAGAAACCTTGGTCAAACAGGCTCTACAAACAATTGGATAACAGGTAGTCTCCATGCATGATAGATTTATAGACGAATTTCTTGAAAAAGATATCCAACTTGAACAGTCGCTCAGGCCGACTATTTTCAGCGATTTTATCGGCCAGAACAAAATCAAAGAGCGGTTACTGTTGTTTATTGAAGCAGCCCGTGAACGTGGTGAATGTCTTGACCATTGTCTTTTTTCAGGTCCCCCCGGACTAGGTAAGACAACTCTTGCACATTTGATTTCGGGAGCAATGGGCAGTAACATACGAGTTACATCAGGACCAGTGATTGAACGTCCCGGTGATCTCGCCGGAATTCTCACGAATCTTGAAGAAGGCGATGTTTTGTTTATTGATGAAATCCATCGTTTAAATCATATAGTCGAAGAATACCTCTACTCTGCAATGGAAGATTATGTACTCGATATTATTCTGGATAAAGGTCCTAACGCGCGTAATATTCGTCTCAACCTTCCGCCATTCACCCTGGTGGGAGCTACAACCAGAAGCGGATTGTTGACTTCTCCGCTTCGTTCACGGTTCGGGTTCAGCAATCGTCTATCATATTATGAACCGGAAGAGCTGAAAAAGATAATATTGCGTTCATCTCGTATATTACAGGTAGATATTGATGACGATGGTGCTATGGAAATCGCACGTCGTTCACGCGGGACACCGCGTATAACCAATGCATTGCTAAAACGAGTACGCGATTATGCACAGATCAAGGCTGACAATAAAATCACCGCATCTGTAGCTGACGCGGCAATGAATATGCTTGATGTCGATGAACAGGGGCTGGATGAAATGGATATCCTTATTCTTGAAACCATTGTACATAAATTTGGCGGAGGGCCTGTAGGAGTAAATTCACTTGCTGTAGCAGTTGGTGAAGAGCCAGACACTATAGAAGAGGTATACGAACCATTTTTAATCCAGGAAGGATACATTCAACGCACGCCAAGCGGCAGGAAAGCAACACGGCTTGCGTATAAACATCTTAAAGCCCCGTTACCTCATTTACAAGGCGATCAGGGCACACTGTTTCAATAAGGATAAGTTTCATGGGTATACTGCGTCCATATGGTTTATTATTTGTCATCGCTGGTATTTCTCTGCTTATTACCGGAATAGTGATACTCCTCACCAACAAATTTGACTGGATGGGTAAATTGCCGGGTGATATTCATATAACCAGAGACCAATTTTCGTTTCATTTTCCTATTATGACGTGTTTGCTGATAAGTGTTGTTTTGACTGTAATCTTTTACCTTGTTCGTATCTTTTTCTCAATACGATGAAGACTCGATATTTTTTCCTTTCATACTGTATCGCGTTACTATTGTTCTTCCCTGTTTCCTATTGTCATGCAATGGGTAAACGAGTTGAGCGCAGAGGTATAACTATCAGAGCCCAACTTGTCTACGCTCCATCTGTGATATTACGGTTCGACACAGCATTTGAGGTTATAGATCCGGACAGCGGTAAAACAATCTACAGGGCATCGCGCTTTAAAGAAACGGTCTGCGTTAAAAATGGTGCCATATCTTTTGCTAAATGGAAAACATTTCCCCCCGAACTTATATTCAAAGCAAAACACACCGGACTGTTCCACCTTAATGATACGTTGTACAGGGGTGAGATAAGATTAATCGTTGATAACGGCAATATATTGGCGGTAAATTATTTGTCTATGGAAGACTACATAAAAAGCGTTGTACCAAGCGAAATATCAAAATTATGGGACTACGAAGCGCTCAAGGCACAGGCTGTAGCAGCCCGGACATTCACCTATTACCACCATCTGGTCAATAAAGAACGGTTATACGATATCCCATACGGACTCCAGCAGTACAAAGGAGTTGCAGCAGAAAATGCTCGTACCTCGTGGGCTGTGGATGTTACTTTCGGGCAGGTGCTTTTTTATGATAACAAAGTATTCCCCGCATTTTTTCATGCAGTATGCGGCGGTTATACAGCCCATGGTGAATACGTTTGGCCTACATCAAAAGGATTGCCCGGTGTAACTCCATGTTCGTATTGCAGTAACAGCGCTTATTTTTCATGGAAGCATTCATTTACCCGTAAACAGCTCAAAAATCTATTCAACAAAGCTGGGTATCATATTAAATCACTGGAATCAATCAAACCAAAAGAAAAGGCTCCTTTCTATCCACGAATCAGATCTCTTACAGTATATGCTGATGGCAAAAAAATTGTTATACCCGTAAACAAGTTTCGCTCTATCTGCGGATATAATGTTATCAGAAGTTCTCTGTTCACTATTGCAGAAAATAATAATACGTTCACATTCGACGGGAAAGGATGGGGCCATGGCGTAGGGCTATGTCAATACGGCGCAAAAACATTGGCGGAATTACATAAAGATTATCGTTACATACTGGATTTTTATTATCCGCAAACCGAACTGAAACGAGTTTATTGATGTTAACCGCTGATTTCGACTATACACTCCCCCCTGACCTCATAGCACAGCAACCAACGGCAAGACGAGATCAATCTCGACTGATGGTGCTGAAATATCGATCTCAACAAATAGAACACGCTCACTTCAGTGATATCGATTCGTACTTAACGCCAAACCATATGCTTGTTATTAATAATACCCGTGTATTTCCAGCCCGCCTGTACGCGCATAAAACAACAGGTGGGAAACTTGAAATTTTGCTGATAGAACCGACAGATAAATTTTCCCGCTGGGTAGCCATGGTCAAACCATCTGCCAGAGTACCGGTTGACAGTATAGTTACACTGGAAAACTCATCAATCACTGTTACCATCAAACAACGAACATCTCATGGCAACCGGATTGTTGATTTCGGTGATGGAATCGATCCTATTGCGTTGGCGGAACAATACGGGCACATGCCGCTTCCACCATATATAAAACGTTCATCCGAATCAGATGAATACGAAACTCTTGACCATGAACGATACCAAACCGTGTTTGCGGAAATAAACGGCTCAGTGGCAGCGCCAACAGCAAGTTTGCATTTCAGTGAAAAAATACTAGATACACTACAAAACAATAAAATTGACGTTGCTCAAATTACCCTTCATGTCGGACCCGGCACATTCCAGCCCGTAAAAGCGGATCGACTGGAAGATCATCTCATGCACTCCGAATCGTTTACCATTGATCCACAAACAGCGGATCAGCTTAATCGCTCTATCGACGCAGGGAAACAACTGGTCAGCGTGGGTACTACGGTCACCCGTACTATCGAATCAAATGCTAATGATGCAGGGCATATTCGATCAGGTTCAGGTAAAACCGATTTATTTATATATCCCGGTTATAAGTTTAAAGCAGTAAAAAACATGTTGACAAATTTTCATCTTCCAAAATCGACACTTCTTATGCTAGTATGTGCGCTTGCTGGTAAACAATTTGTCATGGAGGCGTATCATGAAGCCATTCGCGAACGCTACCGTTTTTACAGTTATGGAGATGCAATGTTATTGCTTGATAAATAATTATGAAATTTACGCTACTGAAAACCGATTCACAAACCAATGCCCGCCGCGGCGTCCTTGAACTTCCTCACGGAACAGTACAAACACCGATTTTTATGCCGGTAGGGACACAAGCTACGGTTAAAGGCCTAACTCCCGACCTTGTCAAACAACAGGGCGCTCAGATTATTCTTGGCAACAGTTATCATCTGTATTTGCGACCCGGCCTGGATATTATAGAAAAAGCAGGCGGACTTCATGAATTCATGGGATGGGACAAACCGATTCTTACCGATTCGGGTGGTTTTCAGGTATTCAGCTTAGCCAAGTTACGTAAAATTTCGTCAAAAGGTGTAGAATTCCAGTCGCATATAGATGGATCATACCATTTCATAACTCCTTTGGACGCAATGCACATTCAGGATGTATTGAATAGCGATATCCGTATGGTATTTGACGAGTGTGTCCCCTATCCATCCGACTATGATTATACTTGCAATTCCATGAAAATTTCTATAGAATGGGCGGAATTATGTCGGCAACACCATGATAAAGATGCCAGAGGCCGTGGATTATTTGGTATTGTTCAGGGTGGAACATACAAAGATCTGCGGGAACAATGCGCTAAAGCTTTGGTCGATATAGGATTCGACGGCTATGCCATCGGTGGTTTAAGCGTGGGAGAACCCCAGCACATAATGTATGACATGGCCAGCTTTACTGCTCAACACCTTCCACAGGAAAAACCACGCTATGTTATGGGATGCGGGTACCCGTGGGATCTGTTGCACATGGTTTCATTCGGTATAGATATGTTCGATTGCGTACTCCCCACACGTATGGGACGAAACGGTACTGCATTTACCCTTGATGGGAAAATGGTAATTCGCAATAGTATTTATAAAGAAGACATGCGCCCCATAAGTGAAGAATGCGGTTGCTATACATGTAAAAATTTTTCGCGTGCTTATCTTCGTCATCTTTTCAATACAAACGAGATGCTCGGCCCGATATTATTGACATTGCACAACGTATACTTTTTTCTCGATTTCATGCAACAAATCAGAGACGCGATTGATTCAGATACGTTTTTATCATTTAAAGAAAAAATGTTAACTCGAATAATGACAGGAGAAAACCAATGAACTTTTTAATTTTTGCTCAGGCAACACCACCAGCCCAGGGAACGCACATTATGAGTATGCTGGTGATGTTTTTGCCGGTAATCGTTATTTTTTATTTTTTGGTATACCGTCCTCAGCAAAAAGAACAGAAAAAGACACAGGCAATGATATCCGCTCTAAAAAATGGCGATCATGTTATCACTGCTGGAGGAATCCATGGTATCGTTTCTGGTGTAAAAGATACTACCGTATTGATAAAAGTATCTGGTGACACTAAAATTGAAGTCAACAAGTCTCATGTCGCATCAAAAAAATAAACTTTTTACATTATTTTATAAAAAATACTGTAAACGTTTCGGCATTATACGATATAATATGTGGGCTTAATTATTTTTGTGTTTATAATTTTGGATTTAAGAATAGTTTATATATAAAAGAAAAAAATTTAATCAGGAGGACAGCATGAAAAAGGATCTGGCAATCAAATCTGCAATCATTACTGCGGTTATTGCCCTGGCGGTATACTTTTCGTATCCACCGCAGGAAAAAATCAATCTCGGTCTTGACTTAAAAGGCGGTGTGCATCTTGTTTGGGAACTTGACAAAGAAAAAATCGCCCAAATGGACATGACTGCTAATATGAAGCAGGATAGTATCCATCGTGCTGTTGAAGTTATCCGTAACCGAATAGATGCCCTTGGCGTTCGTGAACCATCAATATATATACAGGGTAACAGCCGTATAGTTGTTCAGTTACCTGGCCTTGACGATCCGGGTGAAGCCATAAAAACGATTGGTGACGTTGCGTTTCTTGAGTTCCGTCTCGTTAGTGATGATCAACAGAAACTTACCGAAGCCAAAAATGGCAAAGCTCCGTTAGGATGGGAAATAAAAAATAAAATAGATCGTGATGAACGAGGCGAATTAGTAGAAACGCCTATGCTAGTCAAAGCAAAAGCTGAATTGACCGGTGATATGCTTACCAGTGCATACCCAACCGCTGGCGGCGTTGGTATGCCGGAAGTTGCTATTGAATTTTCACGTGAAGGTTCAAAACGTTTTGCTACCGTCACCGCTGAAAACGTAAACAAACGGTTGGCTATTTTACTCGACGATAAAATCGTATCCGCTCCTGTAATTAAAACAGCTATATCAGGTGGTAGAGCAGTTATTCAAGGTCAATTTACCAACGAAGAAGTTCAGCGTTTATCTCGCCAGCTTTCTGGTGGCGCTTTACCTGTACCTCTTAAGCTGATCGACAACCGTTCAATCAGCCCAAGTTTAGGTGCCGATTCGATTCGTCAGGGCGTGTCTGCCGCTATCGTCGGTTTTATTCTTGTAATTCTCTTTATGGCAATTTACTACATGATATCAGGTTTAATCGCTGATTTTGCCTTATGCATTAATCTAATTATTATAACAGGTGTGCTTGGCGGTCTTGGATTTACCCTTACCTTACCCGGTATTGCCGGTATCATCTTGACCATAGGTATGGCAGTTGATGCGAACGTGCTTATTTTCGAACGTATCAGAGAAGAAATGACTTCAGGAAAAACAGTTCACACATCTATAGACGCGGGATTCAAACGTGCTTTTTGGACAATTTTTGACGCCAATATTACCACGCTCATTACAGCTCTTTTCTTATTCCGGTTCGGTACAGGCCCGGTTAAAGGATTTGCTGTTACTTTGACAATCGGTATTCTAGCCAGTATGTTCACAGCATTATTTGTAAGCCGTGTGATATACGAAATTCTTTCTAGCAAATTTGAGTTAAAAAAGCTCACCATGTTGCGTATAGTTTCAAATACAAAAATCGACTTTATCAGCAAAAAGAATGTTGCCATGATTTTATCAGGCGTGGCAATTCTGATTGGGATGGGTTACTTCGCATATCGCGGCAATGGTAATTTCGGTATCGATTTCACTGGTGGAACTCTTTTACAAATCAAAACGGACAAAGTATTATCGTTAGATTCCGCACGTAATACATTAAAGCAAATCGGTGAAGAAAAAGCTGTAATCCAATATTTCGGTGAGCACAATAAAAGTATTTTGATCAGGACAGATTCAGGGTCAACGGAATTAATCTTTGAAACCTTACAAAAAGAATACAGCGATTATAACATTACCCGTGAACGTACTGAATATGTCGGACCATCTATCGGTGCAGAATTGCGTCAACAGGCATTGCTTGCCATTATTTTTGCTTTAGGTGGTATCCTTATTTATATCAGCTGGAGATTTGAGTTTAAGTTTGCTCTCGGAGCTATAGCTGCGTTGATTCATGACGTTCTCATTACTCTTGGTTTATTTGCTCTAAGCGGTAGAGAAATATCTCTGCCTATCGTTGCAGCTGTGCTGACAATCGTTGGTTACTCGCTCAATGATACGATTGTTGTATTCGATCGAATTCGAGAAGATTTGCAAGTTTACAAAAAACTTGATTACGCACATATCATTAATCTTAGTATCAATCAGACATTAAGCAGAACACTTCTTACATCGCTAACCACTCTTATCGTTGTTGTAGTGCTCTATTTCTTCGGTGGTGAAGTTATTAATGATTTTGCATTTACGTTGTTTGTCGGAGTGGTCGTCGGTACATATTCATCTATATTTATCGCGAGCCCGATATTAATTCTTATGCAAAAAAAACAACCTGATAATGCTTAATGTGCACTAATATTACAAAGATATAATTACATTAACATATAAAACAATTAACAAATCGAGACAAAATGAGGAAGCGATGGGTACTCTATCCGGTTCGCGAAACCTTACGAGATCAGATTTCAAGAAATTTCGAACTAAGCAGATTTTCTGCTCAGATTCTGATTAACCGTGGGCTGGATTCAATTGATGAAGTAGATAAATTTCTTAATATTTCTTTGAGAAATTTATATGATCCTTTTTTACTGGACGGAATGGAAGAAGCTGTTGATCGTATTTTATTCGCAGTAGAACGACAGGAAACTGTCCTGATACACGGCGATTACGATGTAGATGGCGTAACAAGTACCGCACTGTTGTATGATGTATTGTATCAGCTCGACATGCCGGTTCATTTCTATATCCCAAACCGTCTTATAGAAGGATATGGACTAGGTATTGAAGGCATTGAATGCGCGTCCCGCCTGGGAACGTCTTTGATGGTAACAGTCGATTGCGGTATTAATGCTGTTGAGTCGGTAACAGAGCTCAAAAACCGTAATATAGATGTAGTCATTACTGACCATCATATGCCTGGCGATGAATTGCCACCTGCTCAGGCTATTGTCAATCCTAACTTACCCGAAAATAAATATCCGTTTAAAGATCTTGCTGGTGTCGGTGTGTGTTTCAAATTGATGCACGCATTGCTTAAAAGAGCCCGCGACAAAAAGATCCGTGCGTTTAATCATCTCAACCTGCAGGATCATCTTGATCTTGTGGCACTTGGCACTATCGCTGATATGATGCCGCTGGTTGATGAAAACCGTATTTTTGTACATTACGGCTTACGACGGCTTGCCCAGTCAAGTAAGGTCGGGTTGTGTAAATTGATGGAAAGGGCTGGTATTGCCAATAATACAAAACTAAAAACTACCCATGTCAGTTTTCTGCTTGCGCCTCGCATCAATTCGATAGGCCGACTTAAAGATGCGGAAATTGTTGTAGAATTGCTCCATACAAAGAGTGCCTCAGATGCGGAAAAACTCGCCGACCTTATGGAAGAAAATAACAAGAACCGTCAGTTGCTTGAAGAAGAAGTCTTTCGTGAAGCACGTGACATGATAGAAAATGATCCTGTACTTCGAAATGAGAAAATTCTCGTTGTAGCCAAAGAAAATTGGGCTGTAGGCGTAGTCAGCATTGTTGCTGCACGTTTAACTCGAGAATACTACAAACCGGCTATCGTATTATCTATAGAAGACGGCATTGGACGTGGTTCTGCCCGTAGTATAAATGGATTCAACCTTCTTGACGGATTAAAAAAATGTCAGGATATGTTGATGGAATTTGGAGGTCACAGCTACGCCGCAGGTTTATCTATCAAGGGAGATGATTTACCTGCTTTTGCACGAAAAATTAACAGTATAGCTGATAATTCCATATCTTCCGATGACCTTCTGCCTGAATTGCATATCGACTTCAAACTCGGCTTGTCAGAAATAGGTGACGAATTGATGAAAGAGCTTGAAATCATGGCTCCTTTTGGTCAGAAAAATAGCAGGCCTGTGTTCTTATCACAGGGATTGACCGTGCAGGGATTCCCCCGCTTTTTCGGTAAAAATCACCTTAAGTTCATAGTTGAGGATGAACACGGTATAATTCAGGAAGTCATTGGCTTCAACATGCAAAAACAGCTATATAATCTGACCAAAGGCGATAAGGTTGATATAGTTTATTCCCTCAATATGACTGATTATACTGGTTTTCAGACTATTCAACTTCAACTGATTGATGCCCGTATCCTCAAATAATATTTAGGATGAATTCCTTTCTGTTGTATGGTATAGTGAGATTCCACATTTATTAATGAAAGGAATCTTCGATGATCTATGTTTTATTCTCTATAATTGCCATACTGTTAATTATACTTGCTGGCGTTGCTGTATATACCCTGTCAACCGTCAGAAAGATGAAAGATTCAGCTCAACAGGATCAAAGTTTCCTGCTGCTACAGAATCAACTCAATAACTTTTCCCAATCTATGGAACAACGGCTCGGCGATTCTAATAAATTGCTCCATCAACATCTGGTGAAAGGGACCGAGCTGATATCAACTATCACCGAGAAGCTCACCAAACTCGACGAAACAAACACAAAAGTCATGGGGTTTACACAACAACTTCAACGTCTTGAATATGTTTTGCGCAATCCTAAACAACGCGGCATCTACGGTGAATATCTTTTGGAAAATATCCTGGGCAATGTGTTACCGCCAGGACAATATGATACCCAATATCGTTTCAAGGATGGTCAAATAGTTGACGCGGTTGTATATATCAAAGACAGTATTGTACCGGTAGACGCAAAATTTTCTCTGGTAAAATACCATGAATATATCGACTGTCAGGATAAATCGGTTAAGGAACGCATCGAGCGTGAAATATGGGCTGAAATGAAAAACAGGATCAATGAGACAAGCAAATACGTCCGTCCTGCAGAAGGTACTACAGAATTTGCCCTGATGTTTATCCCCGGTGAAGGTATTTTCTATCATTTGTTGGAATCTATAGCAAAACGAGGCGGTGTGTCGGGCAATTCTCAACAAAACGATCTGTTCAGTTATGCTTTTTCCAAACAGGTTGTCATTGTATCGCCAAGCACCTTTTTTGCTTATTTACAGGTAATTATGCAAGCGCTTCAAACCCTGCAGGTCAAAGAATCTCTTGATGATATATTAAAACACGTACGCAATATGGTTTCCCATTTCGGGAAATACGATGAATCTATGCAAAAGCTTGGCAAGCATATTCAAACACTTATCAGCAGTTACAATACCGCATACCATAACTTAAAAATGCTCAACAATGATATCACCAAACTGATCCCGGAACATAATGCCGACATAACACCGGCTATGATCGATAAAGCGCAAGTTGACAATATGTAACAGGAGTTGACCTATGAAAATATCGCTCTTTGGAACAGGACTCATGGGCTACCCCATGACAGAACGTTTGCTAAACGCTGGCTATGATGTTATGGCATATAATCGTACACAGGAAAAGGCGTCTCCTCTCAAAGATAAAGGAGCGCATATTGCCGATTCTGTCGATGATGCTGTCACATTTGGAGAAATCCTTATTTTGATGGTAAAAGCATCATCATCTATAGAAAAAATCTTATTCAAATATAGAGAAAAAGCATCGTTAGCAGGCAAAGTGATCATACAGATGAGCACAATAGCCCCTTCGGAAAGCGTACTGATAGCTCAAAAAGTAAGAAACGAACAAGCCGGTTATCTGGAAGCCCCTGTACTGGGCAGTACACCGCAAGCCAAGGCTGGCGAATTGATCGTTATGGCTGCAGGTGATAAAAACATTTTCGATAAATGTTTGCCCGTCTTAAAATGTTTTGGGAAGAATCCGTCATATATTGGCGAAACAGGCAAAGCCGCGGCTTTGAAACTCGGGTTGAATCAATTGATCGCATCTCTCACAGCAACATTTTCACTCAGTTTAGGATTCATACGCCGTCAAGGGGTCGATGTTGATCTATTCATGGATATTCTACGCAAAAGTGTTTTATATGCTCCAACATTCGATAAGAAACTGCCCCGATATCTAAACCGAGATTTTTCAAATCCAAATTTCCCGACCAAACACATGCTGAAAGATGTTAATCTATTTCTTGATGAAGCGCAAATGTCCGGTCTGGATACGGCTTCACTGGAAGGGGTGCGTGAACTTATAGAAAAAGCTATTGCCCATGGACACGCTGAATCTGATTATTCTTCCTTCTATGAATCGATAGATCCGCAATAAATTAGAAAAAACGTTTTTTAATGAGTCCCAACAAAGCTGATACGACCAAACATAATGTTGCAGGTTCGGGGATAGCATCCGTCTGTAGTCCTAGCGGGGTATCATAAGCAACACCTGAAGTCAGGATAAAATTATCCACTAGATCATAATGTTCCTGCTTATTATTCATATCCCAGGAAATGAAATAAACTCTCATAGCATCGCCACTATATGTATTGGTATTATAAAGAGTCCACAGCTCCTCACCTATTTCCCTGTAGTAGCTAGTAACGGTATCGCCTTCACGAGTGATCCGAAACTGGAACCATGTCTCGGAAAAAGAAGACTCATATGTAAATGAGGGAAACTGACTGTCTCCGGTATACGTTATAACATTCAAATTAGCGTCCGTTGCGATAAAAGAAATTCCCTGTCCGGGGCCTCCCCTATGCATGAAAGCGTCCATTTGAAAATCAAAGTCACCAAAGAGATAGAACTTACCGATAAACGAGAGTGAATCATAACGAGCGTCACCGACATCCGGACTGATAGGCTTCAGCTGTTCAGATTCAAATGTGTAAGTATAGAAATCTGTGCCTTGAGGATCCATATGAATATCGATTTCCCATAAATCGGTGTTATAAGTGTTTCCTGTAAAATATTCATTTGGGACCACAGCATCCGCGTAAAGTTGCTGAGTAATAATCAATATTGATATAATAAAGACTAACGTACGCATACTGATCTCCTTTATCAAGATTATAGCATACACTGCTTTACTTTTCAAGATGGGGATACAAAAGGAATTTGTCAGAGGTTCCTTAAATCTTTTTTGCAAAAAAAGTATATATGTATTATAATTTTATAAGGAGCGAATTAAAATTAGTCTTTGACGTAGGAGATAAAAATGTCCAACAAACAAATTATCAATATTACGATATTAGTAATGATATTTTTGATTCCAAATTATTCACAAGCTGTTCAATACGAGATAACAGATCTTGGTGTTGGTTCTGCAAAAAGCATCAACAATTCCAATCTTGTGGTTATATACGATAGTTCTACGACAGAATCTTATATCTGGGACGATGGTACCTTGACTCAAATTACTCGTGATGCTCAGTTTGATTTTTTGGAAGCACGTGACCTTAACGAAAATGGTCAGGTAACAGGCTGGATGAAAAATACAAGTACAAATATGTATTATCCTTTTCGCTATACATATAGCACTAATACAACCGAACAATTGTATGATCTTTCATCAAATCGGGGAATTGGTTTTGGGATAAATGATGATGGTGTTATCGCTGGATGGGGAACAATAACTAATTCACGAGCGCGTTATTGGGAAGGTTCAACTGTATATGATATAGGTACTATGCCCGAAAGAACTTATACATCCGCACAAGATATCAATAATAACGGGTATATTTTGGGTTATGGCTACGAACTAGATTATCAATATCTTCCTTTTATCTGGAATGGAAGTACAAAAACTATCTTAGACACTTTATCCGGATCGTTAACGAAAGGTGTAAGAATAAATGATAATAATATGATTGTTGGTTATTCTGAAGATAGTTCGGGTGATATTCATGCTGTTTATTGGTTAGGTGATTTAAGTATCCATGACTTAAATCCTGCCAGTGGTACGGTAAGTGAAGCTACCGATCTTGATAGTACTGGTACTCAAATTGTAGGATATGTAGATAGTCAAGCAGCTGTGTGGATCGATCAGGTATATTATGATCTAACTTCTTCTTTGGTAAATAATACTGAAGGTTGGACATTAACAACGGCAACCTCTGTTAACGACTATGGTATGATCGTTGGTGTTGGTCTTATAGACAATGTTGAGCATGCTTTTTTACTAACGCCTGTAGCTATACCAGAACCTTTATCGATCATATTGTTTATGATGTCAATTTTGGGTCTTTATAAAAAATTCGGAAACTAATCTGATAATTTGAAACGATTAAATCGTATGTGAAGATACTTTCTAAGTTGATGTTGATGAGTTAATTCTATTTTGCAGATGTTCGTAGAACTCGTCAAAACCTTTCAAGTTTAGTGGGATACAAATTCTCTTGAATCGTACATTATGCGGTTTTATAACTAAACATTTCTGAAAAAAGAATAACGGATTGCGTCTTATACCAATGATTTCAATATCTGAATACGGTATCTCATAGAAATTTTCTTCAAATGAAGCGTCATCTTCTTTAAAACCATGTTGTAGATGTAATGTATCGTTGATCCTTATTCTATAGCTTGTAACCAGATAATACATCCCTGATAAATATACCATTCCAATGAACATAAACAGCCATAATAATGCTAATTTAGGAATATGAAAAAGATATGCAATAAGTGTAGTGGTTAGTATTGACCCAAAAGCCATTCCATAAATTGGTAAATTTTTTTATTTAATATAGATATTTCGCTCATTTATCTGCCTTTTCTTCAGATGATATCGATATATATCTTTAGTATAGAATTATTGCAATAAAATTTAAAGAAAGATTTTGTAGGACATAATATTGAACTCGAATTTGATAGAAACAGTAAAAAACAATCACACCCGACATGTCATTCTTGCGAAAGCGATAATCCAGCCTCAGGCAACATTGGATCAGAACTGGATTCTCGCTTTCGCAAGAATGACATCCAATGGGGAATATTAGTCATAATCTCTAGGTCAAAACTGCTCACATTATCAACCTATCGTCGCAGTACCATCGCCATGAGAGGCTTGATGATATAAGCATATATCGAAAGTTTATATAGCAGGTATTCCGGTTTATTTTCGAAATATCTTTCTCACTGCACACGAAACAACAGAGAAAATCATCAGAATAACCGATGCAGGTTCAGGTATTGCAGTTTCCATGAGAATGTCATGAGATGTCATTGTATACTCGTCAAGAACCTCCTGATCAGTGAGCGCAGTATGAAAAATCTTAAGTTCATCGATATAACCGGTAAAATGGGTATAAATATTACCACTTTGGTTATAAGCACCTACATACATACGCTGATCAGTGGAATTACTAGCATCTATTGTTTGATCATATGTATGATTAGCAGAACCTACAAGTATACCGTTTATATAAATACGAGTTACATTATGAGTTCCGTCATATACAGCAGCATAATGATATACTTCACCAGGTATGACAAGCCCCTCTACAGAGCTTGCGTAGGGTTGCCAGCTGGTTGTGGCGCGTACTCGTGTATCCACTTTACCAGTCTCATGAATAGTCATTGCGAAAACCACATTCGGCCAACCGGGATAAGGAGCCATATGCGACATCGTAAACAAAAAGACTCCTGGGTCCAGGCTAGGACGCATAAAAAAAGCCGTAACTGTAAAATTGTTGTGAGATATACCCAGCGGAGCTGAGCCCACAACATTCGAAGTTACAAGATAACTATCCCCGTCCAAAGACAAATAATTGCCCTCCACCGACGGAGAACCAACCTGGTTCAAATTCCAGTGCCCCATCGAATCAGCATATGAACCGTTAAACTCATAATATTGATAAGGTGTTGGTGAACAACTACCGGTAGTAGTAAAAATAAGTGCACTGATAAAAACGCAAAATGTAGCCATCGTTATTTTCATGACTTAATCTCCGTACTTAAGTTAATGTAAGAATAGATCAAAAATCTACATATTAGATTTCAATGATCTTCTAAACAGGTTGAGCAATGCAAGAGCAACTAATAAAACCGATGCAGGCTCAGGTATAACAGTAGAAACCGGAGCAAAATAAACTGCCTGTGTTGAAGATCCATTATTTATAGTACCTGCAAAATAGTCATTGTCATTTATCCCGTTTACGGATGAAACAACGTATCCATCGGGTAAATTTGTCATTAAGTCGTTGATATTTATAGGATCAGACCAGATTCCCGACACATTTTTTATCCACATTACAGGGTTGTTGGAAGAATCTGTTCCTAAAATAATATCTCCTGAAGAATTTATTTTTTTTGCTATACCTTCGCCTAGATCAATTGGTGTAGAGCCAAATGTTTCCCATAATACTGCGTGAGATACTCCTAAACTGTCCGTAGCCCAACCGACTGTATTATAAAGTGAATTAATATCTTTCGCATTTGCTTGTAACCCGCCATTAAATAACTGAAAAAAAGAGCATGATGAACTAATAGAAGACCAATATATAGGTAAAACATTTATCTGACTTCCCGTGCCACCATTCGACAAATCATATGTAATACCGATAATATGATTAGAGTCAATTAGATCATAAGCAATAGACATCCTTCTGCCACTGTAACTTAAAGTATGTGCTCCTCCTGAACTATTCCAATAAGTTGGGGATAAACCGCCCCTATGTCCTACTATTTCATTATTATCACTCACGCCATAAGCACCGGAATAGGCAGTGGTAAGTTCAACATAACCTGTTGATTTCGACCATTTAATTGCCCGAGTATTATTGTATCCCGCCACAACATTATCTTCCGATATGCCTACTGGGTAAAAAACATTACTTCCCGAAATATTCACCATACCGTTTTCTTCGTCCCATATAAAACCTCTCCAGTTGCCGTTAGTATCCTTTGAGTAACCGGTAACTACAAGTGAATTATTGATATCAGTCGCAATATCGGCATTACCGCCCAGAGTACCTAAAACAACAACTTCATACTGAGCTGAAGCAAATGCATACTGGGCAGTCAAACATATTACAAATAAGCTTATAAAAGCACAAAATTTATTTAACATCACAGATCCTTTCTCTTTGTTAATTAAAATAGTACATCTCTATTTTAACACAAAAATCTATATACATCAAATTATTACTTTGTATTAATCTGTATAACTATTGGTTAGTAAGTTTGATGGACATGTGATTAAAGAAAAAATAGCAGCAGCAAATGGAAATGATGAAAGAAAAAAACCCTGTAAGGAAAACCTTACAGGGTTTATATATAACTCGGCGATGACCTACTCTCCCACGACCTATCGTCGCAGTACCATCGGCGCTAGAGGTCTTGACTGCCGTGTTCGGAATGGGAACGGGTATTGCCCCTCTGCTAGAACCACCGAGAATTATTCATTTATAAAAATCTTTAACAGTAATATAGGGTACCCGGAACGATTCGTGAAAATCGTTCCGGATATTTATCTTATAAGGTCAAGCCGATCGACATATTAGTACTGGTTAGCTCAATGTATCACTACACTTACACATCCAGCCTATCAACCTCGTAGTCTTCAAGGTGTCTGGTAGGGATATCTAATCTTGAAGAAGGCTTGGCGCTTAGATGCTTTCAGCGCTTATCCTTTCCGAACATAGCTACCCAGCAATGCCCCTGGCGGAACAACTGGAACACCATTGGTTCGTCAATCCCGGTCCTCTCGTACTAGGGATTAATCTTCTCAAATATCCAACGCCCGTATCAGATAGGGACCGAACTGTCTCGCGACGTTCTAAACCCAGCTCGCGTGCCGCTTTAATTGGCGAACAGCCAAACCCTTGGGACCTTCTCCAGCCCCAGGATGCGACGAGCCGACATCGAGGTGCCAAACCACTCCGTCGATGTGAACTCTTGGGAGTGATAAGCCTGTTATCCCCGGAGTACCTTTTGTCCGATGAGCGACGGCAATTCCACACTCTACCGCCGGATCACTAAGGCCTACTTTCGTATCTGCTCGACTTGTAGGTCTCGCAGTTAAGCTCTCTTATACCTTTACGCTCTACACACGATTGCCAACCGTGTTGAGAGAACCTTCGCACTCCTCCGTTACTCTTTAGGAGGAAACCGCCCCAGTCAAACTACCCACCTGACACTGTCCTCGACCTGGATTCACAGATCAAAGTTAGATTTCCAGAACAATAAGAGTGGTATTTCAACGATGGCTCCACCGACCCTGACGAGCCAGCTTCAAAGCCTCCCACCTATCCTACACATACTGCACCAAAAATCAATATCAAGCTATAGTAAAGGTTCACGGGGTCTTTCCGTCTTGATACGGGTAAGCAGTATCTTCACTGCTATTACAATTTCGCCGAGTCTTCCGTTGAGACAGTGCCCAAATCGTTACACCATTCGTGCAGGTCGGAACTTACCCGACAAGGAATTTCGCTACCTTAGGACCGTTATAGTTACGGCCGCCGTTTACTGGGGCTTCGGTTCAGAGCTTCGCCTCGAAGGCTAACCCCTTCCCTTAACCTTTCAGCACCGGGCAGGCGTCAGACCCTATACATCATCTTACGATTTAGCAGAGTCCTGTGTTTTTAGTAAACAGTCGCTTGGGCCCTTTCACTGCGGCCTTCGTAAGCTTAGAGAGTAAATCTCTTTACAAACAAAGGCACCCCTTCTCCCGAAGTTACGGGGCTATTTTGCCGAGTTCCTTAACGGAAGTTATCTCGCGCGCCTTAGAATTCTCTTCCCACCTACCTGTGTCGGTTTACGGTACGAACACCCTAACAACTCACTTAGAAGCTTTTCTTGGCAGTGTGGCGTCAGCGAATCCGCTTCACCCGAAGGATTCACGTCCTTACACCTCTCGAGGTATTGGCAGTCCGGATTTACCTAGACCACCCCTCTACCAGCTTCGACGTACACTTCCAATCGTACGCTCGCTTAGCCTACTGCGTCCCTCCATCGTTCAAACGTTGTTAAGGAGGTACAGGAATATTAACCTGTTTTCCATTACCTACGCCTTTCGGCCTCGGCTTAGGGCTCGACTAACCCTGGGAGGACGAGCCTTCCCCAGGAAACCTTAGGTTTTCGGCGATGAGGATTCTCACCTCATTTGTCGCTACTCATACCGGCATAATCTCTTCTATATCGTCCAGACATCCTTCCGATTGCCCTTCAACCAATATAGAATGCTCCTCTACCAACGATTATAAAAATCGTTCCATGGCTTCGGCGGTAAGCTTAGCCCCGATCATTATCGGCGCAAGATCACTCGACTAGTGAGCTATTACGCACTCTTTAAATGGTGGCTGCCTCTAAGCCAACATCCTAGCTGTCTATGAAATCTCACATCCTTTTTCACTTAGCTTACACTTTGGGGCCTTAGCCGATGGTCTGGGCTGTTTCCCTCTCGACAATGAAGCTTATCCCCCACTGTCTGACTCCCATGATAAGGAACAGTAGTATTCGGAGTTTGATTGGTTTCGGTAAGCTGGTAAGCCCCCTAGCCCATTCAGTGCTCTACCCCTACTGTCTATAACATGAGGCTAGTCCTAAAACTATTTCGAGGAGAACCAGATATCTCTGAGTTTGATTAGCCTTTCACTCCGATTCACAGCTCATCCCGTGACTTTTCAACGTCAATAGGTTCGGGCCTTCACGTATTTTTACACACGCTTCACCCTGGCCATGAATAGATCACTCAGTTTCGGGTCTACTCCATGCAACTAAACGCACAGTTAGTACTCGCTTTCGCTTCGGCTTCGTCCCGTAAGAACTTAACCTATGCCACATAGAGTAACTCGCCGGTTCATTATGCAAAAGGCACGCGGTCACACGTTCATGACCCGAAGATCATGCATAGTGCTCCCACTGCTTGTAAGCAATTGGTTTCAGGTACTATTTCACTCTCCTAACAGGAGTACTTTTCACCTTTCCCTCACGGTACTTGTTCACTATCGGTCGCCAGTTAGTATTTAGCCTTAGGAGGTGGTCCTCCTAGATTCCTACGGGGTTCCACGTGTCCCGCAGTACTTGGGAAATTGATCCAGAAAGATTATTACCTTTCGCGTACAGGACTTTCACCTTCTGCGGTCAGCCTTTCCAGACTGTTCAGCTAGATAATAATTTTTTGACTTTCCGGCTTATCGGTATTTCAGCCAGATCAACTCCCACGACACCTATATTGCAACGAATACCTTCTTTAACACAACATAGGTTTGGGCTGATTCCGTTTCGCTCGCCACTACTCAGGAAATCGCTTTAGCTTTCTTTTCCTCGGGTTACTTAGATGTTTCAGTTCTCCCGGTTCGCCTCCTTACCCTATTTTATTCAAGTAAGGATAATACGACATTACTCGTATTGGGTTTTCCCATTCGGAAATCTTCGGATCAAAGCTTGTTGGCAGCTCCCCGAAGCTTAACGCAGCTAACCACGTCCTTCATCGCCTTCTGACGCCTAGGCATCCACCAAATGCTCTTTGTTGCTTGACCATTTTCGACGAAATTTTTTAATACCCTATATAACTGTCAAAGATCATATATCAAAATAAAACTAAACTGTTTTTAAAATTGGTGGAGATAACCGGGATCGAACCGGTAACCTCTGCCTTGCAAGGGCAGCGCTCTCCCAGTTGAGCTATATCCCCTTTATATGGTGGGCCTAGGTAGATTCGAACTACCGACCTCACCCTTATCAGGGGTGCGCTCTAACCAACTGAGCTATAGGCCCCTGCAAATTTTGCTCAGACTTTAAATTTATTTGAGGCGATACAACAGAGGCTATCGACCGTACTCGGGAACTTCTAAAAGAAGGAATCAGAGAACCATTACCGCCAATGAATAATGTGATCTAATTCTAACCCGCGTACTCCTTAGAAAGGAGGTGATCCAGCCGCACCTTCCGATACGGCTACCTTGTTACGACTTCATCCCAATCATTGGCTTTACCTTCGGCGACTTCCTCCCGAAGGTTAGATCATCGACTTCGGGTACAACCAACTTTCGTGATGTGACGGGCGGTGTGTACAAGGCCCGGGAACGTATTCACGGCGCCGTAGCTGATGCGCCATTACTAGCGATTCCGGCTTCATGGAGTCGAATTGCAGACTCCAATCCGAACTGGGGCCGGCTTTTTGGGATTGGCTCCACCTCGCGGTTTAGCTACCCTTTGTACCGGCCATTGTAGCACGTGTGCAGCCCAGGGCGTAAGGGCCATAATGACTTGACGTCATCCCCACCTTCCTCCGGTTTATCACCGGCAGTCTCTTTAGAGTGCCCATCCGAAATGCTGGCAACTAAAAACAAGGGTTGCGCTCGTTGCGGGACTTAACCCAACATCTCACGACACGAGCTGACGACAGCCATGCAACACCTGTGTACCGACTCCGAAGAGAGACCTGTTTTCACAGGCTGTCCAGTACATGTCAAACCCTGGTAAGGTTCTACGCGTTGCGTCGTATTAAGCCACATGCTCCACCGCTTGTGCGGGCCCCCGTCAATTCCTTTGAGTTTCAGCCTTGCGACCGTACTCCCCAGGCGGGGTACTTAACGTGTTAACTTCGGCACAGAAGGGGTCGATACCCCCTACACCAAGTACCCATCGTTTACTGCTAGGACTACCGGGGTATCTAATCCCGTTCGCTCCCCTAGCTTTCGCGCTTCAGTGTCAGTTTCAGTCTAGGGAGCCGCCTTCGCCACTGGTGTTCTTCTCAATATCTACGCATTTCACCGCTACACTGAGAATTCCGCTCCCTTCTCCTGAACTCAAGCTAATCAGTTTTGGATGCAATTCCGCAGTTGAGCTGCGGGCTTCCACATCCAACTTAACTAGCCACCTAGACGCCCTTTACGCCCAATGAATCCGAACAACGCTTGCCCCCTTCGTATTACCGCGGCTGCTGGCACGAAGTTAGCCGGGGCTTCCTCTCATGGTACCGTCAAGTACTGATGGTATTAACACCTGCACGTTTCGTCCCATGTGACAGAGCTTTACGATCCGAAGACCTTCATCGCTCACGCGGCGTCGCTTCGTCAGGCTTTCGCCCATTGCGAAAGATTCTCGACTGCAGCCTCCCGTAGGAGTCTGGGCAGTGTCTCAGTCCCAGTGTGACCGACCACCCTCTCAGGACGGCTATCCATCACAGCCTTGGTAGGCCATTACCCTACCAACAAGCTAATAGACCGCGAGCTCATCCTTAAGCGGCAGGCCCGAAGGTCCCCACCTTTGAATAGAAGATGATGCCACCAACTATTCATATTCGGTATTAGCAACTCTTTCGAGTTGTTATTCCCAACTTAAGGGCAGATTACTCACGTGTTACTCACCCTTTCGCCACTGTCCTCACTGCTTCATCACCCGAAGGATCAAAAGCAACGATTCTCGTCCGACTTGCATGCCTAATCCACGCCGCCAGCGTTCGTTCTGAGCCAGGATCAAACTCTCCGTAACTCTATATCATTTATTTTATAGTCCAAAAATGAATTGACTTTATTGGCTTCATACTATAAGCATAATGTATCGCGTCTCAAATAAATTATCAAAGATCCCATCCACCACCAACTTCATAACGGCAAAATTTGCCATATAAATATCATTCAAGATAGATCGCTCTCTGAAAAATTAGATTCACTTTTCAGAAGCCGGATCATATTATATTTTAATGAATATTTTCGAAAAGCGTTGTAATAATACTCGAAGCTAAACGCGATGTCAATATCTTTTTAACAATTTTTTATTTTTTTAAAAATCACTAAAACATCGCCATGATATGAGATTACTATATACACATTAATTTATATTAGGGCTGCAATTATCTATTAACCAAGAAAACAACCACCAAGTAATAATCACTAAAATATCACAAAGAACAAATCAAAACAGTGTTGCGTATTATACAGCTTTTATTTTTCAATGCAAGCATTATTTTTAACTTTTTTCGCCGCTCATGCAGCGCCACTAACTTAATCAAAATGCCACATTCAAAACAATGTTGCGTATTATACAGCTTTTATTTTTCAATGCAACCTTTTTCTTTATTTTTTTATAACTACCAGAAAAACAGCACATTTCAAAACAATGTTGCGTATTATACAGCTTTTATCCAGCAATGCAACCTTTTTATTTATTTTTCTTTATCTAACTAACAACAAAGAAGATAAATCATTATTAATATAAAAAGAGCAATTTAAGACAGTGGTGCGTATTATACTCCTTTCAGATATGATTGCAACCCCTTTTTTCAATTTATTTCGAATTCATTTTCATTTTCATATCTATGTTATTACCCAGCATACTGTTTCTATCACATATTAAACTATTTTATTAATTTTTAATCATGTTTCACTATAAGTTTATTGTTAACGTTTTACATTCTTTTTATTTTTTCCATTACTTTAACTTGTTTGTTTTTATCTCTTTTTCATAACAAGTTACATTTATTAAACACGATCTTTTCATAAAGAAGCCATTTTATATATACTCTTAAGCATCCTATATGGTATTGTTGTAGTCTAACATATACATGATGAGCAGATGACTATTATGGAAAAACAAAATATAGGACGTTTATTACGACTCTTAGGTATCATAATATTCATTATATCTTTTCTAATAGCTCTGACACTAAGTATCGGTTTAATTATTAGAACATGGGGATTCCTATTCGGTATTATTGCTATCTTATGCTTCCCTGCTGTGTTGGTTATATACTCCTGGTATGCTTTATTTGCTCATCATTACTGGTATCCTGTGGTTGCTTTCTATATTGGATGCACTTTCAGCTTATTGCTTATTGCATGCGCAGGCAGATTAATACATAAAAAATAATTTTATATATATAATATTAATGTATAGATGTTTTCTTACTATAATTCAGAAAATAAACATCTCAAGTGCTATATACAAACACACATAACGATCGATTTAGCAAAATAACAATACTATCTGTTTATTTTATTATCTCGATCCAACCAGTGAGTTAATAAGATATGATTCAATCATTAAACCATTCACTTCTTGTGACCGGAGCATCCGGATTTCTTGGAGGCAACCTCGCGCGCTATTGGCTTGCTTATGGTAATGTCATTGCACAGGGTAACAGACATATACCCCAAATAGATGGTTGCACTTGTATTCAAGAAGATTTGACACACGAAAAGAGTGTCCGTAACCTTATATATAATCATAAACCGACATATGTCGTACATTGCGCAGCTATGACCTCTCCTGACCAATGCGGAAAAAATCCACAAATGGCACGCAAGGTTAATATCGACGCGACACAGTATCTTGTAAACTATGCAAATGAGTGCGAAATACCGGTAATTTTTTTATCAACCGATCTGGTTTTTGACGGATGCAGTACCCAACTTTACTCTGAAGAGAACACACCCAATCCTGTCAATCTTTACGGAGAGACAAAACTGACAAGTGAAGAGATTGTTCTCGGCGGTATGTCCGAAAACACCGTATTTCGCATAGCATTATCTTATGGGCGATATATGCCGGGAGCCACAGGCGGATACCTTGACATTCTTCTTAACGGACTAGATAGCAAAGTAACACAACGTCTTTATACCGATCAATATCGCACACCTTTATTTTCAGGTGATTTTTGTCAGGCCGTTACAAACCTTATAAAAGCCATTTCTACAAATTCTACGGCAAAAAGTTCTCGTTTATACCATATATGCGGGATTGACCGGATGTCACGTTACGAACTTGCTAAATTGGCGGCAGAACTCCATGAAAAAAATCTTCATTATATAGAGGAATCATCTATGTTGCGCAATCCCGCAGCACAACCTCGTGGAGCAGACTGCGCTCTTTCGTGTGAACGCGCTCAGAAAGAACTCAATTATCAACCACACTCCGTAAGAGATAATTTATTATACGATAAACAGATACGAAAGGAAAACGCTTAACAATGACCATCACGATAGCGATAGACGGCCATTCAGGATCAGGCAAAAGTACTTTGGCAAAACAACTCGCGGCAAAGCTTGGTTTCATTTATATAGATACGGGTGCATTATATAGATCTGTGACTCTAAAAGTACTTGATACACTTGGACAGTCGTTTGACGAGAAATCATTGACCAAACTCTTGAACAACACCAAAGTCGATATTAAGCAGGGGTCTGACGGGAACCGTATTTTCCTGGATAATACAGATGTGACCGATGCTATAAGGGAACCCAGGGTATCCAATTTTGTATCTCAAGTTTCAGCTCAACCAATTGTACGCCAGCATCTGATTACCATACAACGCGACAACGCAAAGAAAACCAATGCTATTTTAGAAGGCAGAGATATAGGAACTGTTGTATTACCCAAAGCAGACTTTAAATTTTTCATAACAGCGAGTATTGATGCCCGTGCTCAACGCCGTTTGATGGAATTGAAAGAAAAAGGTATCTCAATATCTCTTGAAGCAGTAAAGCGTAATCTTATTGAACGTGATGAAAACGATTCCAAGAGAAAAAATAGTCCGCTTAGAAAAGCTGAAGATGCAATCGAAATTGATTCTTCACAAATGACAGCCGACCAGAAACTCAATATAGTAGCCAACTATATAACAAATATTCAACTCAGTCGTAAAAATCGCATCTATTTCTTTTATAAAATGATGTTCAGATTTCTGGCAAAACTTTTCTTCCGGGTAAAATTTTATTATGAAGATTATGAATCAGTAAAATTATTTAGCGGTATTCTAGCCTCCAATCATTGTAGTAACATCGACCCTCCAATCGTTGGCAATGCGATTCCATACCATATTTACTATCTGGCCAAAGAAGAACTTGTCAAAAGCAAATTTCCTATACTAAACATATTATTTTATAATCACGCCAATTTGATCCCCATTGACCGTGACAACCCGTCGCCAAAGAGCATAAAAAATATTTTACAGCGCCTTAAAGAAGGTAAAACGGTTTTAATTTTCCCGGAAGGGACACGGTCACCAGACGGTACTGTTCAATCAGGTAAAACCGGTCCAGGCCTGATCGCATACAAATCTAAGGTCAATATTCTACCAGTTTATATTGATGGCACATTTAATGCATTGCCTCGTGGTGCAAAATGCTTCAGGTTTACTAAGGTATCGGTAGTGGTTGGGAAACCATTCACTCCGGATTATGAATTGCTCAATACAACATCAAAAAAAGAAATTTATCAGGAAATAAGCAAAATAATGGTCGATAAAATAAAGGATTTGAAGCAAACTTTTGAAAATAATCAAAGAATCCTATTGACAATAAAATGATTTTTTTATATTTTGCAATAATCCGCAAGGAAATATTGTGTTTTAAGGAGGATTACAATCAATTATGGCAAACGAACAAAAAACAACTAACACGGCTCTGGAAGATCAGAACATTGTGGCCCCACAGGTGGAGGAAACAATTGATGACTTTCGTGAGCTCTACGAACAAACCTTAAGTAATCTAGAAGAAGGGAGCATCATTTCAGGGAAAATTGTCAAAATTAACCCTAATGAAGTTCTCGTAGACATCAATTACAAATCCGAAGGGATAATTCCTATAGAAGAGTTTCCCGATTATGAAGATTTCAATGTCGGGGATGAGATAGAAGTTTTTCTCGATACTATGGAAAATGAAGATGGATTGACGTTGTTGTCCAAACTCAAAGTCGACAAAAGCCGACGTTGGGAACGTACGATCCAAAAATGCAACGAAGGATCTGTAGTAGACGGAAAAATATTCAAGAAGGTCAAAGGCGGTTTCATGGTCGATATCGGTGTGGAAGCATTTTTACCTGCCTCACAGCTCGATATCAAACCTGTACCGAATATGGATTCATATCTCGGTAAATCTTTTGACTTCAAGATCATTAAAATCAGCGAAGAACGTAAAAATGTCGTTATCTCGCGCAGAGAACTGCTTGAAGAACAACGCGATAAAGAACGTGAAAGATTGCTCACAGAAATTAATGAGAACGATCTTATTACCGGTACTGTTAAAAACATTACCGACTTCGGTGCATTTATTGATCTCAATGGACTTGATGGCTTGCTCCATATCACAGATATGAGCTGGGGCCGCATTAATCATCCAAGCGAGATGGTTTCCGTTGGTGAGAAAATTGAAGTCATCGTATTAAAATTCGATAAGGATAATGCCCGTATCTCATTGGGCCTTAAACAAAAGACACAAAATCCATGGGAAGCGGTTGAAGACAAGTACCCAATCGGTTCCAAAGTAGTGGGTAAAGTAGTTAACATCATGCCATACGGTGCGTTTGTTGAACTTGAAGAAGGGATTGAAGGATTAATTCATATCTCTGAGTTTTCATGGACCAGACGTATCAATCATCCGTCCGAATTGTTGTCGGTTGGTGAAGAAGTTGAAGCAATGGTGTTGAGTATCGAAAAAGAGAAAGAAAAAATTTCTCTCGGTATTAAACAAACTGAATTCAATCCATGGAGTGTGGTCGAAGACAAATATCCTGCAGGCAAACGTATTACCGGTACTATCCGTAACATTACGTCATACGGTGCGTTTGTTGAACTCGAAGAAGGTATTGACGGTTTGATTCATATCTCCGATATATCATGGACCAAAAAGATCAATAATCCTGCTGAAGTCCTGAAAAAAGGTGATCAGGTTGAAGCTATAGTATTGTCAGTTGATCAGACTAACAAAAAGATAGCACTTGGTATTAAACAGTTGACTGTTGATCCATGGGAAAATATCGAAGAAAAATATGAAATCGGTCAGGTTGTTACCGGTAAGGTAAGCAAAATAGCCGGATTCGGTATTTTTGTCACACTTGAAGACGAATTGGAAGGCTTGATTCATGCTTCTCAAGTATCGGAAAAACCACCTTCCAAGCTCGAAGACTTCGCAAATGTTGACGATGAGATTACCGCTATGATTCTGAAAATCGATCCGATAGATCGAAAAATAGCATTGAGTATCAAAGAAATTTTAAATGCACAGAAGCAAGCGGAACAGACTGAAAAAGTTGAAAAAGAAAAACGGGTAGTCAAAGATTTTGAATCACGTAAGAAACGTGGCGATACCTTTGAAAGTACAAGTTTGATTTCAGAACAGCTTGATGAACTTCTCAAAGATAAAAAATCAGAGACAGCCAAACCTGCTGCTCCTGCTAAACCTGCTGCTCCTGCCGAAAAAGCTGAAGAAGTTGAAGAGCCAGCGGCTAAAAAACAGGAAAAAGCGGTTGCTGACAAAAAAGATGATGATGCTTCTGCTAAAAAAGCATCAAAAGATGAGGAAGCATCTACTGAAGAATCTGAAGAATCTGAGGCAGATAAGGAATAATTTCGATCTTCATCGTTATATAAGTAATAAACAAAAAGGCCTTAAGATATCTCCTTAAGGCCTTTTTTTTCGGAGGAAACCATTGTGGAAAAAGACGTACTTAAAAAAGAAATAGAGAGACAACTAGAGATCATTAAAGAAAACACCGTAAGTTTTTATTCTGAAGATGAGTTCCGCGAGAAACTAGCTTCATCATTAGAAAACAAACGTCCTCTTCATGTGAAATTTGGCGCTGACCCTACTGCACCAGATATACATCTGGGACACACGGTTATTCTCAATAAGTTGCGTCAGTTTCAGGATCTGGGACACACAGTAGACTTTATTATTGGCGATTTTACTGCAATGATCGGCGACCCCTCCGGAAAATCAGAAACAAGGAAACCCCTTACCCACGAACAAGTCATGTTGCACGCACAAACATATCAGGAACAAATTTTTAAAATTCTTGATCAGGACAAAACCAATATTGTTTTCAATAGCAACTGGTTTGACAATATGTGTTTCAGAGATATCCTCGAATTGACCGCGAAATATTCTGTAGCACGCATGCTTGAACGTGATGATTTTTCTAAACGTTATACGGCAGGAAAAAGCATCAGTATAGTTGAATTCCTCTATCCACTTATGCAAGGGTATGATTCTGTTATGCTGGAATCCGATGTTGAGCTAGGTGGAACCGATCAAACATTTAATTTACTTGTCGGTAGAGATCTACAACGCGAACAACAACAGAATCAACAAGTTGTTATAACCATGCCCATACTTGAAGGCACAGATGGTGTTCAAAAAATGAGCAAAAGTTTGGGTAACTATATAGGTGTAAATGACACTCCTAAAGATATCTTCGGCAAAATCATGTCTATTTCCGATGAATTGATGTTCCGCTATTATCGTCTATTAACCAAGCGATCAAATGCGGAAGTAGACACCATGGAGCAAAGCGTAAATGATGGCTCAGCTCATCCAATGGATATGAAAAAACAACTCGCCCGTGAAATTATTATTCGTTTTTATGATGAAGATGCATCCAAACAAGCAGAACAGGAATTTACAAAAGTTTTTTCAAATAAAGATCTTCCATCGGACATGCCTGAAATACAAATTTCTGAACTTTCATTAGAAGATGGAACAATATGGATTTGTCATCTTCTCCAGCAGGCAGGTTTAACTTCCAGTTCATCCGAAGCTCGTCGAATGATTCAGCAGGGCGCTGTGCAATGCAACGGAGATAAAATACAAGATGTTCAGGCAAAAATTTCTCCTGAAAACGATATGATCATCAAAGTTGGCAAGCGTCGTTTTGCCCGTCTGGTAAACAATTAAATTTTTATTACATATCGTTAAAATTTCTTGACTTTTCTATGTTTTAATTTACTATCACAGTATAGCACTATACTGTCTGATCTCATACAATTTGTATCAATTTATTGATCAAGGCTAGGAGATATTCTTTTTTAATGCGCAACATTAAGATTATTTTATCTATTATCTTATGTTTTTTATTGCCTTCATGTTCTCCATCTAACAACAATAATGATGAAGAATCTATTAAATCAGTACATAAAGATACCAACAAAACATCCTTATTCCCAGATAATTTAAATTTTCTAGCGATCTCAAGTAATACATTAAAGTTACCTACTATTATTACAACAGAGTATATCAATGGTGATGTAACTATTAATTACCTGAAACAACCGCTAATCAGTGTGAATATTTTGCTACAAACAATTTTTCCTGCTGATGATCATAATGAATCTAAGAAAATTAGTGCGCTTGTTATTCGTTTCCCTGATATAACATCTGCCGAAAAAGAAGCTAAAATAAATTTTGACATCCTTAAAGCGCAAGCCAAACATGATTCTGTCAATATTCAAACATTTGAGACAAATACTTTGGGAGACGAAAGTATTGCTATTACATTTTATCCTGATCGCAAATATCCGGTCTATCTTTATACTCGCATACAAAATATTCTCATTAAGATCAACGGTGGAAGAGAACAAAACATGGAAAACCTTCTTGAGGTTTCAAACCACTTTTTGACTCAACTTAACGACTACTTAAAGGATCAAAGATAATAAATAATTAAGGCAATTCAGTAATTTCAGTAATTGGGGAAAATTTTTCTAATATTAATGAAAAATATATTGCCAAAATGCTCTATTTCTTCTAAAAGATATACATACATATCGGCATAACATTTTGCTCAGCATATCATTATAAATTTCTACATAGATTAATGGTTTCACTGGTATCAAATGTGCTATTAACAAATTGAAATATAACAACATTTAATTAATACGGAGGTTTTATGGAAACAATAGAAATTACTCCCCAGGAGAAGGGCAATCTCAAAGGATTGCTTAAAGAACTCAAACCGATCATATCATTTTTTGCAAGATTCAGCCTCTATGGCATATCGCTGGCATTATTGCTTGGATTTTTTCTTGTCGGTGGATTGATATTATTCAGTAAAATCAGTTAATTCCCATCCATGGCGGTATTGTTTTACGATACCGTATCTATAATTTGTTTATTTTTACGCCATTTCCTGAAAAGATCGAAGGTAATTGATATACTCCTGATCAAGTTTATTCTTGACCGCAGCATTGAATACAGTGTTGATGTGCTGTTCAGAAGGAAATGCTTTTTCATCTTCGACAAGATACTTCGCGTTTGCGATATATACTTCAGCTAAAAAGACTTCTCCCTCCATAGTAGTTGCTTGGACACTGCTCCTATAATAATGACCGGAGGTAAGACCTTCAATATTATCGAGTTTAGTAAGTTCCGTCTTGGGTAATTTGTAGAGTAAACCATAGACTTTGGTATCTAGAGCAGGGACAATATTGGCTTTTGCGGTTCCATCTACAGAACGCTTGTTAAACTTCAGCTGATAATTTTCAACATATGATGGTTCTATGCTTAAAAACTTCACTCCCCGGCCAGCTAACCTGGTCGAGTTCATCGCAGAACCATACGCAAAAAACCAAACAAAATTTTCTTTCATCGATCCCCCCATAGCATCCGCGATAAATCACGCGAATACGTATAAGTTCTCGTCAACCCGATTCCGAATCATTATAACTCGAGCATCGGGGGCACTGTGTTATTTTCTTATCTATATCATCAATATAATGATAGCCGCAAATAGAACATTTGTAAACGGTTTTGGAATATGGTGTTAGACGGCCCGAGGAATGGGTCATCTCAAACCAGAACCAAAGGGCTATAATGCCTCCCAATGATAAAATCAAGTATATAAAAAACAGGATAGATAAATCAACTCTAATCATATCAAATCTCTAAAAAACTCTCGCTTAGTATATGATTCTCACTTTTCACAGCGTTATTTACATTGATTTCACAGTATAGCGAGTCAGAATAATGCAGTGAAACACCTTCTAATCACAGTGGAGCTACAATAAAGATAATCATATCTACAGTATATACCTCTACTGCCATCAGTAAATAACAGTAAAAGGACTAATGGTTATAGAAAATAATTTTGCCCCAAACTGTATCATGAGCTATCGCATCGTGAGAAAGCGATTGTTTCAACGGTACGCTGAACTTAATTTGACGCAAAATCGATACCAACTTTGCATCTATCGAAGTATTGCCTGATGATTGATCAAGAATGGCATAGCGTACTGAGCCAAAACGGTCTACAGAAAATCTCACAACACATGGCTGTTCAACAATATATTCCGACACTTCTCCCAAGATAACTGTATCTATAGGTTTCATATTTCCTTTAATCATAAATTTAAGATATTTAGCCTGCATGCCCGTTTCCATTTCATTATCTACTGGCACAAGCGGTTGGTAATCGACACCACCCAACTGTTCAATTGTTTTATCATAATAAGGACTATTCTCGCCTTGCATAGGATATCTATTGTTAGAATATTGAACTATTCCCAGCATTTCACCAGAGACTGGATCAAGCGGATTCAGTTTCTTTTCAAAATCAACTTTGATTTCAGGAACCCGCATATTTTGACTATGTTCGCCGGGCAGTGTAAACCGTGTATTTATAAAATCAGTATTATTATATGAAAACCTTTGTTCATAGGAAGATTTTGGATCAACAGCCTCTGCCGGCACAAATGCAACATCAAAAATTTGTACCTTTTTTTCCCTGCTGGTATACGGTTCCGCAATTTTAAACAGAATGCAAGCCGATGAATGCCACAACAGGGATAGAAAAAGTGATAACCATACAATCTTATTCATAGTCCTACTCGGGTTTGGTGGCAATAGCCATCTTTTCGATACCAGCCTGACGAGCTATGTTCATAATTTGCACCACATTGCCATGGCGTGAATTGGTATCGGCTTTGATGATAAGCGTGGCATTTTGATTCTTTCTGCTCGTCATGCGCATACGACGTTTTAAGCCTTCAAGCGTTGTAAGTTCATTATTAAAGAACACCTGATTTTCTCTGGTAAGGGTAACGACCATATTTTCCTCTTTATTCTGAGGAACTTGTTTGGCACGAGGCAACTCAACCTTAATACCCGGCTGCAGGATAAATGTGGATGAGAGCATAAAAAAAATGAGCAGCAGAAATATGACATCCACCAGTGGCGTCAGGTCAAGGCGTCCTTTTTCTATTTGAATTGACCGTTTAAAACGCATAATCGTCCTTATTTTCGCTTAACAAATTGGCTACTTCTGTAGCGCCTTTTTCCATTTCCACAACAATACTGTTTACCCTGCTGACAAGATAATTATAAGCGACATAAGCAGGTATTGCCACAACCAGACCCGCAGCAGTAGTTATCAAAGCTTCCCATATTCCCTGAGCAAGTAACGTAGGATTGACAGGCCCTGGATTGTTTACGATAGTCTTGAATGCCGTGATCATACCCGAAACCGTACCGAGTAATCCGATCAGAGGTGTAATATGAGCTATCGTAGCAAGAGCAACTAACTTACGCTCCAGACGGGGAATCTCGTAAAGGCTGGCATCCTGCATAGATTCTTTTATCTCCTCGCGAGACTTATCGTGACACATGATTCCCATCTTCAAGGTATAAGCAATAGGGCCGGGTGTCTCATCGCAAATTGCTATAGCCTCAGTAAAATTCTTGTTACGCAATATGTTTCGCAAACCGCTGATAAATTTTTCCGAATCTATAGACGCGCGATGGAAATGTATCAATCTTTCGAGAAAAATAGATACTGCGATTATCGAACATAACAGTATCAGGTACATCATGGGACCACCCTTGACGAGCACATCAATCATTGTCAATCTCCTATTTCAAACAAAATGAGTTGTTTATCACGAATCTTTTTAAGACGCTGTTCTGCATCAGCCAATAATTCAGGATAGACGCTTCTATCAGGATACGCATTAAGCATTTTTGTATACAGATTTTTTGCCTGTCTCAATTTGCCTTTATGATCATAATATACCGCAGCATCAAAACAAGCCTGATAAAACCATTTGCGTTGCTGTTGATACTGATACACAACACGCAACATCGCCTCTACAGCGTTTGTTCCTTTACCTTGTTCCATATATGCTTTGCCGATGTAATACCATGCCTGAGCCGCGATAGAATCATCATAAGATTTTGTAACCTGAGTATAAGCTTCCCTTGCTTCATCAAAACGATCAAGGATAAGCAATGCTTTGCCTTTTGCGAGAAATATTTCTTCAAGTAGGTATGAATCAGGATGTTCTAGAATAACGGTATCCAAAACGGCTATTGCTTCCTCGTATTTTTCTTCTTTAATCATCAATTCAGCCTGAAGCAAATGGACATCGACAATAAAATCATCATCGGGATACTGCTCGATAAAATCAGCAAGCAAGGTATTTGCAATATCTTGGTCGTTAGCCAGATATGCGCTTTTCCCTGCCCAGAACAAGGCTTTTGACTGCAGGTTATCCTGAGGATGTTCTTCAACAATACGCATAAAAGCAGGATATGCATGTTCATAATCGGCATTATTGTAATAGTATTCACCTACCCAAAACAATACTTCAGGAGCTAGCATAGAATCCGGATATTTCTGCAAAAGCGCCTCGAATTGTTCCAATGCCTTAGCGCTGTCGCCCATTTGAAAAAAGCACCATCCTTTTTCATATTCGCATCTATCTTTGATTAGAGAATCCGTATAATTAGTTGTAAGCATATCATACGCCTGTATTGCATCTCCATAGCGTTTAAGGTTATACAATGACACTCCCCGATAAAAAAGTGCCTGATCAGCTTTCTTGTTGTCAGGATAGTGCCCGACAAAAAAGTTAAACTGAGTTTCTGCCTGTACAAAATTTTCCTGAACAAAATAGGCCCACGCCCGATAAAAATATGCCAACGCTACATAATCACTGTCAGGATACTCTTCAATCAGCATTGTAAAAGCCTCTATTGCCTGATCGTAGTTAAATAGCATCAAACGGGATCGTCCAATTTGAAAAAGTGTCCTGGGGTATAAAGGAGTATCAGGATACGATTCAAGCACGTTTTGATATGTCTCAAAGGCACTGTCAAAGGCTTTTAATGCAAAATGAGCGTCACCGATTGAAACCTGGCACGTAGCGCGCAAAACAGGATCCCTGGCAATAAGCAATCCCTGCTGAAAATATAATATGGCCTGATCGTAGTTATTTGCAGCAAACAAGGACTTTCCGGTACCGAAATACGCCTTTGCTTTCATAGACGATGACAAATCAAAATGTAAAAGTTCTTCAAAAGCCTCTTTGGATTCGATGAAATTGTTGAGTTTATACATGGATTGAGCATACATATACCATACTTTTATCTTCAAATGATCAGATAAAGGTATCTCGAATAATTTTTTTAAATGCTCAATACACAATTCATAATCATCTTGGCGGTAAGCAACTTCGGCAAGACCAATAACAGACGCATGCCGCAATACCGAATCTGGATATTTTTCTAAAAATTGCTCGAATACTAATTGAGCCTGAGCAAGATCACCTGTTTCAATCAGACAGTCGCCTTTTTTGTACAAGGCGGTATCTGCCCAACTGCGAGAGCTGTCATTATCAAGTGACTGCTCATAGGCATCCAGCGCCTTTTGATAATCTTTTTGATGATACCACGATTCTCCGCTCCAAAAACAGGCATCGGCACGCAATTCAGAGGTAGGAAAATCCGCTATAAACGATTCAAAAATATGCAAAGCATCAATATACTGCTTTTGTTCAAAAAAGGCCTTTGCATAGAGATATGTTACAACTTCGCGTAACTCGTTCTGAGGGTATCGACCGATCAATTCTTCAAAAAAAGCACCAGCCTGCTCGTATTGCCCCAGAGAATATTGGCTCATTCCCCCGTAATACAAGACATATGGAACATGTGCACTATCAGGAAACAATTTCTTAAATTGATCTACCGATTCGATACAACGGGTGAATTCGCGAATTTTATAATCGATATCGATCAAATAAAAAGATGCATCTTCTTTAAACTGAGTATTTTCTTCAAGAATAAGTGCCTCGAAATCAGGGCGAGCTCGTTCGTAATCATGCAGATCATATCGAATCTTTCCCAGATAGAAACACGCCTGGGGATGCAACGAAGACGATGGATAGCCTTGCATCAATCGCAAAAGCTGATGCTCTGCCACATCATATAATCCATCCTGATAGGCTTTTTGGGCAAGATACAGGAGAGTCCGGGCATCTGTTTGTTCCTGAGAATATAAGGAAGGAACCCAACCGACCATCAGCATAAAGATAAAAAAGAATCTTTTCATGACAACTCAACAGACTTCACATTCGCTCTCAGCGGAAAACAAATTTTGTTAAAACAGCGAAAAAGGATGAAAACCAAGTACTGCATTAGTATCATCTTTCATGTCCTGCTCAGCTTTGAGAAGCGCATGTTTCTTTTTGACCGGGCTCATACATGAACAATGTATAATGGCAAGCCCGGATAACATAGCCACAATGATCGATATACGTACGAACTTTAAAAAATTGAAATTGTGCATTGCTCACTCACTGGAGTATTGTATTTGTAGATTAAACGGTATATAATTACGACTTTTAGTTACCAGTAGTCTACATTAACCTGATTTCACAAACAAGACTTTTTTAAAATGATAGATAAGAAATATTTTTGTATTACCATTCAATATCAGGGTACCCGTTTTCTGGGTTGGCAAATTCAGCCTCAGACGCCCACAGTTCAACAGGAAGTAGAAACCGTACTTACCCGTCTGACAGGGCAACCGGTACGAATTTTCGGAGCTGGCAGAACTGATGCCGGAGTGCATGCACTTGATCAACACGCTCATTTCAGTGTCGCAACCCGTTTAAACGCCGCGGCATTATACAAAGGATTGAACGCATTGTTACCCGATGATATTGTAATAACGCACGTCAATGAATGTGATCCATCGTTTCACGCGAGGTTCAACGCAATTGGGAAATATTACCTGTATACCGTCTATAATGCGACCACACCAGCGTTGTGGGCCAGATATTTTTCTCTGCATGTTCGGCATCATCTTGATATCAATAAGATGAGAGCGGCAGCCAGGTTATTTTTAGGTACCCATAACTTTGAGAATTTTTCCGCTAACTCAGGCCGTGATGATGAAAAGTTTCAGCGTACTATATACGATTTACAGATCGAGCATACTCCCCCATTCATATTTTTTCACGTACTGGGAAAAAGTTTTCTCTACAAGATGGTCCGCCTGATGGTGGGAACCCTCCTTGATATAGGCAGAGGTAAAGTATCCGAAGACATTATTACCCAGGCGTTAACATCCCACGACCCGGTTGTTCCAGCCCCTGTAGCGCCTGCAAATGGATTGATTATGCGAAAAATTTTCTACAATCCTCCGGTTGAATTACCTCAAAACGAGAATACTTGTAATCTTTTCATCGGTTTTGACGTTTTAAATAATGGATAGATATAATTATTTTTATATTTTTTGCAATCCTATGGGAAAAATGGTATAATATATTTAGATACCAGGACGTGAACCATGAGACTGTTTGGTCGTATTTTTATCTCAATTTCAGTAGCTACGCTGGTTATAACAACCGGACTAAGCCAGGCTACGCTTTTAGTTAAACAATTTTCCACACAGGAAATCACCCAGAGGGCTGATTGCGTGGCTATGGGAATCGTGACTGATGTAAACTTCATTACAGAGAATAATCAAGTTTACACCGTCACTGATATCCAGTGCGACCGCGTCTTTAAAGGAAATGTAGATGAAAAAAGTATTCAAGTCATACAATTGGGTGGCAAAACCGATCGATACACACGTGCCGTTTATGGCGCACCATCTTACGCAGTTGATGAAGAAGTAATTCTGTTTATGGAAAACAACAAGTACCAGAAAACCTTAAAACGCGTAATCGGTATGAGCATGGGAAAATATTCGATTATAGAAGATCCGGATACCGGAGAAAAATATGCGGTCAGCGATCAATCGGAACTGCATTTTGTCCAACCGGTACAAGACCCTTTTGCATCACGGCTAGTCAAAAAGCCACTCGATGAATTTATCGCTGAAATACAACAAGCAGTTGAGCAAACATCTGCACTAAACCAGTCAAACACATCCACGCAAACACCCGATAAGGACTTTGACTGGATTAAATATATACAAAAACTCATCATTGATTTTGCAAATAACATGGCCGACAAATATTATACCGTGACAACCCAAAGGACTGCAGGGAATGAAAAGGAATAAAACTGGTCTGCTCATATGCATACTATTACTATTGAACCTGATGATATGCGCTCCGGCGCAATCACTTGTCACGTTCAATTGGATTCGTCTCCTCATCCCTCACCCCAACCCCGGATCGACTTGGGATCCTCGTGTATCTGTTGACGCAGAGTCAGTACAAGACCCGGAAAACGATGGTTTTGCAGATAACGCAAACTATGAGAATTATTTTCACTGGGCAAAAAATGAAGGTGATTTTGCTATTTTGAGTATATATTACCACTATGAGTTACCGTCAGAACTGGATATTTTAGCATTTCACAATGCTGTTCAAGCTTCCGTACAAACATGGCAAGACATACCGACAGCCAACTTGATAGTAGAATTTGAAGGGATGATGACTACAGACCCATGGGAAGTGGACGGCAAAAATACTGTTAGTTTCTGTCTTGATGGATCAGTAGCGGGATTCACGGAAAGTGAAGTAATCGGAAAAACACTTTTAACATGGGACAGCGAAGATACAGAAGTACCACCAAACGAGCCCCCAAATGGAATAACTACTGAACTTATAGATTGTGATATTATCCTCAACGCATCTGTATTTGATGAAGGAGGACGATATTACTGGAGCACCACAGAGATGGATTATTCCAATAAAACTATCGATGTTCAAAGTGTTGTCACCCATGAATTCGGCCATGCACTGGGTATTGCGCATCCATTTTCAGTCGTTTCACGTCCCGATTCAAGTGAGATTCCTATTGCCACCTGCCCGACTATGTTTGGATTACTACAACCGGCATTTGTGGACAACCTTAACATGCGTACACTCGACCAATACGATATCAACTGTGCTTCATTCCTATACCCCGATTTATCCGACGGAAATGACTACTGGACAGCTGCTACTCCAATATATCCTGGAGAAGACCAGGCTTTCTCCATTATACCGGATGACAGAGACTGGTACGTAATATACCTTGACCAATATTACACAATAAAAGTAGTTTTACAGGAGCCATCTACAACCAACACTATGGATTTGGAGTTGTACTACTACGACTCATCAGAGGGAGAACCAGTACAATCATTTTCGGTATATGAGGGATCAGAGTTAAAAGTAACGTCAAATTACAACGGCTATACGTATCAAACTGTATATGCGCACACTGTCATGCAGGGGGGCAGCTACTACCTGAAAGTTAAAGGAAAAACAGATACATCAGCTTCCGATTACACGCTCGATGTCTACACAAGCGACGACGGTGACGGTGATGAACGCTCGCTAAACAGGACACTGCCAATACCAACAGGGGATTCACTGCCGGATTCATGGGAAATAGCCAACGGGCTCGATCCTACCGATATTAATGATGCTATGGAAGATTCAGATAACGACGGATTGCTCAATATTGATGAAATGGCCTATGGCACTCAACCATTTAATGATGATACAGACGGCGACGGCATTGCGGATGGATGGGAAGTAAACTATAGTTTAAATCCCCTTTCAAGTGCTGACGCATCGGAAGACCCTGATCAGGATGGCGCGACGAACCTGATGGAATTTGAGGTAGGCACAAACCCTTATGATCCCTTATCTGTATTTTACGTCAAAGAAATAACTCCAGTAAATACAAGTCCTTATGAGAAAGCTATAAAAATTATTTGGGCTCATGAACCATACATGTTCTACGAAATTTTCTATAGTGCCTCACCCTCAGGACCTTTTACTAGAATGGAAGAGTTCAATGAGGGTAATGAGATGGACATAGGCACAGAAGGACCAGAGTATATAGATCAAGGCTATCCTTTTATTGGAGAGGCACTTGAAGGGGCTATTCGATCTGCTCCTCTACAGGATAACGATACCAGATATTATATAATCCGCCGAAAATAACACCGGACTACAGATACACCAAATTGTTTATTCAGGATCAATTCAAAAGGCTCATTGCAAAGCCATGTTAGGGCTGAAGCAATCTCTGCTTCTATCTATTTGAGATTGCTTCGTCGCTTCGCTTCTCGCAATGACGGTTTTTAAGAAGCATTTATTAAACCCATTCTACCCGCTAGATACGTCTAATATGGTGATTGATTACCAACTATACGCCTTTTGCTGGATGATAGATTCCCTGATACTCCGACAAAGTTTGAAAGTTTCGCCAAGTTCCACTTCAGTTAAACTCTGTTTTCCATCACAGCGTGCCCCTTCAGGGTCGCAATGGGTTTCAATGATAAGCCCGTCCGCGCCAGCAGCAACTGCGGCGGCACTGTAGGACAAAACAAGCTCGCGGTCACCGGCTGAATGACTCGGATCGAAGATAACCGGCAAACCGGTTTCCCGTTTCAAAACAGGTATGATACCGATATCAGCGGTATTACGGACAAATTTACCGCACTCAAATGTCCGTATACCACGTAAACAAAGGATTATATTCTCGTTGCCTTCTTTAGCGATGTATTCCGCGGCATTTAGGAATTCGTCGATAGTCGCGTTATCACCGCGTTTTAGTAGTACCGGCGTTTTAGTATCTTTGGTACGCTCACCTATTTTTTTCAGTAAATCGTATGAGCGCATATTACGGGTGCCTATTTGCAACATATCGGCATATTTCATAACAACATCTATCTTATCTTCTCCAGTCACCTCAGTTACCATGGGTAAACCTGTTTCAATAGAAGCTTCTTTAAGATATTTCAAGCCTTCTTCGCCAAGTCCCTGAAAATCATACGGACTGGTCCGAGGTTTAAATGCTCCGCCACGCAGTATATCAGCGCCAGCTCGTTTAACAATCTGAGCACTTGATAACATCTGATCGCGGCTTTCCACGGCACACGGCCCGGACATCAGGACAAAATTACCTGTTCCAATAGTAACCGATCCGATCTTTATCTGGCGGTCTATAGGATTAAACTCACGGCTAACCAGTTTGTACGGGCGTGAAACGCGCATGACAGTTTCAACACCGTGTATTTCTTCTACCAGATCAGGACGTAAACGGGTAACATCACCGATAACACCAATGATAGTAAGACTTTCACCAGTAGAAATATTTGCAGTTAAACCTGCTTCTTTTATTCTGCCAAGAACTTTTTCCACATCTTCCTGAGATGCGTTTTTTTTCATTCGGATAATCATATAACAGCCTCCAGATAAATCGTTGGGAATTATTTTATACCTTCAAAAAGGAAGTATATAATAACATTAATCGTTAAATGAATCCAACAAAAAGATATAAAATTGATATTTTATCTAACTATAACATTGCTAAGGACATCATCAAAGATTTCCTCTGACGCATAGATAATAGTGACTCCGGTATCTTGCTGATGTATCGATACCCGGCAACCGTTGGGGAGTTCGTATTGAATATCTGAGGCATCCTGAGGATCATCCAAATCCACAGAATATTTTCGTTCCAGTAATAATTGATAAGCATTCACAAAACTGACTGTATCCTGCTTCGTATCCCAATTAGATTTGAAAATATATCCACAGCAATCAGGTTTATCACGATTTTGAAAGACAACGTAACGGTCGCCGTCCCATCCTTCAGAGGCATTTCGTGCTTTATCTGCGGGGATATAATTTTTCAGCCAGATGCCCATGGCAAATTCACCTAACGTATTGCGATATAGTTCTGTCAGTCCGTTCGTTTCGTACAGAGCATCTAAATCGGGTAAATCAGGAGTTACAGGATCGTCGCGTTGGCCAAAATATTTTTCAGGATGCAAAATCTGTTCAGTGCTCACCGGAGGATCCAGAAATGCTTTATGCACAGCATTGTTATCATTCATTTCGTACAGAGCCATCACAAAAATCAGCCCTTTCATATAGGGGAATATCAAGGTATCCTTTATAAATGCGGGAGCTTTATCTATCTCACTTTGCTTCAATTCCATATACACACCGGCAACAACATCTACAAAGATATGCAACCCGGCATTCTTGAGATAATAAGTATTCATCAAACGGGTAGCGTCGCCCTCAAGCAAGGAAGATAGGGCCAGAGAACGGTCATCGTTTGACATATCGTCTATACCCATCTTGATCAGATCATAATGCTGATCCTCTAACATATGGGTTAACTCGTGTGCCAGAAACATATCACGTATTGTTGAGGTAAACATGTTGCTGTCTACCATATACATCTTTTTATTTTCATAATCGTAAAACGCCGCGACCTGTTCATCGTAGACCCTCATAATTGTACCTTTCAGGTCAAGATCGGGTTCGATGAGTCCCAGGATTTTGAAAGCTGTTTCCATAGAATCGAAGTTAACGTCAGGATAGGTTTCTTCAAACTTTTGGTCGAGTATTGATCTTAATTCTTTCTTAGTGATCACATCAAAATCAACTAATTCTTTTGCCTTCAATCCACGTATCTGTTCGACTTTCTTTTCAATCAGACGACATTTTTCTATCAAGGAAAGGCGTTTGTTCTCTGCACGGAGGCGTTCAATAGTTTTTTTAAGGGCATTGTTTTTCTCTTCGAGATCTCGAATACGACGCTCCAGCCTATTGATATAGGATGTCGTATACGCAGTAGCGGCAAGCAAGCAGATACTGACAAGCAAATACAGTAATTTTTTAGGACGGCTTTTTCTTTTCATGCAACCTGCTATGGTATAAACAATTTCTTTATCAATATATCGGCATATAGGTAGCGAAACTTAATCAACCCGGAGGCCAATTAAGGTGTCTACCGCCAAGCAGGTGATAATGAATGTGGAATACAGCCTGTCCGGCATCTTCACCTGAATTGACAACGATGCGATAACCGGAATCGGCAATTTTCTGATCAACAGCGATTTGATGTGCCACGCGCATTATATGCCCGATCACAGCATCATCTTCCTGTGCAAGGGCAGGAACACCGGGAACGTGTTTCTTAGGAATGATAAGGACATGCACCGGAGCTTTCGGATCAATATCATGGAATGCGTATACGAGATCATCTTCATATACTTTTTTAGACGGTATTTGTCCTTTGATAATTTTGCAAAACAGGCAATCTGACATAATTCCTCCTCTCTTGATTTTAGAACCATTATAACAGCATCTAAAGAAAAGGAAAGAATATTAAGTATATCAAGAAAATATCTATAAACAGATGTCATAATGATACAACCTTGCCTCAATTCCAGAAAGGAAGCGCAATAATGCTATCAGGCATGTTTTTTGGTACTTTTTATCATAAAAAGTACAATTCCTTATAAAATCAATCAAACATACCATCTAATCGTATTAAGAGTGAAAGCTAAGTTCTGGTATTTACTGATGATTTGCGCTTGCTGTCGGCGACTTGGTAAAATCCAGATCTGTCTGATCGAGTTCGAGGAACAGGCGCATCAGTTCTTCTTTGGAATTAACCGCGAGACATCGCTGGACGATGTTCTGTACGCGGAACAACCGACCCAGTTTTGCAAGCAGACGCAGATGCGATACTTCGTTAGGCACACAGCTTACAAAAAACAGATGAGTTTTTTCGCCATCGATTTCACCAAAAGAGACGCCTTTGACTGAACGCGCAAAAAGGATACGAGGTTCTTCGAACAATCCTTCTATTGGATATCGTGGATGCGGCATTGCGATACCGTTGCTCAAAGCGGTACTCATCAATTCTTCACGTGACTTGATTGCTTCAAGAAACTCGGCATTATCTTTAATAACACCGTTTTTCTTAGGGATAAGCGATAGTTCTTCGAGCACATCTTCTTTTGTTGTCGCGGTCAAATTCATTTCCATCATATCAGTAGCAAACAAACGTGATATGGGTATGATTTGCGGGGTTGAATGAATCAATTCGTCGAGTTCAGAGGTATGTACTTCTTCCACACTTTGCGACAACCATTCGTCAACCTTAGACAATATAAAACGCCACTGGTTACCAATTTTCCTAGCAGGTATCTCATTATTATGAGCCATCTTAAGGATAGTTCGCTCATTTAATTTTATATATTGTGCAACTTCTTTTAATGTTAGAATTTGTTCCATAATACCCTCCACAACAACACAAGCTGTGCCATGAGACATACATTTAACTTGTTTACCTTTATATTACATGAATTTACAATAAACTACCACACGAGTAGATGAAGGTCAATATTTTTTTTCACATTCTTACATCTTTGTTATAAAAAATATCGTTTTATATAAGGCTATCATCGGAATGAATAAACTGTTGAGGACAATTTTGAAATAAAGGAAGATTTTTTAAATACTGAATAACCCGCTTGAAAGTCATTTGTGAAGAGAACAAACTGCCAATTATGAATGTCCATATTGTGCCAGCCACAATATAATACGGCCACGCAATGGATGTTTGGGTAACAAGGTACACGACAGGAATACTTGAACACATTGCCGTGATATTGCCAAATGTACTACCTCTTTTTGTGAGGACAGCGATAAGAAACACACCCATCAATGCCCCATAGGTAAACGATGTAATTTTAAAAGCAAGTACCAGCACCATACCAAGATTTTTGCAGATATATGCGATGCCCACAAGAGCTACAGCAAAAAAGATAACCATACCCCGTGAAACCTTAAGATAATGTGAATCCGTACGATTCTTTGCCAGATACGGTTTATATATATCGCAGATAGCGCTGGACGCAAGAGCATTTAAAGCGGAATCCAAACTAGACATAGCAGCGGAAAATACCCCGACAATTAATAAACCTGAAAGACCAGGAGGCAACTGCGTCAAGATGAAATATGGGAACAGATGGTCTTTGTTGGCAGGCAAAGACGGGTCAGGATGGATGGTATAGAAAACATACATCAAAACACCGATCGTCAGAAACACAAAAACAACAGGGAAATCGATTATACCTGTCCATATCAAAGCTTTTTGCGCCATTTTAGTATTTCGGCATGTCAGCATGCGTTGCGTCAAATCCTGATCGGTACCAAGAGAAGCAAAGGTAAGGAAACATCCCCCGATAATCCCGGTCAGCAAGGTAAACGGCTGAGTAAAATCAAATGACAGATCAAAGGTTGAAAATTTATCCGCACCACCTGCAATGTTGCGTATCGTTTCAAATCCACCACAATACTCATAAAGCAAGAAAAGCGTAACAACCGCACCACCCATAAAAATGATAATTTGAATGACATCAGTCCATATAACAGCCTTGATTCCACCCCATATAGTATATGCAGCGGCAATCCCCGCAGCCAGCATAATAGCAGTAAATAAAGGTAATCCGAAGACCACATGAATTGCCAGTGATGCAACAAACAATCTCACCCCGCTGCCCAACAAACGGGTAACAAAGAAAAACAACGCCCCTGCAATTTGCGATCCTTTAGAAAAACGTATTTTCAAAAGTTCGTATACAGTAGTAACGCGATATTTATAAAAAGGAATAAGTAACAGGTATGCAATCAGTACCCGTCCGATCAGTGATCCAATAGCAAGCTGAATATAGGTATAGTTGCCTCCAGCGGCAAAAGATATAGCCGGAGCACCGATAAACGTAACAGCGCTGCATTCTGTCGCCAGAATAGACAGGCACACAGCCATCCACGGTATTTTTCTACCGCCAAGGAAATAATCGTCAGTATTCTTTTCGTCCCTGCCGGCAATGAATCCGATCAAGGCAACGATCACTAAATAACCGCTTATTGCAATCAAATTTAATGGATGAAACACAAAAACCCCTTGTTTAGTTAATTGAGCACTCAAGTACTTTACTACAAAGCAAACGTATTGAAAAGTGAAAACAGGATTTTAGAATCTCTTAATGTATTTTCACATAACCATAGACGGTAATTTTCCGAGTCGGGCGTGACGGATCGTTGGAATAGATAAAAATATTATCTTTGACAGTCCCCTTTTTTGTAATCGAATCAAACTGGACTGTCATTTCAATGGAAGACTCTGGTTCTATTGTAACAGGTACGTTTATGGACGAGATAACATCACGAGGCATGGTAACACTGGTAATTTCCAAAGGAGCAGATCCGGTATTAAAGATACGAAACGTCTTTTGTACAATATCCTGCGTTGCGGCATTAACCAAACCAAAATCCCACGTAGTAGGCACCAACATCATCGCCGACGCCAGATCATCACAGCAAACATATCCAATAAGACGTATGGTTACCTTCTTGGCAGAAGGATCATTGGTAGAAAACGCCACAAACTGTTCGATCAATCCCCGCTCATCCATTTTTGAAAATGATACTTCCAGATACTGCGATTCCCCGGGTTCGATTTTACCATCTTTCAGCAATTTTGCCTGACAAAGCGAACCTGAACGGATATCGTAGACAGACAACGATTTTGAGCCGGTATTTTTCAAAACAATACTCAACGCTGGAGAATCACCAACCTCCACTGCACCAATATCGACTGTATCCGACTCATAAGACAGACGCGGAACCGGAGGCAATTTCACTGTACCAGTAATAACTATTGTGGCAAATGGAGTCTCAGGATCATTGCTTTTAATAAAAACTTCTTTGTACTGGTAATCCTGGCGTCCACTCGAATCAAATGTGATAGATATTGTTGCAGATTCACCCGGCGTGAGAACATCTTTGGATAACAACGCGGCGGTACAACCGCATGACGTGCGTATCTGATGAATGAGCAAATCCACATTGCCCCTATTGTGTAGTTGGAATGAATGCCTGACAACATCACCTTCTGTTATAGTCCCAAAATCCCACGTGTATTGATCGAATACAATATTCGCTGCATCAGGTTGCACCGACGATGCAGGCGGGGCAACCACTTTAGCAGGATCATGAACCGGTCCAGCTCCTCCAACAGCATTGGAAGCAGATAATACAAGTATTATAGAACATGCAAAAATCAGTTTTTGAATAAAAATCATTTTTAAGTACCTTATGTTAGAACCAAAACATAAAACAGTATACGAAATTTATCAAATATTACAAAATATTTTATAATCCCCTTGAAAACTTATACCCCTGCGTATACTATAACAATACGGTTAAGATAATCAAAAAATTCGATATCAATATAGACAAAAAGGTTTTTAGATGACATCACAAAAAATCAGCCAACGCCAACAACAATATATCATCGATAATTATCCTGAAAAATCTATTAAAGAACTAGCTAAACACCTAAACCTCAGTGAAAAAGATATTCAATACGTCATAGATAATAAACAAACTTCTACCAGTTTGGTAAACGAATCAAAAACACCGCAAACAATAACTGTCCCTCGATGGTTAAAATATTCGCTTATTTCGATCGGGCTTATCGCGTTATTCATCTACGGGTTCTACTTCCGAATGTACCCGGCATTCAAGCAGGATTTTTTCCTTCTCGATTATGACTACGGGTTCCATCTGCGAATGACCGAAGAAGTATTACGAACCGGACATATTCCTGCCATGGATAACCTTGCATGGTACCCTGACGGCAAACCTGTTGTGGATTTATTGCCTGTGATCCTTTACTACCTTGGGGCGGGCTTTTTCCTGATTTACAAACATTTTTCGTCAGGATCGGTACAGGATGCCATTGTGCTGTTTTATTCCATTATGGGAGCATTGACTATGATAGCGGTCTATTTTCTTGTCAAAACCCTTGAGAAGAAAGATTATATTGCCTTCATTGGGGCAGCATTGGCGGCAGTCATGCCTGCCCATCTGGTACGAACCTTCTGTACACGATACAGGTACGAAGGGCCGGGATTACTGTTTCTGCTCATCAACATGACATTTTTCATCAAAGCGCTTCAATCTAAATCGAAAAAACAGTTTTATATCTATAGCATTGCGTCAGCGTTATTTATGCTTTTGTCAGTAGGAACATGGCGTGTTTCGTTGTTATTCCCTACTTTATACTGTATTGCATTCATTTTACTGATAATTCTCAAACGAACCGATTGGCGATTAATGGGCGCATATATGATCCAATCGATCGCTGTCGCGTGTAGCGCGTTAGGGTTTCGTTTTCTTTTTTCACAGAACTATATTTTTTCCCATAACGCATTACTCATTATAGGATTAGGAATTGTGGCCGCAATGACAAAATGGTGGAAAAAAACCGATCAGGATCGTATACAGATTGATTACTCCACCTTTTTAATCCCGGCGGCGATGGTATTTATTATTCCATTGTTTCACCTTGCATCAGGATATGAATCTTTCATCAAAATTCTTATGCTCAAAATAGCAATTATGTTCAAAAAGTTCAAAGTTACTGGTATTGAAAACATTTTGTTTCTCAATACGGCAGAGCTGTCTTCCACATCTTTTTTCAAACTTTTCAAATGGGATATATGTTCGTGGGGAGCCATTTTTATAGTCATCTATCCTGTTTCGCTGATATTTTTCCGTAAAAAGCACGAAAAAATGTCCAAAGGCGAATTTATTATGAGTGTTTTTTTCTTCACTATATTTATTTTGACACTTTTGTTTTACCGTAACAAGGTACTGCTCTCTATTTTTGTAGCAATAGCCGGAGCAATTTCCGTCAACCGTACCATCACATTTTTCAATCGATTTCCATGGCGCAAAGAGGGCATTGTTACAATGTTGATCTTCACCACCGCCATTATTCTAGGATCAGCCTGGAAAGGAGGCACATACGTCACTATGGTACGTGTGGAAATGCGTCCATACCTTCAAGAAACATTGCTAAAATTCGATGAAATAAACAAAGACCGACTGCCAACGCTATCATACTGGAGTTACGGCTACGCGATTCAACGATACGCCCATTGCCCTACATATCTGGATGGGTTGCTTGAAAGCCCTCGTGTACACGAACGTCTTGTTGAGATGAGCCAACTGCTGTTTGAGGAAGATGAATCGGTCTTTTACGAATTTTGTCAAAAATACGGCATGAAATATTTTGTTGTCGATGCAGACGCATCGCGTACACAACTTTACGCTTTGTACGCGGAGTATCCCTACGGTAAATATTATCAATACGATTATGCTAGACGACAGGAAAAACCGACATCATACGGAGATAATATAATGCGTACTAGATTCTGTATGAATCCTCAATCGCTGACTAAATTCAAGCTGCTGTATCATAATCCCCGTTTCAGGGTTTATCAGATTCTCTAGACTATGATCGGTTAGGCAGGAATAGCAAAGATCCGTAATCAATCAAATCACTAGACCCCAAGCAGATAGGATGTTTGCCATGTGACGTGATAAATTCACGTATTTTGGCCGCATCAGGATGATCATTAAGCTTTCCACAGATAAAAACCGAATCCGCGCCGTCCCAGCCGCCGGTGCCTCCGAAAAACCCGGTATCCATACCGGGCAAAGTGACATATCCGGGACGAATATGAAGCACGTTTATTCCGTGCTTTTGAGCCTGATTTGCGATACCGGCATCAGCGGTAATGAGTGCGTTGTGTCCAACCTGCAACACAGAACAACAGGTATACCCCTGATTAACATGTATACGAATCAGTCCAAGTTTATCAGCAAGGATGCTTAACACCTGATCGGTATGTGACTTATGATGCAATAGATATTTCTGTATAACAACCGCATTATACGGTACATCTGCAGGATATTTTCGCTGCGGCACTGCCTCACCAATATATAGTCTATATCCATTAGACGATATTGCATTTTTCACAACCGTAGATACTTGTGGTTGCACGACCACCTCTTCATGCAAACAACACACCTGTATATCAGGATGACCTGATATCGGTTCGAGGACTGAAGGACATCGATCGACTTCAACAGCCTGCCAGCCATGATAGGCAAGTTGATGGCAAATCTCATCAGGCAAATCAGGGTTGATAATCACAATGCCACGATACATCAGTGAGTTCCCTCTTTTGCGCTATAATGTTTAATTGAGGTATCGGTATTTGTTATACGAAACGCATTCCGGTTGAGGTGTATCACTCCCCCATCAGCGGTTCCAAGCAATACATGACCCGGAAGAAGCCAAGGTACCCGACGGATGAGAGAAGCCGACGACGGATCAGGACGGATAGAAGCCGACGACGTCGGATGAAATATTTTTCTATTTTTAGCCTTATATCCCACCACATAGGACAAATCATCTGAAGATAGAGTCAGCCTGACTACCTGTTTCAGCATTTCAAAATTTATAGTCTTCAAGAAAAAATCTCTCCAGATATATGAATAGACAAGATACCTGAATGCAGGATGAAACGGACCTGAAACAATACTTCCCTCATCCTGAGGAGGATGCAGTCCGACACGCAGAATACGAACATGGCGTTGTTCGAAAAAATCTATCAAAAACGCGGATCGTTTGATCGCTTCATCCAAACTAAGCGGAGAAAAAGATTCTAAGCGCGCCAACGGAGTATTACGTATAACCAGTGTGGGATAGATTCTTATCATATCAGGATACACGCGTGCCGATGTTTGCGCTGTGGTAATAAGCGCCTGCCAGCTGTCGCCCGGTAATCCAATCATAAACTGGTGTCCAAGCGCAAATCCGTACTCACGTATCATAATGGATGCTCTCACCGCTGTTGCGGCATCGTAGCCGCGCTGTGATTGTTCGAGCACGTTATCATCGAACGATTGTATGCCCAGTTCTATCTCAGTCACTCCATGTTCCCGCAAACGAAGCAACGTATCACGATCAATACAATCCGGCCGTGTAGAGATACGAATAGCAGCGATTTTTTTTGAAATAAGATATGGTTGAACTGCTTGCAAATAATTTTTTTGTGTATCTGATTTTAGACCTGTAAAGTTACCACCATAAAATGCCAGCATAATCCTTCGTGCCGTTTTAGGTATGGTTTTGAGATAGGTTTCTATGGTATCGCATACAGTCTGCGGATCAGGCATTTGCACTGTTCCGGTGATCTGTTTCTGATCACAGAAGATACACTGAAACGGACATCCGCTGTGAGGTATAAAAATAGGAATTACATAGTTTTTTTGCGCCATATTTAATCCTTATTATCGTGCATAACAGTACAAACAGCCGCCTTTGCACGTGCCATACGTTCCGATATCGATGCTGGCGTAACACCCGCATCCTTTTCTACTCGGTTTTGCTTTGAGGTATGATACATCGTTGCCCGTGACTGAGGCAATCTGTTTCTTATCGATACAATGCGCCTGAGGTAATCCCGCATCCAGCATTACCGGACAACAACAGGCATACAATACGATACCATAAGACGCTGCAATCGCTGATAATTTCTGAGCTAAAGCTTGTTTGCGTTGATCATCTGTTACAGAATATTCATAAAGTGGCATCATAGCGCGGTCATTCTTGCGATATCGCTGCACAAAACTGGTAAAACATCTAACTGTATACCCTGATAAGTTACGTGCGATAGATTCAAATATTGCGATGTGATAATTCTCATCAAAATCATCGGAGAAAATCACAGGATCATAACGCCATATAAGATTTTCCGGCGAAAAATTTTTGGATATGGTTATAAATTGCTCCACTGACTGGCGAGTATCCGGAATATTAGGCTCAATGTGCCCTGGCAAACCGGTGATGGTGTAATGAAAAATACAATGATATGAATTACGCAATTCATGCAAATATGGATTAATAGGTATAAAATTTTTCGACCAAAATACCAGAGCTGTCACATCATCAGGGTCCAACGACACATAACTAACCTGACCGGTATACGGATGATTCACATAAAGGCCGCCCTGCCGGATAGCTTCCATAAACCACTCAGCTTGATATGCCGGAACGTCACAGCGCCGGCTTACCGAAATAACGTCCATAAACTTCGAGCCGGTGTACTGGCGAAAAATTTTGTCTTATTTTGATTGAGCCATATCTGAGCCTGCTTATACTCTGGAAATGCACGCTCTTTTTGTTTGAATACACCGTTATGAAACCGCATTTGGGGATCGTTCTTAATGCACCACGCATGAGCCATTTCATGATACACCACATAGCGCAATACAACATCAGGGATATCACCGGAAGCAAACACCGGATTAATACGTATAACATCGTTTTTAAAATTATAACTACCTAAACGGATAGTCCTGCGCCGTGCTTTGGAATATTTTCGACCCCATCGGATTTCAGAATTGAGAGTAGAATCGAAATAAAGCGAATTGAATGAATCGAAAATTGCCTGTAAATCAGGCTCAAGCGATATCGTCATAGTTCTCTTTCATGAAATAATATTTTTTAGAAAAAATCAGTTTTTATGCAGTTGTTTGAGAAGTTGTTCTGCAGTATCATTATTTCTATCATATTCGAGGGCTTTTTGCAAATACAAACGCGCCTGTTCCATCTCATTTGTCTGTAATAATATACGGGCAATCTGAATATACACATACGCGAACTGTTCGGGCGTCAGCGCACATTGGAGACAATCTTTCCACGCCTGAATAGCCTGTTTACGATCGTAGGTAACGCCAAATGTATCTGCCATAATAAAATTCTGCGCAAAATCGCGAGAATGCAAAAAATTCTTCGGGTCAAGTTTCCTTGCGGCATCATATTCCATCAACATCTGTGTGAAAATTTCTCGTAGAGACCATTTAAAATGCTTTGCGACAGCGTGCCTGCCCACAAAATATATCAAGCCCAAATTAGCATGATAGTCAGCTATATCCGGGTTAACATCTATAGCCTTTTGAAACAAGGAAGCTGCTTTTAGGGGATCATAAACGTGATCAGAATAGAATATACCGCATTCGTTAAGGAGAGCATCGTTATCCGGTTCATATTTGATAATTTCAGCCCACTGGATTTCCGCCTGATCATATTGCTGGGTAAGGATAAACATATCCACCAACTGCCTGCGTGCTTCAATATGATCGGGATTATCTTTTATATATATTTGATAGGCGCCTATCAACGCTTCCATAGCGGACAAATGTTCTTCGATTTCAGTATTGTGGGGAATATACTGATCCAAATATGATTTCAGTGCATTTTCTAACGACAAAAAACTAGTTTCGGCCTTTTTAGCACTAGGATCGTCACGGGAAAGAAGAGTTTTCATAGTGTAAGCGCTAATGAGACAAACTGCTAATACAACTACACATAACTTCATACGCATAGATCTGGTCATTATGGTTTTATCCAATCGTTATGGTGTGTGAATATCGCTTTCAATCATCTGAGGAATATGAACAGGGCCATTATCTTTTTCGGACAACTGTTCCTCATAATTTTCAGGAAAGACGGTTACGGTCAGTTTTTTGGTGAAATATTTGTTAGCAACCCTCAACACATCTTCAGCTGTAACCTCATTAATGAGCTCAGGATACTTAACGTCATACTCATACCCCAAACCTATGATTTCATATAGGGCATCATTATATGATTGCGAACCAATGGTTTCTCTGGATAAATCATTCATGGTGATACATGTATTTTTTGACATATTGAGTTCTTCGTCGGTTAATCCCTTTTCTTTGAGTTCATCAATGCTTTTCGAGATAATTTCGAGAACCTCGTTATAATTGTTCACAGTTGTCTGGCTGAGAATGGAAAAGAAGCCAGCACCAATACCAAACTGGGGAAACGCATGAACCAGATAAACCAGATTAGAGTTGCCACCACGCAACCTGTCCTGCAGCCACCCGCTGGGATAGCCGATACCCGATATAGCGGCATCGATAACATCAAAAGTAAACTTATCTTTATTGTCTATAGAAATCCCCGGATATCCAATCATGACTGTAGCGGAATATTTGTCACCCTCTCTTTCTGCCTGAGTAGTCTCTAGCAATTGCGCACCTGTTTCTTCGGTAAGCTCCGGATCAGGAAGCGAGCCCGCTGGCAATGGTTCGAATATAGCTTTAATTTCTTCAACAATTTTCGTTTCGTCAAAATTCCCATATACCGAAAGCACCATATTTGATGGAATATATATTTTTTTGTAAAAAGCCTCAAGATCGTCACGACTTAGTGCAGTTATTGAATCTTTTGTACCTATAGTATCATTCTTATAAGGATGAGTTTTAAAATAATTTTGTTTAAAATATCTAACTATTTCCGTACTCCACGATTCATCAAGTTTGTCTATAGCAAGCAAAGTATCCTGTTTCAACTTATCGATTTCTTCCTGCGGAAATGACGGATACAGCACCACATCAGCTAACAACTCAATACCGGTGTATACATCATCAGCCATGACCGTGCATCGGACATCACTGGTATTATTGCCTGATGATGCGAAAAGCTGTCCTCCGATATTTTCGATAATACGCGCGATATCGTCTTTAGATCGGGTTGTCGTGCCCCGTGTGAGCATATTGGATACAAACATGCTTATACCGTTTTGCGCAGGCGGTTCATAGATCAACCCACCCTTTAAAAACAATGTAAAATGTACCAGCGGATAATTTTTTACGGGTTTGAGCAAAATACGCATCCCGTTATCCAGTTTAATTTTTTTAACTGAGGTAATAGTTTTCTCTTTTTGTTGGGCAACCTGTTGCTCCTGATTGGCAACCGGAGGTTTGACAATAGCGACTGTCTGTTTGTTGCGATCCATATAATTATTTGCGACACGCTTGATATCGTCAAGGGTGACTTTCTGTATTTCCTCAACATACCGGTCATTAAAATGCGGATCACTTGTACTCAGAAACGAATATGACAAATTTGACGTAACCGATTCGGCCTTCAGGTTTTCGTATATGTGGTCGGTGACAATATTTTGTTTCGCCCGATCGAGTTCCTCAAGAGTCACCCCATTGAGTTTGACCTGATCGATAACTTCCCACATAGCGTCAATAGCAGGATTAACGTTGTCGTATTGCAGGTTCATATTGACGATAAACAATCCGCGTGCATAGGCAGGTGTCCAGTTGATTGCCGACACGGACAAGGCTAGCTGTTTATCATCCTTAAGCGATTTATAAAACCGCGATGTTATTCCCGAACCAAGTATCATTCCCATGACATCAAGTGCATATAAATCATTATTGAACAACGACACAGTCGGCACAGACAACTGCAAACTGGTTAAACGAGCACTTGGATGCACTTTTTCAGCCCAGCGAGGTGTTATCTGCTCATCTTCTTTAGGTAAAGTAAGTTCCATTTCGCTTTTACGTTTAAACGATCTGTTAATGTCGATAATTTCTTTCAGTACAGTCATACCGTTAATGTTACCGGCAACGCTAAACACAATATTTTTAGGTTGATACCGTTTATGATAATAGGTTAACAAATCTTCGCGAGTCAGCTTTTTGAACAAATCTTCGTAACCGATGGTAGGATATTTAGCGTTATTTTTCTGAAACGCCGTATCGATAAAAAGGTACCACAGCTGTTTACGGGGATCGTTCTGGCCGAGTTTGAATTCCTGCAAGATAACTTCTTTCTCGCGTAAAACTTCCTGTGAATCAAATAAACATGACGACATGTAGGAGCTCAGCAACGACACCGCTGTTTTCCAGTGGTTTGGCGTGGTATTGATAAAATACGTAGTCAGATCAAGCGTAGTTGACGCATTAGATGCGCCGCCTATCTGATCGACCAGTTTCATATTTTCCTCTTCGGAATGCTGTGATGTAGTACCTTGTGATACAATATGCTCACAATAATGAGATATACCACACCCCAGATATTCTTCTTCGTAGATCGACCCTGCACGCACAGTCGCCCTGCAAGATACCACCGGCGTATAATCAAGTTCCTTTACCAGTACTGTCAATCCGCTATTGAGCACGACAAAATATTCACCCTGATACGATGGTAAAACACGGTATATTTCGCTCATATACTCTGGTGAAAGATCAAAGTTAGGAATAGTTAGTTCTGATGTTTTTGCCTGCTGCGGGGTATCCTGCTGTGCATCGGCTTGTACAACACAGCATGTTGTACAGAGGAACAAGAGAAAGACCATAGTAAACAAAATTCGTGCGGAATTCGGTGTTGCCGTTTTCATAAACTCTCCTGTATTTGATATTTGAATATTCACTGTACTCGACTATACGCTGCGTTTCGCTATATTACATGAGTAGTCATATAATAACAACGTATAAAAAATCTACAATATAAAGGTATAAAATTAGAAATATTTTTTCAAGCAAGGTTCATTCCATTTCTTTTGACCGGGGAAACTTATCATTATATATTCAGGATTTTTTTCCACTGCCGATAAAATTCATTGTTCCACGCCAAAAGATGTTTTACTATACCTTTAGGAACCTCTGAAAAAATAAAAGTCATTGCGAGGAGCAAAGCGACGAAGCAATCTCAATGCACAACGAGCTGAGATTGCCGCGCAAACTGCGTTTGCTCGCAATGACGAAAGCGCTGTTAGGATATTTTTCAGAGTCTCCTTATAAAACAATTTTTATAATCAGGATAATATGAAACATAATTTTCTCTACAATATTTTTAGAGTTCTGGTACTAATTCTAATGTGCGTCATTGTTGTTGGCTGGACATTATCGCCTTTGCACAATGACGATTTCTGGCTGCATCTGAAAACCGGCGAATATATACTTGCCAACTTATCTATCCCAGACCACGATATTTTTCTTAATACAACGCAAGATACGCCATGGATTATCCATTCGTGGCTGGCAACCGTTTTATTCGAGCTGATTCACGTAAGGGCAGGGATCGAGGCAATTATCTATCTTAAAGCATTTTGTATTTTTGCCTGTTTTGCGCTAATTTTTCTTTTAGCTCGTAAATTCACCTGCAACACGATTGTCAGTAGTATGACTGCTGCCATTATTTTTCTCATTTCGATGGATAGAGTTGCGTTATGCCGCCCGTTTTTCTTCTCGTATATGCTGTTTCCGTTATTTTACCTGTTGCTTGAAGGATATTATGATACGCGCAGAAAACGGTATTTGTACACCTTACCTGTGCTGATGTTGATCTGGGCAAACCTGCACGGAGGTTTTTTGAACGGTATTCTGCTGATATGCGCATTTTTTTCCGGTAAATTGATGGATGTGCACGTTCAAAACAAGACATGGCGTATGCCCGGCTCGTTGCGCACACTGGGGATAGTATCGTTACTATGTCTGGCCGCCTCGTTCATGACTCCGTACACATATCATATTTATACGCATACTTTCTCTTTCCTGCACTCAACCGCTTACATAGGACGCAATTCAGAGTGGGCGCCAATTATAATGGATCAATCGTGGCTATATCTCACCTACATAGGGATAGTAACAGTGATTGCGCTTATCTCGATACGACGCATACGGTTTTCCGTACTGTTCCCGTTTTTACTATTCACGACGATGGCAATTTTCAAACGACGGTTCATGTTTTATTCATCGGTATCGGCAGGATGCCTGTTGTGCTCTATATTCCCCTATTTTATGCAGATGGTTGCGCAGGCACGGTCAAAAATACCGTCTATGGTTCGCTCAATCGTTCATTACAGCATTTATGTTGTGATTATACTGGCATTGGGATACAGCGTATATTTCCTGCACAAAAAAGATGCTTTATTTCATCCGGGGATAGATAAATCCGCGTATCCGTTTGGCGCAGTCAAATTTATGGAGACATACCGTCCTGAAGGAAAAATGCTGAACTATAGGGAATGGGGCGGATTTTTACTCTATAACCTTTACCCCAAGTATCAGGTATTTATTGATGGACGAGTACCTGAAGCGGCAGGCACAGTTACCCGCGCGTATGAAGCAGTCGCGGAATCACATCCCGAGTTTGAGAAGTACCTTGAGATGTTCGATATAGATATCATCGTGGCAAACTATCGTGTATTCCGCAGAGCGGCAAACGATCCAATCCAGCTGATAGCATACAATGCAGACTGGCGGTTGGTATTCTGGGACGATAACTCTCTTATCTATCTACGTGATACCGAAGCAAATGCCTATCTGATTAAACAGCACGAATACCAGATCATGGTACCTGCTACCATATCAAGCCCATTTCGCAGTAATGAGTTCGATATGGCACTCGAAGAATGTACACGAGCGGTAAAAGAATACCCATCGGAACGGGCATATATCTATCTTGGATTTCTACAGAAACGAAAAGGCGATATCGCAAATGCCCTCGAATCGTTTCAGAGGGCGTTAGAGATTAATCCGCAAAGTCTACAGGCACTGCAGAATATAGGTGTAATCTATATGGAACAGAAGAAGATTGATGAAGCGGTATCATATTTTAAGCAGGCGTTACGAATCAATCCATCCTACCCCAACGCAAAAAAATGTCTTGCCGTTCTTGGGTACCAGTAATTTTTTCTGCGTAATAATCTTATTTAATTCGTATTTATTTTTTGTTGCCCCTATGTAGATAAAGGGGTAATATGGACATTATAGACCTTACACAATTTATACACTCTATGCAGGATACAACAATGAATTATCCAACTCGTGAGTTGATGGATATTGTAGAATCTTTGAAACATGCCAAACGACGTTCTAAAAAATGTTCGTTACTCATCGGTGCGGGGTGCTCCAGCACTGCAAACATCCCTCTTGCTAGTGGATTTGTTCAAACAATTAAAAAAGATTTCCCTTGCGCTTATGAGCGTGCTACAGAAAAGAAATATCCACAATGTATGGCTCAACTCTCACGCGGAGAACAGCGTGATTTGATTGCAAAACATGTCGATAATGCCCAAATAAACTGGGCGCATATTTGTATTGCCCTGCTCATAAAACATGGTTTTGTGGATAGAATATTGACCACCAATTTTGACCCACTAATTGTAAAAGCATGCGCTTTACTTGGAGAGTTTCCGGCAGTATACGATTTTGCAGCTTCTCAGTTATACGAAAGTAATAAAATCCCTGATAAAGCAGTTATTTACTTACACGGACAACGTACGGGATTTGTTTTGATGAATACCCCAAAAGAATGTAAAAAACATTCAAAATATCTTGCTCCAGTGTTTACGGATGCAGGTACAGGCAGGGTATGGCTTGTTGTCGGTTACAGTGGAGAATCTGACCCTGTGTTTAAACATATCGCCAATATAAATGCCTTTGAATATCCACTCTACTGGATAGGATATGATAACAACGAACCTGCGCCCCATTTGCGTGATGAACTATTGAGTGCTGATAAAGATGCTTATTATGTAAAAGGATATGATGCGGATAAGTTTTTTATGGAATTGTGCAGAGGACTCAATATTTTTCCTCCTAAGTTTGTCAATAAGCCCTTTTCACACTTACAAGAAATTCTTAGACCTATAGCACCATACTATGACACCCGTACTGATAAAAAGAATATCCTTGAAGCTACCTACGACTTAATTGATAAGGCAATAGCATCAATAGAAAAACCAGTCAAACCCAAAGCTGCTGGTAAGAAATTCACTAAAACTGAGCTAGACAAAATAGAAATGAAAATTACTCCCCTCATAATGGCAGGAAAATATGAAGAAGCCCTCAAACAAGTAAACTTATTTGGTGACCCCTTACCTACTGACTTAACTCCCCTCTATGGTAGTATTTATAATAATTGGGGGAATGATCTAGCTGATCAGGCAAATCATAAAGATGGTATAGAAGCTGATGTTCTCTACAAAGAAGCCTGCAAAAAATATGCTAAGGCTATTATGATAAGACCTAATGATTTCAACGCTTTTTATAATTGGGGCACTACAATTGCACAGCAAGCAATGCTCAAACAGGATATGGAGGCTTTTTCTCTCTATGAACAGGCATGTACAAAATTCGCTAAGGCGACTGAAATAAAACCGGATTACTTCATAGCTTTTTATAATTGGGGCACTGCAATTGTACAGCAAGCAAAGCTAAAACAGGATGTGGAGGCTTTTTCTCTCTATGAACAGGCATGTACAAAATTTGCTAAGGCGACTGAAATAAGACCGGATTTTTACGAAGCCTTCTATAACTGGGGTACATCGATTTCTCAACAGGCAAGACTCAAACACGACACTGAGGCTTTTTCCCTTTATGAAAAATCATGTACAAAATTTGCTAAGTCAACTGAAATAAAACCAGATTTGTATCAAGCATTCCATAATTGGGGTAATGCTCTGTTCCAACAAGCAAATTTAGTTAGTGCAGAAAAAGCTGATGAACTGTTTGAGAAATCCTTTTGTAAATATGCTAAAAGCATTGAAATTAATCCATACAACCACACAACATTTTTTGACTGGGGTAATGCTCTTTTTGAACAAGCAAGTCATAAACAGGGAACTGAAGCGGATCTTTTATGTAATCAAGCATGCTCAAAATATGCAAAAGCAATTAAAATAGAACATAATTACTCCAAAGCTTATTTCCACTGGGGCAATGTTCTTTCTATACAAGCATTAACGAAACATCCTAAAGAAGCTTGTGCCTTATTTGATGAAGCTTATGAAAAATACTCAAAAGTCATAGAATTACAACCTAACAACTACGAAGCATATACAAACTTGGGGCAAACGCTATTATTTCAGGCAATAATTATTTCAGCCCCCCAAAAAAACTTAAAACGAGAAGTTGCTGAAAAATATTTTTTACAAGCTGAAGATATCAAACCTGGTAGCGCATCATATAACCTTGCTAGCTTATGGGCACTGCGTGATAATGAAGAAGAAACAAAAAAATGGCTCGATAAAGCAGCGAAATATAATCGTCTACCTCCTAATGCATATATGTCTTCTAATGATTTTGATGCGATGCGCGATAAACAATGGTTTAAAGATTTTTTAGAGAAGATCCCACGCTCCTCGAAAGACAAGGGCTAACAAGCTTATATTAATCATTTTTATTCCCCTTTTATATCATTTTACTAAAGCTTCATTTCTATTATATCACAATCTGCCGAGACTGGATTCCCGCTTTCGCGGGAATGACATTCTATGTGTGACTATAATTTCCTGTATATAAATATCATACAAAGTTATACACAATAAAAAAAGGCGTTCCCTCATAGAAGAAACGCCTTTGGAAAATATATGATTATATCGATTATGCCGATATATCGAGCGCGCGCTGTGCTTGCAGTTTTTCGATAAACCCTTTGTTTACCGTTACTTTACGTTTAACGCGCACACCGCGTAAATCTTCTTTGCTGAAACTCGACAGGCCTATGTGACCGAGCAACTGCTCAATACTCACTTCATCGGTACCAGTCTGTTCTTTCAACTCGACAAATGCTTTGTATATAAATGCATTGTTCTTAGAGACATCGGTAACAAGCAAATCTTTTGGTAATGATGCATCAGGATCACCCATATTCTCAAGTGTCTCAACCAACTCAAGAGCACTGATACCGGTTTCGATCTGCTGACCGTCAACGATCTGAGAATCATCGAATCCATTCGGCACTTCAAAAACTGACGCAAGGTTATCCAGAGCAACCTGAACAACATCAGGATTGTTATCGAGAATAGCGAAATCCATCATCTGCAGGTCAACACTTTCGATACTATGTACCTGCTGTATGATCTGAGGTAACCTCAAAATATTCGATGCGGCACCGGCAACGTATGTCGCTGAAGGATCTTCCTGTATAGCCTTTTGGAAGGCAGTTGCATCCACTATAGTAACCATTTGCGCAGTAATACCTTTAGCGGCAAGTTTTGCCAGAATAGTGTTTGCGTTGTCGGTTAATGAATATACGACAAACAATTTTGAATCGTCACCGGCAGCTTCCTGTATTTTCTGAGTAACACCGATAGTACGAGAATCGTTTATATCATCTTTAGTATCAAAGAAATCAGCGCTGATAGCGGTAATATTAGGAATAGCATCCAGTTCCTGCTGACTACGTATCAGGGCAAGATCAAGATCGGATTTGATGCGTTCACTCAATGTCTTAGCTTCTTCCAACGCGGTAACAAGACCGACTTGAGCAATACGATCATTGAGATATTTGATCGCTGCCATGGTCTCCGCGGATAGCATTGAATTGATATAACGTATTTCTTCATCATTGGTCACAGCATTTTGTATTGCAGGATCAATCGGAAGACCTAACTCAGTATTGATTTGCGATATTATCCGGTCGATATTTTGCTGAGGAGAATCTGTCGTGGGATTAACCACATTGAAAAATTCCGGAGCAATTTGGTTTAAAATAGTATCTACATCATTGATAACCATTGCCGATTTTGGATTGGCAAAAAAGGCTGACGTGGAATCGGGCAGCATTCTATTAGTATAAACTTTAGCGATCACCTCGCGTACTATATCGTTAATAGTCTGAAACTCCTGGCTGCCGGAATAATCCTGTTGAAACAACGATGAAACAGTATCTTTAGAGGTTGCAGACAAGCGACTCGCGACCTCACCGATCAAATCACCGCCACGGTAGTTCGCAAGAGCATACTCGACCAATTCATGGTAAATACCTTCCTGAGCAAGAGACTGCATATCGGTCTTTTGTATTGCGGCAAGCAGGACAAGCATTCGTTCCGGCACAGCCGAGATTCTACCCTGAGGATCAAGTTCAAACGGTCCCTGACGTACAAGACGCATCATATCAGGTTGCTCAAGGTTAAGTACACGCAAGGCTTGACGCAGACGGTTAAGAGATTCGTCTGAATACCTGTTATACATTTCAACCCGACGAGCGACTTCCGGTTGATAATCCGAAGCATTTTTGACATAACCGGTAACTCGGGTCAGGATAAGTTCAGGAGCGACCATATCGGTAAGCATTTTCGCTGTAATAACATTAAAAATATCAATCAGATGATCGTTGACTGTATCTGTAGTCAAACCTTCGATTTTTCCTCCGTAAACACCGATTTCCTCTGCCATATCCTCACCAAAAATCTCAGCAATTTGTTTCGGCGTAAATTTGGTGGCTACCTGTTGTTCCCATTGCTGTAAGGTAAGATTCATCGCATCAAGCTGTTCTTTTGTGGGAAGCGGTGTAGTAGTAAGCTCTCCAGTCGGAGATACGGTCAGGTATGAGGTTTGTCCATCAATATTTTGTCGAACCAAAACTTCAATTTGATTGAGATCAGCGTTAAAAGTCACATCAAAAGATAATGCCATATTTATCGTTTCGATTGGTTCTTCATCGTCAGGTTGCTGCATGAAATACTTATGAGTAGGACGGCGAAACAACATATGCATAGCATACCCGGCACGAGCCGCTACAGGTTGAGCAGTCTTCATTGATTCAGCGACATCCTGAGCCACAGCTAACGGAGTAGCATTTTCTTTAAGGAACATGCTTTGCAATTCCATAGAATTAGATGTCGCACCAACAGCGGCAAGCTGTTCATCAATATCCAATACCCTCATTGTTCCATCAGCGACATACCCACCAAGCATTGCGTCTGTAATACCAGAGACAGTTTCACTGACAAGAATATTACCGGTAAATGACTTTCCATAACGATCAATGATCTGATCCAATCCCATCATCACAAATTCACGACGTGGCTTGATAACTTTATCTTGTGTACGCGCAATATCCTGCACCTCAAAGCCCTGATCGGTACTACGGACAGCAACAAAATGTTTGCGTTCGCCAATATGCAAATGAAGCACCACCGATTCACCCACAGGCAAATTCTTTAATAAAGTTTCCAATCCTTGTATATTTGTATTCAAGGCTTGAGAGGTTTGTCCAAATATCGTGTAGGCCTGTTGGATAGAATACATACTGTATTCAGGTTCTTTTGTTTCCGTATTGACTGAATAAGCGCCTTTCATGCGAAGGTCAATCAAGGGCAACATGCGAGCCATCAACTGTTTTCGTTGTGTATTTAACAACCGCATAGGCACGCCGTCAAGCTGTACCATATTATGCAATAACGCCGCCGCGGCTGCCGCACAGGTAATTTTATCATCCGCCGTTTTAGGATCTGGTAACAAACTATAGAGATAATCCATCAATGCAGGAAAATCTTGTTTATCACTCAAGTCTATATCCTGAAAAGCAGGTACAACAGTCAACAGACGATGTACATTGGTAAACGCTTTAACTTCGGATGAATCTTCGACTGAATCAAGCAATTCGTCAAGATTTTCAAACGATATAGCATATCCGGCATCAGGGTTACCGTATCCGATCAGCCCAATTCCTCCATCCAAAGCACGTTTACGCATTTCAATGACTGCCGAAAGAATGTCGGCTGAAGTGATATTAACACCCAATTGAGCCGGGTCACCAACAGAAGTACGCTCACCATTTTCATCGATTTCAAATAATGTAACAACTCGATTGGTAGCATCAATGCTGATATATCCTCTGCGCTCAGATTGTAAAGCCGAAGTTACCGAAACACGATCGGACTGTGGCAACATGGAATTAAAAATCTGTTCATTGATGATCAGTTGAGGTTTAACTTGCAACGCACCTTGAGGCGCCATACTGTAAACCTGCATTAAACCGGTTTGTTCGTCAAATACTGCCCGTACAACTTTGCCATTGGTCAATTCTATTTTTTTATTGGCAATCAAGTTCGGCAAGCCATTCTGCAACAATTCAATATCTTGAGCGCTTAGATCGGTCTGATTAGAAAAAACTTCAACTCTTGATACCCCTGCTTTTGTAAGAACATCTTTCGTCGCAGCATCAAGAGCATCAACCTGTGCTATACGAGGTTTAACGACCAATGCAGAAAGGGTCGAACGCAACATAAATCCAAGCGAAGGCAGATACGATCCATCAGCCTGTTGTACCAGTTGACCTGTACTTTGCAACACTTGAAAATCCGCATTTTCCGGTTTTGCGAATGCGGTAAGATCCGGTTTCTGACCCGTGAGTAAAGCGGCATCGATAATACCATGCATATTAGTTTGTTTCTCGATCATACGACGAGCCGGATCCTGTGCCTGAGCGACAAACGTACCCTCAGGTATGAATGCAAAGGCATATTCACCTATAACTGTTGGTTTTACGCCATCGACCTCTTGAGCATCTTTGGATGCGACTGCCAAAAACAGTTTTTGCCCTGCTACCTCAAAAGAAGTATAGCGAACATCACCAACCATAAACGCATCGGTAAAAGTCACCTGAGGAGCATACCCAGTTGGATTTTCAGCCAAAAGCTGTTCCAGATTAACCGCTCCCGGATGTGTTTCCAAAAGCGATTTAAATGCAGTGATAAATTCACCCGGAGCAGCGACATCAGGTATAATCGCCGGATCAGCAAGAACCAAAGGTATCTGTAAATTGTTAGCAGTTAATATATTTTCCATTTCAGTAGGCATACCGACCAAACGAGCAAGATAATTGGACGTCTCAGGTTGTTCGGTAATAGCCGGAGATATAACACGATACGATATATCTTCATCTTTCAGAATATCAGTTATACCGAGTGTATGGAACCCACCGGTAATCAATACAGCGATATTAGAATCTTCCAAATCCATTTCAGCAATAGTATTTTCAATTAAAGCTTCATTTCGTTTCGCGGCTACTTTGTAGAAATTATCAATCATGGGCAATTTGTTACCAATTGCGCTGTAGTCGTAATCAAAATTAAACGGAATATCATAGGTAGGTACGGTTTTTCTTAAAAAGGACAGAAAACGTTCTTCGCTAAATTTATCTGTATTTTCCTGAAAACGTTTTAATTCCTGTTTGGATAACTTAAGAGACATTAGTTTACGCAGTAAAACAAGATCCTGCGACACATCGATAAGTTCTTTCTGGAGTGGGTTAACAAGCAGTACATCTTTAATTTGTGTTTCCAACGAATTAACTTCATCCGCTATTGCCACATCATCTATTGAGTTGTATAACCCCAGATACTCACAATAAGTATTCAGGTTTGCATACTGTGCAATACTGATATCATTCTTTTCACATGTATCCTGTAAAAAATTAAAGAAAACTGACGGAGAAATTTTGCCAATCTTATAGAATAAATTTTTATTAAGAAGCTGAGTTAACTGTTCCCGATCAATAGAATCAGCCATGGCGTCTATCAGTTGACCTACTTCGATATGAATGGCAGCGAAATCAATCGCATCTTCAAGTGACTGCGATTCAAGGAGTATTTGTATGTTAGGCATATCGGCAAATGATATTGACAGAGAATTTGCCTGTTCAATCAAATAATCAGCATAATCGACAAACTGAAGTTCGCCGTTGGCATGCATACGCTGTAAAGAATCAATCTCACGTAAATCATCGGTAAGCATTAAAGCTTTCAAAGACGCAACGGCATCATCAAGCATATCGATACTTGTCATCACCTGATCGCCGGGTTGGGGCATTGCGCTCAAAAAAGAGTTATAATTTTCAATGTACAAATCTTTATTTTCAGCACCGCGTAAAGCGAGCGGCAAATCATTTTGAATCAATAAATATTCTGCACCTGAAATTCTTCCGTTTAGCATAAAATAATCAGCGACATCTTCTCTGACAGACTGAACGGGAAACGAGGATAATTCATCGGCATTGAAATACGCATCCGCGCCTTCAACAGTGATCAGGCGCACATTGTGATTGTCATACAAATCACGCACGATACCGATAATATTTTTTTGTGCTTCATAAATACAATGTGCATCCTGAATATGAATAATCATCTTGCCAGATTTACCGTCAAAGGATTCGCGAGTGCGCCCATACTTCTCGTTGTAAAGCACTTTTGCAGGAACCGCAGCATATAGGGGCAACTGCCCTACCAATAGTAATTGGATCAGCAGAAAGGTCAAACACTTTCTTAGCCCACATTTTCTCGAACTTTTAAACATTACATTTCCTCCTTGTGCAGGTATCGTTTATGTATAAAATAAATCTATTTTTATTTAACTATATTATACCATTAAAAGCAAGATGATTCCAGTTCGAAATAAGCTTGTTATAGATAAGATCATGCAACAAAAAGTGTGTAGTTTTTGAAGTGAGGTAAAATTTTATCGGGTACAAGCTCGTCTTTTTTGAAAGATAAATATGTAAACATAGCTAACTCTAAATTAGCCTTGCCATGGAAATAATTGAATTTAGAAGTCCATGCACGGATTTTGCCAATAAATTGTTCAATTGGGTTTGATGTTCTAATGGATCGCCACATATGATCAGGATATTTAAAATATCTAACGGTATATTCAAAGTTATCACAGAACAATTTTACAGCTTTAGGTTCTATATGAGCCCAGTTTTTCCTGAACAAATTCAAACGTGAAACCGCTTGCGACTTATTTTTAGAAACCTCATATATATCAGCTGCTTCTCTCATGATTGATTTACGGTTTTCTCTATTTTTAAGATGAAATTGAATGTTTTTGACTTTGTGAAAAGTGCAAATTTGTCTTTCAGTATGCGGATACTCTAGTTTTAGAGCTGACGCTATACCTTTTGCCTCGTCTGATATAAACAACTGAGGTTTTGTTAAGCCTCTTCGCTTAAGATCAATGAGCAAACCTCTTACAGAGACTTCGTCTTCCTGATCCGCGATAACCCAGCTCAATAATTGAGATTGCCGCTTATCGTTCATACCGTACGCAAAAATAACCACTTTCTTCTTCAATCTTGTATCAAAAACCTTCACAAACATACCATCAATAAACACATATTCCCAATTGTCAACCGATTGATATTTGAATTGCTCAAGTTTCTTCTCGAATCGTTTTGTTAACCTTTGAAAGAAGCTCCTTGAATATTTTGATTGACCAAATGATTCAGCAATGACCTGCGCACAAGCAGAACTTTTTCCTAAAAGATAAGCGTTAGTCATCGCGATAATAACTTTATCCTGAACACGTTGCCATTTATCAAAAATAGAGAACCTGATGTCGAGTTTTCTGGCTCTGGGAATTGTCAGATCAGTTATGTAACCGTTCACTATCTCAAAACTTCTTTTTCGATATCCATTACGATATGATTTGCGATTATTCGATCTCTTATATTTTTCCGCTCCAACTTGGATGTTGAAATCTTCGTAAATGAGCTCCTGGATAGCGATTTTGTTCAACTCCATATTACGTGATTCCAGATGCTGCCAGAAGTTTTCCCTATAAAATCTCTTGTGTTTTTGCCATTCAGTGATAGAATTTCCTTTGAAATTTAGTTGCTTCATGGGTACATCTCCTTTTCTTTTGGTTAAACTTGGAGTTGTACCCTTTTTTTGATTTTTTTAACCAGCAAATTTGCTGGTTAAACATTTCCTGCCTTCATTAACCTTAATTCTCAATTTACACACTTTTTTATACATCAAGATAGATAATTTTAAAGCTATTCACACTACTAAAACATTTTTATAACAATATAAAAACAAGACGACAGGACAGCGTATGCCGTCCTGTCGTCATAGTATGATAGCGATATAGATACCGCGTATTATGCAGACTGATCAAACAACTGTTGTTTGCGCAGTTTTTCAGAAAATTCACGGTCAATTTCGCGCTTAGGAGCTTTAACCGCAATACCTTTGATGTCTTCCTTGGTAAGGAAATTGACACCGAGGGCATCAACTATAAACTCAATAGTAATCGGTTCGGTCATACCTGCATCTTTGCGTCTTTTTTGTTCGTTTGTAAATACATCAAAAACCTTAATGCCATTGATAATTTTATCCGAGGCCACGGCAGTGACAACCAGTTCACCTGGCACCTCACTACCCGGTTCGAGTACCTGCAGTAACAGAAGGTTATCTATACCTGCTTCGATCAGGTCGCCTTCCTGCACAGCATCCTGTCCGAGCGTATCCCACGACACCGTTCTGACATTATTAGCAACAGCAACCTGTACCAAAGCCTGTTTGCTGACCGCGAGTTTAATATCCGTAGCGTCAACGCCCGGGATATCAGCCGCTTTATTCAAGGTCTTCAACAAAACATCGATCAATTTAGAACCAAAATCAAGAGCCGCAGGATCGTTGTTTTCTATCTTAGAATAAATGCCGTCAAGCGAGGCATAATCATTATTTCTTGCCGCGGCTTCAAGTACGGTATAAACATCCATATATGCGTCATCAAGCTGTGCATTCATACCAGCCATAGAAACAATATCGTTGCGGTCTATGATCGCTACAGAAGCGAGGTCGACTCCACGAAAATCAAGATATTCCCTGATTGCATCGGCATCCTGACGTATTGAGAACACAAGGATTTTCGCCTGCCGTCCATTTTCCTGGGCATTCTGTGCCAGTTTCTTCAACGCGTCTGACAAAAACAGACTGTTTGAATCCGCTATTTTAGAATCACCAAATACATCAAAATCTATTGCAGATATATCATGCAATTCAGTGCGAACGATATCTGTTGCAGGAACTTCTGCGACATACGCGGTTAGAGTATCTTGCGTATCCACATCAACAATAAAGCTATCGTTAACCATAAACGGTTGAATTGCAGAATCAAAATAATGTTCACCAACCTTAGCTACAGCGCCTTCAAAATTAGTGGAATCCGGCTTTTTACCCTGATCAACAATAGATAGCAAATCAAGAGTATCACTGCTGATTGGTATTGAAAGCTGTTGACCCTGCGTAATCGCATCACGCAATTCACGCATCTTGCCAAGAATATCAGATACAACGCCCATATTATCATAATTACGCAATATATAGTCTTGTACCATAGTACGTTTAGCATCAATAGACTGTTCATAGGTCTGCTCAACCAAATCGGCAAAACGTCCACCTAAATCTATAGGATTTTCAGGATCGCGTAATTTGTCGACAACCGACTGTCGGACTGACGGCGACATCATGTGTATACGGTCAAGTTCTTTAGCGACGATAAACGTCTCCGCCATGAACTCTTTGAATTTAGTGTAAAAATGATCGGTACGCTTTTCTACTTCAGCTTCAGCATCCTCATTAGAAACAGATTCGGCAACGACAGCACGTTGAAACATAGTATCGATAAGAGCGCTAGTCTTTGTATTGCTAGATGCGATTGTCTCAGATACAGCATGTTCGATCAATTCATGGAACAACTCATGTTCAGCTTCTGAAAACATTAGTGCAGGAGATCTTAAAGCATTGGCGTTTATAACAATTCGCTTATCGCCACCGACATTACGTTCTGCCAGGCGTTCAGACCCCAGAGCAATGACAAACGTAAGATTATCAACACCGCGATAACGTGCCCGCAATATATCACGTACAGCAGTTAAACGTTGTTTGGCAATATCAGTGAACAACTGTACTTGCTGAGCGGCCGTTCCGTCAGAACCGTATGCAGCATCGAATCTTTCTTTCAACGCAGGCAACTGAGACAAATCCATATCGGAAAGAATGGATTTAATTTCGTCAAGCAATACCTGATCTGTTTGCATAGCATCAATAGCTCTATCTTCCAGTGTCAACACATCAGGATTACCGAATACACGCACATAATCAAGGGTCTGACGGGATTTATCATAGTTACTCATGGCTATAGCGGAATGATCAACTGCCAGCGGATTTGACCATAATCCGTCAAGATGTCTGCGATAGGTTTCCAAGCCTTTTTCAAGCTGTACTTTTCGTTTCAGCAATCGTGTATTATCAGGAGTTTTAGCAAGACCAATATTTACAGATTCGAGTTGCTCATTGACCAGCTTTATACCCAGTCTTATACTGCCTTCAACAACCTGGTTTGCCAGGTCTTTCTGTCCTTCCGGCAAGGCTTCACGCATCCGTTTTACCATATCGACTATCATACCCGGATCAGTATCAAGCACGGCACCAATCTGATGAGTCGACGGGCTTAAAGAATTTGCTATGGTAAAAGGTAATACCGTACCCCACACTTCATTGGTTGTTTTAGAAAACGGATATATAACCGTCACATTAGACTGATCAATCAACCCTGTTAATGGAATATCTGGATGGTCGTACAAATTGACAACGTTATCTGCTATGGAAGATGCAAATACAACTGATGTTCCTTTTTGACTACCACTTAAATCCGGCAACGGTTTACCACCGTAATTGGCAAACACAGTGCCATTTTCTATAACTGTCGGGTTAGGTAACTGCACTATCCGCAAGTTGCCCTGTTCATCTGCAAGTATAAATTCGTTCGGTACGATAGAGCTTACATACGTTCTGTTGCCCTCAGATATAAATCCAGTACCGAGATAACTTTTGCTAATTTCACTACCGATAACCGCCTGATCCAATATTTTTGATACTGTAATATTAGCGCCTTTGAGTATCTGAACATTGTTACCGATATCACTATGTTCGATAGCGACACCCGGTCCAACAATCGAATTATCACCTATATGGGTATTCTTAAGGCGTGCATCATGGATGACGGTTCCGTCACCGATAACTGTTTGTCCAGACTCAACTTTATATCTACGCAATACGAAATCGTCCGTGGGTGTAAAATCAGCACTTATATCAGCTGATTCAAGGAAACTCCAGGATTTAGTTTTAGGTAGATTAGTCAACAGCGACTGGCCGGAAACAACAACATTGTTACCTACAATAACCGGTGACTCAATGGAGAGTCCCTCAACGGTACTATTTTCGACTCTCACACTGTTACCCAATGTAACATATGATATTTTTGCCGCATCAAGTTGAGCATTCTCACCTATAATATTCATACCGCTAATAACAGTATTATTCGTAATGACAGAATTTGCCCCAATGAGAAGAGATTCGCCATCAGCAACATGGATTGAAACATTGCCATCAATCACGGTATTTTCTAAAATGATAAGTTTACCGGTACCTTCTACAACAATAGAACTTCCGTTGGTGACCACAACATTATTGCCCAGAGTGATATTTTCACCCCGAACCAAACTGTCTGTCCCAATCGAAACATTGCTTCCGAGTGCAACATTACGGCCAACATAAACTTGTGCGTTTTCACCGATAGAAACATTATTACCTATAACACCTTCAAATAGTGGTGAAACATCCAGTACCGCACTTTCATGGATATCCATTCTGTACTGCTGCTGAAAACGTTGTTTGTCCTGATCAACCAGCTCCATACTTGCTTTATGCAACTGCGGAATTGATTTCTGCGGAACCATATCTTTTTCGTCAGATATACCAATGATAACTGAACGATCGGGATTTTCAGTAACTATCGGGAAAATATCCGGGAAGAATTTTTCCATTTTATCAGCTTTAAGGATAGGTTCACCGGTTGCCAGATCAATACCGTTGATATCTTTATTGGTCTGCATGTGTACAGGGAAATGCTGAATAACGTCTTTAATAGCATCAAGTGACATCATGTATCCGCCGCTATTACGAGGTAATCCCATTTTGCCATCAGCAGTATCGTCAGCTTCTTCAAGACCGGGATAACTATCACGGTCAACACTTTCAATAACCAGTACACGCTGTCCATTCATAAGGACCATAGTACCAAGTCCTTTGTTTTGACTTGCATATGCCAATCCGACAACGTCGACATCTTCAGTACCACTGACACCTTTGCTGACACCAAGTATACCGTAAAATAAATCGGTAGTTAAGCCGGCAACATCACCACCCCAGAAGATCACTTTATCGCGACCAACCGCAGAGAGGTAATCGACAATGGTAGCATAATCCTGGCCGCCAAGGGTCACAGGAGTTGCCATGACATCAACAATACCACCGGTCCCATCGGGATTATATTCGATTGTCTTATCTGGAGTAAGAATGAGTTTCGGTTCCTGACCTTCAACAACAGTTTTCAAAACAGGATACCTGCCCTGCTCAACCACTATAATATTTTCAATACCAAAATAATCATTGGCTTTTAAGAATGACTCAATCGGGCCACGGCTTTTCGGACCGACCACAACAACAATAGGTATATCGCTGTTGTTATCGTTACGAACCTTTGCCATGGTTTCGATAATACGCTGTAGCGGTGGTTTCTTAGCAACAGCAGTAACCGGAATAGTCGGTTTGCTCCACGACGGTTTTTCTTCATCGGTGAAACCCATATTGGTAAGCAACCTTCCGCCATCGCCACCTGCTATAACAACCAACGCCGAACGATCTACATTGGCTTTTTCTTTACCAAGTTCTATAGCATTCTGACGGTCGGTTATATTTCCACGTGATATATCTTTCATGTCAGGAGCTTCAAATGTTGCCGGTTCTGAAGGCGCTTCAATGGCTTTTTCGCCGCCTTTAGCATGAACATCAAGCAGTTTTTCCAGTTTTTCTACAGTAAAACCGTTACGAGACAGGTCAAGCAACACTGAGAAGCGTTCGTCTTCAGTTAATTGATCCCAACCATGAACAAACCGTGCGCCGTCATCCATAGTCAAGGTCAATTCGCTGAGCATCTTTTGTTTTTGAGTTGCGACTATTTCTTCATATTGATCCATTGGACGAGGTTCAGCCGGATCGCCTTTGACATTTTCGCTATCATAAATAGCCTGCATAATTTGGTACGCAGCTTTCTGAGCCATATCTGCTACCGGACCATCAACCTGAACACGAACTTTCGGTGATGTTCCTGAATAACGAACAATAACGCGGAACTCTTTAACCGGTAAATCCGCTTCAGTCAATTCTCCGCGAGCGAGACGTGCATCGAGTTCAGCCTTCAAGTCTTCCTGAACTTTGGCGACAAAGTCGACTATATCCTTTGGACCTGTTAGTTCTTTACCAAGGTTATCCACTGATGTTACGTTTTCTTTGTGAGCCACTTTTAGTTCTAGTTCCGTTTTTGGCAGTTCACGATAAAGGAATGAATCACTGTTAAGCTGATCAAACGACAAGTTTTCAATTTCCATCAATGCTTTAAACAGCAACAAGTTCATGATTCCATCACCGCCAGCTTCATTTTGCAGATTAACAATATCCGACAAAATCTTTTTAGCGATCACTTGCTCGTTACCACGCGGTTCGAGTTCGCTTAAAGCCTGAAGAAAATCATCATTAAATACCAGCGAGCCATGTCCTGCCGCTTCATAATATATTGCGACGCCATGGTCTTCAGCCCAATCAAGAGCAGCAGCACGTACATATTTGTCGCCAACGGCTGTTTCCTGCACTTGAATTCCCATACGTTCAAAGAATCCTTTTGAGCCGAGGTTCGCAAGTACGGTTTGAGCAACACCAACCTGGAACTGCTGATCAAGGCCAAGTACCTTGAGATATTTATCAAGCACTTTCGCTTTTAAAGCAGCAAACTTATCACCATCGACAACTTCCAATTCTCCATCGTGACTATATCTGAAATAGAGATTTCTATCAGCATCACCGTCAACAGTACCGATTTCAGCGCCGCGATTATTTTCCACCCATTCGGGAGCCGGTTTCCCAGCGGCAAGTTCTTTACCGAGTTCTTTATGAACAAACTCAGCACCTTTTTCTTCATTAATTATACCGTCAGTATTAATTATATCCATTTGGTAATGAACATTACCCTGTACAAACGACTCATTAAACCGCTCTGCTATCTTCTGTAAAACTTCGGTACCAGCACCACTGGCAGAATCAACAACAAATGTTTTACCCACTGTCATATCAGGATTAAGCTGTTGAGCAATATTGGAAAGATCTTCCAGAGTTGAAACAACACGATTAACATAGGTATCATTGCGTCCTATAGGGGTATCTGCTGCGTTTTCATTAAAAACAATCGGTGCTTGTTTGCCAATATTATCCATGGCGACATTGATTTTGTTGCGGTCAATCGCTCCATTGGTTTGGAATGTACTAATTATCTGAGCAATTGTTGCTGATAAATCAGAACTATTAACCACTTCATTAGTGATGCGTTCCCATTCAGCCGAAATTTTACCACCCTGATCATCGATTAATTTAATACCATTATCCGGAGCCGGATTATGAGAAGCAGTAATTATACCGCCAGCGCCACTAAGTATATCCTGACGTGCAAACAACTGGAGCTGCGGAGTAGATGAAACACGGTCCAAACCATCAACCCGAACATCAACACCCATTTGCTGTGCACCAGCAATAAAAGCATCCATCAAATACGGTGTACTAGGACGAGTATCACCAGCAACATGGATAACCGGTTTACCCTGTGCCCACGCATGCAACGCAGATGTGATACCCATACGATATGCAACAGTCGGGGTAATCAGTTTGCTATCGAGAACCGGATCGTTTGTTGCTTTACCACGGATACCGTCGGTACCGACTTTAGCCTGTCCATTAACAGATGTAGGAGAATAACGGCTATCTTCCGTAAAATTCTGACGTACAGTCTGTTCTATTTGATCCAAGTTATTCTTTTGGAATGCAGTAATCTGTTTTGCCTGTTCTTCTTTTTGACGATTCGCTTTAATTGCCGCAAGCTTCTCTTTAGGCTGTACTTCAGAAGGATCTCCAACAATATTCGGACTTTCAAAGATTGCCTGCATCAATCCATATGCAGCTTCTTCAATTAAGAAAGTATCAGGACCATCAACCTGAACACGTACTTTCGGAGAAGTACCTGACGCGCGGATGATAACACGGTATCCATCGCCAAGACGATCTTTCCACTGAGCAATGGCATCGACCAGATCCTGCGGTCCTGTGACATCTTTGCCAAGGTTATCAACGGATGTAACATTATTTTTATATTTGACCTTCATCTCAAGTTCGACTTTCGGTACTTCAGCATACAGGTTACTGGAATCGTTAAGTTTATCGAAGGTCAAGTCTTCACGCATCATCAAGGCTTTAAAAAGAATCAGATTACGAATACCATCACCGCCAGCCATATTCTGCATTGCGATAATGCCTTTCAAAACATCTTTTGCTTCAGACGGCTGTGCAGCATTCACCGCATCAATAAATTCCTGAGAGAATATAATAGAACCATGTCCTGCAGCTTCGTAATAAACCGCAACACCATGTGCCGGTAAGTTTTGCGCAGCATTACCAAATGCCCAGTCTTCAGCTGCAGCACGGACATATTTATCACCAACTTTTGTTTCTTTAACATCAATACCCATACGATCAAAGAAACTTGCTGACCCAACATTCGCCAGTACAGTTTGCGCAGCACCCACTTTAAACTGATCAGGCAACCCGGCTTTTTCGATATATTCTTGTAATACAAATGCTTTTAACGCAGCAAACTTATCACCGTCTATCACCTCAAGGCTATTATCATCATTGAGTCGGAACAAGAGATTGCGGTCGGCATCACCGTCAAGTGTACCTATTACCTGTCCACGAACTGTATCAAGCCATGAAGGCAACTCGTGACCCGCGGCGATTTCTTTGCTTAGTTTTTTGTGAACAAATTCAGCGCCACGCCCCTCATTTATAGTTCCATCTGTATTGATCAGTTCAATCGAGAAATTGGGAATTTCATCCAGTCTGCTTTGAAGTAATTCTAACATACGAACACCAGCGCCGCTTGCCGTATCAATAGTAAACGTCTCCGAAGGTGCATCGGCTGGCACAAGAATTTTCAAAGCATCTATTATTTCCTGAACATACTGTTCATCACCAACAGTTTGATTATCCGCTAAGACACCTTTTTTGCCCTGCTTAAGATTATCAAGATACGAGCCGAATGTATCCGGACCGCCTAACTCCTGCATAACCATAGCCATTTCAAGAGCAAGATCTTTCGCGTTAACAATACGATTAGCAATGTCTTCCCACTGGGCAGGAATTTTAGATCCTGTTTCGGTCAATAACTTGAATCCATTATCTTTCGCGGGGTTATGTGAAGCTGTTACCACCAAGCCACTACCAACTGCCGGGGATTGCATTACTTTATATTGTACACCAGGTGTATGATCGACACCGCCCGGCACCTGATCTACCTCAACACCAAGGCTCAAAGCGGCTTGTTTTACAGCTTCCAAAAGGTATTCAGTACTCGGACGTGTATCACCACCGACAAACATAGTATTTTTACCCTGATAAGCACTGTATAACGCGGCAACCAATCCCAAACGATATCCCATAACAGGAGTAACATGACTGCCGTCAATAACTCGATCCTGAGTTGCGACACCGCGTATACCGTCTGTTTCCATAACAGCGACACCATCGTATGATTCAGGTGTATACTGCTCGGGTACGTTCAGGTTTTTCTGTAGGATATCATACATATTTTTAAAAGATTCTATTTCCTGAGAATTCATTTTGACAAACGCGTCAACAGCAGGTGTTGACCACTTGTCGCCCGGATACCATTTAAAATTACCGTTGACAAACTGACCATCTTGGAGATCCCATGCATGACTTTCAAGATGAGCTACGAGAGTATGCAATGCAATTTCGCTTGCTTTGATATCTTTTTGAATCGCGTCTAAAGCTCTTTTACGAGGAGTCTGAGGTGTCTCATACTCTGCTCGTAAATTATTCAGTTTATCTTCTAACTGTGAGACAGCAAGACGAAGTGTCCCTGAGAAAAGGTAATCAAAATCACCAACCGGGTAACCAAGTTTTTTGACAAGCGACAATGTTTTCTTATGATGATTAACCAGCGCGCCTACATACGAATCTAGCATCCACGCATCAATTGATTTGCCAACTTGCTGAGAATATGCAAATGGGAATATTTCGCCACCGGTTATATCTTTGGTCAAAGTAAACGTATATATTACGGTAGGGTTATCTTTGGATGTCACCAGCTGCGAATTGATACCTGTGAATAAATCGTAACCTATAATAGGAACACCGGTATTATTGATCGCAATCGTCCCAGCACCTATATTAGATGTATTTGGAAGTTCTATGCGCATGAGATTGCCATTTTCATCAAGAACAGGATACTCATTAGGCATAATGACATGTTCCAGATGAGAACCCTGATGTTCAGATTTGGCACCGTCGCCGAAATAACATTTTTCTACCAGGGAACCGACTTCAACTTCACGTCCCATATAGGTTAAGTTGATATCAGCATTAACACGGGCTACAGAGTTATCACCGATAATACTATTTTTAACAGTAGCGTTTTCGCGAATCGTCGCTTTATTTCCGATACGGCTATTGATTATTTCCGCTTTTTCTACGACTGTACCTGATCCGATTATTGTCTGAGAAGAATCGACAACATATTTTCCAGGAGTCAATATAGATACATATAGCGCAGGCATTCCGCCTTCAAGTAAATTAACTTTCTTTGCCATAGAACGATCAAGCGAACGTAATTTTGAATATAATACTGTTGAATCAGAAGCAATTACAACCGGATTATCAGTTTGGCCCCAAACATCACTGCCAACAATATTCACCGCATTTCCTACGGTAACATTAGACAGGGTGGATTGATCGATCACAGCATTAGCACCAATGGATGTATTCCCTTTAATAAGAGCGCCTTTTAAAACACGTGTTCCAGCGCCAATAGTGATTGTTTCACCTATTTTAGCGTGAATAACGACACCATCGTCAATAATTGCGCCTTCTTCTATATTAATAGTACCGCCATCGGAAATAATTTCTGCGCCTTTTCCGATAGAAACTTTTCGTCCTATGTTAATGTGATAGCCAACAATAGAAGCATCAGGATTGATTTCGACCAGATGACCGATTTTTCCAGTCGGGGATAGAAAAACTGATTGTGGTTGTGGTATAGATGCAGCTTTTTCGTCGATAAGTTCATGAGCTATCCTGAGGCTAGCCCCGCGAGCACCATCGGTTAACACAGTGACCTTTCCCTGCTTATAGATATGGACATCAAAATCACCGTTTTGCCTATTAAGCGTCAGACGACGGTCGAGTTCTCTAAGAGAATTGTCAACAATCGACGGCGAAGGCAACGCATTAGCATCGGTAAAAAAGCGTCGTGCGACCAAATTGAGCAGTGCTTCCCTGCGTTCTACTCCAGTAAGTTGTGTAATCTTATAAAACACACCCTGTGGATCAATAGGATTCTCTGCCGACTCAAGTGCATGCTTAGTAGCAATCCCGAGTTTAGCATCAAGTCCAAACTGGTCGTATCGTTCAAGCTCTTTAGTGGCGACATACATTTCGGTTATAAAATCAATCATTCGCGGAGTAATCTCAGCAGCGGGCATGAATGTTTCCAGTGTAGCCTGTGCCTGCTGTTTTGCTATAGCATGACGAAGTTCATGTTCGAGTTGTGCAAACAGTAATCCAGGTGAACGAAACGCATGAGCATTTATATACAGTCGATACCCTTCTGTTTCGCTAAATGATGAATCTGCAAGTACCCCTGGAGCAAGTTTTATATTAACCTCAACAGGGTAACTTTCTAATTTATATTGCTCTTTGAGTAACTGCAACATATGCTCAACCTGCTCATCAGCGTGGCGGTTGAAAAGAGACAATAACTGGGTTCGATCATCTCTCTGTCGTATGGCATCCATTTCAGCCTGATCCACAAATGTACTGACAATGGAAAACAAGTCGGCATACGCTCCAGCTGAATCGGTTTCAAGTAACTGCATAGGCTGAGATACGTCAAATCGGGCGTCCTCTCCTGGAAGTGACGGAGCCATGGATATAGTACCCAAATCAAGTTCAGAATAAGTGATACCTACTTCGATCAAGCTTCGGTCAACCTCATCAGGCGGTAATATTTTGCGCAACGACGTGTCAAGTATAGGATGCAATAAACCGATATTATTATTTTCCGCCGTTCTAACTAATTCTGCTACAGCCCGTTCAAAAACAGCAGGAATTCTTGATACATTCTGCGGTATTTCATAACGAGATGTCATATTGTCTACCGTTCCTACAACTGAACGGGTTACCTTACTAACTCTGAAAACAGTTACCATTAGGTCGAATTTGCCGGTTTCCGTATTTTTCTTCAGGAAGAATTTCGGAACACCAACCGTCTCATAATCGAATGGATTTGAAGTGGCAACTTTAACACCTTTTTTAGAGATACTGACAATTGGGGATTCCGCTATAGCCTTACCGACTTCAACAAGTTGCGTTGCCGGGGCTGAAGGATCTTCCTTCAAACCGACTCTAAAAAAGAATCCTTGATCTTCCTGTCTGTAGACAACTGCAATCTCATAGGTTTTGCCATTGGTAGACTCAAACTCGACATGTGTGGGTTTTGCGGTATTGAACAATTCAGGGCTACCGGAATGCAATTCGGCCAACACGCGATACAACATATCGATCGGAAGACCAGCTTCAAAATAATAATACTTAATTTTACCAGTTGTTGCTTTATTGCCCTGATGAACAAGTTGTCCTAAAAATTTGGCTTCATTACCCAACAGCAACTTTCCCGCTATTTCTGTAGGGTAGTCGTTCACATACTCTTCAAGGGACAAACGGTTCATTTGAGCATGTTCGTTACTCCATGTATAGCTTTGAGTTCCCGGCTTTTTCCCGGCTACCATTTTAACAAGCCCACGTTCGATAAAATAGTTCATAAAAGAATGTATTTCCGGACGAATATCAACACCAATAGAACTCATTTCATTTGCTATATCCGAAGGGGTAATTTCACCCAGGTTATAGAGTGTATCAAGTAAATTATCGATAGCTTTATATGTAAGCTGTTTACGGAACGGAGCAGACAAGGCTACATCTAAAATATCACCGCTTACTTCCGGCGATGTTAAACGTTGTTCAACAAGCGTTTGAAATGTAGATTCATTAAAAATATTAACAACTTTATCCTGTACATGTCCCTGCATCATAGACTCTACAGGAGGACTGTTATCAAACTGTAATTTATCCTGAACTTGAAAAGTAAAGCGTTGCTGATCAATTGATATCAAATAGCCACGATATCCTTTTTTGCCAAATGAAGTCACCCTTCCCAAGACTTTAATGTCTACAGGTGTGTCATAATCTTGCAACACATGATTGAGTTGCTCGATCATTTCAACTTCGGTCAACGATTGCGCTATACGAGAATCGGCAGTCATGGCAGTCAATAGAGCATCAAGTTCTTTGGCGAATATCACCTGTTGGCTTTGATCCAGCAAATTCATTTTTGCCGTACGCAAAGCAATCTGCAGGGTATTTGAAGCAAGGACTTCCTCAAACGGAGTACGCATATTTGCCATCAGGCTATAATACGGGTTATATTCCTGTTCCTTGGTGATTTCAGGAATGACGACATCATAACTCACACCAAGTTCTTCAAGTTGCTTGAGAATACCCTGTGTATGAAAACCGCCGGCAATCAGTATAGCGGTATTTATCCCTTCCAGATCCATTTCGGCGAGAAGTTTGTTAACCAATGCCTCATCACGTTGTTTGGCAACCTGATAAAACGAATCCAACATATCCATACCATCACTTATCGCTTGAAGTAACGCGGTATTTTCGCTACACGGTAAACTGAGGCGTTGGCAATATGCATCCATCTTGCGGTCAAATTCTTCTATTGTCATACCGGATTGCTGTTTGAATTTCTGAAGATCAGCCGTACTCAACTGCAAAGTTGTATATTTTTTCCATAGCTGAGCTGATTCTATCAACGAGCATATTTGATTATCGTCATCGGTAACGCACATAGCTTGACGAATATCTGCCTGCAGGTCATCGCATTCTATAAAAAGAGCTTTTTGATCAATAGAATCATAGGTAGTCAGATAAGCTGTATAAGCAGAAAAATTCGGATATTGTGAAAAATCAATACCCTGATTCTCCCCTACACCTGTCAAATACGAATAGTATTCTCCGGGAGTAATACGATTAATACGAAAATAGAGGTTATTTTGTAACAATCGTGCCAGTTCATCTTTAACCAGCACTTCGCTCAACGCATCGAGAAGAGCTGCTTTCTCGGCGTTAATGCGGTCGAAATCGATTTTATTTTCAATCTTAAGAGTCTCGATCAATTTTAAAAAATTAGGATAAGCATCAAGGGAAACATTATTTTTTAAACTGCTTTCATGCAGGAGCGTACAATAAGCAGTAAAATCTTTTTCTACTTCATGAGTTTTAGAAACTTGCTGATTGAATTCCCAAATATCTGAGCTGGCATATTTTTCCTGAATCAATTTCAGATCATCGTCAATACTTTGAAAATATTCCACCGCCGCGTTACGAACTTCAAGCGATTTCATAAATTTCTCATAATTCTGAAGATATAACTCATTATCTTCAATACCCAGCAAAATATCCGGCTGGGCATAATTTATAGAAAAATATTCTGAACCGCTTATTTTACCACTATTTAAAAAATATTCCGTTACTTGTTTAAGAACTTCTTTATCAGGAAATGTTGCAATGCGTCCGGTATCGAATTTTCCGGATGCTCCTTCAACACCAACAAGTTCAACGTCGTAATTTTTCACCATATCGTCAATAAGGTTAACGATATTCATTTGAGCTTCCACATTACAGTGAGCATCCTGAATATGGATGATATGCAGGTCGGATTTGTCTTTGTGTTCCGATGACACCACTCTACCATAACTGCGGTTTACGCGAATGTCCGCGTTACTTTCAGCCCACAGCCATGATGCGGTAAGTACCAGCATAAGTGAACTGAAGAGTACCGTTTTTTTGTTAGTTTTGATACGACTCATGTGCAGCTCCTTTCACATGTAAACAATATATATGTTGTTAAAATGTATATATTATCTATTGCAGAAAATTTTTAATCAAAGAGACTATCAAATATCTTCTTATATTATACGCTATTCAAGGTAAAAAGTCAATACGGAGAAGATTATAATTCCCTTTCAGGTTTACCCAAAACCAACAGGTATAGAAGAATTTAAGAACAATAATAATTGAACGGCATTCCTATTAGTCGAATATAAAAACGAAACGAATAATTATATAGTCTCCAAAGTGTCTTATTCATGTAAATTCCTGATTGACATTCATTGTACAGTTGTATACATTATTTAAGTAAGTGTGGGGGATTAGCTCAGTTGGGAGAGCGCAACATTCGCATTGTTGAGGTCAGGGGTTCGACTCCCCTATCCTCCACTTAAAAGAGAACTGTCAACCATTGAAAAACATGGAGAAAATATGATGAGAGTATGTATTGCTTCGCTGGTTCTACTGATGGTCTGTATTGCAGGATGTTCAAACCCTTGGCGTCCTTACCCTTATGTTAACCCCAAAGTAACTGACACAGCCCGGCGGGGCAAAGCAAAACCCGAAGCTCCTGTGCAAGAATCTACAGAGGCTCAAACTCCTGAAGCTGCTATGTCAGACAATGCTGGTGCGGCTCCTGCACCAGCTACTGGTGATTCCAAGAATCTACCGGAAGATTTGTTTGAGGAACCCAGTTTCCCATATGATACCGGTTCTACAGGTGACACCACTGTTCCCTATAGCAAATAAACATCTTAGATACTATAGAGTTTAAACTCAAACCAAAATATAATTGATATCCGTTTTAATTTAAAAATAAAAAATACCCCTGAGATAAACATTTCAGGGGTATTTATGTATAACGTGCTTACTAGTATCGAATTCGACGTATTACTCCAATTAAAGCACTACTTAACAACACAATAGTCATCGGTTCAGGTATGGAATCAGGCACAGGTATCTGCGTGAGGGCAAAAACAGTTGTTTCACCTTCGTAGGTTCCAGTCCCAACAATAATACCGTTATCATTGATATCTGCGAATACCATATCAGTCCATGAGTCAAATTCATCAGAGAAAAGATATAATTCTTCACGGCTCCAAGCAAAATTTTCTTCTACCCATCTGACAAAATGAAAGATGCCGCTTACATCCTCATAGAAACCGTACAAACCGTCTTCTTCGAGAGAAACGCCTTTTACAGTAGCACCTATTGATTCAAGTTCAGCGCTAATGTCATAAGTCAATTCCCATACATTAGCCGAGGTATTGCTCCATAGGACTGCATGTGAAGTATCAGTATTGACCTGCGAATAACCGAAAATCACATTATTATCATTAATTTTCTCTGCAGATCCATAATTACCGGCTGATAAGCCTTCAAGTGCGAATGGAGCTGAAGAAGTATTCATCCAAACAACCGCATGGTTATTATATGCACCAGAACCACCAAGTTCATATGCCATCCCAACCATAATTCCTGTATTATTAATCCCTCTTGGATAGACATAAGTATTTCCGCTATACATCTGCAAGGTTGTTGGGTTACCGGATGTATCCCAGTAGCTGGGGTTAGAACCGCCACGATGGCCCACGATCTGTCCATTTTCATTAATATCCATTGGCTCACTATAACTACTATGAAGAAGCGTATCGCCTTGCGCCGCAGACCAAGAATGAGCACGTGAATACCCAAGGTCTTTATCAAAATATGCTATTAAACCATTAGCATTGATATATGTAGCTGAGCTTGACCCATAGGTTGATTCTATACGTTGCGCAGCCGCCCATGATTCTGAAACAGGGTCATACTCCCAGATAACAGCATGATTATCTGAAGTCCCTGCGATAAGATTGTCATCTGATATTCCGCAAACGTAGTCCAAGTTGGATGAACCGTATGAATCCATCTGATTAACAGTGTAATAATACGAATTAGCCGAAACCGGATTATTATACGCCAATTGAAGCAGTGAAAAACTGCATACGAATAATACGAATTTCTTCATTACTTACATCCTCCTATTTCAGTTTATAAACTTGCCAATGAGTACATTATAACACATATCTCAAAAGAGTGACATCAAGAAAATTATTCTGAACAAACATAGGTATGTTTTAAGCACATTATCCATTTTGGGAAGAAGTTCCGCGTATCAATCGAACTGGCAACCGGACATATCTTTAAGATGCCATTTGTGGGGAAACTCACGACACTGCTGGGGACGAACTTCGTAGATCGTACATTGGTTTGTCTCGTTATCAAAGTAGATACAGCTACCGTCATCATGCTCGATCAAACTCAATCCCTGACGGTTGTTGGTAAGGCAAGTATACGAATCAATAAACTCCGTCTCATCCATATTCAGAAACGCTACGATCCGTTTTATATCTTTATCTGTCAAGTGGACGTATCCACTCCATCGGCAACAGGTGCCGCATTGTTTGCATCCCATAACACCCTCAGCTAAACAGTAGGTTGAATTAAAGCAAAATACCAGTTTATAAGACGATCACCATACAACATGCTAATATATGCTCCAAGCGCAAGAAATGGTCCGTACGGTATAACCGTATCGGATTTATTCTTCCGCACTATGAGTACAAATAATCCACCGATCAACGCGCCAAGAAAAGACGATAGAAAAATAACCAGCAACACCTGTTTCCAACCTAGAAACGCGCCGATCATTGCCAGAAATTTCGGGTCACCCAACCCCATAGCCTCTTTGCGAAAAATAATCGCTCCAAGCCATACTACAAGACGTAGAATAATAAACCCTGCACTAATCCCCAAAACAGAATGAATCAATCCATCCAGCATCGATTCACCACCCACCAGTACAGGAAATGCCACAGCACCAGCTACGGCAACAATAATACCGGCTATATTCACCTCGTCAGGGATTATATAGTGGAACAGATCAATCACCGTTGCAACCAGCAGGCACGCACAAAAAACGCCGTAATACCCCACTGCCAACAACAAAAAATTGCGTGATAGATCCATATGTGCAAATCCAAAATATAGATGAATCAGCATCAAGGCATAAAGTATTTCAACCAGTGGATATTGAAACGATATTTTTTCACCGCACGACCTACATTTAGCGCGAAGAATAATATAACTTATAACAGGGATATTATCGTACCATGCAATCAACTTACGGCAACGGGGACACCGTGAACGAGGTTTAACTACAGATTCTTCTTCGGGGATTCTAGATATACAGACATTCAGAAAACTACCGACTACCAACCCTATGGCAGTCAGCAATACCATATCGAACCAGACGGGAATCACTCGCTATCTCCATATACCGCTCGCTTCAACGCGGCACGCATGACGTCAACCGGTGCTTCGGTTAATGTCCATATTTCAAATGCGAGTACACCTTGATACAACAACATGCTCAATCCGTTATGCGCACTGATACCACGCGCTTCACATTCTTGCGCCAAAGTTGTTTTAGGAATATTGTAGACAAGATCGTAGACAACCGCTTTTTCTTTCAATGCAGACACCGCAAACGGCGCCGGATCATCGGCTTTCATACCGATCGGCGTAGCGTTTACCGCTAAATCTGCGGTAGCGAGGAATTGTTCAATCTGATCTGAGGATAAACCCGCCAGATTGATTATATCACAGTGATATTTCAGTTCTTTGAGTTTATCAACCAATGCCTGAACACGGTTTGTATCCAGATCAAAAATACCAAGCCGTGATGCGCCCTGAAAAACACAGTTGGTCGCAACGGCAAAACCTGCGCCTCCTGCTCCTGCAAGAAACACCGTTTTCCCTTCGACAACAAACCCTGCTTCCTGCTCAAGTGCCATCAAAAATCCTGATCCGTCAGTATTATGACCGATAAGATGCCCTTTATCAACCTGCACTGTATTGACAGCACCGATCACTTTGGCGATCTCCGATAATTCATCAAGATGAGGAATAATGGTTTGTTTGTGCGGAATGGTAACATTGAACCCTTTTATGCCAAACGGGATAATAGATTTAACCGCAACGGCAAGGTCGTCGGGATTGATAGAAAATGGAAGATACACCGCGTTCAAGCCTAATGACTCGAACGCGGCGTTATGCATCGGTGGCGACGCGGTATGTTCTACCGGATATCCGAACAGTCCATACTTTTGCGTCTTACCATTTATTTCAATCATTTAGATACCCTTTGGTTCACTGCCTTTAGCGTCTGAACGCATAATCTTATTGATTCCGTTAAGATACGCTCGCGCACTGGCTTCGATGATATCAGTGCTTACACCTTTGCCGTTGAAAATCTTATCGTCAACGCGCATTTTCACCACCACCTCACCGATAGCGTCTTTGCCTTTTGAAACCGAACGCAGGCTATAGTCAAGCAGATCAACTTTGATACCTGTTATCCGCTCAATGGTCTGGTATACAGCATCAACCGGTCCGTCTCCGCAGGCGGCATCCTGCACAACTTCTTCGTCTTTTTTAAGACGGATCGTCGCGGTACTGATACTTTTGTTTCCAGACACAACACCTAAATAATCAAGCGAGTAGGTTTGAGGAACCGTTTTACTAAAGGCTTCTTCAACGATGATTTCCAGATCTTCGTCAAAGATTTCTTTTTTGCGGTCAGCCAACACTTTAAACCGTTCAAAGGCTTCTTCGATTTCCTCGTCTGTCAAGTGAAAGCCCAATTGTTCCAACCGATCTTTGAAAGCGTGGCGTCCTGAATGTTTTCCAAGAACCAGCGTACTTTCTTCCAACCCGATATCAGCGGGATGCATGATTTCATAGGTGGTACGTTCTTTCAATACACCATCCTGATGAATACCAGCTTCATGGGCAAAAGCGTTATCACCCACAATCGCCTTGTTGGGCTGTACTACAAAACCGGTCAAATGCGATACCAGCTTGCTTGATTTTGTTATTTGTTTTGTATTGATTTCAGTATACGGACCGTTGAAAAAATCTTTTCTGGTACGCAGCGCCATGACCACTTCTTCAAGCGAACAATTGCCTGCGCGTTCACCGATACCGTTTACAGTACATTCTACTTGCCGTGCACCAGCTTTGACCGCAGCCAAAGAATTAGCTGTAGCCAACCCCAGGTCATTATGGCAATGTACACTGATAACTGCTTTATCTATATTCGATACATTCTCACGCAGGTAACTAATAGTATTAGCGTACGATTCCGGTATAGCATAACCAACGGTATCAGGAATATTAACCGTAGATGCACCGGCATCGATAACAGCTTCGACTACCTGAGCGAGGAACGGTAGTTCCGTACGAGATGCATCTTCAGGCGAAAATTCAATATCTTCGATAAACGAGCGAGCGTATTTGACCGCTTCAACGGCAAGACGAATAATTTCGTCTTCAGCTTTTTTCAGTTTATACTGCATATGAATTTTCGATGTTGCCAGAAACACGTGAATCCTGCCGCGTTCGGCATATTTCAGAGCTTCTGCAGCCCGTTCAATATCTGCTTTGCGCGAACGCGATAACCCGCAGATAATAGGGCCTTTTATTTCCTGAGAAACTGTTTTTACTGCCTCAAAATCACCCGGTGAGGCAATCGGAAACCCCGCTTCTATAACATCCACGTTAAGGCGTACAAGCTGGCGTGCAATTTCCAGTTTTTCCCTGATATTCAGGCTGGCGCCCGGTGCTTGTTCTCCATCACGTAATGTCGTATCGAATATGATTATCTTATTATCATCCATTATGTACCTCTAAAAGTTCAGATCCTTCTTTTTTATCCAGCTCATCATGTCACGCAGTTTTGAGCCTACTTCTTCGATCAGATGTTCCTGTCCTTGACGACGCAATGCGTTAAATACAGGTTTGTTAGCCTGGTTTTCAAGGATCCATTCGCGAGCAAATTCTCCGGATTGAATTTCTCGCAAGATGTCCTCCATCTCGAAACGTGTTTCATCAGTGATGATACGTGGGCCACGGGTCAAATCGCCATATTCAGCTGTATCGCTGATTGAGTAGCGCATACCGGATATCCCTTTTTCATACATAAGGTCCACGATAAGTTTGAGTTCATGTAAACATTCAAAATATGCGATCTCAGGTTGATAACCTGCTTCAACCAGAGTTTCAAAACCGGCACGTACCAATTCGGTAACACCACCGCACAGGACAACCTGTTCGCCGAACAGATCTGTTTCGGTTTCTTCAGCGAATGAAGTTTCGATAACACCTGCACGTGTACCACCAACGCCCTTTGCGTATGCCATACCAACATTGAATGTATCGGCTGAAGGGTCCTGATAAACAGCGATCAAGCACGGTACACCATTACCTTCAGTGTATGTTCTGCGAACCAGATGACCCGGGCCTTTTGGCGCAACCATGAATACGTTGACAGTGTCTTTTGGTACAATCTGTCCGTAATGGATATTGAAACCGTGAGCAAACGCAAGATACGCACCGTCTTTGATATTAGGAGCGATACTTTTTGCGTAGACCTGTGCCTGAATCTGATCTGGCAACAAGACCATGATGATATCAGCTTGCTTTGCAGCTTCATCAGCTGAAACAGGTGCGAAACCGTCTTTTTTTGCCACTTCGTAGTTATGCGTACCTTCCAATTCAGATACGATAACTTTAACACCACTGTCACGCAAATTGCTTGCATGTGCATGTCCCTGGCTGCCATATCCTAAAATCGCAACGGTCTTATCTTTCAACAGATTTAAATCAGCTTCATTGTCATAATACATTTTTGTCATGGTACTACTTTCTCCTATTTTGTATTTATTTCCCTTAGTTCAGGTTTTTAATTGCATAGTTCAAATATATATTATCCTCTTGAGAGGGCTACTTTTCCGGTACGTGCCATTTCTTTAATACCGTAAGGCCGCATCAAATTGAGGAACGAATCAACTTTTTCGGTCGGTCCCGTAGCTTCGACAATAACATTTTTATCAGTAACATCAAGAATTTTCCCGTGAAAAATGTCGACTATCTGAATAATTTCTGCCCGATTTTTAGAACTTGCATGGAGTTTTAACATGATAAGTTCTGAATCGACAAAAGTTTCGGTTTTAAAATCCTGAACTTTCACCACATCAATCAGTTTATTCAACTGTTTATTGACCTGTTCAAGAACAGCATCGTCACCCTTGACAACAATAGTCATACGAGACATAGTCGGATCCTGTGTTTCGCCAACAGTAAGACTGCTGATATTAAAACCGCGGCCACTGAACAATCCGGCAACACGTGCCAGAACCCCTGCTTTATTTTCAACTAAAACTGAAACAGTGTGTTTCACTGTAGTGCCTCCTTATATCAAACTACTTGTAGGTTATTCTTATGATATACCGCTTAACATCTGCCGCAATGACGCGCCGGCAGGTACCATCGGGAAAACGTTTTCTTCTTTGGCAACAACAAAATCCATAACGACTGGGCGTTTGATTTTGATCGCTTCCTCGAGAGCGGGTACAACATCTTCTTTTTTCAATATACGCATACCTACAGCAGAGTAGCCTTCGGCAACCTTGACAAAGTCAGGAATAAGGGTACTTCCGCATATTTTCTCGTCACAGTTGTGCAGGCATCCTTTTTCTTTGAGCAAACATGTACCTGAGTAACGTTTGCTGTAGAACAACTCCTGCCACTGGCGAACCATACCCAAATAGCCGTTATTTAAGATAGCAACTTTAACTGGCAATTCATGACAAACCGCTGTGGCGAGTTCCTGAATATTCATCTGGAAACTACCGTCGCCAGCGATATCGAAAACAACTTTATCAGGGAAGGCAACCTGAGCACCGATAGCTGCAGGAAACCCATATCCCATAGTACCTAGTCCGCCCGAAGAGAGAAACTGTTTAGGATGTGAGTATTTAAAGAACTGAGCCGCCCACATCTGATTCTGACCCACCTCAGTAGCTATGATAGCTTCACCCTTGGTGACTTCATCAATCTTCTCAACCACGAACTGAGGCTTAATAATATCGCCTTCATCCTGATAGCAAAGCGGATATTCTTTTTTCCATTTTTTGATCGTTTCGCACCATTCGGCTGTATCACCGGGCTCAACAATTTTGTTAAGCTTCTGCAAAACGTCTTTAGCATCGCCAACAACAGGAATATGCACAGTTACGTTTTTACTGATCGCTGAAGGATCTATATCGATATGAGCTATTTTCGCATGCGGAGCAAACTCATCTATCTTTCCGGTAACACGGTCATCAAACCGGGCTCCAATTGAGATGAGCAAATCACTTTCCATGACAGCATAGTTGGCATACTGAGTACCATGCATACCAAGCATTTCCAAAGCCAACGGATGGCGCTCAGGAAAACATCCCAATCCCAGCAATGTAGTTGTGACAGGAATATTTGCTTTATCAACCAGCTCTAACAACTCTTTATGAGCGCCGGATATCAGCATACCGCCGCCAGCATAGATAACCGGGCGTTTTGCTTTTTTGATAGCGTTCGCCAGTTTTTCCACCTGTTTGATATGGCCTTCATAAGTAGGCTGATAGCTGCGCATTTTAATTGAGTCAGGATACTCCTCTTTGGTAACAGATTTCTGGACATCTTTGGGTAAATCGATAACCACCGGCCCCGGACGTCCTGAAGAAGCAATATAAAACGCTTCCTTGATAACCCGCGGCAACTCATCAACATCTTTCACCAGATAATTATGCTTGGTAACCGGACGAGTAATACCTGTAATGTCGGCTTCCTGAAAAGCATCGTTACCGATCATAGATGTAGGCACCTGACCGCACAATGCAACCATGGGAACAGAATCCATATACGCTGTTGCCAATCCGGTAACCAGATTAGTTGCTCCCGGTCCTGACGTAGCCAGACAAACACCTACTTTTCCAGTTGCCCGAGCATAACCATCGGCAGCATGTGCTGCTCCTTGCTCGTGACGCACCAGATAAAAGTTGATATCCGCATCAAATAAAAGGTCAAAAATATCGATAACCGCTCCACCGGGATACCCAAAAACAGCCTCGACTTTCTCCTTTTTCAAGGCTTCAATTATAATTTCTGCGCCTGTCTTTCCCATATAAAAACTCCCTTCGTTCAAAGGTATATTCTTTCGATTTATTAGTATGTTTGATTATGTACTGTATTTTGGTGTGCGATATGTTTGCAGTTACTCAAGAAAACAACACCATTTTCGCACGGTGACAAGTTTTATACGGACCGCCGATTCATAGCAAAAATCCATCGCCGAACAGGAGTTTTGCCATACCGGGGTCCCTGCTTACAATGTGGAAGGCAGGTGAAAGCGTTAAACGCTGTTCTGCCCTGCCAGAAGGGCCCTCCATCGCCAGTGTACTGCGACAGCACATGTTTGAGATGTTCGGTTGTGTTGTTTTCACATCAGGTCTCCTCAACCCATTTTGTAGAGTACAGGAAAAAAATACGTGCCCATTATGCTGGATACCCGGCAAAAAAAGCAAGCATTTTATAAAATCTTTATAGTTTTACTTATAATACAACAGTTATGCCAGAAAGGTCAACATTTAAGATTTTTTGAGTGATAATATTTTGATTCACCTTTCACAATGATAAAAAAGAGTACTCCAAAAGATATTTTTAGAGAGCGCTAAGACAAAATGCGTCACCTATCCCCTTAAGAGTAAGATCCGCATCAATGATAACATCTTCAGCAAGGTTAGGCTGAAGCAACGATGCCCAACCACCAGTGACAACAGTATGAGTCGTACCAGAGCCAAGCTGTTTTTTAGCGTCATCGATCAATGATCGAATCATTCCATAAAAACCTTTATATATACCCGCCTGAATTGAGGTTTTTGTAGAAAAACCCCACGTAGGCTGAGCATCTTTCAGGTCGATGACAGGCAACTGGGCTGTCTGATCGTGCAGGGATTTGAGGCATAAGCCGGGACCGGGAAAAATCATGCCTCCGGCAAAATTGCCTGTTGCATCCAGCAAATCGCAGGTCAAGGCCGAACCGATATCTATAACAACACCGGGACAACCATATCGCTTATGTAATGAAACAAGGTTTGCGAACCTATCGGCACCAAACGATTTTTTCGGATCATATTCTAAACCGATACCCAGAGGTAATTCACTGTGAACAGTAAATATTTCGAGGTCATTATATAGCGATGACAAATATTCTGTAAACGATGGCACAACGGAACAAAGCGATATCGCGGCAATATTATTTTCACTTCTGTTCCTATCAAGCCATGCTGAAAAAGTTTCCAGTTCCCGAATTGCCTGGAACTTTTTTTTGTAGCTGATTCTTATATGATCGGATATTGCCCCGTCATCATACACCCCAGCATGAATAGTAGTGTTGCCTATATCAATAACAATTAGTTTCTCAGACAAAACAGATATCCCCCGAATACAATGTTTTGAGGTTCCCGGATTCATCGCGTATCTGCAATCCGCCGTCGGCTGCAATATTGTCTACAATACCAAGACCATCTATAGAACCAGATGAATATCGTATTTGCTTTCCAATCGAGCAACAATGTTGTTTCCAGACAGAAAAGACCTCTTCAAACCCATTGTTCATCAATTGACTATAACGGGCATCTATGCACTTTAAGATATCTCTCAATAGCTGAAGCCGATCTATTACAGTTCCGGTTTCGAGCATAATCGATGTAGCATCGGGTAATGAATCAGCAAAATCGACGCTATCCTGATTGACATTAACTCCAATACCTACGATCAAATTACGAATCATATCCATCTCGCCATTAAGTTCCGTTAAAATACCCGCGACTTTTTTTCCGTTAACCAATACGTCATTGGGCCACTTAATGGAAATTTTGTCAACATCCACGACAGACTGCAAAGCATCAAATAACCCCACTGCGCTCATCATGGTAAACTGATATGCGTCACGAGGTTTTTTCCCTGCAGGTTTTAGAATAATACTCATTGCAATGCTTGTTCCGGGTGAGGTAGACCATGAGCGGTTACAGCGTCCTCTGCCTCCGGTTTGTTCTTCGGCGATGACCACTGTACCCATGTGTGCACCCTTACGGCAAAGTTCCCGCGCGTCATCATTGGTTGATCCGGTTGACATATAATGAATGATATTTTTGCCGATCACCGATGTTTTAAGTTGATATTTAACCAGTTCAGGATACAAATAAGTCGGTACGGAAACCAGTTTATAGCCATCTTTAGGATGCGATTCGATATCGTACCCACGATTTTTCAACAAGGCGATATTGTTCCAGATAGCCGTGCGTGATTTTCCACACGCTTCAGCTAACGCCGTTCCCTGCACCCAGTCGTTGTTTAGTAATGTACGAACGATTAACTCTTTGCTCGGCATAATTCCAAATCCAATGATATATCCACCGCACAGGCAGAATGTGTCAGAGCGCCAACCGAAATACGGTCAACACCTGTATAGGCAATTGATTTTACCGTATTGAGCGACACCCCTCCAGATGCTTCGAGCAGAATAGATGAGTCGTTCATGGCTACTGCCTGACGTAATGCTTCGGTAGAAAAATTGTCAAGCAGGATGCAATCCGGTTTCAGCGGCAACAGTTTTTCATATTGTTCAAGGGTATCCACTTCAACTTCCAAAAAAGTATCCGGTTTTTCTTTTCTGGCCTGTTCTATAATTGCTTTCATATATGAAGTAAAGTCAGGGCATCCAGCGGCGATATGATTATCTTTGAAGAGAAACTGATCGTACAATCCAAACCTGTGGTTTTCACCGCCCCCCATTTTGACGGCATATTTTTCGAGCATACGCAAACCCGGAGTGGTTTTGCGGGTATCAAGTATCACCGCGTTGGTTCCCTCCACAGCATCAACATATTTCGCAGTCAAGGTAGCGACTCCTGATAATCGTTGTAAAAAATTGAGCGCCAACCGCTCAGCAGTAAGAATACTGCGTGCGTTACCTTCTATGAATGCAATGCAATCTCCGGCTTGTACCGCGCAACCGTCTTCACGAAAAACAGTCAACGATAAATCAGAATTAACCTGACGCAATATCTCACGTACAACCGGTATTCCTGCCACGACTAAAGGTTGTCGCGCAAGAATATTGCCGCGGGCAACAGTCTGTTCGGGAATCGATATTGTTGTGGTAATATCGCCTGATCCGACATCTTCGGAAAGCGCATTTTGCACAATACGCGTTAGCGTCTGTTGATCGAGTGACGGCATATGTATCTCCTTACATTACTTATCGTTGTCAGCAAAACAAAAAAATATTGTATTCACGCGTCACGCATTATACTATCAGGACATTGTTTTAACAACAAAAACATATTGTATGACATATGGATACTCCATACGATGCACTATCTTCGACATCATTTTAATAATCTGTTCAATCACAACCAGTCTCTTGTTAGAGGGATACTGGTTGTACTGATTCTTATGCCCGGAATTTGTCTTAGATTATGGCAAATTTTGCATTTCAATATTATTTACGGCTATGACGGTTCGTTGCACCTGCAATACATAACATCTTTATATAAAACAGGAAACATCCCTTCTCCTTACTCATTTCTCGAGGCATACCAGCCACCATTGTATTACTGGGTATGTTCGCTGCTGATGCGTCTGTGCACCGATGCACCTCTAATACGTGATTATATCTTCAAAAATTTTTCGATCCTGCTTGGCTTCTCTTTATTCTTTATTGGGTATGGAGTCTATATGACGATATCGGATTTGTTCAAAGACCGTAAAAAACCGCTCTGGTACGGACTTATTTGTATGATGTATCTGCCTGTACACCTGTATATCAGCCCAATGATCGGTAACGAGATGTTATCTGCTGTATTGATTTCGGTATCTTTATGGATATTTATGCGATGCATTAAAAAACGTTGTTTTTCCACAAAATATACCCTGCTACTAGGTACTTCACTCGGTCTTTCTCTCCTGACAAAGTATACAGGATTACTAATGCTCGCAACAACCATCATGTCATTCATTGTTTTATTATTATACAAACCAATACCCCGATTTGTTATCATTCGATTTGCCTTACTGGCATCAGCTGTTGCCATAGCAATATCAGGATGGTGGTACGTGCGTAATGCGATGCTTTATGGAGATCCGTTCATAAAATCAAATGATCTGGAAGATTTTTCATATATCTACAAGAATCAGCAGCCGGGGCACAGATCATTGTCTGATTTTTTCACATTTGATTTTGAGATATTTAATGAACCCGCCGTAGTCCTCAAACAAACCGACATATACAATCCTGTCTACAACAATGTTCTTACCGGTACATTTGCCACGATATGGATAGACAATCACCTGTTATACCTTAAACTAAAGGATAAGATCTCATTTACGCTTGCGAAATATCTGCTTGTCGTGGGATTAGTAGTGGTGTGTTTTTCTTTATTCGGGCTATGTCTGCTGTTGTGGCGCTCAATCCGATCGAAAAATTTTGAAATGTTGCCAATGTTTATTCTTGTCGCATTAAGTATATGCGGCTATGTTATTTATAATTATAGATACCCGTATTTTTGTCACGTCAAAGCATTTTTTCTTATGCACTTGTCAATTCCTGTAATATTGGGATATTGTTGCGCAGTACAAACAATTTTGAACAAAAACAAGTTTGTTTCCTGCTTGTACCATGTGATGCTTGCGGCACAGATTTTGCTTGTTATTTTACTCTACGGATTCTATGCCCGCTACTGAACAGAATAAAAATTATCTGTAACACGCGTTAAAAAAATGAGGAACTCCTTGATTTTTTTGTAGAAATTCGTATAGTATCTGTACTTCATAATATTATGATATTAAAGCAAGGTTTGGATAAAAAGGAACATATATGGCTATCGAGAAAGACAAAATACGCAATTTTTCTATTATTGCGCACATCGACCACGGAAAATCGACCCTGGCAGACAGAATGCTTTTGTACACCAACACTGTAAGCGAACGCGAATTTAGGAATCAGATACTTGACGATATGGATCTGGAACGCGAACGCGGTATTACCATCAAAGCACGTGCTGTGCGCCTGAATTACCAGCATAGTGACGGCAATGAATATATTTTGAATCTTATTGATACACCAGGTCATGTTGACTTTGCCTACGAAGTATCACGCTCACTGGCAGCATGCGAAGGAGCGTTGTTGCTGGTTGATGCATCTCAGGGTGTAGAAGCCCAGACAGTTGCAAATGTACATCTTGCTCTTGAACATGATCTTGCAATTATCCCGATCATCAATAAGGTAGATTTGCCTGCGGCACAGGTTGACGTGGTAAAACATCAGATTGAAGATATCATCGGCATATCCGCGGAAGACGCAATCATGGTCAGCGCAAAGACAGGTCTTGGTGTTCCTGATGTTTTCGACGCGCTCATAAGCCGCATTCCTGCACCACAAAAATACGCGGATGACAATAGATTACGAGCTTTGATCTTTGATTCGGTATACGATATGTACCGCGGAGTTATTGTATATATCAGGGTTTTCAGCGGAATGATCAGAAAAGGTATGATGATTCGCATGATGAAACGAAATACGGTATTTGAAGTGCTCGAAGTAGGTACGTTCAAACCTAAAGCCACTGCCACAGGACAACTTGTAGCAGGCGAAGTGGGGTATGTCATCGCGAACATAAAAACCCCGCAGGATATCTCTATCGGAGATACAATCACCGACGACAAAATGGCGGCAGGCGATGCTCTTCCCGGTTTTAAACTAGTGCATCCCATGGTTTTCTGTGGTATGTATCCTATGGATACCAACGATTATGAACTTCTTAAGGACGCACTTGAAAAACTTCAGCTTAATGACTCATCGTTTCATTTTGAACCGGAAACATCGGTTGCGCTCGGGTTTGGGTTCCGTTGCGGGTTCCTCGGTTTACTGCACATGGAAATCATTCAGGAGCGGCTTCAGCGTGAATACGATATTGATATGGTTGCCACATCTCCAAGCGTCATATACAACGTATTCCTGCGCAACGGCGAGATGCTGGAGATAGATAACCCTGTACATTTTCCTGATCCATCAACAATCGAGTATATTGAAGAACCGTATATACAGGTAAAAATTATTTGCCCCAACGATTATATCGGCAGTATGATGCAGTTAACGTTTGAACGCCGCGGCGAATGCAAAAAGACCGAAACACTCGACGGAAGCAGGGTTATGCTTACATTCGAAATGCCGTTGAGCGAAGTAATCATAGATTTTTACGATAAAGTCAAATCTCTGACACGCGGATACGGATCGATGGATTACGAAATCATCGGTTACCTGCCTGCTGAGGTATCTAAAGTCGATTTGATGGTAAACGGGGAGGTGGTAGACGCATTCTCGTTTATCGTACACAAGGAAAAAGCGCATAACAGGGGTAAAGAAGTTTGTGAAAAACTCAAACAGGTTATACCACGACAAATGTTTCAAATAGCGATTCAGGCGGCTATCGGCAATAAAATTATCGCTCGTGAAACCATAACCGCACTAAAGAAAAATGTTACGGCAAAGTGTTATGGCGGTGATATTACACGAAAGCGTAAACTGTGGGAAAAACAAAAAGAAGGCAAAAAACGTATGAAGCAAGTTGGGAAAGTACAAATTCCTCAAAACGCCTTTTTGACCGTCTTAAAAATGGATTAATCAGTAAAAAACTCCTAAAAACAGGTGCATAATGAACATTATCAAATCAATGAATCTGCGTAGATACAAAAAACGGGCCAAGGAAAACATCAAAGAGATGCGCAAAATCCTCGCAAAACACCAAACAAAAATTGACCCGGAAAAAATGCAGAAAGCTGAAGCTGAAATAGCTGTCTTTGAAGATTATATGTACGATTGCACCGAACCTGCGGAGTTGGAAAAAAAATATTTCGAATTTGACAGCAAAATCAACAAGATTGTCAAACCGTATAAAAAGTCGGTTTTCAGAGAATATGCTGAAGCGTTTATTGCCGCGATTATCCTTGCGACAATCATCAGGACATTCATCGTACAGGCATTCAAAATACCAACCGGATCGATGCAGCCGACATTGCATGGAGCTCAATATTACGGAACCGGTGACCGTATTCTGGTCAACAAATTCATATTTGGCGCAAAAAGCCCGACGGGCATTATGTTTACCGATATTAAACTCCCGTATTTCCAGTTACCTGCACTGCGCCAACCAAAACATGGCGATGTGATTGTATTCACCACAGCAGGTATTTCACTGCTTGATAAAGACGAACAAAACAAAGATTTTATCAAACGGCTGGTAGGATTACCCGGTGATCGCGTCGAAATAAAAGGACTGCGCCGCGAAATGCTTTTTGTCAAGTCTCCGTATAGCGGTGAAATAGAAAGAATAGAGAATCCTATCAAAATATTTAAGGATGACGGAATATATATTGAAGGCGAAAGCGCACGTACCGGACACAAACTTATCAACGGCCCTATCGAGCCTGATGAAGGAGTTGTGCTGGTTAACGGTGAGATTCTTGATGATCCTGAAATTTTCAGATCAATTTGCTACACTAACGAAGGACCATTCGGTCAACGTTTCAAATCTATTGTCGTACCTGAAAAATCGTACTTTGTACTTGGCGACAATAGCCCGAGTTCAAAAGACAGCCGCTTCTGGGGGTTTGTACCTGAAGAAAACTTACGTGGAATGGCATTTTTTGTTTACTGGCCGGTACCGCGTATGCAATTTATAGAATAAATAGCTACCAGCTTCTGTTTTAGGTATAAAAATGCCGTTCTAACTTTTGTAGAACGGCATTTTTATAGTCTTTTGAGTTAACAATTTCTAAATATTCTCCACAATCCTCCGAGACCGGAAACGAGCAGAATAATTGTCGATGGTTCAGGAATAGCAGGAAGATCAGGTACTTCCTGATACAACTCAAGTTCATACCATCGTGTTACTTCCGAAGAATATCGTCCCGTTCTTTCGAACAAAAAGTATTGAGCAGTCACTGCCGTATCAAGATAATGTTCATTAGTATAGTTCCCTCTTCCAGCCAGAGGATTTTCTGAATAATTTACTATTTCTATCCATGGATCACCCGTGGCATATTTATATGAAATAGTATACGACGAAATCCAATAGTCATAATCTCCTACAAAACGCAACCAATCGACTTTTTCTGCTATACCAAGATTAAATTCCCACCAGGCAATTGTGCCTGCATCAATTTGTGAATATGTCTGCCAGTCAGCATCAACCAGATTTTCAGGTGTAGTGCGGCCTGCGGAAGCGACAACCGATGCACCCAATGCCACATTTACGGATGAAGAATATCCCTGGGATGCGCTTAAAATGCCCATCAACAAAACAAATATCATAGCTAAGAGTTGTTTTCGATTCATTTTAGTCCTTCTTTAGTAATAAAATACAGAATTAGTGAGCACAGAGTATTAAATGCAACATTGAAATATATTGTAACACATATAATGTTTCTTTACAAATAAAATTTGCAATATCTTCCATAATTGAGAAATAAGATCTATGAATTTTAATATAACACCTGAGGCTGGGCAATTCCGTCACAAGCATCATTTGCCCTTGTTGTGTTTTTTCATAAAATATAGTCGCGTGAATCATTGACTCATCTTTTCAAGATAAGGAGATATCTCCTCAGATGGAAATCCTTGTTGCTGAGCTTGCATAAAATGTGACCGTGCTTCATCGTAGCGCTGTACTTTGAAGAGATAGCGGGCAATGTTAAAGTGTGCCACAGGATTCTGGGGATTCATCTTGATATTTCGTAACCAGAGATTTAACGCCTCATCATCTCTGCCCAGCTGAAACAGACATCCTGCAAGGTTGTTTATTATTACTGTCTGATTGAATTTTATCTTGAGGGATTGATCATAATACTTCACCGCTTCGCGAAAATTCCCCATACTTTTGTAATATTCCCCAATATAGTTCAGGAACAGAACCGACATTTCTCCCAGATTGGATGCGAGATTCAAATATTTGACCGATGTTATTGGATCATTGCGGTCGGCATACCACATACCGATATACAATGCGGCTTTTTGAGCCAGTGGTTTTTCTGCCATAAACTCATCACGGCTGCAGGTGAAATAAAAATCCTTTGAATCAGTATTGGTGGTAAATTTATTCAGTTCAAGGTAGTCCAGAAGGTCGACAAGCGCGTCGTCTTCTCGAATGAGATACAAATTTTGCCAGTGAAGCAGTTGCTTCGTATATAATGAAGCTTCTAAATATTTTCCAACAGAAGAAATATTGAACAGAAACAAATTTCCAGCCAGTAAAAGGAGAAACACTACAAACCGTTTCCAATTGAATTTTGCAAATATATGCCCACCTGTCCATAATACGTATGCCCCGGACAGGACAAAGAGCGGTATGGCAGTATAACGAAATCTGGATTCCATATAAAACAATACTGTAGTTAGCAACGCTACCAGAAAATATAGCAGGATAAAGCGTCTTTTTCGAAACACCCAACACAACATGAAAATACCGGTTACACACAACGGCGCGATAACCCGTATTGCAGACAGAGGAACACGTATCCATGGCATTGATTCTGCAAGCAGGCTGAACCGGACAAATTGTGAAAATTCAAATCCGAAAAAATACACATAAATTTTGAATGCCTGCGTTTTTATCCAGTTGAAAAAATGATGCGCTATATCTGTAGCCAGATATTTGATAAAAACAAGTTTGCCGACTGAATTAGGGTTGGTATATGCTCCGGCATCTTGAAAATCCTGTGAAGCACCAATACCGTCTGACGTATGATAGTGACCCAGCAACATAACGGGCTGAAATTGTTGTGACACACTAAAAACAGCCCCTCCTGCCAGATAATTACGCAAAACCAGACATGCAAAGAAAACTGACGAAGCCACGGCGAAACTGACAATCTGTTTCGGCTTTACTCCGGTGAACATCGAATAGAGAATCAAAAAAACTATAAACAATGCATTATTAGGCCGTATGATAAATGCATATCCATACAATAACCCTGACAATATTGCATACCGTTTCTTTTTATCCGATAGTGACTTGAGATAACACCATAAACCGGCAGTAAGGCAAAAGGTAAGAAGACTTTCGGGAATCATGGTTCCTTCAAATGCTACAGCAGGCATATAGAAAGCGTACAAAACGCCGGCAATAATACCTATCCATGTCCCAAACAAACGTTTGCCGATTAACATAAGGATACATCCGGTCAGTATACCTAACAGATGCTGTAGTATGCGGACAAGCAGATCACTGCAATTTGATAACCGATAAACAATCCCTACAAAATAAATATATCCTACGCCCCTCTGGATATCGCCACTTTGAATAAGCCAGTTACCAGATGCCGCCTCTTGTGCCATAGTATGATAGTACCCCTGATCTCCGGGAAACATAAGAAGCCTTGTACCGTTTCCATAGGGTAAATTAACAAAATATGCCACACGAGTAACAAAAAGGATAATCACTATAATACAGAATAATATGGCAGATAGCTTCATCATGTATCCTGTCTTCGGATGGTTATATAGAGGAACCAGAGATCATCGTTCTAGGGCATTTACGCAAGTATTATACCTGGGCTAAATGATAAAAAAAACGGGATACCATAAAAATATGATACCCCGTTCGGTGTGTAAAGTAAATTTTCGCGTTATTTACGTCTAAACCATTTAAAAACATAAAAACATAAAACATTACAGGATAATAAAATCATCGTCACCGGTTCAGGTATGGTAGTTAAGTCATCACCAGGATCACCACCTGATTCAGTTGCAGTAGGAGTCAGGTATACCAAATAAAATTCATCGTCTGTTTCACCTTCAGGTGTACCGTAATATAACATCGCTAAAGTAGACAGGTCATCCAATTGCCCATATGTACCATAGTATTTCAATCCAACCCAATAATTATCCTCCCATGACGCGCCGTACGATCCCGGTTCAAAGGTAAATCCAAAAAAGATGCTGGTATCTATGAAGGAACCGTCGTTGAAATAAATCCTTTCGGAATTGATAATACGTTTCTCATATACATATTGATTTGGCCATTGGGACAAAGACTCTGAAGTATATCCAACCGTAACCATAACACCTCTATAAAGTTCTACAACCCTGTACTGCGGATCAGATAATTGCGTTACTTCCGCCTCATCGATAGGAGTTGTCGTAGAATTATCGTTGTGCGACCAATAGACAGTGCTGTCGCCATGAGAAGTATTAGGGTATGATATATAGGTCATATTACCATAAGCATCATAACCCCAGTAACCTCCATAGGTATCATAAAAGTCAGGTCGATAAAAGCGGTCCCAGGCTACTTCATTGGTTACATTGTCCAGTTTCGGGCCATGTGGATCATAAAAGTCGAATTCACGATCAGCATATTCCCAGTGGAAAGGCTGATAACTGCCACCCATAACCGCCGGGGCATACACTTGATCGACACCAGATGTAAATGAATCAACAACCTCTTCTCCGTAATAATCATTAGTTGCGATCAACTCATTATTATAATAACTGCCGCTATAATAATCGTATTCGTAGCTGCTTTCGCTATGTACATCGGTATATGCGATATCATTGAGTATATATGGCGTACCGTTCGGCTCCATGACCCATTTTTCGTATGAATCGCTGTCAGAATTGTATTTATTAAAGTAGACCTTTCCGTCAAAAGCGGTATTAACGTAATCAACATCTTCCGAGACAAGCTCGCTGGTTTCACTATCCGTAGAATATTTATATATATTACGCGACTCGCCGTCTTCTTGAATAATATAAAAAAGGCTCCCGTCAACGAATCCTGCGCTGGAAAAATTAGTGCCAGAAGCTATCACCTCAGAAGTGCCGTTTTCCCAAATATTGAGATACGTCTCCGTACCAGTAAGATTAGTTGTAGTGTATACTACTTTACCGTCGAGTTCATCAACAACTTCAACAACAGAATTTTCTATCAACGATTCTTGTCCACTTTTCCAGTAATACAGGTTATTTTCCTGATCTTCAAATACAACACCGCCATTAGCAACAGCCATAACCCGCTCTGTAGTACTGGTTGTTGTCTGGAGTGAATAAAAATCTCCATCCGAGTACACATGTGCGTGCCCATCAGATGCGTATACAGCTACAACGCCATCAGATACTCCCACTATTTCTTCAGTTGATGCGCCGGAAAACAAATTATGTGTTTGTCCGTCATCCCAGACATGAATCTGACCGTCTTCGGTTTTATATGCTACTATTGATCCGTCGACTGCCACGACGCTTTTTGCTCCTGAACCGGATGTCAGGAAATACTGGTTGCCATCTTTCCATACAAAGGCTTCACCAGTAGATGTTTCAATGGCGACTATGCCATCGCCTATGCCTACGACTGTTTCAGCACCACCTGTGGTTGTATCCACAGAATCTGTATGGCCGTTTTGCCAGATATACACGTCACCCGTGTCAGTTTCAAAAGCTACAATATCGTCTTTCATTGCGACAATATTTTCTGTTCCGCTAGGACTTCCAATCGAATACTGTAAACCATCCTGCCAGACATATGCCTGGCCCAAATCATCTTGAATAGCTGCAATGCCGTTCTGAAGACCTACAACAGTTTCACCTGTCCCTGTTGAGGTACTAATGGCATGGTTAGTACCCTCTTTCCATATATATGCAGAGCCAGTTTCATCATGAAAAGCTACAAGACCGCCATCTAAAGCATCTATTGTCTCTGTAAAGCCTGTAGCTGAATTTAAAGTATACTTTTGGCCATCTTGCCATATACATCCACTATTTTGAGAGTCATTAAACGCGACAATTCCATCGTTTATAGCAACCAGTTCACCCTTACCGGCTCCCGTGTCGAGAGAATACTGCTGACCATCTTTCCAGACATACAAATTGTCGTTACTGTCTTTGAATGCTATGATGCCGTCATCCGCGGCAATAATTGACTCCGAGTTGGTCGAGCTGCTCAAGTTGTATTCCTGTCCATTGCTCCATACATATGCCTGACCGTCCTCGGACTCATAAGCGACTACACCGGAACTTACCGCAACTATTTTACCGTCTTTATACCCATTATTAAGCAATGATACCTGAGATCCTTCGTAATTGACATAAAGCGATGAATAATCACCTGCACTATCACGATATACATCGACACTACCGTCCTGCTCCAACGATAGCCCTAAATGGCTATTAGGAAGAGTTTTTGTAGCACGTGGAGTTACCATGGAAGTATTTACCGCTACAGTGCTTGAACCACTGGATGATCCAAAATGGAACTCGACTGTATCCAAATACTGATCTACATAAGACAGATAGTTGTCACTATCGTCATAGGTAAGCCGTTTAACATTAACTTCCCAGTTATCTGCAAGCTGCAATGCAAATACTGATTGCATAAAACACATGGATATCACAAGAATGATTATAAACAATTTTGTCATAGTCTTCATGATTGATAATTCTCCCGAAAATTGATATTTTATACTTACGAATTTTTGAGTAAACAATATATAAATATTATAGCATATTACCCAAAATATGCAAAGAATTAATTGTTTTTTTTGAGATTTTTTAAAAAAATAACTTGTACTTTCATGTCATACTATGTTAATTTATGTAAATTAATGATATATAAGAGATTTTTAGGCATTTTTCAAACAGCCATTAAATCGACTCATTGTTAAAATATTACAAAAACACATGAAACTTTACTCTGAATCCAGAGAAAGGTAAACAATTATGGGACATATTGATGTTTTGATTCTTTTTGGGATAGGCATATTTGGCGGGGCTTTAGGTGCATATTTATTTCAGAAAATTCGAGTTCCACAAGTAGTTGGATATATCATTATCGGTATTATTATAGGTGAATCAGGGTTTCAAATTGTGTCACATGATACTACGCTCAAACTACAGTCTTTCAACTGGTTTGCTTTAGGAATTATTGGATTTCTCGTTGGAGGAGAGTTAGAATGGGAGACTTTCCGTAAATACGGCAAACAATTTATCACCATTATGCTTGGGGAAGGGCTGATGGCTTTTATACTGGTAAGTATTTCATCAGCGCTCATTGTATACTGGATGTCTCATTCAGTATCTGCATCGGTGGGAGCAGGTGTGGTACTTGGTGCAATTGCCTCGGCAACCGACCCTGCATCAACTCTCGATGTATTATGGGAATACCGTTCGCGCGGGTTCCTTACAACGGCCCTTATTGCGATTGTGGCTCTTGATGATGCTCTTGCAATGACATTATACGGATTAGGCACAAGCATAGCTCAAATGCTTACAGGAGAAAATAACGTATTTGTTCAGGAAATGACAAAAATCGCAAGGGAATTGCTCGGTTCAATCCTGTTGGGAGTTGTGTGCGCTCTGATTCTCAACTTCATCATGAAACAACTGAGTTACCATAAAGAACGAATGCTTGCTATCTCCACCGGATTGCTGTTGCTGACAATAGGTGTTGCAGATATGGCTGATCTAGACGTTATTCTTGTAACCATGTCAATGGGAGTTGTATTGATTAATTACGCCCCGCAACGAGCTCATGAGTTATTCACATTGATTCGTAGTTTTTCGTCACCTATCTATGTTATGTTTTTTGTGCTTGTAGGAGCACGTCTTGGTATTGCAAAAATGCCACCATGGTTATGGAGTATTGTTATTGTGTATGTTCTTGGTAGAAGTTTTGGCAAGATGATTGGAGTCAACATTGGAGCACGGTTGTCCAACGCCGATTCTGTTGTAAGAAAATATGGTGGTATGGGTCTTTTTGCTCAAGGCGGGGTTGCCATAGGCCTCTCCATTATGGCAAGCCAGCATCTTACCGGATGCATGGTTAATGATTCCCTTTCTTTGGGAGATTTGATTGTCTATTGCGTAACAGCGACTACCATGATAGTTCAGTTATTGGGGCCGCCTCTGGCGAAACTGTCGATCAAACTGGCAAATGAAATAGGACGTAATGTTACTGAAGAAGATGTGATTGAAACAATGAAAGCGTCAGATGTTATGGAAACCCCTGTTGTACCAATAAAAACAAGTGCGACCATAGACGAAGCGGTCAAAATCTTTTCACAGCAAGACTACTTAGTGCATCCTGTAGTTAATGAGACCGGAAAAGCAGTGGGAACATTATCGCTTGAAAACTTAAAAGAAATTGTCGCCGATCAGGATTTCTGGAAATGGATGCTGGTTGATGACGTATTACCGCCTAGCAAAGATTTTATTTTTTCAGGCACGCCGTTGCGCGAAGCATTGGAAACCATGGCCGAAAAAGAAATGGACGAAGTACCCGTGGTCGAAAATATTGAAAGTGGTATCCCCATCGGTATACTCGATCAGCGTAGCCTAAAGAAACGTATAAAACAGGAAGTAATAGCTCGTCAAACAGCAGTCCGCTCAACAGAAAAAAAGGACGAAAAAACAGCGTAACTAAATATTCTATTTTTGATGGCTCAAATCGCTTAACTGTACGTTCAATGCATCCGTTGAAATGCTCAATTCGATCAAACTCCAGATGAGTGAAGCTATCAGAAACAACAAGCTGATACCGAATAGGACTTCACCAAAAATCAGCGCGCTTAAAAACAGAGCAAACATAGAAGAAGCACAACAGATAAAGCTAAGAACTCCACATATCTGCATAGCTTTTATTATAGCGATTCGTTTTTTCAGGTTGGCAATTTGAGGCATAACAGTTTCATGTGTATCGGGATTCTTACGGCTGTGCAGTTCTCTTACAAGCTGCGCCAATACAAGAAAACGTTGATTATAAGATAGCATCAATAATGAAATTGCCGGAAAAAGTAATGCCGGTGTAGTTAATGACATTTCCATAGAACAATCCTCATTTAATATTTATTTTCATATCACTTCTTATACTACTCGATTCATTCTCATCAAGCAAGTGAAGATCCAATAGATGGGCTACCGTAAGCAAAAGTGGGGTTGTTCAACACACTGCAATAGGATAATCAGGTTAGGTTATTTTATTGCTCGTAAGTATCGCAACACTGGCAAAACGATCTGTGAATCGCTCATAGACCTAAAATAATTCAATATTTTAACTTTATAAGAGGTTGGAAAACTTTATTTTTATGCCTTTATTATTTCCACTTTCTACTTGATAGCAAAATAATGACGCATTTCATCAATGCTTGGATCCAGCAACTCTAATACTTCAATAATTCTATCATCTGAAACTTTAAGTATAGATTTGATCTGTTGATACTTCTCTGAATTACAGCGCGAAGCATCCATTTCAAACACATGAAGTTTGCTTATCCAGTTGGCCAGATATACTACGCATGACTGTAATAAAATATGGTTCATAGCGTATTTTTTCAATTCCTGAGGTTCGTGATGATAGCGTATCAGATATTGCAATTCGATAGGAAAATTCCATCGGCGAACGACAGAAGCTCCTATCCGGGCATGATCTACTCCGATATACTCCTGTTCAATACTTGCCATATCATAAGTGTCCGCCAATGCTTCTTCATAGAGGTTAATATACTCGTCATCAAGGCTTAATAGAAAAACTATCTTTCCTACATCATGTAGTAGTCCCGCTGTAAAAGCTTCTTCAGCAAGATTTTTATTCAAACCATTCATCAGTATACGCGCTGCTATGGCAGTACCAATGGAATGTTCCCAGTAAAAAATCCTGCCGGGGTCCTCATTATTATGCTTATTTAAAACAGAAACAACAGAGAGACTGATGGCAAGATGCTTTATTGCACGAAGTCCAAGTAAGACTACTGCTTGAGATATATTTGCCACTCCCGCGGAATATCCATAGTATGAAGAATTTATCAACTTAAGAACATTTGCGGTCAAAGCCTGATCCATACCAATAATCTGGGCTATTTCAGGAGCTCCTACCCTTGGATCTTCTAGAGCTGTAAGCAATTTATTAAGGGAAAAGGGTAAAGGAGGGAATCCTTCAATTATCTTTATACACCGTTCTAGCTGAGCTTTATCCACCCGATCACCTTTAATGAATGTTGCGCATGATACTTCAAGAATGGGTTTCGTAATCGTTTTTCTAAATATAATATCGGCGGAATTTCTAAAAAAGTTTACCTATTTCCCTCCAAGTAACTATACGAAAACACACAGAACTGCAACATGATACACAACAAAATGGCATCACGGAAAGGATATATAACTGGTATAATATTTCTTACTCGGATTGATCGACAACCACCTTATAAACGCGACATGTAACGCCTGATGGAAGTTCACCTGACATTTCAGGGTCAAGTCCCTGGTCTACCCATGATTGAGTCGTCCCATCGCTGGTAATGTCCGCTTCCATACCGGTGTATGATACTTCATCCCACGCTGCCTCTGGTTCCATGCTACTCCAGAAAATAGTGTATGTTTTGCCTGCTTCACATGTCCATGTCACTTTTATGGCTGTTCCTGTAGATACAAGATCTTCGCGAGATAATTCCATTATCTGCAATAAGGAATCAGGATCAGTAGGGTCAGTACCTGCATGATATTCGAAAAGATCCTTGAAGCCATCTAAATCTAAATCTGTTGTGACATCCATTAGGGTAATATCAACAACATATAACAATTCCCATTTATCCGGTATACCGTCGCCATCACTATCAGGACCTTCTAAGGTGATAGTACCGTTATTGATTGCCCCGGCAGTACATACTGACGCTGTAGTATCGCTCAAGACAAGATTCTGAATAGAAAGCAATGTTGCAGTATCATTTTGTAATACGCTAAAGGGTATAGTCAGAAGAATGGGATTTGAAGTAATGGTGTTTGATAACGAATATACAAGCACCCGATGAACGCCGGGAGTAATCTCATTTGATACAATGCGATGATCCCCGTCTGATGTCACAAGTTCCACCAATTCCGCACTGAGCACTGCCGTGTCATAGTTTATATCGAATTGAAAAGCGCTTACAGAACCATTATTCTGAAATGAAACAACCACATCCGCCTGTGTGACTCCATAATCTATCACACCTTCCATCACGCTCAACGAAGGAAGCGACTGGGCATACACAGTCACTATGGATAAACAGAAGATAACTGCTGTTAAAAAACATTTTCTCATGGCGTATCCTTTCAACTCTGATAGTCATCCCCCACTATATGTTTATACTACATGATCCTCTGCGATAAATCAAGATTTGATTAACAACACAGCAAAGACATGTATCGCTTTGACAATCTTTACAATAGATATTTCTAACATAAATTAATTATTTTTCATAAAAAACATACTTACTAAATATAGATTGTTTTGTTATATTATCATTATGGGGGGATGGACATTTCAGATTGCACTATCGTGCAGAATAGAATCAAGGAGGAATCCATCGTGACCCATCGTATCAAAAGGCAATCGCTATTTCTTTTTCTGTGTTTCATGATCATAAGCAACGCCTATGGAATTATACTTATCGACCACACTTGTACCGACCCATCCCAAATACCCGAAGAATGGATTAATGAGGCAAAAAATGAGTTACATATTGCTTATCAGCATACGTCTCATGGCAGTCAGGTTGTAACAGGTATGAACGCATTGCGCGCTTTTCCTGCTTTCGGCACACGATACGACTGGGACGACGCTGGAGCACGTGCAGGAGCGCTTGATCTGGATGACTATGGAATTCCTAGCAACGGTATCCCCGACTCTGGCGATTTAAGCCAGGGCGACTACGAATACGCAAACGACGACACACCATGGGTTATCGTAACACGACTTTTATTGGATGATCCGGCAAATTACCATATCAATGTCATTATGTGGTCATGGTGCGACATAGGCGGACATGATATGCCGCGCTACTTATCAAATATGGAAAAACTGATTTCTGAATATGGAGTTGGTGGTACTAATCCACGTGCCGCGGATCATCCGGTTATGTTCGTATTCATGACAGGACACGCAAATGGCGGCGGTGAAGATGACTCATCAGATTCACGCAACAAAATAATCCGCCAGCATTGCATTGATAACGACCGGATTCTATTTGATTTTTCTGACATCGAAAACTATGATCCGGACGGTAACTATTTCCTTGATAAACTGCTCAATGATGCTCTCTATTACGATTCCGACAACAACGGTTCACGCGATGCAAACTGGGCAACGGAATACCTTGCACGGCATCCCGGTTCTGAGTTATATCAATTAGTCAAAGGTACAACAAATTACACTGGATACACCGGATGTAGCACCTGTGCTCATTCTGGCGACCCTAGAGATGACGAGACATTAAACTGTGTACTCAAAGGCAGGGCAGCATGGTGGCTGTGGGCTCGTCTGGCAGGTTGGAGCGGTACATCGTGCGTATCCGCGCCTTCCGATCTTACCGCAACAGCAGACTCTGTTAATCTGGAAATAAATCTAAGCTGGACAGATACATCCACATCGACTAACGAAGATTCTTTTATACTGCAAAGACAACTCAACGGTGGCTCATGGGATAACAGCTATAAAACACTGCCGGCTGATACCACATCGTATACAGATAACGATGGAATCACACTTGGAACCTATGCTTACAGGCTCGTAGCGCAACTGGATAACGACGGTACAGGCAACCCTTGTTACTCATCTCCGTCAAATGTTGCCACAGCAACAATCATCAGCACGACACCGCCTGTCGCCCCGTCAGGGCTAACCGCAACACCAGATCCCGTATCACGCACCGTAGAACTCAGCTGGACAGATAATTCCGACAACGAAACAGGATTCCGAATCCAACGTCAATTCAATGGCGGTGCATGGGATACAGCATACGACGAAGTATCGGCAAACACTACAGAATACACTGATCCTAATACAACCCCCGGCACATACAATTATCGTATTGAGGCATATAATGATTTTGGACAAACACAGTCAACTGAAACACCCTGTATCTTGGTTGACATTCCTCTTGCCCCTTCCGGTCTAACCGCTACCAGCAATCCCGCGGCAGGCACGATAGAACTTAACTGGACAGACAATTCTTCAAGCGAAACAGGATTTGTAGTGCAACGTTATGTTGAGGGTGAACCATGGAATACATCATATGCCATGCTTACCGCTAATATTACATCGTACACGGATTCAGAACTTGCTCTAAACACAACATATACCTATCAGGTCTTAGCATTTAACCCTAACGGCTACTCTTCGCCGTCTAATGAAGCGTCAGCATTGATCGCATCTGAGATACCCAGTCCACCATCAAACCTTACCGCTACAGTCAGCGGCTACGATATTACATTGACATGGACAGACAACAGCGATTACGAAGAATCTTTCACTCTTGAACGCAGTATCGATGGAGGCATCTTTGTGGTTATTGACGATACCATACCCGCCAATACAACAAGTTATCTGGATGCTGCCTTGCAGCCACAACACAGCTATTCATACCGCATTATGGCTGTCAACACCTATGGTCGCTCAGTATATTCGCCCGAGGCAACACGCTACGTTGCCATCGAAACTTTTTCTATCCGCCTGGAAACCACATCCGAGGTGGACGACGCATTTCTCAGCAGTACCAATCCCGATACCAATTACGGATCGACAAACTACCTGAGTGTTATAGAACGATACATCTTTAAATTCAACTTGCCTGCTGAACTGTCCAATCGGCGAATTTTATCAGCAAACATAGGTTTATACGGATGGAACCAAAGTGCCTTTCCTGTAGGCGAATATCTGTACGTCTATCGTGTTACATCAGACTGGACAGAAATGCAGGTCACATGGAACAACACGACAACAGACAAAACATGGACCACGCCGGGCGGTGATTTTGATCCGCTTGCTGTAGGGGCAACAGAGTTTGCAGGCGGCGCTGACCATGCTTTCTTTCCTGAAATCGACGTTACATCTCTGGTACAGCAATGGGTTGACGGCAGTGTTGATAACTTTGGGCTTATCGTACTCAAAAACGAAACCGTTAACACCGGACTTAAAGCCAGCGAATATAGCGACGGACATCGCACGTACATTGAAATTGTAAGCTGCGATTGGATAAAAGGCGATGCCAATCTGGACGGAACCGTCAGCGAAGCCGATGTAACCGCCTGTGAACAACATATTCTTGGATTCTCAACATTATCCGGCAGGAGTTTTACTAATGCCGACATGAACGATGATGGAGAAATCAACGTACTTGATATAGTTGCTATCACTAACAAATTGCCGTAGCTGTCAGTGTGTCTTTCAAAAAATTACAAAAACCTTGTATTGTGGCTTGTCATGGTACTACAATAGCCCCCATACGAGTTAACAACTGTATGAACAAGGTAAAAAGACATGACAGCATCTGAAGAAAAACTCAGGTCGATGTTAAGCGTCGTACCGGTAGGTATTTTTACCACCGATTCGCAAGGGACTATCACCTTCTGGAACCGTGCGGCAGAGACTATGACAGGTTATCAAGGCAAAGAGATAAGCGGCAACTTATGTAATTACTTTTTGCCTTCTAAAACCGATACCACAGCCTCTACAGAAACCATGTGTTCAGTGTTTTGTAGTGGTAACCTGCGCAACTGCGAGTGTTTTTTCAAACACAAAAACGGCTCTTTAATTTCTATATTGATGAGTTCATCTCAACTGACCGATTCTAATAATAAGCAGATTGGCGTCGTTGGTACGATGACTGACATTACCTATTTTCATAATATCGAAGAGCAATACAAAAATTTATCGCAAACCATGGCAAAACGGTATTCGTTCGGATCAATCATAGGCAGAAGCGAACCTATGCAGAGAGTGTACCATCTACTCGAACGAGCAGCTGAATCTGACGCAACCGTACTGCTGCTTGGTGACAGCGGAACCGGCAAAGAACTTGCCGCGCGTGCTATCCATTATAACAGCAACCGCAAAGATAAATCGCTCGTAACCGTCAACTGCTCGGCGTTTCCTGAAACATTGCTGGAGAGCGAACTTTTCGGCCATGTCAAAGGAGCGTTTACAGGTGCGCTCCGTGATAAAGCAGGACGATTTGAACTGGCAGATGGCGGAACCATTTTTCTCGACGAAATTGGCGACATAAGCCCTTTGATACAGGTAAAACTACTGCGTGTCCTGCAGACAAAAACAATTGAACGACTTGGCGATCATACTACTAAAAATATCGATGTACGCATTATAGCCGCGACAAACAAAAATCTTCCACAAATGTTGTCACAGGGAGAATTCAGGGAAGATTTGTACTATCGCCTGAAAGTATTTCCGGTAACACTGCCTTCACTGCGTGAGCGTAAAGAAGACATTACGCTGCTGATCAACTATTTTATAGGCAAATTTAACGAAACCACCGGCAAAACTATAAAGGCTGTTGCGCCTGATGCCCTCAGGTATATGCTCGAATACTGCTGGCCGGGCAACGTACGTGAACTGGAAAACGCCATTGAACACGCTTATGTTTTATGCCAATCCGATACCATTGAGACAACCGACCTGCCCCACGAATTGTTCACAAAATCCGCTCAAACTGCCGTATGCCAAACTCAACAAGGATATGATCCGCAAGATCACGAAAGGCAAGTGCTTATAGAAGCATTACAACAGGCTAAAGGCAACAAATCCCGAACTGCCCAGATATTAGGAGTCTCACGGGTAACTATTTGGAAACGCATGAAAAAATATGGTTTAATGGAAGTTTAGCGTTAACAATAGTTAACACATAGATTAACAATTAACGCTTTACTTAACACTTTTAAAGATCACTTTTATCTACTTAAATTTTCTTTTCACTTATCAACAACGACTTACATCTGGTCTAAAAAGTTTGGCACAACTATTGCTTTATAGTGTTGCATACGCAACCTTAACACAGGAGTATTAGTATGAACGATTACACTTCTCAATCATTATCAGCAATATTGGAATCAAACGACAAACCTGTTCTCATTGATTTCTGGGCGCCATGGTGCGGACCGTGCCGTATGCAAACACCTATCCTCGAAGATTTATCTAAGGAGCATGACAGCGAAATCATCGTAGGAAAGGTAAATATCGATGATAATCCGCAACTCGCCGCTCAATACAATGTGCAGAGCATACCCACCATGCTCTTATTTCAAAACGGCAAAGTTGTTAACAGGCTGGTTGGACTGCACGACAAAGCCCGCCTGAAAGAAGCAATCTTTCAGAATTAAGTGAGGAAAAAATGAAAAAACACCTGGCAAACCTGACCACGTCATACCCAAAACTGATTATTACGATATGTGTGTTCGCTGCGGTCGGTATCGGTTTATTCATCCCCCGAATAAAGATCGATACCGACCCGGAAAACATGTTATCAAAAGAAGCCTTTGTCCGTCGGTTTCATCACGAAGTCAAAACAGAATTCGATCTATACGACTTTATCGTGCTTGGAATAGTAAACGACAAAGACGCAAACGGGATATTCAATATAGATTCGCTCACAAAGATATACAATATAACCGAGCAGATAAAACAGATAGACGGGGTAATCAGCCGTAATATTATCGCACCTTCCACAACCGATTCGATCACACAGGCCGGGCTTGGCGCGATAGAATTCAAATGGCTGATGGGATCGCCCCCAACATCGCAGGCAGAAGCACTACAGATACGCGATGAGGCACTGAATAACCCGATGCTCAACAATACCCTTATTTCCGAAGACGGGCACGCGCTGGCATTGTACATCCCTATCAAAGCAAAAGACATGAGCTACAAAATTTCGCAGCAAATCAAAGCGATTGTTCAAAAATATCAGGGAGATGAACAATATCATATAACCGGTCTGCCAGTAGCAGAAGATACCTTCGGCGTCGAGATGTTCCGCCAGATGGCAATATCAGCCCCAATGGCGGGCTTGATTATTTTCATCATGCTGTGGTTATCGTTTCGAAAGATAAGTGTTATTGCCGCTCCCATGATTGTCGCTATGCTGACGGTCATAACAACAATGGGGCTTCTGATCGGTTTCGGATTCACAGTACACATCATGAGTTCCATGATCCCAATATTCCTGATGCCGATATCTGTCGTTGATTCAGTCCATATATTAAGTGAATTTTACGATCAATATCCTAAAACGCGCGACAAGCGAAAAACAATATCACACGTCATGCACCACCTGTTCTCCCCTATGCTCTACACCTCGCTGACAACAATGGCAGGATTTGCATCACTGGCGCTGACACCTATACCTCCGGTGCAGGTTTTTGGTGTTTTTGTGGCCGCAGGCGTGGGTATAGCATGGCTGATGACTATGATATTTATACCGGCATATACCATGCTGATACCTGAAAAATCGTTGAAAAATTTTGGAATCAAAGAACATGAAGAAGAAAACAGCGTGCTCGCTCGATTTCTTAAATCAGTCAGTTTTGTTTCAGTAAAATTCAGCAAACTGATTATACTGGGATTTATCGCATTGATAGTGATGGCAATAATCGGGATAACAAAAATCAATATCAACGACAATCCTGTAAAATGGTTTGAGCCGAATCATCCTATACGTATTGCCGATGTGGTACTTAACGAGCATTTCGGCGGTACGTACACCGCATACCTTGTACTCAAAGGTGAGCAGGATGAAACATTCAAGCAACCGGAAATGCTCAACTATATAAGCGGTCTTGATGATTATCTTGTTAAGCAGGGTGACGTGGGAAAAGCAACGACTCTTGCTGATGTAGTCAAAAAAATATACTGTGAACTGATGGAAGGGAATCAGGAATATTTCCGTATCCCCGATACGCCTGAGGCGGTTGCCCAGTGCCTGATTTCGTTCCAGAATTCTCATAAACCTGACGATTTATGGCATTTGACTATTCCGGATTACAACAAAGTTAATATATGGATTCAGCTCAAAAGCGGTGATAACCAGAATATGGAACGGGTTGTCAAGCAAGTGAAACAATATATCAAAGACAATCCACCACCGTTGCCTTTCAGTTCAGATTGGGCAGGCTTGACTTTTATCAATACTGTATGGCAGGATAAGATGGTAGGCGGTATGCTCAAATCGCTACTCGGCAGTTTTGTGATGGTGTTTATCATGATGGCGTTTTTGTTCAGATCGATGCTGTGGGGATTTCTGGCGATGGTGCCGTTATCAATCACGATAGCATCTATTTACGGGCTCATCGGATGGATAGGCAAAGATTACGATATGCCAACCGCTGTGCTGTCATCTTTGACACTGGGGTTGTCGGTCGACTTTGCCATACATTTTCTTGAAAGAACCCGCGAGATATACAAAAAAGCGGGATCGTGGGCACAGACCAACACCGAACTGTTTGGGAGTTCAGGACGGGCAATATCGCGTAACGCGCTGGTTATCGCTATCGGCTTTACGCCGTTGATGTTCGCTCCGCTCGTACCATATAAAACGGTCGGATTTTTCATGATGGCAATCATGTTTTGCTCGGCATTTGTTACCCTATTTGCGTTACCTGCACTCATAACTGCCCTGCAAACAAAATTGTTTGCTGATGAAAACAAAGGACTACTCTGCAAGTGGTGCAGTTGCTTTATCCTGCTTATAGTCGCGGTATTCGGATTGGCGTACACAACGTTTTACTGGAACCCGTTTAAATTCGCGTCTATGGTGGTAGTTCTGGCTCTTGCTATCACCTGTCGTATCATATCACAACGAAAAGCGTGCAAAACAGCACCTGAAGATACAAAATCAAAGGAGGACATATCATGAAACACGTAAGGACATTTTTATTCGCAGGAGCGTTACTGCTGGGATTCTCAACCTACCTGCAGGCACAAGAAGCATTGACTGTAGACCAGATTGTTGAAAAAGCAAATTTCACCGCTTATTACGGAGGCGATGACGGCACTGCCCAGATTCATATGGTCATCACTGATAAACAAGGGCGTACCCGTGAGCGTGATTTCACTATTCTACGTAAAGATATCGAAGATGGTGGGGAACAGAAATTTTATGTTTATTTTAACGCCCCATCCGACGTGCGCAAGATGGTCTACATGGTATGGAAACATATAGGCAAAGACGACGACCGCTGGTTGTATCTGCCTGCACTTGACCTTGTACGGCGCATAGCCGCGAGCGATCGTAGATCCAGCTTTGTGGGATCACACTTTGTATATGAAGATGTATCCGGCCGCAGTATCGAAGAAGATACCCACGAAGTGGTTGAAACGACGGATCAATTCTATAAGCTCAAAAATGTACCTAAAGACCCGTCAGGCGTAGAATTTTCCCATTATTTCGTGTGGATAGATAAGAAAAATTTCATGCCCATGAAAGCGGAATATTATAATAAACAGGATGTTTTGTATCGCCGTGTAGAAGCGTTGCAGGTTGAAGATATTCAAGGTATCCCAACTGTAACCAAATCGCAGGTAACAGATATCGAAGCAGGCGGCAATACGGTATCGGAATTCAGCAATATTCAGTACAATGTGGGTATCGACGAATCAATCTTCACCGAACGGTTCCTGCGTCGTCCTCCACGGGAATGGATAAAGTAAGATGAGGTCATGGATGAAACTCAAAAATTTTTCTGTAGGATTAATCTTCTTTGCGACAACAAGCTGTGTATCGGAATCTTACGCTGAGGAATCAGATAATAAACCGTGGTATAGTGATGTCTTGCCCCCAATTCACGGTTATGTGGAATATGGGCATGGATTTCGTACCCAAAGCGATGATAGACAAAAGCATGGCACAATCTATCACGAAACACGGTTACAATTCGAATTTTTCAAGCGATTTGAGGCATTTGATTTTCAGTTTAAAAACGACATTACCTACGACGCATGGGAAGGCAAAGCGGTTTACGACCTGCGCGAAGCTTACATCACAGCATACCCTCTTGATTGGGTTGATGTGAAAGCCGGACGACAGATTCTTACATGGGGAACCGGCGATTTCGTGTTTATCAACGACTTGTTCCCTAAAGACTGGCAATCGTTTTTCATAGGTCGTGATGACGAGTACCTGAAAGCTCCGTCAGATGCGTTGCGCATGATTTTCTATCCTGAAATTTTCAACCAGAATTTTTCTGTCGACTTTGTATGGATGCCGTATTTCCAACACGATCGGTACGTGACGGGTGAACGGATATCATATTTCAATCCGCTGTTAAATGATAAGGCTGGGTTTAAAAATCAGGTACATGACGAACTGCCTGACCGGACATTTGAAAACTCTGTTTTCGCGGTACGCCTGAGTAAAAATTTTTCCGGTACGGAAACCGCTTTATATTTCTACAACGGATTTTATCCACGCCCGCTTGGATTTGATCCGGCGGCATGGCGGTCTATCTATCCTGAACTTAGTGTATACGGAGGTAGTATCAGGCGCAGTATTTTTGGCGGTATCGGTAATGTTGAGATGGGATATTACGATTCCCACGATGATTCGCAGGGTGATGATCCGTTTATCGAAAACTCATCTTTCAAAGGTGTCATCGGGTACAACAGAGAACTGATGCGCGATCTGTCTTTAGGATTGCAATATTACTGGGAATACATGGTTGATTTCGATGAATACCGCTCGACTGTACCAGTTCACGAAACACGTGCGGATGAATTGCTTCAGAGAGTCACTGTCCGTTTAACCCAGTTGATGATGATGCAAACGCTTAAATTATCGATTTTCACTTTTTACTCCCCCAGCGACGAGGATGCGTATCTACGTCCGGCAATATCATATAAATGGAGTGATAATTTAGAGTTATACGCTGGCGGCAACATTTTTTTAGGTCGTGAGGAACACACCTTCTTTGGCCAGCTTGAAGACGATACAAATCTTTATTTCAGAGTAAGATATAGTTTTTAACATTATTACAAGGAGAATACCATGAACTTTTCAATAGGTTTTATTGCAGGATTAGTTGTTTGCGGAATACTTGTTTTCATACTCATGCCCAAACTGATGATTGTTACTCATCAAAGCAAATACGATTATGCGACAACAATCTCAAAACTGGAAGAATCTATAGCCAATAATCAATGGAAACACAAAGGGACTATGAATTTCCATGAGGATATGAAGAAAGCAGGTAAAGATTTACCAGTCAAAGCTGGAGTGGTTAAACTTTGCAAAGCTGATTATGCATATGAAATTCTCAAAAATCCAGAAGAACGATTTGTCACATGCCTTATGCCATGCGGATTCGGTGTATGGGAAGACGATCAAGGTAATGTGTTTGTATCCAAAATGAATACAGGGTTGATGGGCAAAATGTTTGGTGGAACCATCAAAAAAATCATGGGTGGAAATGTAAGCGCTGATGAAAAACAGATTTTAGAAGCCGTTTTTGAATAAGCAGATATAACTATAGAGACTGTTTGATCAAATCATCACGTGATATAGATATAGGTTTTATTATTACCGGATCAACTTTGGTTTGAGATATGACAAAAGTCATGCCTTCAATATCTTTCATTGTAGGTATATCTTTGACTGCAGAGAAACTAAATTCATCGAATGTCACTGAAGTCTCCTTAGACGCAAAAAAATCGCTATACGGACTGCTTTGCGCAACAGCTCGAATCTGAGTGCCTTCCGGAATTGCTCCCCTCTCGAGAAAATCAAATAAAGCAGACGCGCTTTGGAAGAATGGAGCGAATAAATCCTGTGTCGCTGTTGTATTTAACTCAAAAGCAACAGCGCCATCAGGTAAAAAAACATCTCTTAACGCAGATGAAGAATCGGCAAATAAAACTACATTATTCGCAGGGACATCGATATATCGGGAAAGCGTAGTTCCCTGAGTTTTCAAATCGTTCGATGAGACCGTCATAAACCGAGTGATCTCAGTTTGATCAAAATAGTTCGATAGTACAGCCTTGAGAGCCTGTGTACTAAGTGTCTGAGAATAAAAAACAATCTTTAAATCCTGTTGTATATTTTTATCTTGCAGAAGATATGTATATTTGAAAGCCATAAGAAGTTCAGTTTGCCGCGTCGTATCGTCAGTGGTAAATAGCGAATCAAAATCAATAACGAGCGCATGTTGCTTTAATTGGAGTCGTGAAACAGCGACAGGAGCCAAAAAAGGAGCAATTTTTTGAGACGCCATTGGCGATAAATAAATCGATTCCGGCGATGATATTTTGCTTGTATCAGAAATAGTATTCGAAACCGAATTAACTGCATCGGCATCTAAAAGCTGGCTTACAAGAAAATCTGCAATGGGTTTCATATCAACTCCCACATCCATGAAACTGAACATAAAATGTCTCATGAACTGCTTACTATAATTCAGTGTATTTGAAAAATCAATTTCGCTTACATCTATATGCAATTGATATACATCTTGATAGTAAGCAGTTAAGAACTTAACAAATTGGTTGAAGGATAGAATATTATCAGCATACAACGAGTTGAGCATTTTTCCCACTGAACGCAACACAAGTTTTTCCGGTTCGGCAATATTGCTGAGTATGGTATGCTTTGCACTGGCGATATCAGTATATGAGCCTGTCCCATCAATCGAAAAAAACTGTTTAAAACGTAAGCGCCTGGCAGGCGCTGTATCAGGCGAAATATTTGGTACTTCGACAGGTAATACTACATTCCGATTTTTGATAGGATCAAAAACCATTGACGGCGTCAATGACCGTATTTTATCAGTAATAACAGCTAATTTAGGTTCTTCACTATTGTCATAAACAAGATGATTCATAAAAAGCGCGCTGGTACGGTAAAATACTGGCAACAATGGAGGGGATAAATCACCTCTGCGTAACAATTCACGAATCCTCATACGATACAAATAGTTGAGCCATTCGCCAACATAATGCCGTTGTTGATCCTGCAATTGAGCGTTAACCTCGTCGCCTACTATAACATCAACAGGTGGCATCAGTTGAGAAAAAGACTGTTGATAGGTTTGCGCATAAATACCGCCCTCAAAAAAGACACGAACATCCCATGGGAATTCGCGAATTTCTTTTCTAATCAATTCAATCTGTCCTATAAGGACATCGAGGTGATTATTACTTCTTTGATATATTTCATTTTGATGATAGGTAATATAGACTGCTTCACCAATAAGCCTCTGAGCCAGAGGATCATGTTTTGTATTCTCTATATTGGCATAATCTAACGCAACTCTTGCATTTTTAATGGTGTACTCCATGTTAATATTAAATAATTCAAGATTATCAAAAGCAGATAAAAGTTCAGGAATATCTTCCAGTACAGATTGATAGAGAGAAATCATCATGTTGTCGTGTCGGGCATATTTATTGACGATCTCTTTAGCAGCAGAAGGGTCTTGTAATTCAACAGGTAACTTCAAAGACGCTGAACGATCCTGAAATTCTTCAAATGAACTATTACGTACTGCATCTTTTGAAGTAGCATAAGAGATAGCATGCCCAAGTTCACTTTTCAAGACAGAGTTGATGTCACCTGCTTCTCCATCAATATCATTCGAAGCAAAACTCATGTTAAAACGTAAGCGATCAGCGTATTCAAGAAAATCACCATTTGTGGTTATCATACGTACAAGCGTAAAGAAATGAGGTTCAACAAACAATAAATCGTCAGTCAAACCATGCAATTCAAGCCAAACCGATTTGGCTATATCCTGACGCAAATAAGGCGGGACATTATCAAGGATAAGTGATTCATAAAAACTGTTAAAGCTCTGATAACTGATTATCCCCCCCGGCCCTTTTCTGAGATAAAATTCGGCAAGGAGCGCCGGAGAATTTAAAAGTTCAGACTTTTTCATAGGATTCAAATTAGATTCAAAAATAATCCGTTTTACAATACCTTCCTGCAGACTCGACCATTTTTCAGGCGAATAATTCGCCGCGTCTATGTATAGAAAACTATTGAAAATAGATAATGCTTTCGCTGAGGAAATAACACCTTGTTCGATAGAATCACTTAAGGTATGCACAATGATAGCTGTAACTATAGCAAGGTCACCGGAATACTCAAAAGTATCCCAGGGATAAGCCAGAAACTGATCTAGCTGATCGAAATCGTCTTTTGTAAAAGCCCTGGCGCTATGAAAATTTTGAAGAATAAACTGCACAAAAATAGGTTCATTTAACACATATTGAGGAATAGAAGATAACCGGTCAAGGTATAATAATGCAGCAAACGAATTGATGTTATTTTCTGTAGCGACTGAGTTTTCATACGATTCACGAGCTAAATCAAGAAATACTTCTCTTTGCTTTTCATGGACTTGTGAAATGCTATAAAGTGTGTTAGCGTAATCAAATAAAGCGCCAAATGGTGCATAATCATGCGAAGTGACAAGAGGAGTCTGCATTCTGTAAGCCATTTCAAGATTACCCTGGTTATAGTAATCCAGCGCTATGGCTTTGGCAACAGAAATAGATGCTATCACCGATTGACTGTATTTGGGATCCTGCATAAGTGGTTTTACAATTTCAACGGGAGAGTTAACAATTCCACGATTTTCCGCCAAACACTCCATTACCGTTTTATTTTCCGTGACAATCCGTTTCATATCTTCTTCATCTATACCTTGAATTCCACGGAAATGATTTTCACCCTTTTTGAACGAATCAGAAATATGAGCAGTATCATTACGTTGGGCAATAAGTTCAAGAATAGGTAAAGGGGTTGATCTGTTGCCAGCTATCATTCCTCTTACATAGGGAGAAGGATCGTCATACAATACAAGAAATACGGACTGAGGTAAATCATATCGTTTTGCTAATTCTCCCCTGATGACAAAATCATCGTTATGTGAAAAATTCATCAAGTAGTCAATAACTTCCTCAGGCAAGCTACCCCTTTTTTGAGCAACAGCACTAAAGATACTGATAACATTCGGATCTTCCTCAAACGCTTTCAACCATTCAACATATTCAGCGGCCATAAAAGGAGGATTAATTTTTTTATTTAAAAGCAACTGTTTGATAAATAAATGGTCATTGGATTGGTCGTATTCAAGCGCAAGATAATGCATATATAGCTTTTCTATCTGCTCCTCAGTAAGCTCCTCACGAGTCGCCAGAGAGGCAAGGAGAGAGATATTCCGCGATACTGAGTTTTCGTTTGAAGGAAGAATCATGTCCAGCAACTTATTGATTATTGTACCGGATAATGGACGTTTGCTTGCGGCCAAAACCGATGTCACCGACCAATTATTCTTCGCAATCAATGCCAGGTGCAAATCCTCAATCTGTTCCAGAGTTGCGCTATTAGTCAATGGTTGTTCATTGCGAGTAAGCATATAAAGAATATTGGTAGTTATCTCCATATCATCAAGACTGAGCAACTTGCGTATTATATCAGGCGAAATATTATAGTTTTCAGTCAACGCATTATATACAGGTGTTAGATAATTAGCTAGCTGATCAGAAAGCATACCTTGCTCTATATCATCAATAATTAACTCAGGGTAATGCGTACTACGAGCAATCTGTATATAGAGTTCGAAATCCGCTTTATCTTTGATTAACTTTATCGTATCAATAGGGGTCAATCGATGAGCGATAATAACGTCAAGAAAGGAATTAATGTTCCGAAGATTCTGCCTTTCGTCAGCATACCATATAGGACGCTCCACAATAGAACCATCCTTAAATGTATAGCGTTCTAAACTATCAACTTTATCATTATCAACAGCTTGCTCAATCTTAAGAAGAACAGTTGTCAATTTATCAATTATCTGCGGAGTCACATTCTCATGATTTACAAAACGATATATAAAACTCGTTTGGGAAATAGCGCCTTTTTCTAAAAACAACATAATATACAAATACGGCCTGTTGGCTATAGCTTCCAAAGCGTCTACCGGAGTTTTCGGATTAGAAACCAGGTCGCGAAGAATCTTAAATTCATCTTTAGATCCTTTTCTGATAATTGTCTTCTCATAAAACGCTTCACTTGCCAGTAACCTTAATATTCGTTTATTCGGCGATGTAAGAGCAAGATGCGATAAGCGATCTCCCGGCCCATCGTATTTGATGAGTAACTCCAATTTTGATATCAACTGTTCATCAGTAGTGGCAGGATCATCTTCTAGACTACTGGAAAATGCGACATAATTTAATTTTAACGGGTCTTCTTCAGAAATTTTCTGTTTATTATCAGTGTCTGTTTCATTAATGGTCGCTTCTGTGTGTTCTAAAATAGGTTGAAGATGCGATAAGAAATCCTGTTTGTTATCAATGGGCACAACTATCACTTGATCCTGATTGGTTATCAGAATATGCGGCAATAACAGCGATTCCATCTGAACCGACTCTTTTAACACCTGAATGAGATGCCATAAATACTGCGGCTGCATGCTGCTTACAGGTATAGCGTCATGATGCAAGACATCAGCATCCGCCTGTCCATAAATCAATTGCAGATGATAAACATTATAAACGCCATCCTGTATATCGATCGTAATAATGGTTGGAACTGAATTATCCAAATTTACCGACCGGGTGGATTGTGCATCATGCTGACGAGCCCACTCCAATATAGGGTGTTCTGTTGAAGAAGAATCGGTTGCGGCTGTAAGCAACGGCGCGGACAATACTGTAGGCACAATATCTTCAGTTAAAACAGATACTTCGTTTTCCCCCACCTCAATATCTCTGGCTAAAATAGACTGTATATCACCAACAACAAGTTCAGCAAACGATGCCTGAGGGTCTTCAGCACTTTTGAAATAATAGTATAGAGATTTACCATTGATTTCCACTTCATACATGCGATATTCCGGATATCGTTTGATACTCCGTATTATGATATTCCTCGAATCAAACGAATTGATGGCGGAATTTAAACGATCAAGAATTTGTTGAAATGCCTCGTTTGGATATTCTCCTGTCAACGAATCTAAATGCGCTGTTAACAGTAAAGCAATACACTGTAGTAGTTTTGCCTTTTGCTGTGTCTGATTCATCCCTAATGGATACTGCGCCAGCCATCGCGTCAATGCCAGGGAACTAAGGGCATGATCAATAAACGTCTCAAGCTTTGAAGACTGATCTATAGCATGCTGGACATATAAATTCGATTTCTCTATAGACTGGATTTTCGGTTTCACCAGCAGGTAATTGATCCCGGCATTGTCCAACAATCGTGTCATTCCTTGAGAATGAAACCCTCCGGCAATTAAGACACATGATTGAGCCTTATGCGACTCTAACTGTTGCAACATGTTATCAACTAATATCGCATCACGTTGTAATGCAAGAGAGTAAAACCGATCTGCCTTCCTTAGATTTACAAAAAGAGTATCAACATCATTTGCCAGATTTACAGATTCAATAGGATTAACATTACGTATCAAGCGGCTTATATGTTTTGCTGAAAAATCATCGCGCGATGAAATAAACGAATCGATTTCAGATCGTGATATCTGAAAATTAAGGATCTGCTCAAGTGTGTTGCATAGAGCTTCCAGTTCAAACAAAGAACGATCATGTTCATTTGAGGCATATCGCTCGATAAACTCCGTTTCCAGATTTTTTATCTCAATTTGCAAATCTATGTGGCTAAGCGAATAATAGGTTTCCAATAAACTGGTATACAGGAAAAGCTGAGATAATTCCGGCAGTTCTCTATCCATTGATTTGATAATATTTGCCAGAGTTCCATAATATGTTCGAGCCGAAATATTACCCAGTTTAAATTGCAATGTCGCCGCGTCACATGAGTTTTTCTTTTCAGCGGATGCCCATTGAGAAATTTTCTGTAAAACAATATATGTTTCTTTTTCAGCCTTATCAAAATCAAGATTTTCTCTTATAGACTGAATTCTTTTTATCTTTGTTATTTCCGGATAATCTCCCTCAGATAAGAGAAATTCAGATGATAGAAACAAAGAATATTCTTCTATGTCAATATTAGCTTCATTGAACTGGTATTTTTTATCTAGAAAAGTAAGCAACTGAGGTGATTCAATTGATTCTTTTTCCGTATCTAAAAATAATCTCAGGCGTTCAATTATACGAGAGTTTGTCCCGAAAAGATCAATACCATCACGCAATGCCATAAGATTCTCTTCATACTCGTCTGGAGATTCTATTCCACATAATGGAATATCATAATCAGACCTGATCGAAAAATCTTCAAAACCTGTAATAAGGGCTGATTTAAGTAAATATTCAGATACATCCGAAAGCACTTTTTTATCAGGATAGCTTTTTAGTGGGCTTGTATCGATAAGGCCTGCGCTTCCCTCGATACATATAATATCAGTGAAATCATTTGAGGCACAGGCATTGATAATATGCTTAATATTCTTTTGGGCATAGTAGTTCGCGTGAGCATCCTGAATAAAGATAACCCATTTGGCGGAAGATGAGGCGTGATGGACCTCTTGTATGATCCCGAATTTCTCGGGCACACAAACATTCAGAAACTTTTCATTAATGTCGCGGCAATACCCCATGCCTGGCAGTATCAGATAAAACGCAAAACACAGTACCGCTGAAACTTTTTTGATATCCATATAAAAACTTTTTTTGTTCGATTTTATGTTTAATAAATATTTAATATTATTTTACCAAATACGGGTGTACAATTCAACTAATTCATTTCGGACACAAGAGTTATAACAATGGTATCTAAGACAGATAATACCATTTTGCAATCAAAAATTATAGTCTTTTTGAGAATGTTATGTGCGATGAAATACGCTACGCTTTTATTTCTTATCCCATTGGATGTCATTCCTTGTAAAGGTTACATATTTCGAAGACAAAACCACAGGGTTAAATGTTTTTTAAAGGATACTTGTGACATATTGTTTGCTCATAAATTGAAGACTAATATTCCCCATTAGATGTCATTCCCGCGAAGGCGGGAATCCACCTTGTTCCAACACTTTATGAGGATGGTTTCCTGCCTTCGCAGGAATGACATGACAGGGAGGATACGCAAATTAAGCCTTTGCTATCATTGAAAAGATTGCATGTATATCTTTTATTAAGTTGCCCTCAAACCACGTAACCTTTACATGGAATGACATGTCTATTGTTATACTAACATCTAATACATATTAGTATAACAACACTACAATTTTTATTTCATCTGTTTCCCTTTTCATCTTTTAAATAATACTAACAGTTTTCAAGCTACCCTAAACCTACCACCTATCTCTTTGTTTAGAGGTCATTTTTACACTTACTTAAATATTTTTTATAAATTTATTTTATTTTTTGAAATATTTTTAACGCAACACTGTCTTTAGCTATTGAACACGTTAAAAACAATTCATAACAATCAGACTCGATGGATGACAGCGAACATGAAAACACCATTATTCACCAGACTTGTTGCGTTATTACTATCCTGCTCAATAGCATGTTATGCACAACAAACAACAAATCACAAAACAGCATCATTAGATATCAGCGTCGAAGTAAAAACTAACCCTGCACCCATTTTTCTGACTATCGACCAGACCGATTTAATCCGCACCCAAGCCGACGGGTTTGTCATTGGATCGGCAAAATCATACAGAAAGATCGGTACAGTTAATATAGCGTGGCAGCCAAACGATTTATATGAAATTCGCCTATATACTAACAATATCGATCAATACAATTTAAAACCAGCTTGGCTTGACCAGCATATAGACGTCCAGACACGAATCACAGCGGTTTCATTCTATACAGGTATGCACCTATGTGAACCATTTCCAGCTGATATATGGAACTTGCCTTTTGTTCCCTTCAAGGTATGGGTACCATTGACTGCATTACCTGATCAAACAACTGCACCTGTAAATAGTGATGGTTCAATAGAAAGAAAATATTACACAAAAACTCTCGATGGAGATGACAGTTCTATATGCTTTTTCACCGTACCTGAAAAATGGGCTGTTGATGAAACAATTGGAACTTATGGAAGTTATAAAAAAATCATCGCATCAACTATGCAAGGTACATATCCCTACAATATTGAATTAACATTTGCTATGGATCTTACAGACAACAATTTGATATCCAACAATTCAAATGGTTTCCACAACAGATACGAAGCAAATGTAATTATCGATATGGTGAGCAATTAGTGGATAGAGTTTTTCGGAATGAAACAGGTTTTGGGAAGAAACAACATAAAACACAAGGAGGTGAGCAAACTTAACTTTTCAATCGCATCGAGTTTCAAACCAGGGTACAACAAAGAAAGGAGTTTTATTATGAACAGGTTAACAATCGCATTACTTATCGCGCTCGTAGTATCGTCCTGCACCAGCGCTTTCGCACAAGGTCAAAAAACAGAGAGTATCGTCATTACAACCGTCATCCAAGAAAATGACAACGCGGGGAATCCACTCAACTGGATTTTTACTCTTCGTGATGGAGATTATGATCAAGGTGGACAAATAATCGATGAAAATAATCCATTCATTACATCGGCTAGTATGATGGCAATGGGAAACGACGAAGTAGTTCTCGGCAAAGTCTTTTTGGAAATACGTCCATGGGATCTATATGAAGTTGTTGTGTATACCAACGAAATGGATTGTGATGGAGATGGCATAATAGAGACACCATCTGACTGGAATGATAAAAGTGCAAAGCAAAGACAAGATTTTATTGACAAACACGCTGGTCTTCAAATTCAAAATGATGACTACTTGGATGATGAGCGCTTTAATTCAAATCTTTATGGTGCTTCATTGAAAGTCCGGTCAGAAGGTATTCATGGAACTTCTGCTAAAGACGACTTAGCTGATATGCCATCATATTGGGGAACCTTTACAGGTGCCGTTAATGACAATGTTCCTGCAGAACTGTGGGATGGCAAAACTCATGCAGAAACAGTAGAATTCAGCCCTGTTCCTGAACTCGCAAATGAATTTTATAAAAGTGTGTTACCGCTAGATGATGATGGTAACGAAGCTGGCTTGGTTAAAATTGCTGGTGCAAGGTATAATTCGCCTCTGACTAATTCAGATGGTAGTACAAACTGGTTGGAAGTCATTCTTGCGGCAAGCGAAGAAAACACAGGTTCGGATACCTACTCAACCAAAGTGTATTTCGAGTTGCGTTGGAACTAATTTGTCTCCTCTGAACGTGTGCGGGCATCGCCCCTGCTACCGGTGCCCGCATGTGTTCAACATTGATAACAACTAAACAAGGAAAGGGTTGAACAGTGAAAGCGATTAGATACACCAGCATTGTTTCCGGTTTGATGATCGGCGCATGCATTATGCTGACAGGCAACGATGCCCTCGCAAAATTTATGGTATCGCCTTCTCGGGTAGAAGCAAAAGTACCGCCCGGAAAAAGTTTTGAAGAAAAATTCACATTCAGTAACCCTGAAGAAAAACCTATACAGGTTCGGGTCATGTTCAGCGACAGGACAAAAAATCCGGTAACCGAAGACTGGCTAAAACTTGCTCAGGAAACTATAGAAATCGCCCCAAAAGAAATAGTTGAAATACCGTATACCGTAACGATCCCCGAAGGAGCAATCGGCGAATATAACGCATGGATCGTATCTGAAGAGATCACCCCGGAAGAAACCAGTAACAGCATGGCATCGTTCGCGTTAAGAATGTCTGTCCCTGTGTACGTGATGGTTAGAGGCACAGAGCAGTACGATTTCGACGTAAAAAACATCTCAATCAAAAACAAACAACCCGCTGAGTTTAATCTATTTTTGCATAACACCGGCAACGTGCATATTCGTCCTACAGGATCAATAGTCATAACCGGTGTGGATTCACCGAAAAAATACGCTTTGAAGTTTAACGAAATCAACTGGGGTATCATCCCTAACGAAACAACCGAATACATCACCCGCTTTGAAGACAATCAGCAACTAAGCGACGGCATTTACAAAGCTGAAATAAAAATTCAGGCAGGTGATGATGATAATAAAAAAGAATTGCAGAAAGAAGTAGTTTTTGAAGTACACGGAGCATCGGGAACTATCACTGAAGGTTTAAAAAACTAAAATGATTAACCATTCGGACATGTGACAGTCATGAAAAAATCGAGATTATTTTATATAGCAACACTATGGTGCGCAATGCTTGTTGGCTTATCTCAACCAGCATCGGCACAGGATGACGGCAAAGAGCACGCAACGGAAAATGTGCGAATCTATCTGGATTTCAGCACAAACACACCGTTTTACACCATGTATATCAACAACGGTATCATGACTCCGTTATCTGAAGGATTTGTTAACGTGTCCATAGAAACCAGTCTTCTTAGTAATGAATTATCAGAGGATATGGCAAACGGAGCGCTTAAGCTCCAGATTGTCGAAGATCCGGCAAATACAATAATCAAGGGAACACCTGTATCGGTTTATAATAACACGCCAGTGCAGGTTCCCTTCACGCTTGGTTACCTCACCCCTGACATGAATGATCTCTATTTCACGATAAATCTATACAACAGCAGTAGCGGAAAAAATATGCTTCTGCAATCCAGCGAGAAAAATATTTTTCAGCCTACAGACGACTCCCCCGTCGGAAAGATAACATCGATCAACGAATCTTTTTCTATAAATGATACATCTATTATAAACGGCGAACAGGTACAGATTCAAGGATGGGCATTTGACGATAACGACAGTATGGCAATAACTCTATATCATAAAGAAGGTAGCAATGATTTCGAACCAGCTGTTGCTCAGGTCAACAGAAGTGTCAATCAGATCAACGAGACAACTCCCTACTGGGGTTCATCGTATCCATCTGGATTTGACATTGTCTGGGAAGATGCAACAAAACACGGGTATTATGATATTACCGTAAAACTCCAGGAAGACGAACACAATGTAGAACTGGACCCGAAAAAAATATTCTGGAACAAGTCACCCATTGTAGAAATCGACTCACCAACCCCGCATACCGATATATACAGCGCCGAATATACAATATCAGGCCAGGCAATCGACCTTGATGTGGATACCACGATTGCCGCCTATCTCTCATCGGTAGAAATATACCTTGATGATCCTTCGAATACGATAGCACATCTATCAAACAATGAGAGAGCCAATGAGGTAATGGATTTTTCGTTCACCTGGGATACCATTCCTTCATACTCGGAAGGAGAACACACCCTTTATATACGTGCCCATGATTCGTTCGGGCTGATTTCTGATATAACCGAAATACCCATCGTGATTTACAAGACAACTCCGTCGGTAATATCGCTTTCACCGCGTTTAGGCCCATGGGGGGGCGACACGGTAGTATCTATTGCCGGAGAAGGTCTTGGAGCGCTTAGTCAGGTGTTTTTTGGTGACAGCCAGGCAACAATTTTACAAGGTGCAAACGATTCGCTGGTACAGGTGCAGGTAAACCCGCTGGTTCCATCATCTTCACAATATGTAGAAATACGGTTATCCAATGACTACGGTTCATATTTTCAGGACGATGCGTACCGCTTCATACCTGCTGAACTGAACGCATTATCCATATCGACTGCTGATATCATCGATATGTATTATGCAAATTTATCCGCCAATCTGTATCTGCTCAATAACAGTACGCACACCATAGATATCTACGAATACAGTAACCTGACTCTAAACTACGATAAATCGTTATCCACATCAGGTCATGACGCATTAACCGAACAAAGCATGGAAGTATCGCGACTTGAAGATATGCTGTTCGTCACCTACAACGACTCCAATATAATTGATATATACGATTTGACGAACAACGGAACATTGATTGATAGTATAGCACTCACCGATACCGAAAGTACACCGCTGGATATCAATTCTATAACATATCTCAACAGCGCTGATTACCTGCAAAGTGACACCCTGCTTATTGGTACGAGCGGATCAAATACAGGCTTGTATATGATTACATTGGATCTAGCCGCCGATGAATATCTTATTGAAGAAATCGATTTAGAAGGCAACTATGAGACAGTAGAGGTATATGGGTGTACTAATAAATCATCAGCCTATATTTTGGCTAAAAACATTTCTGCCAATCAGTTAAGCATCTACTATTACGACGCGTTCCACAACCTGATAAGCAACACACTGCCGTCGTCTCTGTCCCTTACCAGCGCAGAAACTTCTGATCTACAACTGGCAGTCAACTATAAAGGCAGCGAATTTATTGCATATAGCAATACGCAGAGCATGCGATGCGATAGGTACGGCACACAACTCAGCGCATCATCAAGCGGTGCAGACAGCGTGGTCTACGATGCGTGCCGTCCTATCTGTTACACCATAAATAAATATGCCGACGCGTTCCACATCCTGCCTCTAAATAATCTAAGCGAAGAATTGACGTATTGTAATTTTCTTCAAAACAGCATGGCATATCCAGTAAATGCACTCGACTGGAACGGTAACGTGTTATTCACAGTGACGCAACAGGGTATTGCTGTATCACAAATAGACGATATTTATCCTGAGATCAGAAATATGCCTCCATTCGTCATAGCAGGTACAGAACTTAATTTCAACGTACATAATGTTGGCGAGATACCCGACAACGTTACGATGTCCAGCAAAAATGGCCTGATCGCATCAAGCTATGATGCTGATAACGATACCCACACAATACCAGCATTATCCTATAACGAAACCACAGTAAGCCCAACATTGTACGGATATCCGGGTAAAACTGAAAAACTCTATGTTATGCAGAAACTTAACGACATTGTAGACAAGAAAAATGGACTTAACTATTTCTATCCAGCAGGATTGTTTTATGATAAGATACGCGGCGACCTGTATGCTTTCGACCCATCACAGACCGGTGGTTTTTCGATTGCACGGTTTCATATTCAGATCGATAACGATGGATCGATTACCTGCATGCGAAAAAATATTCCTCCAAGTATGCAGGTCGCCAATCCTATTTCCATGACGCGAGTACACGATTATATTCTGGTTTTATCATTATACAGCCGTCAATGCTCATGGTTCAATGTAGCTGATTTTGACGCAACAGGATCGGCAGAAGTCCGCACCGCAGGGATATCGCCCTACATAACACCATCTGGAGTAGTTGGCTACTCCCCTGCAGGGCATAGCGATATTAATTATGCCTATCTATGGAACAGTGTTTCCACGGGCGGAGTTGACATATTCCAGCTCGATCTGGAATCGGGTCTAATATCGTGGTGCAGCCAGATCATATCGCCACATACAACTGACATTTATATCGATTATAATGAATCCGATTATACATCCGACAGGGCATATGCCGTATCATCATTGATAAACAACGCCCCGTCGGATTTTGTCAGTGTATTCGAACCATTCAAACCTGCAAATCAAATTGAACGTATATCAATGATATTCTTTGATCATGGTTCCGCTGTCTACAAACTGGCTTCAAACAGCGACCACATGTTTGCCTTGTTGAAGACCGGCAAAGGAATTATCCTGTGTGATCCTGATTTATCAGGAGATGAATTTCACACAATGTATCCATTACTATACAACGATTACATATCTTCCCGATTCTTTGCTGTAGATGCCAATAATCTTGTGTTCAGCGGCAAAGAGTTGGACAACTCGTTCGGTTTCAGCATAATGGATGTCAACACACGTAATGATTATCCATTTATACCTCCATTCGATGTAACCGCTAATTACAACATTTCGACAGCACAGATATACGACATGGAACTTATTGAAGACAATATGTTTATAGTTATTGGCAACACCATTTATATAATTAACCTGGCTGAAAAGGAGGAATAAGCCATGAAAAAGACACTGATATGTACAGCTCTCGCATTTTTATTCGCGTATTTGACTGAATGCGCGGCAACAGACCACATCTTTAACGATTTTATAATTACACAAAACAACGCCGTAACAGGTAGCAGCACAGTGGTGAACCTTATCAAACCGTCGCCGGAAATACTCTATTTTGAGCACCAATCCGACCTTAGTTTACTGGATTTTACCGAGCATAACGATTACTCTTCGTATACCGAAGAAATCATCAACGGCGGGATCAGTGGTGGAGCCGCCGATCTGCTGGGTATAACTTCAAACTCTGCTCTACATTACGCAGGTGATGCCCCCGGCACAATGATACTGCATTCTTTCAACGGAACAAACCACGTGTTTGACCCAATATTTTCCAACTATCTGTATCTGGTGTTCGATGTCCAGAACATAGGTGCTGTAGATGTCAATATTTTACCTCGCATCGGTCCAAACAGTATCTATTCAAACAGTTCCATGTATTATGCGTTCGACAAGTATTTCAATGCAGTCAATGCCCGTACGTTAGGCGCTGGAAAAAGCGCTACATTTATCTTTGGACTCGGGCTTGATGAATCGATCAGTGGAGATGTTATCTGGGATTACGCCAACGGGCCGTATTCGCAATTCGAATTGTTATTCCAACCGACAGATGGAATAGGCTTTGACGTTATAGTTGATAACATCGGCTTTGTCGTGCCTGAACCGGGAGCCTTTTTGCTCTTCGGGTTAGGTATTGTGATTTGCAGAAAAGTGACACGTAAAACAGAAAAAAACTAACAACAGGTTACTATAACAACGACTACTGCGGGATTTTATTATGAAGAGCAGACTGATACACCTTATGAAAATATCTTGTTTGATGATGATTGTCATCCCTGTGCAACTATGCATTGCTCAGTCGGCAGAGCGCTCTCTGTGGGTATGGAGCAACACTGATGCTATAATAAATGATTTTATCGAGTCAGATACCATAGCAACTGACTGGGAAGATTTCATAAGTTTCTGCGAAGCTCCTCATGGTGATCCTTCAGACCGCATCAGCACGGTTTATATGTCGGCGTTTAATTATATGCAGTTTTATCCGGATAAAATGCGGACGTTTCTGGCAGATATGAGCAGTCGTAACTTTAAGGTATTTGTAGTACTTGCTGATCCTGAATTTGCATTGCCACAGGCAAACCAAACAGAACGCGAAGATTTCAAAAACATGATAGCCGACATCATAGCATTTGAGAAAAAGGGAAGCCCCAATGAACGTTTTGCCGGAATCATGTTAGATATCGAACCGCATCAAAACTCTGGCCCCAATGCAACATTAAATTTTTACACACCGGAGCACTTTAAAATAATATGGGAAACATACAAAACATCGCTCGCAAATTGCCAAAAAGCTGTGAAGGCATATAACGACTCTTATGATCCCGACATTACATGGTCAGACGCAGTACCGTTCTGGTTTAGCGATGTGACTGATCGGGATGACAACGGTATACCAGAAATACTCATGAACGAAATTATAGAAATAGAGAATGATGGCTTTTACACGGTGATGGCATACCGCGATTCCGCATCAGAAATCATCGACGTTGCTTATCAGGAAATCGCCGCCGCAGGAAGTGCAGGGAAACAATGTGTTATTGGTGTAGAGACCATGGATCTTGCAGAGAAAGACAACGGACAAACATTCTGGGAAGAAGGCACAACCGCACTGGAAACAGCTCTGGATTCTCTTAATACTGAATATGGTAATAACGATGGATTCGGTGGATTTGCCATCCACATGTACGCAAACGCTAATAATGACGAAGAAGCGTACCAACACCTACATACCGAGGAGGCAACAGATCATGCACCGGTAATTAACATAACAAGTCCTAACGGTGTTGAGGTTGACGGTATTTCATATCCTGACGATTTTGAAATTTTCTGGACAGCATCAATACCAGATACATCAAAAACATGCACAGTAGAAGTATCATATAAATTTGAAGAAGATCCGGATAACGATAGTGATTCCTGGCACATAATCGACACAGACAGCAATATATCCCCGTCAGTTACACAATCATCGTGCACCTTTGACACGACGGGGATTGCTACCAGTCAATCAAACCGTATAATAATCAGGGCACAAATATCGTACACATCGGTAGCTTCGTTAACCACCGAAGATCGTACTAATTACGGAATAGCCATAAACGAAGCTCCCTCTACCGATACCGATATCTGGGGTGACAATATACATACTAATTTTCCCGGCTACCCTCAAAACATGCAAATAATAGCGGATAATGATAATAACTTACACGCCACCTACTATCGTACATACAGTATCGATGATTCAAATCCTCCGGGTGTATATTATGCAAAATCCACAAATAATGGGAGTAGCTGGTCTACAATAAAATTATCACCTGAATTCTTTTATGATACACACAACAGAATGGAACTTGAAGAAGACAATGATGACTTCAACCAGCTTTCCGATTGGGCTATCTATGGCTTTCAGCATCTCCACACCGTCTACTGGAAATTAACATGGAATGCCAATATTGGCACGGTTGAGATTTACAAAAAGGGGGAAATATATCAGTTAGTCGCCTCAGGCACTGGCAGTGAAAACAGCGTTATCACGCTCAACGAAGAAAATGCATCAGGAATAACAGGGAGTGTTGATATTGCATCAAACTCTGGAAATGATGATTATATTACTGATAATACATTGAATATAAAATCATCTTGGCCTCACAAACCAAGTTTTGCCAAACGTGGAAACTTAATAGCTGTCGCATGGATAGCAGACACACAAAGCACCACTAATGGAAACGGGGTAGATAGATCCATCCAATTACAGATCAATACAAATAATGGTAATCCTGCAAACTGGCTATCTCAACGAATAATGGTAACAGCCACACTTCCCACTATGGAAAGTCCCCAATATCCAAATGTAAACATCCATATTGATGATAGTAATGGAATTCATATAGTTTGGGAAACATATCAAGATAATTTATCATCAATTAATTATGCAAAATACTCATATAATAGTTCTTCAGAAGCATGGGAAGAAGATGTCAGCGAACCAATAGCTCAATCCACATCTGATTATTCTGTACGCACACCGTCAATAACCACGACATCCCATGGTGTACATGCCATATGGGGAGAATATAAGAAATTGACAATAGAAGCAACTCCTGGGGCAACAATTTTTGAAGAACCTTTTAATGATTATGCTGCCAGCGAATGGGCTGCATATGGCGCACAAGGGGGGGTCAGTACATTGACCGGTTTCATTCGCTTGCTAAAAACTTCAGATCCTGAGCCTACTCTTCGTTGCGGATTATACCAAAAATCGGCTTGGAACCCTACTAAAAATTTATCAAATAGTACAATTTCAATTGATATAAGAACAAATTTGTCTTCTGGGATCCCTCTTGCTGTGACTGCAGAAATTTATCAAACACGACTTGATAGACCTCAAACTGATTTTTCATTTTCACTACCCCCATCAGAATTTAAAACATTACCAGCAAGTTCAGCAGGTTGGCAAACATTAGTTTTTAATGTTAATGATTTAGACTACAATATGGAAGGTGTGTGGTGGGCTACACCGCGTCTTGACGATATCAAAATGGTCAAAATCAGAATAGAATATACTGGCAACGCTGAAATAGATATTGACAATTTTGTAGCAGTCGGTGCTGGAGAAGTAACCGTTTTAAATCCGGAAATGCGTATAGTGGGTAGTACAAAAACGACATCATGGGGAACAGAAGAACAAATTTTTCCTGCAAGTGGTGTATATGAATATGATAATGAACAAGTATTGCCCAATGCCATAGCTAAACATGTAAATTTTCCTGTGTATTTCCCAAAAATAACCAGCATGGGAGATTATGCATATGCAACATGGCAAGTTACAACAGTCGGTAAACCAGATAATGATAGCCTGGCTCAATATTCATCAGTATATTTTTCAAAACGCGATGTTTCATCGACGTCAAACAGTTGGGATACTCCTCAAACATTATCTTCAAATGGCTATGCTCCTGCAATATCAGTTTGGAACAATTCAGGCACTCCGACAGTTCAGGTTGTCTACTCGAATAATTTTGAAGAATATATTCCTGACGATGCCTATACAGGTGATTTACTATATATAGAAAGCATAGACCAGGGTGCCAACTGGTCTAACGCCATTTACCTTGCACAGGGTAGTGGAACAGCAAGTGGAATACGCAGTCCATATACAAACCACACAGGTTTTGGAACACGCGCCTTCCATCACTTATCATATCCATTCATATATTCTGACAATAATGGTATATCAACCATAAACTGGATAAATGGTGGGCAAAATGGATCAGGCAATACCACAGGAGTACCCGAAGAATTCTATAAAATAAGGGGACTACTTTCACTCAACCCTCCCAATCCCCCATTTGTGGATTTTGTAGATCTTACAGAAGACAATAATCGGATCCTCACGTGGGATGTACCAAACACCTCATTCGCACCAACCGCTTATAAAGTCACGAGAATAGCCGATAATGACGAATCCAATGCACAGGAACTCAACAATGGCGACCCGATATATGCTCTAAACTTTATCGATAATGATAGCATGACACCAGACGTGCATTATCGCTATCAAATCAGGTATCTGGTCAACACAACACCATCAGGCTGGTCGACAAGTTCAAATGCAATCAAGGATGATATATATCTGCTCATCGACGATTTTGAATTGGATACAACCGATGCAACTTATACAGGCAACCAGTATTCTACATCCGGTACTATCAGCGAGACGATAACTGATTCAACAAGCTATTCGGGAACTAATTCATACAAAGTCGTATATACTGGGGGTAAGGGTTATGTAACCATCGAATTTCCGACAGTTATGGATTTCAGCAATTACGGTAGTTTGGACTTACAGATCAAATTTAATCCAGAACCGGAAAAGATCGAAAGACTAGTACGTATTAAGCTTGTAGACGCCTCATCAAATGAAAATTTTGAAATCGGTGCATCAGTCATGTTGCGTAATGATGGGCAATGGCATTTATGCCATCAGTTTCTCGATCAGATAACTCCTGACACAAGAGGCGCAACATTGGATCTAAGCAAGATAAGTGCATTAAAATTTGTAATATGGGAATCTAATATTTCCGGTGAAGCAGGCCCGACCTCGTTCTTTGTTGACGACATAAAACTGAACAACAACCCCATACTGCTAATCGATCAAGAGTACCTTACTATGTCCGAACCTATTTCACATCGTGGTATGGAACAGGGCTTTGTGATAAATCAACCGCAAACACCAGTACAAGTACTATACGGCAACGGTAAAATCCCCTGGTATCTGCGCATATATACTAATTCTGAAATACTTGATAATGACGGCGAAACACACGATATCCTGAAAGATGGATTAATTCGATACGACAACGAGTCAGATAATGATACCTACTACCCAGACTTAAATTTACCCATCAAAGTATGGTGCAAAAATTTTGGCCCTGTAGGATTTTTTGATAAAGATACCAACGAGATAGACAATGACGATTACAGTGTAAACGGCTATCCTCCCATCACTAACAGATACTTTTTCAGAGGATATGATTTCAATAAAAACAAAGATATCTTCGGACTGTTACCAGAAGGAGATAATCAATTTATTGAAAGTAAAACTCCTGGGGCAGGCAACTATCCGTTCGACCTCGACGGTGATGGTTTCATGGAAGGAGACAATTTTTTCACCGAATCAGCGCGAGCAGTCATAGGGGAAGAACCGGTATGGTTGACTATACCAGTCAAAAAACACCCGACTCGGGAAATGGACAGCGACGCCATCGTCATGGATCCAGACAACGACGCAACATGGCGTCTAATCACCGATTATGTAAAAGGATCGGAAGATAATCATATTGTAGAGCTTTATTTTGCTGTATTCATGGGTACAGATCAGATAATGAACACTAAGGACGAACACGCTTACGGTTTATATCGAGGTAAAATCATCATCGATATGCTGTTCAATTAATCTAATGGCAAACGTATTATTCATTTCAATGTAGTGCATCAACATGTGTTGCGGAGGAAGATAACTTATCAGCCTGATAACCGGTATAGCTGAGAGCCAGCAAGGTAATATCGTCTGCTTGCTCAACGCCATCAGCGAAGCTATCAACTTCTTGCTGAATCAGTTGAACAATTTGTTGCGGAGTATTGTTTAGGGATTGAGCAAAGATAGATAGCAACCGATCTTCTCCAAACAGTTGCTCAGCATGGTCTACCGCTTCGGTGACTCCATCGGTATAAGCGAGAAAATGATCTCCCCTTTTAAGATAGATGGTTTTACACCCAATGGCAGAATCAGGTTTTATCCCGATTATCGCTCCTGTCGGGACATCAAGAAATTGACAATCCCCTTTAGATGTCAAAATCAACGGCGGATTATGACCGCAATTAGCGATATCGGCTTTCCCAGACTTCAAATCAATCCGCATAAAAAATGTAGTAGCAAACATGCAGGTATCGTTTTCAGCACAGATAAGACGATTCGCGGACCGCATAATCTGCTCAGGGGTTGCTCCATGTACAGCCAGTGATTTGATGAGGCTTTTTATGATTGCCATAAACAACGCGGCAGGGACACCTTTGCCAGAGACATCACCTATCGAAATACACAAGGTATGCTCATCGGTAAGAAAATAATCGTAAAAGTCACCGCCAACTTCCTTTGCCATTTTATTAACAGCATAAATATCAAAGTCGTTCCTGCCCGGAAACGGGGGAAACTTTTTCGGCAAAAATCCTTCCTGAATCTTCTTTGCAATGGACAGCTCACTTTCCAGATGTTCCTGCTCAGCCACCGCTATTTTCAATCTTGAAATATGATCTTTGAGGTCTTCTTTCATCTTATTGAACGCATCGGCAAGATCAGCAATTTCGTCATCGGTATTTATTTCTATGGGATATTCAAGGTCGCCTTTACCTATCTTTTCCACTTCCTTGTTCAACAAGAGTATGGGATCGATAATCTTCCTTGTTATTTTTGTAGATATCACCAATGCAACAATAATCGAAATCACAAAAACTACACCGCCAAGATACATGAGCGAAGCAAAATTTTCCTCACTGTCACGTACAACTTCCTCCTCATGCTTGAGCACCTTATTTTTGGCAGCTATTATTGGTGCAAGCGCTTCGTTTCTGGCAACTAAAATACCAAGTACCCATCCCGTAGCCTGAAGCGGAGCATACCCCAGATAATATTTTTTACCTGACTTTTCGATTGTTTGGACACCGTTTTGCCCTGCCGCGATTTGATCCAGTATACTGCTGGTATCGCCGTCGCTATCGGCAAACAGCGCTTCAAACGATACCCCTGAACAAGGTAACTTTGAATCATTATCAATCAGACTCACAATATCGTGCCCCTGACTATCAATCAAAAATACATCACCTTGAAAAAAGGTGTCGTTTCTATTGATAACTTCAAGCACATTATGTAACTCAATATCAACGCCCGTAACGCCTATACGCTGGTTGCCAGCATTGTAAAATGGTATAGAAGCGGTAATGATAACTTTACCCGAGTCACTGGATCTATACGGTTTTGTCCAGATACATTTTCCTTTTTCCTGTGCCTTTTCATACCATTCACGTTTTTCAGGATGAAAATTTTCTTTTTGAGGATCATACCATGGGTATACCTTTAGTATTCCTGACTCTGTATACAGAAAAACGCATAGTACATCAGGACAATTAGCATAAATTCCTTTCCAAACCTTATCAAGTTGGACTGTTTCAGCATTAACGTAACGCATTTCTTTTTGATCAGCTTGCTTTGAGGTTAAACAAAGCGATGCATTGAGCGGATCGTCAGGCACATCGTTTTTACCGTAACAAGGTATATTTGCAAGAATTGGCGTCTCGTTATCATTAAAGACAATTTCTGTCTGTGTGCCTAAAATAGTAACCAGATCAGCTATTTCTTCAAAATAAGCATTGTTGTAAGCGGCAAGATCAATCGCGCTTTTGTGAAAAAAAGTCGTGGTACGCTCTACCATCAATTTTTCCAATGGATCGATAGTATTTGTGGAAATACGGTGGATAACCGAAACCGTATCATTACCCATTTTATTGAAAATATAATGGACAATTCCGCCAATGAGCACGATAAATACAGCACAGACAATCAGTATAGCTCGAATTAATTTCTTTCTGATACTTTTTGTAGCCATTATGAGTCTGTCCCGTTTTGTTTGCCTATAATAAGGGTCAGTATGTTTTTCCCGTCTACCCGCTCGTAATTGACATCTTGAGCTATCTCTTTGACCAAATAAATACCAAGCCCCCCTACCCTAGCATCAGCGATATGCCCTTCCAGTTTTCCAAGATTATTTCCAAGAGGATCAAAAGCAACACCTCTATCACTTATAGTGATAAGTATGCTTCCGTCATCAATACCATTGTATTCCAATTCAATATATTCATCTGTGGACTGATAGGCATGGTGCACTATATTGACCAGAATTTCTTCTAAAACAAGCTGTATTTTGAGTATTTGATCTGCTGAGAAACCGTTATTCCTGGCAAAAATAGATAGCTCGTCCAAAGCACTGGCTATAGGTTCTATCTTGGCTTCTATCTTCATAATGTCAATTGCATGAAACAGCTTGAAGGGCTTCGGCTTCATCAGGATACACATTGATTAGCGAATCAACTCCCGACATAGTGAATACTTCTTTAACCATACCATTTAGAGAACAAATACCAAATTTCCCATTGGCTGAATCAATCTCTTTACCGATCATCAGAAATTGCCTTAATCCCGAACTGCTGATATAGTCTACATCAGCCAGATTTATGATCACGTTATATTCCCCTTTACCAAACAGTTCTCCGCATCTAAGAGACAACTGGTTAGAGGTAACAATATCAATTCTGCCTTTCACGTTTACGATAGTAACATCATCTTTTTTAGAAAAATGTATTTCCATGACATCTCCCCATAGTGTATAGTTTTTATTTTCGTATCTTTATATAATTATTATATTTAACGGTATAACAACCATCATGTTTAACTTTCAAAATGCATTTTTTTATATTGGAATTTTTTACAATGGGAGGATTACATGACGCAGGACAAAATCAGCAAAATTTCAGGTGCAGTTTTTTTTATCGGGCTTGGTATATTGTTAGTCACAGGCTGGTGGTGGCCTGGAATCATTGTAGTTATCGCTGTATCGTCAATTCTGACATCATTACTTGCCAATAAGGCAAAAGACGCACTGGTATCACTTATCATATTCGGAGCTATAGTGGCTTTGTCACTTACCTCAATACCATTTGGAGTAATTTTAGGAACTCTGATTATAATAGGTGGTGGCTGGACGTTATATCAAATCATTTCAGCAAAAAAAGCATAATCCTGTAAGGATCGAAGAACAATCTATTTTTGCGCTTCAACAAAAATTGATTCCATTTTGCGGATTTCTCTGTCCGGTTCGAGTATGTCAATATCAGGCATATTGCTTTCCCTGAACCGTTTTCGATTGATATTTTTAAATTGTGCACGTTCTAAAATATCTTTCAGGGATTCAAAATCATAGACCCATTTATGCCCCAGATCGTATAGTTGCATGGCGAACACCTGTGATTTTGTACGAGCAGGCTCACCTTTACGAAGACAACTAAAGGTAGTGCGATACGTTTCGTAAAAATGATTTTCACCGCGTCTGGCATATTCATTGATCCATATTTCCACATCAGGGCAGGACAAACGTATAAGACCGCCGTGCGCCATCTTACGATAACATTCTTTCAAAAGTTCCACAGCTTCATCAAAATTCAAATGTTCGATAAAATGACTAGAGTAAATATATTTTAGAGAATTATCATGCACCGGAATAGACTTCAATAAATCATAATGGCACAACACCGCTCCGTTTATCGTTTTGACGCTGCCGTATGGCACAATCTGACAACTTACGATTTCCGCAGATATATCAAACGAGATGGATTTCGTAGTTGATGAAACCCGCTTTTTTTTCGGGCTAGAAACTTTCTCGTCAAACAAACCGATATTAAGCCATTGCGGTACATACTGAAACCCACAACCAAGGTTAACCCTATCGATATGATCTAATTTATTGCATAGATGCTTACGGTATACATCTGTATTACGAAGAAATTTTCTGAGTTGTTTCAATGGGATATACCTCATTCAAAAGCTGTATTGAATTTGGAATAGACTCAATAATATTTTTGTAATCATTCTGCTGTTTTTTAAGATCTTCAATTACCGATCTATTGAACAACAGATCGTTTATGCTTTTAATCACACTGCGTGGATACATGATGTCAAGCACCCTGAACGTATCGAACAACGGATTATTCTCAATCAATGGTTCAACAATTTCTGCCCATCCAAGTGGAAACAGATAATATTTCTGAATCAAACTAGGGAATTGAGCGGATGCAATCTTAAACCATTTTCTAAATGACAATGGTGTACTGAAAAAAGAAGGTTTTGTTCCACTGCAAATCAACGCCGCAGCAGGCGTACCTGACATACTCGACTGCAAAAGTGAGTTAGCGAATGCGTTACTGCTCAAGTATAAATCACACATACCCATATAGGTAGAATATTTGTCGACCGGTAAATAATCGAAATTGATGACTTTAATCAGGGAAGGCAAGCCGTCGAATTTTAATGGATATGCCGATACAACCACAATAGTAGCGTTCCCCTTTATACAAGAGAAGATTTTCGATAAATATCTGCTGTAATGATGCAACCATTGTGCAAAGTTACCATTAACCCCCATTGCAGCTTGAAAAGCCCATTTAGCAAACGACAGGACTATCAGTTTTTCTCCTTTTTTCAATCCATATACCTGCTTATAAAAGTTTTTCTTATCGTCCTCCCATACAGACTCCTTTATGGGACGGCGATAGTAAAAAACATTTCTCTGAAAATCGTTCGGATAAGAAAACGGACACGGTCTGAACACAGGCATTTTGTCAGTAATATCTGTAGTACGTATATAGCGCACTTTATCCTCAACCTTATCACTCTGGCAGGTAACAAACTGTTTTGTCTGGCATGATAGGCCGAAATAGTCGAATGTCGCAAAGGGCGCATTAACAGGATTATCCATAACCCACTGGATATCAAACAGATGTTTTGAGCCATAATGAAAAAATTCTATGGCAACATCGGCTATAAGGATTAAATCCGGCTGATACTTTTTGCAAACCGCATCAAAAATCTGTTTATTTTCTTTCATCCTGAATCCACACGCCGTATACGGCAATCCAGCTTTTTCTATGAACGATTTTCCAAACGGCAGTACCAGAAAATGCCCGTCTATGCCATGTGGTTTGAGAGAATCCATAAACGCAACCGCATTCTCCAGCTCGCCTACTCCGAGGGTCCCGATACAAACATATAATATTTTTGATGTTTTTTTGTTCATGAGTTTGATTCCTCATGCTGAGATGTACGCAAATAGCACCTGTGTTTGTATTTACGAGTCCTGTCCGCAAAAGATCGGATCATGTTGCGCATACAAAGATTACACGATATACAACCGATAACATCTGACGTACCGGATTGAAACGAATCAACTATGTTATGATCGAATATGAGTTCCTGTACCAGAGAAATACAATCTCCAAAATCTTTTGATACAATTTTCTCTGCAGATCTCAGACAACGAATTCCACCCAGAAACGAAACGGGAATAGTCAAGTCCTTCTTGAGCGGCTTAATGTTGTATTGAGCGTGACCCCATACGTATTCATATGGTACAGAAATATCTTTTGAGGCAAAGAAACAGTTATCCGCAAACGTATGCATCAATCTAAAATAATCAATAAACTCGTTCGATTCAAGCAGAGGCAAAGTGCTTCGTTCATGGATATCGCTATTGAGTCTAACCGTATCATCTACACCCGTAAACGCTGTAACTTCAATGAGATTAGCACCAGCCTGCTCAAGAATACCGCACAGTCTGACGCTGTCTGCTATGGTACGCCCTTCAGCATTATATTTTTTGATATTCCACCGTACCATCACCGGTAACGATTGTTCCCTGCATATACTGACCGCCTCACACAACAGGCGAAGGCGTTTCTGTTCGCTACCACCCCATGCATCACTCCTAAAATTGACGCATTCATTGCTCATCAGATCAAAAAATGATCCGAACGTGGCGTTAAGAAAAATCCCATCAAACCCTACAGAACGCGCTTGAATAACTGCTTTTTTGAAATCAGCCAGAATGCCTTGGATATCGCTATCGGTCAATTCTTGTGATATCCATTGTATAGCTTGATTGTACTTACGATTAAAATAATCAGGGTCTTTGTTCAAAACCGATACGAACAGTTCAACACTGCGTATCCCGGGATAATCGAAAAAAGCAAATATTCCTGTATTATGCTGATGGATGCTATCCACCAGTTTTTTCAGAGAATCAGCGTGCTGAAGCGAAGTCAAACCCAACTGATAATCGTTCTGCCGATGTTCTACAAACGATATCGGAGCTGTACAAACAGTACCCACCCCCCCCTGAGCAAATGATTCGAGATACGATATATACTCATCGGAACACGACCCGTCGGGATCGGCACAAAAATCCATACATCCTGTTTTTATAAAACGGTTTTTAGCCTCGTATCTACCGATTGAATAAGGAGTAAAAACCGTTGGTGTGCCCTTAATAACAGTACTCACAATGATTTCTCCATTTGTATGACAACATATTGACTTTCATTGAATATCTGCTTGATTTCTTTAAAAAGCCGATCAGTTTTATAAACCACATACGTCCATGTTTTTATTCCATCCTGATAAGCTTTGTTAAGTCCAACACCGACAAGCAATGGTAACAACCCAAAACCTTGTATCTCCGGTCTCAGTGCGCTGAAATGGAAATGCAGATTTGTAACGGCTGTGGAATAGATAATACACCCATCAACGTCATCAGTGCTGGTATTCACCAATAGTTGAGAATAACGTTCAGAACTGAACAGCAGGGTTTGATAGACCAGTTGCTCGGAGTAAAACGGCAAATCAGACATCAAATCTGAAATCAGCTCAAATACCTTATGAAAATATTTTTCTTTGAAATCTACAATTTTATAGCCTTCAGGGATAAAGCGGCTATAATCAAGTTTGGAAATCATGTTGATTCGTTTTTCCTGTGCCGCGATGTGGTCTTTGAAATAATGGATTTCCGTATCGTTTTTTTCAAATCCGCTTGTATGCAAAAATCCCTGCATCTGAAGATTGTCAGCATGGAGTGATTTGGATGTTGTCAAGGTAAGAACGGATCTATCTTTGATCTCTTTTTCTACCGCCTCCAGAAGTTTTCGCCCTACACCTTTTTTCCTGTATTCCGATGTGACAAAAAAATCTCTTAACTCTGCCACATGCTTATCTACAAAAACTACTGCCACACCTATAATAGAGTTATTAGAACAATCTTTAGCCAGCAGAATAATCTGCTCTTTTGTGTCTGCCTGCTGAGCAAAGAACAAATCTTCAAACATCTGCCCTTTGGTGAAAGGAGCCATCTCATGAATACGGTTAAAATGATATGGCGGCAATTTTTCAATAGAACAATTCATCAACATAATCCTGTTGTTAATAAGATATAACTTTTTTGCGGATAAATTCCTGTTTATTCTGTATACGTTTCAAAAAGATTGTTTTCAGGCAAAACAGGACTACACATGATATGAGTAAATAATCGATCATTTCAAACGGGCCAAATTTTCCAAGTATTTTTAAGGCGATATAGCCAAGAAATACAGCCGCAGCGCCAAAACAAAAAATCAAGCACATGGAACCATAGATCACATAGCCTATCTTTGACGACAATTTCTTAGGAGTTATCGGATACGGAGCCTTCCCCAGCAATCTTCGGAATGGATTAACGACATACCCCATTGAATACAGGCGAATATTCGGCTGTTCAAGAATATCAGCCAAAATGAAGTATCCATCCATTTCCAGAAACGGCAGTAAATTCATAACCGTAACAAATAAATTTGCTATAAACGCCATCAAAGATGCTTCTTCCAACTCACGTATGATCAAATTCAGTGTAGAAACCTCAATACCGAATTGCTCGAAAAATTTAACTACTACCAAATGATTTTTCCATTCTACCGGTTCGATAATGACATAAAACCACAAACACAACGACGCCACAAACAAACTCATAAACGGTCCGCTTAAAGCAGTCCATATACGTTTTTTCTTATCTTTAAATAACCACGCGTCTGAGGTATCCGCATACGCGCATATCTGAAAATAGTACAGCATCAAGCCCATTTTATGAACCTGCCCGCCATACCGTTTGCATGTCAGGGCATGTGCAAACTCATGAATCACCACGGTAAAAAGCATAATGAGGTAATAATAGATGATAATCGATAATTCATTAGTATGTGACCGGGTTGTCTCCCAGATAGTCGGAAAAAATATGGGATCAATCACGAAAATCAAAGAGCTGACAATGCAAAGAACCATAAATGTTTTGAACCACAGCGAAAACATCCATTTGAATTTTGCATACACTCTGGTAACCAGCGCATCCACTTTTGGAAAAGTATATTGAAGTGACAATATCTTTTCCAGCAATGTAATATGCTGCTCTTCCTGTAGATACTCTTCTCCATACACTTCGTCTTGTTCTACTTCAAGGATACCAGCCTGATCCAATCGGTTAAGGAACCGGTTGATACTGCGTGGAGAAATAGGATTGAAGTGTTTTGTATATTCCTGGACAATATCTTTGAGTTCTTTGCTGCCGTCAAGCTGTTGAAAAATAAAATATTCTTTTTCGCCGATATTAAAAAACTGGCCTTCTTCTTTTTTATTTGTCCTTATAGTATACTTTTTTGTACCATCAGCCATTTCATAAACACCTACGGATAAATCATCTTTTATTTTTGGGAACCTTTTTTTCAGGCCGTAAATATCTTTTAAATCACTGATTCCTATATATTTTATAAAATGAATCTCATCTTTTTTGGCTTCTCGTATTCTTTTAATTTCATCAACCATCTGCTTGACAACCGATATGCCCATAAAAGCCTGCGTTTCCACACTGGTATCGAATTCCTGTGCAGAGAATTGTGCGATTATAGGATCGAAACTGGTATTGGATATATTGAATATCACGCGAATGGCTTTTTCGCGATATGCCATATAGATAGGAATATCCTTGCCAGTCCCGATATTTTCAAACATCATGACAAGGAATTCTTCAACTACCAGTTGTAACTCGTAAATATAGCGCTCATCAAGTTCAAAGCGTTGGCAAAATAGCGCTACATTATCCTGCAGTATCGGAATCTGTTCCGGCTCCGATATGATAAACCCCATTTTTTGTTCTACAGCTTGTGCTTGCATAAGATGTCCTTGTTTAGATAAGTGCGGGTTCTACTGCAAACAGTAAAACCCGCGCTATCATATATGGAGAATTACTTGGATTTCGTTACACGTGCGTTCAACTGATCCAAAGCCAACTCATCCGATGTCGAAAAAGATACCTGGCCGTTTTCTACAGTGATCTGCAGATCTTCAGGTACATCCTGGACACCTTCTGCTTTCAAAACCGTTACCGGATTCTGAATCAGTTTCTGGCGAAATGATTGATCTTCAGTTGCTTTCTGCCATACACGTTCGATTGCATTGCTCATTGTTGTTCTCCTTTTTGTTGTTGTTAGTTACACACTCTATTTACCGTTTTCGAGTATGTAGGTTACAAGGGTGTCTATTGTCTGAAAAATCTCTTTTGCTTCCGCTGGATTAGATATTTTTATACCGAATTCGCCTTCGAGCAACACCACCAGATCAAGAGCGCTCAGCGAATCAAGCCCCAAACCTTCACCAAAAATCGGGCTGTCATCAGGAATATCTTCCGCGTTCACGTCTTCGATCTCAAGACGCTCGATAATCAGGCGTTTCAGTTTTTCTGCAAGTTCTTTTTTTGAAATTGTTTCGTTCATGATAATGCCCCTTTTGTATATAGAATTGTTACGCTTATTTTGATAATACAGCCGCACTGTAACTGCCACCCATACCGGCCCTGCTGACAATAAGGTTTTTCAACTCGTCGAATACCGCTTCTTCGCTGATAACGTTTGATCGGAGTTGATCGTTACCTTCATATCCGGCAACCGGAAATACACGATTATGCTCAAGACACCAGCACCCGGCTATAAGATGCAACATACACCCGCCTGATACCTCACCGATATAGGATGAAAATGCGCTTACCGGCACATCAGTACCAAGATTATCCGCAATGAGCTTATCTTCCCACGCATCGATATCAGATGTACTGTTAGCTGTAGATAAAAAACCGTCTATGTTATTTGCTTCTACTGTAGCCGTTTCAAGCAAACTACTGTAGAAACGATCTATACGTTCATTTTCACCGGAAACAAAATCAAGTACATTGCATGGATACCACATGGTTTGAGATGCAGATATTTTAGCTAAGATATTCGCTCCACGCGCTTCGGCATCTTCAAGGCGTTCAATCGCCAGAACACCGCATCCCTCGCCGAGTATGAATCCGTTGCGGTCTTTGGCGAATGGCACATGTGCTTCCCTGCCGTTTTTGCCGGCTATTCTGTCCATCTGTTGAAAATACAGGTGCATTTCATGCGCAAGATATTCCGCACCGCATACAAGCATCATTTTTGCCCTGCCCGCACTCACCATATTCATGGCGCATTCCAAAGCTGAAAAAGCGCCATTTTGCTTATTCATCAACGATATATTCGGACCCTGTAGTTTAAGTTCTATAGCTACCTGCGCGGATGTTGCGTTAGGCACTGTATTGGGGAACTTAAGTGGACGGTAACTTTTAAGTTCCGATCCGATAACGTCGCGCAAATACTGTGTTATCAGCCCAAAATCAAAAAACGAACCGCCAAATACAATTCCCACATCATAAGGATTTCTTTCAATAGGATAACCAGACGAAAGCAATGCCTGCTTAGATGCTTCTATGGCATACTGAGCTGGTTTGGTAAGTCGCAGAAGTTCCTGTTTCTTCTTACCTTCCAGCACAAAATCTTCAATCTCAAACGATTTCGACGTACTGTACGGATCGGCTTCAAACCGAGTCAGATTTTTTAAACCTGTTTTTCCATCAGCAAGATTTTTTGAAAAACTTTCATAGGAATTACCGATTGAACTGACTACCCCAACACCTGTAATCGCGAATCGTTGTTGTTTCATGGCCTGTATCCCCGCTTATTGATTAATTTTGCTAAATATTAAACTTGAATTGTTACCGCCAAAAGCAAACGCGTTTGTTAATACCGTATTTATTTCATGCTCAATCGGTTGTGTAGCTATGGGTACTACGCATTCCTCATCCTGCTGCGTCATACCGATATTGGCCGGTATACGCGAATTTTTGATTGCCAGTGCAGACATGGCACAATTGACAATGCCAGCGCCTGCCATACAATGCCCCAACGCTCCTTTTACCGAACTGACCCACGGCGCCCGATCACCAAACACAGCATTTATTGCTTTAGATTCAGTCACATCATTTAACCTTGTTGCCGTACCGTGAGCGCAAATATAATCTATATCCTCAGGTTGATATCCGGCATCGGCAAGAGCTGATATCATCAAATCGCTGTATACTTTGCCTGACTCATCAGGCGAAGTCATACGTCCTGCATCGCAGTTAAGCGCGTATCCACTCATATAGCAATAAGGTGTTTTACCCCGTTTTTGCGCTGAACGTTCTGATTCCAGAATACAAACCACAGAGGCTTCACCTATAGTAATGCCGCTTCTATTTGTATCAAACGGTTTACAGCGTTCAGGATCAATAGAGCGCAATCCATGGAAGCCCGAATGTGTCAGCTGGCACAATGTATCGGCGGCTCCCACAATAGCAACATCGCATGAGCCGCTAGCGATCATGTCAAAGGCATACCCCATGGCTATCCCGCTTGACGAACAGGCTGTGGCAAACATCATTTTGGGACCGTATAAATTATAATAGTTAGCCAGTACCTTATCGGAACTGGTCATATTCAATGGCATTTTGGTAATGTTGCCTTTACCAGCCTGCAAATCGTTATAAATCTGTTTTTCAAACTCTTCGATATTAAGCGAACTCGACGCACCCGCACCGATAAATACAGCTGTATTCGATGGAAACTCGTCTATCTGAGCATCATCCTTTGCCATATCAGCAGTTTTGCATAACAGGTAGTCACCTTCATACATACCTTCAGGAGTTGCTTTACGGGGATCTTCAATATTGCTGAAATCCATGGGAGCCGCAACCGACAGCGTTGTCTGTTCAGGATCGACATCAAAATCAAATATTTTGATATTTTTGATACCCGATTTACCCGAGATAAGGGCATCCCATACAAGATCGTTGCCGCTTCCAAGCGGTGTAATAAGACCAATTCCCGTCAAACAAACTTTCGTTCTCATTTGGCATCTCCTAAAGAAAAGTAAAGTTCACCTGCAACCACTTCAGCATTGTTTTTATAGATAGAGGCGTCAACTTTAGCGAGCGGCCCGAGTGTAGCGGATACTTTGACGCTCACCGTAAGTTCATCGCCCGGGAGTACTTTGTCTGAAAACGTGAATTTTTTGATAGTACCCAGATAACCCGACGTACGGCTTTCAGGCGATACCTGTGAATCACCCTCGCGATATGAAAAGACGACATACGCCAGTTGAGCTACGGTTTCGATAAGAAAAATACCCGGATAAATCGGTTCACCCGGAAAATGACACGCAAATATCGGATCAGCAGGATCAATAAACTTTTTTGCTTTACCACTGTGTCCGGGAATCAGATCAAACACCTCATGTATCTGCACAAAACTACCCTGATGTGGTAATACGGCACGAAGTTCCTGCTCGTTTAAACGTATAGTTGTTGACGCGGTTATCTCAGGCATGTAAACCTCCGTCTATTTTAATGGTTTCTCCAGTAATATACCGTGCTTTATCCGAAGCCAGAAATACCGCCAGATTGGCGACATCCTCAGGCGTTCCTACCGATTGAAGAGGAATTTGTTTTATGGTGTGCTTGTCCATTTCGCTGTTAAACGTATCCATAAGGTCGGTTTGGATGTAACCGGGAGCTATGGCGTTGACGCGTATTTTCCAACGCCCCATCTCTTTTGCCAGAGCCTGTGTCATGGTGACCATCGCGCCTTTAGCAGTGGCATAGTTACTTTGCCCAACCAGAGGACGAAATGCGCTTATCGATGCTATATTGATAATGACACCGCTTTTACGAGCCGCCATGTGAGTCAATACTGCTTTAGAGCAATAGAAAGCGCCGTTGACGTGAACATCCAGGACACGTGTCCACTCGTCATCACTCATCATTGCAAAAATATTGTTAGCCATGATACCGGCGTTATTTACCAACACATCTATCCTTCCAAATACCGACAATGTACTTTCTATCATGGAGGTGACATCTTCTTTTTTGCTCACATCACCTTTTACTACTTGCACGCTGGTTATCTTTTCGAGTTCCTTTTTGACCTCGTTTGCCTTTTCTTCATTAGAAAGATAATTGAAGGCAACATTGTAGCCAGCTTTGGCAAACTCCATGGCTATTGCCGCACCTATCCCGCGGGAACCTCCGGTCACAAAGACTGTTTTTTTGTCATCTGACATTATGCCGTAACCTTTCTTATAAAAATGTTAAAATAGATATATTCTCACACCCACCGTTTGCAAAAACTCAAAGGGGTTTCCGTATTCCGTATCAGCCAATGTTGTATATATGAATGTATTAGCGATTAAGCTCATACGGTCGTTTATGGTAATTTCCGCCAGATTCAGAAAATAGCCCGAACGGTCGCAAACGTTCTGCGTCCATCCAATAGTCAGGCTGAGGTGGTCAAAAATATTGTCTTTTTTTGCATAGAACATAAAATAATGTTCACGCATAAAATCCAGTTTGTTTTCCATAGCATAGTAAAGCGGTAACGAAGCATAGCTTTTATATGCAAGATTCATTGCGGAATTGGGTTCGAGCAAACTAGCTCGTGAAGCTGTTTTAACAAGCTTATGGTACCGTCGCGCCTCATCCGAATCATACCCGGGCGAATAGTAGAGGTATTCCAGATTAATGGTCCAGCCGTTTTTAAAGGTGTATGAACCACCCATTAATATTTCAGGATAAAAGGTATCCTGCTCTTTCTTCCTGTCATCAAAAACGTAACCAAAAATATCGTCAGAATCTTTGTAGACATATCTTCCGCCCGATCCAAATCCAAACGACCAATCCCAGAACAAGAGCAATCCATCGTTGACTGTCCATGCTCCATAGCCGCCTGCACGCACACGATCATGCTCACGGTAAGATATGATAGGGCTGAACGAAAATTTATCGAATGTCATATTTGCTTTGACAGCATAGGTTCTTCTGAATTTGTCGATTTTCATCGCAGGGTCATCTTGTTCGCCCCTGCCGAGATTTGCGTAACCGGTGATCGACAGCCAATCCAGCGGAGTAAGTGTTATCCTGAAAAAATCTTTACCTTTGATTTCTTCCTGTGGTTTGGTTTTACCGGTATCATTGAAAAACGGGTTTGATGGGGACGCGATAAATCCGTTTCCCCACTGAACATTTTTTCGTTCCGCCGCCAAAGTCAACCACGGCAAAACCCGCAATGTGGCATAACATTCATTGATAAAAAACTTGGAATTTTCTTTACTACCCTGATCTATAGCGCCATCCATAAACCACGAGTTGGTTTCGATATATCTGGGTTTTATACCTGCCCTTAAAATTCCTTTACGAAACATTATGTTCGGGCGTATATGAACTTCATTTGTAAAACGGGGTAACTTAAAAAATGTGTTTCTCGGGTTCTCAGGAACATCATTGAGATCTTGAAAATCCAATACATTCAACACCTGTGTATTAACAATAAACATATCGTTAAACGTATTGACCAAATTTTCTACAGCACCGTCATTATCAATGGCGTATGATGCACTAATGAGCGGCATAATACAGAGCGTAAGAAAAAAGACGAGCGTATTACGTTGAAACAGATTCATACTATCCCAGCTTAATTTTGATATTAAATTGTCAATAGTTATAAATTAGCAGTAAAAAGGATACATGCATCACGTAGTAAGATGTTTGGTAGACGTGTAGATATAAAGCACAAAATGTTCCAGAATTTTCTAAAACATCAAATTATCAACACTGAAGGTAGAACTTGGTATATCTTTGACAGAAACATTTTTGTACGACATAACTGTGACTGAATCTTTGATCAGGTCATCGCTGATGCTCATCTCAGATACAAAAGGTTGTTCCTTGCCATCAATGGTTACGGAAATATCATATTTGAATGTGGCGGTTTTAAGCAGTTTACCGGATACGCTGTAATACTCGGATTTGAGACCGAGATTTTTATCTTTCGAAACCCAATATTTGATAGAGGCATAGGTGACATCTTTTGTTTTACCTTTGAGATCCATGACATAGCAGGGTGTCCCGTTGATATCTTCATCACCGGTGATTGTGGCGTCGTAATCTCTGGCATAGTTAGTCGATGCTATATCAGCGTTTGCCGCACCACCTATCAGGCGTTGACGGGGTGAAATGCTGATAGGTTTGCTCAGTTCAGGTTTAATGAACCACATGTTGTTTTTCTTCATGAGCAGCATTTGTCCTTTGACTGAAGAAGGAGCTAAAAAAGTAGCAAGGGAATTTTCATTTTTCGCTTTTATATTCAGATCGCGCGTAGACGGATTTGATCCTGTGACTTCAATATGCACATCCCACGACAAGCCAGCAGAGTTACCCCTGGCGGAATCGGATGCCTCAAGAATTTTTGTTACGTCGGGTGTCGCATCAGCAGCAACAGCACAGGTGGAAAGAATTGATATAACACCAATAAAAACAGCTACAACAGCGTATATATTTTTCATCAAAAAACCCCTTTTATAAAAATTATACATGTCCAAGAGCATCAACAATATTGAGTCTGCTAGCCTTACTGCTTGGAATTATGGCCGATACAAAACTCAATCCAATAAGGAATAACCCACTGGTAATAATGATAGACGGTACAAAGTCCACAATTATTTTAACCGGTGTATCGATTCCCGGAGGATAATACGTTATATCGCCTGCAGATATGGCCAAAATCAACACTAAGGTTGCCGCTATACCGCACACCGTACCGACAAATCCTATAGCAAAGCCTTCAGCGCCAAAAATCTCTAAAATTCGTGTTTTCTGAAGTCCCAGAGCTCGTAATGTACCTATTTCCTGTGTACGTTCTACCACGCTCATGGTCATGGTGTTGATTACACTGGTCACAACAATCAGCAACACAATGCAAAAAATAAAGAAAAATATCATACTGAACATATTTTTAACTTGTGAATAAAAAGCCGACAGTTCATCCCATGTTTTTATTTCAGCAGAAAAATCCGCTTTCTTTAGTGCCTCCAGCAAATCATTTTTAACAGGAACCGTATTGTTGGCATCATTAAGCAACAATACAAGGCGATCGACCGATTCGGTATTATACAACGACTGAGCAAGCGATAACGGCATCAGGATAAATTTATCGTTCGTGGCAGCAGTACCTGTATTGAAAATTCCGGATACATCCAAATCAACGGCATTCATTTGTCCATCCAGAGTATTTGCCATAATGGTAGCAACATCGCCAAGTTTCAGATTGAGCATATGCGCTAATTTTTCAGCAACCTGTCCACCTGTTGGCTTTTTTGATGATATTGGCGAGCCCTCCCCGCTATACGGAAAATCTTTTTTCAAGAAATCTTCATCATCAGGATTGACTCCCTGCGCAATGAAAATTGTAGAGTTGATCCCATTAGAAACAAGCCCCGATACGGAAAGTTTCGGGATCACCTTGACTATACGGGAATCTTTGCTCATCACCGCCTCAATGGTCTTCATATCGTCTGTGGAAATCATGTACTTTGCCGGATCAAGAGTACCATTATCGAGGAATCCTTCTTTATACACAGTAAGATGTCCGATACCTTCACCGTAAATAGCCGATATTTTGAGGCTTTTGAAAGTGTTCATGGCATACCCGCCAAATAGGTTTATCGCAACAAACCCTATGGATATTGCAAGGATAGTAATAAAACTGCGCCTCTTATTACGAAAAATATTTCTGAATGCAAAAGAAATTATATTCACGACAGGTCTCCTTTTTCTTTCTTGACGATATGTCCGTCTTCCAACCATACCACCCGCTTGACCTCTTTGATAAGGCGCGGATCATGAGTTGAAAAGATAAAGGTAATGTCGTCTTTCTCGTTCAGTTCCTGCATGATTTTTATAATCTGAAATGATGTAACTGAATCCAGATTAGCAGTCGGCTCGTCGGCTATGATAATGGAGGGTTGTTGAGCCAATGCCCTGGCTATTGCAACACGTTGGCGTTGGCCACCGCTAAGTTTATTCGGTTTATGCTGAACAAACTTTTCAAGACCGACAGCACTGAGCATTTCCATTGCCTTATCGCGTGCTTCTTTTTTACTGCTCTTGCCAAATGTAAGCGGGAGCATCACATTTTCAAGAGCGGTGAATACAGGAATCAGATTGAACGACTGAAACACAAACCCGATAGTCGAATTACGCATAGCAGTTCTCTTGCGGTCACTCATTAACGAAACGTCTTGTCCGTTGTATACCACCTGCCCGGAAGTAGGTGTATCAATTGTTCCAATCAGGTTCAGAAATGTACTTTTTCCGCTTCCCGAAGGACCGCATACGGAAACAAACTCACCTTCCGCAATATCGATAGAAATCCCCCGCAATGCTTCTACCAGTACGTCTCCGAGATGATAGGTTTTCTTCACATCTTTTACAGATAGCAACATCCATGATCTCCTTGTATATATAGTCATTTTGTTAAGTATATTCAAGCAAAAGGAGAGCGCATATATTTGTGTAAAAAACAGGACAAAATAGAGAGATGAGGCTATTTATGTATTACGGATAATCATTAAAAAGCTTTACTGAATTTTGAGGAATGAAAACAATCATTGAATTAAAAAAGTTGTAGTTATTGTAACTGGAATAGCTTCGCCCCCAATCTGAGTGGAACATAAGCTTTTCGAGAATATTCTGTAGATAAAATACCAACTTAAGATAATAAAGAATACAGACTCAAATCATATCAAGCTCAGACAGCAAGCGGCTAGCAAACAATCTGCATACATAGATAAAGACCACCAGAAAAAACCTTGATTTATCGCCTGAACAATTTTAAAAGGCTAACAGCAAGTAATGTTATACTCAACGGTTCAGGAACAACGACTGGAGACGCATCATCACCTTCTATAAAAATTCTATCGATCGAAAGGGGACCGATTGCTCCGCTCGGTCCACCAAAACCTAATTGAATCAAACTTATATTACTATAGTTTGTAGCTGTAAAACTTGCTGTAGAATTGCCGTTTATATAAATTCCAAGTTCACTATCTGTTTTGTAAATATCAAAATAGGCTGAACCATTGAGATCCTCTGCGGACAGGTTGTAATAAGTAGTTTCAGGTATATAAGTTTCAGTGTCAGTATCATAATCGAAAACCATTATTCTCAAGCGACCATAGGGACTTGTTTGCGTACCTTCATAAGCAATTGAAAAAATGCCACCTATGTAAAAACTATAAAATGTGTTGGATCCAACCCAGGAGGTTTCGTAGCGCACATGAAAATCATATACAACTGTTTGCATATATTGGCTAAGATAAACGAGAGAATTAAGCGACCCTTCCACACTGGAAACGGTTAATTTGCTGTCACCATTCGGGATACCGGTACCGGTATCGCCGTTGACAGAATAAGTCCAGCCAGTAGTTGTGTAGGGAGCATTATTATAAAAAGTTACGTCCCAGTTATCTTCCAAATCCTCATAACCGTAGGAATCAAAATCATCTTCAAAGAATACATTATAAGCGAGAGCAGGAGTTGAAAAATATAGTATTGCAAACATTAAGAGCAATAATTTTCTATCTAAATGAAGACGCATTGTTTTTCTCCTTAAAACTTAATGATGTAATTGTTGGTTAGTTATCATAATTATACCACATCTTAGAATTATTTGCAATTGAGGAGTGATAATAAGGTAAAAGAATTCTATTATATGAATTGTTATAAAGAATGCTCAAGTAGCTGCTTACCGCGTCCCGCCAACATATCAAGAGGGCGTACTGGTTCAGGGGCAAAAGGTTTGGTAATATCGTCCGAAGGATCTTCAAAAGCATATCCGTTATCGTTACCCTGCATTTTTGCAATAGCCATGGTAATAATATGTTGTCCACTGGAAAGCGGCACATTAGGAGAATATTTCGATTCGTATTGAGGCCATAGGTCGGGATGCTCACGCAAAAATTTAGAGGCAAACATATTTTCAAGTGTATTGAAATCCATTTTGCCTTTTAGTTTCGGAACCGAGTTGGCATCGGCCTGCATGACACGCCGTGCATATTTTAGCATCGTAAAAAAAGTAAACCCAGCAGCTTCCAACTCTGCCGGAGGCTGTAGCGTTTCAATAATTTTAGAAATATTGTATTGCCACATTGTAGATGGCTGAGTATGACGATTAAGCATATCGTGGTTAGCCACCAGAAATTTGATAAGCACCACCTCTTCATCACTCAAATGCTCCCTTATCCCCCATTGTTCGAGGGTATCATCTATCATCGTAGCGCTGGTTTCAGCATGAAACACATAGCCATCGGACTGGAACGATTCGTATTTGACTTTGCCTATGTCATGGAGCAACATAGCTATACGCAACGCACGAATATTGTTTATTTCACCTATATTGATCAAAATAGCCGCATTAATAGAATGGATAAACGGGTTAATGGCCCGTTTGGTTTCAGGATCCTGATGGATGACAGGTGTTGCTTTATCCGGTATATTTTTTAAATCCAGCAAAGCTTGCGGAAAAATTTCCGCCGCGTAATAATCATCAGCCATTGCATGGGTAATCATACGCATAAAATCAGGGCCACGCAACGAAAGTGCAGCAAAAAACAGTTCCTTTTCCGCACCTTCCACAGGCACACCTACAACCTGCGTTTCACGACCAAGCAAGGTATCTATTTTATCAGAAATATCAAGCAACGACTCAACTTCTTTCCGCGGTTCACCAGTTAAATTAGATGTATAAATTGTCAGGATATCCGCCTCGTACAGTCGACGTGCCAGCGTAAGATAATCCTCAAAAGGTATATCAGCATTTTGAGCTGCTATTATAAATGCTGAACGGGCATAATCGGCATTCCATTCTTCCCCGATCACACCAAACATGTCGGATGTTATAATAAGACGAGTCAATAATTGTAGTTCCCAATCCTCCAGGTCGATATTCATTTCTCTAAGGATAGAAGGAACAACCCCGGCCGATATTTCACCTAATGTACCGGTAAGTTTAATCGGCTGTCCATCAGGATCAATTGCAGAAATAGCAACCGACCGTGAAGCCGGATTTTTCTTCAGTTTAAAATCGTCATAAGTACAGTATACACGCCAGAGATTATGAAACACCGCGGACAAACGCATAACACGATGGTACTGCTGATGGATATCGTTTATATTGATATTCATAGCCACATCCAGCGCATGTTGATACGGCATAACATAGCCGTCAGTACGCAAGGCATGATTTTTATGATGAAAACGCTCCATCATACTGCCTGAAACTTGGTTAAGACGCATAAATGTGGGACCGAATAAAAAAGGGCCTACTTCATCGGGTTGAACGCCTGCCAGTTCAAGAAATCCGTCAAACCTTGCCTTTGTGCCCTGTAAACTGCGTTTAAATTTACCTTTCAGTTCGTCAACAGTTTTAGCGGGAGAAGCTGAAAAAGATACTGCGTTACGAATATTCAAAGCGTTTTCTGCAACCTCAGGTGTTATACGATACTGCTGATAAGATTGATTGGTTTGTCTATCAATGATCTCAAGATCAAAAGCTATCAGCTGGCGTGTTTCTGACAATTTGATAGACGTCACACTTATCTGATAAAGATCATGCTCTGCATAAAACTCCACGAGAATCATATCGATATGTTCCATGACAGTATCCACAAGATGAGGGGTATCTTCCGCTTCCTCCAGCAACGACGTTATAGATGTGGATACCAACGCAATTTTAATCGCCAACTCCAACGGAAGAATCGTATGCAAATACGCCACCTGATCAACGAATGGCTCTTCCGAAAATAAAGATGCAAAAGCAAGGTTAACGGGAGATATGGTAAATCCGTCAAAAAACAATGGCTGTCCCATCATTCGTTCAATATAGACGTTGTCTTGCTGTTGTACAGTATACACGGGAACGTCAGGAATGCGGACTGTAACGCTATAGCCGCGTTTACTTAAAACATCTTTCAATCGATCTATATGCATTGCTCCACACACAACAGCGCATTCAGAGCAATCCTGATGCAAGTCAAACCATGCATCTATATTATCTGCCATGATGGTATCACGCTTGAGACTGAAATTATAAAATTCAAAACAGCTTTCTACGGTTTCAAGTAACCTTGATACTATATCATAGACAACAGCCCGTGAATCAAGGCGTTCAACAAGCGCATAGAGCGCATCAAAATCGAATTGATCGAATGTATCGCGGTATTGTTCAATCTTATAACCCGGAACAGAAAAAGAAAACAGGTTACGGCAATAATCTCTCAAAAAAATCAGTTCACTGACATTGCGTTCAGTTGGTGTCCATGCGGTACTATGAAAAATATCCCATTGCAGGCGTTCGTTATCAAGGTCAATATCTTTGGTCATAGTCATCAATGACGATTCCAAAGCGAGGCTTTCAATAAATGGAGCATAGGTGTCATCAGATAGAAGCTCCTTATCGAAAACTGATTCAAGAAACGATATATATTCCACGGAACTCAATACACGCATACGATACTGAACTTCATATTTGCGCAATTGCGTCATATCGGATCGAGCTAACAACGTTTGCGATCTGTCGAAAAACAATTTTCTGCTTTCTTCTATGTGAGACGGATTCATGAGAGACAATCTATCACGCATATCCAAAAATCTTTTTATATGTGGATAACGATCAAATTTAACGTACTGAGAAAAATTGTTTTCCAATGCATCAAGATATTCAGGAAACTCGATAGCTTCTTTGTCAAACTGGTTACGCAGCAAGACAAAATCCTGAAATTTCTGACTGCATGAATAATGGACCAGCGTTTCGATTTTATTATCGAGAAACGACAAAAGCAGCTGCAATTCTGTAGCACGTGCGTTAACCTTCCGGAATATATCATAGCTCAACAGATAATAACGCCGATCATCTATACCATACAGAGAATTTCCAGATAAAACGCCTGAATACTCAGCTCCAGCAACTATCCCCTTTTTCATTAATTCATCAGATACTATTTCAACTGCGTTTCTGTCAGGATACCGTGATAAAAAAGATAGGTCAATCGCCCCATAAGCACCTTCCATAAGAACAGGCACCGGGGATGCAGTATTCAACTGGGCGATAATTGATGATATGGCTTTTTGCGTATCGTAATGGCAGTGATAATCGCGAATAAGCGTAATACGCGGTTTATCGGCGGCAGTCGCTTTACAACAGACAATCAGCAGTAAAACTAATATACAAAGTAATGTTTTTTGCAGATCACGAATACACACTTAATGCAGGCTCCTTTTTTTCAAATTTGTGTATATATATTATAACACAAAACAGCTCATCAATCAATTGAAGGAGCCACTCCGTAGTCTCTATATTGAGTTGGAATGTTTACTAGTCTTTAGTGTGTTCTGCTATATAACCGTAGATACTGACACGACGCGCAGGATGTTGTGGATCATTGCTATATACAAAAAGATACTGCTGCACAGTACCAAGCTGAAACGGTTTAGCCAATCTAAAACTGATTTCAGCTTCTTTGGAAGGAGCTATTGTCAACGGGGTGGTGGTATCTGATTCAAATCCATCAGGAATTTTCAAACGTTGGACTACAAGATTTTCGTCTCCTGAATTACGAATATAAAAGCTGGTCTGAACAGCTTCAAAAACTTCTTTATAAACAACACCAAAATCCCATTCCATAGGTGCCACCACAATGGAAGGAGGTAATGTTCCTTTGACATATCCGAGGATACGTAACGGAATATTCGGCTTTGTGGTATCGTTAGTGCACATATTCAGATATGTTTCTACCACTCCTGGGGTTTTAAGGGGGAAAAAAGAAATTGTAATAACCGCCTCTTTGCCTGCAGGTATAGGAGCATCGGGAGTCAATCTTGCGGAATACAAATGACTTGTTTGTAAACGTGTAATTTCAAGATCGCCAAAACCCTCATTTGTTATGACGATATTAGTAGCAGGCGTTGCGTCGATTTCCTGTAATCCAAAATCCCACATCGACGGTTCATAGGAAATACGCGGTCCGGCTGGAATAGTTATAGTACCCCGAATAGTTAACTCATACATTTTTTGTAGCGGGTCATTAGTCATAATGTATACGTTCTTATGCTGTTCTCCATCACGTCCTGTAGAGTCAAAGGTCGTTTCAAGGAAAGTTGATTCACCGGGAGCCAGATTTTTTTTGCCTGGAGTAACAGCAGTACATCCGCAACTCGTGCGTATAGATTCGATCAGCAACTCGGCAGAACCGGTATTGCTGATGGTAAATGTATGCGCGACTTTTTCACCTTGTTTGATCGTGCCAAAATCCCATATCATTTCAGAAAAAGAAGCATGAGGTACAAGCTCAGATCGAACTGTATCATCCAACACTTGCGCATGAACGCCTGCAAGGCAAGATACCAGAATACAATTACATAATATGAATATGATTAAGCGAGGCACATTATTCCCCTATTATCATGGTTGCCGGATATTGATTTATCGATAATATCATCTCATATGCTATTTTAACAAACCAAAAAAAGGGTTCGCATCCAAACTGATGCAAACCCTTTGATTATTATTAATTCTTAATTATTTATTATTTACGTTTTATCAAACGTATTCCTCCCAGAGAAAGCAACAAACAAACGATAGTGGCCGGCTCAGGAATGAGCATCAAGGGATATTTATCCATAAAAAAGGGTTCGGCATAGTTGCCTTCTTCGGTAGATATAGCTACTACAATTTCAACCACTTCACCGGGATTAAGCGTCCCGATATCAAACCCCATAGAAAAAGCGTATTCGCCTACAGAGGTATACTCAACCGGAATGCCAGATGAATAAAACCCTGACGCATCAGTAAAATTAGAAGCCCCGTTGTACATGATGTCATCATATATATAGTCAGCGCCTCCACTGATCGTACCTGGCCCTGCAACCATATAGGCATCAACAGCAGACAAAGCCCCATTATACATCAAAGCCTGAGCGAATATTTCTGTTCCATCATCCTGATATTGACGCACAGAGATATTCTGCAGACTGCTGCCCGTGATAGCCGAAATGGTAACACTTTCATCATTAAGCAATCCTAGTCTTTGAGGAGGTATCTCTGTAGTAGTAGCACGAACTAAATCGGCATTAAGATAACTCATAAACCAAATATTGCTTACAGCCGCCGCAGTCAGGTTTTCCACAGTGTAGTGTTGTAATACATAGCTTGCTCCTGTTTGAGCCGGACTCGTGTCGGTGTACAGGGGTGTTATGGTAAGACCCGTATTGGCTTCAAATGTAGAGTCAGTCATAAAATATCCTTCTCCACCACTTAATGAGGACGACACAGCTGCGTCAAATTCATGTACCTGAGCCAAAGCGACACCAGCGCCCCCTGCACCGGCAAAATTAATACCGGGTGTCGATGTCTGTGCATCGTTCGAGAACTGATCATAGGACAGGTCAAAATAAATGCCTGATTCCCCGTCAGCACCAAAAGTCGCATCAATCAACGGAGCAGCAAAACTCAGTGTGGTATACAAGCAACAGGCCAAAAAGGCGATTACTAATACCGCAAAATGTTTCTTGTTCATCATTTCCTCCTAAGGTATATTGTATATTATTATCTTCTTCTTCGTGTAGGTACTGTTTTCTCAATAATAGGAGATGTTACAATACCTTCTTTGCCTAAAACTGTATCATATGATGTTGTAAAGTAAGTATATGTTTCTTCACGAACAACATAATAATCTATATACGAATAAACACCGCTTATCTGAGTATCAGTAACCTCAGCCAGCGGAGCATCTTCACGATATACCCTAAAACGATTTACGTCAACAACTTCAGGCCATGTTATCTGCACGGCATAGCTTGTGGCAAAAGTGCTTATAGATCCGGGAGGTGTAGCTCCGGCGGTTAAGTTGATATCGACAGACGCCGATCCGTTGAGCACTTCATCCTCATCTATACGTTGCGCGATTACCTGTATAGTTCCCGGGAACAAATCGTCAATCGCAGTACCAACAGGAAGCGGTGCACGCAACTGAACTGTAAACACATTATTTGCCGTATTAAACGAAGCGTTCTGCAATACACCGTCTTTCACGATTAGCAAATCAGAAACCAAAGCTAACGAATCGGAGAACGTCACAACCAATGTATCTATATCCGCTGGTGTCAGCATATCTACTCCGCTCCACACTTCAAACTTCAGTTCGATTACGTCTTTCATGGCAAGATAGGTCATCCCGTCTATAGGCAGGTTTATAACCACATCCAACAACTGGTTGAGCTGGCCCACTATAAGAGCACGGCTAGCCGCGTCATTTGTACTATTCGAATCAGTAAAGCTATCAGATAATTTTGTCTCAATAATATAGAGCCCTTCCGCAAAATTTTGCCAGCTTGTAGAAACCACTGCGTTCTGTCCTGCCGACAATGACGGAATATACTGCGTTGAGCCTATTTGCTGGTCGCCAAACAACGGATAAATTTCAATTATTTCCACCGGAATATCTTCACGGCTACCATACCCTTCTGCCCATATAATGGAAGAAATGGTAATTTCCTCACCAAGCTGAGGATTGTCGTTGCTGAACGCTATATCCTGAGAATGTATATACGCGTCAAAAATTGTTGAGTTGACAGGTATTTGCGCTCCCTGATATCCGCCATTGCTTTCGCCGGTACCAGTCAAGATTTTTCCACCTGACGGTATGGAAATGCCGCCAAATCCATTACCGCTATATCCTGAACCACCGGAACCATACCCAAAATATCCTCGACGTCCGCTGTGGTAACCAGATCCACCGAATCCACTCGATACACTACCGGAGAAACCACCGCCCCATCCACCGCCGTAGAAGCTGCTTCCGCCGTATGGGCTACTGTCGCTGCCATTACCTATACCATCGCCATCAATATCATCATCATAATAATTTGGTATACCATCACCGTCTATGTCCGGGTCACCGGTAATCGGACCACGTACAACGATATCATATTCATTGGGTATACCATCGCCGTCAATGTCATCATCGTTTTCATTAAGGATACCGTCACCATCGATATCAGGATCATCGGAGTTCGATATGCCATCACCGTCGATATCCGGAGACATCAGGGTAACCCCAACTTCCTCATCTTCTTTGGCAAATATCAATGCCGACAGTTGCATCCTGCCAAGTAAGGTGTAATCTGTGACTGTTATTTTCACCAGTGCGTAATCACCATTGCTAAACCCGGCAGGCATAGTGAATGATAAGGTAAACTCTCCGTTACCATCTGTGTACCAGCCGCCTTTATGCAACAGCACATCGCCGTTGGTATTTTTTACGTCAATATATACTGCACCGCCTTTGACTACATAATCGTAGTTAGGAACATCATTGAGCAAAAATGAGTATGCCGCACTACCTGTTATTTTAACGACACTTTGAGCCGGTATCACCGACTTCATCTGGGCAAGAACACGAATCCCGCCGTTCAACAATGGGGTTTCTCCGACAAACAACATTTTATTGGTATCATTGTTATAATCGTCAAGTTCATCGATCACGTCCTCAGGGTCAACTTCCACGCTGATCAGTTTCATACCTGCAGCAAACGAAGCGATATTATCAAAGGTAGTTTCTTCACCGGCTGCCAATGATGAAATGGTAATTATCCCGGAACCGATTTGAGTACCGAAACTGGTAAATTGTACAGGAATATCAGTTGCCGCCTCATTACCTACATTTCTAACGGTTACAGAAATGGTTACAGATGATCCCGGAGTTGGATTCTGTGGATCAAAAGATATATCCTGAGATGTAATAACCAGATCAGGTTTTGGAACAGGATTCATATAAATACGCAGATTAGAATAGTCAACCTGTTCCGCGGATTCATTAACAAGCCTCAACTGTACATCGACACGGTCTGAATCAGGATCACTTGAATCAACCGATAGATACACAGTATCCTCGCCCTGTGCGGCTATGCTTACTACTGATGGATCAGTTATAAATGATGTAGCTACTGAAGGATCGGTATTAATTACATCCAGCACGCTTAATGTGTGACTGGCAAGTAAATCGTTATTAGTCAATGAAATCGGCAGACTAAAAATTCCATTACCCACAGTGGCGAACTGAACTTCCTCGGTGAAAATAATATATGGCTGCTGATCGGCAGTATAATCGACACCAACCGAACCAATATTCTGTGTCAAAGAATTCAAAGCAGGATCATATATAGTAATTTTCACCAGATAGTTACCGTTAGATACCGGACTGCCGATATCATTAGTACCATCCCATGAACGCGCAAAATACCGGCCTTCGACAGCGCCATCCCAGAGGGTTTTGACAAGTGTCAATCCACTATAGATTTGGACAGTCACATCAAAATTGTCGCTTTCATCTGTCCATGAGCAGGTTATCAAGGCAAAATCATCAAGGAAATCACCGTTAGGAGATATAATCGCAGGATCAATGTTAGTCGATGCAATCACAGGATCATAAAAATCGAATACCACATGATCCGCTCCATATCCAACGTTACCCACAAAATCCTGTGTTTCAATATAAACCGGTACATAGCCTACTGCTTCAGTACCGTCAACAGTATAAGAGTAGGTATAACTATACCCGCCACTACCACTCTGATATGTCGCCTCATATCCGGCAATGGTTACAACAGGTGCCGCGCCAAGCAGTTCGTCTACATCAAAAGATATACTCACAACATCACCAATTGTTGCACCGGCAGGAACAGTTATATTAGATACAACCGGCGGATCATCGTCACGTACTTCAAACAATCCCGATGCCAGAGCATCAGCCTGATCCGGATTGATGACGCGCACGTCACGTGCTCCTACCGCAGCGGTAGGTTGTACATAAATTGTAACGATAAGCTGTGTTTGATCAACAAACATAACATCAATTACATCAACATTATCTGATATTTCTACTGTCGCGCCTGAAGCGAACTCGTCACCGGAAACAGTAATAATTTTATTAATACCCGGTTTGCATTGTGTCGGATCAACAGAAAGTATTGATGGGATAGAATTGAAAACACCAAAAGATGAACTGTCGCCATCGGCTACTGTCGTTGCGGCAACGGATGCGGTAATTGTCTTTCCCAGTCCCAGATCGTCAATAGTGACCGAGCAATAGGCAGATCCATTACTCAAATTGGGTTGGGGTAACGTAGCACTTGCGGCATTACTTGTAAGGGTGACCAGATCTGTACGCCCTGTTATTTTATTAAAATACTGGTCAACCATATTAACGGTTATCCAGAATAACTGTCCGAAACGCTGATGCTGTGCTGTACCGCTTTTACCGGTAGCTGAACCCGGATACGCTGTTTCACCCGGTAAAATAATTTGCATACTGGCAGGCTGATCAGGTTGTATGGTGTACTGGGCACTTGTCGTATCAAAACTGGCATCGGACAGATAATTTACGTCTAACGTCAAATCACTTTGCGCTATATATTCGGTAACGATAAATGTCATCGTAGCTGTAGAACCGTCAAAAGCCTGCTGTGCAGGTACAATAGAAGAAAATTCCTGCGCTGAAATCAATTCGACTGTTTCGGTAGATGACATAACCAGATTGTTAGACTCATCAACAATCATAACTGTAACCGTCCTCGGTGTTCCGGCGGTAACCGTCGACGGTGTACCTATCTTTCCGGTAGCTGAAGCTTTAGAAAAAGATTCACCGGCAAGCAGGACAATCAGTTTATCAGGTTCGCCGGCAAACATTTCTAAATCAAGTTCACCATGTGCAGTTCCATAATATGAATCGGCTGTTACGGTTGCCGTAGTAACCGACGAACTAGCACGCAATACAAACGATATGGTTCCGTCTGCCTGTGTTTGAACCTGTCTTCCTGTTCCACTGTATGCATCAGCTGTTGTTATGGTACCTGCGGACGTAGCGACGGTTATATAGGTACCTTCAGGCACCATATTGCCAAAGGCATCGGTAATGATACTACTGGTTATGGTTGTTGTTGAAACTCCATCGGCAACAATATATTCAGGATCAGCCGTAAGGGTAATAGTACCTGCCGGATCGCCAATAATAACAGGAATATTTGCCGATCCATAAGCGGTACCGGCAACAGAACTGACTTCAACAACTATAATACCGGGATTCGTGCCAACAACTGCCTGTAAATCGAAAGACACCAGAGCATTAACTGTCTCAAGCTGAATGCCGTCAAGTAACGGATCCGCATCGCTAACATTGATAATCTGTCCGCCTGTAGCGGATACAGTAACCACAGTACCATCAGCGACCGACTGTTCTATAGAATCATTGACCGGTCCCGCGGTAATAATTGTTACTTCATTACTGTTTGCATGCAATGACGCAGGCACAGGTGTTATAGTGATAACACCTGCCGGATCGGCTTCCACATCGACCGTCCCATTTTCTGCGTTATTTGGAGTACGTGAATTACCTTTATTCGCTCTAATTGCCCCGTCATAATCATAACTCTGGTAACCAATATGAATTCTACCGCCACCGCCACCGCCATTGCGGTATGATGTAGAGCTATAATAATTACCGCCATTTGCTTCTATATAAGAAGAACTTAAACCTACTATCGCATTGGTAGTTATATTAATACCACCACCTGCTCCGCCACCGCCGGAAGCATACGAATTACCGTTTTGGGGATCCTGCCCGTTCGCTTTGACATAGCCGTTGACCGTCAAAGTACCGTCAACCTTTAATAAGATAAGACCACCACCTGCGCCACCAGCATAACCGACTGTATAACGGTATCCCATACCGCCACCTGAACCAAAATCCATAGGATTGCTCTCGTCACCATAGGCAGTACCACCGTAACCATCATAAGATGAAGCATACTCTGAATCGCCGCCATCACCACCATATGCGCCACCACCACCACCTTTATTGGCATAGTTAGCTGTTGAATCAGCGTCTTCACCAGCTCCAGGACCATTACTTCCTGAGTAGCCTTTGTAGCTAACATCAATCTGCCCACCTGAATCTATCACAAAATCGCCGGTACAATGAACATTGACTATAGCTTCTTTGGTATCATCGTTTGCATCATGAGTCAAAGTCGCGCTGCTGGCGATATGCGCGCTAGCAACTTGCAACTGTTCTAATGTCCCCATCATTAGGGTACTACCTGTATTCAATTCCAAAATTGAGAGGTCATTGACAGTAACTGCCCCTCCATAGAATATATAATCGTAACTACCAAGTTGTAAATTTTCTAAAGTTACTGAACCAGTATCATAATTATAAAATGAATTGTATGTATTTGTTTTCGTTGCCAAAGCAACGTCACCATAATTGTAGAAATATGTGTATCCGTTTAACGCCAGTGTTCCTGTAATGCTCGCACCGTCTTCAATGGCAACGTAAGGACGATATGATGTACTTGAACCCTGCATTGTAATATCTGTAACTGTTGTATTAGGATGTAACGTAACTTGATTATTACCTGAAGTAATAGAAATATTCTGGGTAATGTCAAGTGCCGATATGTTCAACGTCGTCAAAGGCTGAAAATCAACTTGTGAATTAAGTAGCGTTGCTGTACCGATATCGGTAACCTCTTCAAGAACAGTTTTAGCTCTTTCAATAATCAATACATCGATCGAGTCCAGTGTAGTAACCGGAGTTTCGGTAACATAGACATTAGAGTCATTCTTAATTTCCAAAATTACTTCACTGTTGATTTCTTTATAGATTGTACCAGCCCCACCACGATGCTCAGAACCAGATGCTCGTCCATAGCCACCATAGGCAGTTATAGAACCCGGATAAGAATATGTATTACATTTTACAGCAATCCTACCACCAGCACCACCACCGCCATAATAACTTGTACTATAATTACTTGCACCATTAGCAAGCATTGATGATCCGGTATTGGAACCGGTTAAGATATCGGTAGTAATATTGATACTACCTCCTGATCCTGCTCCACCATTATACGTAGTACTATTGCCAGGCTGGTTACCGTTCACATTGATAACTCCGTCAAGGGTCATTGTACCGTCAACAACAAGAACAACAGCGCCACCGCCCGATCCACCGAAATAATTTCGACCCGTATTGGTTCCACCGCCAGAGCCTAGATCGGTAGGATTTGATATCGAACCGTATGCTATACCGCCGGCGTAACCAGAATAACCATCATCCCCTATAGCGCCATAACCTGCGCCACCAGCACCATAGGAAGTGTTGCTACAATCAGTCCCATGACCGGGACCATTGCTTGCGGAATATCCTCTACCTATAGGATTAAAGGAACCGTTGGTCATAACGTTCAAATCACCTGTACAACGTATATTTACCATAGAATCTGGTTGATCGCTATTTTGCAGGTGCGTTATGCTTCCGTAAGACTCGATTGTCAGCGTTCCAAAAACTAGCTGGTCGTTACTGGTACATGTATATATGCTGTATGAACCGACCACTAAATCAGTATCTTCTATAGTATAGGTACCGTAACTGGTAAACTGGCTATAAGAATTTAAGTCAAGGGTTGGAAAAGTTATATCGCCTGTAGCGTTGTTTGTCAAATATACGTAATTGCCATCAAAATGAGCTTGATCAATGGTACCTGAATTATTCAGAGTCGAATAATTGCTCAATGTCAATTCTGAGACAGTAGTATTTTCAGGGATAGTCAGTACAGCTCTATAACTAGTGTTACTCCCCTGCATGACAACTGACGCAATAGCCGGTGTGCTGCTTATGGAAACAGTAGCTGCATTAATTATCATGCTAGAACAACTGGCAATATTATCCATAGTAACTGATATATTTTCTATGACATACTCATCTATCGTATCGGGCGCATCAAATGCACTGTTCAGAGGAGTATTTACAGTAGCGTTTACAGTATCGTTTTTAACATACAGAGATACCGTTCCGGCAACATTTTCATAAACTGTACCTGCGCCAGCCAAAGTATAATATCCCAAACCGCCTTTAGCAGTAATACCGCCGGTGTATCCTTTTGTAGTACAATTGATAGCAATACGTCCTCCAGACCCTGATCCACCGCGATAAGAAGAACTGGTAGAATAACGATCTCCACCGTTTGCCTCAATGGAACCTACGCCATTGAAGGTAGCTGTAGTAATATTGATACTGCCGCCAGCAGCACCACCACCATAAGCTGATGCGGCGTTCTGCCCGTTAGCTTTAATAGCTCCATCGAGCAGCAATGTATCAGTTACATTCAACAAGATAACACCACCACCCGAACCACCATACCCAGAAGTACCCCGATAAGTATTACTTCCTCCACCGGAACCATAGGTAGTCGGATTAGTGATCGAACCATACGGATCACCGCCAGAAATACCGCTGTAACCATTAGAACCATATCCTGCATGCCCAGCACCACCACCGGAATAGTAACTACTTGATGAACTAGTGTCAACGCCTGCGCCCGGGCCTTCAGAACGAGCATAGCCACTATATGAGACATCGATCACACCTGTAGAACCAACTGTCAAATTGGTACATGATATGTTTGCAATACACCCCAAAGATGTATCCTGCGTATGGGTCAATGTACCGTTAACAACCACATCAGTGAAGTTAAGCTGAGTGCTTTGCGCAATATCATAGATTCCGCTTTGATCAATGGTCAAATTGGTATCTACCGGCAAAATATCATTATAATTCTGTACATATGAATTAGCTGACACGGTTAATGTCGGAAGAACGATCGATCCTGTAGCGTAATTATATATATCGTTATCAGTACCGGAAATAATATAATCCGACGGCAAATTAATGTCTGCATAATTATTAAGCCTCGTATTACCTTGAGTTTCAAAATGAGTGGTAAGGCGTGCTCCAGCCTGCAATTCGATTTGAGCTTGACGAGATGTCGAGTATCCAATAAGTGCTGCGTTATTGATAATCGTATTTGGCCCGCAGGTTACCATCCTGTTGTTTAACGCACCTGAAACGACATCGACATTTAAGGTATCAATAGTACAATCAGCGGCTGTTGTTATAGTCACATCGGAATTAACTACATCCATGGTTGTACAGCTATCCAGTTGTGTAAGTTGGACATTTGCCCATTCGATTTGATAGGAGTCCAGCATTGTCGGCACAGACACATCAGTCAAAGGAGTTAATTCACGGTTACCGGTAGACGAAGTAGCGATAACTTTCATATGGCTTGAAATACTGTCCTGGATAAAAGCAGTACCCGCACCACCATAATCATAATATCCCTGACCGCCGCTCAAATCGAACTGTCCGGCATAAGAACAGGTAGTATTTGCAATAAGAGCGACACGACCACCGCCACCGCCTCCACCGTAATAGTTCGAATATCTATTGCCACCTTTTGCTTCAATCATTGCCCCAGTTTCCGTACCGGATATCGTATCGGCAACCAGTTTGACAGATCCACCCGATCCACCACCACCACATCTAGTGCTTGAGCCAGAGGTAACGTCAGCTCCATTAGCGCGAATTGTTCCATTTAAGGTCAATGTACCGGCAATGTTCAGGTATACCGCCCCACCGCCGGGAGAACCGTTGCCATAACTATTGTTATAAGTACTTCCACCACCGGACCCAAGATCGGTAGGATCGGATATGGAACCATATGCGGTACCTCCACTCACATTATTGTATCCCCTCGCCCCGTTACCGCCATATGCCGCACCACCACCACCGTAACTTGAACTTGTGGTTTGGGTTCCTTTTCCAGGGCCTTGATCGTATGTATAGCCTTTACCCGTCACATCAATGACAGCGCCTGTTTCAAGTGTAAAATCGCCTGAGCAGGTAATGCCTAACGTATTTTCAGGAGTCGAGGTATTTGTATCGTGTGTCATTGTAGCGCCGCTATGAACGGTCACGTCATCAAACAATATATTGTCTGTTGTTTTAGATACATACGTACCGCCGTTTTCGATGACCAAATCATAGTCTGATTCAGGTAATTGCGCATCGACATAGTAGGTACTGCCACTGGCAATTGTGAGTACTTTATCGAGAATCTCAATGGTACCGGTGTTATGCAAAGTCATACCCTGCAATGTGAGGGTAGCAAAACTGATATACGCGCCTGCATAATTATATATTATATTGTCGGTATTATTGATAGTAAACGTATTGGGCAGGTTTATTGTCGTATAGTTATGAAGTGTTGTATAACCGTTGAGAGTAACATCACTTGTAATATCCGCACCATCAGTAAGAGTTACAATAGCTCTATGCGAACTGTTATAGCCCTGATATGTCAACGAAGTAACCGTAGCCTCAGATGAAAGCTGCAGGTTACGGGAAGATACAGTGGAACTCACCAGATAATCCAGATCAGTAATCGTGTAAGGAGTAGCAACAGTAATATCCAGATCGGAATTCAGCGCGTTCAAAGTAGGAACACTGGAAAGTTTATTTAATTCAACTACTGCATAAGCGATATCGAGCAATAAAAGATCAGATGGTGATTCAGCATCATCCGCGACGACTGTTGTCGCTCCATCAGACATGTACGCATTTTTGATCAGTAACGTTTGTGTACCGGCATTATTGATATATACTGTACCGGCACCGCCATAACCATAATATCCTCTGCCACCTTGTGTAAGATATGATCCCGCAAAACTATTTGCGCTGGTAGTATAAATAGCAATACGTCCACCTGCACCACCGCCACCGTAATAACCGCTGGCATAATTTTCGCCACCGTTAGCCTGAATCGTCCCTGATCCTGCCAGGGTATTGGTCGTCAAGTTGATACTTCCCGCTGCGCCACCACCACCTGAACGTGAACTACCACCATTTGGTGCATTTTGTCCATCAACCTTGATTGTACCATTGACGGTTGCAGTCCCTTGAACTTCAATAATAACAAGACCACCTCCGTCACCGCCCAAATAACCATAATAACTATTGTTTCCACCACCAGAACCATATGTAGCAGGATTCATGATAGAACCATACCCACTGCCACCAGCAACACTACCGTATCCCCTGCCGCCTTCAGCGCCGTGACCGCCACCGCCACCACCATAGCTTGAAGATGACGTTGTTGTCCCTGCTCCTGTTCCCTGTACTTCGATATATCCTTTTTGTGAAGCGTCGATAGATCCTTCAACCAGCAGATCATTGGTACATAGCAAGTTGATTTTGTAACCATTAGTGGTATCCTGTTCATGGGTCATGATACCGCCTGACTCAATAGTGACATCAACAAAGGTTTCCTGTCCGGTTTTCATAAATGAATAGGTACCGCCGTTTTGTATAGTCAAATCATTATCTACAGGTAAAATAGTCCCTGCATTCTTTATGTACGAATAATTTGATACGACCAATGTCGGCAGGATAATCGACCCATAATTGGTTATATCATTATCAGTACCCGACATTGTGTATGTTGCAGGCAAGTTGATAGCTGAATAATTAATGATTTCAGTGTAGCCATTAGTTTGCAATGCTGTAGAGATAGAACTGCCGCTTTCCAGTTCCAACTCTGCATGATAGGAAGTATTTTGCCCCTGCATGGTGACCGTATTAACCGTCAGATTTTCTCCAAATATTGTATGCCTATTTACCGACGATGTAGTTAGCGTAATATTGACCAGCGGGACAGTTAAAGATGCTATAGGATCAATCGCAACTTCGGCATTCACTATATCGATTTGATCGCACTGTCCAACTCTCAGTAACGAAACATTTGCTGCAGAAATTTCCAATAAATCCAGATTTAACGGTGCCAGTTCGCCAGTATCATCAATGATTGTTGTATATTGAGTGCTATTGCTACCTTGTACGAGTATTTTTTCGGTAGTTGCGTCTTTGACATACATTGTACCCGCACCGCCGTTCATAACATATCCTGTCCCACCATACATTTGGATGGAACCTTGATTATCCAGAGAAGAACAAACCAGAGCAATTCTACCGCCACCACCGCCACCGCCTCGCTGGCTACTGACATAACTACCACCATTAACCTGCATCAAAGCAGTGGAACCTATCGAAATATTCGTTCCATTTAAATTGATACAACCTCCTGAACCACCACCACCATCATAAGAAGATCCACCATTATAAGCGGCTTCACCATTAGCATAGATAGTTCCGTTGATAGCTATAGTACCGCCAGCCTGAATAATCACCGCACCGCCGCCATATCCACCCCGAGAATCGGTACTATAGATATTATCACCACCACCTGACCCGACTTCAGTCGGATTAACAATATAATCATAGCTCGTGCCACTGGAAGCGCCGCCATGTCCGTAACTGCCCTGACCACCATAGCTACCTCCTCCACCACCGTATCCATTGGTACTTGTATCTGTTCCTGCACCGGGTCCCATGCTATTTGGGTATCCACAGGCATTGACATTGATTGTCGCTCCGTTTTCCAAAGTAAAATCGCCTGTACACGTGAACATTGTTCTATAGACATCCGTTGTAGTACTAGCCGACTGAGTAATCGTTGCGCCTGTTTTGACAAGAATATTGCCTATCGTCACAGGAGTATTCATTTTTGATGTATATTGCGATCCAGATTCCAACACCATATTGTCATCCAATGAAGCAAGTGAACCGGTATTATATAAATAACTCGATGCAGCAAGTATTAACTCCTGAAAAGTAATAGTACCCGGAGCATAGTTATATATATCGTTATCAGTATTACTCAGAACACATAGATCAACCGTTCCATAATTGCTAAAGGTGGTATATCCATTAAGATTTATTTGCTCGACATGTGTTTCACTATTAGGAAGTTGCATAACTGAATGATACGATGTACTAATCCCGGTCAATGTTGCTGTACCGATGTCAACTTTTCCGGTTACTCCAGTCATGTACAACTGGGTATTTCGATTCTGTGTTATCTCAAGGGAGACAGAGTCTACGGTAACATCTCCTGCGGTAGTCATATTTGTCTGCGAATCAAGAAGTGTTACGGTATTACATGAGATAGGAACTGTAATTTCAACATCTGCACTTTGGATATCGATCAGTTGTCCATCTGTGAAGGCAAGGGAATCATCAATATATGTTTTACCACGTTGCGTATTAAATGCATCACTAATGATATATAATTGTTCATCACTACCTTCTTTTATATATATAGTACCGGTACCGCCATCGTTGTAGCCGTCGCCGCCGTATGTCGTGATTGTTCCTGAGAACGAATAGGAGTTTGTAGTTTTTATTGCTATATGTCCACCAGCACCACCTCCGCCTCTAGAACCGTTAGTAGTGGAATAACGGTCACCACCATTTGCCTGCAATAGTGCGGAAGAATTCGTGTTAACAAAGTCTCCTGCCGTAATATTGATTCCTCCTGCACCACCGCCACCACCACCTGCATAACTGGAATATGTTGTAACCTTAGCACCATCAACCTTGATGATACCATTAAATGTAAATGTCCCACCAACATTCGCTATAAATGCCCCGCCTCCAGGTGCACCAGGGCGCCAAGTTCTAGAGTAAGAATTATAGTTAGTACGCTCGTAAAGGCCTTGACCACCACCTGAACCAATCAATGTAGGGTTACTGATTAAATCGTAATGTGTTCCTCCATGGCCACGTGAACCGCTAGCGCCATAACCGTCACCACCATTTGCGCCATAGCCGCCACCACCACCACCATAATAATAACTATTATAACGACCAGGCCAAGAAGTATGGTAATACGCGTCTTCACCAACACCCGGTCCATAACCCGCAGAATAGCCTTTACCGGTCAAATCTATAGTAACGCCGTCTTCAATAGTAAAATCACCGGAACATTGAAAATTCAATACATATGCCTGTGTAGTACTATTGTTGGGATGAGTTACTGTTGCGCCTGCTTGTATAATCACCGTATCAAAATAATTCGGATTTGCATGCTGAGATATAAAAGAACCGCCGGACTGGACAGTCAAATTGTTATCGGCATCACTGAAAGAACCTGTGCCCTGATAGGTACTTCCTGAGGCAATGATAATAGTGTCGCCAAGGACTTCCATTGTTCCGTTGTTGGTGATGACTGAATTTTTACCTGGCTCAAGTGTTACAAAACGGATGTGTCCCGAGCTATTATTGGTAATGTCATTATCGGTATTGGAAAGATGCAGTTCTAAAGGCGATTCTAAAACGATGTCATTAGTGAATGTAGTATATCCGTTTAGATTGATCTGATCCGCAACAATGCCGGCATCCTGTAATTCCAAAGTTGCGTGGTTAGAGGCATCAAGACCCGCAACTGTTACTGTCTGGGTAGTAACATTTTCGCCAAGAGTGCAGGTACGAGCGCCAGAAAGATCGACGCTGAAGACTATACTGTCAAATACAGTAGCACTTGCTGGATCCAAAGTCAGATTGCTATTTCGTATATCGAATATGGTACAACCTTCAAAATTTTGATAATCGATATTAGCCCACTCGACATACAAAACATTTATAGCTATGTCCGCCCCATCGTGATCAAGCTTTGTAGCCGCACAATTACTATCTGTATTGAGAATATACAGATTTTCATCAGTTCCCTCTTTGATGTATACAGTACCCGCACCACCATAGACTCCGTTGTATCCGACACCGCCGAAAACTTGTAATTCACAGTCAGATGGGTAATCATAGTTCCCTGCATCACATTGAATGGCGATTCTACCACCACCACCACCACCGCCACGATAACTAGTAGAAGCCAAAGAACCTCCGTTTGCAGTGAAAGAGGATAGAGTATTCAAACCAGTAATTTCCGAACAAATGAGCAGAATAGAACCACCTGCACCAGCTCCACCACAATAGGTTGTAGCGACTGCAGGAGCCTGTCCGTTACTTTTTATCTCACCATTAATAGTAGCTGTTCCAGTAAGTTGTATAATGATGATACCACCACCATTGCCACCTGCATAGGAATAGCTTGTATTAGCGCCACCAGCGGATCCCATAAGCAACGGCATATGAATAGAACCGTATCCTTCGCCCCCTGTAGAAGCGGTATATCCATCGCCACCATTACCGCCATAGGCACCACCGCCGCCACCTGCACTGGAAGTGACACTAGTACCAGCGCCAGGACCTGTAGCGCTGAGAAATCCAGTTCCTGAAACATCGATATAACTTGATGAAGCAAGGGTTAAATTAGTAGCTTTTAATACCAGAACACCACCTGTTGCGCCATCCCATGAAGGACAGGTTAAAACAGCACCATTGATAATATCAACGTTATCGTATTGTGGGACTTCAATAACCTGAGCATTGGTATCATATGGATTGGCGAGGGTAGTCTGAAGAGTTAACGTGTTAGTGCTGATAGAAGTAATAGTATTAAACTCGTATTGACCTGCCGAAGCACCTTGCATGGTTATAATCAATATGCCGGAACCTACTGTAAATGCTGAAGCATCCGCAATGTCAATAGATCCACTCCCAGCAGCATTTGTACCCTGCACCTGAGAACAGATATCACTAATTGTTAATATTGTGGAATCCACCTCCAAATCGGCTGCTGCTACATTAGATTGAAAACAAATAAAGAAGGCCACAAATAGTAATCCGAGGAACGCATTCCCCCTATGCGTTAAAGACAACCGTTGCATGATAACTCCTTTGCGTAGTTATTATAATAGATTTATCAGATATCACAGCGAGATTATGAAAGAACAAGACATTAATTACGAAAACAGGGTCATTCTCAAGTTAAAAGACTTCACAAGTAATATAGCACATATATTTGTATTTGACAAATATAATGTTACATAAAATTATATTTCATGTCAGTAGGTTATAATAATGCGGTAAAGGCGTGCCCCATTTTCGGAATCGGGTGAGGGTATGGCGCGAGACTCATCGCCTTGATCGACAAAGGTAGACTCATACTCCTGAGCAACAAACGAATCATTCATGACGACAAAGTCATCACCTGTTAATTCAGACTTCATCATAATGACATACGTCTTGCCGGGGATACTACTCCACGATACGTGAACAGTAGCGGCATTTTCTGCATAACCAATTGATACAGAAGTGATATGGAGATATGAGAGCGGGTCATTAAGATCTGTCCCTGCGGCAACTTCCTGATAATCATCGTATGAGTCACCGTCAGAATCACTTAACAGCGGATTAGAATCGTACATATGTACTTCGACACCATCTAACAAACCATCGTTATCTGAATCATCATCCCATATGCCGGTTTGATAAGTTAATTCCAGTTGATTAGTTAATCCATCCATATCATCGTCGCCAGTATAATTAGGCAAATAGTTCATTGAAGGAAGGTTGCCGTCAAATAATTCATAGCCTGTATATGAACTCAATATTCCCTGTTTATAGAGTAAAGAGACCCCATTCGTTCCCGCCTCATTCTCTATACCCACTGTTGCCTGTTCACCATGGGCTACGGAAAATCCGGCATCATGCAATCCGGCATAATAAAATTCTATGGATGCCCCCTGCTCATACAGTACCACCTGAAACGTTACCTTAGATTGAGGACTGGCGGCAAACCCTACAGCATCCCACTGTATAACACATCGCCGCGATGGAGCTGTACCCAATACAGATACATACAGCGAACCATCCCCTATAGAAAGATCATCCCAGAATGGCGCAATGATATCGTTAGGATTCCTTGTGTCGGGTATGACGTCGTTTGAAGAATCTTCACTATATGTACCAAATGTTATGTAGCCTTCAGGGCTGACTCGAAATGAGGCATAGAGGTTACCGTAAAACCTGAAAATAAAACCGGGCATAACCATTACACTACTACCTGAACCGGTAATGTGCGCCAAATGATCGTCATCGGTTATATCCGTAAAAACATAGGGAACCGAGCGATATCCCGCCTGCTGCATAGGACACCGTATACCAAACGTTGTTACTTCGCTTGCGGTAAAAACAATTGTTTCCTGCACATATGCTGTATTGAAATTATTTATTCGCAGCCATGCTTCCCCTTGAGAAAGCTGTACAACAGCGGAAGAACTTCCGCTTCCCCCCAGAATACTTCCTTTCTCAGGAGCATCAAGAAATATGGCCGATCCAGTCATAGAAACCTGCAGTAAGACATCATTGACGGCTGTCAATAAATCGCCCTCAAGCGACCGGAGTTGATATTTGACTATAGCTTCAGTGCCAATATATCTATTTGATGGCGCATTAATTACCAGCCGTGCATAAACAGGTATGGTATCTTGCGCATCGTAAATACCGTCGTTATCCGTATCAGCAATAAGCGGATCTGTTTTAAACCCATCATTACCGTCCACTAATTCTTCTCCATCTAATAGAGTATCGGAATCGGAATCGGGATTAGTGGGGTTTGTGCCATATTTAAGGACTTCGTCGCCGTCGGATAATGAATCGTTATCAAAATCGATCGTATCAGGATAGGTAGACAAAGAAAATTCCTCAGCATTGGTTAAACCGTCATTATCAAAATCTCCTTCCGAACCATATAAGCCTGTGTCATCATTCGGATCAAGATTGTGTAGAACTTCCCATCCATCAGGTAAGCCGTCGGAGTCTGTGTCCGCAGATGCCGGATTCGTGAGGGTATCCTGAATTTCGACCTGATTTGTCAGTCCATCATTATCCAGGTCACCCGTTTCTGATAAAAACAATGCTTCCTGAATATCAGCAGTCTGCATAACGATCGACATACCTTCCGACAGCAAAGACTGATTATATGAATATTGAATACCCTGCGAGGCATCGGCATTTTCCACGCCAACTGTGGCGCTGCTGCCATGGGCATATGTTTTTGTCCCATCAGTTAATGTCTTATATGAAAACAGTATCAGATTACTTTTTTCAAACAATGTAGCATCAAAGGTTAAAGAAGCATCAAGATCATCAAAAAAAGGTATATTCTGCCATCTGACAGTAAAACTGCTGCCTTGAGTAGTATGACTGGTATAGTAAAGCGCCGTACCATCAGTTATATCTAAGTCGTCCCAAAAAGGAGCAATTATATTGTTAGGATCAGCAGAATTAGGCAACGGCTGATTCGTATACGATGCAGGTAACCCCGGAAAAATATTGTCGAAAGATAAGAATCCGTTTGACTGAATATCGATTGTATCATGGAGTTCCCCAAAAAATGAAAAATCAAAACCGATTGGAACATTTTCTTTAGACATATCAATATCGCCATATAAATCCGCATCAGTTGCATGAGGCGGCAAGTCTGTAACAGGATAAGATCCCGCACAAGACCTAACATCCTGCGAAAAGCAAAGGAGCCCTGATCCATTCGTATCACCAGGGATAACAGAAACTGATTCCTCGACTGAAGAAGTTATTTTAATAGCAACTTCGCCGGCAACAGTGGCCAGAATAGCTGTGTCAGTACCGCCTCCAGAAACAAGAGTTCCAGTAACCGCTGAGGTATCAAACACTGCACTACCATCGCACTGAAGTGTCAACTGAAGCCCACTTATAGCAGCAATATTACCATATAAATCTTTCACACGAGCATTAACCGTAAGCATACCGCCTACAATAGTGGGCTGTGATACTTCAATTTCCACAAAGGCGGCAACAGGAAGTTGATCGAGACTATCAGCTATACCATCAACATCCGTATCTGAACTGGTTGGATTGGTAAAACAGCCATCGGAACCGGCAATGACTTCCTGATAATCCGAGACCAAATCTCCGTCAGTATCAGAGGAATAAGGATTTGTGATATAACCGTCAGCGCCATAGATAACTTCTTCGTAATCCGGTATAGAGTCGTTATCAGAGTCCTGCTGCCCAGCCCCCTGCTCAATCGACAATTCAATACCGCTTACCAGTGAACCTGAGACTATCTCTATTGGTGTTGCGGTTTCAAATGAGGTAGCATCATTAAAATAAATATGTTCATATCCATATTGATCAGGCACATAAACAATTACTGATGAAGTAGATAAAGCGTCAAATAAAAAGGTGCCATCGTTATCGGTTAATGTTGTTTGAATGGTATTCTGAGATTCATCTAAAACACATACTTCAAAACCTATTGCATTTTCATCTGCTGATTCTATATAGACCGATCCTGACAATTGCCCATCTTGTGCAAAAGCAGTATGTCCAATAAAAAAATTAATTAGTACAAGCAATAGCAATAATTTTGCATATCTCATATAAAAACCTCATACCTTGTTATATCATATATTTATATATTCGGCAAATTTTTTGATACTTTTTAGAAGATAGGCAGGATTTACATCATATAAACTCAGATGAGATCTGTAAGGTTACAGAATTTTACAGTTATTTGGTTTGCTGACCCTGTAAGGCAAGGTGCATAGTAGAACTGAGGCTATAGATATCGATTGGTTTGCATAAGAAACCACAACATCCGTAATTTTGACAATTATTTATCAGTGCAGAATCTTCATATTCGCTGGTCAGAATCACTTTAAGTTTTGAGTTTATTTTTTGCAACTCCTGAAGCATATCTCTCGTATCCATTGCTCCGGGCATTGAAAAATCCATAACAATCATATCGAAAGGCAAATTTCGAACAATAGATTCTTCATAGTATTCTATGGCAGATTCCAACGTATCAGCACACTTAACATCATAACCTAATCGTTCCAATGTAGCCGATAAAACATCTAGTGTACTATCATCGTCATCTATGACCAGAATATTTCCTTTGCCATAAAATAATTTATTGGTATCTTCTTTTTTTTCTTCAACTTTTTTTGCCGCAGGTAAATATATATAGAAAGTTGTGCCCTTGCTAATCTGGGAATCGACATTAATACAACCACCATGCTGACGTATTATAGAATAAACTGTAGCTAAACCGAGTCCCGTCCCTTTGAGTGCCGATTTTTCTTTAGTGGTGAAATATGGATCAAAAATTTTTGAGATATACTCTTCCGCAATACCGACTCCCTGATCTTTAACAGCTATTTCAACATATTCTCCCTGTGATATAGATAAATCTGAGTTTTCAGTGACAGTAATATTACTCGCGCTAACTGTAAGTAACCCCTCATTATTCATTGCCTGCATGGCATTTTCAGTAATACTAGTAAATACCTGCCTCATATGATGTTTGTCGACGTCTACGTGCCAAAGATCTTCAGCAAATAAAAACTCGACTTGAATATTTGAATCACGCACCATACTATTTATATATTCTTCAATAAACGAAGTCAAAGCAATGACTTTTTTGGATGTACTTTCCCACTTGGAAAATGCCAATAACTGCTGACTAAGTTTACTTGCGCGGCGAATGGATTTTTCTGTATTTTCAAGGTTTTTCATGATAGCAGAATCCGAAGTAACTTCCATCTTTGCAATAGCAAGATTACCTAACATAGCCATCATAAGGTTATTAAAATCATGGGCAATCCCTCCGGCAAATATGCCCAGAGATTCCATTTTATGCGCTTTTATCAGTTCCTCCTCCATATTCTTTCGTGTGGTTATATCACGTATCACACTAACTATCATATAGATTGATTTATCCTGCAATACCGGAGACCATGAACATGAAATCCACTTCACCCGATTATGGGAAGTAATGATGCGATATTCTACATTTGTTCCACTTTTTCCCGCGAGAAATTGCTCCTGAACAAACCGGGCAATGTTAATATCATCAGGATGGCTAATAGGCAGCAAGGTATCACTCAAAGATTCTGAATCATGACCAAGCACATCCTTGCATGCCGGGCTAAGATATGAAATTGTACCGTCCGGATTGGATAACATAATGGTATCAATAGTATTTTCTACAATTCCTTTATATTTTTCTTCACTTTCACGCAACGCTTTTTCAGCGTACTTGCGTTCTGATATTTCTTTATGAAGTTTTTTATTAATTTCACGAAGCCGCTTGTTAATCTTTTCCAAATCTTTTACCAAAGTTTCCTTTTCACTGTCAGCATCCTTAATAGATCCAAGCATATCACCAAGTATAATACCCAATTCTTTTATTTCACTCGACCCTCCGACAGGAATGTTTGTGGAATGAATACCAGAAAGTTGTATTTTCCTAGCCGCGCTTCTCAAGTTTTCAAGCGGTTTTGTTAGATGGCTTGCAAGAACAAATACAACCACCACAGCAGTAAGAAGTAAAATAATGCCCACAATTAATATTTGACGAGTTAGTAATTGAGATGGTAAAGCGACATCCGCGTTATATACTGATGATGCTATATACCAGTCTAACGGTTCAAAATACGCTACAAAAGCTCGTTTTCGAAACCGATATTCGCCTTTATTGTTCGGCAGTTTATCCCATATATAATCAAACGATTTTGATTCGGAATGAGCAGCCTTCATTAAATCATCAAGTATATACGTTTTTTTACCTGGATTTTGTATTTTGGCAAAATCTAACTCTCCCAAATTAGGATGGATCAACATTTCCTTGTCACCTGTGAATACAAATACATATCCACTTTCAGCCACACGAACTTGTTGCAAAGTTTCACGTAATGCTTTCAAAGCATTTTCCATATAGGTATTAGCAGCTATTTCTAGATCATCTAGATATATAGCTGAACCAATAATCCAATTCCATTTTGCGAAACTAGCAACATACGACAATTTCTTTTTTTGAGTTTGTCCCCAGGTATATTGCATATATCCAGAGCCTTCCGATTCACAAATGGATACAGCCTGGTTAAAGATATCAATGTTATCCGCAAAGAGAGAGAGAAGATCAGGATGAGCAAAAACTCCGTTTAGTTCTGATTCAGTAGGATGCATCATTATTCTAGGATATGGCATAGCTGTATTGGTAATCCATATATATCCAGCTCCTTCATCATAACGCATTTTTTTGAGATAAGAAAGTACGAACTTTTTAGCTTCTCCTTCAGATAATAAATTTAGTTGCGACAATTCGTAATAAGCATTGATAAATGTTAATACATTATTAACACGTTCTTTAAGTTGATTTTTCCTGTCATCTATTAATTCCTGTTTTTGATTGCACGTAGTATTGTATTGGCTTTCAACATTAAGCATTACAATTTCGAGCAAATTTTTAGCGCTTTTGTTTTCAGCTTGCACCATCGCGTCTTTTACTTTAGCCGAAACAATAAACATGATCAGAAGAATGCTACATGAGATAAGTATGACAAAAACACTTAATATCTTGTTTTGTAAAGATTGGAACATCTTAAACCCTAGTTCTCTGGTGTTTAAATTGCTACATGCTATCGACTGATAAAAAACAAATAGCAGATATATGATATATATATCGGTAATAATTAATTTTAGCTTATTTTTGATAAATTCTTCTTAAACAGGGATAAAAATTGGCAGGCATGTTTCGTAAGACTCTTACATCAAGACAAAAAAAGGGGGAAAGATGAATTCTTTCCCCCTGAGATAAAATCTATATTCTTAATTCTTTAAGAACGTTTTCTTTTAAGGAAGAACATTCCTAAAGATGAACCAAGCAACATAAGAGTCATAGGTTCAGGAACAATAACCATATTGTCAGGAATAGGAATGTAACCTGTTGGTCCATGTGGTCCTATCAAAAGTTCAGCATCAGCATAACGAGCTGCATGAGTACAAGTTACAAAGAACGTTGTACTTTCATAGTTCTGAACCAATCCCGGAGGAAGAGTAAAATTCAAACCGCCGTTTGGTGTTGGCGGATTCGGGTCAAATACTGCGCTGACAAAATCAGTTATACCCATTGATGCTTCCTGTTCTCCTGCGATATCATGGAGAACGTCCAAGCCATTATCCAAATCAACACCTAACATATAACCCATGGTAACAACTGTATCAGGGTCTAAATCTAAACTAAAACCCGTACCAGAATTCAAAATAGTGTTTTCAATTTGAAAATAATAGAAATAATCACTTCCTGTATAAGCAGCGTAATCGCCTTGATCTGCTAAAGTATTTAAATTAGTTGCAAACATAAAACTACCACTGTTGATTCCTGTCGCTAAATCCGTATTTGATACAATCCAATCAACATGCACTGTTCCAGCCGGGCCGGTAAGGTCGCTTTCACCAAGAATAGGATAAGGTGTTGTATTCAGATTAGGCAACTGTGCATCCGGTAAAGCCATAACATTTCCTGAGAACATCCCTAATAACGCGATAAAGCCTAGTACTTTCAAATGTTTCATGTTGAGTTCCCTCCAATAATAATGTAATTAACTGTTATACTACTTCAATAAGTTCTCTAAAAAAACACTTACAAATACAATAACATGAGTTTTAAAAAAATGCAACAAAAATATTTATTTTTTTATGTTTTTTTGATTATTTTTATTTTACGAGCTTGATTTTTTAAGTTTTGTCAGTATTAATGCAACACTTATATGAAGATATCACGCAAGTTTGCTTTTGTCAAATTAAATTTGCTTATTAATAAATATTTTTAGCATCAACTTACGCATATTAAAGTTAAATTTACAAATACATACCACACAAAATTCTCAATAATATCTTCGTAGTCTATATCGGCAATAAAAATACGATATCAATAAAAATTGTGTACTTAACTATTCTATACTAAAAAATAGTTTTCATAAATCCAAGCATCTTCCAGTAAATCGTGTTTTTAGTATCTCTAAAATAATTAAAAAGCATAAGACATTTTGCAAATCTGTATTTGACAACAATCAATATCCTGTATTAGTATAGCAGTTCAATATGATTATGTTTTTCAATGGGCGGTTAGCTCAGTCGGATAGAGCGCTGGCCTCCGAAGCCAGAGGCCGTGGGTTCGAATCCCGCATCGCCCATTATAGATTTGACTGCAAAAAGATAACGGAGCGACAAGGAATGGTAAAAATTCCAGAAAAGATGTACTACAGTATTAAAGAAGCAAGCGAGATTACCGATACGCCATCACATGTATTACGATTCTGGGAAACTGAGTTCGAAGAACTTACTCCCAAGAAAAGTAAATCAGGGCGCAGGATGTACCGGATGAAAGATCTCGATATGATAATGGAAATCAAAGACTTACTGTATGTGGAACAATATACGATTCCAGGTGCGCGTCGTTTTCTACAATTAAAAAAAGAACGTAAATTGAAAATTTCTGCCGATCATACTGCTACCACGATTTTAAAAGAAATTAAAAACCATTTGAGTATATTACGGGACACTATCCAAACTGACCGTTCAAACATCTGAGACAGTTCCCTGATCGTCTAATTAATTCCAAGATATATGTAGCGAACAACCTATAATTTTAGCTCGCATGGGGTATATTCAAACTACGTGCTGCTTCTTTAGCCTCTTCTTGTGCTTTTTCGTGGAAGGATTTACGCACGTCTGGATCGCCAGCATGAAGTGCTTGCGCATTGACAAAGGTTATATCCGTAATCCCCACAAAACCAAAAGCCGCTCGTAAGTATGGTTCCTGTAAATCAAATGATTTCATTGGCGGCTCCCGGTAATCTCCACCACGACTTGTAACAATAACCATCTTTTTGTTTTTGACAAGCCCCTCTACACCTTTTGAAGTATATCGGAATAAATAGCGTGGTTGAAAAATAGTATCAATATATTGTTTGAGTTTATATGGTATAGATAGATTCCACATAGGTGTGCTTATCAAAAATAAATCCGCAGTTATAAATCGGTTAATATGCTGAAGAATTTGATCCCATACGGCCTGTGTTTCTTCTGATAAGCTTTTACCGCTCAACAATTCATATTTCCCGTTGACCTGCTGGACAGTAAGAGGCGGCAATGTCTCTTCAAACAGATTTAATGTGTCTATTTGCCATTCAGGATAAATAGCTTTAAATTCTTCCAGGAAAACTTCTGAAACAGACAATGTATTCGACTCTGATCCTCTTGGTGTGGCTATAATGTGCAATAATCGTTTCATGATATTCCTCCTAATGTTTTGGTATAATATTATAATGTATTTAATAGAAGTCTGACCCTCATATAACGAAACGGTTTATTTTGCATTATAAGAACACCGTAACTCCTTGGTTTGTATCTTCACACAAAGATCAATAAAATTCTTAAAAAATGGATCTTTAGGAAAATTAATCCTTGACTGGGAATCGAAATACATTATAATATGCCCCATATTTTAACGACTCACCGTATTCTTAATGGTGCCGAGATAGCTCAGTCGGTAGAGCAGAGGACTGAAAATCCTTGTGTCATCAGTTCGATTCTGATTCTCGGCACCATTTTTTTGTAAATACATAAAAACGAAAGCTTTTCTCCAATTATTCCGATATTGTTAAAAAAAGCATAAAGTACATTTGACATATTAAACTCCACAGTGCTATATTTGAGAAAGAATGATATAGAAAATATTTCGGGAGGAATTATGGCTCTTCAGTTCGAGCAAATACAACGCCAAACACAACAACTCATCATGACGCCGCAGATGAAGCAGGCTATCCAGCTGTTGCAATTGCCGCTGATGGAGTTGTGTAATGTCATTGAGCAGGAAATGGTATCTAACCCAGTGCTTGAAGAAATAAATGAAGAGAAAAAACCTTCACAGGAACAGGAAGAACAAGTTCCCGAAAAAGCAGATAACGAAGAGCTCGATTTTAAAGAAGAATTTGATCGGTTATCTCAAATAGACGACGAGTGGCGTGAATATTTCAGGCAAAGCGGAAGCTATCGCAAGTATTCCCAGGAAGATGAAGAACGACGCCAGTATCTTGAAAACTCTATCACCCGCAGCGAAACATTGCAGGATCACCTGCTCAATCAGCTTTCAATAATGTCACGAACTGACAAAGAGAAAGAAATCGGTGAACAGATTATAGGAAATATTGACGAGAACGGGTATCTTCAAAGTCCACTGGAAGAAATTGCCATGCATTCCAAAGCATCGCTTGAAGATGTTCAAACAACTCTTGAGTTAATTCAGCAATTCCACCCGCTCGGTGTGGGAGCTCGTAATCTTAAAGAATGTTTGCTTATACAGTTAGTCAGGCTGGGAAAAGAAGGTACCTTAGCGGAAAAAATCGTATCTCTGCACCTTGATGATCTCGCCAAAAAACGCTACGCGCAGATAGCCAAAGCACTCAAGACCACTACAGTCCATATTCAGCACGAAGCGGAGCTTATTGCATCGCTTGAACCAAAACCAGGCAGGATGTTTATTACCGATACAACCCACTATGTCCTTCCTGACGTCGTTCTGGAAAAAATAGGCGATGAGTACAAAATTATTCTCAATGATGACAAAATACCGCATCTGAGAATAAGCAATGTCTATAAAACGTTGATGAGCAAAAATGATATTGATAACAACACAAAAGATTATATAAAAGATAAGATCAAATCAGGCAAATGGTTGATGAAAAACATCCATCAACGCCAGCAGACAATTTATAATATTACCAATGAAATCGTTCAGCGGCAGCGTAGGTTTTTTGATGAAGGTATAGCCTACCTTCAGCCAATGACTATGCAAGTCATTGCCACAGCGCTTGGTCTCCATGAATCAACGGTCAGCCGTGCGATCAGCGGTAAATATATACAAACTCCGCGGGGTGTTTTTCAACTCAAATATTTTTTCACTACACCTATTTCCACTAAATCAGGAACTGCCACATCGGCAACAACAGTCAAAGACCGCATCAATGAGATTATACGTAATGAAGACTCAAAAAAACCGCTGAGTGACAGTAAAATCATCGATATCCTGAAAAAAGAAGGTATTCAGCTTGCTCGCAGGACAGTAGCAAAGTATCGAAAAGAACTGAATATTTTACCGGCAAACCTGCGTAAAAAGTTTTAGAAGGCAAACCACCAATATTCCTCTAACTCAGATATCGTAAACAAAGTATCTTTTTTTTCATTTACTTTCCGCTCAAGAAGCTACAACATGATAAAAACTATTTTTCATTGTCCTGCATTGCACAAAATGGTAGAATTTTTTTTGCTGCGCACCTGTGTCCTCGTTAATTGTGCACCAATGTACACAAATCTTATACGAACAACAATCAATCTTGCAAACCTCGACAACAGCCAATTTCCTAGCTATTGCCGATGATGGAGAAAGTAATATGGCAAAATTAGTGCGGGAATCCGTATCTAAAACAATAATCACAATGGCGCTTCCCATGCTTGCCGGGACATTCGCGTTGAATGCCTACAACCTTACCGATACATGGTTCGTATCGCGATTAGGCACACAAGCGCTTGCAGCGATGAGCTTTACCTTTCCTGTGGTTTTATTCCTTCGGTTTGTTATGCACGGTCTCGGAATGGGAACCATGGCGCTTGTAGCGCACGCGTTGGGAGGACAAGACAAAGATACTGCAGCCCGCTTAACAACTCATGGAATATTTTTAACGCTACTGTTCTCAATATTAATAACAATACTAGGTATTTCTACTATCAGCCTTATTTTTGAAGCACTGGGCGCTACAGGGAAAATCCTTCGTTTAACAGAACAATTCATGCAAATATGGTATTGTGGTGTACCAGTAATGTTTGTGCAACTGCTCCTTGGCAGTGTTATTATGGGATCAGGAAACACACGAGCCGCCAGTTTACTAATGGTATCAGGCACAGTTCTAAACTGTATCCTAGACCCAATTATGATTTACGGTTTGTTGTCATTTCCCCGAATGGAATTGCGGGGAGCAGCGTTGGCAACTGTGTTATCGCAAGGTTTCGTATTGGTAATGGCATTATATATAGCTCATGCACGCTACAGATTAATTTCATTTCATCCTCATTCTATCCACGAGATCATTGCCTCATGGAAGCGGATTCTACATATTGGTATACCAAGCATGCTCAGTTCGATATTAACTCCAATATCTTCAGCGGTTATCATAGCTATAGTAGCCTGGTTCGGGAGTTCAGCCGTTGCAGCATGCGGTGTAGCAAGCAGAATAGAGATGTTCGCGTTCATGATACCAATGACCGTTGGGATGTCACTGGTACCGTTTGTAGCACAAAACTATGGTGCAAAACGTATTGATCGCATCAGTACTGCCCGCAAGGGTACAATGCTGTTCGCGATATTTTTTGGTCTTACTACAGCCGGAATATTCTTTCTAACGGTTCGCTCTATGGCAAATATTTTTTCTGACGATCCCGCAGTGATAGACATTCTGGTCAAATATGTCTGTATAACATGCCTGGGTTACGGTTTCCTTGAGGTACACCGGTATACAGGTTTCTTTTTAACCGGTATTCACCAACCGGTATCATCGGTGTTACTCAATATCATTCGTGTTGTAGTATTGCTGATACCGTTATCTTTACTGGGAGCTAAATTTTATGGGCTCACCGGACTATTTCTGGGCAGGCTGATAACTGATATATTCTGCGGAATAATCGGTATTATTTGGACAGGCAAGGTACTGCGTAAAATGAGTTAATATTCGCCGATTATATTTCGCAATGTTGAGCTTATAACATCAACCGGTGTAGGTTTTTCGAGAACAGCACAGAAACCGAATTCCTTATAGTCAGACATAATCGAATCATTAGCATAACCACTTGTAACAACGGCTTTAACTGAAGGATCGATTTTGATCAGCTCCTCAACAGCTTCTTTTGCCCCCATTCCTCCCGGGATAGTAAGATCCATAATAACAACAGCATAGGTCCTATTTTCTTCCATTGACTTCATATATTTTTGTATGGCTTCCTGACCGTCAGTGGCAAAGTCAACTGTATATCCCAATTTAGTGAGCATATGGCTCATGACGTCACATATCAGCTCATCATCATCCATGATAAGTATCCTGCCGCTTCCTTGTTCAAGGCTAGTCACGTTCACAACAGCGTCCTCCTGTTTCTTACTGGTTGCGGGAATATAAATTTCAAATATTGTACCTTTTCCAAGTTCTGATTGTACACAAATATGTCCATCATGTTTTTTTACTATAGAATAAACCGTGGCAAGCCCAAGTCCTGTTCCCCGGTCACTCATTTTTTCTTTTGTTGTAAAATACGGATCAAAAATTTTATCCAGACTTTGTTTGGGAATGCCTATTCCCGTATCTTGAACAGAAACTTTTATATAGTTTCCAGATGATACCGGAAAGTGTGACTCAGGAGTGATTCTATAATTTTTACAACGGATAGTAATAGTGCCGCCTTTTGGCATAGCCTGTTTTGCATTAATTAACAGGTTGGTAATCACCTGGCTGAATTGACCGTTATCAACTTCAGCCTGCCATATCTCCGCCTCATCAGCGTCAAAACAAAGTTTCGCATTTGAACCTTTGAGAGCAAATTCCGCAGACTCACGTATAATGGGAATCAATGAAGTAACTTTTTTAACCGGCGCTCCCCCACGTGCAAAAGCCAACAACTGAGTAGTTAAGTCACGAGCCCGCAGAGACGCCATTTCCGCATTTTTAAGAATACTCACTAACTCCTGGCTCTGTCCGTCCACCTCTATTGTCGCTAAAGAGATATTACCCAATATTGAAGTCAAAAGATTATTAAAATCATGTGCAATCCCGCCGGCCAATACTCCAACAGATTCTATTTTTCGTGCTTTCATCACTTCTTCTTCTAATTTTTTCCTGTCAGTCAAATCCAAAGCAGTAATTGCAAAGTATTGTGGCTGGTCATCATCATTATTGATAGTTATCTGGTTGGTTAACATTGGAAAAATCCGACCTAGTTTGCTTCGATGATGGCGTTCCAGCATGGAGATATCTGTATTCTGATTCTTTCCTTTCTTAAAACGAATTTTTGTATGTTTTTTTGAAGCAAAAAGGGATGTTATTTTTTTACCCATAAGTTCATCCACAGTATATTCATGTAGTTGAGCAAAATAATTGTTTATATACAGGATGTTTAGATGTAAGTCGGTTATTGCTACGCCATAATTAGCGTTATCCGCGATAGATTTGAATTTCCTGATTTCTTCCGCATATAACTTTCGTTCTATAATTTCTTTATCCATGGCATCGATAGCTTCAGCAATTTTTTGTGTCATTCGATTGAACGATCCAGCCAGAATTCCAATTTCATCAGATGTTTTAACATTAACGTGCGTGCTCAAATTTCCCTTTGCCATAAGTTCTGTAGCCTCGACCAGATTGGTAATCGGATGTGAAATTTTCGACGCCATGCCAAACGAAAGAAGTATCCCTATAAGCGCGATAACAAGAACACCGCTTACAACAAAATACTTCAGGCTATTTAGTTTTGCCACAAAGACTTTATCAGGGAGAATCGCCACCACGGTCAATCCTAATATCCCCAGCGGATAATAACCAAAAACACCGTCTTTACAAACTAATCGGCCATCACATGACCCAGCCTGCTCAAGCCGTAAATCGTGTAGAAATTTTTCTATTTCCTTATTTGGAGAAAGTTTTTGTCCAAAAGCAACATCCTCAGGATGCATGAGCACTTGAGCATCTTGATTTAACACTACCAAATGCCCTCCACCCAAAAAAGCAAAGTCTTTGGCATCTTTAAAAAGATGTCTAAATGTTACATATCCACGTAGAATGCCTTCGCATTCATCAAAAAAGTTCTCTCTGTAATACTTAAATTTGACGAGCGATTCATCCGAGTTTCCATCAAGAATAACAGTGGAAAGAAGAATTTTATTTGGGTGAGATTTCAATTCATTATATAAAGGGGTATTACTTATATCCCCCAAATTATCAGAAACTTTTCCGTTCACCATCTTAAGGGTTTCCCGTCCGTCAGGATTAATATAGGTCAACTCATTAAATTCAGGCATATACTTATTAAAATATTCCATAATAAGCGCGTTCTTATGCGTTTGATGGTACTGGGATATAGTATTCCCCATAGCCATTTCGCTAAAAACATCCATTTTACCCTGTATGAGTCGAGCTAATTCTTTGGCATGAATCCGGGCAATATATTTAACATTCCAATCTTCAACTGACCTGAGCGATTTCGTCATAAACCCATAGGTTGCATATCCAATGAAGAGAGCGCTCAGGCATAAAAGAGCAAGATTGGATAAAATAATTTTTGTTCGTATAGATTTGATCATCAGGATGCCTATTGCCTTATAGACCTATTTGATGGGAAATGCCCCGTTTTCCAAAAATATTTTTTTAGCTTTTTCACTAACCAGATACTCCAAAAATTCTTTTGCCAATCCTCTCGGTGTGTCTTTATATACAATCGCAAAAGTATTTACGAGCTCATATTCGTCATTTTTTATAGAATCTATCGAGGGATATACGCCATTAACCGCTAAAATTTTTAAGTTTGTGCCTATTGTCGAGGCAAGAGGCAAAAAACCCACTGTATTCTTATATGTTTCCAGTACCTTTAGAGTACTTGGCGTAGTATAAGTTACTTTTGCGTTCATATCTTGGATATCTTTAAAAGCCGGGATATACTTCTGTACTATTTTCAGTGACGAATCACCTGATTCCCGTACTAACGCATAGATTTTTCCTTCTTCCCCACCAAGTTCCGACCAATTTGTAATCTTGCCTGTATAAATATCTACAATTTGTTGATAGGTAATATTATCTACACCTTTTACACTTGGATTGACAACAAACACAACCGGTGATTTGGCAAACGGAACATACGTAAGGCCTTTCTTTTCACTATCCCTTAACGGCCGCGCTACACGCGCGAGATCAATTTTGCCATCTATAAGAGCATTTATTCCACCGCTCGAACCAATGCTGTCAGGTACGATAACATATGCAAGAGGAATATCGTTTTTCAGTTCAATTGCCACTTTTCTTAATAAATCCTGACTATCACCTGTTCCAGCAACAGTAATTGTCTGCTTTACTGGAATATTACTGACATCATCAGCAACTGACAGTGCTCCAGACACAACTATTACACTCAAGATAATACATAAATAAAATAAGTGCTTCATGTGCAACCCTTTCCTGCAATCTATCCGCAGATACTTTTCTTCAGCTTTGACGGATTCAAGAATACATTTATTTATATATAAATCGGCATCAGTCCAAAAAATTTGATTATTTTATGCATTTTATAAAGAAATAGATAGACAATTTACACGAAGAATTTTACGAAGAATGCCATGAGGAAAAAATGTAAACTTAAGGTATTTAAATACATTTAAGATAATAAAATTATCTATAAAACGGCTTAATTCCCTTTTTATTTTACATAAGTTATCAATATTAATTTAATTCAATCTAAAACAATCATTTCGCTTTTTTCATTTTAGCCTTATATTGTATTTTATTTTTTATCCAAATTAGAAGATAGATAAGACATTATATCCTGTTAGCTATTAAAAGGAACGCCTTCTGCGTATGACTTTATGCTGACATTGAGTATTTAACGAAAAATATGCCCTCGTCTTGGAAAAGATTTTCTATGATGGGGTATGATAGTAGCCTCACCGCTATCATCAAACAGATCTTGTGAATCATCGTATGCAGATAAATTATCTGTCTTGAGATTCTGTATAGTAATCCTATGAGCATCTGCGCCAACATGAACGCCTATTGCATCAGGAGGCTCATTAGGTCCACCATTGGGAATAAAAGATAAACCGGCTTCAATGTTTTGTACAAAAATATTTTTCAGAACAACTCTTTGCGAATCAGTCAGAACGTCAAAACCTATAACAGTGCCTGCCAGTGACTTAAGGTTAAGAGCTTTACTATAGGCTACATACACATTTTTTGAACCTGCAAAACTATAACCACGAACCTTTGCACCACCGTATCCTTCCAATGTGGCATCAGGATGAGACTTAACATAATTCCCGGCCAACGCCGATCCCTCCTTACCTAAATTCTCCAGGTTTTCAGCACTGGTATTCCTGAGCACTACATTCTCTGACGCATCTATTTTAAAACCGATAACACCTTTATTGACGTGAAACATGGTGTCACCGTTACAAATATAGTCATCCTGACTTAAAACAATGGTATCGAGTGTTTCTGAGTTTTCGATCCAATCGATAATTTCCTGTGTCATATTGAGGCGGGTTGTACTTAAAAAAGAAGGGAACTCATTATTTAAAGCGGCTTTTGCAACCAATGCCTGCGCATTTGCCAGGACATTTCCCTTGTATTGCGCCAGAGAATCATCCGTGGATGATACCGTAACCGGCACACCGGTATCAGGATGAAGATTTTTCACCATGAACACTGCTCCAATAGGATCAAGGGCAGGCTTTCCATTTTGCTTAATCGCAATCACCTCATTGATAAATGCCCTTTGGCTGAGAACATGTACTCCCCATAAGATAATCCCCTTGGATGGATTTTCAGATTGAGACGGGAATCCCCCTACCGCCGCGCCAAGTTTGTTTAACAGATATCCATAAGAATTCCCATCAATAATACCGTATTTATTATGGAATAATGCGTATTCATCAGGATGCTGTGTTTCATCAATATAGCCTATTCCATCATTGATAACATCTTCATAAACATTATTGATAGCACTGCGCAAATCGTCACGGATCTGTATTGCACTCAAATCGGTTCCCTGTACACGCAGGGTTGTGGTTGAACCTGTTGCTACCAGCCAGTCAATGTACGGTATGATAAACCTCGCATTAGAAAAAGTTCCGATAATCGGTACATCCTCACGGTTAATAGCCGTACTTCCGATAATCCGTAAGCCCTCTACCCCATTGAGCGCAACAGCAGCGACTTCAAATCCATCAAAATCAACATCGACAATAGAGATATTTTTGTTCGCATTGCCGTGAATCCCGTGATGAGCACTACGTCCGATTGTTCCATTCATAATCATGACATTTTCCGCACAGGTTATATCGCCACCAAAATCAAAGGGCCCCTGACCAGGTATAAACGGTTGATCGGAGAGTTCTACTACTGAAAAAAATCTTTGGAGCAATGCATGTTCCGCGCTTTGTTCTATAGTATGTCCATTCAGATTGAGTACCACATTATTCGCTTTGATCATAATTGCCGCAAAAAAACCGATTCCAAAGGCCGCAGGGTCATATTTCCCTTCGTCAGGGTCACCAAGTTGTGATGGGAACGGCATTCCTGCCGAATACGCGTCAAGCACCGTCACTCCATCGTCCCCCAGCGATCCCACAGGATGCGGATTAAACGAAATGTCCTCAGCCAACTTGTAGACACCGGGTTTATCGATAATATACGTTCCATCATCAAAATCGGACTGATGTATATACACTACATTGGGTTTAGAAAAATTATGACGTTTGGCAAAGACTACTTTATCCGGTAACAAATAACAAATCAGTATAGCCATTAATAGAAAAACAGATATTTTTCGTAGTACATCATTCATAATCCACCACACTTTCTTAAAAAGTTATGATTATCAAAGCATCGCTTATCTTCAAAAAATTATAGTCATACTATGGTTAAAATATTGATTAACAATGGTAAAGTCACCATAATAAATTTTGAGTAATTAATATTAGACTCAGCAGAAGAAAAAGGTTTCATTATTTTTATTATTTAACAATTAATCGAACCAATCATGATATTTATATTGATAATAATGACAAACATCGCTAAAATAATTCGCATACAGTTTTTACAATATTAATCACTTATGAGACGCATCTTATGAAAAAATCAATTCGCATCACACTTTTCACAATAGCAATTATTGTATGTTTATTATTTTCAGGACTTATATGCTTATACTTATCTCCGTGGTACACCACCCATCTGCTAGAAAAAGCGGAACAAGCGCTCTTTAACAGGGACAGTGATACTGCCCTTACCTATTTAATGTCAGTAATCAATAGAGATGATTGCCGAATTGAAGCATACGAATACCTCATGGCTATTGCTGAAAACAAATACGGAACTAACTCAAAACAAAGAATGAAGATTTGCGACGAAGCAATCAAAACTATAAAATCCAACAACCTCACCGACCCGCTTTGCGGATTATTTTATTTTGAAAAAGGAATGTATTATTTCAATATCAATCAGCCTGACGAAGCTTTCGGTTATTTTAAAAAAGCTGTGTCTATTGATCTGAAACACGCAAAAGCTTACAAAATGCTCGGCGGGCTGTGTAATCGATATAAATCAACAATGAAACAAGGAATAAAATATTCAAAGAAAGCGATTGAGATTGATCCTTACTACTACAACGCGTTTAATAATCTCGCCTATGCTTACGACCAGTTGGGCTACAAAGATTTAGCAATAACATACTACAATGAGGCTCTCCGTCTTAACCCTTCGTATGAGATTGCGCACGCCAACAGGGCTTTGGTATATATGGATAAAAATGAATACAATCTCGCAATAGAAGACTGGGATTGGGTTATTGCAAATGATAAACATGATAGACAAGCATGGTATAGTCGCGGTATTTGCTATTATAATCTTGGTGAATATGAACAGGCGATTGATGATTTGAACAGTTCATCGAGATACATGGACGCAGACCTCTATACTGCATTGTGTTATTACCATACAAACCAATATGCGAAAATGAATAGTGCCTTAAAAAGAGCCATTGATTTAGATCCAGACAATTCTGCTGCTTACCTCTGGCGAGCCACGGTAAAAACGACGCTCAACAACTACTCGGGGGCATTAGACGACTACAATAAAGTACTTGAATTGGATAACGACGAGATACTTGCACTCACAGGACGAGCTGATGTACACGCTAAACAAAATAATATACAGAAAGCGTATGCCGATTATGACCTCGCGCTGTCAATAGATCCAAACGATCCCCAAACTTATGTCCAAAAAGGAAAATTGGCTTTAGAACAGAACGATATATCTATTGCTGCCGATTGCTTTCAACAAGCCCATCAGCTTGCGCCTGAACAACCGGATGTTTTGTATTACATGGCAGAAACACAAACACGCATGGAAGAAGATAACGACGCGCTTAATACCATTGACAAATTATTGCAAATTGATGAAGCAAACGCACCGGCATGGTCTCTGGCAGCAGAGCTTTATATCAGAAAAAACGATCTTAGAGGCGCGTATATTTGTACAAATAGAGCCGCATTTTCAGATATAGGATATGACAAAGCCTGGGAAATAAAACAACAACTTTACCCCAACCTCGAACTCCTTACATTTATTCAGGAATATTACTTTGCCGAAGAAACAACACTCGTTGCCCGACGAACACACTATTTAATGAATATGTATCGTTATGATGAAGCTTATGACCTTTGCGATACAATACTTTCTATGGATCCCACGAATATAGATTTTATGTCGTTTAAACTATTGATTATTTACGATACTTCAATAGTTTTCCATCGTTCTATGGATAAAACCATTGTCATGCAACTGTGTGACTCTATTTTATCACGCTTTCCGGCATCACATATCGCATTAAGCATTAAGGGGCTTTTGTTAACAGATGATAACCAAAACGAACGTGCGAAGGAACTGCTTGATGAAGCAATCCAGCTTGCGCCCGATGTTCCTTTTGTTCATATTGCCTTAGCCCAACATTATATAGCTAAAATGAAAATGGAAGATGCCTTCAAGGAAATTGAGAAGGCAGAACAGATTGCGAAACAAAACCAAGTACTCGATGATATAATTGTTACGAATGTAGGACTCTTAAAACAAACGCTTCGCCTGGACAAAGCATTGGAATGTATCAATGACTATATTAACAGTAACCCCTCCAACATGCTTTCCAAACTACAAATGTTGTATCAAAAGGCCTGGATATTACACAAAACCGGACAAAATTCCGAAGCCCTTGAAATTGCAAATTATATTTTGCGATTCTCAAAAAAGGAGAAAGACACTCTGATTTTAAAAGTACAAATTTTAACCGCATTAAATGAATATTCCAAAGCATATAACATAGCCAAACTATTAGCAACGTATTATCCAGAAAATACTGAGGTACTTATTTGCTATGCCCGCACACTATACAAAATAGAACAGAATGATCAAGCACTCAAGGTTGCGCAAAAAATTCTGGTGCTTGATCCTGATAACTTATACGCAAAGCATCTGATCCATCATACCATAGATTTACTCAATACATGGAAAAATGATCCGCCAAAACTTTTTTTAGATTACTACAATGATGCGTGGAGAAGTTATCAGGATCACGATTATGATAGAGCGTTACAACGAATCAATCAGGCCATTGCATTCGATCCATCAGAAGCACAAACATGGTATATCAAAGGAATTTTTCTTAAAAACATCAACAAAAAAAGCGAAGCTCTCGGACTGTTCAATAAATCAACTGAATTACGCCCTGATTTTTCACGGGCATGGTATGAAAAGGCATTTATTTACCGTGATATGGGTCACTATGACAAAGGACTTGCTTGTATTGAAAAAGCACTACTGGTTAACCCGTATAACTATGATTTTTGGCTTAACAAAGCATTCCTGCTAACAAAACAAAAAAAATTCTATCAGGCTATGGAAGCATATAAGCAGTCACTTGCTATCGACCCTGAATATATTGACTCTTATATAAACTTCACATATTTACCGGGTGAATATTTGTCTCATAAAAAAGCTGTAAAACTGACAAATATAGGATTATTTCACAATCCAATGTCAGCACAACTCTGGAATAACCGAGGTTATGCTTTATATCTGGATGGTATATACGATGAAGCGCTTTATTCATTCGAACAAGCATCAGAACTGGATATCAACTATATACACCCACAATTCAATATTATTATCCTTCTGGTCAAAACAGGTCGAGCACATGAAGCCCTTGTGCGGCTGAACGAATCATTACGACATTCAGATAAGATACTTAAATCACTCCTAATGCGTCCTGTGATCTTATCGAAATTGGAAAAAGGATTAACCCCTGAAATACTGAATAAACTCGACGATTGCCGGTTGTGGTTTAACAGCGGAGAGCATCTAATCCGTATAGAGGATTACCCGGAAGCGCTGGAAGCGTTCAACGGTGTTATTGCCCGCAACCCTGATATTGATATGGCATGGTACCACAAAGGTAATGTACTACTTAAACTTAATAGATATGAAAAGGCGCTGGAAGCATTCGATCATGCCATCGAATGTACATCCAATTCAGCATTGTTCACGGCAGGACGTGGGATAGCGTTGTTGAAACTTAATCGCCTGGAGGAAGCAATAGACGCCTTGCAAGAATCAACTACGCTTAATCCTGAATCTGCTGAATCCTATTATTACATGGGGATTGCACAATATAAAGCAGGCAACGTCGACGCATCAATCGATGCCATCACACAAGCGGTCAGACTCAATGATGAATATAAGTTCAAGGCACAAAATGACAGCGAGTTAACCGATTTTTGTTCCGACCCCAAATGCTGCACTGTTATCCAATAACGAATCGCATCGTAACGCTCAATAATAGGATATGTCTGCATCCAACATAAAATCTGCTAAAGGTCAAAATCCAACTATTATTTATCCTTTTGGGTATCAGATCGTTTATCTGATGCTGGATTGGAATTCTCAGCAACTTTTCCCAGATAATCAGGTAAATCAATACCAGCCATTTTAGAAATATCCTGCAAGGCGGGTAACGATTTCACCATACTACTTAAAAAATTCGCGGTGGAACTGCCTTTTTCGCTATTACCGCTATCCCAGACTGTAACCTTATCAATCTTGATATTTTTAATAGCTTCCGTTTGCAGTTTGACAATCTCGTTGATTTTTTCGATCATGAGCATTGTGGGTACCAGATGTTTCTGTTCATCAGCAGCAAGGAATAAATCCTTATAGCCTTGCGCCTTGGCATTAAGCACAGCCTGAACACCTTTGGCTTCAGCGTTATACTTTGCGACGATTGCATCGGCTTCACCGCGTGCAACACGCCGGATTTTTTCAGCTTCTGCTTCGGCCTGTACTTCAACCCGCTTTTTCTCAACTTCCTGCCGTGCAAGTTCCTGTTTTTCAAGCAAAGCAACTTCGGCTTCTTTTTCTGCACGCAACACATCACGTTGGGCAGTGGCTATTGCAATTTCGCCGCGTCGTTTCGCATCTGCTTCAGCTTCCTGTAACGTAGCATTATATTTGGCAATATTAGCTTTAGACTTATTTTCACCTTCAACCGATTCCGATTCAAGTTGAGCAATCACAACACGCTGTTCTTTTTCTGCTTCTTTTTTACCTTGTTGGGTTTTAGCAGCTTGTGCCGCAATAGCGATTTCTTTTTCTTTCAAGGCGCTGGCTTCACCGCTTGCACCCTCTGCTTCATATTTTGAGACTGTAATACGCTGATCGCGCTCAGCGGCTTTTTGTCCCATAGCCATTTGAGCTTCCTGCTCAGCCACCTGAACTTCCTTTTCACGAACAGCCGACGCTTCACCGACAGCACCGAAACGTTCCTGTTCAGCTACTTCCACTTTTGCCTTATTGATAGCTTCTGCAGCGGCTTTTTTACCAATTGCCTCGATGTATCCAGATTCATCGGTAATATCGGTAATGTTAACGTTGATTAGCGTTAACCCAATTTTCTTCAATTCCGGCTCAATATTATTCCTGATAGCCTGCAAAAATTTTTCTCGATCCTGATTAATATCTTCGATCCGCAACGATGCAACAGTAAGCCTGAGTTGGCCGAAAATGATTTCCGTTGCCATGCGTTCAATCTCTTCGGTTGACAAGCCAAGCAGACGGACGGCCGAATTTATCATTGAATCCTGGCTGGTATCGATTGCTATTGTAAATGTACTCGGTACATTGATACGAATATTTTGGAGCGATAACGCACCTTTCAGGGGAATACTTATGGTCATTGGAGTCAAATCCAAATACTGTGAATCCTGAATGAGCGGCCAGACAAACGCGCCCCCACCGTGGTAACATTTTACCGATTGCCCACGCCCCACTTTTCCGTAAATAGCAAGAACTTGATTTGACGGGCACCGTTTATAGCGAGATGCCAGAAAAATCGTCATCACAAAAACAAAAAATACGAAAAAAATCACTCCCAACGCTAGAAAATTCACCGTAAATCTCCTTGTTGTTTATTTTATACAAATACTAACATCGTTTTACAGATACAGTCGAAGGATCAATGACACGTACTATTTTTACAGAAACAAATGACTCAATTTTTTTCTTGTCTTCCGAAACAGCATCAATTTCACGTAAACCAGCTCCGGGTAAAGACAATTGAATTCTGCCTGCACCATTCTGAGATATTTCCTGGTAGACTTTAGCTGTCAAACCTACGGTTTTTTCGATATCAAATTGAGCGCCAGGAGATACCAGTTTCAAAGCAAGTTTAAACAGATAAGCGGTTATGAATAAAACCATTGTTCCCGCTGCCAACGCAATGAGAATAGCTAATGTAGGTCCCAATTCAAATTGGATATATGAGCTCAATCCTGCCCATCCAAACATCATGATAAACGCAGTTATAGAATGCACTGAAAACAGTTGAAAAGAGGCATCGGATGAATCATCATAATCCATGGCATCATGATGGATAGTAGAGTCATGGACATCTCCACCGGCATCTCCATCCGCCCCTTCAAAGCTTGCGCCAATACACAACATCGCAACTCGCAATAAGAAAAACAGTGTGCCGGCAATAGCGCACAGCCAAAAAAACACCCCAAGCATATCCATATCATTCAGAAAATCAAACATACACTTTTCCCCATTCAGTATTGATTGATTATTTGTGTACTATGCCTATCCCCATCAGTAATTATGCACTAACCGATTAGCTCATAACGGGAATGACATGATTCCCACCATTTTATTGCAAAATAATTTTATTTTCGATATTGATAAGGAAGGCGCTTAGTTAATCCACTATTATCATCTGCTTAAATGCGTAAAATCATTATTACAACGAAGGACAATAAAGTCAACCTAAAGCATGTTATACATGAAAAATAATCTAAGGTTTATAATAAACTTCTATAGTTAATGCGCTGGTGTATTCCCCAGCCTGATCTGTAGTGGTCAGGTCAACCCCAAACAAAAGTTCGATCCTGCCATCAGGTTTGTTATACAGATTTTTGTAATGAACGATAGACGCCCATTCAAGAGTGGCGTCATCTGTAATATCATCAGGTCCACTCCCATTTGACAGATTGAGAAAATATTTATATTCCAGATAGTTAGGATGCTCCCAAAATATATTACCTATAACTGCGCCAACAGGTTGTGAGAACTCTCCGAAAATATGCGAGTTGCGATATTTCCATTTAATAATTTGTGACGAATCATTGCTATTGATCAAATCAGCATGATCCTCGGGGTTGTACTCAGATGTTGACGCATTAGTAGTATATACCACCAGATACCATTTACCTGTGTTACCGGGTGTTATATCTATATATGCCTTACCGCCAACATAGCGGATATCATCGGTTATCTGATATCCACCTGAACATAGGGCAACAGCGCTCAGCGGTACGTTGCCGTTGCGGCTTGTGTAAACATCAAATGATGTAGCACGATCGCCCGATACGGTCAACGATATCGGAATAGTTTTTAGATCCAGGGAATATGCCGCTGGCTGCATAACAATAAAAACAACAAGGAATGCAAATCCGCAGCGTATAAATTTTTTCATCGAAACAATCCTATTCGTAATACACTTCAAAAACCAGGTTTGCTTCATAAGTTGCCGCTCTACAGGAACTGGTTAGGTCAACACCAAAAGTGATACGAGCTCTTTGATCAAAATCAAAATATGTATTATATTGATTACTTTTATATGTCATGATCTGAGCATTTATATAGTCATGTATATCTGGCGTAGGGTTAGTGGGATCGTTATTGACCATAAATATATAGTTAGGGTTGTCACCTATCCAATTATATAAACCGAGTTCAGTTCCAACAGCATTGACTTCAGGCTCCAATCTTAAAGGATTATTGTACTTCCAATGCAAACTTGCAGTTGAACCATCATTAGCCAACAAAAGATTACCCTGGTCTATTGTAAAAACACCTGGATAATAATAATCGTCGGAAACATCGTTGGCTGTATAGATAAGCAGATACCAACTTCCGGTATTACCAGGTTGAATATCAAGATACACTTCTCCCGCTATATACTTAACATTATCATTAATAGTATGCCCTCCAGAAATTAATGTTAATGAGGTAAGCGGTGTGGTCGATGTCGCATCGGGATACACCTCAAACTGCGCAACCTGATCACCAGTTAAAGTGAGGGATACAGGTATGTTCCTGGACGTCTGGGCAAATGCGGTATTAACCACTACAAACAAACTAAGTAATAGAACTGCTGAGATACGTTTCATAATGTTGTCTCCTTTTGGTTATTCGTAATATACTTCAATGTTCAAATTCGCAGTATAGGTAGCAGCCCTGCATGAGCTGGAAAGATCGACACCAAAGGTTATTCGTATCCTATCATCAAGATTCGCAGAAGATAAACTCTGATTGGTCTGATAGGTAACAATCTGCGCATTGTACAAATCCTGAAGAGTAAAATCTGCAGGGGTCATCAAAGGAGGAATATTAACCATAAATATATACATAGTATCAGCACAACTCCAGTCATATGAGGTAATGGTAGCGCCAATAGACTTTGTTTCAGCTACTAAGCGTACAGAATGATTATATTTCCATTGCAAACTAGCAAATGATCCATCGGTAGCCAACAAATTATTAGCCTGATCACTTGAAAAACTATTCGGGTAATACGCATATTGAGGAACATCATTTGATGTGTACATAAGTACGTGCCAACTCCCAGTATTACCACGCTCTATATCAAGATATAGTTCGCCAGCAATGTATTGCACATCATCATTAATTGTATGTCCGCCTGAAGATAAAGCCAGTTCAGTTAGCGGTGTCGTTGATGTCGCATCGTGATATACCTCAAACGAGGTCAAACGGTCACCTGTCAGGGTAAGAGATACAGGCAGGGTTCTTGACATTTGCGCGAATGAAGCATTTACAAATAAGCACGTACAAATCATCATAAGAATTGCCGTAAACTTCATGCTGTTGTCTCCTTTGTTTAATTATTCCTTATAATAAACTTCCAAAGTTAACGAAGTACCGTATTGCGCTGCCCGCCATGATGTGCTCAGATCAACTCCAAAAGACAATTCAAGGCGTCCTGTGGGCAGTGTTGAAGCATTTAAATGATGCACGATAGAAGCCCACTCAAGAGAATCATCATCGATATCCCCCGCTGTATTATCTACAGAATTCCACATGTACAGATAATGCAGTCCATCGCCCACCCATTCTGTCTGAGGAATGACAGTGCCTATAGGATTGGTTTCGCGTCCAAAGCGTAATTCATTGCGGTATTTCCATGTCAGAGGGGCGTGGGTATCATCCAGAGCATACAAATGGTTCTGCTCATGAGGTGGTATCCACCAGTTATTAAAAGGGCTATTCGTATAAATAACCAAATACCAATTGCCTGTACCTGGCTGAATATCGAGATAAATTTTTGAGGCAACGTAGACAACATCAGAATTGATGTCATGCCCCCCATCAGAAAGGGCTAATTCGCTCAATGGAGTCATTGATGTTTCATCGGGATAAATTTCAAATGTAGTAGATTGTGCAAAAAGCATGCCGTCGAGCAACAGCAATACTCCAATGCACATTTTAAAGCATTTTGTAATATTTTTCACAGTTGTTTCCTATAGAACGCATGTTACACAATAAGATAGCGAAATATATTTAAATTTTAATATTATGTATATCTTGACAATATTTATTTAAAAATGTTTCAAACAAATTGGTATAAATTTTACTAAAAACACAACCCACCTAATAGAAAGAAATGACAAGAAAAGGAATATCCATATTTAGTTAAAATAATTTTTATTGTTTCACACTTACTTCATATTATGATATTAACAATAAAATTGCAATAAAATTTTATAATAATTTTGTTGTTGACTTTGCCCAGTGCATGAATTAGTCTTGTTTCTACACTGAATGCTTAACAGTAAGTGGCATTACTTTCCATAACATATTATCATTACTAAAATTACATATAAGAATTAAGTATCAATCAGCCGCTTCAAAAAGCGAATGTCCGAAGAGGAGACACGAAATTTGTTTTTAGTTGATAAACAAAATTATTCAGTATCAGATGTAGAAAAATTGACCGGTATTAAACGGCATAACCTTGTATATTATGATCTCGAAGGTTTATTTTCACCGAGTATCGCCAGGTCAAACAGCAAAAACAAATGGGTACGCAGAAAATATTCGGTGCTTGATGTATTGGTTCTTCAGGCAGTAGCTGAATTAAAAAACAAAGGTATGTCGTTTAACAAGATACGTAAAGTCATAGAATACCTGAGAGATAATCATGATCTTGCAAAACCGTTTCACGCCGCACTTGACGGCCGTCATAATGTACGTATATTAACTGACGGTACACAAGCTTTTTATATCTGCTTCAACGATCACGAAGTTGTGGAATACCTCAAACGTGGTGGTCAGTATATGATGCTCGACATCAGCGATGTGGCATTCGATCTGAAAGAAAAGATAAAGGCACTTCAGCTTTATAAACGTAAAAAAGAGGCTGAAAAGTGCAAGCGAATGCATGTATCAAACCTCAATGCCGGTTAATACCATATTGATCAATCACACAATTATGTTTTAATTCCAATCAAATATTTCTCTTTAAGGCAAGAAGTATAACTAAATATTTCAATACTACAATGACTGTTCGATAAAATGAGATGTGTTGATTTCTTTTTTCTTTGCTAATAGCTCATCATGTAAACATATTTCCTGACCAGAAAACCCAAGATAGCCATCCGATCTATTGTTAAGAAACATAGCAACAGATAGCCCCTTCTTATCAAGCCGGAAATTTCGTGAATGGGTAGGATGGATACCCGCAAAGATAGAAATAGCCTGATAGATATCAGATCGCCTATCTGCTACGATACAGCCGGCCTTTTTTGCGGCATTTGCAATGCTATCATGGTTAGAAAACAGTTTGATATTAACCGGACGGACACTGTAATCACGAAGCAACAATGTGAAAAAATCATTAGCTTTATTTTTTGAATTTTGTTCAAATTGAATATACAGATCTTTGCTGATTAGCCAATTGTCATGTGTTCTAAAAAATGACAGCAATTCCCTCCCCAATAATGACTCCAACTGTGCCATGGAATATTTCCGCGAGAAAAGCACGAATGAAGCGGTTCGCCCATTCAGACGATAATTTTCCTGTAAGTCCTCTATATACCGGGCTATTTTCTTTCGTTCTTTTATATTCTCATATGGCAATTCGTCATATATAGAGAGTGAGTCCAGATCAAGTACGATAACATCTTTATCTTGAATATCGCATTGTAGATAGTGGCTTCTCTCAAGTACTGTTTGCAATTGTACTACCTCTATGAAAGACAATCCCATAGGAGTGAACGAATCGAGAAGATATTGACGTACATCCATGGCAGAAAGGTTCATCCGGCGTAGCTTTGCAAATAAAGGATTCCGGTCAATGAATACCGGTTGAGGACGAGACGTTACGTGTGTAGCAGTTTGAGCCAAATAGTATTTAAGTTCGTCTATAGAATCGGTATCTAGTAATTGAAAAAGCCTATTGACTTCTGAAGGTAATAATATCCAGTGAAGCTCTTCAGTAGCATCATCTTCCGGCTTAGCTGGAAGCTCTATTATTTCTTCCTCAGGAAACAGATTCTTTAAAGAAGTGTTGTTTCTGCCTTCCGGCGATTCAGGTACAGCAAAACGTTCCCGTGGGATTGTAGCTTTCAGGGAATAGAGCAGAGAATCAAAATTTTTCTCTGACAACTCGGCAAATTGAGGATATTTATCTTTATCAAGCTTAGCAAAAAATGCCTCGCAAAGATATTTCATTGCTGTAGTTTTGGGATAGATATTCTTGCCGGCTGATTTAGTAGATAATACCGCCCTGATAGCATATTTAATAGGCATATTGTCGTAAAAAATATGAATAAGAATTTTTCTGTAATCAGGGGATATCTGTCCTGATTCCAATGATTCAGCCAGCAGATTATGAAGATAAACCAGATCATCTTTAGAAAATTGCGATAAAAAACCGAAATAATCTTTAACATTTTTCATAGCAGTTCGTTGCGCTGAGGTAACCCCGTGAAGCCGCAACTTCATCTCAGCAGCGGCCTCATTGCGAGTCATACTCTTTCCAAACCGGTAATATAATACATTTATCTGCTGAGGCTGCAACCTGTCGAGTACTGAACTCATAAGCCGCAAAGATAGTTCATCCTGTGGTTTTTGATCTATAAATTTGAAAATATTGTTTATCATAGTATCACCATAAAAATCCTGTATGACGTCCTCAGAATCATATGTTACCACGAGGGAAGACGGAGGTAACGGCACATCAAAAAAATCTCTTGGAACTTGATGCTTGAGTCCTGATAGAAAATAATTCATATACATGATATTACTGCGTGGATTGGGAGTAAACCGGTCAACAAGTTCTTGGGAAGGAAAGCCTTCCACAAAAGTTTTTCCAACTTCTTTGACTGTCCTGACGATACGGTTTCTATGATAATTGTTCTTTGTATCCAAGTTTAAGATATCGGCAATTTCGTCATATGACAATCCATCATAGAAAAAATGGATAATCATGGCTTTACGTAAAGGAGACAATTGATTGATAATATCTGCAGCCTGCATACACAACTCTTTACGTTCTAAAACAGTAAACGATGTATAAAATTCAGCGAAACGTTTCAAAGCAGGGATCATTTCTCCATATAAGCGTGGATCAAAATTAGCCTTTTTAATGCCAAGCATATCAGCAGCGTCTGAACTGGAATATTCGTTTACATAGTAAGCTACAAAGAAATCGATATGGGACTGATGAACAAACCGTTTGTAAATCTGCAACCCTTGTCTGAGTTCCTCATAGATGGGGACATCCCCCTGTTTATGTAAAATCGCTTCAAAAACTTCTGCCACGTCTTCGGGTTCTTCCTGCTTGAGAAGTATATTTTCGCGCTTAATATCCTGAGTGATACCGCGAAGAAATTGTTCTAGCTGATATTCCGAATCGATATTGAAATTGGAGTTAATTTTTCTTCTCATCGCACTATCATCTATATTCATGCGGATATATCGCTTGAGATGCTCAAGCACATTTTTCCTTATATTTTTCACCACCGATTCATTTATCGATAATGATTCAGCAACGGTAGCCATTGTTACTCGATCAAAATACAACCCGATATAAACTTTCCTGTCACGTACAGGCATTTTATTAATCGCATCAAGCAGATACTCTGCCAGATCATTGCGATCTTCGTTGGAAAAAGCGGTTCTGACATCCACAATAGCATGCAGTTTATTGCGAATACGTATATTGACATATGATGAATTGAGCATGGGAATATCTAATACTTCACCTGCTTCTTTTATGCGTAATCCTTCATATTGCGTCATTAAAATATGCTGATATTCCATAGGCGAAAAAAGTTTATCATAATCATAAAGAACTTCATCTAATGTAGTTTCACTGACAGGATACTCAGATGTGCGACGAAACAAAGATTTCATTGCCTCAAGCATAAACGATTCTCTCTCAGGCAAGATATTATTAATAAACATAGTCCATCTCAAACTACGTCTTTTCAATAATTTTGGTAGATCTGCGTAATCATCTTTAGAAAATAGTTTTGCTTCAAGCCTATCGATAATCTCTTTTTTATAGTTTCTAAAACTCACTACATCGGAAAAATTTAATCTCTGCGAAATAAGCTCATCAGTCAAGGTTGTAGTGCAGGCAAGATAGACCACTTCTTTTTCCCTGAAAGACAGTTGGTTGATTGCGGTTTCTATTTCTTTTCCGAAGGCAACAAGTTTGCTTTTTCCCAAAATATTATATAGTTGTATTATATATGTCATCTTGGTGAATGCCTCATCCTTGATTATCTGATTAATGCGTTGACGCGTAAGACCAACTACGTCGGTGATTTCCTCATATGTGTGTCCGGCAATATACATATTTAAAATTTCCTGTGTACGGTAATCAAACAAAGAAATAGCAAACATTAAAAGGGCTTTTCTTTCCTGTGCAATAACTTGGTCCTCAGGAGTTTTCGCTGAAGAATCCTTAATTAAATCCAAGAGCGGAGAACCATCTGAATCATCTCTAGCGATCGGGGCGTCAATTGATACCATATGTTGTTTGCTAAGCTTCAATGTATGCTTGATATCTTCTACAGAACAGCCAAGATAGATAGCTATTTCTTCTTCGCTTGGATCTCTATCCAAGCGATCCATCAATAACGATTTAGCCTGATAATATAATTTAATACGCTTATGGCCTGATGCTTTTAACCAGCTGGCACCAGCTATACTTTTATTGACTTCATTTCTCATACAAACAACCGCATAACTGCTAAATTTTGCGCCTCTGCCCTGACTGTAAGAATGAATTGCCCGCCAAAACCCTTCTGAGGCTTGTGACTTCAAGTCATCAAAATTAGAAATATTACCTTTTGATACGTTAGAATCGATAACGTACCGCATTTTATTCGCAAGCCACGTAATCAATCCCTCATGCATTTGAATCAGTTCTGTTTCAGCCTTGGCATCACCATTTTGAGCCATTATGACTAAATCATTTACCGATGTTTTCAGTTCATCTTGTCTAATTGGAACAACAGGAATCATGGGGAGCGAAGAAAACTCTATCTGAGTTTGAGGAAATCTCGTAACTGACTCAAATATATTTACAGGTTGTATTGCCTCAGAGACATACACAAGTTTCATAGAATTGGGCAATTCATATGTCTTTAGCTTCAAACCATTAATTTCCAGTTGGTCAGGCATTTGGGCACCAGCATCCAGAATAGACATCAGAGTGACAATAACCTTTGCAATGGGCAGATTACTGTGTATCATAATAGAAGCCACTTGCGAATCATCCTGCGAAAAATGATGCGCCAGCGCGTCAGGCAATGATTGCATATCAATTGTGAGCATCGGTGGGAATTGAGGATCTTGCTTGTATGATTCCAATATTTTATCTGCCACGAGACATGCAGTATCGTTCACCAGCGAATCAGGTAATCTATAAAGATTATCTTCTTTGATTAAGATACGCGCATCCAGCAAATAATCTATATAATGTTGCATCTCACCATAAGCTAATTGCAGTTCAAGAGTATTGCGCAAAACAGTTTCAAGATCATATGATGTAGCAGCTTGATTGGAAAGGTGTTTGATAAGGACAGCCAATACTTTATTTTCATATAGCTTGATATTATTATAGGCATTATAATCTAAAAAATCCGCGATTAATCCGGTAGAAAGTTGAACTGTTTCTATGATGTTGTTTGTAGTAGCCAGACCGACATGATGTTCTGGTTTATTGTCTGTCAAACGTATAACCAACTTATCCTCAAATTGATCAGTTTCTCCAAATGCTATTTCGGTATAAATATTATCAGCACGGGCAGTCACAGTGAGCATTTTCATAAAATCCGAAAATCCGGCTTTGGCGATTATTGAATTCATGGTACTTAGCAACTTCTCATTAATATCATCAGGAACAATATAGTCTTCAGGGCGTAAAGGATGGTCTTCGATATGTTCTTTGTAGAGAGTAAACAGCTTGGTTGTCACCAGCAATGTTTTTATTTTAGCGACCAAAGCTGTTTTGCGTTCAGGAAATACCAGAGGTACATCAGCAAGCCACGAGGCAACTTTCAATGTGCTTGTACCAGCGGTAAAAAAAGTATCGAGGGGTGTCTGGACATTTTTCAGTAACTGCGCATAAGGTACAGTATCCGATTGATTATCATCTGCCGGAAGCAGAGTTACAAACGATACACCGCGTGCTTTCAAAATATCTTCAATTCCCTCATTATGAAAGCCACCGGCAATAAGTACAGCACACGACTGTTTTTTTGAATCCATTTTTGCCAACAGATTATCAACCATACAGGTATCGCGCTCAAGCACCAAATCATAAAATTCTTCATAGTAAGCAATAGTGAGTTCTATATCCGAAAAAATCGATAAAGAAAACGTGATTCCCGGACAATGTATCTTAAAAAAATCCATTACATCGGTTAATGACAAACCAGACGCATTATATTCTTCCAGCAATGAGCGGGTCATATGCAATTTTGAAAATGAATCCAGGCATCCTACATATTTTGTAATAGCGTATAATTTGCGTTGTTCAGGAGTTTCAAGCAATAAATCATATACATCGTTTTCAAGAGATTTGATTTCCGCTGCCAGAGTATCGTAATTAATCGATTCAAATGCAGTCAGATACTCATAATATTCTTTAAAATGAGGATATCCGTCGGTTTCGATTTTATTTTCGTGGCATAACTGATCTATCGTTGACAGGTATTCCAATGTAGATATCGTATGTAACCCGTGCAATAATTCGTTTTGTGCCAAACGATTCAAATCGTTTTTAGAAAGTACGTTTTTGAGCTGTGCAATAAGATTTTTTGTATCCGCTTCAACTGCTTCAACCTGTATGGCGCGTTCTCTATTTTCCAAACTGATTAGAAGATTAATGGTTGTTTTATCTGTATAGGGAAGTAAACAGACCTGGGCTTTCTCGACCAATTTCTTTATATATGACACATCAGGAGATGACGATGCAACCATCTGATCGAAGGAATATAACTCCTTCGAATAGATATTGGATTTCAGGCTGTTGATTGCTTCATTTAATACGCTCACACATTGGGTTAACTGCTGCTGAGTATTCAGTGCACAAAGATATGAGTTGAGATTACGTTTATACAAAAAGGTATCTTCAACACCAAACAGGTCAACAGGAGATTCATGCCGCATGTCGTTCAAAATAGCAAAACATTCTGATCCATGGACTTCACCGGTTTTAAAAAAATATTCTATTACTTGTCGGGTTACATCTTTGTCAGGGAAAGCAGCTAAATCCGATACATCAATGTTCCCACTGGCACCTTCAACACCGATGAGCTGAATATTATATTTTTGTGATAATAACTCAAGAATCTCTACAAGATGTTGTTGTGCATTATAGCTGGTGTGAATATCCTGAATAAAGAGTACCGTCCGCTTCGCGTCTCTGGCACGATGGGTATGCTTAACAGTGCATATGTCATCAGGTAAATCGATGTCAACATCCAATGCATAAGCAAAAGCTGTGCATAGATAAAACAGCGAACAAGTTGTAAAAAGATATAGCAAAAATTTTTTTCTCATAGATATAGAATCATATTTATTTGGAATTATATTGTTGTTAGAATATTATACCTTAATAAGGCGATTTTTTCAAGTATTCTACTATTCTACAACCAGTTAAAGACATACTGATCCGTATAAGGCATAGTATTCTCAATCATGATAGAATAATTGATTAGAGATATTTCACAATTGCCTCTAGGGGCTGTTTTTTAGGCCCGGAACTTGTTTGAGCTGGATAACCGATTGGGATAACCGCCATAAACTCGCCTTCAGGCTCCTTGAGAAATCGCAAGACCTCATTTTTAATCAACACGAGCACACCAAGCCACACGCTGGCAATCCCAAGTGATGTAGCGGCAAGCAATAAATTCTCCACTGCGGCGGCGGAACTTTGAATTTCCATGACACGGAAAAAATCATAAGCAAGGTCTTTATCGACTTTAAACAAGTCCGTACCATGAGAAATTAGTGTACCGGTATTGGCAACAGCTATGACCGCTGAAGCGCTTTGAATACTGCGCGATGCCATACGAAGCAGAGTAGATGATGGTCTAGGAAAATCTCCTGCTTTTGAACTTATAAATTTGGCAAGATCATTTTTGCTTTCATCCCGCAAAACAATGAAGCGCCATGATTGCTGGTTATGTGCTGAAGGAGCATGATTAGCGGCATCAAGGATTGTACTCAAGTCATCATCGCTGACTTGTTGCTCGGTAAACATTCGTATACTGCGTCTATTTATGATGGATTGTAAAGTATCGTTTTTCATTTTTAATCTCATTATTGTTGCAATGTTTGGTTACTATTTTCAGGCTTATTATGTCGATTACTATACCATCGTCGCCTCCTTATGTCAATCTGGCTTGTGAGATACTCATTGATGATTATTTGCTAACAAAATCAAATGCATATCCGATGAAATATATATGTCAGCTATCAAGTCACTTAAAAATGGAGATAGAGATGAAAAATATACTTACACACATTTCAATAATCTTTTTGTTGGTTGTAGATATTGGAATTCTAAATGCACAAGATGATAAGGATATTCGATACAGTTTAGTTGACAGCCACCTGCACTTCATGGATTTTACACAGAAATCCGATGGATTTGAGTCTCTTATAGAAAAAATGGATGCCAGTGGCGTAGAACAAGCTGTTATTTTCGGTATGCCAATGGTCAAGATGTGGACAGAATCAGACCCTGTACGCCCTGTTTACTATATGGATACAGATTCCCGTGCGTATTATTATTCTGCTACCGACTTCATCCTGGCGGAAAAACTGTTGCGACAGCCCAAAGAGGTACAGGCACGATTTTATCCCTTTATTTCAGGAGTCAACCCTCTGGACCTGAACAGTGTGGATCAGATTGAAATGCTGCTGGAAATGTATCCCGGTTTCTGGAAAGGTATTGGCGAATTAATGTCACGCCATGACGATCTTACCGCTTTTACGTATGGAGAACCTCCTCGCGCAGATCACCCAGCCCTGATGCGTATTTATAGCCTTGCAGCCCGCTATAATCTTCCTGTGCTGATCCATCATAATATTTCTTCAGCTTGGAAACGTGAACCTATTTATCACAGAGAACTGATCAATGCGGTCGCACAAAATCCGCAAACAACATTTATCTGGGCACATGCAGGTTACTCAAGAAGAATTGATGTACCATCGTTGCTAATGGAACTGCGCAGCGCTCTGACCACATACAAAAACCTATATATCGATCTTTCCTGGATCGTATACGAAGAATGTATAATGAAGAATGATGAAACGCTGGATGAATGGATTGAACTCATAGAAGATTTTCCAGACCGTTTTTTCATCGGATCTGACAAAATAGGTCATTGGGATGGGTATATTAAAGAGATCACAAAGTACTATACATTGCTTGACCGATTACAACCGGATACCGCGAAACAAGTTGCCCATTCAAACATTTCAAAAATACTGAAAAGCGCAGAATAAAAGATTATACAAACTGTCAATATTCTCCTACCTCAATTCTTATATTGATAATTCTGATACTTATTTATATTTAGAATGGTATCCGTGGAACCCGCCTGTATATCAGGATATTGAAGCAATGTCGATTATCCTGCTGGGACTGGCATTGCTCGTATTAGCCATAAAAGCAATATTTAACTCAATTATACAAATTATTGTAATTTACTAAAAAACCATTCACTATACTCAAAATAGTCAAAGATACTAAAATTATCATTTCTTTTAAATTCCTTATTGACTAATAAATGAAGTGAAATTTACCAATCACACATTCTCTATTACTTTTATATTAATATTTTACGATTATGTCCGAAAATAAAGACTATACGAATAATAATTAGCTATCGCGCAAAAATATTGAATTAAAAAGCACAGTCAGCACATTGGCAGAATTAAGAGATCACAGAGATACATAATGACAAAATTATCTAAAATAATAGATGTAGATAAAGACAAATGCCTCAATTGTCACGCATGTATTGCTGCATGCCCTGTCAAAAATTGTAATGACGGCAGTGGTGACTATATCAGTTTGAATCACAACATGTGTATAGGGTGTGGAAGTTGCATAACAGCGTGTACACATGAAGCTCGATATATAATAGACGATTTTGATAGCTTTATTACTGACATTAATTCAGGAAAAAAGATGATCGCTTTTGTGGCTCCTGCCGCAGCATCAAACTGGCCTGATCAATATCTTAACCTTAATGGATGGCTAAAATCAATTGGAGTCGAAGCGGTTTTCGATGTAAGTTTTGGAGGTGAACTGACAGCCAGGTCATATTTGGAAGAGATAAAGAAAAATGACAATCAGTTACTCATATCGCAACCGTGCCCCGCGATAGTATCGTTTATCCAAATCTATTTACCCAACCTGCTCGATAATTTAGTCAAGGTCGACAGCCCAATGTTGCATGCCATTAAAATGGTAAAAAGATTTTATACACAATATGCAAACCACAGAATTGCGGTAATATCTCCATGTATAGCTAAAAAGCGAGAATTCAAAGAATGCGGTCTTGGTGACTACAATGTCACATTCAAATCACTAAAAAAACATTTTGAGCAAAAAGGGATTGATCTTCTTGATTACCCCGAACAAACATACAACAACCCACCCTCAGGGCGTGGTGTAGGTTTTCCATCGCCCGGCGGGCTTATCAAACTTATGGAAAAATACTTTCCAAAAATCACAAGTTACTCAAGAAAGATAGAAGGTCCAAACAAAATCTATGAGTATTTAAAGCAATTAAGCCTTCAGAAAGACAATCTACCTAAACAGCTTCTCTTGCTCGATTGTTTAAATTGTGAACTCGGTTGCAATGGAGGCACCGGAACAGATCAAAATAATATGATTATTGATGAAATAGAAAAGTATATCAGAAAGCGAATAGAAGAGGCTGAGAAATTTTATAGCAAGCAAGGAATTCTTTCAAAATTTCTAGCAAAAAGAAGCCTTAAAAAATATCTTAACAAATTCTGGAAAAAAGGTTTATTCAGCAGAAATTATATCAACTTAGAATTAAATAACACGATTGCCATCCCATCTGACAATGAAATTAATACAATATACAAGAAAATGAAAAAACACGACAAGAATGATATACTCAATTGCTCGGCATGTGGTTATCATACATGTAAAGACATGGCTATAGCAATATATAACGGCTTAAACAGGCCTGAAAATTGTCATCATTTCCGTAATAAATTAATTGAGGAAGATAACGACCTTCTTCGTGAAAAAGAAAAGCAACTCAATCAAAATAAAATTCACCTTGAAGAAAAGGTTATGGAGAGAACTAAACAACTTACTGATGTCAATGAGAAACTTAAATCTGAAGTCGCCGCTCACCAAATTACTGAAGAATCACTTCGCGAAAGCGAACACCGTTTACGATTAAAACTTGATTATCTAATGTCACCTGAAAAAGAACTAAAAACTTTTTCATTGACCGATCTGATTGATCTGCAAACACTCCAGGAAATACAGGATACATTCTCTATTACCAATGGAGTCGCATCTCTTATTAGCGACCCCCATGGAACACCTATTACACAACCAAGTAATTTTTCCGCCATTTGCACAACAATTAGAGGGACTGATAAGGGATTGCAACAATGTGTCGCATGTAACAAAGAACTTGGAAATAAAACGCTATTAAACAGACGCCCCACTTATGAACAATGCAAAAATTGCACTTTACTTGATGGAAGCGCTTCAATTATTGTTGAAGGCCAACATATTGCCAACTGGATGATCGGTCAAATCAAAACGAAAAACAGCGACCGCAAGTCGTTAGAAAAATATGCCAAAACAATCGGAGCAGATACCGGTAAAATCCTCAAGGAATATGATGCTTTACCCGAAATGCCGGTTGAACAATTTAAACATATACTTGAATTACTAGGCTGCCTTGCAAAAAATCTATCATCATTAGGTTATAATAATCTCAAACTGGTAAAAGATATAATTGAAAAAGAACGCCTTGAGCAGGAAATATTAAGTACCAGAAAACTCGAATCCATTGGCATATTGGCTGGCGGGATAGCACACGATTTCAACAATCTTTTGACCAGCATATTGGGTAATATATCCATTGCCATGCTTGACACCCAGGACGAAAACCTGCCAATAGCGCATACCTTGGAAAATGCGGAAAAAGCGGCATTACGCGCAAAAGAACTCAGCAACCAATTGCTGACTTTCTCTAAGGGAGGAACACCTGTAAAAACCACAACTTCAATCAAAGAATTGCTTGAAGAATCGGCACGATTCGTTTTAAAAGGTTCTAATGTGAATTGCATCTTCGAAATTGATGATGATTTATGGCCTGTAGAGGTTGATTCCGGACAGATCAATCAAGTTATTAACAACCTGATAATCAATGCCTCGCAGGCAATGCCAAATGGCGGATCAATAAACGTTGCCTGCCAAAATGTTGAGTTAGATAAAAACCAATCAGCAAAACTAAAGGCTGGCAAATACATACGCATTATTATTCAAGACCGAGGAATGGGTATACCGAAAGAAAATTTAGAAAAAATATTCGATCCTTATTTTACCACAAAAAAGACAGGGTCAGGTTTAGGTTTGGCAACCAGCTATTCGATCATAAGCAAACACGAAGGAAATATCACCTGTGAATCCGAAGTGGGAGTCGGGACAACCTTTACAATATATTTAAAAGCGTCGAACAGTGTGCTACAAAACAAAAAAAGTGCGACCAAAGCAACTGTCACAGGAACAGGACGAATCCTCATCATGGACGATGACAAGCTGATACAAGATGTTTTTCACAAAACACTTTCAAAATTAGGATATGAAACTGTATGCGTTGCCAACGGCAACCTTGCCATCGAAGAATACACACAGGCAATAGAACAAAATAAACCATACGATATAGTCATCATGGACTTGACCGTTCCTGGAGAAATGGGCGGAAAAGAAGCTATAGGAATCTTAAAAGAACAATTCCCTGAGATTAAATCTGTTGTATCAAGCGGATACTCCAACGATCCGGTAGTCGGAAATTTTGAGCAGTACGGTTTTGTAGGATATATAAAAAAACCATTCCAGATACAGGAATTAAGCAATCTTATCACAAGTATCCTCAACAGCTAATTACAAACCTATAACCACACAAATCATCATTCAATGCGTAAATTTTACTCTACGGCAAAACCTGCTGATTTAGATTGTTCACCAACAATCACGGTGCGTCCTCCCAGAGCTGCATCAACCGCGATATAAATAGTGACTATAAGATGTTCTGAATCCGTAACAACAACATTGGAAACAGTTATACCATCACCAAAAGACACAGCGATACTAGGAGACCACTCAGTGCCATAGCCGCTGATATCCACAGTCAAACTACTACCCTGCACGCCTGATGCAGGCAAAATCGACTTTATATAGGGCAATGATCCGGTTACCCGGTATAAGCGAACTTTTTCGTCTCCTGCAAGTGGATCTCCATTCCATGATGTATCCGAAATAGGCCATTGTTCTACCGGCTCGACCACCTGCCATACTCCTGACGAGTCCATATATTCCACTGTATATTGCAACCCTTCCTCAAAAGGTTCCCATGCAAGTGTAACGCTGTCATTATCTTCAACGACCATACTGCTCACAGTACGCGCTATAGTAAATTCGATCACATAATCGCCCCCTGCTTCTCCATCGCCACTAGGCAGAACCCCTGTATCTTCCCCATCGAGCACATCGCCTACAATATTGGTTATATTACCGAGTATTATTCTATAGGTATCGTTTGGAAGATGCGATTCTCCGTCATTCAGATAATATGTCAACTGAGCGCCTGCAACATCGATAATCGGATAGAATAGTAAGTCATCCGCTGTATCAAACATGTTGTCAGGGCCTGAGCCTTTAATAACAGTAGCGCCGCTTGTTGCCAATGAATCAGCATCAATCGTTTCGGAAAACAAAAGCATGATTTCATCGGGCTGGGCGGAAAAGGTATCGGGGAACCACGGGTACACCATAAGTATCTGAAATAAATTTTGTAACGCCACATTTTTTCCAACATAATCTTGATAGTAATCCGCACTTACCGTGAGCGACACCGACTCGCTGATGGATCCGAGAACAGACAACATACCATCTGAATTCATTAATACTGCATCCGAGCCAACTACCGACCATGTCACATCTGAAGTAACATCAACCGTACTATGAACATAAACTGCTGTTGCAGTATAATACGCTTCACCTCCTTCAACTACTTTATCAGGACCGTCTATCACCAATGTAAACGATGGATCGGGTAGCACAGACAACACCGCCTGACCTGATGTTACACTGCCTTGAGAATCTGAGATAACACAATGGATTACGGTTCCATCGTTTTCTAAGAAAACATCTTCTATAACGAGTGTATCGTTATCCAGACCTATGGGCGTTCCATCTGCATACCACTGATAAGATAAAGGATACCCTCGTGGATCAACAGTCACGCTAAATGAGGCGTCAGTTCCTTCCTGTGCGATTGTGTTCTGAGGTTGTTCGGTAATAAACAGTGTATCTGAAGAAAAATAGCGTGCGAATATATCCTGATTGCTTTCGTAAACAGCCAGATAATTTGATCCAATTGCCGCCACGGAAGGTCCTGTTTGATTGCCGGCAATATCCGATGGGACTTGAAATTCAGAACCGATCTTAACACCGCTTGTATTATTATCTAATAATTGACCGTAAACATTCTGGTCGCTCCCATCGTAGCGAATCCACACGACACAAAAATTCTGGCCGTTAAATGCAGAACGAGGATGGTACTGATTATATTGATAACCAGTGTCTACTTTAAAGGCTGTATACAGCGAACCATCAACTCCAACAAATTGCCCATACACACTTTGTCCAAACCAGTTTATCCATGTTAGCAAATAATTGGTTCCGTCAAAGGTAAGATGCGGATAGAGTTGGTAGCCGCCCATAAAAATAATTTCAGATGCCTCCATTGTACCGTCAGGATGTACAATCCGACCGCGCATACCATCATAATGCCCGTATGACGTGCCATCATCGTACTCGTTTTCCCATGCGACAAGATAATTAGTGCCGTCAGACGCCACAGCAATGGTCATCTGATCCATCTCGTTGTGGATATTGATACAGAATTCATCAGTTAAAGGATTGCCTGTCGCATCAAAAATTCTGGCATATACATCATAATCATTATCAGCGACTTTGTGTTCCCATGCTATAAGGTAAGTTGAGCCATTAGATGCGACAACCGAATTGCGTTGCGTGAGAGCTGATGTCTGGTTGACTTCTATTGTTGTCCCGATGGGATTCCCCTGTCCATCATATAGTTTGGCTCTAATATCTGACATGGTGGATGTCCGATAACTGCTATAGCTCACCATATAATTAGTTCCATCCGAGGCAACCCACGGGTGTTGCGCATAGGTATTGTATGATATCAGAATATCACTTGAGCCAACTGGAGTGCCTGAAGCATCAAGAATCCTTCCATAACCGCTCTTATCAGACATTGATTCCCACGCCACAAAGAAATTTGTGCCATTTGATGCTATAACCGGAGTGCGCTGTAAGCCAGAAGTATAATTATTTATTTGATACTCATTTCCTGCAGAGAATCCATTATCCAATGCGTAAATTGCTAATACTAGCCAATATAAAATCAGCATAATTCCAAGCAGACCGATGGTTGTTCGTTGGATTTTCATACGTTCCTCCTTGCGTAAAAAAATCCCCCCCATTGACCCGCTGCTTTATAGCACAAATCCTATTTTAAGACAACATTAGCTTTATAGAAAGCTAGCTCAAAGCGAATTACATATTACCGCACAAATGACATATGCAAAACAATAACAAATTCTCAATTTGGATATACAACTAAACAAGAAGGAATTAACGAAATGAATAAAATAGAAAATTATTGCAGTATCCCGGAATAAAAATATTTTTAATCTATGGGCAATGCGATATAGAAAGTTGTTCCCTGATTGACTACGCTATCAAACCACAGTTTTCCCTTATGTTTGTCAACTATAGTTTGATATGCCATAGACAACCCCTGACCAGTACCTTTTCCCACTTCTTTTGTGGTAAAAAAGTGGTCAAATACTTTATCTTTGATATCATCGGGAATCCCCACACCCGTGTCGGTAATGGCTATAACTGCATGACTTTTTGCTACATAGGTTTTAATAGTGATAGACCCTTTCTCTCCTCCACGTGCATCCAAAGCGTCTTTTATAGTATGTGAAGCATTGACAATCAGATTAAGCACTACTTGTTTTATATCACCAACACAGCAGTTGACTAATGGTAATTCAGCATCAAACTCTCTCTGGATGTCAGCAACGTATTTCCAAACATTACGAGATATGGTAATAGTCGTTTCAATAGCGCTATTAATATTCTCTTTTTGCGTGCTCTCTCCACCGACATGAGAAAAATCACGCATAGCCCTCACAATACGCGATACTTGATCAATACCTTCCTGGGTTTGACGCAGTGCTTGAGGTATTTCTTCCTGTAAAAAATCAAAGTTAATATTATTGAGCAATTCTTCATTTTTCCGGGCAATATTCTCTATAGTGAGATTTTCTTTCACATCGCTAAAAAGAGTTTGATACTCGTTAACAACTTCACACAAATCATTGACTGCATCTGCAACAAATCTGGTATTATCTCCGATAAACTGAATGGGAGTATTGATTTCGTGTGCTACACCAGCGGCAAGGGTTCCGATTGATTCCAGCTTACGTGCCTGAATCAATTCGCTTTCCAGACGTAATTTATCAGCCTCAGCAGCCTTATATTCAGTAATATCGATAAAAGCCTCTAAAAACATATTTTGATTGTCAAAGCGAATAGGCACAACACTTTTTAGAATCGGAATTTTTTTCATACTTTTAGTGACCAAATTTTCTTCTCTGTTGTTGATAACATCCGATACTTGATGCTCAAGTTGGTCATCGCATTCGAAAATCTGATGAGCGTCCATATTTGTAAGTTCATGTAGATGTTTATATTCTGTCATAATCATTGCGGTTTGATTAACATGTGTTATACGTTCATTTTTTGAGACTAAGACAATGCCTATCGGCATTGAATCTAATAATTGCTGTAAGTTGCGACGTGCGCGTTTGAGTTCATATTCTGTTTCTTTAAGTTCGGTAATATCCATACAAGATTCCACAATCTGCACTACGTTCCCTGTGTCATCAAAAATGGGAAAAGCCTGCACGTGGACAGTGCGACGTTGGCCCTTTTTGTTAAAATAAACATGCTCGGAAGAAAAGTTCTTTTTCCCTTTTTGTACTTCTCTCATAGGGCATTTTTTTTCTTTGGCCACACATTTTTCAGGATCTGGACGAGTCAACGCATAACAGCAAATGCTTTTTTGTGTTCTGGAATCAAGGATTAATTCTTCAGTGGCATGGTTCATAATGACTATATTATGATGCATATCCATAACATACAGTGGATATGAAACGGCGGACAAAATATCTTGAAGCTGCTTTTTTTGAGCCTCCAAACGGGCATTGCTATCAATCAGGTCTTGTTTATGTAGTGTGAGCGATTGATTCATCATACTTAACTGTTGTTCACGTTGCATTAACTGTTGATTTGTGTTCTTGATTTCTTCAAGACGTTCTTCTACAGTCTGTTCAAGATTTTCATTAGTAAATTTCAGTTCAGCTTGAGCAGCTTGCATCGCATCGCGCATAGTTATAAACGAATTGACAAGGCTTCCGATTTCATTACGTTGCGAAATATCTATTTGTACATCCATATTTCCTTCTGACATATTAATTGCTGCCTCTTGCAGTTTTTGCAAAGGAACCGAGATAGACTGAGAAATTTTATATCCCATAAAAAGAGCTATAAGCAAAGTTATTGCTGCAAGTATAAACATACGTCGTTTTAACGATTCTACCGGGCTCAACATTTGATGCATAGGATATGAAACAATCAACTTCCAGTTAAGCAACATGTCTGTATGCAACATATCAGCTGCAACATACAACTTTTTCTCCGTTGAATAAGAAGAAGCATCAGAAGATAAACGGTTATATATGTTTGTCAGATCTTCTTCTTGTTCCGTGCTGTAGATTAGAGTGTTGTTATTAGTGAGCAGATATAATTCCATTTGCCGTAATTCAGAATTATGATGTGCCATATCCAAAAGATCGCCGAACATTTCAACATTTATCAGAATTTTCACTACACCCAGAAAATTTCCGTTTTCATCACTGAGACGTGTAGCGATTGCGACCGCATGTATTTGTGAGCTGTCATCATATTTCGGTTCTTCAATATAATATCCATGTATTTTCGCATTTTGCCACCAGACTTCATCGCTTTGATTATAGTCCGAAGTTTTTCTACTTTCTATGACATTGACACCATATTTGTTGGTTACAAAAACTTCACCTATGACCTCGTATTCATGCTGGACCGCCATGAATTCAATCCACTGCCTTAGATCTTCGGAAAACGTATTATCTAAAATGCCTTGCATATATGGACTTAACGACTCAGCACTATACGATGTCCACTCTTTGTCCAGCTGATCTATAACTTTTTCCGGATCAGACATTTCATCAAAGTGCTGATTTGATAAGCGGATAAACTCGTATACCTCCTTATCGTGAAAACGCTCTTTCAGGCTGTTTACAAGATCCACCGTTTCATGAGTAATAACCACAAGCCACTGTTCAGAAAAGAATATTGCATCATCGGTTACTGATTTAATTAAAAGAGATTTACTCATCTTGAAATACATTGATGCGCTATACATCAGTAGTAACGCAATCACAAGATATGATGTAATTAGTTTTGTTCGTATTTTCACTAACAAATCCTTATTTCTTTGCATCAAAATTTAATCATATGCTTAATTTTATTCTTGCAACTACTATCGGCATAATTGAGTATTTTTTTTAAACAAATTTCTAGTCACTTTATAATTAATTGTCACACACCAATAGACGATCTATTGTATATCAACTATTTAAATTAATTCTAGCCACTAGCATAAAAAAACGTACATAAAGAGAAATTTCCGATAGGAGCGTTACCGGATATGTTAATGTGTGTAGTTAGGAATGGATTAATTTTGTGTTGTCAAAACAGGCTTGCGTTCCAAAGCGTGTTGGTCTTCGAATAGATGAATATTTTCTTTCACCCATTCATAGATAAGTGACATTCCTTCATCAACCGATACTTTTGGTTTCCAGTTGAGGTCATCATGCAACTTGGTAATGTCGCTGATAAAAATAGGCTGGTCGCCCGGGCGTGTTTTGCTACGCTTCATGGATAACTTTCTACCCAGCAATGCCTCGAGTTTTCCGGTAAATTCGTTCAAAGAAAGGGTATTATGCAATCCGCCACCGATATTATAGGTTTGTCCAGCGGCCTTATCGTAATGAAAAACAGCACGTTCATAGGCATCTACCAAATCATCGACAAATAATATGTCACGTACCTGTTTGCCATTACCGTAAATAGTAACCTGCTGGTTAAGGAGAGACGCGATTATAAACCACGCTACCCAACCCTGATCTTCAATGCCAAACTGGCGGTAGCCATATATGCACGATTGTCTGAAATTGACTATTTTCATGCCATAAATTCTGCTGTAATCAGTCATATACTGATCAGCGGCTCCTTTGGAACATCCGTATGGAGAATGGAAATCCAGAGGCTGTTTTTCATTGACAGCGAAATTGTTATCTTCGAAACAATATCTATTTTTTGTTTCACGAACTGGAATACTTGACAAACTGCCATAAACCTTGTTAGTTGAGGCATTAATAATTATAGGAGAAATACCCAGTTGACGGATTGCCTCAAGGAGATTAAATGTGCCCATGGCATTAATTTCAAAATCTTCACGAGGATCAATGACCGATGTTGTCACAGCAACCTGAGCGGCCAGATGGAGTACAACTTCAGCATCGTTATGAACATATAATGCGTGTTTCAAAGCATCTTGATCGCGTATATCGCCCTCAATTAACAACGGGTTTCCGAAAGAATCCAGCCATTCCATATTGGCACACGATCCTCGCCGGGAGAGATTATCGAAAATAACCACATCACATCCTTTTAACAAGAGATGTTTGGCTACATTTGAACCGATAAATCCTGCGCCACCCGTAATAAACCATTTCATAAAAAACATTCTCCTATTGACCTACAGTAGTTCTCAAACATATTTTTATGTCTATTATAGTACTATGAAAGCTAGTGAAAAACAAACATTAAATTAACATTCCATTGTAATTCTTCACCGTGAGGCTTCATCTAAGAAAAATAATAATAATCTTTCCCGATCAATATTGCAATCATACATATTTTTTCTTAAATTTTGTTATCTAAAGCATATGGACAAAATTTCCAGAGATTTAACCAACCATTTGTGTTATAATTATGTTAGCAAAATTATTATGTCACTTTTTAATTCAAAAGAAACATCAATTATGAATAACTTTTTTCTTCCAGGAATAGCATATTTATTTTTTTACATATTTATGACCTGTCAGCAGATCTTTGCAGCAGGAATCAATGCAATTGATTTCCCTGAAGAAATTTGCATGATACAGGAAACCCACAAAACAGAAAATACAGATAAATTCGTCATTTTTATACAGGATATTCATACCAGTTATACCGCCCAGAAAAATCTTATAAAAACTCTTAATATTTTGTCCGCAAAACATCATATAAATTTTATTGGTATAGAGGGCGCCGCCGGTTACATTGATGTATCCGAAATAGCAAGTTTTCCTGATGAAAAGATTAAACAAATGGTAATGGATTATTTTTTAAAGACCGGAGAAATACATGGAAGTGAGTATCTTGCAATTCTGTCTCAAAAAAAGAATTCTACAGAACTGTGGGGAATAGAAGATAAATCTTTATACAAGCTCAACCTTAATTCGTATATTTGCGCCCTAAACGATAAAAAACAACTAAATCGTTACATAACAATGCTTAACGAATTTATTGATCAACTAAAACAAAAACTATATTCCTCCGAGCTTTATCAATTCGATCAAATGGTTGATTCTTGTTATCAAAACGACAACCAACTCGTGCCGTATATCTTAAACCTTGTGGAAATTGCGCAACAATATTCAATTGATTATTCTGAACAAAGCAATATCAAACTGATTCAAGAACTGGATTCCTATGAAAATCAAATTGATTTTGCTCAGGTTGAAAACGAAAAAAAACGTTTAATCACTCAGCTAAAAGAGATCATTACAGAAAAAGAACGGGAAGATCTACAACACAATGAGCTGTTGTTTAAAATAAATCAAATTTCAAATTCAGAATATTTTCTCAAAATAAACACTGTTCTTAACAAACATCAAACTGAGATCATCCCTGATCCTAATTTTGCTGTTTATATTTCGTATCTATCCTTATCGCAAAAAATTGATTTTAGCAAATTGAATAAAGAAATCAGACTACTTGAGAATCGGATCTATGACTCATTGCTAGATACCCCTGAACAGACAAAACTATATACTTATTCACAATATATTTCACATCTTAAAAATTTCGTTACATTGAATATGACTCGATCATCATTCGCGGATTATTCTTCGAGTGATATCAACTTCACAAATGTCATTGATTACATCAAACAAAACGTCCCCGATGCTGATATAAAAAATTTTTCCGATTCTGTTTTCTCCGATATTGAGATGTGTATAGCTCATTTTGAGGAATTTTACAACCTTGTACATCAACGTGACAAGGAAATGGTAAGTAATTTTCTTAACAAGATGGATGATCAGCATTGCTCTTCCGGTATTATCATTGCCGGTGGTTTCCATGCTGAAGGAATCAGGGAAAATTTAAAGAGTAACGGTATATCGTATATCACATTACTCCCATCGGATGACCCTGATAGTGAGAGAGTGCCTTATTTGTCATTATTGAAAAACCTCAAATCACCATTAGATAAATTTTTCTCGGCGCAAACGGATACATTGAAAGTAGCTTCGTGGCTTGCTCATGATCCGCTCGCCTTTCAAGAAAAAAAGCCGGTTCTTCTGGCAAAAATCAAAACATTGTTGGTAACAGCAAAATTGTTTGATTCGTATAAAGAGCTAATGCAATCGCATCCATCAGTAACCGATGGATCAATTGTTCCCGAAAATATTGGTAATACACTGCGAAATATGATTAATGGTGTAATACGAAAAGCAGGCTTTGATGGTTTACTTGAAGTATCTGAAGTCAGGCCGCTGATAAATAATCTCTATGCCGAAATAGATTTTAAAGATGAAACAGGCAATATAGAGAAAAGACTTGCTGTTCGATTCACAAAAAATACTCCAGAGCAGCACGTCGGATTAAATACCACAAACGACATCATAGAAACGATTACGCTATCTACAGGATTGACCGAGGAATTTTTAGATTATGGCGCATATAACAAAATCAAATATCTTGATAACAAAATACAATTTTTAATTTTTCAGTACCTTACGAATCAATCCGCTACCGCAGATCAGCTTGAAACATTTATTAAACAAACCATTGATGTAGAGATTGGTTATGGGGAGATAGCACATTATCTGGATTCTTTCGTAGAAAAAGGCTTGCTTACAAAAAATCAAAATACATATCACATTGCTGTTTCTGAACTTACGACGCTATTTTCTTCGCTACTGCCTCAATTAACACAGGATTATGAGCAGACAAATGGTTATCCTGACATGGTATCTATAGACTGCCAATCGTTGCCTGATTCTATTGTACAAAACTATCCTCAAGTCAGCGATAAACTTTCCGCAATACTGCTAGACGCGAATATCCCATTCAATGATCTGCTCGTTGCGTTATCATCAATTTTTCAGAACATAGATGACGTCACAAAAGGAAAGCCGGCATTGCAAGATTTTGATACTCAACTAATCGAGTTACCGGGTAAATCCCATGCATTACTACGTGTATCCATTGCGTCAAAACCAATATCACAGCCGACAAAATTGAGCAATGATTACACAGCACTAGAATTTGATTTTGATTCAACAAGAAACACAAAAATACCTGTTCTCAATCAACATGATTTGACATTAACAGAAGACGATCTCATTGATCTGGCCCAGATGGGAGATAGAAATGCAGAAGAAACATTAATCAACAACTACAAGCCATTGATTATAAGCATCGCTAACAATGAGTCCCATCTACTTCAAATGCACCAGAAAGGTGGGAGCTTTTTGACTTTTGACGATCTATTGTCTCAAGCTAGAGAACACTTTTGGAAAGTGTTACATTATTACAGACGTGATCGTGGTGTCAAATTATCAACTTTTGCCTACTCTTGTTTGCGCAAAAGGCTAAAAGAAAACATTTCATCGTCTAGTTGGATTAAAAAAACCGCACGGAAACGCATTGCGGAGTATAATCAAGCAAAAGAACAGGTATCCGCTAAACTTGGTAAAGCAGCGTCTCAAGAAGAGGTTGCTGATTACATGGGTGTTTCGCTAGAAAATGTTAATGATATTCAAGCGTTAAAGAATCAGGGTATGTTTCCGTTAGACGCACCTTTGAAAAAAGACTCCGCTAAATCAGGCACCTTCTTAGACTTTCACATAGATGAAAGAAAAAAAACACCGGAAGAGTTATCGCTATTGCATGAGCAACAAGCAATTCTAATAGAAGCAATCCCTTTTTTAGACCCACGCAGCCAGGAAATTATCGAAATGAACTTAAAAGGGATAAACAACACTCAAATTGCCCGGATATATGGCATTTCCCGTGAAAGAGTACGCCAGATTTTAGAAATTGAGATAATAGCCAATCTACAAAAAATTATCGAATTAAATAAGTATTTATCAAAAGAAGATTTGCTTAATATAAAATCAGCTATAGAAGATAATTTAGAAGCCCTGTCTCTGCGGGAAAGAGAAGTAATTATTCTCTCACACACCACCTCTCTGCGTGAATCGGATATTATGAATCGATTGAATTTTTCCGATGTTGACGAGTTCAAACAATACAAAAAAACCGTTGAATCAAAATTTGAAAAAAGCATTTTTTCAAAGCCAGAATTCCTACAGTTACAAAAATTACTTAAAAAACAAAATCTCAATTGGACAATGTTTATAGGAGCCTTTTTGGAAAACAGGGAAAAATTCATGCTTGCTTCTATCAAAGATCTTTTTAACCGGACAACAATTTATGATGTCGAGTCTGATAAACTGGATAAAATCTTATCCGGCTACGAAACCTTTTTCTCCCCTCTTGAACAACAATGCATTTTAATGACGCAATATGAAGGATTAAGGTTAAAAGATCTTGCAGAAATATTGGATATCAATCATATGAAAGCGATATGGATCTCAACTCGTCTAAAAAACAAGCTTCAAGCGATAGTTGATCTTCGTTCTGCTTTTTCTGATTCCACCAGAAGCGAATTATCAGAGTCTTTTCTGGAAGCTTTCAACAGTATGACTAGTCGTGCGAAAAAAGTATTGATTGATTTATACTATGAAAACATATCTATGGATGATATCGCAATAAAACTGGAGGTTAGCTCTTCGACAATCCAGGATACAAGAAAAAATATATTAGAGCAAATGAGGCAGTTTATACTCTACAAAATGCCCAACCAAGAACTGTCAAAGCAAATAACAACCCACTTGAATATAGAATCAGAGTATCAAATCGAGCAGTTTCTATATGGTTTAGCTATAGACATACCAAAAGATAAAATTGTATTGCAACGAAAGAAACCGGACAACATGGTTGAAGTTTATGAGGCCATCCTGCATAAACAAGGTGAGTTTACTGTAAATAGTGACATTAAAGAACTACTTAATATTTACGCCCGGTTTACACATCCTTCTTACGACAAATATCTAACCGAGTATTACCTTTGTGAATTCTCATCACGACAGGCCGCGGTTAATCTGGATATGAATCCCAGCACATACCAACCACGGTTATATATGGAAGCGATCCCTCTATTGAACGAATTCGTGTCATTTTATCAATCTTTTTCACCTGAAGAACTAAAGGAACTCAGACAACTTGCGGCCGACGCAATAGAAACCTTGCCCCATCTGCAGAAAGCCATGGTAATCTATTTTGTATATGACGATTTATCATACGATGAAATAGCGAAAATATTAGAACTCAATACAACAAACGATTATCATAGGCGGCGAATCGTAGGCGCAGTTAGAGATGCTGGTAAAATTCTTCTCCAAAATATCCAATCTGAAAAGATAAGAAAAACGTTTACGCCTAACAAACGCAATAACTCCAAGTATATGAATTATTTTTTCTGCGGGTTAAAGTATGAAATCCCAAGAGATTATTTTCATATTCCTGAAGTAAAAAAATCAGGAGAAAAAATAACCTATGCCTCAGAAGGTGTAATCCAGGACTTTTATGAACATGACTTTTTGCAGAAAGTTTATAAAGGTGCTCATTTAAAAGACAAACCGGATGATTTGAGATTACGAATACTAAGTACTGTTTTGGATAGGTTACATCATCAACAGATAAATGTTTTATATTTTAAAACCGCCAAAGGTTATTCACGACAAGAAGTGGCAGATGAGATGAACTCAGCGGTAACAGCTCTTGACTCGGCTCAGAAAAGCGCCCGGCTTCGCATAAGAAAATCTACCGCATTTTACAAACAATTCTCAAATGAGGAGCTACAATATTTGCACGAAATAATAGCCTCTGAATTAGAAAAGCTTATGGTGCCTTATGAATATAAAGCCTTGCTCATTCACTTTTTTTATGACCATATGCTTGCCAAAGACGCCATTGAAATGCTCGGTATCGCCACCAAGGCAAATGAAAGTACCGCATATCAAAAAACAAACACAATGAAATTGCTACAAGAGAAAGTACTCGAAAAACTAGATCAAAAGAAATTCAAAAAAGTCTTTGAGCTATCAACCATAGAGTTTGATGATCTGGTATTTTCCATGAAAGCGACAATACCACGCGAACGATTTGGCATACCCGAATCGCCACAAGGTAGAACAAACGCCAACATGAAAATCACCTCACAAAAAGAAGTTACGCCACAAGATGACAACACGTCATCAGTTAGAAATCTCAATCAACAGAGTACCCAGCTCGAAGTAAATACTATATTCGAAAGGCTGGATACTGGTTCTATTGATAAACTTAAACTCTACCTTGAAATGCTTGACACACCCGATTTCAAACTTCCTAATCCGGTAATTGTTAACCGTAACCCTCTTTTCTCAAGATTGCGTAAATCGTTTCAAAACGCGCATCAGTCAATGCAATATCTTGAGCAACACCTTATACCCATGGGATTATCGTATTCTGAAGTCATAAAGCTCCAGATTGTTTTGGAAAGCTGTGGTTATTTGAAATGCGATATCTCGGACAACGATCTGATCGTGCTCGACATAGACTCATTACGCTTTTATGAAAAATCTCCGTATACCAATATGTATGTCAGAAAAAAACTTGCCCATTATATGGAGTTAGTTAGAGAAAAATATCGAGATAACAAAAGAGATGTTAAATTTGCTATATTTTCACAAACATATAATATGGCTCAAATAGAAACATTGCTGGGAAGTGAACTGCTTTCATATTTCCAAACTGACGGGAATCAGCTTTTTACAAAAGAATTTTTGCCGCTTTTTTCAAAAGATTCTGAACACACGGATATAGAAAATTTTATGCATTCACTACTAGAAAACAGCGGATTACACTTTGCCAATATAAAAATGTTTTCCAATAACGACGATACAATAAATGCCGCCAGTCAACTGGGATTTATTCTGGCAGACAGGGATACTGACATATACCAGGCATTGGGGATTTTTTCCGTGATCCACCCCAAACAATCAAAAAATCTCTCCCTGAGAAAAATCAATGTTAAGATCAGTCAGCTAAACAATTTCAAGAATGCCGGATATCTTGCCTTAGCAGGCAAAGAGATATCTAATCCCCCATTTTTCGCAAGGAAAAAGTCATATAATCAACTGCTTGAGCAATCGCTTTAATTCACAGAGATTATCAAACCTTATCTGAGCGATATGGATAGTTTTGAACTCGAATGATTGCAACTATCTGGTGATACTATTGATTAACTGCAACCCCTGACATGTCATTCCCTCGGGGATTAGTTTTTAATTTTATCAAATTCTTAATAATCGATTAGTTTAGTTTTCAGCAAATTATTGTATCTGTAAGCCGTCAAAAAATTATTCAACAATAACCCGATACAACCGTGAGTCAGATCCATCCGGTGCGGGACGAGGTATAGACGAATCATTGTCGCCATCGTCAAGCCATGTACGGATACCATCGCTGTTGATAATATCTGCTGGATCAATAACAGCTTCCTGCCACAATGACATCAGGTTATCGCTCCAGATAATTTTGTATGGCATATCGGGATTGGATACCGAACCCTGCCACTGCAGTATAACCGACTCGACAGCAGGTTCATAACCGCAGTAGATGATACCGAATAACGAATCAGCGTTATCCGGTTCCATACCGGCATATACTTCGTCACCGTCGTTCATACCGTCGTTGTCGGTATCGGGGTTGGTTGGATTGGAACCATATGTTTCAATTTCGTCCCCATCCTTTAAATTGTCACCATCAGTATCAGCGTTAAGGGGCTCGGTACCCAAAAATGAAGCATTAACAAACTGTCCGCATATTCTAAACTCCCCATAACTATCCCACACAAGTAAATATTTTGTTCCATTACTCGCCACTGAAGGATTTTCTTGTTCACCAGAAGTATATGTATTAACCCGAAATTCAGTACCAATCTTATCTCCATTATTATCTAATAACTGGCCATATATTCCGTAATATGAACCATCTTGGTAAGAACTTTGCCATGTCACAAGATAAGTTGAACCATTACTTGCAACTGAAGAATCTTTTTGTAAGTATGAAGTATATGTATTAACTTGGAACTCAGTACCAATCTTATCTCCATTATTATCTAGTATCTGACCATATATTCCGTAAGCTGAACCATCTTGGTCAACGCTCTGCCATGTCACTAGATATGTTATACCGTTGCTTGCAACTGAAGGATAACTTTGTTCGCTTGTCGTATAGGTATTAATTCGAAATTCTGAGCCAATCGCTCCACCATTACTACCATAGATCTGGCCATATATGCCCATATAACTTCCGTCTTGGCCATAACTTTGCCATGTAATTAAATAATTCGTTTCATTGCCTGCAACTGCTGGCATATATTGCGAATTTGTCGTGTAGTTCACTGGAAATTCTGATCCAATTTCATTTCCATCATTGTCATATAACTGGCCATATATTTTATTAAAATAACCCTCTTGACCATGACTGACCCATGTGACCAAATACGTTGATCCGCTACTTGCAACTGAAGGGTAACTTTGTTCGCTTGTCGTATAGGTATTAATTCGAAATTTTGAACCAAGCGCTTTTCCAGTGTCATCATATAACTGGCCATATATATCGTCAATGCTTCCTTGATAATAATAAATTTGCCATGCCACAAAATAGGTCTTACCATTGCTTGCCACTGAAAACGACTCTATCGTGTAGCTATTAATTTGAAATTCTGAACAAAGCGCTTTTCCATTATTATCGTAAACTTTACCATATATTTCACTACTACACTGCCATGTCACAAAATAAGTTGTATTGCTACTAGCGACAGAAGGTTTTTTTAGTCTTCCTGGTGTATAGTTATTCACCTGAAATTCTAATCCAAGAAAAAGAACTTCTCTGCCGTCAAATAACCCATCGTTATCTGTATCGCAGTTATTAGCTTTTGTATTATAATAAAGCTCATCTATATTATTCAAACCGTCATTATCTAAGTCCCCATCAGCATCATCTTGAAGCGGATTTGTACCATTGTTAATCTCCCATCCATCTGGTAAACCATCGTTGTCAGTGTCAATATTAATAGGGTCCGTACTGTGAATATATACTTCATCTCCATCATTTAATCCGTCTTTGTCAGAGTCAACTTTATTTGCTATAGAACCGTAAATATTTATTTCTTCCCCATCCTTTAAACCATCTCCATCCATATCGGGATTAAGTGGGTCAGTACCATACCCGAAAGATTTCACTAACTGACCGAATATTCCTTCAGAGTTCACGTCTTGATTAGAACTTTGCCATACCACCAGATAGTCTTTACCGTTACTAGCGACTGTAGGCTTACTTTGGTTTTGACTCGTGTACGTATTAACCTTAAACTCTAGGCTAATTGCATGCCCATCATTATCATATAGCTGCCCATATATTCCTTCAGAGCTTCCATCTTGATGTTCACTTTGCCATATAACAAGATACGTTGTTCCATTACTCGCAATTGCAGGATATTTCTGATCATTTATAGTATATGTGTTCACTTGGAACTCTAAGCCAATCTTGTTAGCATTACTATCGTATAACTGGCCGTATATTCCTTCTCTGCTTCCATCTTGATGTTCACTTTGCCAAGTAACAAGATACGTTGTTCCATTACTTGCAATCGCAGGATATTTCTGCGTATTTGCTGTATATGTGTTCACTTGAAACTCTAAGCCAACCTTGTTAGCATTATTATCGTATAACCGGCCGTATATACGAGAACGAGAATTTCCATTTTGCCATGTTACAAGATAAGTATTGCCACTACTCGCGACTGAAGGACACGCCTGGGAGTTTGCCGTGTAGGTATAAATTTGAAACTCTGCACCAACCGAGCTTCCACCATTATCGTATAACTGGCCGTATATTCCATACAGATCACCATCCTGATAACTTTGCCATGTTACAAGATACGCTGTTCCATTACTTGCAATCGCAGGATTCGCTTGGTAACTTGTAGTATATGTATTAACTTGAAATTCTGAGCCGACTTTATTACCATCGTTATCATATAGCTGACCATATATTCCATACAGATCACCATCCTGATAACTTTGCCATGTTACAAAATAGGTTAGACCATTACTGGCAACTGAAGGATTCGCTTGGTAACTTGTAGTATATGTATTAACTTGAAATTCTGAGCCGACTTTATTACCATCGTTATCATATAGCTGACCATATATTCCATACAGATCACCATCCTGATAACTTTGCCATGTTACAAAATAGGTTAGACCATTACTGGCAACTGAAGGAGAAGATTGAGTGCTTGTTGTGAAAGTATTAATCTGAAATTCCGAACCAATAAACAAAATCTCTTCACCATCTAACAATCCATCGTTATCAGTATCATCATTTTGCGGTTTAGTGTTATATTTTTGTTCGTCAATATTGCTTAGTCCATCATTGTCGGGATCAGCATTGGCATCATCGACAAGCGGATTTGTTCCATTGTTAACCTCCCAACCATCTGATAAACTATCGTTATCCGTATCCTCATCATCCACCAGTGTGTTATGATAAAATTCCTGTATATTACTTAACCCGTCATTGTCAAGATCAGCATCTGCATCATTGATGAGTGCATTTGTTCCGTTTCCAATTTCCCAACCGTCCGTCAGCCCATCATTGTCAGTGTCTCCGTTTAAAGGATTAGTCCTGTGAAGATATTCCTGAATATTGCTTAACCCATCATTATCATTGTCATTATCTGCATCATTTTGTTGGGGATTAAGATTATAGAGCGTTTCCCAGCGGTTGTTCATACTATCGTTGTCGGTATCTGTATATTCATACGAACCCATATCGATGATTCCATCGGCAAAGCGGTCATATCCATCGATATCAGTAGATGGGTATTCATGAGCATCATTATCGCCCACATTGATACAAGGTGATCCGGCAGTCAGCCAATATACAGGGTCACTTTCGGAATCATTATAAAACATCGGATCAATAGAAATATTGTTATCCTGCCCGGCAGGCCAGTTGTAGTTATTATTGTAGAGGTTATTATATGATATTGTAGAAACACCAGAAGAATATATACTTATAGCAGAAATATTACCTACTATGATATTATTTTTAACCGTAACAACCGAATCAGGAAAATAGGAGTTACAACCTATTCCCACACCGTTTGAGACAACAGTATTGTTGAGTACTGTATAATCACCCTTGCGACTATAATTAGCGAGTATTATTCCTCGATCATTAGAATTAATCAGGTTGTCACAGATGTATATCGAAGAATCTTCGGCATATATGCCCGAATACCAGCCTTGATATTTATTTAAACTTACAATGCAGTTTTTTATGACTCCGCTACATTGCCACAAATTAATACCTGTTGAACTATTATTTACTATTTTACAATGAGAAACAACTAGATCAGATGTATTAGCTACATGAATGGCCCCCACCCATGAAACATCTACGGAATTCACCGTAAATCCATCAAGAGAAATATCATGACAATTATGAATTCCATCAAGGCTATCGTTAATAATTTTTGTTTCATATGAATCAACATCTCTAGTCCAAGTTGTTGATTCATAGCCACCTTCAAAATACATTCCTGATAAAAAATGTAGATTCAAGTGGTTATAAACACCCTGAGCAACTAAGATCTTTAGATTTTCCATTTGTAAATCTTCTTTCCAATCGCTAAGGTCAATGAGTTCACTATACGGATGAGCCTTCGTGCCGTCCTGATTTTCATCAGATGCGTTCCCTGCATCGACATAGACACGGAATATCACTTTACCAAGTTCACTTTTTGCGGTTGACGTTACGCCTGCGCCAAAATCGTAGTAGGTGTACACACGGTAATAATAAACGTTATTGGCAGTGTCAAATGAATCGTCTATGCAGGTTAGCAATGTCGCATCCGTAACGGTTGCTACAAGATCAGAGGAATCGTCGACATCTATAGTTGTGGATCGATAAATTTTGTAGCGTACAAAATCTGGATGCGGTTCTTCATCATACCATTCGAGCCATAATTTGACTCCATTCGGTGTTTCTTCATCCCACAGCACGGTGATGGTATCGATACGAACAGAGTTTGAGCGAAAAGCGTAATTCCAATCCGCAGTCGTGAAATCAGGAAAAATACCGCCCATTGTGGTATCGGAAAAATCATCGAACATCATGTCATCTTCAATTTCATTGATATACGACCGTGCGTTCTGCGGATTGGTAAAAAACGCGTCAAAATTTACCCATGCGGTTTCAGGGTATTCTTCCAGAATGACAAAATCCTGCTCGGTTAATTCAAATTTAGGATACATGGTCGAATCAAGCAAATTGTTATTCATTTCGACAACTTTGTTTCTGAAATACTGTTCGCCCTGCAAATTTTCTTCTTTTTCCTCCTGCCACTCCTGATAGCTGTCAAATTTATCGGGATCGTACGGATCGTAAAACTGGATAAGATGATTGAGTCCATCATTATCCAAACGATCATCACGGATATAATCGGAAACCGCAAAATAGCAACTGATCGTATTGAGCATTGCGCTCTTCGCATTGAGCAGTTTTGATGCATGACCCGCTAACAGATTCAGGGCGTCAGGGTAATCAGACAACAAAGTATCCCATTTTGTCATGCCGGTATCCGGTTCACCGAAAAACACATCCTGTACATCGGCGTTATCCACGTCATAGGAGCCGTAAATATAGAACACAACTTTAAGCAGATTGATAATTCCTTCAACCATTTTCGCGTCCGCGTAATCAATATCAATCGGGCTGTGCCCCGGAATGGTAAAACTATCGCTAAACGAGGTATCGACAAACGAAAAATCGTTCAACGCGCTATCCAATTCCGGTATAAGATTAACAGCCAAAGTTTGCAGAGTTGTCGCGTCAGGGTACGTTCGATTAAAATCGTAGTCAACATGACCGTCGTTATCGAAAATCAAAGCAGTGTACTGTGAATCCATCATATTAAGCGATTGCAAAGTTGTCAGAAAATCGGCATCGCTGAAAAGGACAGTCACCGCATGCCAGAAATGAGCCTGCGGATGCGATGCGTCGAGTACAAGAGCATCATTAAATTTACCCAGCGCCAAAACCGGATTGCGGTTTTCAAAAAGTTCCTGTTTGCCCTGCAGTACCAGTTCATCCGCTGTCTGCGCATAGACAACCTCTGCAGTAGAGCAAACCAAAAATGTCAAAATAACAGCCAATACATTGCAGAATAATTTAGTGTTCATGCAATCACCTCAAGTTGAATTTTTAAAAAATATCATTTTATATCTGATAATCATCTATTTGTAATAGCGCATCTGTTTTGAGCTTATCAAATCGCTTTAACCGGTTATCGCAATGCAATACACAATGCCCCTTAGCGAGTATCTGCGGCAAATAATTTTCGTTATTACTCTTCAGGGCAGTTACAGTCAACTCATCACACTTCAACTTACGGTCAGTATCCGTCTCCAAAACAACGTCACCGGTACAGACTATCTTTGAAGAAACGATATGATCGATAACATCTTTTGACGCCGATGTATGGATCTCAGCTTTCTTAGCTTTCAAAATAGACCGGACTTTCTTTCCTGATTCCTCGCTGGAATAAAACGTAACCTGTATATCCCGCACAGTCAAAACTTTGACAAGAGGAGTTTTGAATACCAGACACCTCGCGTTTTCCCATCCCATCCATCTTCCTGAAAAAGCAATCCTGCCAGCAAGCCCCTGATCGGTTTTATCATACATGACCACTTCAAAGTCTTTAACAATCGTAGAATTAACTACAGCATCAGCATGATTTTTCTTTTGATCTTCAGGCTGTCTTCCACATCCGCATATAAACGGGGCTGTAATTAAAAAGACAAAAACTATATAAAAAAATGTCCGAAAAATTTGTTTATTTTTCATCAGGCAATTCTCTATCCTGCTTCCTTCAGGAATATTTATATTACGATCAATTAATTTATCATACAGATTTAACATTTATTGGTCAATCCAAATAACTAAAAATAAACCAAATTTAATTAGTTACACTCCATAGTTTTATTTGAAAAACAAATTACTTTTTGCTAACATATTAAAGAATTTAACTAAATTGAAATATGTTGTTCACCATTCGTTGAGTACTGGTTATGAAAATATATTACAGTCTGTTGGTGGTACTTATTTTAAATGTGATTAACATATCTGCTTACAAAGTATACAGCTCAGAATATGAACTGATTGTCAAGTTCAAAGATAGTGTCATACAGCGTGATAACGATGGTTCTTCGAATATTCCCGAACCAATCAAGGAAATCAATAAAAAGTTTGGCGTTGTATCCTGCACACCTGTCTTTTCTTCGATTATGCCTTTTCATGAGATCAAAGCATCACACATGCAAAGAACATTACGTGTCCCCCCATTTATAAGAAAATCAACTTCAAATGATTTTACTTCGCTTAAAAATATATACAAAGTCACGTTTTCTGATATAGCACATCTCGAAGACCTTATACGCGCATATAGATCGTTTCCGGGGATAGAGTATGTCGAACGCAACGTGCATCTGATAATCTGCGACACTCCTATCGATGACGATGACGAAACCCAATGGGCTCTTGACGCGATGAATATCCCTGAGGCATGGAAAATCTCGACAGGAAGCCCGTCCACGCTCATAGCAGTGCTGAGCACAGGCATCGATACCATGCATCCGGAACTGAATGGTAAAATTTGGGCGAAAGACAATATACACGGCTACAACTTTGTCATGGATAATACGGATATTACCGACACACACGGTTCCGGCACAGCATTAGCGGGTATTATCGCTGCCAACGCAACAAACCAGACAGGTATATCCGGTATAGACTGGTATGCCTCCATCATGCCTGTAGTAACACAAGATAATGATGGGGTTGGATCATGTATATCGCTCTGTCAGGGAATTTATTACGCGGTAAACAACGGCGCGGATATCATATTGATTGGAGGTAAAATAGAGGGAGAATCAAACTTACTCAATGAGTTGATCAACTATGCCTATCATTGCGGATGCGTCGTTATCGCACCGTCTGAATCTGAACCATTGTCCCTGTCAGAATCCAAGACAGATGATCAAAAGGTCATAACGGTTACACCATGTGGAAAACAATCTGTGCAGGATGCATCTATCCCTGACAATGGAATAAACTTATATGCACCGGGACTCAACTGTATTTCATTGCGTCCTAAAAAACAGGACGAAACCGATTACTCGCATTGCTATGAAACCAGATCGGGAGCAAACATTGCCGCGGCACACATAGCGGGCATTGTAAGCCTGATGTTATCGGTAAACGCAGGATTCTATAACGAAGAAATCGAACCGCTTATCAAGTCATCATTGACTGAACACGGAATTCCAGACGCACCAGCTATTTTGCGCAAATCAGCTATACCACGTGAATCAATTATGGCCGATTTATTCTCACCTACTCTTGAAAAACATCAAAAATCAGTGCATAATATAAATGAACGCGGCAACGGTCTTGTTTATACATTACTTGAGAAACTTGTGTATGATCCGAGTATAACTGTTGGAGAAAAAGGGATACTCATAAATGCACTGGGCACGGCAAAATCGTATGAGGCTGTCCCCTATCTGATAGAACTGCTCAGGACTGAAGACAACAGCTATATCCGCAGGGCAATTGCACAAGCGTTAGGCGCTATCGGCGATAAACGTGCGGGAGAAGCGCTTGTAACTATATTATCCGATTCCGACGCAGGAGTTCGCTATAAGGCGGTAACCGCTATTGCCGAAATACAATATAGGGATGCAGGCAATACTATTATCGATTTACTGAACGATCAGGATGAACGGGTTGTATTCGCAACAATCGATGCTCTCGCAGTATTGAAAGTTGAGCAAAGTCTCCCGTCACTTATAAAACGCCTTGAAGGGCGAGAAGTCAGTCAAATAATGAAAGATGCAATAGTTGTATCTCTGGGCGAACTGGGTAATGAGGATACGCTTACCCTTTTATATGAATACAGGGAACAACTTGCAAAAAACAAACCGCAGGAAGATATTGTTATATTTGAATGGAAAAATTCGTTACAAAAAATAGATCACGCAACAGAAAAAATTACTCGCAGGATAACTGAACAAAAGGAATAACAATCCGTGAACATAAAAATCTGGATATCCGTGTTTGTTGCCTTTTTATGTTGTATGCCTTTATACGCAACGGTTACCGAAGTACATCATACGCAAGGACGTGATGGATATCCGTTATTGATTATTGCGGTTGAACAGCCTGTATATGCGGCTCTTATTTCGTTCTCAGAGTTTGATCAGTTTGTGAATGACATAGAGTCGGAACGAAAATACGCCGTCAGTGTGGTGACTGTACAGAGTTCGTCAAAAGAAGAATTATACTCATATTTTCAATCCAAAATGACTGAAAATCTTGATGGAGTTCTGCTAATCGGTGACCTGCCTGTAGTTACTTATGAACATGATTATGATTACGACTCATCAGGTTCTACATACGCTCAATTCCCCATGGATTTATATTATATGGACCTTGACGGTTCATGGACAGATTCTGACGGCGATGGTAGGCTCGATGGACATACTGCAGGTACAGGCGACTATAAACCGGATATATGGGTAGGACGTTTGACATCATCTACCGTAACAAGTGGTGCCGGACAAGACGAAGTATGGTTGATACGCAACTATTTACATAAGAATCATCTTTACCGGACAGGCCAGCTTGCTATCGATAACAAAGCAGTGTTACTGCATGAATCAGACTGGAGCTCATGGGGAACACTGTATCTTGATCAGGTCTACCCGGATGTTACCGTCATAAACTCTGGAAACATGAACCAGGCGTACCGCTCTGTATTAACGGAAAATTATGAATTTGTGCATGTGAGCGTACATTCAGCGGCAACCTACCATGCGTTTACCGGCGGTAATATCTATGCAACAGCATTACCGGGAATAGACCCTACATCATTATTTTACAGCCTGTACGCATGTACTAACTGCAGGTTTACCACAACCAATTATATGGGCGGCCACTATATTTTTACTCCCACATACGGACTCGCGGCAGTTGGTTCAACTAAAGTTGGTGGTATGACAGGATATCAAAATTTTATCCCAAAAATGAACACGGAATCGCGACAATCCATAGGTGAAGCTTTTGAATACTGGTTCGGCTATCACTCCTCATCGTCATCCAGTACAGTAAGCTGGTCATACGGCATGGTACTCCTCGGCGACCCAACGCTGGGAATCGATATTCCTACTTCGTCAATCGACGCAATGCCTGTTTCCGCGACAAGAGGCGAAGTCATTGCGTTTGATGGGTCTGCACATATTAATAGCGGCGAAATAGTGGAATATCAATGGACATCTAATCTCGACGGAGTGTTAAGTTCGGAATGCAGTTTTGAATACACCTCATTATTATCAGCAGGTGAACATACCATTTCATTTCAGGTGAAGGATAATATAGGAAGATGGTCTACAGCGGCTAGTGAATCATTGGAAATCGTACCTGCTGATACTACAGTGTTAATTCATCCAAAAGAGACTATCGAGACAACACATCCTGAATTCCACTGGTTTAATGACGGAACTTATTCGGCATATGAACTGAAAGTTTGCGAAATTGATAACGATGCTCCGATAATTACGTATACAGCAACCTATATCGATCCCATGACATGGACAATACCTGACAATGACTCGTCTCTGTTTGACGGCAAGACATATCGCTGGTGGATACGCGGACTCAACACTGAGGCCGATAACGAAGCATGGCAAGGCCCTGAAATTTTCAGAGTTTTTCTGAAACCCATCGGGATATATCCTGAAAACAGCATCAACCTTGATAGTGTAGATGATTTTACAGAATTTCAGTGGCAATCCACAACGGCTGAGTATGAATATGAAATCAAAGTCGAAAATATGGATAACGATAATACAATAATACTCAGCGAAATAGGTATAACTGGATCTTCATGGAGTTTGCCGGATAATGATTCGCGATTACAGTTTGGAACAAGATATCAATGGAGTATCAGAGGAAAAATAGGAACAGAATATACATCGTGGTCATCACCTGTAGAGTTTGTATTAGTCTTTCAAAACGATACCACACCTCCTCTAACAACAGATGATTATGATAATGATGGAGCGTGGGTAAACTATTCTGTAGCAATTACGCTATCTGCCACAGATAATATCAACGGCATTAAGCAGACACTATATGCCATCGACAATGACGCCCCACAGGACGGCATACTCATACAACTGGATAATGAAGGCGATTACGATATACAGTACTGGAGTATTGATCACGCGGAAAACGAAGAAAATCCTCACACATTAGATATCAAAATAGATACTACCGCACCTGAAACTGAAGATGATTATGAAGGTGGAGGAGAAACAGGTGGTTCCGATGGAACCGGAGGTGAAGATAAATACAAAGTTTACTTTGCGCCAATTGTTATCAACCTTACAGCAAACGATAATTTAAGTGGCGTTTCAAAAACATGTTATACAAAAAATGCTTACTACAAATCTATTGGTCAATATGTACAGGGCAATCCGGTTGAAAGTACTGTGATTGAACTAACCGATATCGCTTCATACAATGTCCGTTATTGGAGTTTAGATAACGCGGGAAATGAAGAACAGGACTACAGCAATTATATTTATCTCGAAACTGTTGAACGGTATGACCCGATACTTATCTATCCGCGCGGAAACATCACAATTGATGACTGGGAATCTTTACTTGAATTCAGGTGGACCGAAAAGTTGACTGAATATCCCGATTATTACAACCGTGAAAATGATACCTTAATCGCAAGTGATTACCTGTACGAAATAAAAATAGAAGAACTCGACTGCGATAATAATCCATTGTTATTGGAAAGCAATGTCAGCGGTTCGTCCCTTTTGCTCACTGAAAATACCTTATTTCAGGAAGGAAAAACATACCGATGGATGGTACGCACAAAATATAACTATGATTATATGGAAAGTGACTGGTCAGATACGTGGTCGGTATGTGAATTTGTAATCGTCGATAGAGAATTATCTTTAAATCATATAAAACAAAGTGATAACGATACAGTATCGTTCACATGGCATCAATTCACAGATCACTCATACTATCGCGTTGAAGCAACGGATTCATCTGATACTATTGTTTGGCAAGAAGTTATACCGTCTCCTCCAGATTCTTTTACTGAAACCACATGGAGTATTACTGTCCCTCAGGAACCAACTTCATGCTTCTATCGTGTTGTAGGTATGACTCCATATATTTCCGGAGTGACACCTCAAACAGTACAGAAAGACAGTGTGGTATCCATAACGATTACCGGGAATCACACCAATTGGACGTCCGGCACTGTGCTACTGAGGTGTGATTACGGAATTACTGTGGATTCGCTATCAGTACTAAGCGACACAGAACTCACAGCGCAAATAACTGTCAGCGACTCTACTGTTACGGGATATCGTAGTATTGAGGTTATCTGCGATACTTTGGCGGTAGTAAAAGAAAATGCTATCGAAATAACTGAATAGCAGAAGCGACCCGAAATTGTCGATTTTACAGAACGTAAAATTGTTACCTGAATTTTCTCGATTACGAAAAAATTATCAATCGTATAAAAAAAGTTACACCAACAAGCGTCCATCAACAACCCATTCTATATTTAATTAATTCCTTTACAAAACTACTCATTAAATTACTTTTTTTTCATATTTCAATCATTGTCATATCACTATTTTACATAAAAGTGAATGTTTTTTAACAATAATTGCAGTTAACTATTTTCAAAATTATCCGAAATCTCTAAATAACTTATTTAGCATTAATATTACATTTAAAAAAAATAATTAACTGTAGTATTCAATACGCAACAAGATGTGACTAACTAGCGAAGAGTTTTAACAAAGGAGGAAAAGAAATGAAAAAACATGCTTTTTATTTGGCAGGATTATTAACATGTGTTTTAACTCTGTGTTTGACTCTTGGAGCCTATGCTCTGGATCTTACCCCACAGAGTTGCAAAGAAGTCGCACAGAAAGCAGCTGCTCTGATCGCTGAGAAAGGCGACGCAGCGCTTGCTGAACTGAAAAACAAAGATGGTGAATTCATTTTTGCTGACGGACAGGGATATGTATGGGTTCAAGATCCAGAGGCAATTATGTTGATGCATCCCATTAAACCTGATCTTGATGGAAAAAGTCTTGCTGATTTTCAGGATCTGAACGGTATGTTTGTTTTTGTTGTTTTTTCAGAAATGGCTGAAGATAACGGCTCTGGATGGGTTCCGTATTCATGGCCGAAACCGGGTCAGGAATCAGAATCACCTAAAATTTCGTATGTTATAAAAACTGAAAACGGCGGTAAAACATATATCGTAGGATGTGGTATGTATGATGTTACCGCGGATGATATCAAGGCGCAGTTTCCTGGTGATGCTATTTACGAAGAATAATGCGGGCGCTTAAGCTGGTTTAAAGGAGTCAATATAATGAAATTCTCTATCGGCAAAAAATTGATTTTCAGCTACTTGATTGTTGCCTTGATAGGTGCTGTCAGCGGTATGGTCGGCATTATCATGTCTGGCCAGATTGCCAGATCGGGAGATGTTGTAGGATTGGAAAAATCACCTCAGCAGCACGTTGCCGTATGTGCAAATATATCACTGGCTAAAGCAGAAACAGTCGCCGAACAGTATAAAACAGCTTTGACCGGACTGAAAGAACTTGAAACCCGCCTATGGAATGAACTGGCTGTATGGGAAATGTGGATCACAGCAATCCAGCTTGGTTCAGATTCACCTGAATTCAAACAGAGTAAATCAGCGGAAGTTTATGCAGAACGCGGTATCAAAACAGTCGTTCCTAAAGGTTCACAACAGGTAGTTGCTGCCACGGAAAATATTCTTGCACAGGAAAAATCGTTTAACGAAGCAATATCGTCTCTTATCAAAAATCAGAATGAATACGCTAGTCATTCTGTCAATTGGAATGGGACCACCTACAAACTAGATGATTTTCTGAACAAAGCGGAACAGGAACTCAATCTCTGGTATGAAGAAGTAAAAGCCGCAGCTAATACGGACACAAAATTTTCCGGCAATAGAGATTTCAGTACAACAATGCTTGCATATTGGATTAATTCTTATCAATCGAATGATGAAGTTATAGCAAAATCTCAGGATAAGATGGCAAAAAACCTTAACCGTTTTTTTAGTCTACCTGAGAAAATAGACGAGAAAGAGGATGTAAAAGACAAACTGCAAATTGCGAAACTGGGCATTTCCTATTTTGACCGTATTTCGAAAAAATGTTCGGAACTGCGCAGTCACATTCGTCAGATTTACAATGAAATTGATCAAAGGAAAAATGCCGATGTAACATTACTTGCTCAAAAGATAGTGACTGTTAATGGTTTTATGCAACAACTGCAGGATCTTCTCGAGGAGGAGGTCAACGAAGCGTTGAAGAAATCCGCAGCAGCGCGGCGAGCAACAAGTATAGCCCTACCGGCAATAACGGTAATATCTATACTTATTGCGCTGGCATGCGGTGTCATAATAACACGTATGATTACCTCTCCGCTTAAAACCGTTGGCAATACGGTTGAAAGCGTTGCTCAAGGCGATTTGACTGTAGTTGCAAATGTAAACACCAATGACGAAATCGGTAATCTGGCAGGACATATCAATAATATGATTGGCAATCTGAAAAATCTCATCACTGAAGTAAAAGAGGTATCCAATCAGGTTGGCGAAAGCGCGAATGAAATTACTACTACCGCCCAGAATATCGCTAGCGGAGCGGAAGAACTTGCTTCAATGAGTCAGGAAACGTCGTCTGCCGCAAACGAAATTACCACTAGCACCGAATTGGTATTAAAAAATATTGAAGGACAGACCACAGCGATTACTCAGACATCAGCGGCAGTTGAAGAAATGTCGAAAAATGTCGGGCAAGTATTTCAGTCTGTTGAAGTACAGTCCAGTTCTGTCACTGAAGCGACTGCTTCCATAAGTCAGCTTGCCAGGTCAATCAATGATGTCACTGAAAATTCACGTAAAGTGAGTGCGTTGGCTAATGCCATCAACGACAGCGCGCTTGAAGGAAACAAAGCAGTTAAGGATTCTGTGCGTGGTATGCGTGACATATCTGAGAGTACCGGTGAAATTAACAAGATTATCGATGTTATCACCGGTATAGCCGGACAAACTAACCTTCTGGCACTCAATGCCGCAATAGAAGCGGCTCGCGCAGGTGAAGCTGGTAAAGGGTTTGCTGTCGTTGCTGATGAGGTACGTGCACTCGCTGAGCAATCAGGACAGGCGGCTAAAGAAATAGCCGATCTTATCAACAAAGCGAACTCAAAAGCTGATTCTGGTGTAAAACTGGTTGAAAGTGTTGATCGCATTATCACCGGTATGATCGATTCAATCATGGAAATCAATCAACTTGCTATTGACGTTGATCGGTCAACTGATGAGCAGGAAATAGGTATTGCGGAAGTTTCAAAAGCTATGGAAAACCTTCGTGAAATCACCGATGGTATAGTCTCAGCTATGGAAGAGCAAAACCGTGGTACCGAAGAGATAGCTGAGTCCATGAATAGCCTGACTCGTATATCGGAAGAGATCAATGTTGCCATGACGGAACAGAGCACTTCAACAGGCGAGATTATGAAATCTATAGAAAATATCAGCGGTATATCTGAAAACAATAGCCATGGCGCTAAAAACAGCGTGGTTGTAACCAAAGAACTTTCGGAAAAAACTAAGGGGTTGGAATCAATTATCGCTCAATTTAAGTTATAAACGATTTTAGCTATCTTGATTCTGCATCAATATAAATTAAAAACGCGTTCCCCACTAACAATTCGTGCTGCAAATAATTTTTGCAGCACGAATTGTTAGTCTAATTAAATCTCTACAGTATTATCATTTATTAAAATGATCACATTGCAAGCTCAGAAAATTTCTTTTTATCTCAATAAAATGCTTTCTATTTACCGGTCATATTCAATAGTTTTTCAGGATAACGCGCTCCCTGAATGTTAATCTGTGATGACGCGGTTTCAATTTCCCGAATATCTTCTTCTGAAAGTTCTACAGAAACCGATCCTATATTTTCCTCCAGCCGATGCAGTTTTGTAGTCCCGGGAATTGGAACAATCCAGGCCTTCTGAGCAAGCAGCCATGCAAGTGCAATCTGAGCTGGTGTCGCCTGCTTCTTTTCCGCGATTTTACCGATCAAATCAAGCAAAGCTTTATTTGCTTTGAGTGCCTCTGGAGTGAATCGAGGCAAAGTGCTTCTGAAATCGTTTTTTTTAAATGTCGATTTTTCATCGAATTTGCCAGCAAGAAAACCTTTACCAAGAGGACTATACGGAACCAAACCAATACCCAGTTCTTCCAAAGTCGGAATAATTTCATCTTCAGGATTGCGATACCAAAGCGAATATTCACTCTGTAGTGCAGTTACCGGTTGTACAGCGTGCGCACGGCGGATTGTCTGAGCGGCTGCTTCGGATAATCTGCAATAGTTTGACTTTGCCCTGCTCAATAAGTTCTTTAACTGCTCCTGCAACGTCTTCAATGGGTACATAAGGGTCAACACGGTGCTGATAAAACAAATCGATGACATCAATCCTAAGGCGCTTCATTGATTCTTCAGCTACTTTTTTGATATGTTCAGGTCGACTATTTAAGGCAGGCTCACCTCCCATTCCTCGAGCATCTTTTCCAGCCCCAATATCAAAACCAAACTTAGTAGCAATAACTACTTTATCTTTCAATGAAGATAAAGCTTCACCCAACAATTCTTCATTGCTGAACGGTCCATAAACTTCTGCTGTATCAAAAAATGTAATACCACATTCAACAGCGGCATGAAGCAACGCAATCATCTCTTTTATATCTTTAGGCGGACCGTATCCAAAACTCATTCCCATACATCCAAGACCAAGAGCTGAAACTTCAAGATTTTCACCCAAATTTCGTTTTTTCATTTCTGACTCCTTTTAATCATGTGTTAGGTACTTCCCAAATAGTATTCTGCACCCTTGCTTATAATATACGACGAAAAAACTAAAAAGCGGTAGAACGACACTACCTTTTTATTGCCTGATTATCCGAAGCACTATACTTTTTACTTTTTTAATTTAAAAAGATATGATATTAATAAGAAACTAAATCAAATAAATAATAAAGGATTTAGATATGGATTTGATACTCAAGGAACTACAAAATTCAATTGCTCATTTAACCGAGAAAGGCAAGCTCCATACAACTGCCATTCCGGGATTATCATTATTTCGAAGAAACGAACCTACTCAATTGATAACAACCATTTATGAACCAAGCATTTGTATGGTAGTTCAAGGTTCAAAGCGTGTAATTCTTGGAGACGACACATACATATATGACCCTCAGCATTACCTGATCACAGCTATCAACCTTCCGACTACTGTGCAAATCCTAAACGCAAGTAAAGAAACGCCTTATCTTGGCCTTAAGCTAAAACTTGACCGCCGTGAAATATCACAATTGATGATAGACAGCAACCTTCCATCCCCAAAAGCAGGGCAATCCAGCAGGGGCATGGCAACAGGCAAAGTTACATTACCACTGCTGACCTCCTTCAAACGTTTAATTGACCTACTTAGTAATGAGGAGGATATCCCCATTCTCGCGCCTCTTATTCAACGTGAAATCATTTATCGATTACTCATGGGAGAACAAAGTATGCGACTATGTCAAATCGCATCCGCCGGGAGTCAGAGTCATCAGATAGCAAAAGTAATAGATTGGATGAAGTCTAATTATAAACGGTCATTAACCATCGACGAGCTAACAGAACAAGCCTGCATGAGCAATTCAACATTTCATCATCATTTTAGATCATTAACATCTATGAGCCCTCTGCAATACATAAAGACATTACGTCTTTATGAAGCAAGACGGTTGATGCTCATAGATCAACTGGATGCGTCAAACGCATCGTTTGAGGTTGGTTATGAAAGTCCATCCCAGTTCAGTCGTGAATATAAAAGAGAGTTTGGCGAGTCACCGCAACGTGACATAAAAAAACTTAAGAGCGAATTCATTGAGGAATCAGTAAGTTAACATTGATTTACATGTACTTTGAATAAATATTCAATAATGTTTTTGCCATTTGATCGATTGAATAATATTTTTCGACTTGTTCTCTACCTTTTTGGCTCATATCGTGTAATGTCTGCGGATCAGTCAGAAGCTTTGCCAGTGCATGAGCCAATCCTTGCGGAGTATTCTGATCGTAACCAACACCGCCACCCGTTTTTTCGACAATTTCCGTGTATCCCCCCAGATTAGGTTGTACGACAGGTATACCGCTGGCCAAAGATTCGATGATAAACAATCCGAATGCCTCCCCTTTAGGAGCAGGGACAGATACAACAGTAAGCGAATCAAAAAACGCGCTGACATCCTGATGATGGAATTCAGTCTGAATATCAACATCTGAGGAAAAACCATTTTGATAAATTTTCTTTTTTATTTTCCTAACAAATTTTTTATCAGCAGGTGTCATTCCCCCCCAGATTTTTAATTTCAAATTTTTCAATCTATTATCTTGTTTCAGTATTAAATAAGCGTCTACAAGAATATCTAATCCCAGCGAATCGGTCATTCTCGATAAATATCCAATAGTCATAGGATTTCTTTCAGGAATTCTTTTCTGATACTCATTGAGATTCAGCCCAATGGGTACAACAACCATTTTATCTTGTGAGATTCCTGTTCTGGTGCAGACAAAATCAGCATAACTTTGGCTCACCGGTGTGAACAGGTCAATAGCTTCAGATCCTTCTTTAATTAACTGCCATGCTTGCTGAGCATAGGGTTGTTTCATTTTATCGACCCACTGATCTTCATCCTGCAAAGTAACAAACACCGGAATACCCAATGCCTGCTTAACTTTAACGCCAATGCCTATGAGCAATCCGTTTGAAAGATGAACGACATCCGGTTTAACATCGGTTTTCAGCCATGAGATCATGCGATTAAGTTCCTGCTCGTGTTTGCCTCCATCTGACCGCATGATAGACAAAGTCATTTCCTCAAGCCCATCGGGATTTGTTGATCCGGTTTTCTTTGAGATCCAACGCAGCAATGTGCGTGACTCCAAACAGTGTTTAATCCAATTTGGGATTTTATCGTAAAAAGAAACTTTTTCTTCCAGATAGACATTGATAGCACCAAAAAATATAGGCGACTTAAGATCATCGCCAACCTCAAAACTTAATGGTAAGTACATCGGAACAATCAAAGGAGTATGGCCTTGACGCTTAAATTCACGGATCAGGTTCCGATTCCGCTCACAATTCTGACAATAAAATGTATCCCCAACGCCGGGGACAATGGAAACAATATTCATTTTGATTTCTCTTTAAACTGCAGTTTCTTTTAACAATTTCAGATCCATTTTATCTTTACCCCGAATAGCAAACAGAATAGAAAAAACTCCTAAAACAACTAACAATCCAATCAAAGATAAAGCATTGGTCAAAATCATTGAGCCTTTAATCGAAGGCAACGATGGCCAAACCGCGACGCTCGCAGACATCAAACCACAAACAACAGCCAAAACAAAAATGACAACATACTCATAAAACATTACCTGATAAATATTTTTTCGTGAATAACCTGCTATTCGCAAATATGTAATCTCAGCTTGTCGTTCATACATATTGCGCTGTATCAATACAATTAATCCCCCACATCCAAGGATGAGTGCAATCCCGCCCAGAGCAAGAAACACTGCCAGATATGTATTTTGAACAGAATTAAACTCATTCAATCGGTCACTCGTGGTTTGTAAATTAAATCCATAATCAGCTAAAGATCTGGTTAATTTCTTAATAATTTGATTTGTGTCGGCTTTATCTGCCTGAAATAAAATAATATTTGTACCCACTGAATCAGGATATAGCTTATAAATATTTTTCAGTGAAATAAGCACACGCCCCTGAAAGATAGAATTTTTCACTCCACCTACAAACCGCAAACGATATTTCTTGCCGCTTGAACTTGAAACAATTAAATCATCGCCCAGCTTCTTTCCTAAGCTCCATAATATAACATTCATATCAGCGACAACAGGTATGACATCAGGTTCATCGAATGAATGATTCAAAATATCCCAACCATATCCAACGCCATCAAGGATCTTTTGAAATTGGAAACGCCCTATAAAGTCTTGTGGATCAACAGCTGAAATATTCGGATTCACCACATGATTAAGGTTCAAGCAACTGGCCTCAGTTTGTTTGATAGTCGGGATTTGAACAAAAGAAACATCGCTGGATAATCCTGATAACCTAAAAAATCGTCTTCCTTCAGATGAGTTTAAATCTTTAGTTATGGGAATAGCTGTTTCGATGTAATGAGTAAAACCGCCTGTCCCTGAAGTTTTTTCTTGAAAATTACTGGTAAATGATTGCTGATTCAAACCTACAGCCAATGTCAAAAATATAGCTAACGATAACAATCGAAGGACTGCCATAGAACGACCATACTGGCGCGAACAATTTTTTAACGCTAATGACCTTATGCTGATCGACTTAATCTTAGACATCCAGTTTAACAGCAAACCTGCCAATTGCGTTATCGCAGCGAACATAAAAAATCCAATGAGAATAAAATATCCGATATTTGATGCCTGATCGGTTTGAATCACATATATAAGTATAGAAATCGAGGCAATAAAAAATGCAGCAGCAAAAAGAGCAGATCTAACTATTGAAACTTTTTTCAGATTAATTTCACCACTAACAAGCATTTTAGATGTTGACCTAACAAACTGAACAGCCTGAATCCCAACGGCTAAACATACAGCAATTAACGAAAACACACCACCTAGCAAAATACTTTTTTGGGATACAAAAAGGTCGATACGCGCCTGATTGACAACTCCTCCCCAGACAGTATTCAGCTGATGCAAAATAGCTCCTGCATATAAATATCCGGCTAACGCTCCAGGGATCAATCCGATAGCAGAAAAAATCATACCCTGCCCTAAATAGATTGCCCAAATTGCTCTTTTGCGAAAACCAAGTATTTTCATAACAGCATATTCTCTATGACGTTTTTCGATATAAAACGAATAAAGCAAAACTGTTAAGATCAGTGCCGACAGAATAATAAAAAAACTTAAGCCGATAAATAACCCGGAAAAATCAACCGCGTGTTGTACACCTTCAGTACTCTGCTTATGAAGGTCAATCACCCTGAAACCTAACTGCTGAGGATTGAGATTAGCTAACAACTGTTTTCGCAACTCTGTTTCAGATTTTTCTTTTCCAAAACGGATAGATGTCAATGATCCGAAGCGATTCGACCAAAATTTCTGCGCTAATGCTAAAGGAAGAATTATTTTAGGCGAGCCGTGATATTGCTCCCAATAATCTTCATCCACAGGACGTACTCGGCTCAGATCGATAGGCAAAGCAGGGGCCCAATCGCTACAGCTTTCGGTATTTTTAAAACCGGGAAAACGAGGCATCAGCGTTGAATCAACAACAGGATGAGTCATGGGAATGATATCACCTACTTTGACGGCAAAACATTCTTCGGAAAGCGTACCAAAATTAGCAATCTTATAACTTTTTAATCCGAGTGTTGCTCCAACAGGACATTCCAATTGATCAGCCAGCCATTGATTGATCAAAACTTTGTCACTCCCTGTTTCTTTCAGTTCGGGAATCCGCCCCATTCCCGCAACAAACGAATACGGTACACTTTTGTTTTCAAAAGAAATATCATTCACAAAATAAGTCAATATACGTTGTTGAGGAACATCAATCTTGCTTGCTGATTCATCAACACTGTCTGCTATAAAAACACGGCTAGATGTAAGTTCCCATTGATTGCCAACAGATTGAATTTCAAGGCCATAGTCGCTTAAATCCAATTTTTTTCTAAAACGCTCCAAAACATTTTCTGCCTGATCGGTTAACAATATATTGGCTCGCTTTGAACGGTTAAGAATCTCAGAAAGATATGAACGATGAACAAATACACTTGGCACAGACTGTTGAGTAGCTGCCAGTTGAAAATTTCCAAATTCAGAATTTTTAATAATCCCTGTAACAGTAAGTTTTTGAACTAGCATTTTGGCAGATGAATCGGACAAAGGGGCATCGCTAGGCATTTGAGTCGGTTTTAAAATTCGAAGAATAATACCAGTTTGTATATCTGCATGAAGTAACTGTTTTGCCTTTGTATTAAGAAAAACATCATCTTTTTTTATAACAGGTAACTTCGAATTGGATTTAGTCAAATTGAGGGCGAAAAAATCATCATCCACTCCATATAAATTAACCGCCACGCCTGTATCTTTTTGAGGGACAGAAACATAAGCCGGCAACGAAATAATTGAAGCAAAGTTACTTGAAAACTGGTCCTGCAAAGCATGAGATATATCAGCACGAAACCATCGTTCCTGAGATGTAATGACCTGTTGAACTCTTCCTGTTCGTTCCTGTGAAATTTTTTGCAAGGTACCTTTCACAGAATCTCCGATGATTAACGCACCCGTTATAATCATAGCGGTTAAAGCTGCGCCCAAACTGATCATCAATAAGGGTTTTCGGTAAAAACGAATGGATCGAAGAAAAAATGCTGTTTTGTTAAACGGCATTGTTTTATTCTCCAGAGTTGAGGTGGCCATCAAACAATTTATAGTGGCATTGCATTTGTTCAGCAATAAACTCAGCGTGCGTCACAATGATTAACGATCTATCCCTGTCAGACAATTTTTTCAGTAAGTCAATGATTCCAAGAGCATTTTTATGATCGAGCGAACCGGTTGGCTCATCAGCCAAGATCAAACTAGGATCATTAATCAACGCGCGTGCTACCGCAATCCGCTGGCACTCACCTCCTGATAACTGCGCCGGGAAAAAATCTTTCCGATCATAGAGGCCTATTTCACCTAACAATTCTTCCGCTCGATTGATCGCTTTATCAGACGGTGTTTTCAGAGGAAGAGTCGGCAACAAAATATTTTCTATAGCAGTGCATTGGGGCAACAAAAAATGTTGCTGAAAAACTATCCCGATATGTTTCATGCGAAACTCAACCATCTGCTTATCGGTAAAATCAGTAACGTTTGTACCGTTAAAAACAATTTGGCCCTGATCTGGAGAATCCAGTGCGGCAATTAAGTTAAGCAGAGTTGTTTTACCTGAACCGGACGGGCCAGTAATGGCCGCTGTTTTGCCTTTTTCCAGACAAAAATTAACCCCTTTCAAGACATTGACTGCACCTGACGGCGGATAGTATTTTTTATGTACATCGTTCAATTTCAGTAAACCTGGAGTTCCCATATTTTAATCCTCGTTTATCTGATAAACAGTAAGATTTCCGTTATCATCTCCAACATAAATACGATCCCCGCAAACCGCCAGAGGCGAAAGAATAGCAGGCCCATGTTCATATCGAACGATTTCCTTACCCGATTGCAAATCGAATAAAGTCAAATAACCAGATTCATCAGCAATCAAAACATTGTTATCATCAATTATAGGGCCGGCTGAAACTCGTCCGCTAACTTCCAATAGATATTTAAGTTTGCCCGTTGACCGTTCGATTACATGCACGTTACCTTGCTGATCGGCAGCTACAACAAAAGACTGGTTTACAGCCAATGGAGGCACAAATGCGCCATTATTTTCATCCTGGTACTTCCATATAATTTTACCTGTTTCGATATCAACAGAAAAAACAGTTCCGTTGTAATTAGCCACCCATGTGGTATTAGCGATAATAACAGGTGATGACGGTAAATATGATTCTAAATTGACGGAATGCTTCAGTTCACCTGTCGAGAGATCGATTATTCTCAACAAGCTGTCACATCCACCAAACAAAAGTTTTTTATCAGATAAAGCTGGAGTTCCGTTGATAAAATTTTCCGTTTCCACCTGCCAGAGTTTTTCACCGTTTGAGGCGTTTAGACAATAGAATTTGAAATCATATGATCCGAATACAACAAACAATTGATCATCTTGCCTAAAATAAGACGCACTGCTGGTGATTTTTCCGTTACACTCATAACTCCATATTTCTTTTCCGGTTAAAGCGTCCAAGGCATGAAAAACACCATCATCATCACCAACAAATAGATACGATTTATCTTTATCAGCAAGCACTAACGGAGCTGCCGCAAACCCCGCCTCACTTTTGCGTTCCCAGACTTTTGAACCTGTCTGCTCATTCAGCGCAAACAATACTCCATCTATGTTTCCAAAGAATATAAGTCCACCCCCTATGACTGCTCCGGATTCTATGGGGCTTGATGTTTTAAAATCCCATAGCAGATCAAATTTTTGCGGGATATGTTTAACATATCCGCTTAAGCCTATATCTCCCCGAAAAATAGGCCACTGAGAATGATTTGTTTCGGCAAAACTAATGTTGTTTGAAAAAATCAAACACGCAAAAATCGATAGAAAACAATTTTTAGATTTATTCATCATATCTATGCACCCAATCTATCGCGCCTGTAGGGCATTCTTCAACAAATTCTTTCTCAAAACCTGCAAAGGCTTGTTCATAATCCATTCCTATCGGGGGAGAAATCATACTCCTTTGACTCCGGTATGCCATAACCGGCCCTTTACCCGGATTAAGTTTTTTACCCAGCGATACACATCTACCGCATCTAATACATTTTGACGGTTGAAAGACAATTTTTCCAGCCAATATTTTTTGAAACTCATTCTTTTTTTCCGCTTTATAAGTCATTTGCTGAGTCTGATACTCATCTGCCAGATCACGCAATTCACAGCTGGATTTTACGAAACACGCGCATTGTAAACATCGTAATGCTTCTTCCTGTAAATCAGATATTGCTTTTAGACCACCGGCATGCTTGTGCAGTTCTAATAATTCATCCTGCGATAATTTTCCGAATAAATGATTATATTTTCTTAACAATTTCTCTTTTTTATCTGCCTTCCGATTAGTTCCAAAATGAAACAACAAATCCCTGATTTTAATTTGCGTATCTAACTTTTTACGATTACAAACCTTTTCACATTTTCCATTGCATTCTTCGCATATTGCCCGATCGTAAACAAAATCAATTTTTCCGTTACCTTCGAGTATAAGGCGCATTAAACGTGGAATATCTAAATACTGCGGACAAACAATATGACATGGCGCCTCACATGCCCCTTTATGTTCACTTAAAATAAGATTCAATGCTTTTCGCCTGAATTCCAGAACCTCAGCGGAACAAGTATCTATTTTCATTCCTTGAGCGCATAAAGCCGAACAAGAAGCCATCATTTGACCTGATTCAGTTTCCTTGACAGCACAAACCATGCACCCCGCGCTTGACTGGCAACTGTTAGAAAAACATAGAACCGGAATATGAATATTAAGCGATTTAGCGGCAGACAGAATCGTTGTTGAAGAATCAACTTTAACTTCGTGATTATCGATAGAGAGATTTATCTGAGTCATGGCGCCACCTCTATGGCGTTTTCAGGACAATTGGTACGGCATACTCCGCACCGGATACACTTTTCCTGATCAATCTGAGCCTGATTCCATGGATCAAACGCTATCGCCTGCACAGGACAACTTCGCGAACAAATCATGCATCCTATACAATTTTGATTCATTTGGAACGAAAACAGATCCTGACATTTGCCGGCAGGACAACGCCCCTGCAGGTGCTCTTCATATTCACGATAAAAATATTTCAGAGTTGATAAAACAGGGTTCGGAGCAGTTCGTCCCAACCCGCATAGACTTCCCTGCTTGATATCATTTGCCAATATTTCCAGTTGATTCAAATCGTCCTTAACACCCCGTCCTGAACAAATTCTATTTAAGATATCCAGCATACGCTGTAAGCCTATTCGGCAAAAGGTACATTTACCACAGGATTCCGCCACAGTGAACGTCAAAAAATATCGGGCAATATCAACCATGCAGTCATGTTCATCCAACACGACCAACCCGCCGGACCCCATCATTGACCCCACAGACGCAAGAGCTTCGTAATCTACAGATAACCCAAGCAATTCCTCTGGAAGGCATCCGCCCGATGGGCCTCCTATTTGCACAGCTTTTAATTTTCGTCCATTAGCCACACCGCCACCGATATCCTCTATAATCGTTCTTAATTTTGTCCCCAGAGGAACTTCAACCAATCCGCCCCGCTCTATTTTTCCTGCAAGGGCAAAAGTTTTTGTACCCGAATTACGATCCGCGCCGATACGGCTATATGCTTTTGCTCCGTTAATAAATATCCATGGGATAGAGGCGAATGTTTCGACATTATTAATCAGCGTGGGGTGTCCTTTATATCCTTTTTCAGATGGATAAGGAGGACGCCGTTTCGGGACACCTCTTTGTCCCTGCATTGCCGCGATAAGTGCTGTTTCTTCGCCACAAACAAAAGCGCCTGCCCCTTCCATAATCGTAATAGAAAAGTTGAAACTGCTATCCAAAATATTTTCGCCCAATATACCACTCTGTTCACACATTTTCACAGCGTGGCGCAACCTGAGTATTGCCAGAGGATATTCTGCCCGCACAAAAACAAAACCTTTATCCGCACCAATGGCTCTAGCGGCTACAGCCATACCTTCAATAATCCGAAATGGAAACGATTCAAGCAACATGCGATCCATAAACGCCCCCGGATCGCCCTCGTCCGCATTGCAGACAACATATTTATGGTCACCGTACGACTGGGCTGTAGCAAACCACTTTGCGGCTGTAGGGAACCCTGCACCACCTCGTCCTCGCAAGCCAGAAAAAGAAACCTCATCGATAATTTTTTCAGGTGATAATGTCAAAGCCCGTTTTAAACCTTCAAATCCTTTTCGATCCATATAGGCATTGATATCATATGGTGAAACTTCGCCACAATGTTCTGTTGTGATTCGTTTTTGTAAAGTATGCCACGGCTGTTTCATATCGATAGATTCGACCCTGTATCGCCAGACAGGATCGCTCTGAGATCCGATTAGGCTATCAAAAATCCGATCAAAACTATGGGGTTTAAAATGATGAAATAAAATGGAACTCACCACTTCTTCATCAACCTGAGCGTAATTAAAAATGTTCTGTTTTGAATCGATTACCTGCAAGAAGGGGGCTTGAAACGACATCCCCGTACAACCGACATCCATAGGTTTAACTATAATCTTGTGTTTTGCCGCGCATCGTTTGATTTCAGAATATACTTTTTCAGCGCCAGCCGCCTGACAACTTGAGCATAAACAAATTCTCACTTCGGCAGGCGCATCCAAACGATCATACTGTTTATCAACGCCTTTATCTTTTTGAGAAGCTAAAAAATCGTTAATTACATTTTGAGTTTTACCCGGTTTAACCCATCCGTAAATGACATCATCAATTTGCACGGCAACAGCCATCATACAGCATCCAAGACAAGCTACTTTTTCGACAGTAAACAATTTTTCGAAATCCGTATCTTCATCTTCCGATATATTGAGATCATGTTTGAATGACTCAAAAACCTGTGCACTCCCCTTGACATGGCAAGCAGTCCCAATACATACTTTAATAGTATGTTTCCCCGCGGGAGTTAAACGGAATTGATCGTAAAACGTTGCCACTTCCATTATATCCGCGTGAGTAATATGGGTTTGACGACAAATCTCATCTATAACATCAGCGGGTAAATAGTTATATTTGTGCTGGACAGCAAGCAAAACCGGAATTAAGGCATCCTGAGTATTACCTTTTTCCGAAATAACCTGTTGTAACCATTGATATTGATCGGCGCACATATTTACTCTTCTCCCGATTCAACAGAATACAAATGTTTTATTCCACGAATCCACATATGATTTCCGACAACAGCAGGAGTAGCGACAACACCTTCGTGAACGTCTATCTGATTTTCGATGACAAGTTCTTCTCTATCGGGCTTAATGACATACATGGTTCCTTTGACATCAAAAATAACGATTCTATTATCGATAAGCAATGGCGACGAATAAAATTCCGAGGGCATGTCTTTTTCCCATAATATTTCGCCTGTCTCAACATTTATGCATGTGATAGCATAAGAAAAAAGAAACAGCATATTTTCAGCTACAATTGGTGAGGCTACGGACGGCAAATATGATTCATTGGTTTTCCAGATAATTTCTCCGGTTTTGACATCTAACGCCACTACGTCAGCCATTTCATTAGCAATAAAAATTTTGCCGTCATTATAAACTGGTGACGGCGCGACTTCTCCATTCAGGCACTCTGTTCTCCATACTTGATCTCCAGTTGTTAGGTCATAAGCTTCAACATAGTTACTATCAATCACAATAACAGCGGAAAAATCTTGAGTATCGATAAAAATGGGCGATGCCCATGAAATGGTTGTTTCCCTGTCTTTCTGCCAGACAACCCGTCCTGTTTTGACATCAAAACAATAGAGCATTTGCGCGTTATGATCATCAAGCTGAACGATTAAATAATCGTCGACCATTAACAATGAACTGGAATGTCCATAATGATTGTCGGGAACACCCAAATTCTTTGCCCATATAGAATTGCCATCTAAATCCGCACATAGTAGATCACCGTTAGCAAAAATAGCGCAAACCATACGCCCATTGGTTGCCGGAGTTGGTGCGGCATACCCTGTATCCGATGTTACATCAGGAGCTTTTTGTGGCGATCCAGCTATATTTTCTGTATCAACTTTCCATAACTGCTGACCTGTTTGAGCATCATAAGCAAATAACGCTTGTGTAGATTTAGTTCCGCCTGTTATGAATAATTTATCTTTCCATATAATAGGAGAACTGAAACCGGGCAACGGAACTTCGATTTTCCATTTAATTCCCTGATTTGTCTCAGTATCCCAGTTAATAACTGGATTAGCATTCATAATTATCCCAGTTCCTATTGAACCGCGAAACCGCGTATAATTATCAAGCAAATCCTGTTTTGTGATTTCAGGTAACGCAGGTTGTTGCGTCTGATCAGGTGGAGAAACATCTCCAAAAGGACGATGGATAAACAGCACAACAAATACAGCAAACAATCCGCAAACAACAGACAAAATGAAAAATTCGTTTTTAGGTTTAATTGTCTGATCGGAATTCTCAGTTAAATCCGGTGGCGCAGGCCCTTCAACTAAACGGATAGAAGCCAGGCTACTCAATAGAACTATAATAGCTCCAGCCAGCAGATACCATCCTACACGAATCTGATCCAAACCGGCAAACCAGTTGCGTCGCGCGGCTAAATCTAGATACCTGATTTTCTCTTTTAACGCGGTATTAGAAGGATCAGCTTTGACCATTTCCTTTAATTGAATCATCTCAGGAAAATCCAGAAGGGAAATTTTGGTCAATTGTCGATGCTGTAAGAACATAAGTAACAGCACAACCATCACAAACACAATGCTGACCCATGCGATAATTCTTAACGATTTCACTATAATTTGCGTGCTTAGTTTTGAACGATCCATCATATATTTTCTTCTGTTTTATGTTGTCTGGGACACCATTGATAACACCGGGCACAAGCGACACACTCGCCACTATCAACGGTATACTCTATATTACTTCGCCGTTTTATTGTTTTAACCAGTGATCCGATAAACACCATGGCTATATAAATTCCAAAACAAACCAATGCGATTTTTAATTTTTGTTGTGCATGAACTGCCTGTTGAACAAGATCATCCGGATTTTCCCCTTTTTCCAAAAACGCCTCGGCAGAGGTAATGTCGCGGTTATAAATATCGCGTTCTTTGACAACGGTGTTGTTTAATAATTTCAGTTCGTTGAGCATTTTAATATCAGGATGATTCTTTTCCATGGGTTTGTATAAAGCCAATCCAAACAAAATCCCACAAACAATCAATATAGGAGTCAAAGCCGCTACCCATCGCAGTCTGGTTAAAGCTTGTTCTTTGGATTCAGCAAACCGTTGGGGTTTGGGTGATTGAATTGCTCCGACAGGACAAGCGTCTTTGCATAAATGACAGACTATACAATGGTCAGGAGTTATGGATACTTTTCTTGCTGAAAATTTTGACATCCATCGAAGCAATACCGAATATGGACAAACATATCTGCAATACGGACGGGCAACAACTGTCCCCAAAAGCAAAATCACTCCCCCGGCAATGAGGATTGGAACGTTCCCTGACAAACGAAAAAATCCGACAAACGGATCGTACCTGCAAATGATAAACCCCATATCACAGGCAACAAAAACAACAGCTAACCCCAGATAAACATAGGGAACACTTTTCAATAGACTATCCAACATACGAGGAACTTTCACAGGACGCACAATCAGCAGTTCCTGAATAGCGCCTAAAGGACAGGCTGAACCGCAAAATATCCGTCCGAAAAATAACGCAGCAATAAGCGGCAGAAAAAAAACAGCTATGACAATCCATGGAATATAACTGCCGTTATTAAACAAACTATGCGCCACATTCTGAATAGATCCAACAGAACAGACACAACCGCCATGATAAAACCCAAAATATAATACTGACGCAATGATCAAAACTCTCAACCAAATGCGTGAACGTCGTTTATATAAAAAATACGCTGTTAAGCCCATAACCACGCACAAAACAAGCAACGCCCATAGAGGCTGAGTTGCCAGAACAGGTTGCGCCTGTGTTGGTTCAGGTATAGTATAGTCAGTGGTAAATTCCGGTTTAGGGAAACGGTATTCAGCAAAACTTTTGCTGGCATATACCAAAAGCTGCCAAATAGAAAATCCGATTATTCGCCACAAATTTTTCAATTTCATAGAGTATCCGATTTTAATAAATATGGTTGATTGCGCGGTACCCGCTTAAACGCGTCGGCGGGGCACGCTGTGGCAATAGCACATTGATTACAATTTTTGCATCGGTCATGCCGTACCTGCAAATACAATGAACCATTTCCAAAAGATGAACATCCGTAAACACATCGGGAACATCCAATGCACTTTGATTCATCGATTGTGTACTCAAAATACGGGTCTTCAACAAATGTCCTTTTAATCGCACCCGATGGACAAAGCTGATTTTCCGCTCCTGTATCTAACTTAGCCGCGTCTTTGACAAAATAACCACTGCACAGATCACAATAACCACAAATGGCATAGGTATGTACGCATTTCACTGCTGACGGAGTCAATACGCAGGCAGTAGCGCACTTACCGCAATGCACGCATTTATCCGGATCGATTTGCCATACGAAATCGTCCTTACTGGTTTTGCGTAACGTAAAAACACCGATCAGGAATAAAAACCCCGAAAAAATCCAGCGAATAAAATCGTTGCGTGAATATCTTTTTTCTTCTGACACTTAAATTTCTTCCCTGTTTTTTTGTTTTGCCAACAAATTTCTAAAACTCATTGCCTGAGGCAAAATACAATTTTTATTCTCCGAACAGTCACGGCATGACGGATATTTTTGTATACATTGATGATCTGATCTATTTGAGCGGGTTAACAAATACAAAGCACTTCCCGACAACAATCCGGTTAATCCCCATCGCATCATTTTATTGATAAATTCTCTTCGGTTTAATGATGTCATGGCGCATTTTCCCCTGTACTCTCATTGCGTTGCTTGGATATATCAAATACAAGCAACATTTTTCGATCAGCATCTAAAACAACAATACTTCCATCACTTTTTACCGCTAATTCATAATTAAATTTTTTTGAAGTCATTCTGTTATCCGGCGGCAATTTAGGATTAACAAGTTGTGATTTAGTTGCCACAAGTTGTTCCAATTTTCCTGATGGAGAAAATATCCGGCATTGAACGATTCCTTTTTCTAGGGTCACAAACCTGTCACCCGACAACACCGCTATTTGAGCAGGATTACAACACCCCAAGAATTTATTTGTCTGCTCAGGTTCCCAAAAGGCTTTAAAGTTTCCATGTTTGTCATAATTTTCGATACGATGCATAGCAGGATTGACCACCCATACCCCGCCCCGACTTTCAGGAGCAACATCAAAATAAGGGCTTGGTACAATAAATTTATCTTTACCGCTTATAGACCATATATGATTGTTCTGAAGATCAAAGGCATGTACTTTTTTATTGCCCGCATCAGCGACGTAAAGTTGATCATCAGAAATACACAGGGATGTGATAAACGGCTCACTATCCAAGAGGGCAAAATTCTTTTGTTCCCAATGATAATTTTTGAATACAAATTGAACAATTTGTTTGTCTGTGGCGGCAAAAAATATTTTATCATTATACACAGTTAACGCATTAAACTGTTGGTCAACTAGGATTTCCGCCAACGACTCACCCTCTGTAGAAAAATGTATCAACTTTTTCTGACCAGCTACCCAAAAACTTTGATCATTAGAAATAGCGAATGTCATGGGCTGTATATTAATCAATGAAATTTTTTGTATCTCAGGATCAATGATGTTATCAGTTTGATCAACAAGTGAAATTATCGAGGTTTGATCTGTATGAAAAATATGCCCTTTAAAAAGCAATCCAGCCAGCAAGACAATTCCAATAATAAATATTAAAATATGCAACCAGATTTTTGATAACGATTTATTCAACGTTTTTATCTCCTGCTCCAACGTTCATCCTGAGTTAAATCAAGACATGCCATAGAGGTTGAATCCCTGACCAGCATTAATCCGTCAGCAATCGCGATTGGGCCCCATGCGTCATGCCCATCTAATACTTTATACTCACTTAGTTTCCTAAAATGATCGTGTTCGAAACGCAGCATAGTTAATGTGCCGTCATCATCTAAAACATAGAATTTATCATCAGCGACGATAAAAGGCCCCAGCCCGAATCGCATCTCATTATCAACCGGTGTTATAAAACGTGATGTATCGTTTGGATCACACGCGGTTAACTGCTGGCGACGGATTCCGGCATCTTTTGGCATTATACCAAACAATACATTCTGATAATAAATAGCGCTTTGTTGTTCTAATGATAATGCGTCTCTTGGGCTATATTTTGTTCCTATCTGCGCCTCAAAAGCATCTGCCCTGCGGACAATTTCAATGACAGTACTGCCTGCTCCATAACCGGCAGTCAAATAGATTCTTCCCTCATCTAATAGAACAGGAGACGGAGCGACAACAGATGGAGCGAAAAAATTTGTTTCCCACAGAATTTTCCCCGAGTTTTCCCCATCGGCTGCAACACCTACAATTCCTCCTAGAGCAAAGTAAATATACATTCTGATCCCATCTAAAGTCATAGGCATAATTGATGAATGTGACATCTTCCAATGATGAGGATTCGGTGTTTGCCATACAACTTCTCCAGATTGAACATCAACCCCAATCAATAAAGCATTATCACCGCCGGGAGCCAGAACAGCGATATCACCATCAATTAATGGACATTGCCCTGTGTACCATTGAGGTATTTCAGCGCCATAATCCAAGACAAGATCAATAGACCATTTCAGATCACCCGATTGAGCGTCAACAGACATTACATGTCCCTTAGGACCGAGACTAACAACACGCCCATTTGATAGAGCAGGGATTGTACGGGATCGCCCGTGATTGCGTTTTGTATCGACATTATACCATCGCCGCCACAATTCTTTTCCCGTAAGCAGGCAAAAACATCGTAACGCGTCGCCTCGTTCTTCTTCTAAATAATCTAATATGTAAACTTTTCCATCTTGTATAACAGATGCAGCATAGCCTTCACCAAGTTCGATTCGCCATAACACAGGCGGGCCTGATTCTTTCCAGTTATCAGCTAACGCGATATTGTCTGTCGATACATTGGAAAAATCCGATCCTCGAAAACGAGTCCATTGAGCTGTAGATAAATTTTTATCGCATGTGACATCAAACTTTTTAAAAAATTCGCCTATCTTAACCTTATCATGCTGATCACGAACACCCTCAGGAACCTGATCCAGACCGGGTACACTCAAGGAAAAATCGTTCGTTTGAGGAGAACGATCCATCCACCACATCAGTGTCTTTACGGCTACTATTGACGCAAGTATACCGCAGATCAACGGAATGATAATCAGCAAGCTATAAGTTAGTTTCGAGTTCTGAATCATATCTGCTCTTGTATATTTTTAATGCCCGCAGTCCAAAAATTACCGGATACAATTTCTCGCTATACCACAATGACGCAAAGTATAATCCTATTGGAGAACTGGCAGGGCATCCGTTAGAATCGATTATTTGATCCACTAAAAAATCTATATTTACCTGTAACTGCGAAATATCTTCACTATAAAGTGATAACGCCGCAACTGCCTGAGCTGTTGTTTCAAACAATGATGGAGTATTGGGTTCTCCTCCCCAACCGCCGTCCGGGTTTCTTGCTTTCCACAGCCACGCAACAGCAGGCTCAACAAGATGTTTTATTTTCTGATACGGTTGATCATATAAATTAATCAAAACCGTTGCTGTTCCATAAACCCGATTGGTTTGATCAGCGGAATTTTGATCGCCAAACCACAACGGCGTCCACGCGTTATCTGTATCACGGCTAGACGCTAAATAGCGGATCAGTTGCGCAATCGCTTTTCCCGTCAAAAATTTCAGTTTACCTGTAAGGTATGGCAACCATAATGAAAAAGCCTGTAACGCATGCGAGGAAATATCGGGACAACTCCGGTCAAAGGGCAACAGTCCCCATCCTTTGCAAAACGTAGGGACACCTCCGTCACGATTCATGAGGTTCAAAAGCCAGCGTATTCCTGCTTCAATTTCAGGTGTAACCTTAGGACGAAGTAATGCCAGAGCTATCAATGTTCCAGCAGTGTCGTCTGCCTCAGGTACTGCTCCGGGTAAATTTGTCCAACCCCATCCACCCGGTTTGGCGTGCGTAAACGGATGAACGTCTGTGAACTGATGCGATATAAGCTGGTCTGCTAGTTTGTTTCTATCTTCATCTGAAAAATTTTTCACCTCATCAAGCGCTTTAATTGCCAAAGTTGAAACCCACTGAGATAAATTTGTATCGATTGCCCACGATCCGTCTTCACGTATTGTCGATCGTAAAAAATCCAGTGCTTTTTTAACGACAGGATGATCATCATACCCTGAGCATCCCAAACAAGAGGCGACAAAAGCGGTCAGGGGTACTGCCTCAATAAATCCTCCATGCGATGGCGTAATGGATATCAACTTTTTTAAAGATGGTTTAACTGATAATCGCCGAATGAAGCGACTTATAGGGTTCAGCTTAGAATCATGTTTGTACTGAGCGATACCAACCGCTATTAAGGCAGGCAATGCATAACTGACCACAGGCAAGTTCAAGAGATGATAAGTTTGATGTGGCATAACTGCCAGTTCAAATGGAAACCTGGGTATTTTTGACCACACCTGCGGATCATTATCAAACATTGGGCTTAATGCACAAATAGTTAAAATGGGAGTGGAAAAAGTAAAATCTTTACCATAAAAATTTTTCACGCCATCAATAATGTGCTTATGAGAAGCACCGCCTAAATGATCGATTATCCATTGCTCAGATCGCACAAGGGCATTAACGATTTGATCCTCTGGTTCCTGATCTAACAACAAAGCCGAACGGGTAAGCAACGTAGCGCTTAGATTTGAGGCACTATCCGGTGTATCGCCCCATCCCCCATCTTTATTGATATTACGGACAAGCCAACGTCTTGAGTTGGTTACCAAACCATAATCCTGTTGTGAAAGTTTGGCTAAGGCAAATGACGCAACGGCAGTCGATACTGCGCTGGAAGACAACTCACCTTCCCATAATCCATTTGCTGTACGTTCAGCAACAAGACGATCGGTCAGTAAATCAATAGCTTGAGTTAATCCTTGTGAAACAGTTTTCACTGAATACTCCCTAAAGCCAAAAGCCCGTAATATGTGTATTCACAATCGCAAAGATCATCTAAAATAGTTGCGCGAAATCCACCGCAATCATCCCAATGGTCATCAATGAACTGGCGGACATTTTTGCGCCAATCGTCTAAAGAAACTCCACACATGGATAACGTAAATAGCGCAACAGAAGTGGATAGCATATCTGGAAGCTGGCTGTTATGTGCCGCGTAAAAACCACCGACATTATTATACTGTTGAGTGACCCATTGAATTGAAAGCTGATCTACGGCACCAGTCAAATGACGTATTACGTTAATAGCTGCAACCGTTGACATCAACATCGGTTCGTCAGAGCTTGAAGGATTGCAGAATGCACCATTTTTTGTTCTATAAGCATCCACAGAGCTGAGCAGTTTTTCTTTTGACGGCACGTCTAATCCAAGATCCTGATATAAATTTATTCCTAGAAATGCGGCATAAGGAAAACCGATACCTTTACCATCATATGAAAACGATCCATTGGGTGTTTTAAATTTTTCGATAGCAGATAAACATCTTTCTATGACAGCATCACTAAGCTTTTCATTTTTCAGAACATGCGCCATAGTCTGACATTTAAGATAGCACGACAAGTCGACCATACTTAAATCTTCGACAACAAATCCTGCCAAAAATTTTTCGAGTCTATCTAAAGGAAAATCGACCTTTAAAATGAAAAGACAACTCAATCCAAAAACAGTGTAATACAAATCTACTTCGCCTTTACGGTTAGCGAACCCGCCACGGCTTGTCAACTGACTTGAAATATATGAGCGTATTTGTTCATATGCTGTTGGAGTCAACAACTGAATGGCTCTACCCAACGTTTGAATACATTCATGTGAGTGGCTTTGGTATTTCCGGAACATCCTGCAGAATCCTCATCGTGATCTGAAAAAACAGGCTTTTTAAATTATATTGTTTCAAAGGCTGAATAATTTGGATTGTCTGGTTACGGTAATCCTGATACATTTTCCACGCTTCATAGCGAGCATCCGCTACGGATAACTGCATATCGTGTTCAATCGCCTTGATAATAGAGGCTTTATTTTTCAGCCTATCATCTGAATCATCATCTTGCAGGTCATCCAATATCTGAAACGCAATCCCAAGTTTAGAACTAAACTGCTTAACAAGTGGATAGAGAGTTTCATCCGCATCACAGTATTTCAATGCGAACATAAGAGCCACTTCAAATGCCGGCGCTGTTTTATTCTGAAATATTTCAATGACTTTTTCAACTGAACACGAACTTTGCTTTTGAGCCAGCAACTCCTCACCCTGACCTCTACATAACGCCAAATGACGTGTAGATGTAATTTGCAAAAGATCAGAGCGTTTTTCATCAGAAACATCTAATTCTGAGATTAAACGATACCCTTCGCCCAATAAAAAATCACCTATGTTTAAGGCTATAGGAACTCCCCATTGTGTATGTAATGAAGGTTGTCCATAGCGAAACGAATCATTATCCTCAATATCATCGTGGATCAACGATGCCTTATGAAAACATTCAACTGCCACAGCCAATTTTTTAAGATCGATGTCTGCCTGATAATCATCAATTCCCAGGCAATGTGCAACAGCCGTCACAAGAAACGGCCTAAACCGCCGTCCACTCAAGTTCAACCAGTTACGCGCAAGAATGTCTGTCTGTGTACGGCAATGACCTAATATGGGTAACAATTCTTTTTCATTAAACCATGCTTGAACATTTTTCAATACAGTTTGCAAATTAAAGGGATAAAACATCTTATGATTCTTCATGTTTAATGCATCTCTTAGTAAAGAAAAATCTGTAGAGGTATCTTTGCATCCATCATTGTAAAGTGGGAAAGCAAGCCCGGGGATAGCGTGTTTGACCATATATGGAAACGATTTTTCCAAAGCGTCTAAACAACTTACCCCAATAACCGCATCAACGCTTCCGCTGTCTAACAGATCAGCTACAACTGCCGAACCTTCAGCTATAAGACACATCATCCCCAATGCTTCAGCCTCATCCTGCAATGAATCCAATTCGCAATGCCCACATCCCTGACACAACAACCCATATTCATCCATTGTCGCCGTACATTCCTTTGAATTCCGCAAACATTGCGGCAATAGCAAAATACGGCGATTAAACGGTATGGAGGACACAATATCTTTCCAAACGGCATTGTTAATCATCACCATCAGCCAATCTTTCCATGGCTTTAAATCCTGTTGTTTCTCTATAAGAGCATTTGTTAAGGTATGCAATTCTTCCAAAGTCAAAGGAGGAAGCAAGTTCAATTTCTCTACAAAGTTATTCGCGTCATCGAATAACTTACGATACATGAGCGGATCAATTGCTTTTTTATCCATAAAAAATTTTCCTATTAGCCATATGCGCCAAAACCAAAAAACCAATATTTTTTTATTATTCGATAAAACAAACTTTTTTCCGGGATTTCTTCTCCCGGGATATGATGACTCGCACACGAAACCATCTTTGATAATTCAGCATAACCGGTATCACGTCCGGTCGAATCCAGAGCATTCGCGTCTGTCATCCAGTTATGTAATACTTTTGGATCTTCCATAAAAATACATCCCCGTGTTTTTTGCGCTACCTGTGCCCTTAGATTCGCCAAGAACCGAGAATGGATAATTTTATCGGCAAAATCCGTACCGTCAGCCAATCGATCGTTCGCGAACTGAACTGGCGGGCAAAATTCCAGATATCCCCCAGGACTGACATGATGACTTAATCCCATCGCACCGGGACAAACCGCACGTCCTTGAGCATCCCAGTAGGTATCAACAATAATAATAGGAAACTCCAGACGCGACTCGACTAGAAAATGTCGTAACGCCAGAATTTGTTCTTTTGTCAAAACCAACTCCGGGCATGGATTTGGCCCTACTGGACGGTAAATATAATACCATACATAACACGCACCCATCCCGATCAATTTTTGTAGAAAATCACGGTTTGCCAACTGCTCAAAATTACTCTGGCAGATACTGGCGGCAACACCAGTAAAAAGTTTGGCATCAACACAATTTTTCAATGCGTCTATGGCGGAGGCATAAACATTTTTGCCATGTCGCCGTTCATCACTGACTTTTTCTAGTCCCTCAATACTGATAACAGGCGTGACATTACCCAGTTGCCGCAATTTATGAGCGGCATCTTTTGTCAAAAACGAACCATTAGTAAAAACCTGAAAATAGCAGTCTGGATTGTTAGACAAAATTTCAAACAACCCATTATAAAGAAACGGTTCACCACCCATTAACCCAAAATAATATGATCCATGTTTTTTTGACTGATCAATAATATTCTGGACTACCGAAACAGATAAGGCGGTATCTTTTTTTGTACTGACCCAACATCCCTGACAGGAATAGTTACACCGTGATGTCAACGAAATCATAGTAAAGGCCGGAAAAAAATTGTTACTGAGGCTGGCTTCCTTTTTAAATCTACGAATATTAAAAAGACCTTTAATACAAAGGTTTACTATTATTTTCCATAAACACTTCACTGAAACTATAGATAATATGCGCCACATCAACTTAAAAAGCATAATAACTATTCTTTTAATAACGTTGTCTTTTTTTGAGCTCGTCTTCTATCTGCTAAACGTTGATAGAGATTTTCATCAAATTTGTTTACATCCTGAGCTAAGTCTTTATTCAAATGAGCAGTTACTCCACCATTTATGAGTGGGTCCATGTGTTTTGGAAACATAATTGCCTGTTGCGGACACATCCTGGCGCAGGCAGGACAATTATTTTTACAGTTTTGGGGTGACGCAACTGTGATACGGTTATCATCTTTTTTATAAACCCCGAAAAAACAAAAATCTACGCACTTGCCACATCGAGTACATTGAACAGGATCAATAATAGGATACCATGCTTTCCAGTCATTTGAACAAGTTGGCACATCAATGGATTCAACTGAAGAAGCTTTTTCAAGATTGATCTGCCCCAAAATATTTTCAATTGAATTGTTCCGTATATCGATAATTTCAGGAGCGCAGACACCTACACGCGAAAAAAAAGCTGTAACCGCCCGAGGTTGGCAAGCGGCTACAGCTGTATTGGACTCACTGAGTTTTTTCAATTTATCAGGATTATCAATTGTCTGGAAACAAAAGTCTGCACAAAGTTCTACATCAATATCTGTTTTAACAGCAGCCGCATACAGCTCGCGAATCGTTTCTTGTTTAATCAATTGATAATCGGCACAGCAACAGATCACAAGTTTGGTTAATTTATTGTGCTTCTGTGTCATTTTGTTCCTTTTGCTCATTATTAATTTCCTGAGCTTTGATATCATAAATATTCAGAACATCACCATGACGCATATACAATTTGTGATTACTGATAACCGGGTGTGCCCAGTAAGGACCGTCGCCACCTGTAACTTTAAATGAGCTTATAAGATCGAATTTTTCAGGTGTTGCTTTTACCAAAGCGACATTGCCGTCTTTCTCTTCATAACAATACAGCATGCCTTCAGCAGAAATAATGGAACCTTTAGTATGCCATTTAGTATCATATATTGTCTTACCGGTTTTCCAATCTACACAAAGCCAATTCCCACTCTGATTATTCAGCCAGTTTGATCCATATAAATAACCGTCAACCAGAACAACATTTCCATGATGGTTATCAAGATCGTCATTTGTCCAAGCTACCTCAGCGTTAGATCCATCTTCTGAAATACGAAGCATAACAGGTGTCTGGTTGTAACCACTGGTAAAAAACACCATTCCGTCATGATAAATTGGCGACGGTGCATTAATACCCTTGTATACGGCATTTGTTGCGTATTGGGAATAATTGACTTTCCATTCAAGGTTTCCGTTATCCGCATTAACGCCAATCATATATTTAGCAGTAATGTTGATGATTAATTTTTTGTCACCTCTTTTTACCAAAATAGGAGAAGCATACCCCATTTCCCCCCCTACACTTTCAGACATCCAAACAGTTTCTCCAGTTTGTTCGTCAAGAGCGACCATAGTTGTTTGAGAACCGCCGGGGGTAAAAATAACTTTTCCATCGACCAGTAAAATTGACTCAGCAACTTCCCATCGGCCATATTCTCCTTGAAATTTTTCTGTCGCATTGACGGACCATTTAATAGAACCATCAGCCTTATTAAAGCAAACCACCTCACCGGTACCACTTGTCAAATAGATAGAATCATCGGTAACTGTTGGAGTTGATCGTGAACCGGAATAAGACCGCGCAGCGTGCCCATATTCTGTTTTCCACTTAAGATTGCCATCATTATCAAACGCGTAAAGATATTCCAATCTTTTGGTTATACCTGTAATATAAATCACACCATTTGATATTGCAGGTGAGGAATAACCGTCATCCAGCCCTGTAATCTGAAGCAATAACTTTGGACCGCCTTCCGGCCATTGTTTTAGTAATCCGGTTTCATGATATATACCTGTCCGTTCCGGACCTCTAAATTGCAGAACATCATCAGCCTTAAGATGAACGACATTCAAAAACATCATTCCCAAGGCAATCATAGTTACACATAAAATCTTCTTACAGTTTGATTGTGGCATATATTTCTCCTTGTTTTTAGAGGATATTTCTCATTAATATATTATCTGCTTTGTTATATATACTATACGATAGAAACAAAATAAAATGCTAGAATGATCCTATTTTTTTCTTGCCTAATTGTCCTAAACAATAAATTTTTGCATCAAAAAAATTTATTTTGTTTTCATTGCACAAAGCGCAACAGCAAGACATTATAAAGTAAAATCATCTTACTGTTGCGCAATAGAATAAAAATCTGACAGTTAAATCCGATAGGAACTAACCCAACAGATCAGACACCCACATCCTGCATTAACTTTTTCAAAATCAATGTTTTGTATATTAACTTCACCTTTTTGAAACCCGTACTCCTTGAGATTAATATACGAAACAGGAGTTTCAATGGACAGATGGTCTATTGTTTTTTTTAGCGCATGCGACAGGGCATCCGTCAATGGCGATAATTTTGTCGGCGGATTTTGCTGTTTCGATCATTCCGGGTATATGACCACCAAAGCCTGCGAGGCAAAATGGTTTTGCTTTACCGCTTCTGGCCATCTTTCTTGCAAGCTGATCGGCAAGTTCACCTACGTCAGCTCCGCCAGAACACGCTACAACAATTGTTCCATCAGGATTACATGAACATTTTCTCACTCATATCAAATCTCCCTATGTCAGAAAGCCGCGGATTTATCTTTCAAATCTGTTGAGCAAAATCTAACAAACCTGCAGTTGTGTGTATATTAATAATATTACTTTTCTCTAAAATTTCGCAAATAGAATTGCAGGATATAAAAAAGTATTTTTTATTATTGCTGATAAATAAAACTGTTATTTTACTGTAGATAAATATTCGCTTGATTTAAGCTTATTCTACAAGCTATTATTACGATATTGAACAACTTTTCAAACTGATAAGGAGTATTATACTATGCGATTCATCAAGGTAACACTTGTTCACGTTTTCCTGCTGATGACTATCATATTTTCTGGTTGTGCGCCTCAGTATTCGTATAAATTTGTTGATCCATTTCAAATGTTCAAAATAATGGATGAATCTGTACTCAATTCTTCCTCTATAAGTCCTGGGACAGAGCAAACATTACGGCTTCTATTTCTTGATAAAAAATCTGATTCTATATTGGTATTCAGTGAACTGGAAAAAGAATACAAAGCTACTCAAGACCCTAACGTAATGATAGCCATTGCAGAACTATCTGTTCTTAAAGCACGCAAATGCAGCAAGAAAAATCCCCATCAAGCTATAGCGCTCTATTTAAATGCTGCTGCATACGCCCACGATTTTCTGGTCAAAAACTCATATCTAGTACAAAAGACAAATCTTAACCCTTCATTACGTTTTATGACGGATGTCTACAACATGTCAGTATCAAATCTGGCTGAAATACTTATCAACCGAAAAATTGTGCCAAATGGAGATAGCTTATCATCGCCTTACCAGGAGAGCAGCTATAAGCTGGATATACAAAGAACAGGTAAAAATTTGTGGGATCCTAAACAATTCGATTTTCTGCAACCGGCAAATCAGATAAAAATTAAAGGTGTTAGAAATACATATATTACAAAAGGAATGGGAGCCCCGATTGTAGGTCTAACAAATAATCCACGGGAAAAAGGATTTGGTGATTACCTGCCACCTAGAGGATTATCATGTCCTATAACTGCATTGGTCTTATTTAATGATATTGATACTTCTGGTGAAATACCAATTCGGCAAGCGACTATATATTGTTACAATCCACTTACTATAAACTCGATAAAAGTTCAAGGTATTACCGTCCCTCTTGAAGCGAACTACACAACACCTCTTGTCGTGCTTTTGAATAAGTTGCAGCCCCAAAAACTAAAATTGATGAATATGTTACGAAGTGATGAATTTGAACAATTTTCAGGGATATATATGCTTCAGCCTTATGACCCTGATAAGATTCCCTTAGTTCTTGTTCATGGCCTGATGTCTACTCCTGAAACATGGGTGGAAATGTTCAACGATATTTACGGAGTCCCGGAACTGAGAGAAAAATATCAGATATGGTTTTTTCAGTATCCTACAGGTTTACCAATTATTTATTCGGCATCGTTATTACGTGACGAACTATTATCTATTCAGAAACAATATGACCCTGAGCTTTCAAATGAGAAATTCAATGATATGATACTTGTGGGACACAGCATGGGTGGTCTTCTTTCACGATTAATGGTTCAAAACAGCGGAACAACATATTGGGATACAATTTTCAAAACGAATTTCGATGAAGTTGATATGGATACCGAAACAAAGGAATGGCTGGCGAATATTCTATTTTTTGAGCCCCTTCCTTTTGTGAAAAGAGTAGTATTTATTGCAACACCACATAAAGGTAGCCCTATGGCTGATCAATGGTTTACTCAGATAGGAGCCGGTATGATTAAACTTCCTCAGGATATCTTGAGTATAGGAGATATTTTTGCGAATGAAGATATTGAGTTTGCTGGTGAATTAAAGAATAAAGACAAAGTAAAAATAAGCACATCGCTTGAGTTGCTTTCTCCAACATCAACATTTATAAGAGCTACTAATTTAGTACCTCTTAGCGATCATATACCGTATCATTCGATTATTGGTACTAGAACAAACCGTGCAGGGCCTGGCAGCAGTGACGGAATTGTACCTTATGAAAGCTCGCACATTGAAGGAGTCCTCTCCGAAAAATTAGTCCCTGCACCCCACAGCGCTCACAAACATCCATACGCTATTCATGAAGTTAAAAGAATACTCAGATTACACCTTAACGAATTCAAACAAGCAATGATGAGCAAACAATAATATGCAAAAAAGAATAAAAAAATTCATAGCTACTGTAATATCCATCATTATTGCCATCCCGGTAATTCTTCTTATTTTATTTGCTTTCACAAGCAGAGGGATGTCAGACCTTGAGATATGGCACACTACTCGACTCACCAACGAATTTTCAGCCGATGTATATACCGATGAATATACTTTTGACGACTATATGCAGCAAGAAGACCTCATGTTCAAAGAACTGAAAATAAATATTTTTGATAACGTGCCTCACAATAATATCAACCGCCTGAACAGGTTTAATACAGAAAGCATCTGTTATCCCGGAAAATATTCACAAGATTGGAACCGGTCGTTTGAATTGATTCCCTCAAAAATAATTGGAGGAGTATTGCTCATTCATGGACTGAGTGACTCACCTTACAGCATGAAATATCTTGCCCGGTATTTTTACGAAAAAGGATATTATGTATTGGCTCTTAGAATGCCCGGTCATGGGACAATACCCGGACAGCTCAACTACGTCACGTGTCAAGATTGGCTTACAGCAACCAAAATGGCCGCTCGACATGTCTGGAAACAATTGGGAAAAGATCAGCCTTTTTTTCTATGCGGATATTCTAACGGTGCGACGATATCACTTAGTTACACATTTGACGCGATTAACGACTCTACCTTGCCTGTACCCGACAAACTATTCCTATTCTCACCTGCTATAGGAGTGACAAAATTCGCGGCATTATCAAACTGGTTAAGAAGGTTATCGTTTATACCCTATTTTAAAAAATCAGAATGGAAAGATATTTCACCGGAATATAATCCATTCAAGTATTCATCGTTTACCCTTAACGCATCGTATGAATCGCATATACTTACCAGACAAGTAAAACAGCGTATCGATGAACTTGCAAAAAGCGGTCAAACTTCCCTATTACCACCGATAGTTAGTTTTCAGTCAATTGTAGATTCGACTACAATAATAAACGATCTGATATTCCAATTATATTATAAATTAGCACCAAAAAATAATGAACTGGTACTATTCAATCTAAATGAGCGCGCAGGGCTTGAAGTTTTTATTAATCAGGGATATAGAGAGTCTCTCAATACTCTTACAAAAACGGAAAAAACACCTTTTAACATAACACTAATTACCAATAAATCTCCTGACTCTTTTGACGTGGTAGCCATGTATAAACAAGAAAATGACACAGAATTCAAAACTATCGATATCAAAACAGCATGGCCAAATGGAATATATTCACTGTCTCACGTATCAATTCTATTTCCTCCCGATGATCCGCTCTATGGATATAATCCACCTGAAACCGAGGAACCAGTGCTGCATCTTGGTAATCTTGAAGTAAGGGGTGAAGTAAATGTTCTTACCATATCGATTCCGCAGCTTATGCGAATAAAGTCAAACCCCTTTTATGACTTTATGATGGAAAAGGTAAATGAACACACCGACTCATAGCTACCTGTAGAATCACAATAAAAATGCAAGACGCTTTTATTTTGATTTGACCTTGAAAAATATCGCATACAACACCGGAACAAATAACAATGTCAGAAACGTGGCAAAACCGAGTCCAAACATAATTGTTACGGCCATGGACACAAAAAAAGCATCTTTCAAGAGAGGCGCCATGCCCAGTATGGTAGTCAAAGCTGCCATTGAAACAGGACGCATTCTGCTTACACCGGAATCAACAATAGCATCGAATGGATTTTTACCTTCACGGATTTCGAGGTCAATCTGATCAATTAAAACAATAGCATTCTTTATAAGCATACCCGACAAACTCAACAATCCAAGCAATGACATAAACCCAAACGGTTGTTTGAACAGCAACAACCCAGCTGTAACCCCTATTATAGCAAGGGGTATAGTTAAAACTATAATCAGTGGTTGGCGAAAAGCGTTAAAAAGGCAAATTATAATTAATACCATAAGCACTCCGAACATAGGTAAACTACCGGCAAGAGCGCCTTGCGCTTTTGATGAACTTTCTAGTTCACCGCCCCATGCCATTGCATATCCGGGCTTATCTTTAATAGGCAATTGATTACGATAAATTATAGGTATTGTTGTATCGTTATGATTTTCAGGAGCAACATCGTATCCAATCACCTGTTTTACATCTACGTTCAGGGCTTTTTCTATTTTAGGTTTGATTCTGGCCATAAGTTCTGCTGGCAAACCATAACGTGGGTCACAATGTACTGTTATGGTTGATGTTCTATCCCTACGCTTTATGGTGGCATCCTCAAATCCAACATCAATTGAGGATACAATTTGTGCTAATGGTAAATTTTTCTGAACAGCCGGGCTCCATATCTGGACAGCCTGCAGGGTATCGAGACTCTCCCGTTCACCTTCAGGTGCGCGAGCGATAATTTTCAGAAGCTCATCTTTTTCCCTGTATATCCCGCTTACTTTACCCTCATAAGCGGCTTTTAACGCATTTCCTACCTGAGGACGAGTGATGCCCGCTTTCCTTGCCTGAGATTCAGCAATAACCGGACGAATAACCTTTACCTTTTCACGCCAATCGTGTCTGATTCCTTTTGTGTCACCATCATCTTCCATAATTTTCATGACTATATCAGCGTACTTCCTCAGTTCATTTCCATTAGGCCCGCTAATTCTGACCTGTATTTTTCCTCCTTCACCCGGACCAAGCAAAAATTTTCGTACATTGACAACAACATCAGGCATCATGTCATCCAAATCCGTTTGGACTTTGTCAACAAGCGAATCAATAATCCGGTAATCACCAACAGAAACCAGAATCTGTCCATAACTTTGAGATGGTTGTTCAGGAGAATACGTCAGTAAAAATCGAATTTGGCTACCTCCGATCAAAGAAGTGACATCTTGCACTCCATCAAGTTCCATCAGATAGTTTTCCGCGTTCTGGAGACTTTCAGATGTCTGTTCAATACTCGTCCCTTCAGGCATCCAGAAATCAATAAAAAACTGGGGACGTGTTGAGGTAGGGAAAAACATCTGTTTTACAGACCCAAACCCAATTAGTGCTATCAAAAACAACCCGACAACAACCGCTATAGTTACAATTCTATATCGTATACACAATATCAATAGTTTTCTGTAAACTCTAAAAAACACACTATCATAAGGATCCTTAGTTACTTCAGAATCGCCTTTTGATTTTCCTTTCAGGAACATTTTACATAGCAAAGGCGTTGTTGTAACAGCAGTTACCCAGCTCAACATCAACGATATTAAAATAACCTGAAAAAGTGTTCGGCAATATTCACCGGTACTATCCTGTGACAAACCAATCGATGCAAAAGCAATGACTGCCACTACAGTCGCACCTAGCAGAGGGATCATTGACTGGCCGGTCACCTCGGCCGCGGCTTTTATCCTGTCTACCCCTGCTTCAATTTTCACCTTCATACCGTCAGTAATAACAATTGCGTTATCAACCAGCATACCTAAAGCGATAATTAAAGCACCAAGCGATATCCTTTCCAGAGTAACATGGTATGCATCCATAAAAACAAATGTGGCGCAAATAGTTAAAAACAATATAAACCCGATAATAAGTCCAGAGCGTAACCCCATAAATATCATCAATACAACAAGCACAATGAAGACTGCCTGTACTAAATTCACAACAAAACCGTTTACCGCTTCGGTTACAGATTGAGATTGAAGTGAAATGATATGCCCCTCAATCCCCAAAGGAGCCAACGGCAACAATTGTTCATAACGTTTTTGAAGAGCCTCGCCCATAGTCACAACATTACCGCCAAGAACTGTGGATATAGCCAGTCCTATTCCCCGTTTGCCATTATAGCGCAGTATATTTAACGGAGGATCCTCATAGTCTCTTTTAATAGACGCGACATCTTTGAGATATATAAGTTTCTCCGCTCCCGGCGAACTGATAAGCAGTTCACCAAACTCTTTCTCAGACTGAAATTCCCCGGTGGGATTAATAGGTATAAACTCTTTTCCAAGATGAGCGCTACCGGAATCAACAGGTATATTTTTAGACTTCAATGCGTCGTAGATATTCTCCTGAGAAATGCCAAGCGCCGCCATTTTTTCACGGTTCATTTCAACATAAATCACCTCATCAAGATCACCGTACATGACAATTTTCTTTACATCCTGTACAAGTAACAATTCTCTTTTAAGAAGTTTGGCAAAATCTTTCAGTTCCGCCATTGAGTAGCCTTCACCAGTTAAAGCGACATACACGCCATACACATCGCCGAAATCATCATTCACTATCGAAGGCCCTGCTCCGGGAGGTAATTGAGACTGGTAGTCGGTAACTTTTCTCCGCAGTTCATCCCAAACCTGAGGCAACCTATTTTTATCATATTTATCCTTGATGGTAACTTTTACTACCGAAAGGTCACGGTACGATGTAGACTCAACAAATTCCAATTGTCCGAGTTCCTGACATGCCTTCTCTATCACATTAGAGACTTCTTCCGCAACTTCAGAAGCCTTCGCGCCCGGATAAGGAGTAATGATGGTGGCGTTTTTAATAGTAAACTCAGGATCTTCCAGACGACTGAGATGCTGATAAGATTTCAGGCCAGCTACCAGCATTACAACCGTAACAACCATTGTGATAATATTTTTGCGTATGGAAAATTCTGCAATATTCATAGAAAAATCAACCCTCGTTTTCGGAGTTCAAAAGTCGTATTTTATCCCCTTCGCGCAACTGCGTGACGCCTGTAAGGACAACACGCTCACCGGCAACAACGCCATCCATGATAATGACACCTTCGGTTCCAGTAACCTCACCAAGTTGTACCGGTCGTTTCTGAACAGAAAGTGATTCATCCACAATCCAGACAAATGGCTTGCCGTTTTCATCGGAAAGAATCGCGTAGCCCGGCAATATAAAATCAGTTTGAGAATCTTTTTTGCGAGCACTTTTACGAGTTACCCGTGCAGTCATACCAGGTAAAATATTAAGGTTTTCAGGTTGATTCATTCTAAATGTAGTGGCAAAAGTCTGTGTTTTACTGTCTGCATTGACATTAAACTCTACAAATTCCAATGGAAACGAACGGCCAGGAGCAACATCAAAAGATGCTACAAAATCTTTAGATTTCTCCAGTTTAAGGGTGGCAACATCATTTTCAGGCAAATCTATAACTATCTCAAGAACATCAATATTATTGAACCGTATAATCGGTTCTTTTACTTGTACAAACTGGAAATTTTCCGTATACCTTTCTCCGACATGACCGGAAAATGGTGCGAGTAAATTGGTATATTCGAGATCATCTTGAGCTGAATCCAGTTTGGCTTTAGCGACATCATATTCGGATTGTTTCTGATCCATTTCAGCGGCGGAAATAGCATCTCTTTCAAATAAAGCCTGATATCTTTTAAGATCTGCCTGAGCTTTAGCGAAAACGGCTTTCGCTTCTTTTACTGCGACCTCAAAATCACGTGGATCTATTCTAGCTATAAGTTTTCCCTGTTCAACATAATCACCTTGATTCACAGGAAATTCAATTAAAGGGCCCGATACCCTGAACGATAAATCTACACGATTTGATGCCCGCACACGGCCAGGATATTCTCTAGTCACAGTTGCACCTGAGGAAAGCACCATAGTTTTAACCGGGCGAACAACTGTTTCTTGTTTCTGTGGTTCTTCTTTTCCACATCCGCCTGTAAAGGTCAACAGTGCGATAAATAATAGTAAGATGCCGTTTTTACACCACATGAAGGGGGCTCCTTTTATAAAGTTAAATACTCTTTTATACGAATAAATAATTTTTCTTTTTCTTCAGAAGTTTTTCCATCTTCAAACCATGAAATAGAGCGCTGGAATTCCAGCAAATCAATCAGGAATGAGTAGGTAGCAATCGCTACATTTTGTTGTTCAGTAAAATTCTGATTTTGCGCTTCCAGAAGGTCAGTTATATTGACAGTGCCCTGCGAATATTTGTCTTGAACAATAAGCAGGTTTTTATGAGCGCATTCCGCGGCATTAGCACTAAAACGTATTCGCGGAAAAGAATTTTCCATACGCTGTAAAGCAGTACGAACACGTCTTTCTACCAGTTGATTTGCTAAACGAAGCTCTTCCTCCAAACTTCTCAATTCAGCAGATGCTTTTTTAACTTCAAAATAGCGTCCACCACCTTCAAAAAGAGGATACGTAGCGGCAACTGTAAAATCGAAAAACTCGTCATTGGCATGCGGGATACCTGATCCGGAACGGTCTAACTCCCAATTATAGTTGTAGTTAGCGGTTAACCGAGGTATATAAAACTTTCTTTTACGCTGTGCCAACTGTATTTTTTGAGCTTCAAGATTTTTAGCGATAAATTTTATTTGAGGCGAATTAGTTAACGCTTCTTCTACAGAAAATGAAGAAAATTTCTTAAATTCCTTCATATCATTTATAACGGTATTAAGATTGCCATCGAGAAAACAAAATACATTTGGATCAAACTCAACTTCTTCAGGGATCCATTCAATGTCCTGATTCATGCCCATAATCTGATTTAAAATAATACGCTGGGTCTCTACAGTTGCGTTTGCTTCAAACAGACTGCTTTGCCTGCTTGCTAATTCGGCCTCCCATCGAAAAACTTCATCTCTACCGGAATAGCCTACTTCCTGACGCAGTTTAGCTATTTCCAGATTATCCTGAGTTAATGAAAGGTTATCTGCTTCGATCTTCATCAGTACTCTTGCCAGAGAAAACCGATAAAATGCCTGTCCTGCATCATTTAAGACATCGAGACGAGTAGATTCCCTATCGTACTGGGTTCCTTCAAACAATTTAACGAAAGATTTAAAATCGCTCCATACTTCATCATCGTAAATCAACTGGCTCATTGAAATGCCAAGCATGGTTTGATGTTCAACTACAGAGGGTTCAAAAGCTCTTGCAGTATCAGCATCAAGTTTTGTGTATGAAGTATACATCCCTACCTGTGGGAACAAGTCACTGCGTGCAACGTTTTTAGTTTGAAGGGCATCTTCCACATCAGCATCTTTTATGGAAAGAGAAACATTAGACCTTTCCGCCTGTTGAAGAGCCTCAGAAAACGATAACGGCAACGCGTCACTATCAAGGGCATCCTGTTGTATAATTTGAGACACCACAACTGTTTCAAAAGAAGGCGTATAATCAACTAAAGCGGCAGTTCTAGCATTAATCATCAAACGTGAATCAACTGAAAGCAAAATAGGTAAATCCCGTGAATCATCGTCATTGATCAGTTTCAATAGATTGAGAGAAATACGGCGCGCTACCTGTTGTGTCAAATCCGGAGTTATTCCGGCTAAAACGCCTCGTTTGACATCCGTATGGCCAAGCGCACTAAACGATGGAATTTTCCGTTCATTTATCAGTTCGATAAGTTTTGCTCTACGATCAGCAGACAAATGTGGTAAACGGGTAAAATAAACTGCCTGGATATCATCATTTGTGTCTAGCAGGGGGGCATTATCATCCACTGCAATCTCAATAAATTTTATCTTAACGCCAAGTTTTTCCTCATATCTATTTAAACCTTGTTTATCAAACTCTAATAAGTACATATCCAAAGGCTCAACCAGGACATGAAGCGTGTCAAATTTCAGCAGCTCCTCAAAAGTACGAATATCTCGCTCAGTTCGGCTTGGGATCACCATAAAACTCAGGTTATTTTTAAGTGAATGGTCTTTTTCTGAAAAAGGAAGCTTCAAAATATCCGCTCGTTGAATGAACATGCTTACAAATGGTTTGGTCAATTGGACATCCGGTTTAGCGGCAAATTGCGTAATGAGCGATCCATCCGCCAAAATAATATCTACTTCTGGATTGTTCATAGCGTTGTGTAAAACTTCAGGTACTTTTTTGGGGTCAAGTTGAGCATTAAACTCTGGTTTTACCAGATAGCGCACGGTAATATTTTTACCTTTAATAAGCGCTGAGAACTCTTGCTTTATCGCACTAAACATTGTATTTTCAGCACTATACCCGTCTGAAACTACACCTATAACTATCTCCTTAGGTGAAACTTGTGCATACAATTTAGTACAGATAATAACTGTAATAAATAAATACGATAGGATACGGAGAAGAAAACGCATATTATACTCCTATACTTATGCTCATTATCATTGGTATATTACGTTTGTGGGTTAATTAATGATTTAACACTACAAAAAAAATACACTTTTCTTTTTTTTTAAACAATGTTTTTATTAAAATTTATAAATTAGCAAATATAAATTAGCAAAAAAAATAAATTTGATCTACACTGGTCATGATAACAGCTGACACAAGAGAAAGGATAATAGGGAGATGAAAAGATTGTTTAACTGGCAAAGAGCCGTTACTAACAAATATAATCACCTGTTAACGTCTTTATGTTTTATGTTTATATTATATCCATTTATCACCACTATAAAAATACGTATTCCGCTCATAAATTTATTTTTTATTTTTGCTATATTGCCAGCTCTCTATGCATCGATCAGTACAAAAATGTTTCGTAATTTCACTTTAATGGTTATAGTTTGCTATATTATCGATATTTTCAGGGTATATGATATTTTTGGAAACAACTCATTCCTTTTTTTATTCTCGATAATAATGTATGCCGTATTGCTCACCATCGCCATCTACGCTTTAATAAGAAAAATCAACACTCAGCGCATAATTACTACTGACGTAATCAAGGGTGGGATCAGCATTTATTTGTTACTAGGTATATTGTGGATGATATTCTACAGTATTTTAAATAGATTCGATCCAAACGCTATTTCTCTCGAATGCAATAAAAGCACAAATTTTCTATATCTTAGTTTCACGACTCTGACAACACTTGGGTATGGAGACATTCTTCCGTTAACACCTATAGCTAAAATACTTACTATCACTGAAGCTTTAACCGGTCAAATTTTTCTCGCAACCCTCGTAGCCCGACTTGTAGGACTCAAAATCGCAATGGAACTGAAACAAGGATAAATATTTACTGATTTTTATCAGTATTCTCACCCAGACTTGAATCAAGAATCCTCACAAAAGATATTCTTCCTGCTTTTACCGGTAACGAAATATTGGCAGGTGGATAGTCATTGGATTCGATTAAAAAAGTAAGTCTATGTTCTTTTGTGACATCAAGATCTTCTTTAAAAAAGACCAGTGTATCTTTCTCAAATGTCCCGAGAAAAACATAAGTCAAGCTATCAGGATTAAAAAACTCAGATTGAATAGAGATATCAGGATGCCTGTCCAAAAATTTGATACTAATCCCTAATGATTGGAATTCTCGACGAATGGTTCTAGGATCGCTTCTTCCATATTCTTTGAGTAATCGGGCCTTTATCTTTTCCATCCGTCCAAATGTAAACTGGACCATAAACTGATGCATTTTAGTTTCATTACTTAATTGCAGAGTTTCTATTGTCTCATAATTTTTATTTATGAACGCATTAATATAAGGAAAGACAGGATGGTTTTCGTTATCTATGTATGCAGCTCCAGGAATAGTAGGGCCCAATCCAAAAAAAGTTTTTTGTTCGAAATGCTTAACGTGTAAGGGAACGACAGGAAGTATGTGTGAAATTTTTTGTTTAACAATATTTTTTCCAAGTTTCTTATCATAATTTTCGGCAACATCAATCTGAACATAAGCATGTCCGCTCAAATGAGAGCATGGTTGCTCCACTAACCCGTCTCCCTTCTGATCATTAGTACCGGATATAAAAATTATATTTTCATCATTTAATGGAAAATCCGCAGTATTATCAAAATCAACCAGTCTTGAAACAAGCTCGACATGATGTTCACTTCCCAAACGCGTATCTTTTATCTGTTCAGAACCTTTTACTACCATTTGGGCGAACGGAAATACTTTCATAATCTGGTAGCCGACATTCGCCTGTGGTGAACCAAAAATTGAACCTGCCAAAGAAACCATCCTGAAGTTAATATTTGCAACTGGTTCATATGTAGCGTATTGAGATATAAATGTGTACAGGTCATCATGAAACTCCGAATCATTATCTCTTTCCAGAAAAAACTTTTTTAATAGAGGGTATTTTTTTGGATATCTATCCGTTGATGGAGGCTCAAATTTACTTTCTGAAGGATAAATCGTCTTAGGGTCAAGTATATATCTTTTAAAAATAGCTTTTCTTTTCTCTACTTCAGAATAGAGCCGTTTATCAATCAATTGCAAAGATCTATTGTGCCTGAATTCATTTTCACGCTGATATTTTATGGACTGAATAATTCCATAAATATCTATTGCGTAAACAAGATCATTATAAATAGGGTCGTTAGTAAAGGCATTGAATTCTGTTCCGAATGCATGCATAAAGTTATCATGAATTCTTTTGAACTGATACAGCCCTGCAACAAATTGGAGCCCGATAAGCACCCCCTGGCTGTATCCTATTAACACCACATCATTGACAGGCGGCAAATTTTTTTTAAATCGAAGGAGATTTTCCTGCTGAATTCTCCAGACAATCTCAGGGATCACGCGTGTAGAAGCTATTGAGTAATTCTCAGTAACAAGTCCTGATTTTTCACTGAGAGGATACTCTGGAGAATTATAGACAATGCATCGATATGGAATCCCCATTGATTCAATCAATTCACCAAGATTTCCGAAATGCCTCTCCTGAGGAATAGTGTGTCCCGGTACCATAAAACCGGGTATTGATAAAACCATAGTCTGTGAAGACGAATCATTATCGGCTATAGGGCGCAGAGAGTCGTCTTCAGCTTGAACTGATATACAGAACAAGACTATCATTTGCATTATGCAATATATAAAAAGTAGTTTCTTATATAAGCGCAACCTGTATAACCTCTCCTTAAAACAGCACTAAATGAATCACTTAAAAAGGTACGCTAGCGTACCTTTTTAAGTGATTATAGAGATTACAGCAATCTAACAAAAAACATTTTCAGCTACTCTACGCTGAGAGTAATTTTATCTATCTCAGATATAATCTGGTTAAGATCCTGAATCGCTTGATTTTGTCGACCTAACGTTTTGTCAATTGTTGGTTTTAAGGCAATTACACCATCAACCGTCTGGTCTTTTTGAAGATAACGTTTAATATCGCTCAAGTCAGACAAATATGGGCCAAGATTATCCTTAGCTTTTTCCATTTTGGTAACGATTTCGTTCATTACCTTCTGAGATTCATCAATACGTTTTTGACCTGCAGCCGTAATTTCCGGATTTTTTATTTGAGCAACTTCATTACTCCATGCAGCAAAATAGTTCTGGGTATTGGTTTGCATATCCATATTAATATCACGCACTCTCTGAGCGGCCATTTCTAACGAGTCCATTTCTTCTATAAACAAGTCGATCTGACGTTGAGTGTTCAATCGAGGATTTTTTACTAAATCACGTAAAGCTTCACTGGTACTTTCAAGATATAATTTTCCATTAGCCAGAGAATGACGAAGATTCACCAAACTTGTTGCAGTTCCAGGAGGTAATTGCGCTTTTTGAGTTGCACAACCTGCTGCCAGAAGAGTTACGCCAAGAAGAAAAAACATACTCATTTTAATTTTTTCCATTTCAACCTCCCGTTTAGCAATTAAATAAAGAACTACAATTTCATATTACTTAATGGACTGCTATTGTCAACAAAATAGTAATCAAGCACATCTAAAACTAATAAATATTTTAGGATATAAAATTTGAAAAATATTAAGCCTGCAGCTACCAGCTTTGAAGAACAGTGATCCTTGATGCGTTATCCCCCCTTGCTAGAACTTCGACAATATCACCACGAGAGAGAGCATTAAAATCATTTTCCTTACCATTTTTGTAGACGATAGTATTACTATCCGCATAATAGGTAGAGTAAGAAAAAATCTTCTGCTTGTTGTTTGATACATATTTGACCGTCAATCTCTTAGCATTTTTTTTAAGACCGCTTATAGTCCCTGTTTTACCAGTCATATATGAGTATAATGGGGAATAAAAGAAAAACATTGTCAGAAGCATGACTATAGAAAATATTTTTTTCATGAATTGGCCTTTTAACTAATATAATTGCACATCTTCATCTGAAAACAATTCGTAAAACGGCATCCAAAATAAGATTCGGGAGTCAAGTTTTTTAGATTGTTTCCATGAAGATAGAATCGCGTTTACTGAATCGCAAAGTTGAGTATCTTCTTTGCGCATTCCCCATGCTAAAAATTCTACGTTCAATACAACATGCGCGGGAACTAAATTATCTTTTTCGTATTCACCGGATAACCACCATATTTCCGGTACATCATGTATATATGCTTCAATATTTCCATTAATAAGATCCGACATTGCCTGTGCCTTATCAAGATACGGAACCACCGTGGCTGAAGCGAATAATTGGTTAACCATTTTTTCTGAACTTGTTCCCTTTTCTACTCCTACAGATCCCTGAACTGATTGAAAGTCAGCCTTTGAATCATACTTACTCAGGTCGTCTTTTCTGATCAAAGCCATTTGCCAAATGCGTAAATAAGGATCGCTGAAACGAATCAGTGCCTCGCGTTCAGGAGTGATACTCAATCCAGACATGATAATATCGATTTTATTGTCTAAAAGGGCAGGAATCTGGTCTTCCCATGAAAGTTCAATATATTGCAAATCTTTGCCAAGTTCATAGGCAAGGCGCTCCGCCATTTCTTTTTCAAGACCTTCGTATACTCCCTGATCTTTAAATATTAGAGGTGGATAATTAGGAGTTATTCCAACCCGAAGAAGATTACCAGGCTGGTTAGCACATGATATACAAAGCAGACTAAACATAATAAAAAATGGAAAATATAAAATACGTTTAATACTTGTCATATATAGAGTCCTTTTTTCACATTGAATTTATCATTATATGTTGCAATAACGTTCAAATCAAAGGAAAAATTTCATTTACTATTTAGTGAGCGCATTGATATCTAAAAATATTTTTTCTTTGCATAAGCGATAGCTATTATTGTAAGCTTTTTTAAAATACTATATCAGCTTTTATATGACATTTTGTCGAATTTTTATTTATAAACCTAACACGGAGGAATGCTATGACTGTTTCACAAGTAAAGATATTCGGGGCTTGTTTTTTATTTTTTATAGCAATAACCAATATGTCTGCTGTATATGCTGCTGAGGTAAGCGAAGAATTTTCAAAAGCTGCGTTTCAGGCTGCAGACCAGAATAAAGATGGTTTTGTAGATGAAGCAGAATTTGCTATGGATACAATCACTTCGTTTGTGGAATTGGATAATGATAACAACAAATCCCTTGATAAATCGGAACTAATTGATCCGAATATGGATGCCTGGCGAAAACGCGATATAAACTCTGATAACGTCTTAACTTTAAAAGAAATTATGCAGGGTAAAATGAAAGATTTTCAGATTATTGATAAGAATAAAGACGGATTGCTATCTGAAGATGAAGTTATTTTATACGATAAAGCTCAATAATAAACTCTAATACAGGAATTTTGCCATGAACATTATCAAATTTAAACATTTTCTTGGAGTTATAATTTTATTCACCTTAATTCCGTTTTTAACTTCTTGCGAGACAACATCTTCATCATCTTCAGTTGGCATTGGGACTATTGGTGGAGCATTAGGTGGCGCTGCTATTGGCTCATCTATCGGCAGAGGGAAAGGCAACACTGCTGCAACATTAGGCGGTGCGGCACTTGGAGGAATCATTGGTAATCAGTTGATTGATCAACCTTCACATAAAAGACAAGTAGCTGAAGAACGGGCATACCAGGAATATCAAAGAGAAAAAGACTATCAACGTCGTCTTGAATACGAACGACAAAGTATGTATCAGAAAGAACAAATACGCAAAGAGATGGAAGAACAACGCCTTTTTGAGGAATGGAAAAGAGAGCGACTGGCTCAATAGTTTTTCTTTTTTAAGCCAAAGCTTGTTATTATACCATACAACTTCATCAATCAAGGATATGCAGGATGAACATTTTTATCTTTCTTATTTCTATTACAAAAAAAATAGTGTTGTATGTATTTGCTATCCCATTGCTGGTTTTGCTTGTTGGGTGCACCTCACATAGTCCTAAGATAGAAGCTGACAGAGGGCTTCCAGTATATGGATATATCGAGGATGTATATGTTGAATCAGATGATTTAAAACTTCCTGCAAAACTCGACTCAGGCGCGGATACGTCATCTATGAATGCTTTGGACCTCACAGAGTTAGAACGTGACGGCAAAGAATGGGTTCGATTTCATATTATCCACCCTCAAACAGAGGAACAGGTGGTATTTGAAAAAAGAGTAGTTCGCTGGTCTACGATCAAACGTCATCACGCTGAATCTGTAAGACGACCTGTCGTACTAATGAAGGTAAAAATAGGTAACAACGATTTTATTCGCTCCGAATTTTCTTTAACAGACCGCTCCACGTTTGAATATCAGGTTTTGTTGGGACGGAATTATCTTAACGGAATCGCGTTAATAGATGTCTCTAAAAAATATCAGGCAAAAAAACAATGGTGATAAAAAATGCAGAATAAAAAAGTTTATTATTTATCCGTTGGCATACTGGCGTTTATTGGTTTAGCTCTGGCATTATATAAAGCTCTTATTCTGGGGGTTCCTTTGGTTCCTTGTGAACGCGATGTTGTCTGGCAGATCGAGGCAAAAATAAATTTTGACGCTCAGGATTCTGCGGTAAAAGTATCATTGATACTCCCTCCTAGTACTGAAGGATACAAAATTCTGGAAGAAGATGTGACCACGGCAGGTTACGATTATGAAAAAATATCTGTCGGAGCTAATGAACGGGCTGTATGGTCAGCTGAAAAACGGTCCGGTTCGCAAACATTGTATTATCGGGTAACATATTATGATGTCAGGAATTCTTTTGCTAAGGCTACAGACGAATCCCCATCATTGAGCGACAAGCCCTTTTATGATAAACCGGAGTTACTGGCCATAGAAGCTCTGGTTGATAAGATAAAATCTGAAACAGATTCGACTGAAGGTTTTATACAAAAGCTGTACGAAGAACTCAAAACATCTAATAAATCAGAAAATGTCAAACTACTATTAAACAAAATAAAATCCAATGATCAGAGAGTAAAACTGATTGTGGATATTCTCACGATAGCCGAAATACCTGCCCATTTATCAAAAGGAATTTTTCTGGAAGGTACTAGCCGCAACCAACCGTTATATAGCTTGATTGAGGTTTATGACGGTTCGAAATGGATTTGTATCGATCCTCTTAAAGGCAGTATTGGGTATCCTTCTAATTTTCTTTTTTGGCAACGTGGAGGGATATCGTTGATTGATGTGGTAGGTGGCAGAAATTCCAAAGTAACCTTCTCAGTCACAAAAACATTGAAAAAGGTATTATCTCTTGCCAAAGCTCGAACGATTAAAAAGAATGATACCCTCTTTCAATACTCACTTTATAATTTGCCGATATCAGAACAAAATGCTTTTAAAGCATTATTGCTGTTACCTATTGCGGCATTAATCGTGGTAATCATGCGTGTACTTGTAGGACTAAAAACCTCTGGCACATTTATGCCAATCCTGATCGCGTTAGCATTTAATGAGACTCATCTTTTAACTGGCATTGTACTTTTCGTCATAATCGTCGGGCTGGGCTTATTTATAAGGTTCTATCTATCCCGTTTAAACCTATTGCTGGTTCCAAGGATAACCGCTGTGATTATCATTGTTATCATCCTGATGGCGGCGATAAGTATATTCAGCTTTAACTTTGGGATTACTTCCGGGTTATCAATAACTTTTTTTCCTCTGATTATTCTGTCATGGACCATTGAGAGGATGTCAATTTGTTGGGAGGAACAGGGATATAAAGAAGCCCTCACCAAAACAGCCGGCAGTTTGCTAATAGCTATTATAACTTATATTGTTACTAACGCGGCTATCGTCAGGCACCTGACCTTTTTCTTTCCTGAATTGATGCTGGTAGCCCTTGCTCTGGTTTTATTGCTGGGAAATTATACCGGATACCGATTATCCGAGCTAATTAGGTTTCAACCTATGGTAGAGGATAAATAATGAGACTCGCAAGCCCATCTAAATTACGCAAACTTGGTATTTTGGGAATGAATCGGAGAAATATCGAATGTATTCAGCAAAATAATCCCAGAAAATTTTTTCCACGTGTAGATGATAAACTGATCACCAAGACATTGGCAGAGAAAGCCGGTCTTAATGTACCAAAATTATATGGTGTAATCGAGTGCAATTATCAGATCAAAAAAGCAGTTGAGATATTTGCTAAACATGATGATTTCGTAATTAAACCTTCTCAGGGATGCGGTGGTAATGGAATTCTCGTAATAACTGGTAAAAAAGATGGATTATACCTCAAACCAAATGGCAAAGGCATCACAATCGAAGAGATCAATACCCATATTTCCAATACGTTAAGCGGCTTATACAGTCTTGGCGGACAACCAGATAAAGCCATGATTGAATATCGTGTTCAATTTACTGATTTTTTCCAAAACATAAGTTATCAGGGAGTGCCGGATATTCGTGTTATTGTATTCAACGGATTTCCGATAATGGCTATGACTCGGCTACCTACCAGTGATTCGGACGGAAAGGCAAATTTGCATCAGGGAGCCATAGGCGTGGGGATCGATATCAAAACAGGTAAAACACTGAGTGGTGTACAGAATAATCGCCCTATAGCCATACATCCTGACACAAAAAATTCTTTTAAAAATCTTACTATACCAGATTGGGATATGCTTCTTGAAATTGCTGCAGGGTGTTATGAAATCGCTGAATTGGGGTACTTGGGTGTGGACATAGTGCTTGATAAATCTTTCGGGCCTATGATATTGGAACTTAACGCCCGGCCCGGGCTGGCAATTCAGATAGCCAATGATTGCGGTTTAATGAATCGTCTGGACACTATAAGGTCAGCGTCGCGAAACCTTACTCCTTCCCAACGGGTTAATTTTTCGCAACAACATTTCTACTCTTGATGAATTTTTTCTATCATAGCAAACAGCTATTTTGTGAAAAAACATTGATCGATTTTAGTTAATAAATAAGCAATTTTAGGATTAAGAATCATATAATCTATTTATCTGCATAAAAAATTATCGATAATATTCTTAATTTTTGCTAGTCTTATGATCTATTTAAGTTCAATTTATGGTGGAAACACAGCCAATATCTCTATTGAATAATACAGGGAAAAATATGCAGCCCGATTCAAAGGTATATTATAAAACCACACTCAGTGACCCACGAAAATATGTTGTTTTTTTGTCTCTATTTGTATTGATATTTCTCGCGATCACAGCCTTTTTCACCCAGAAAGGTGTACGCAAAGCTCTTAACCGCAAACTAGAACATGACCTTACCACAATTCTGAACGCGGAAATGGCAGCATTGGATCTTTGGAAAAAAAACGAAGAGATGAATGTTGAGATGTGGGCTCAAACGCCACAAGTCGAAAAAGCTATTGAGCAACTTATAGAAATAACCCATTCCGAGAAAAATTTTCAATCATCAATCATTGAATCTAAAGCTATTAAAGACCTAAGAGCAACTCTTCAGCCTATTTCCATTGATTACGATTATTTGAGCTACCTTGTCGTTGATAAAGAAGGCAGAATTATTGCAACTCAAGGTGATGACACCATCATTGGTCAACAGGTTTCTCCTCAATGCATGGCAATGTCATTTCAGGTTCTTCGCGGTGACACATTGTTTCTAATGCCGACGAGGATGGACTTTTTCTTCGAAAACATGGAAGGTTTTTCTAACAAACCTTTTATAGTCATAGCTTCACCGGTAAGAGGAAAAGATGATAAAGTCATTGCCGCGCTTGTATCACGTATTGATCCTGAAGAAGATTTCTCTCGTATTTTATCTATGGCACAGACAGGTGAAACAGGACACATATATCTCTTTGATAAACAAGGGAATATTATTTCTTCTATCCGCTTTGAAGATCAACTACGCGAATTAGAATTAATCCCCGATACCCCTGATGAAAGCGCCATACTTAATGTACAGGTACGAGACCCCGGTGTTAATCTTTTAACAGGAAAAAGACCGGATTTACCTATTGGGGCACGGCCTTTTACCAAAATGGCAGCTTCGGCTCTCTCAGGCGAATCAGGAATGGATCTGGATGGATATCGGGATTTTAGAGGCGTAAAAGTTATCGGAGCATGGCGATGGATACCCAAAGTGAACATCGGTATTGCTGTTGAGATAGAATTCTATGAATCATTCAAATTATTGATTCCATTAGTAAGGGCTTTTGTTGCTTTATTTGTAATCCTGGTTATTGTATGCGCTGTTGTAGTTTTATCCACGTATAATATACAACTGTTAAAACGAAGGATCAAAGAAGTTCAACGTCTTGGTAAATACACCCTGCTCGAAAAAATTGGCGAAGGAGGTATTGGCGTTGTATACAAAGCACGCCATGCCATGCTTCAGCGCCCTATTGCTATAAAAACCCTTAAACCGGATACAGTGAGCCTCGAAACCATAACCCGTTTTGAAAGAGAAGTTCAATTAACAAGTTTGCTTACACATCCAAATACGATAGAGATTTACGATTTTGGACGTACCAACAGCGGTGTATTTTATTATGTGATGGAATATTTACCTGGAATCAATCTTGGAGAGCTTATATCAATCGACACAAAAATTTGTGCCGCACGGGTAGTCAATATACTCAAACAAATTTGCCGCTCTCTTGAAGAAGCGCACAGTATTGGTCTTGTTCATCGTGATATCAAACCTCTCAATATCATTTTATGTCAGCGCGGTAAAGAATACGACTTTATCAAAGTACTTGATTTTGGCCTTATTAAAGATCTGGGTATGAAAGGAAATTCTTTCCATACTGCTACGAATGTCATACAGGGTACTCCGCAATATATAGCACCTGAACTGCTGTCGAATCCTCGTAACATTGATTCACGTTCAGATATTTATTCTCTTGGTGTTGTAGCATTCAATCTACTGACAGGACAGGATTTATACGATATTTCATCCCCTGCCGAACTCTTTGATAAAGTGCTTAACTTAAAGCCTCAAGCACCCTCAGAGCGAGGGGCGACTGACATTCCGCCTGCGCTTGATGAACTGGTACTGAAATGTATCGCGAAAAATCCGGCTGAACGTCCTCAGAATATAACTGAAATCATAGAAATACTCGAACAAATACAATGCACTGTTCCATGGACACAAAAGCAAGCTCGGGAATGGTGGTCCATAAACCTGAATAAAATTAATAGCAAATTAAATAAACAGTTAGTTGATGACACCACACTTGACGCAACATTTTTAAACGTAGAAAAATAGGACGCATCTTTATGGGTAAAGGAAAAATCGTCTCCATTGTTTCATATCGTGGAGGTACGGGGAAATCTAATATATCAGCAAATATCTCTGCATGTCTTATGAAGCAAAACATGAAGATTGCTGTGCTTGACACCGACCTCAAATCTCCTGGTGTACATCTGCTTTTCGGATTGGATCAGTCAAACATCAATATGACTCTTGTCGATTTTCTTTGGAACAAATGCACAATTGAAGATACCGTTTATGATGTTACTAATCAGGTTGCCCCTCAGAGTAAAGGAAAATGCTGGCTTGTTCCTGCAAGCCTTTCTACAAAAGCTATCTCACGCCTTATTGCTGAAGGATATGACATCAACAACCTCAATAGTCATTTTGACAATCTTATTTCCCATCTGGATCTGGACTATTTAATCATTGATACCCATCCCGGATTGAATGAAGAATCAATGATGGCAACCGCGATTGCTGATATTCTGATTATGATTATTCGACCGGATCAGCAGGATTTTTATGGATCAGCTCTAATCGCCGAAATTATTAAAAAACTTGAAGTACCAAACGTATATATAATTGCCAATAAAGTTACGTCAACTGTTGATAAAGAAGACTTAAAACAGCACATGAAAGATACCTTCGGATTTGACACTATCGGACTCATACCATTGAGTGAAGAGTTCGCACAGCTTGGCAGCAAAAATCTTTTTTTACTGACTAATCCTAATCACGATATAAGCGACACTTTCGAATCGATTGCCCGAACCATTATTGAGACTGACTGAATCACGATAACCAGAGTGTAGTATCTTATTTGGAAAGGAGAAGCATCATGTTTTTGACATGGTTAGTTGCAAAAATTATACTTCTTGCAACTAAAAAAGCTGCGAACACATTTGAAAAAGCCACGTTATCTCCTTTAGATACACAAAAAAATGTCTTATTTTCGATGATTAAGCGTAACGATAGTACCGAATACGGCAAGAAATATAATTTCTCATCTATTCAGTCAATTGAAGACTATCAAAAAAATGTGCCTGTTGTATCTTATGAGGATATCAGGGAATCTATCGATAAAATCATCGATGGTGAAAAAAATATTTTGACATCAGAGCCTGCAGTGATGTTCGCGCAGACAAGCGGCACTACCGGTAAGTCAAAATTTATTCCTGTTACTCCATCATGCCAGGGTGACGCGCATAACCTGATCACCCGCACATGGATTTACCATGCATATAAAGCTCATCCTGAGATTATTACAGGCAAAATTTTATCTCTTGTTTCTCCGGCAGTCGAAGGCTATACAGATCGAAAACTACCATTTGGTTCAACATCAGGGCACATGTACAAAAATATGCCGGGTATTGTAAAAAAAGCATACGCAATTCCACATCAGATTTTTGACATTGCAGACTATCAGGCTAAGTACTATGCAGTCATGCGGATTGGTATAGAACTGGACGTGCATATAATATGCACCGCAAATCCCTCATCTATTCTGAAAATGTGTGAGAAAGGCGACGAGTTTGCTGACGATATCATAAACGATATCCGTCATGGAACATTATCTCAGAAATATAAAATAGAATCGGAAATCCGCAGTAAAATCGAATCAATGCTCAAACCAAACCCACAATGCGCAGATAAACTTGAATCTTTCCTCAGTAAACGTAACAACAAGTTACTTCCGGCTGACTACTGGCCGGGCCTTGCTCTTATTGGCTGTTGGAAAGGCGGTTCTGTAGGCCACTATATTCAAAAATTTGAGCAATGGCTGAATCCTGACGGTGATAAAAATATACCGGTCAGAGATTGGGGGTATTTATCCAGTGAAGCGCGTGGCTCAGTACCCCTCAAAGATGAGGGCTGTTCGGGGGTTCTGGCTATAACAGCGAACTTTTACGAGTTTGTTGAAGTCGATGAAATTCTGCGTGCTCCTGATGATTACACACAATGGAATTTTAAGACACTTGAATCACTGAAAAAAGGTAAAGAATACTATATTTTTATTACAACAACAGGCGGCCTTTATAGATATGACATAAATGATATCATCGAGGTAACCGGATTTTACAACAAAACACCGGAAATCAAGTTTCTACGTAAAGGACGGGGTATGACAAACCTCACCGGCGAGAAATTAAGTGTAAATCAGGTCATAGATGCTATTGAAGGTGCTTCCAAAGAAACCGGTGCATTGCCTTCACATTTTAAGGCCGAAGCGGATTCGGAGAATAGCAGGTATCTTTTCAGGATAGAATTCACGGAATCCATTGAACACTCTGTTGGCCTGCGCTTTCTGGAATCAATTGATAAGTATTTAAAGAAGATTAATATCGAATATAAAGCGAAACGAGATTCTCTACGCCTGCAATCGCCTGTGTTACATATCATGAAAGAAGGCTGGTATGAACATGATCGTAAACTTCAGGTCGAAGGCGGTTATCGAGCATTTCAGGCAAAAACACAACTACTTAGCCCGATAAAACAGAAAACAGTAGCTATTGAGAACCAACTCGTTGAGATTATTGAGTTATCAAAACCACGAGAAACCAAGAAATAACAGGCTATGAATCCTAAACAGAATATGACCAAAGAGTTGAGCGATGATGGTTTTCAAGATATCCTCAACAAAAAAAAAGAGATCGAAGCACCATGCAATCCTTCGCATTATAGAGTGCTCCAAAGGGTAACCTCTAATCCTGACAATTATCTGGTGGTATCTTTTGGTGGCGGAAGCGCTCCCGGTCTTGCCGGAAATACCGCATTGATGGGTCTGCTTGATGAACTTGATCTAAAAAAGCATGTTAAAGAAATATGGGGTTCATCAGCTGGTGCCATTGTCGGCTCTGCATGGAGCGTTGGCGTTGATGCTCATAGCGGGTTGAAGATGTTCGATGATATCGCCGCGGATAATGTCCTTGATATTTCAAGATGGGAAGTATTCGTCAAAGGCATGTTTAATTATTTTTTTAAAAAGAAACTACCCGAAGGTTTTATACAGGGTAAAAAATTTCGTAAACATATGAGAAACTGCGTGGAGAATAAATCGTTCAGCCAAACCGATATACCCTTGAGACTTTTAGCGGTTACTGATGATGGACACGCCCGTAAAATAGTTTTTAAAGAAGGATCTATTGTCGAAGCGGTTATGGCTTCAATGTGTTTACCCGGAGCATGTTATCCAGTTCAGGATTGGAACGGAAAACCCTACGGATATTTTGATGGGGGTATTGCCGAAAAAACACCTTTGAACTGTATTATAAACGATTACCAGCGTTCAGGCAGAAAGCAGAATCTCGTTGTTATATGTACTCATTTCTCTCATCTGGCACGTATCAAAAAACCAGTTGGTTTCATGCAGCGTTTTATGAGTGTGTTGGATTCTATAAGCGAAGACATGTGGGAAGCAACACTTTTCAAGGTGGAGCAGATACCTAATTGCAAAGTACTGATTCTAAACCCCCATATTCAATATGGCACGGGATTCGACTTCAGTAACATACGCAATAACTATCTCTGGAGTAGGAAACAGTTTAAAGAACAACTATCGAACAGTAAACTTGCGCAGCGATTTAGCGCCCATTGATTCACTTTTTATTATGCCTTGGAGAAACAGCGGATACAATCACCTTAAATTTTTTCAACACTTCTTCCGCCTCTTCCGTCAGTTGATTACGATCAATTTTGATAGGCTGCATTTTGACTGTTTTGCTGGACGAATCCGGATTGACAAACAGAATCACAGAGTCACACAATTCTATTTTATCCCCATGAGATAAAGCATATTTTTTATCTGGTTTTATCTGCTTGTTGTTAAGGAAAGTACCATTTTTGGAATGATGGTCAATAAGATAATACTTTTCGCTTTCCCTGATGATTTCACAGTGATTTTTAGATATTCTTGGGGATGGAATGTTGATTCTATTCTGGATACTTCTGCCAATTGTTATCGAATCGGTATCACAAGAATGCGTTGTTCCGGCTTTTGACCCATTGAGGAAAAAAAGTTGAGCGACAATGTATTCAGATGAATCCACATTGTCTTTCGCGTAAAAAGCTTGAGTAAAGGTTTGAAGGTCTTTATATTGCATTACAATTATCCTTTTCCTATTATGAATAACTATTATAAATGCGTTCTCTTGTCAATAAGATTTGACGCGATCCTCACTCGACAGTCAGACATTATGGATATATTTCAAGAAACTCTCATCATAATTCATTAATATAAAAACCGTTTTTCTTAACCTCCACAGTTGATCCTGTCGTAACAGTGATATCTCTGTAACCCGGTTCAGCTGATATTGCCACAAGAATTTCAAGTGTTATGTGAGTTGCATCATTCACGGTAACATTCGATACCTTGATTCCTTCACCAAAACTGACTGTGGTTACGGCTTGATTCCAGTTGGTCTGATATCCGGTAAGGTGAACAATCAGCGCTGATGCCCCTTGAGTGGCTTCTATTGGTATAACATTAGTTATAAAAGAAAACGCCCCCACAGCACGATAAAACCGTTGCTGTATACCGTCAAGCATGTCGCCTGTCCATGTAGTACTGTTAATAGGCCATTGTGCTTGAGGATCAACAGGTAGCCAGATGGCTGGAGTTAATGAATCGGTATATTGTACTACATACGACACACCCTTATCAAATTCACCCCACTCTAAAGAGATAGTATCATTGTCATTATAGCTTGCTGATATAAAATTCATATCAATAGTAAAAGTAGCTATAAAATCGCCACCGGGGGTTCCATCCCCTGTTGGAAAACTTCCCGAGTATTCGCCGTCAACAACAGTACTGTCGGTATTCTCGATTCCACCTATTGTCAGCTGATACACATTATTAGGCAACATCCCGTTATCGACAACTAACTCCAGGCTGGCCGGATCAACAGGGAAATCTGGTGTGAGAGATATCGGATTATCGTCAACCGTACCGAATACCCCATCGTTACCCGGTTCGACAAGCTGATATGTTGGTGATGTTACTGAAGCAGGATCAATAGATTCACTGAAAGTAATATAAATTGATGATGGCGATACAGCATACGTCTTATCGGGATTCGGATACGCCTGCGTTATATTAAAACGATTATCTATAAGGACATCCATTTCTCCATCATGTATTTGAGTCCCATCATCATAGATAGCGCGTAAAGTTATCATCTGATCCTGATCCACAGTAAACGTAGTCAAGAAACCGGGTGTGGTCATATCGGCATAACCCTGCGGTTTAATAGTCCATTGAACACTTGCAGTTACGTCGTAAATGCTTCCGCCTCCATAATCTGCGTACGCGTGATATTCCGACGTCGTGCCTTCGTATACTGTTGCATTACCCAGAATTTTCACGATAAAAGCAACTTCCAACACCGATAACTCCGCATTGTCCGAAGTTTCCATATAAGCGTAATTAGAAACCTTGCAATAAAATTGAGTATTGTCATCTTCCAAGTGAGGATCACTAATTGTGATTGTGTCATTATCCGCTCCGACAGGTAAATGCATCGAATTTTTAATGTGATACCACTGGTAATGTAGAGGCACAGCACTTTGAGCGGCCACGCTAAATATCACAGGCTCTCCTTCATACGTAGACTGATCTACAGGCTGTTGAGTTATGGTTATAGGCGGCAGGACAGTGAGTTTCACCGTGTCTGTCTGAATAGAACTTTTCGCGTCGGACACAATACAGTATATATCGGAATCATTATCACTCATCTGGACACCCGATATTGTGAGGGTATTCGAATTGATTCCGGAAATCACATCGTTTACGTACCACTGATAATGCAAACTGCCATTACGGGTGCTGGCGTTTACAATAAACTGAACAGTATCATCCACATCAGCCGTCTGAGAGGAAGGTTGTTGTGTAATAACAAAAGAAACATCTCGGATAAGGGTTACATAAATATAATCCTGACTGAGACTCCGGGTTTGCCATGCGACAAAAAAATCTTTCCCATTACTGGCTACTGCCGGATCTAATTGACTGTTTGTTGTATATGAATTTACCCGAAACTCAGATCCCAAAGGTTCACGGTTACTATTGTATAACTGAGCGTAAATACCACATGAATCTCCATCCTGCCCGGCACCATCCCATACGACAAGAAAATCCGTTCCATTATATGCAACTGCTACATCCTCCTGATCAACCGTCGTATACGTATTAACCTGAAATTCCGTATCTATGTAAGAACCGTTTGTGGAAATAGCTTGTCCGAAAATATCATTGGTAGGTGACAACGGTTGGCAGCTTTGCCAACAAACCATAAATTCTGATCCGATGTATGCGACAGCAGCATCCAATTGATAATCTGTTGTATCCTGATTCACTCTGAATTCAGATCCAATTTTGGTACCATTGACACCCAAAAGCTGTCCATATATCTCATTATTGCCAAGAGTAGCATGAGCTCCATTCCAGACAACTAAATAGCGGTCACCCGAAAAGGCCATTTCAGGAGAATGAGATAACGCCGTCATTGTTGAAGTAACCTGTAATTCAGAGAAAAGCTTCGTACCATCACCTGTAAAGTATTGCGCGTAGATACCATATTTAGGCGTTGCATAAGTTTCCCATGCAACTATGTAATTCGAACCATCCGACGCGACACATGGTTCGATTTGCGAGTGAGCAGTGTAGGTATGAACCTGAAATTCAGACCCTATTTTTGCCCCACCTGAATCAAGTAACTGTCCATATACCCCATAGCCGTCACAATCCTGTTCTAAACTCTGCCAGACAACCAAATAATTATCACCGTTAGTCGCTACCTTAGCATTTCCCTGATAACTAGTAGTATACGTGTTAATTTTAAATTCTGTTCCTACTTTTGAAGCGTCAGAATCAAAAAACTGCCCCACTATATCATTATCATAGCCTGGAACCACAGGAACATGCCAGACAAGAAAATAGCCCAATCCGTCAGACACTGCTGAAACTTTCGATGAAGTAGCATTAGCATAACTTGATACAAGCGTTTCCACCTGAAGCCTATAAACTGGCAATACGTTAAGTGTGACAGGCGGGGTTGCTGCCACATCCAACCCATCACTTACCACACAGGTTATTACAGAATCATTATCTGAAAGAAGGACATTAGATAACGTCAGGCTGCTCTGCGTACCTACAGGGTCTCCGTTCTTATACCATTGATATTGCAACGTTCCATGATGAGACGAAGCCGTTACATTGAAAGTCACAGAATCTCCCTCATAAACTGTTTGTGACTGAGGATTTGTCGTAATTCCAATTCCTGTGTAAGTGAAGTACTTCGCAAAAACACCTTTGTCGTTTCCGTCCTGATCATCGCCACTTGTCCATGCAACTAAAAAACCACCCCCCATTGCAGTAACGCGGGCAGAATTCTGATGGCCAGTGGTGTGCGAATTAATTTGAAATTCTGATCCTATTTTAGCTCCTGCGCTGTCAAAAAATTGACCGTATACGCCATAGCCATCGCCATCCTGACCCAAACTCTGCCAGACAACCAGATAATCCATACCGTTACAGGCAACCGAAGGTTTGTATTGACTTAACGATGTATAAGTGTTGATCTGGATTTCAGAACCTATTTTTGTTCCGTCGTTATCCAGAATCTGTCCAAAAATCCCATGCAAACTGCCGTCCTGGCCGGACTGGCTTATCCATACAACAAAATAACCTGATCCATTAGACGCTATCGCCGAGAGTAGTTGCTCGCCTGTAGTATAAGAATTGACCTGAAATTCCGAGCCAATTTTTGTTCCGTCGTTATCCAGAATCTGTCCGAATAAGCTTAGAGTGCTTCCATCCTGCCCATCGCTTTGCCAGACAACAAGATAATCCATACCATCACACGCAGCTACAGGTTGAGTCTGCGATGCAGTGGTATACGTGTTAATCTGAAATTCTGAACCAATCTTAGTGCCATCATTTAGCAGAATTCGCCCAAATATACCTTGCATGTGTCCATCTTGATCATCAGATGAGTCCCATACCACCAGATAATTAGAGTTATTGGACGCTATAGACGGATAATCCTGATATCCAGTAGTGTAAGTATTAATACTAAATTCCGTAGTAGAAAAAGATCCGTCATTATTAATACCTCTTCCAAAAACACCTTGATAACTTCCATCCTGATAGTTACTACTCCACACAGCCATATAACCTGACCCATCTGAACTAATTGCCGCAACTCTCTGAGTAGAAGTAGTGTACTGATTAATCTGCAATTCACTGCTGGCGGGCAAACAATGCCTACTCAGTAGTTGCCCGAAAATTCCTTCAGAATCTCCATCCTGATCTAAACTAGTCCATAGAATCATGTAGGAGATGCTACCGTCCGATGCGAGAGCCGGTAAATACTGATTGCTGGTGGTGTAAGTATTAATTTGGAACTCAGTGCCTGCCTCGTATCCATTATCGAGGCAAAAAGAATGTTGAGCAAGAAGCAGTAACCAAGAGAAGATCAACATAGAGGTAATTGATTTCATGACAACCTCCTTGTTTAGAAAAATTATGATAACTATAGCAAGATAATTTAATTATGTAAATGTCATAATTGTCGTAAAACTAATTCTAAATCTAGAAACCTCTAACAATGTCTGTATTAGAATAGAATATTTTTATACCTTTAATTATATATTTATATTATAATACATATATTGTTTTTTATTAAATATATCCACAATAAAACAGGGAGACGCAGTATGATTTCTTTCCGGACTAAACTACTGTATGTTATTGTGATTCTTCTTATCACCCCAATCGCCTACGCAGCTCAAAGCAATCACGAAACATTAAAAATCAACCTATCTTATGGATCGATCGATAGAACGTTTCAAGGTGATTCCGAATTTAAAGTCATCCTGATTCAGGACGCCCACTGTGTATACGGAGTACAGGCTAATATAGCTGAGATACTCGCGACGCTCCATAAGGATCACAATATCAATTTTATTGCACTTGAAGGAGTAGCAGACAAAATCAGCACAACACCTTTTCAGTCCTTTCCTCTAGAGGACACACGAAGATATGTAAGTGATATATTTGAAAAAAAGGGTCTGATATCTGGTGCAGAGTATTATTCAATCACCAGTGATTCCCCTGTTACAATTTGGGGAGTTGATGATCCTGAACTTTACAGGGCAAATTTAGAATCATATACCAATTTTTTGAAGATCAAAGAGGAAGCTACAGCCACACTTGATTCTCTGATCGCTTCAATGGCAATACTCGGGGATAAAATGTATACTCCCGAATTCAACGATTTCCTGACTATGGCTGAAGAATACGCGGCAGGACTGGACTCGGAATCACTCGATAAATATATCGAGTTACTAGACAACTACGCTAAAAAGAATAACATCGACACACATGACTTAAACCATTTCACCAATTACCTCACTTTTTTCCGAACGGAAAAAACTATCGATTTTCAACTGGTTGAAAAAGAATTTTCAAAATTTCACGAAGCATTAACTTCAACAATCAGTAAGGAAGATTATAATTCACTAAGAAAAAAAGACCTCTACTATAAATTAAACGCGATCTCACAATCAGAATATTACTGCTACATTAGTGAACTTGCTGAAAAACAATCAGGCATTTCACTGGAGGAATACCCGGAACTCGATAAGTTTATAGAAAACCTGAAACTCTTTTCCTCTTTCAGTTCAAATAAAGTAATGAAAGAATGTTCTCATCTTGAGTCAACAATAGCTAATGCAATGTGCACCAGTTCTACAGAGAAACAATGTTTCCATTTCACGCATGCCCTTGCCATTCTAAAAGACTTTACGCAATTGCGTCCCTCCAGAGATGATATAGCTTTCTATCATAACAATCCTGACTACTTTGATGCCCGAGCGCTGGCTGATTTTGTGAACAATTTTTCTTCTCTTGTCACCTTGGATGAAAATGATATAGAAACGCTGTCACAGGCATTTTCCAGTTTTTCTGAATTTTATGAAAATGCCCGGAAACGTGATATCATACTTGTCGATAATTTTCTTGCGAGAATGAAAGAGCAAGATGTTAAAACAGGTATACTCATAGCCGGTGGTTATCATAGCCATGGTATAGCAGACAGCCTTCGTAAAAAAGGTATCAGCTATACAATTATTATGCCGTCCATATCCGCCGACCATGTTGAGGAATCAGCGTATCTTGAATTGTTATCAGGTTATTCATCACTAGAACCTTTAATTAACGAAATAACGTCGAGTACACTGGCTCTTGCCTCATGGATGGCAGATACACCGATAGTCAGCCCAGAAAGAAAACAACAGCTCGGCACAATTCTTCAATCATTTTTCATAGGTAATGCCATAAAAGAATTATCATACACCGACACTGCTTTTTTCCAGGAAGGTATGGAAGGGGCTATTGCCAGGGCTAATGAAATCATTGGTACATGGCAAGTTGAAAACGCGCCATCAATAAAGTTAACTGAAATAAATAAGATTGGAACAGTCTTGTTTGTAGTTGTTGATGTTGATGGTACTCCGGTTGTATTCACCTATTACAATACTCTCGATTTCAATGTAAACCTCATTCTGCCTACAGCACGCCGCCCACTGTATAGTGTTGCGGATAATCAGGTTATTCAGGAAATACATACCTATGAGACATATCAGACCATCCTAGAAAAAGCGCCACAAACAGCTGATTTGATTTCCAGCAACAAACCTGCCGTAACTATACGCTCAGACAATTCAGGACGCTATTCCGTCCGTTTAGCTACAAAAGACATCAACGGTATGGCACAAAACCCGAACATTGTTAATATGCTTCGTGACATTGCCAGATCTATTCCAAACCGTGATGTAAAAAAACATCTTGAACAACTTGCTGATCAGGGACATAACAGAAAATTTCTCCTTGAGTTTTTCGAGTACTACGGAAAGACAATCGTATCAATGGCAGAGCTGCTTTTCAGCAAATATGAGGGTGTTGACGACAGGCTTTGGCTTCAGATCGGTATAAACGGTACTCAACTAACATCCATAGACACCCGTGCGCACAAAATTATGATTGATGTGAATGCCCTGCGCAGTAGCGGATTACTGTTTGCTCAGGTTGAGCACGGATTCCTGTTTAATGTGTATGAACCACATATCGAACGGGCTTTACGAACCCTTGAAATGAGCGATGATGAAATAGAACGGTATAAATTCGCTGTAACTGAATTCTTTGTAACCATGAAACTCCTTAAACGTTATCAGAGTTACGGTATGGATCCTCTTCTCGGAGATCAGACATACCGCAGCATGCTTTCACTAATAGGGACACCTTTCGTTTTCTACAGTGAACTCGTGCTTGCTGAAGAAAACGATGAAGACCGCTTCTTAGGCGCAATAGAACTGATTAAGAAAAGGTATCCATCCCACAGCGACGTCATTACGACATTGGAAAGTGAAGGACAATACCTCTTGCGTGATATTCAATTTAAACTACAACAGTCTCTCGAAGAAGAACAAGGCGAGTTTGAATTTGTCGAAAGAAGTTTACCCGAAACAATAAATATTCAACGTCCAAGCACAATAGACGAAGCTGCCGCATTGCTCAAAAAACATAACGTGGAGTTTCTCGAAATAAAATTTCTCGACCCAAGAGGCGGACGCCGCGGCGTACTTGCCCCTATTGGCGAAGTTGCTGATTTTCTGGAAAATGGTATCGGATTTGACGGATCATCCATACCGGGGTACGGATTTATTTCAGCCAGCGATATGGTCGCACGTCTTGACCCAAGCCGCTTAAAGATTTATAAGGCTAAACCGGGCGAACCGATTAAAGCCAGTATCTGGGCAGCGGCAATGTCGCCGGAAAAAAACAAACAGCGCGAACTCGTTAAACCTCCTGTTTTTCAACAGGATATTCCACAAGCAAAAACTAAAGATGATGTACTGCGCCATATGAATGAAAAAGGTATAACCTCTGCCCGACTGGCAATTGTCGATTCTACGGGACACCTCAAATATCTTAATGTGCCGCTAGATACGTTACAAAACACCGATATTTGGGAAAAAGGAACCACCTTAGCTGAACAAACACGTGATGCGCTGGCAACAATGGAATCAACCGATGATTTACGTGCGATCCCTGATCCGTCAACCATGCGCATACTCGACTGGCATGACGGATCTACGCCTGAACTATTCATGTATGTTGATCTTGTCAACAAAGACGGATCGCCGTTTGAAGGGGACTTCCGTAATATACTAAAAAATGTTGTTAACCGTGCGGCGGAACAGGATCTGGAGCCGATTTTAGCGCCGGAACCGGAATTTTTCCTTCTGGATAAAAACGGAAACCTGATTGACAATAAGGCATATTACGCTGATCTCGAAGGACTTGCTCCAGCAATCAGAAACACATTGCAGGATATCATGACAGCCGCACAAAGTATTGGTATCAGAGTACGTTACACGCACCATGAAGTAGCTCCGGGCCAGTACGAAATACCGATGGACCGGGGAAACGCTCTGGAAACAGCGGATAATATCATGCTGTATAAGGAAATTGTACGCCGTTCAGCACAACGCAATGGATTACAGTCAACCTTCAAAGCAAAAGTACGTTCAGATATAAATGGAAGCGGAATGCATGTCCACCAGTCGCTTTCCCGCATAAGCACCGGAGAAAACGTATTCTCCGACCAGAACGATCCTATGCGTTTATCTCCGATAGCAAAAAGTTATTCTGAAGGATTGATGCAGCATGCCCGTGAAATTTCTTCTCTGACCAATCAGCACGCAAACTCATATGAACGCCTCACACCAGGATTTGAAGCACCTATAGCCATAGCATGGGGATTACGTAACCGTTCGGCCCTTGTACGTGTACCCGGTTGGCCGGATGAATCCAAAGGCGCTGCTCGTGTAGAGTATCGCGGACCGGACCCTATGGGTACAACACATCTGACTTTCGCCGCTATTATAGCGGCAGGCCTGGATGGTGTGGAAAAGCAACTCCCTGCCCGCCCCCCTGTCGCCATCAATATTTATGAACTCAATTCAAAAGAACGAGCAGAAATGGGTATAACTTCGTTGCCAACCAGTATGGAAGAAGCTGTAGACAGCCTTGACGAAGGCGAATTTATATCATCTTTCCTGCCGGCAGGGGTACAGAGATTCCTGATCAACCGTGGGCGCAAACTAAAAGAAACAACTATAGATATCGGAAAAATATCGGATATCGAACAGGCGGCTGAAGCCATGGCGGAACACAATGTAGCTTTTGTTGAAGTAAAATTTGTCGATCCAAAAGCGAATGTACACAGCGTTCTGGCTCCTGCGAGCTTTATAAAAAGCTTATTGGAAGATGGCGTAGGATTCGATGGATCTTCCATACCCGGTTACGGAGGGATATCCGCCAGTGATATGTCATTGCGAATCGACCCGGAGACACTTCGTATTTTTGAAGGACAGGATGAGCACCCAAATCACGCTGAGATCTGGGGCGAAGACATGGACCCTGCAAAGAATACTCCACGTGAACTCACGTTTCCATCACCCAAAATGCCAAAACGATATCAGCCTGACTCAAAAGAAAAACTTATCACCCATCTGGAATCTAAAGGGATACAAGAAGTACAGTTCGCCATACCTGACCACGCAGGTACAATGCAATTTCAGACGATCAGTATTGATGAGCTGAAATCAGGCACAATATTTGAAGAAGGTTTTTCACTGGATGACAGCGCAAGGCGTCAACTACCTACGAATAAAAATACTGAAGGGTTCAGGGCTATCCCAGATATAGCCTCACTGAGAATACTTGACCTTCATGACGGCTCACCACTTGAAGCGATGATGTTTGTGGATATCGTAGAAGCGGATGGGACGACATTTGGAGATTTTCGTCAACAGCTCAAAAAACTTGAAGCCAAAGCCCGCAATCAATTCAACGCGGAACCTATTATGGCTCCGGAACCGGAATTTTTCCTGCTCACACCGGACGGAAAGCTTGTGGATCAAGACGGTTATTATGATGAAATCGGTGGTATGAGCCCGGAAGTATACAATGCTTTAAGCGAAATTCTTATGGCCTCTCAAAGTATGGGTATAGACGCAAGATACGTTCATCATGAAGTTGCCCCCGCCCAGTTTGAAATTCCTGTGGGAGCAACCACCGCGCTTGAGGCGGCTGACAATACTATGCTCTTTAAATGGGTTGTAGAGCGTATAGCGGAAAAATATGGACTCCAGGCATCTTTTAATCCGAAAGTAACGCCTGACGAAAACGGCAGTGGAATGCACGTTCACCAGTCATTACGTGATATTACCACAGGTAATAATATCTTTAGCGACCCACTGGATGAAACAGGGTTATCAGATACGGCAAAATCTTATGTAGCCGGTATATTAAATAATATTCGCGAAATCACAGCTCTGACCAACCAGACCAATGATTCTTATAAGAGATTGGTTCCGGGTTTTGAAGCGCCTATTGCTGTCGCCTGGGGCTTGAAAAATCGTTCCGCAAGTATCCGTGTTCCAGGATGGGCTGATCCTCGTCTTGCCAGAATAGAGGTTCGTTCTCCTGACCCGCATGGCAACGTACATCAGGTATTCGCCGCGCTTCTGGCAGCTGGATTAGAAGGAATTGAGCAAAATGCGCAGCCGCCTACCCCCATAACACCTTCCCACTATGCGGGTGGTAATATATACCACATGACTGCTGAACAACGCGCTGAACTTGGTATAACATCACTTCCAACAAGTCTTAACCAGGCAATAACCTGGATGAATGAAGGTTCCTTTGCCCGCAGCGTTTTTGGTGACGAGCTGATCGATTTCTTTACAAACCGTAGTAACTATGAATTAGGTGAACAGCTGGAAACCGGTAATATAAAAACTGCTGATCAGGCACTTAAAGTACTGCATGATAAAAATATAAAATTTATCGAAATCAAGTTCCCCGACCCGCAAGGACGGATCAGAGGTGTATACGCGACTATGGGTGAAGTTGAAGATTTCTTTGAAAACGGTATTGGCTTTGATGGTTCATCCATTGAAGGATTCGGATTTATCTCACACAGCGATATGGTGGCCCAACTTGATCCTACTTCAATGCGCATATTTGCCCCTGATGATGGAGCACCAATGACAGCAACAATATGGGCGCATACTATGGATCCGAATAAGAATAAAGTAAGAAAACTGCAGACAAAAGGAAGATATTCATTCAGTAAAGAAGTGAGCAAACCTGTCAACCGTTTTGATGCTGTAAAGCAACTGCGTGATGAAGGTATTACCAACGTCAAAATGGCTATAACCAATATGTCTGGCGAGCTGACATTTGTGACCGTTGCTGTAGATCAACTTGAATCAAAAGATTCATATTTAAACGGTATTCTGTTACCAGATGAAGCAAAACAGGCATTTGGAGACCTTAGTATACCAAAAGAATTAAGGGCGTTCCCTGATCCAACGACTCTGCGTATCATTGACTGGGCAGACGGCATAACACCAAAAGAAGCGTTTATGTATGTTGATGTCAAAACTATACAGGGCAACCTGTATCGCGGAGATCCCCGTTCACATCTTAAGCGAGTTACTTCCGAAGCTTTTCAAAGCGGATTCAGCCCTATTCTCGCACCGGAACCGGAATTTTTCTTATTGAATCCGGATGGATCATTGCCTGATAATAACCGTTACTATGATGTTGCTTCAGCCTTACCGGATAACATCAAGAAAACACTTCGTGAAATCATGAGCGCATCCGAAAGTATCGGTATAAGGATTAGATATGCACATCATGAGGTCGCTCCAAGCCAGTATGAAATACCCATGGAACGTAAACCAGCTTTGGAAATGGCTGATGACATTATGTTGTATAAATATATCGTAAAGAAAGCCGCTGAACGCAATAATCTCCGTGCATCGTTCAACGCTAAAGTATTGCCTAATGAAAACGGCAGCGGTATGCATGTTCATCAATCATTGAAGCGTCTTTCTGACGGAACAAACGCTTTTGCAACTGATACCGATTCAGAATCAGGACTCTCCCCTCTCGGTGAATCATATGCTGAAGGTATTCTCAGATATGCACCTTCCTTAATGGCCCTGACAAATCAGGCCCCTAATTCATACGACCGTCTTGTACCGGGTTACGAAGCACCGATAGTACCTGTTATGGGTGTAAGAAACCGCTCAGCGATGATACGCATACCCGGCTGGCCTGATGAAAGTAAAGGAGCCGCTCGCATAGAGTTCCGTATGCCTGACCCAATGGGAACGGTACATATGGCTTTCGCCGCCATGATTCATGCTGGAATGATTGGTATACGAGAAGGACTTGAGCCTCGTCCTCTTATATCGGAAAATGTGTTTCACATGGATGCACAGGAACTTGCCGACCGTGGAATAGAAACACTACCGGCTAATTACGCTGAAGCAGTCAAAGCGCTTTCCTCAGATAAAGTAATGCACTCATTTGTCGGCGATGCGATGGTTCGTTATTTAAGTTCCAGGGTAAGGGATATCCAACGAACCCGAGCAATGCACACTCGAATGACAGAATTTGCCATTAGAGTGAGTGAAAACGGAAGAATACATATCATGAGCGAAATAGAGCAGGCTGAACTGCGAGAGAGACTCAAAAATGAAGGAGTATATATTGCTGAATCAGACAGGTCATACATTAACCCTGATATTCCCATTGGAACAGGAACCACTATAGGTTCAAATGTAACTATAACAGGCAATAACATCCAGATAGGACGTAATGTAACTATTGAAGCCGGTGTCAGAATTGAAAATACCGGAGCATATAATCTTATTATCGAAGATGGGGCATTTATTGGCGCCGGAGTTACATTATCCGGTTCTACCACTCAGGAAACGCTTATATCAGGAACAATTCAGGGTAGAGATCTTGTAGGATTTTTCCCCTTATTTGAAGGTGATACAACTCAAGTCGAAAGCACCTTGCAGAGAAATGTCGAAAAATTTGAGTTGATAAATAGTTCGCTGTAAAAATTCTCTCTGTGAATGCAAATCAGGTTTAAAACCGTGATTAAACTCAATATAAAATTATTGTGTTTCCTTCACAAATAATAAAGGAAACACAATGTCACTTACACAACATGGAATCCATACTGCAAAGAAAAGAAACACAAACACAGCAATATACATGCTCCATGGGAATGATTCGCCAATAGCCATGATAATATGAAATAACGATGCCCAAGTACTTATTAATACGTGTCCGGCATGTGGAAATTTTGTTTTCGGTATAAAATAAGCTATTAAAACGCCCAAAAAAGCCAGTGGATTGACTAACCACCATTTTTCGATAAATCCCAGATGTATCCCTCGATTGGGCATATTTAACAATACTTCGCCCAAATACGGAATAATTGAATCACTGATTGTGGCAATCCCTACAGCCCCAACATAGCCGATAACAAACAAAAACCAGAGATTACATCTGCCGGTCAGGCATTTGCCACTAATATGTTTACACACATGAAGCCTGTACATAGATGAAGTTACCAAGGCGCTCAAAACGACGTGAATTGGATGGAGGATATAAAATATGTTATAAGAAACATGCGAAGGAAGTTTTCTAAAAAATAGAATGATGATAATACCGGTGATTGCGCCGAAAATTGTAAAAGGCGCGTGGATCCGTAATTCTTTTGAAATTTGTCTAAGCATTTTACATCCTCAGGCATCATGCCATTAACTGTTAACTGCATCGGTAATCCACAAAATTCTTCTATATTTCTTAAATAAGGTTTATAATTTCCTCATGTAGAAACTATTGCCATGATAGTTCACTGCCACTAAAGTATCCGCTTCTATTAATTTGTCAACTACATCCCATTGCGTCCCTGCTTTGGCTAAAAATTCTTCGACCGCGTCTTTTCTCATGGGATGGACTGCTGTTATGCTCAACAAATCATTTTCCACATTTCCGGTATACGCAAACGCGTTGCCTTCATATCCAATTAGATATTCCACTTCAACAAGTCGCTCTTTGAAAATTTGATAAGCGGTATTTATCATATTTTCTCCAGAAGGAACCACCCATTTTTCTGCTGGTGGCCTTGTGGGAATAGAGATATAATTTTTTGTGTTATTGAGTGTACTCAGGAATCCCGCTATATTCGATATTTCTTCGGAAGTATCGTTAATATCTCGAATAAACATGGTTTCTGTGGCAAGCATCCCTTCAAAAACGTGAGAAAAATCGGTTATTCCCTGTAATATCATATCGAGATTTAACGTCTTATGAGGCCTGTTAAGTTTCTGCCATATATTCGCGCTCACCGTATCTATTTTTAAAGATACCCAATCGGCCTTGGATAGATCGTATTGGACATCTTTTCTCCATAGGATAGAGGCATTTGAAATAACAGCGACTTTTACTCCAAACTGTTTAAATAGTTCAATTTCTTCACCAAGATTGATATCTAACGAAGGTTCTCCATCGGAGACAAAAGTAATATAATTGATCTGTTCATGTTTTTTATGCGCACTAGAAATTTTCTTTTCGACCGCCTGTAGAAGTTTATCCACATTGTAAAAAGATTTTCTTTCAACTGTCATATTAAGTTTTTTGCCAATCTGGCAATATACACAAGAATAGGAACAATTTTTAGCTGGAATATTATTTATCCCTACGCTTTTACCCAGACGTCTTGACGGAACAGGGCCAAATGCCAGCAAATCATAATTGATATTCATTATCCGCCAGACTAGTTACAATTTTGTGAAAAATGTGATTGTTCATAAAACTTTGCCTTTCCCGTAGCCTTAACTTCCCCATTTTGCAAAAGTTCCGACTCCATATAATACAACGGATACGAGCGATTCGCGATACGCGCGACAACAGTTACAGGTTCATCGATCAATACAGGATGTCTGAATCGTATATTCATCTCAACAGTGACAGCCGTATGACCCTGCGCAAAAATACAGTTAGTCATCGCCCCATCAAGAATAGTACTAATCACACCGCCATGCATCATCTTATGATAGCCTTCACAATGTGAAGAAAAGCGTATATCGGCTCTGATTTCATTATTTTCAATGACATCAAAATCAATATTGAACCCGGCGGCATTGGCTAAACCGCACACAATACAATTAGGATGTGCGCATTTACGTATTTTCGTCATAGTATCTTTACACATAGTGTGTGTTTCCATTATACTCCTCACCTTTTTATTTAGAATTAGTTCAATTCCTGTTCCAGCTGTCTGGCAATGTTCAGCAGAGAATCTCTGATAATCTGTACATCGAACAAATCCGCGCGAGTTTGCCAAAAAAACACAATATTATCTGTGATATCGAAATGATTGTTTTCTATAAACTGTTCATTACCATATCCAACAAGAAAATGACGCCTCTTCCCTATTTTCCTGGCAAAATATGCGTGATCCAAGTGATATTTCTGAGATATGGTTTCTAAAAAATAATCTATATTCACTAATGAGTCCTCGCTTAACATGGCATAATCCTTTTAGAGAAAGTTAAAAATGCATATCGTGTTGCTGCGAAGCAGTTAGGCCCAGTTTCTCTTCAACTTGTACCGCCAGTTGCGGCATATTTTGTTCAATCCATTGCAAATAGTTTGGTATAACGTGATTTTCACCAATTTCTCGTACTTTGGGCGAGGCATAATCCATCAAGTATTCCTTGAAAGTAAGAATACCGTTGGCTACACAAAAATTTTTCACTGTCGCGTGTTTAGCAAGAGGCATAAAATTTGCGCCTGTCCGTCCTTCACGATATCCCGCAGTACAAAAGGAAGGCAGGTATCCTTCTTTGCATAAATCATAGATAAAATCATCAAGAGACCGGGTATCGTTTATGATAAACTGTTCTTTGTGGAGCAAATGCTCCTTCTCCATTTGAGAGTATCCGCCAATCCCGATTCTCGTACCTGCATCCATTTGCGATACTCCGCCTTTACGAATGATGGTATCGCGTAAGGGATTGGATTCTCTGGCTGTAAGAATGGAACCTGTGTATGGACACATAAGACGGATTATAGCAACAATTTTGCTGAAATCTTCATCGCTTACCAAATATTTTGACATGGTTGTCAAAGGAGCGTTTTCCGCAGGTACCAAGCGCGGATATGAAATAGTATGCGGCCCCACACCAAACTCTTTTTCCAATGCCATCGCATGGTATAGGAGACCAAGCAGTTCAAATTTCCAGTCATACAACCCGAATAAAACACCGATAGCGATATCATCTATTCCCGCCTCAAAAGCTCTATGTAATCCGAATACACGCCATTTGTAGCTATGTTTCAATGTATCGCGTGGATGTACCTTGCTATATGTCTGATGATGATAGGTTTCCTGAAAAATTTGATAAGTGCCGATTCCCACATCTTTGATCTGCTTGTATTCATTTTCAAACATGGGACTGGCGTTTATGTTGCACCGTCGTATCTCTCCGCAATCACTGTGTACAGAGTATATTGTTTCGACTGACTGACAAATATACTCCGCATCGCTTTGTGGATGCTCACCATACACTGCTATAAGACGTTTATGCCCGCTATTAATCAACACTTCAACTTCAGATACGATTTGATCTCGATTGAGTTTTTGGGCATCAAGGTCGGCATTAGTATTTTTGAATCCGCAATACAAACAATTATTAACGCACATACTCGATAAATACAAAGGCGCAAACAACACTATACGGTTACCATATACCGTTCGTTTGATCCAGTCAGCGGTTTCAAAGATAGCCTCCCACAACTGCGGATCCTGTGTATTTGCAAGCACAGCGACTTCAGAGGGAGACAACATCGCGCCGGATGAAACATTTTGCCTGGCTTTAGCAATGATATCCTCAACTTGTTTTTTATCAGGATATTTTGAAATATCTATAAGTTCAGTTATCAGACGATCATCGATAAAATCTTCATATTTACATGAATCTTCCCATTTTCTAATTTCTTCAGCTCGTAACTCTTTCCATTTTTGTGCTAACATAATATCCACCTAATATGTAAATGGTTATTGGTGTTTAAAGCGGACAAGCGTTCGATATCTTTATTTCCATGACCACGTCATAGGATGCGGACAATTCGTCAAAACACTCCCTGCATGCATCGAATATACTGGATGATTCACCCGTTGTAACACTGCTCATAGATGATGTTTCAACCGTAAGATTGTGTTTGGCAAAAATTCTTTTAAACTCATCTACTACCTTGCTCAACTTCTGAGTCCTTAATGTATATATACATATCTGAGCCTGAACTTTCATACGTCAATCCTTACCGCGATAAAAGCTCCTTCATTTGAGACAAGACATCCGATATATTCATAAAGAGGCGCCATCCAGAATAAGATTCTCTGCTTAGGGTAAAACCCAGCCGCACAAACTCGTGATATCCTGTATGGAGCAACTAACGATTTTATTTCATTTAAAGACAACATACGCGCGGCTGAATATACACTGCCTTGCACAATCATCTTTTTGCAGTTATATCTTGATAATGAATTCAAAACACCTAAAATAAGTAACCCGCCATCTTTTTTCACGCAACGCACCATTTCTTGAACGATTTTCTCAGGATGGGCAGTAAATTCGAGACTGGTGATAGCCGCCGCAACATCAAATGTATCATTATCAAATGGAATATTTTCGCAGTCACCTACTCCAAATTTGCATTTCGGTATTTTTTTTTGTTCGGCAATATTTATCATGCCCGGGGACATATCGATTCCTGTTACCTCAAATCCTTTACTGCTGAAATAACTGCTCCAATGCCCTGTTCCGCATCCAATTTCCAACAAACTCATTTTGTCGGACTGCGGAGGTAGCATTTTATCGATAGCCCGTTTTTCCACCTTATCAAAATGGATTCCTGATCGTGAGGAATACCATCTGTCATATCGTTCTGCTATCTGATCGAAATCAAATCTAGAATTTGAAGTTCCCGTAGCGTTCATTGTCCAACAATCACCCCAAATTATAAAGTACTTGCTGCCAGATTTTCTTCAGTTCGCCAGCAATAAACCCTCCAGTGTATTCCGTAATTGCCACCTTTAATATTTGTGCTTTAGTAACCGACTCATCATAAGGAATTTGACCTATAACTTTCACATTACGTTCACGAGCGTGTTCAATAATCTTTTCGGTCATTTCAGGATTGATATCCGCCTTATTGACGCACAAAGTTGTTTTTATACCAAAGCGTGAAGCAAGATCAGCCACCCTATCGAAATCATGCATACCAGATAAAGTGGGTTCTGTGACTACCATTACCAGATCCGCCCCCGTGATAGACGCTATTACCGGACAACCTATACCGGGCGACCCGTCGACAATAACCAGATCACGATTTTGCTGTTCAGCAATTTCCTTGGCCTTTTGACGAATAAGGCATACCAGCTTTCCGCTGTTTTCTTCCGCGATTCCCAGTTTGGCATGTACCATAGGCCCAAAACGGGTTGATGATACAAACCATTTGCCGTTTATCGCATCGTCAAAGCTGATTGCCTGTGCAGGACAAAATTCAACGCAGACTTTACATCCTTCACATGAGACAGGATCAACTGCGTATTTTTTACCATCTCCGTTTGAATTGCTGTCAGGATGAATAGCGTCAAACCGGCACAACTGCTCACATTTACCGCAACCGACACATGTATCAGGATTAATTGAGGCAGTTTTACCGCCTGAAAAATCGGATTCCTGCTGTATTTCAGGTTCTAAAATAAGATGCAGGTCGGCAGCATCGACATCACAATCAGCCATAACCGCGTTCTGCGCCAGCGAGGCAAACGCCGCAACCACGCTCGTTTTACCAGTACCGCCTTTACCGCTTATCACAACAACTTCTTTCATATATTTTTTCCTCTAAGTTCCCTGTTTTTGTCCCCTGCATAGTAAAATTTCCATTTAAAATGTATATATTCAAAAAAAAGTATCACGCCAGAACAAAAAGTATCCCCATTCATTATCAAGGCGATAAATACTTTCAGGCAAAAGATTGTGGAACTTATATTGCTTCTCCTGCAATTCAGGACAAGGCTTACCATGCATCAGCAATTCATAGGCGCATTGTACCAGCATAAATTTTTTCGCGGCTTGAGGATCATAATTGTTTTTATCAGGATGATATTTGACTGAAGCCGCCCTGTATGCTTTTCGAATTTCCTGTGCAGAAGCATCGTTACCAACCTGAAGGATTCGTCGGGCGGCAACGCGTGATTTAAGTTCAATCCTACCGATATTACTCATCGTATTATCAAAGTTCCTCGCATATGCCTAGTTTCTGCTGTATCTGTTCGTATAACGATGCAAACTTCTCATTTAACTGCGGCATTTCTTTTAAAATTATCGTACCATTCGAATAGTATTCGGCTATTTTTCTCTCGTTAGGTATTTCCAACAGTATATCTATATTTTGATCGCGGCAATACTCAACCACCCGATTATCGCCAATATCACTTCTATTGATCGCCACCGCGAATGGCATTTTCAGTGCTCTCACCATACCGACCGCGAGTTCAAGATCGTTCAGTCCGAATGGAGTCGGCTCGGTAACCAGCACGACAAAATCAACATTTTTTATGGCTTCTATCACAGGGCATGAAGTACCCGGAGGCACGTCAAGAATAATCACTCCGTTATCCTGAGCCTTATCTTTGACATATTTAATCAACGCAGGAGTCTGAATTGCCCCGATATTCAGTCTACCGTGCCCGAACGATACCTTACCGGACATACCAAATTCAGCCACTCCGATTTCCCGTTGTTTTTCTTTAATTGCCTGTTCAGGGCATATCAACATACACCCTCCGCACGAATGGCAAAGTTCCTCGAAAACCAATACCGTATCTTTAAGGCACGCAAGAGAGTTGTACTGGCAAAATTCAGCGCATTTTCCGCACGCAGTACATTTATCAAGATCAACATCAGGAACGCCAACGGATACCATATCTTTTTGGCTGATATCCGGTTTCATAAAAATATGTCCGTTGGGTTCTTCAACGTCACAATCCAGATATTGCACCTGCTGGCCGGACTGAGCAATATAATATGCAAAATTCGTTGCGATAGTGGTTTTTCCTGTTCCACCTTTACCGCTTGCAATAGCAATTTTCATGTAGTAATTCTCCATATTTTTTCCCGCATCCTCCCGGTGGAAGAATATGATGATGTACGGGAAATATCAAACCGTAGCATGGAGGGGAATGTATCCCCTCCATAACTTTTTCGCAATACAACTATTGTGAAGCTTCTTTTTCCAAGGCATCAAGGCGTTTTTGTATTGCGTCAAGTGAACTGCTCAAATATTGAGCCTGCTGTTTCAGTGCATCCCGTTCCTGTTCAGGAGTACTGACTGGCGGGTAAGCCGCTGGCACTACAGGCGCCGCCGCAGGAAAATTTTCTGCCATTCCCCAACCGGGAACACCGGTTGCGAAATATCTGTTACGCCAACCTCTGCCGCCTCCGGCAAAACCTCGCCCAGATCGTGCGTATCCTCGTCCTCCTACTGGATTCATAAAACCGGGTGCATTGTATCCTGCACAATATCCGGCGCCTCTACCTGTCATTGGTCCTACTCCCATAGGTCCTGTTCTGTCTCCACCTGGCATAATAAGCCTCCTTTCATTCATTCGCGCAAATCGCGGTATCATTTGTAAACGACCTGCTTTTGCGCAATACCATAGTTCCAATATCGCATGACAAATGCCTCGCAATTACAGGACATTTGGCTTTGAGAATAAAAAATATTTTTTTAGATACATCGCTTAGCGTCTCATAATTACCCTGTCCTTTTGATATGACCAGATCAGCCCGTTCAAAAAGCTCCTGAAACTTCGGCGAACAATTTTCCAAAATCGTTCCCGGAGCATCAGAACCATTGTCAATCACCTGTATCATCTCAGTCAAACCGGCAAATTCCGCATCTTCCATAGTCGCATCGTTTATTACAGGAGAGCCTTTGACCGCTACTGTTATCTTATGCAAAGGCAACAATTCAATGAGCAACCTGTCAAACACGATTTCACCAGCGTTATCCGCCAGATACAAAATGCATTCAGCCTGTTCAACTTCATCTCTAAAATCTTCCACACAGCCATCATCAAAATGCTTATCAAGTGAATTGTGTATGATATCCTCGATCTCCGATTCATCCAGCGACGTTTTGACTCCCATATCGATAATATTTCCAGCGATAGCCAATCGTATAGCGCTTTCCAGCGGATTAGCTGATTCACGCACCTTTATGGACAACGTTGAATATAACTCCATTGCCATCTTGTTATATCGTTTCTTTAATTCCCTGTACGGATCATCATTAGATGTCAAAGAACGTATCAGACGATGGATCTGCTGTCCAATAGCAGGCGGGCTTTGACTCATATCCATTTCAGCGGCAAGCCTTAACACATTTTTTGTGATCGATTCGTGTATTACCGCGTCATCGGTAGTTAAACGCACACAATCTATAGCCTGACGCAGAAAGCAAGGCACACAATCCAAATATATCTTCATATCTAGTTTTACCTTTTCTCAAAACGTTATATCCAGTGCCCTTCGACATTCGCGTTGTCAATTTCTTTCAATGAACCTGCTTTAAATGCTTCAACCGCCTCCGCTACCGTTTGATTACTCACCAGATAAATCTTGATACCAGCAGCCTGCAGAGTTCGAAAGGCGTTTGGTCCGACATTTCCAGTTACCACGGCATCTACACCAAGGTTGGCGATATTCTGACCGGTTTGAATACCAGCCCCTTTGGCAGCATTTAAGTTCAAGATGTTATCAACCGCCTGAGTTTCTCCTGTTTCAGTATCAACAACTAAAATGACCTTTGCCCTGCCAAAACGTAAATCAATTTGACTGGTAATCGTATTTCCCTGAGCAGTAACTGCGATTTTCATACGTGTATCACTCCTTCGCAAAAATTATTAGTTATGAGCAGCAACGTTTTAGGGTCTGCCGCCCCGATATCCCCTGCGCTTTCCCATACGCCTTCGCAATCCATTCATACATCCGGGGAGCAAATAATTAGATGTATTCAGCAATCCGGTTTTATACGCATCTATTATCTGTTCCACTGTTCCGCTCACCAGAGGTATCAGCTTGATACCTGCCCCCTGCACCATATATGTAAGCGACTGCGATATCGCACCACAAATCAATACATCCACAGCATATTGTTGCAAAATTGCTACTCTTTGAGGACCATTCAGATTTTCGATTGCAACTTTTGTTCGACTGGCTTCCGTATTGTTTTGTAACTCAACAATCAACAATTCAAGGGCAAAATCAAATACATTCGACACGTCCTGTCCGTATAGCGTCAACGCAAGTTTCATTATCTACCTCCAGGATCATATCTACATATTGCATGCCAGGCACTTAATACGCTACAAAGCAAGTCCACAATATATTGATATAAGGCTTGTTATTAATTATATTGTTTTATGGAAAGGTTTTTATAAGTAAGACAATCATTGCATTTTGCAATGGTTTAATTATCATAACAATGCAATTTGCAATTATCAAGCAGATGTGGCTTATTAGATATCAATATGGCATTGTTTTAGTTTACGGAAAAGTGTGCTGGGATTGATGCCCAATTCTCTGGCGGCGGCAGTGCGGTTGCCTTTGTTGCGCAGTAGTGCGTTTTCGATCATCATCAATTCCATTTGCCTGAGTGTTTTCATTGATGAAATATGCGTTTTATGCTGGTCATGATGCTGTTGGAAGGATGCCGGTAAATGGTTGGGTTCTATGACATTGCCGCGACAAAGAACAAAACAATGTTCGAGAATATTTTCCAATTCCCGAATGTTGCCGGGGAACTCATAGTTCATCAATAAAGCCATAGACTCATCGCTCAAACAACAGATATTCTTGTTATATATATGATTGAATTTATTTATAAAATGATCAACAAGCAACGGTATATCTTCACTTCGATCTTTCAAAGGAGGCAACTGCAAACGCACCACATTGACCCGATAGTAGAGATCGTTTCTGAACTGTTTTTTAGCGACCTGCTGGGAAAGATTTTTATTGGTAGCGGCAATCACCCTGACATCAGCAGTTTCAGAAGTCACTGCTCCAACAGGTTCGTAAACCTTTTCCTGCAGAACTCGCAACAATTTCACCTGTACATTTGACGACATTTCGCCTATTTCGTCGAGAAAAAGAGTTCCCCCTTTCGCGAGAGCAAAGCGCCCGGGCTTATCTTTTTTCGCGTCGGTAAATGCGCCTGCCTTATAACCGAACAACTCTGATTCGAGGAGTGTATCAGGAAGGGCGCCGCAATTGACAGCTATAAAAGGTTTGCTCTTGCGCTGGCTCAGATTATGAATTGCACGAGCTACCAGTTCTTTGCCCGTTCCAGTGTCACCTTCTATAAGTACTGTACAATCGCTTTGCGAGATTTCGGGCATGATATTGAACATTTCCTGAATTTTATGATTCCGGCTGATAATATCTTCATAACAAAATTGTTTTTTAACCTGTTTGCGAAGATCCTCCACAACAGTCATATCGCGAAATGTTTCGACACCGCCTATAACTGTACCATCGTCATCTTTGAGTAAAGCGGTTGAAATGGTAATCGATTTTTTCGTACCATGGATATCCACGATATGAACCGGTTTGTTGATTACCTGATTACCAGTCATCATAGTATATCGTAAAGCACAATCTGTTTCGCAGACACTTGCTTTCAGGACATTTTTGCAAACCTGACCGACAGCATCTTCACGGGATATCCCCGTTATTTCTTCAGCGGCCTTATTAAACGAATTAATCCGCCAATTTTTGTCGATGGTAAACACACCCTCGGCGAGACTATCCAATATTATTTTTGTCTGCTGGTACTGATCCATAATAAGTAACTTTCAGTATATATTGCTTAGGTTAAACTCATATATAGTATCAAATTGAGAAATATATCACAATAATTTGCACAGGCGAAGAAATTGTCAGCATTAGAATTCCGATTTTTATTAAGCTATTATGCAACATATGTCAATTTGTCTGAAATATGTATTTCAAAATATTTGTTCAAAAGGCTTATATTATGTTATACTAAATAATAATCTGGGAGACTTTATAAACATGTGGCAACGCATCATAGCGATATACTTATCTTTTTCACTGATGGTGAATCCAGTTATTGCTTCAGGACTGGATGAACAGGCTACTGCCCAAACGTCCCCCGTTTCCGCATCTAAAGATAACCAGTCACAAGGGTTTCAGGTTGTATACCAATCAGATAAAAGTGGCAACCGGGAACTTGTGGTTATTATTGATGCCCACAGCAATCTCTGCGCACAATATAGCATAAACACAATTTTAGACCAGTACAGCACACGAGACAATCTGTATGCCGTATATCTTGAAGGCGCGTCGGGTATACTCAATCCCGACCAATTTGCTGTATTCGACGACGACCGGATAACCAACTGTACCGCTCAAGTTTTATTGGAAAACAGATTTATTACAGGTGCTGAATATTTTGGTATGACTACCTCAAAAAATGTGACTTTCAAGGGAGCGGAATCTAAAGACATTTACGAAGAAAATTTAGAGCGATTTATTGAACTTAAATCAATGACAGAAAAAATCCAAATAGAACAGCTGATAGATATTTTCAACGAATTGATACGATCCAAAGAACAAGAACGCTTTGTAAAACTCGACGAACTTTATACAACCGTCCTGACTACAGGCCAAAACCTCATTCCTTTTGTAGATACTTTTTTCGATTATTACTGTTTTGATTTTGACGAAATAGGTACGCAGTTCCCGTTGCTTTCGGATTTTGTATATTCTATAAAAAAATCTTCTTACGTTCAGAATCTGATACAAAAATCCCTCATAAGATTAGCAAATTACCTGATGACAGATTCACAATACGAAGAAGACCTAAACGAAGTTAAATATCTACTTCTGTATACCAATACCCAGAATTATTTCGAGCGGGCATACTCCCTGTTTGAAAAACATCCCAAACCGCTTATCCCTGCAATGATCAAACAAATAAAAAAATATCGCGATTCACGCGCCGCATTGGATTCTGCGTCATCAAATGATATCTATCTTGAAATAATCAAGGCGTACCGAGCTTTTTACTGCGAACTGGAAGGCACAAAGCTTTTCGATGCCCGAGATGCGCTATTTGCCATTTTAAAAGGCGGCAGGCTTAACCTTACGCCGGAAGAGGTTGACTATTTTAACGTCGGGCAATTTGACGAAAGTGTATACATTCCTTTCCTCTCTAAAGTAAAGAGTATGACACCTAATAAACTCAAAGAATGGGTCACAGAAATTGAAAAAATGCACGCTCTCAGCACTATGATAGATAGCTTTTACAGATCGGTTGAAAAGCGTAACGATAGCATTTATTCTACGATAAGTTCGGATTTACCCTATGATAAATCTGCGGTTTTGATTGTTGGAGGTTACCACCGCGAAATTTTCAATACTTTTGAAGAAAACGGATTCCAGCTTACAGTTATTCGTCCCGAACTTGACTTCACTTCAGAAGCTAATGCTGATATAGATTATCTGGATCAACTCTACGGTCGGCTATCATCAATAGAAAAAATGATTTATTATTCATGGTCACCTATAGTTCATCGTCTGATATCGCAACCAGTTAGCGGTTTTAACAGTAGAAAAGCTGCATCGAAACTTTTTACTGCTGAATACACTGCCCTTTTAACCGGAGCGGCTATTCAAGTACATCTGAATGAATCGGAAGGACTGGATAAATATCATACTATCAGTCGGATAAAAGAAACTTTCACGCAATTTTTCAATTCAGAAGAACATAACAAACTCATAGCTTCATACCTGAATTTACCCGGCACTGAATTCGCGCCTCGTGAATCTGAGATACTGGATTACCAGAAAATCGCGGACGGTAAAGGATTCACAGCTGTTTTCAGAATCGGCAGTGAAACAATGGCTGTTCAATGGCTGCCTGCCGGATCAAATCTAACTCCAGTCGAGCAGGAAATTTTATCGTCGCTACCGGGATATCAGCCTAAAAGCAGTATCAATTTGCAGGATGAATCATTCGATATCAGCTTTGTGCATATTCCTTCACAACCATCTGTGCTTAATAAGATGAAAGGTTTTGTGACAAAAACTCTTCTGGCAGTTATGCTTATAATCGCTGTTTGTATAAGCAGTGGTTTTTTGACTGATGCCGGCGATTTGCACGCTCAGGAATTATCCCATGAAATATCGTTCAGCCAAAACGAAATCAACACATTTCAACAGTACACAAATCAACTCCAGACAGGGCTTAAGGCTGAAAAACAACGTATAATTCAATCACTTACTGGCGATCCTGCGATACAGGCTCAGATAGATCAAATGCAAGGATTGGATGTGCCAAAACTCGCTACAGACACAGACATCATGATTTTTTCAGATAGTCATTCAGTGATACAGATAGCCAATCTGATGAAGCGATCATTGTCAGACCTCAAAAAACAGGGATACACCCAGGTTGCTCTGGAACTAAATAGCGATTTCCAACCTATATTTGATCGATGGAATCAGGATGACCGGACAATGACACTAAGATCATTTAAACTGGGGATGGATAAAAAGTCGGGACTCGGGGTAGCTGAAAACCTTCTTGACCTTATTGACGAAGCAAAACGGCTTGGTATGAGGGTTGTCGCGTACGATGTACCCGATAGGAATATGTATGGCGGCACAACCTCTCTGGCAGTTGAAACACAATGGTATAAAACCTTAAACGAAAGCCTCGAGAAATTTGGTGGTAAAATGGTGATGCTCGCCGGTGAATTCCACATGAAGAAAGACCGCAGAGACGTCAACCCGTTTTTCTATGATGGACGCCATCGGGTATCAGTACTCTATTTTACAGGCGGAGAGATGGCTCCCTTCAACGAAAAAGGTTATGATATAGGTTCAGAAAATATAACCAACATCTTCACTGTCATGGAAGCCAGTGATGTGGAAAGCAGGGTTATGGTGCCCATGCCTGAAGACGTCAGCGCATTATATACTCAACACGAACAGGCCAGAAATATGCAGGATGCATCGTATAAACCTCAAAAACCGATTAACAAAGGTTCATTAGTGCGAAATAATTGGATGGTCGTTTTACCTGACGCGACATATGCTCCTCTACCACCAGAAGAATTGCCCGCAGGTCCGGGATTTTACGTAGATGCCGACGCGTCACGTCAATCTATTAAGGAAATTATGAATTTGAAATATTCATTTATCAATCCCCATGTAGAAAAATTACGGGAAATGGGACTAATTGATGACGATGTAGCTACAATAGCCAATATGGATGACATGCAGCTCATATCCGGAGAATTCGGGATCAATCCCATGAATGAGGTAATAGGCAATGATCTCCACTCGTATATTCTTGATTCTTATCAGCGCGAAATAACTAACAGAGTTGTTAATACAATAGGTACTTTTGAGGTTACTATTCAGTTCAAGCAGGCTGTAATCCACTGGGCTGTTGAGCATGGGCAATCTATGGAACAAGCGGAACAGCTCTTTCAGGATATGCGGTCTCTCCTCGCGAAACAGCTCAGGATAAAATCTGATCCGACATCAGACAAATATCATTTTGCCAGCGACATTGATTTTGCTGTAGAAATGGTCGATTTTTATTTCACCAACCGTCTTACTTCCGAAGGCAAATCTTTTTTTAGCAACCCTGTTTTTGTTGATGCTGACGGTAACGAATTTCTTGGCGACATTATGCGAAATGCTCTTGGTCAAAACTATTTTGATATGCTTAATTTCGCACCCTCAGCTTCTTTTGCCAGCGATGCTTATCGTTCCCAGCAAAGAGACTTTATCAAAAAGCTTTATAACGAAGCGATACAACAAGACATCCCCGCACCGGATTTATCTATTTTTATGCTACAACGTCCTAATGGCGGTGAAGCGTTAAAAATGCAACTAACCAAAAAAGCACAAACCATAGGTAACTCTCACGCCATTGACTCATCGTTGTAAAATATCTTTTCGACAACCTTTATGTTTCTATAGGCATATCAGAGGAACTCTCTAATTGTCAGGAAATCTCATATCTAGCTACCTACAGATCATGCAACAAAAAGTGTGTAGTTTTTGAAGTGAGGTAAAATTTTATCGGGTACAAGCTCGTCTTTTTTGAAAGATAAATATGTAAACATAGCTAACTCTAAATTAGCCTTGCCATGGAAATAATTGAATTTAGAAGTCCATGCACGGATTTTGCCAATAAATTGTTCAATTGGGTTTGATGTTCTAATGGATCGCCACATATGATCAGGATATTTAAAATATCTAACGGTATATTCAAAGTTATCACAGAACAATTTTACAGCTTTAGGTTCTATATGAGCCCAGTTTTTCCTGAACAAATTCAAACGTGAAACCGCTTGCGACTTATTTTTAGAAACCTCATATATATCAGCTGCTTCTCTCATGATTGATTTACGGTTTTCTCTATTTTTAAGATGAAATTGAATGTTTTTGACTTTGTGAAAAGTGCAAATTTGTCTTTCAGTATGCGGATACTCTAGTTTTAGAGCTGACGCTATACCTTTTGCCTCGTCTGATATAAACAACTGAGGTTTTGTTAAGCCTCTTCGCTTAAGATCAATGAGCAAACCTCTTACAGAGACTTCGTCTTCCTGATCCGCGATAACCCAGCTCAATAATTGAGATTGCCGCTTATCGTTCATACCGTACGCAAAAATAACCACTTTCTTCTTCAATCTTGTATCAAAAACCTTCACAAACATACCATCAATAAACACATATTCCCAATTGTCAACCGATTGATATTTGAATTGCTCAAGTTTCTTCTCGAATCGTTTTGTTAACCTTTGAAAGAAGCTCCTTGAATATTTTGATTGACCAAATGATTCAGCAATGACCTGCGCACAAGCAGAACTTTTTCCTAAAAGATAAGCGTTAGTCATCGCGATAATAACTTTATCCTGAACACGTTGCCATTTATCAAAAATAGAGAACCTGATGTCGAGTTTTCTGGCTCTGGGAATTGTCAGATCAGTTATGTAACCGTTCACTATCTCAAAACTTCTTTTTCGATATCCATTACGATATGATTTGCGATTATTCGATCTCTTATATTTTTCCGCTCCAACTTGGATGTTGAAATCTTCGTAAATGAGCTCCTGGATAGCGATTTTGTTCAACTCCATATTACGTGATTCCAGATGCTGCCAGAAGTTTTCCCTATAAAATCTCTTGTGTTTTTGCCATTCAGTGATAGAATTTCCTTTGAAATTTAGTTGCTTCATGGGTACATCTCCTTTTCTTTTGGTTAAACTTGGAGTTGTACCCTTTTTTTGATTTTTTTAACCAGCAAATTTGCTGGTTAAACATTTCCTGCCTTCATTAACCTTAATTCTCAATTTACACACTTTTTTATACATCAAGTACCTACATCAAAAAAATCATTTGATTTGACTTTTTTCCTATTTTAGAGTATAATATTAATAACATAAATTTTATATTTTCTGGGGGGCATGTGAGACGTATATTCCTATCCGTTTTATGTGGGATTACACTAAGTTGTTTTATTCAAGACGATTCAACAGCTTTTAGTGGAAGTATCAGTTTATACAATTCTTATGAACTAGTTGATCTTACAACAAACACTCCCCTATCCAGTTCTACAACTGACGAATATAAAATTGAAATCCTTTGGGCAGGTAATACCAAAATAATTGATCCACTGACCAGTTCCAACGTTACCTCTATAGACGATGACGAAAGTCTAAGCGAACTAGTCACAACAACACTCTATCCTCTCTCATCTTCTTTACCACCTTTATGTTATACATTTGCCGAAAATAATATTGTATATATATTAATAAATTCAACTTCTCATTCCAATAAGGGGTATGCGTATGCACTCACATAACCGAATATATCTATTGAATATTATTTTATTTGCCTTTTTTATCTTCAGTTCTTCAGTATACGCTGATGTACCCAACGCCCCGGCTCTGACCGCATTCGGCGGGAAAACCGTTGTTAGCGGTGAAACAATTTACACCAATAATAACCAGCAAGGAGTAGCGCAACCTGCTGTTCCTGTAGCAGGATCTGCCCCGGCAGGTACGGAAATAAAGATCTACAAAGATTCCGTATTGCAGACACAAACAACACCAACGCAAATCATAACTGCTTCCGATGGTAAATGGAGCGCAACCGTTACCATGGCTACAGGTACATTCAATATTACTGCAACCGCATCTAATTCCAGTGGTCAATCCCTCCATTCGGAAGCAATACATGTTGTGCTCGATACTACTGCGCCTAGTATTTCAGTCACTGTCCGTCAAACCGGTTGGCGAACTAATCAGAAATATATGTATGGCCACAATAACATGTACGGAAATATCAGCGACAGCGGGGCTGGTATTAACTGGCAGACAGCATCAATCAGCGTTAGCGATTTGACAGATAATGAACAAATAGCAGGAACACAGGAACACGACGGTTCCAACCAGATTGATTTTTATCCTACAGCAGGTTGGGTAGTTACTCAGGAAAACACCCATACGTATCGTATCACAGTTTCTGTTTATGATAACGCAGGAAATCTAGGTTCAAATTATCGAGAGTACATTTACGATTCTGTTAATCCAAGCGGTGTTACAAATATACAAATATACGATCAAGGGCAATGGAAAAACTATTCCTCCGGTATGACTGTTTACAGCAATCCTCCTATAATACGCGGCACAGTTTCACCAGTGAACTATAAAAATCAAGGACCTGATGCCTACTGTGTGTTTAATTATCGTTTTCATCCCTGGAATACTAGTACGGTGACTACCGATAGCGGTAGAATTAATATTTCTACCGGTGAATTTACCTATCAATGGACAGAATCACAGATTTTTCAGGAAGGTGCAACGAGCATTAGTTTTCATACTCTCGATTCTGCATATCTTTATGTTGTAACCTACATAAGTCTCAATTTTTCCTATGGTACACCAGCGCCTCCGCCATTGCCATCTTTACCTGTTCTTTCCCAATTGTATAACATACAGGGTGAAATAGGTGGAGAAAGGCAAGTAATCGGATCTCCCCTTATTCCTGATTTTTCAGGATCGGCAAATCAGTCAACTTCAGAACAAACCATCAGGATTTTTTATGCAGCGCAATCTGGAAACGACTGGCTAGGATCTATATATAACTACAGTATTGTTATTCTGCCGGCAGGAGAAAGTTACACAAATACTCCCGGAGTTTATGATCCAGGTGAAGTATATAGCGATGCAAACGATAACGATCAGTATGATTCCGGCGAGCAATTTCTAGATAACAACTCAAAAGGCACAAGTGACGGTCAATCATATTCTATTCCCAATTTCCTTGGCAACAATTTTCCTCATGGTACTATGTATATTAAGATTGCGGCAGTCAACCAATATGGCGGCAGTACTGCAAATTCGCTAGGACGTTTTCACTACATAACCACACCACCGGATATTCAGTCAATAGATATTCAGCCAGTAAAATCTCCTTTTCTTGCTTCTGGGCAAATTCCATCAAGTATCACTGTAAACGTCCAGAATGGTGGATATGACTGGGCTACCTTTTTTTATGCAATTAATCAATCTGTCTCTAAAATCGAAGTGCTTGATGATACAGGTTCCGTTGTATCAAGCAACGCGACTACATGGACATATCTTCAAAGTCTTAGGTATGAAGGAACCACTAATGTAAGTAATATCAGTTTTCAACCGCAAAAATTATATACTGTGCGAGTGACGGCCCGTGATCTGGCAACAAATGAGACGGTTGAGGATGCGTATTCGTTTTTTATAGATACGCTGGCGCCGCAGGTGGTGGATATTATTCCTGAACCGGGTAGCGAGATAGGTAGATTGCCGAACTTTCAGGCGACGTTGTTCGATACATCGAGCGGCGATCTGGATGGCAGCGGGATATCGTTCGGTAACGGAGATCAGGCTATCGGCGATTCGTCGTTCAGTCAGTTGCGTCCGTTCCGTGTGATCGATCAGGCGACGGCATCGGGCAACACCCTGAGTATTCAGGGTCCGATTCTTGGATACGACCGGTCGAACCTTGCTGTTGTGGGAACCGAGTTTGAAGTGTGGCAGTCTAACGATTCGGAAACTGTGGGGACGGTAGCGATCAGCTCTATCAGCGGGTCGACAATCACGTTAACACCTGTGGATTGTACGCTTACGACCGGCACGGAGTACACCATATTACAGCCGATCCCGTATTATCACGCAAACAACGCGCTCGACACGTTGTCTGCCAACCCGATCAACCCGATTCTTCAAAGCGGTTACTACGCTGTGCAGGTTCAGGCAGTGGACAAAGTGGGTAACACCAGTGTGGTCTCAAGTGTTTACGAGTTCGGCGAGGAAGAACCGATCGTGTACAATCCTCCGACAGGTACGTTTGCCATGAGCGTCGACAAACCGGTCGCGCTGGCAGGCGAGATAATCACCGTAGAATCAGAAGAGATAACCACCTTAAACGGCACACCGGTATCAGACGGTACACTGGTCACGGTATCGACCACGTTCGGCAATATTTTGAATGCCGATCAGGATCAGTTCACAGTTGGGTTGCAGGTCACGACTTCTGGCGGTAAAGTTACGTTTCAGGTACAGAGCACAGGAACCGGGTCAGGCACAGTGCACGCCGAAGTGGGCGAAGCGTACAGCGACCCTGATCCGACAATAGAATATATACCAAACTACCCATACGGCACATATACTTTAAATGCATCTCCCTCGTCGTTGACAGCCGACGGGTCAGGGGTAGTAACCATAACCGGCCCAACGGTAACCGATCAGTACGGCAACGTGATAACCGACAGCAACGCGCCTCATAATCTGTTCAATGTAACCGCGCCGGGATTCAGTATAACCACAGCGGACGCCTCAGTAAACACAGGGCATCAGGTAACGCCTCAGGCAGACGGTACTTTGCTGATAACTCTGCAGGCAGGCACGGTAGCGCAGTCGACAACGTTCACGCTTGAAAGCGTAATGCAAAGCGGCAGCCCGTTATCGCCAACAGCTTCAGGATCAGTAGGATTGACACTAACCCCAGACGAACCTGCCAGCCAGATAATTCTGACGACCAGCAACGATACGCTGATAGCGCAATCCACAGAAACCAGTTTAATAACCAGCCAGCCAATAAAAGACCAATATAATAATGTAGTACCGGACGGCACGCTCGTAACAGTATCGCTTGCAGGAGAGGGCACAATCACCTCAACCGATGCAGACGGCGACGGCTCGAACGGCATCCAGCGAGCGACCACAGCCGGAGTTATCACCCTGACAGTAACAGCGCAGGGATCATCGGTTGGAGACGGAGTGATCACAGCACAAAGCGTTGCGGGTACGGCACAGGGCACATTGACATTGCATTTCGAACCTGATGTACCGTCAGGTCAGATAACGCTCACAGCAGTACCATCCGAGCTGATAGCAGACGGATCGAGTATATCAAATATCAGCAGCAGCGTAATAGTCGACCAGTACGGCAATTCAGTGGGAGAAGGTGTAACAGTAACTATATCAACAACAACCGGATTACTCCGAGCGGACGATCAGAGTGCATGGACAGCTGATCAGATTAATGTGCTGACCGCATCTGATGGATCAATCAGTTTTGATTTGCAGTCAACGCTTGTTGTCGAGCAGGCACAGGTAACCGCGCAGACCGTCAGCGGTTCAGCGGAAGGAAGTTGTGCTATAGATTTTATAGCTGGCGAACCTACCGGATCAATAGAGTTGAGCAGTAATTTTGATGAAGTTGTAGCAGGCAGCAGTGAAGTCATAATCATAACCGGACAGGTCAAGGATGCGTTTGACCATGCAGTAGCGAACGGAACATATATCACAGTATCCCCCGACGACGGAACTGTTTTAACAGTAGATGCGGAACCCCTTGAACCGGGTATTCAGGTAACGACAACCGACGGGTCGTTCACGTTCCGGTTCACAGCCGAAGGCGCGCCGGTGCAGGTATGTGACGTCATAGCCGATTCATTAGACGGCGACGCTACGGGCAATATCCAGATTGGATTCATAGCAGGCCCGCCGGATCAATTGTTCACGCTGATGGCAGATCCTGCATCGATTCTCGCGGATGGACAGACCACCACAATAGTAACCAGCAGTGTTATTTATGATGCATACAATAACATAGTTGCTCAGGGCGAACTGATCATAGTCGAGACTAGTCTTGGCACGATCACCACCGCCGATGCCGATGCAGGAACACCTGAACTGGAAATAGCGGTAGACGGCAGTGGACAAATCACGTTTGAGGTTCAATCCGCAACTCAATCAGGTTCAGCGCAGTTGACTGCCAGCAGTGTAAGCGGAACGGCAACGGGATCGGGCAGTGTTGAGTTCACTCCGGGTATACCGTCCGGCACAATCACTCTGACAGCCACGCCTTCGGAGTTGATAGCCAACAGCGGCCAGACCTCGCAGATAATCAGCGGAATAATAAGAGATACCAATAATAATATAGTAGCGGACGGAAGCCTGATAACGGTCAGCACCGACCGGGGTGAACTGTCTGCAGAAGATGCTGACGGCAACGATACTAACGGCATACAGGTAGCGACCACAAGCGGAGTTATATCGTTCGAGCTGCTTTCGCAGTTATCGACATCGGAACGTATCGAAGCCGGTACAGCCACTATCACGGCTTATGGCGAAGGCGAAGTTTCAAGCCGAGCTGAAGGTTCGACGAACGTATCTTACATATACAGCGACCCGTATCAACCGATAGTGCTCAGTGCGTCAACAAGCCCGATTACAGCTGACGGACAAAGTACCACAACCATAACCAGCGACCCAATTTTAGATCAATACGACAATCCCATGGCAGCTGGTGTGTATGTAACAGTATCGAGCACACTTGGACAGATAGTTGAAGACGATCTTCCCGGTATGCTCGGCAATCAGGTAAGTACCGATGCCGATGGTCAGATAACTTTCACGCTCCAAAGCGGTATACAGGCAGGGTCCGCCGTAGTCGTAGCGTTAAGCAACGTAGGCAGCGCGCAGGGTCAACTTACAGTACCGTTTGAGGCAGGAGTTCCTTCAGGAACAATTGTTTTGAACAGCAACCCTGATGAACTAGTTCTTGACGGAAGCAGTACCGCGACCGTAACCAGCGATTCAATAACCGATACCAACGGCAACGTAGTAACCGACGGCACGTTGATTACAGTTGACACGGATAACGGTTACATCGAAACCGCTGATGAAGATGGATCGATAGACGGTACGCAGGTCAGTACAATTGATGGTATTATCACGTTTACCGTATCGTCGCAGGGAGGCAGTATCGGCACTGCTTCGGTGACTGCTGAAAGTACCGATCAGGCCGCATCGGGTTCAGTGGGAATTGATTTTATACCCGGACCGCCAAGCGGTACAGTTACGCTTACCCCGTCGCCAGCATCAATAGTAGCTGATCCATACGGATTGGCGCCGGTAAACGGCATTGTAACAGAAAGTACCATAACCAGTAATCCAATAACTGATGCCGGCGGTAACGTAATAGCTGACGGCGAATTGTTTACAGTATACACCAACCGTGGTGAAATCATATCAACCGACGCCGCTCCGGCAATAGGCGGAATACAGATTGCAGTAACCGGAGCAGCGCTCTCGTTTCAGCTAAGTTCATCTGGGGGGGCGACGGGCGTTGCAACGGTCTACGCGCAGTCGGTCAACGGCACGGCAGCAGGGTCAACGCAGGTTACGTTCACCGATACAGGAGTTAGTGCCGAACTTCAGATAGTGCTTGACCCGGATCGTCCGAACAGCGACCGTTACGTAGCATGGGATACCTCGCGGCAAGTGCGTGTTATCTGTACGGATATCATGGGCAACCCCGCTTCAGCTGACAGCGTCACATTGACTATGACTCAAAATGAATCAGGCGCCGTATTTTCGCAATACACCGGTTACCCCGGTTCAGGAACCGGCACAAGTTTTACCGGAACTACCGACAGTGATGGCATTTTGATGGTAACCTACACCACCCCGGCATTTACCGTCGGGAAGGTAGACAACTCGGAAGATATTTTAGACGCGTACAGTGCGCAGGTTGACGCGGATGACGTTGACGACCGCAGGTTTATCGTCACTACAGCAGTACCTCCGCTATTCCGATTTTATTCCATGGGTGCAACAGTCAACGCCGGTGAGTATCACCCATTCACATTGGAAATTATAGACGAGTACGATTCACATATAAGCGATGTACAAACCCAGTTCCCGACCCTGCAGGTTCTGTTGACCAGTGATCCGACTGCACATGCGGCATCAGGTGACTTTTATATCTATGACAGTGGCAGTTACACCGCCATAGGCCAAAACACGGCGGTATCGTTACCTTGGGATGCAAGTGGTTTTGCGACAGTATACTATCGCGATACTTTGGCAGGACCTTCAACGATTACTGTAGCTGATAATCAGGCAGGCGGAATCAAAGCCGCATCACGGAGACTGACCGTACTTCCGGGACTTATTTTGACTGGCGCTCCGCAATTTTCCATATCCGCTTCGCCAACGCAAATCCTTGCGGACGGATCAAGTATGAGTACCATTTCATCCGAAGCCGTAACCGATCCGTACGGCAACGTGATAGAAGGATTTGAAGTCACCGTCAGCTCAGATTACGGTACCTTGATTGCTGTTGATATCAACAGCACTATTTCCGGCGTGCAGGTTGCAACCGGGTCGGACGGTATATTCTCGTTCAGTTTGCGATCACAAACCGATCTGGTTACCGCAACTGTTGACGCAACCACATTTATAGGTGGCCCGTCAGACAGCGCTACAGTCGATTTCATCGCCGGAGCGCCGTACGGCACAATAACTTTAGTTCCTGATAATACGGAAGTAGCTGCAGACCCGTCAAATACGGTTACTGTTACAAGCGGTATAATTTACGATCAATGGGGTAATCAGGTTGCGACAGGGCAGCTAGTTACAGTTTCGACTACCCTCGGCACTATTACCACAACCGACGCGGACGGCGATGGCAGTAACGGAACACAGGTTGCGGTTGACGCGCAGGGACAGATATCGTTTACCGTGCAGGCATCCACGCAGGCAGGTTCATCAACTCTAAGCGCTTCAAGCGTTAACGGATCTGCAACCGGTTCTACAGTAATAAATTTTGTACCGGGTGATCCGTCAGGCATAATAGTGCTTCACGCGACACCGTCGCAGGTGATCGCCAACAGCCCGACCAGCTGTATTATCGTAAGCGATCCTATAACCGACGGCACGAACATAATCCGTGACGACGAACTGTTCACGGTTTCAACCGACAAAGGTACTCTTGTCGCCCTCGACCAGAGTTCAGAGGATGGATTACAGGTTAAAAGCACTAACGGTATTATATCGTTTACGTTCAACCCTAATTCCCCCAAAGGGATAGCAACTATACAGGCAGTTAGCGTCAATGGCACTGCCTCAGGGTCGGTGCAGGTAACTATGACATCGGAATCACGTTCAACAGGCACGATTGTTTTGAACGCGTTGCCGACATCCATAGCCGCTGACGGGGTAAGTGTATCGGCCGTAGAATCCGATCCGATGTACGACAGGTACGGCAACCTGCTTGATGCGGGTATATCGTTTACCGTATCTACATCAAATGGAACCATTAACGCCACTGGATCGCAAATAGCTACTGTATCGACAGATGCAGCTGGAATGATATCGTTTGAAGTTAAAAGTTCGATAACCTCCGGGTTGTCCACCACAACAGTACAGTGCGTAAATAACCCTGCTTCAACAGGTAGTGTTGGAATCATGTTTATGCCCGGCGACGCGGCAAATACAATTGTGCTGCAGGCAACGCCTTCTACTTTGATAGCCAACAGCGATCATACGTCGCTTGTAAAAATACCGACAACCTCTCCGCTTAAAGATTCGTTCGGCAACGTTGTGCAGGACGGTACAGAAGTTATCCTGCAAACCGGTATGGGCCATTTTGTTGATAACGGAAGCGAAGTAACGCAAATAACTGTTACAACGGTTAACGGATCTTGTTCAGCGACATTCAAAGCGACTGAAGGTCCAGGAACTGCACAGATTACCGCTACATCAGGTTCCGCTTCAGGATTGGTATCGGTTGATCTTATACCGGGTGCACCGTCAGGGACAATTACCCTGACTCCTGATCCGGCATCGCTGGTTGCAGACGGATCAAGTACCACGACAATCACAAGTTCGGTTATAACCGATGAATTCGGGAATCAGGTCAGCGAAGGTACTTTGGTTACCGTTACCCGTACCAGCGGTACGATAATCACGCCAGATGCAGACACAAACCTTGCAGGTCGCCAGATTGCGGTATCCGCACAGGGAACCATATCGTTTGATCTGCAGGCACCGACCGTAGCAGCCACAGCGACTGTTCAGGCTCAATCAGTTACCGGATCTGCACAGGGATCGGCAACGGTTGCTTTTGTGCCCGGCAATCCGGCTGTCGCAATCACGTTGACCGCTGTACCAAACAGTTTGATAGCAGGCAGTGAACAGCAGTCAACCATCACCAGTTCGGTCATAAAAGACGCCAACGGCAACCCTGTTGGCGCGGGTGTATCTGTGACGGTTAGCGCCACAAAAGGATTGCTCTCAGGTACGGCGCCATCTTTACAACTCATTACTGATCAGAACAGTAAGATACAGGTTGCCCTTGTTGCCAACAGCGGTTCTACAGTCGGAACAGCTCAGGTGACCGCTCAGACAGATACAGGCACTGCACAAACAGGGTCTCCGTTGGAGATCGCGTTTGTAGCCGATGTACCTGCAGGGGCGATCACGCTTACCGCGTCACCATCAAGCATCACAGCTGACGGTTCGACGACATCGACTATAACTTCGTCACCTATAACCGACGCGTACGGAAATGTTGTACCCCAAAATACTCTGGTTACGATCGATACGACGTGGGGATCTATACTCGAAGCAGATGTCGATCCTACCGGTTACCCTGATCATCAGATAGCTGTTGATGCAAGCGGTGTCATTTCGTTTACCGTTCAGAGCGAAACCGTTGTGGGAACCGCTGATATATACGCAGATACGGTTGAAGGATCGGCCAGCGGGTTAACTCACTTGACAGGTGTGGCGGGCTCGACCACCGATCTGATAGTTATTATGCCGGGTGAAACTTTTGACAGCTCACAACCTTCAAGAAAAACAGGTGCGCCTGTTGACCAGACGATCAACGTATCGTTTAATGTAACTGTCGTACCGGTAGACCAGTTCGGCAACATTGTTTATAACGAAACTATGGAATTGACGCTTGCTGCGTTGTCGTCGTTCACCGCATGTAGCCCGTCATTCACACAACAGTTTGACGGATCGACCGGATCACTCGTATTTTCTCTTGAAGATACCATCGCGGGCCAGAATTTACAGGTTAGTGTAACTGCCACTTCTCCGGCGTTGACCGGGACTGGCAGTTTGTTCAATATACTTGCAGGAGAAGCAATTAAACTACAGGTTATTCTGCCCGGACAAACAGCTGTACCAGGCGATTCCGGTGACGGTGTGAGCGGGTCGCCTGACGCTCAGGAAGCCGGAATACCGTTTGATGTAATCGTCAATTACGTCGACCAGTTCTATAATGTTGTAACCACATCGGCAGGAACCATTCAGCTGAGGTCATCGGGGTTAGACGCCGACCGGCCGGGCAACCTATCGCTCAGTAACGGTACGTGTACCTTTGTCATGACAGAACGGACACTGACTTCATCTAGCGGGTCTCTGCGACGTTTGAATGCGCAGTTGATCGAAGAATCGCTGTCCGACTCAAGCGACGATTTTGAGGTGATCGATTCGTCCGCTCCGCAGGTGCTGTCTTTCACCATAGAAAATGATGCTCAATATACTACTTCACAACAAGTTACACTACAGATTGATGCTGTGGATGCTGCAGGGGCTGACATTGAAATGCAGTTCCGTAACGAAGACCAGACATGGGCCGAAGCATCTGCGTATGAAGCGTATCAGGTTGAAAAAACAGGATACACTTTAAGTTCAGGGCTCGGCTCAAAAACAGTGTTCGTGCGTGTACGCGATGCCAACGGGTATGTATCTGATGAATATTCCGATACCATTATTTATGCGAATCCTCCAACCGCTAACGCAGGCGGAAATTATAGCGGTATTGAAGGAGATTCCATTACATTTGACGCGTCGGGTAGTACTGATCCCGATCCAAACGAAACTTTGTCTTATGATTGGGACATCGATGGCGACGGCCAGTTTGATGACGCTCATACAGCACAAACAAGTTTGCAGTATCTCGATAACATCGATACCACTGTATCCGTGCGGGTTACAGATCAGTTCGGTTTGACCGATACCGATACAGTTTCCGTGACCATTACCAACGCTACTCCGGTGGTCAATTCGATCGGTGATGTGCTCTGCAGGGTTGATCAGGAAATCACTATTGATAACATTACCTTCTCAGATGCGGGTACTTTGGACACGCATACCGCATCTGTTGACTGGAACGACACCTCTTCGGATTCACTTGATCCGGTATCTGCTGGTCAGGCGTTCTCGTTCAGCCATACCTACACTCAACCCGGTGATTACAGTGTAACTGTCTCTGTGCAGGATAATAACGGCGCCACAGGAACCTCCTCGTTCACCGTGCAGGTACGTTACAGCCCGGTTGCCAATGCGGGCTCGGATTATACAGGCACCGAAAATACAGCTGTTATATTTGACGCAAGCGGTTCTTATGACAGCGATACTGACGATTTATTAAGCTACGACTGGGATCTCGACGGCGACGGGCAGTTCGACGACGCGTCAGGCGTTTCTGTATCTCACACATGGACCGACGATTATACGGGTACGGTGTCTGTGCGCATAACCGATTCTTACGGGTTTTATGATGTGGACAGCGCGTCGCTGGTTGTCTATAACGCTGCGCCAGTGATTGATACAACGTTTGACGATATGGATATCGAAGAAGGTCAGACCGTGTCGTTGAATGATGTGCAGTTCAGTGATCTGGGCATTGACGATACTCACACAGCAACAATCGACTGGGGGTATCTGGATGACCAGTCTGATCCGGTAACTGATACTATCACATATGTTACCTCGCCGTTTAGTATTGATCATGTTTTTCTGGATGACAGTGTGTACACCGTGACTGTCACAGTCGAGGATGACGACGGCGATTCCGATCAGAGCTCGTTCACCGTAACGGTAGGTATAGAAACCATCACGTTTGATATTGTTGTTGATGATGAGCATGATGTGCTGATTTCGTTCGATCCGATCGACGGCAAAGAGTACGAATTGTTTTTCAGTGATTCGGACGATGTGTTGTTCTCTAACTCGTTGTCCAACTGGATATCCGCTGGTATCGTGGCGGGCGGGGTTTTTGAAGATACCGGCGACGCTGACGGCGCGGATAATATCGCTGGTAACGCTGACGATCGTATTCATCCGCAAGAGGTTGCGGTACGGTATTACAGGATTGTACGAACCGATGAAATCGACGTGCATGGTAACCGTTGTTGTTCTGCGGATATCGCTTATATCCGAAATGTTACGCTCGAGCCGGGCCGGAATTTTGTGGGTAAATGCGATAACGAGCAGACACTCGCTATGGCGTTCGATCCGAGTTTTTTGCCGGGCGGGATGAATCAGTCGTCACGCGCGTCTGTATATTATTTCAGCGGTGACGAGACGTATCAGGGTTTTGTGTTTGATCCGCAGTCAGGCGACCCAGCGTCGTGGTACGATCAGAGTACGCTGTCTGCTGCAGATTTGTATACAATGTCTGACGGGCAAGGTGTTATGTTGACTCTGCCGTACACGTCTGGATCGATTGTTATGCCCAAAGTTGGGTTTATCAAACAGGATACACAGGCGATAATGTTGCTTAATACCGGTGGTTACGCTATAATCAGCTGGCCTTACGCATGCGCCGTATCGATCGAATCTACAGGCCTGCTTGAAAGCGGTATACTGGGTGGCCTGACCGCTCGACGATCCGATCAGCTGCTGCTGTTCGATGCGTCAACTCAACAATACGAGCAACCGATCTTCTTCTGCACCGCAGGCGACGTCAACGAGTGGCGGTATATGGATCAGACACCGTGCACAAAAACGATCAAACCGGGCCAGGCGATTCTGCTCAAACGCAACGCGTCGTCCACGTTCACGCAATGGACCGCCACCAAACCGTACATAGATCACGGCAAAACCATCGCCCCGTAACACGACAGGTTGTGATTGATACAGGGTAATATGGTTGAGTTGATTCAATTTAAATATAGATAGTACTTTTTATGATAAAAAGTACCAAAAACCTGATCTTTGCGTATCACCACAACCATAATTTTCTTAATGTTACCCTATCTGTAATTACAGCCAGTTATTAATTTGCACACAAGTTAAAGCATCACAGACATGAGACTTCCGCCATAAACATTTTACAATGTAAATATTATTCTACAAATTACAGACAATATGATATAGTATAAGAAAATCACTATTTTCTTTCTTTAATTTGATTTTTTATGATATTCATGATACACTAAATATATTACATTATTTTCAATATAAGATAATTTTTCTCAACATCAGGTTTAAATACAATTATTACACCTGAGAATGGATATGTCTTCATGAATAAAACAGCAATAACAATACTTAATCTTCTGCTGGTTCTATTCTTTAGCAACCATATTACGGCATCAACAGAATCAGCACAAGATACTTATAATGAGCGTATTGTTAATATAGGAAACGTATCGATCAGCAAACCGTTACAAAGCGATTTTTCATTTTCTATCGATTCAGACACCCCATACACAATAAAAGATATCACGACTTCATGTGAGTGTATTTCTATTATTTCCTATAAAGAAACAATACAGCCGCATTCTTTAAGCACCGTAAAATTTTTATTTTTACCTGACATAACCGGAGATTTCGCGTACGAAATAAAAATTATTCCTGATTCCCCACAACACCCCGAGTATACCTTTCTTATGATGATTACCGTTTATGACGATGGTTTATCTCCCGCAAAAAATCTCCTTAACTTTGCTCCAGAAATGCTTACCAGAGTAATCAGGGATCCAGCACAGGAATATTATATCAGTGCGAATAAGGCACTGCGAATGATTGAATCAAATTCAGCGACATTCGTAGATATTCGTCAAACAGATGAATATAACTTATCTAACATACCCAATTCCATCAACATGCCATTATACGCAATCAAAACAAAACCTTTTTTGCGTAACAACCCGATTATTCTCATCAACAAAGGTACTAGCCACCATGAGTTTGAAGAGGAATGTGCTATCCTGCGAAAAGCTGGGTTTGAGGTATACATCCTTGATGGCGGCTTAAATTATTGGAATCAATGCCAATATCCCTTATCAGGCAACTATTTTGATAAACAAAACCTCAAGTTTATTGATCCGATAGAGCTTTACATGGACCGGCATTACAGCAATTGGCTTGTGGTTGATGTTTCTTCAAACCAAGAAGAAGAACTTCCGCTTATACCTGACTGCCTGCAGATTCCACTCAAAGAAAATAAAACATTTGCAGATACCTTGCGCAACCATGTTCAAGAGTTAAGTTCAGATAATCTAGTATCTGTTGCAATAATAAGCGATACACCTGAAGATTACGAAAAAGCTATGTTGTTATCTTCAGGGATAAAGAACATTCAATTTTATTATGTTGACGGAGGGAAAGAAGCGTATAAGGAATTTATATTAACCCAAACGCTGATGCGTTATCCCCCCCAACATACAAAACGACATAAAACCTGCGGAACTTGCCCGCAGGAAGAGGTAAATAAGGTGATGAAAAACTAATATGAACTTTTACAATAACAACTGACGAGGTAGTGGAATGAAGAAGATTACCCCATTGACACGTATTTTGGCAGTACTATGTGCTTTAGGTATTGTTACAGCAGCTACGATCGTTTCTGCCGCGACAACGTCCGGTTCGCTTACCAGTAACGAAATATGGTCTGGAACGGTCACTATTACCGGAGATGTTACTGTTCCATCAAATGTTACATTAACTATCCAACCTGGGACCACAGTTATCTTTACCGCTGGTTCGGATGATACCGGCAGCGGAACGCATTCAACCCTTAGCGAACTTATTATTAACGGTTCTCTCATAGCTGAAGGTACGGATGTGGCGCCTATAGTATTCACATCAAGCAGCGGTACTGCCGGGGATTGGGGTGGAATACGCGCATCACTGGGTGTTACGTTGAGTACATTTTCTCTTATATACGCTACAATCGAATATGCTACTATAGGGGTAGAATTCAAGGTAGCCTCAGGGATACAAACTATTAGTTTAGCCAACAGCACGATACATACTACCAGCGATGAGGCACTTTACATTTATGGCGACAACAGCGCGAAAATAACCCTTGATATTCATGATAACCTCATTGAATACTGCTCTGATCGAGGAATACATGCTCAAGTAACAGGATCTTCGACTCAGATGAGCGGATCTATATCAAATAACGAAATACACAATAATAACGGATATGGTTGCTATGTATATTCGACCGGTGGTGCCTCTTCAGACACAATCATACACGGAAATACTATATACGATAACTCCTATTATGGTATTTATGTTATTCTGGGATCCTCAGGATCCAGTACGGCAACAATATCTGAAAACACGTTGAGCAATCATTCTTCCTATAACATTTACTGTACTCTGTCCAGTACCTATGATACTGAATCTTTTGCATATATAAAAGATAACATTGTATCTACCGGAGGAGGTATCTACTGCTATGCGTCTCGTTCTACTGCGACTACCGAAATTACAGGTAATGTAGTAACCCAAACAAATTCAAACGGAATTTATTATACATCACAGGATTACTCATATACAACAAACACTACTATTTCAGGAAATACGTGTTATGGGAACAGCCAAAACGGAATATACGTTTACGCAGGCAGTTCGACAACAGTATATTCCCTCATAGATGGCAATACGGTATACAACAACAGCTATTCTGGTATTCAGGTAAATAGATATTCTTCATCAACATACGCAATATGTTATCCGACCATCACCCGCAATATTGCCTACGGAAACACTAATCCTGAAATTAAGGTGAATTCACTCGGAGAGGCCATCATTCTACACAACACTATTAAAGACAATGACTCATCTAACACTGGCTGTATTTACCTGAAAACTTCTGACGGTACCCTCGTCAACAACAACAACATAGAAAGTAATGCATCATCATACGGAATAGAATTGGGAAACAGCCAGGTTGTTAATGCTCAATATAATTACTGGGGTACGAATACAACAGCCGAAATGAATGCAGGCCCCAACCCGACAAATATTTCAGCCATTTATGATGATCTGGATGACACATCACTTGGTACTGTCGATTATCAAAACTGGTTATCCAGCGAAATAACGCACCCAACCGGTATGCAAACAACTATTTTATCGCCGAAAGACGGTTCTGCCCGCAAAGCGTCCCATGTAACCATTACCGGTTCCGCGGTTTCCTCTACCGGAATAAAACGTATAGAAGTAAGCAGCGATAACGGATCGACATGGAACACAGCCATTGGGCTACACGACTGGTCGTATGAATGGACAGTGGCAGGTGATGGCACTTACACCATTTTAGCACGCATAATAGATAATGATGATACAGCAGAGACTCCCGGAGATAGCGTTACAGTCACCATAGATAGCGGTTTATTCACCACATCCGGCACCCTCAGTTCTAATGAAACATGGTCTGGAACGGTTACAGTTACTGGTGACATAACAATTCCGTCTGGTGTGACTCTTACAATTGATCCCGGTACAACGGTTCGTTTTAGCGCTTTGAATGATGATACACGAAGCGGTGAAGACCAGTCCCTGTGCGAATTGATAATTTACGGATCACTCAATGCTTCAGGAACGTATGTGGCGCCTATCACGTTTACATCAACATCAGCGTATCCATCGCAGACAGACTGGTATGGTATCCGAATCATGGCAACAGCGGAAAATAGCTCGGTCACCATGGCTTATTTATCAATGCCATATACCCAAAACGGCCTTTACTGTTACGCCGACTCTTTCAGCCCTACAGTAACCGTTTCAAATAGTGATCTGAGCAATACAGCTGGCTATGGAGTCTACTGTGTTTCAAGAGACGGGTCAACCCTGTCATTATCCGTTACGGATTCACAGCTATCAAATCACGATAACAACGCATTTTACTGTATTACAGAAAATTCAACGGGAACCATTATCGCTACCATAAGCGGTAACACCATTCTCAATACTGGTGACGAAGGTATATACCTTAGAAACTCATCAGGAATTTTCACTGCAGTTATAGAAGATAATATAATCAGCTCAACAAGTGACTATGGCATCTATTTTTCCAGTTCAACGAGTTATGACCGTTCAAGCAAAATTTCATGTTCGGGCAATACTATATCCAATACAGTAAAAGGTATAAACATCACTTTCTACCGTTCTACTGGATCATTCTTATGCGAAGACAATGAAGTTTATAATTGCTCACAAGACGGTATCTATCTTTCAGGCAGTGACTACGGCTATACCGTAGATGCACAGTTCAGGCGTAATACCGTACACGATAACAGCCAGAACGGGATCTATTGTTACGCAGCAAGTTCATCAGAGTTGATCCTTGAATTTACCGCGAATACAATATACAACAACACCCAACAGGGTATCTACTGTAACAGGTACAACAGTACCAGCGCAAAGATATCGCCAGTATTCACCATGAATAAAGTCTATCAAAACGGACAGTATGAATTATACTGCAAAGGCACTGATCCTGCGGTAATACTGTATAATGATATTAAAGACAATGACACATCTAATGGAGGCGCTCTCTTTGTTGGCTGCGGAGTAGGCTCTATTGCAAACTACAACAATATAGATACAACAGCGACATCAACCGCTATTTACAATAACAACGCCAACAGTATAAACGCTCGTTACAACTCATGGGGCGCTTACGTTCTGGCAGAAATCAACGCCGGATCAAATCCTAAGAATCTTAGCGCTATATACGATAGTTACGATGATGCAGCCACGGGTACGGTAGATTATTCTCAATGGTCTGAAACTGCAATCACTTTGCCGGATACCCTCTATTCACAAATCATGTCACCTGCTGACGGAACAGTCATGAAAGCCTCTGTTCTACGTCTACAGGGCTACGCAGCTGCGCAAAACGGTGTCCAGCGAGTAGAAATCAGCACAGATGGCGGTACTATCTGGAACCCTGCTGACGGAACTGAAAACTGGTTCTACGACTGGACCATACCAGTCGGCGGCGACAGCAAACCTATTGATGGAACATATACCATTCAAGCTCGTGTTGTTGACCTGAATAATGTGACGGAATCACCGGGTAGTAGTATATCAGTAGAAATAAACAGCAATCTTCCTACTACTTCCGGTATACTTAGCGAAGATGAAATATGGAATGATGCCAGTATAGGAGGCCCAATCACCCTCACCGGTGACATTACCATCCCCGCTGGAATCACACTTACTATCGAAGCGGGAACAACAATTTTATTTGAAGCTTTGAGCGATGATCAGGGGTCAGGAAATAATACCGCACTCGGTGAATTCATCGTTATAGGAACATTAAATATAACCGGTACGGATGGCACGCCTGTAACGATTACCTCCTCATCCGCCAGCCCTTCAAAAGGGGACTGGTACGGTATTTCAGTTGAATCGGCAAGTACCGCTGTTGTAAATATGAGTTATTGTAATATGTCGTATTGCTCCACTGGTTTTTATGCCCATGCAACAGCAACGTCCCCATCAATTACCGCAGACCACGTTACAGTAGAGCATATATCTGATGACGGAGCTAATATCCGCCTGGAAAACGGGGCGGTAACAACCTACTCGTTCACTGACTGTCAATTTCTGGACTGCAACGATTTCGGTATGGATATCTACATCACCACCTATACGAGTTCCTTGACCCTCTCTCTGACAAATACGGACATAGCGGATACAGGTAATTATGGGATAAAAATCTCTAACGGGAGTGCTCCTAATAATATTTCCATATCCGGCGGGTCTATTACCAATACCGTTGACTACGGCATATATATGAGCCTTTCAAGTTCGTATAACTATGGACAAACTATTACTATCGAAAATAATGCTATATCTAACACCGGTAAAGGTATTTATTGTTCTTTAAGCAAATCGGATGCTACCGTTAATATTATCGGTAATACAGTAGAAAATTCTACGAGTGGAGACGGTATCTACCTGAAAGTAAGCGACTATGGATATACATTGACCGGAAATGTATCCAACAATATCGTACATGATAGCACAGGCTACGGAATGTATCTTGGCGCTGGCAGTTCTTCTACAATGTATATCGATGTTCATAATAATACTGTGTATAATAACACCAATCACGGTATTTATTTCTACCGCTACAATTCCACTTCAACTTACACATACCCGGTGGTAACGTTAAACAAGGTTTACGGAAACGGACAGTGGGGCATTTACTGCCCGGCATCCGGAGGTGCAACCCTATTGTACAACGAAGTCTACAACAATACCGGTGGTGGTGTTTTCCTGAAAGCTGGTATAGGCAATGTAGCTAATTTTAACAATTTCTACAACAACGGCAATTACGATTTCAATAACAATAACTCGAATCCGGTAAACGCCCGTTTCAACTGGTGGGGCGCTGACACAACACTGGAAATCGAAGGCGGAAATAACCCGCAAAATCTGACTAAAATCTATGATTCTTTTGACGACGCTTCATATGGAACAGTCGACTACTCATCATGGAACTCCACGCAGATAACCGTTCCGGCGACATTGTATTCAGATATACTCACACCCGCTGACGGAGCCAGCGTGAAAGCGTCTGTCCTGCGTATTCAAGGTATAGCAGTAGCTCCTAAGGATATACAAAAAGTTATAGTCAGTACAGACGGAGGAACAACATGGGTTGACGCTACAGGAACCACCCAATGGTATTATGACTGGGCTGTTCCGGGCGACGGAAACTACACCATCCAGGCGCGAGTAGTGGATATAAACAATACAGAGGAAACACCGGGAAGCGCTATCAATATCACGATAGACAGTTCGCTTCCGACCACCTCAGGTTCATTAACGGAAAACGAAACATGGTCAGGTATTGTCACGCTAACAGGCGATGTTACTATTCCGGCAGGAATAACATTGACAATCGATCCCGGCACAATCATCAGGAGTGTAACTCTCAACGATGACCGTGCAGACGGAGAAAACGCGTCGTTGATCGAGTTGATAGTTATAGGTTCACTTTATGCTCAGGGTACATCGGAAAACCCTATCACGTTCACATCTACATCAATAACAGGCTCAACAGGAGAATGGTACGGGTTACGCATCCTTTCAGATGATCCAGCCCAGTCTGTCGATATGAATTACTGTACAGTTGAATATGCTTTTTACGGTTTGCGCATGCCGTTTAACGCCAATACACCTGTAGTATCGTTCAGGAATGGTATTATCCAGAATATCACTGACGACGGCGTTTTTCTGGAAACCCTCACCGGTGCGGACGTAACCTTTGAACTGACAGGAACAACAATATCCAATACCGGTGACGAAGGTATGCATCTATATCTATCGTCGACAAATTCCACTTTATCCGCAACAATCGAAGACTGCTCTATAGACACCATCAATGACTATGGTATATACTTGGAAAACGGGAACGGAATAACCGACCTGCTTATTTCAGGAACAACCATCCATGATACAGGCAACCACGGCATTTATGTCTCGCCTTCAACTTCCTATGACCGGGCTGTTGATGTATCGATAGAAAACTGTACAATCTTTAACGCGGCAACCGGTGTGTACGTAACTTACAACCGCACTGACGGTACTTTAAATCTGAGTGGCTCAACCATCTATTCATGTTCACAAGGAGTATACCTTTCTGTTAAAGATTACGGATACACTCTTACTGCGAGCATCCTTAACAATATTGTTCACGATAATACAAATGATGGCATTTACTGCTACGCCGGAAGTGCATCGACACTTAACCTGACCTGCTCGGGAAACACAGTATACAACAACAGCGGTGACGGAATTTACATCCAAAGATACAACAGCACATCAACAAACCTATACCCGGTAATCACACTCAACGAGGTATACAATAATAATGACTGGGCAGTGTATTGTAAGGCATACCCCGAAGGAGTTACAGCACTATACAATTTCATTCACGATAACAATAGCAACGCTCTTTTCATTAATGCCCAGGAAGGATCGATAGTCGCATACAATAATTTTATTAATAACAGCGGTTCTTATGCACTACAAAACGCGGGTTCAACCAACATCAACGCCCGCTACAATTACTGGGATACCGCAACAACAAGCGAAATGGCAACAGGAAGTAACCCTAAAAATATAGCTACTATTTACGATTCATTTGATGATGCTGCCATAGGGACGGTATCCTATGAACCATGGCTGACTGCTGAAGAAACTCAACCGGCGTCATTGTATTCAAAGATAACATCACCTGAAAACAACAGTGAATTTAAAACTTCCGTTCTGCGTATTCAGGGATTTGCAGTATCACCATACGGCGTAACACGCGTTGAAGTCAGTCCTGACAACGGTATCAACTGGTATGAGTGTACCGGAGTGGAAAGCTGGTATTATGACTGGACAGTACCTGCCGATCTGGACGGAAACCCTCTCGATGCGACATACACTATACTATCGCGCGTCATTGACAAAGCATTTAACATAGAAACACCCGGCACAGGCACAACCATCACCATCAACAGCACGCTTCCGACAACATCCGGTCCAATGAGTTCCGATGAAGTATGGAGCGGATCAATTACCCTGACCGGAGACGTTACTGTTCCTTCCGGCGTAACATTAGAGATTGATGCCGGTGCAACCATTGGGTTCTCCGCATTAAGCGATGATCAGGGCGGAGGCGATGAAGTCGCCCTGAGCGAACTGGTCGTAGAGGGTTCTCTAATTATTGCGGGTACACCATCACAACACGTTATTCTAACATCATCACTTGCAAATCCTTCAAGCGGCGACTGGTCTGGTATACGTTTTATTCCTGAACAGGATAACGACTCGCTCACAGTGACATACTGTGATATTGAATATGCAAAAACCGGTATTTACGCATATGACAACGGGTATGACGCTGCGCTCGATGTATCGAATACTACCATCACTCATTCTTCTGTGCACGGTATGCATCTGGAAACCCACTCGAGCGGAATACTCTCAGTCAGCATATGCGATTCAATTATAGATGACTCTGCTGAATATGGTATTTATTGCGACTCAACTGGTTCTTATTCCAGAACAAACGGGTTAATCCAAAACATCACTGTTTCAAACACTGGTGATGACGGTATATATTTGCACGCAAGCAACGCTTACCTGTCGTTTGAATTTGACGGTACAAATATCAACAACACAGGTGCTCACGGTATATATTTCTACCCGCACTCCTCTTATAACGGATCAGACCTGACTTTTAACAACGGAATAATCTCATCTGTCGCGGAAAACGGCTTGTATGTAACTTTTTACCGTGGCGGCGGTTCATTTATAGCGTGCAACAATACTATATCCTTAGCTGAAAACGGAATTTATCTGAAAAGCGATGAATACGGCTATACGGTAAAAGGTCTTATAGCGGGCAATACCGCTTACAGCAACAGTGCTGATGGTATCCATTGCTATACAGACTCCAGCTCTTACCAGTATTTAGAAGTTCTTGGCAATACTCTTTATCAGAATATTGGCAACGGTATAAATCTCAGGCGATATAACAGCACCTCCGCATACCTGTATCCGGTTGTGGCGTTCAATACATCAAACAACAATGCCGGATCAGGTATTCGGGCCAACTCATTATCTGCAGCTATCATGCCGTATAACAACCTGTTTGCAAATATTTCTTATGATGTATATAACCTGTCATCTTATGCCGTTGATTCCCGCTTCTGTAACTGGTCTGCATCAACAATAACCGAGATGGAAGCCAACAGTGGTGCATTTAAAAACATCAGTTCCATTTATGATATTTTTGATGATTCATCAAAAGGCACAGTCAATTATATGGAGTGGAACTCAACACCTATCGACATATCATCAGGATTAATATCACGTATTACCACCCCCCTTGCCAATGAAGCTCATGCACCGGGTATTGTTACTTTTAAGGGTGTTGCGTACGCACAAAACGGTATTAAAAAAGTCGAAATCAGCCTTGATAATGGCACAACATGGCAGGAAACGGAATACACATCCGGTTTCGACTATAAATCCTCATGGGAATATACCGCGGAAATTCTTGACGATGGGGCAGTCACGGTACTGACTCGTGTTACAGACACAACCGATGCGATGGAATCGCCGGTAAACCAGATATCATTCTCTATAGATAGCAGCGTCATCACAACAATCGGTACAATTTCTACAGACCAGACATGGTCAGGTATTGTGCGGTTAACCGGTGATGTGTATGTACCTGAAGGCATAACCTTGATAATTCTGCCAGATACCACAATCCTGTTCCCTGCTCTTCGTGATGATACGAACTCCGGTAATAATTCTTCATTAACGGAATTGATTATAGACGGTTCGTTAATTGCGGAAGGGTCTGAAACACAACCCATTCTTTTTACATCCGATGCCGCAACTCCTCAAAAAGGTGATTGGCTCGCCATAGAAGGTAGCGGCTCTCTTTATATTGATTACGCTACGATGGAATATGGAACATATGGAGTCGACCTTTTTATGGAAACAGCTTCTTCATATATAGATATTTCTAATACTACTATTGAGCACATGCTATCCGATGGAATATCACTATACGCTTCCAATGGCATATCAACAACAGCATCAATAGCTGACTGTAGTATTACCGACTGTGATGATTACGGCATAGATTGCGACGCAGCAGAGTACTCCACTCAGTTTGTCGTAACTATAACAAATACCAGTGTTAGCGATAACGGTACCCGTGGTATAAGCATCTATTCCCATAACAGTTATCCTGAAATCATAGCGACTGTCAGTAATACTGAGATAAGCGGACATGGTGAATACGGTTTGTATGCTCAAGCCGTTTCAGGAGCCGTCATGCACCTGACTGCTGAAAACAACATTATTCATCATTCGGGACAAGGTATATATTTTTATACCTCCGCCGACTGGTCACCTGATGCTTCATGCATACTTACTGGTAACGAAATCTATTCCGGTTCAGGCGGTATCAAAATTTATTCAGGACGGTATAATATCGATCCGGTCACAATAGAAAACAACGTAATTTACAACAACTCGTCAAACGGTATTCATTGCGATTACGGTTCGTATTCAACAGGATCATTAGTTCCCAGTATTACAGGCAATCAGGTATATAATAATGCAGGATACGGAGTATCTCTCAAATGTACCGCAGCCATTACGGAATTCACTAATAACAGCTTATACGGCAACGCTTCATATGACGTATACAATAATACGGCAAATACAGTGAACGCACAGGGTAACTGGTGGGGTACAGATACATCCTCAAATGAAATGGAATTGGGCGCTACCAATATAAGCAAAATATATGACTATTACGATAACAGTGCCAAAGGGATAGTCGATTTCAGCAACTGGATGCTGCTGTTTACAGTACCGGGAGCGCCGGTGCTTAATGCGGTAACTACACCGACAGCCACCACAGATCAAGTACTGACAGGGACAAAAGATGCGGACACCTCAATTGTTTTAAACGGGATCGAAGTAATTCCTGTAAGCAGCGACACAACATGGTTTTATTCCATGCCACTACTAGAAGGTACAAATAGCATTTCTCTGGTCTCAAAGACAACATCCGGCATGACCAGCGCAGCAACAACATCAGAAATTATCCTCGATACCACAGCCCCATATATTTTCTCTTCTGTACCTGCAAACAACGCTTTTGTTAAACGTACGGTAAGCGTAGTAGACATCACTCTTTACGAACCGCTTACCGAAATAGATAACGACGCCATACTGCAAACAGCCTCCATCATCGACGGGGCATCTGATCCGGTAACAGGGTCTTGGTCAAGCAGTTATAACCATATTTTATTTACACCGGATTCTTCTCTTGGGGAAGGATCGTATACCATCAACATGAGCCTTATCGATAAACCTTTAGCCAACAGCGACTCGGCAACTCTGACGTTTACCGTTGATATGACAACACCACCAGCCCCGGGAATCGATACCATTATATCCCCTACTCAATCCACAACGTATACCGTCACCGGAACAAAAGAAGCGTTTTCCGAAATATGGATGGGAACATCGCGGCTGGTATCGTCAACAGCCGATGAGACATGGTCATACGATTTCACTCTGAGCGAAGGGTATAACGAATATACCATTATCAGCAAAGACAGAGCCGGCAACGCAAGTGAAACCGTAACATTCTTTATTGTAAGAGATACACAAGCACCTGTACTGGTAAGTGCTAGTCCAGCGAACAGTTCATTTATCATGCAGAGTCCTGCACAGATAACCCTTGATTATAATGATGTTACATCATCTCTAAACATTCAGGATACTTTAGCTTCCGCACAAATTACCAACTCAGGTGGACAGGTTATCGGCAGTTCAGCATTATGGTCAATGCCCGACGGGCATACCGTCACGTTTACCCCTGACGGTGAACTGGTACAGGATACCTACACAGTCACGGTCGACGCCTATGATATGGCGGGAAATATACGTCATACAACAATCAGTTTCACCTATGACATTATTCCACCCGCACCACCGACACTTAATCCTGTTACCTCGCCGACCACATACGCAGTCCAGACACTTTCAGGAACTAAAGACGCGTATAGTTCAGTATGGCTAAATGATGGGCAGATTGTCACGGTAAACAGTTCGCTGAGCTGGTCATATCAACTCGTTCTTCAGGAAGGAGCAAACGACTTAATACTCTACTCCAAAGACGCGGCAGGCAACCAGAGTACATCGATCAGTTCATCCATACAATACGATGAAACAGCTCCTCTACCCGTATCAACACTCACAGCTGACGGGAATCAGACAGGACAGGTGGTCAAACTTAACTGGTCAGGGTACAACGAAAGCCTTCAGGGTGACATCAGTCATTACCGCATATATTACGAAGAGACGCTCTTTACCCAATTAACAGGGCTCACTCCCAAAACAACAGTACCGAAAGGTAACTTCAATTATACCGTTGACGGGCTACAGAAAGGTACCCGCTACTTCTTCGCCGTTGTCGCTGAAGATACAAAAGGCAATGCCCTTAATTCTGTTACCCCTGTAACCGCGACTCCGCTTGATACAGTTGCTCCTGAAAACCCAAGCAATCTTACTATAGAATGTTTTGATGACAGACTGATCTTCAGTTGGACACATTCATTGGATTCATATGGAGACCTCGCAGGATACACCATTTACTTCTCCGGAGATGTACAGGGTATAAACTTTCTCCCTACAACATCGGTATTTGACAAACCCGGCCTCAGTCCGGCAACAGGATACGATTTCAAAATCACGGCCTATGACAGTGACGGTAACGAAAGTAGCGGTCTATCAACCACCGCAGCTACTTTATTGCAAAACCCGACAACAATTACTCCTGATCCTCAAAATGGTAAAATGCACCTCACGTGGGATCCATCTCTACCATCAAATCTGGTTAAAAACTATAAAGTGTATGTCAGTTTAAATAACTTCAGTTCAATAGAAGGGAAAACAGCATCAGTTACATCCACATCCACATCTGCAACCATAGCAGGGCTTGAGAATAATGTTACCTATTATTTTGGCGTAGCAGCTGTCAATGTATCTAATGGTGTTACCAATGCTGTAACCACAATCAGCGCATCACCGGTGCCAGATTCAGACGGACCTGAGTTGAGTAATATCCAGTGGAACGCTGTAGCGCTGACAGACGGAATGACTATCACCAAACCCGGTTCTTTTACCCTTACAGCCACTGACCCATCGTTAATCAGCAGGGTCGAATTTTCCATAAATAGCGGATCTGTTTTGTCATATTCGGATAGCAACGGCAGTACAAATTATGCTTGTTACTGGAATATATCAGCCGTACCGGACGATTCATATTCCCTACTCATCAAAGCGTATGATTCCCTCGGTAATATGACCAGTGCCTCGTACACTGTCATTGTCAGCCTTGATGCACCGGAACCACCAATCATTTTGGATCCATCGGATGGCTTTATTACCAATCAGGCAACTATCTATATTTCGGGGACAGCTGAACAATATTCGCAAATCACCATTGCTGATGATACAGATACCACACTGGTCAGCTCCGTACAGGTGTCAAATACAGGATCGTTCACTGCACCTATTTCATTAAGCGAAGGTGATAATATCATCAAGGCTCAAGCGAGCAATAGAGCTGGCGACAGCGCATTTTCAGCACCTATAACAATTACGCTCGATACAACAATACCCGCTGCGCCGGGTAATGTTACGGCAACCCCAAAACCCGACGGAAATATTTTGATACAATGGCAGGAACCACTGGAACCAGATATTCTTGGCTACAATATATACCGATCGACAACATCATTTACGTCTCTAGCACAGGCGACAAAAATTAATACTGCAGTTGAAGAAGAAGTGTCATATGCTGATATACCCGACCCTGAAGGGCTATACTATTATGCTGTTACCAGTGTCGACCTCGGATTGAACGAAAGCCCTCTTTCACAGGTCGTATCAGCCAGATCAGACGCCACCGATCCTGAAGCGGATATAGTATATACCCCGGAAGGTAACTACGATCCGACAACAGGACGTATGAGTACCGGTAATGTAGGACTGACTGTAACAGTCAGCGAGATTCTCAAACAAGCTCCATTTATAAATGTTACAATAAGCGGAATTACTTCTCCACTGAGTATGACAAAAACATCCGATTTCACCTATACAGGGCATTTTACTCTCACAGATTCTTCAGGCACAGGAACCGGTATTGTACAATTCAGCGGTTTTGACAAGGCAGGCAACAACGGACATACGGTTAACAGTGGTTCAAGCTTTAAATTCGACACTGAAGGGCCATCAGTAGTTAAGGTAATTCTCCAGCAGGAAACACCGCTTAAAAATGATGTAGCAAATCCTCTGGACATCACCGCATTTATCGGGCTGGATGAAGCGGTCAATACAAGTATTAATCCGTCAGTGTCATATCTGCTGTCAGGCACAGGCAGAACTGAAACTTCCATAACCAACATTACACGCGTCACTGCGCAGGCTGGTGAAGTTGAAAGATGGAAACTCGAGTTTACCCTACCCGCTGATGCCGGAGAAACCGAAGTAGAGACATTCCATTTTATTTTTCAAGCTACAGACGACCTTGATAACGTTAGTACGGAAATCGACGCACCAAACCTGTTTCAGGTTTATCAGGGCGATTTGCCACCGCTGGATATTCCTTCAGGGCTGGATGCGGAATCTATGCCTGATGGAGAAATATACCTTGCATGGAACGAAGTTGAAGATGCCGATGATTATGAACTCTACCGCAAAGCACAGGGCGACCCTGACTTCACTCTTCTAGACAGGTCACTCGGCTTGACCGAATATATAGACACACCACCTGCCGAAGGTACTTATTTCTATACTATCTCAAGTGTACGGCAGGCAAATGGACAGGAAGCGATAAGCGGACAGTCCAATCCCGTTAGCGCAGTATCTGATGCCACAGCGCCCGGCGCTCCGCAAAACCTTACCCTTGAACTTACTGGTCAAGGTATATATGCCGTATGGGAAGCGCCGCCTCTTACTGAAACCATCACATATACAATATACAGATCAAATCAGACTGAGATTCTCACTGTTGACGGGCTTACACCACTTGCGCAAGACATAGATCAGCTCGAGGTTATCGATCCACATCCATCGGCAACGGAACACTGTTACGCTGTAACAGCTGTGGATCAGGCAGGTAACGAATCCGCCCCATCAAACTATTATTATCTGAATTTCCAGTTGTTACCTATTTCAAGTGTAACGATAGAGCAGACAGATACCGATTTTCCAGTACTTAACTGGACACATTCTCATTTTGGAAGCAGTATAAGCCACTTTGACGTATTCCTCATCAACAGTGGTACTCCATATAAACTTAACGCCGTATCACTGTACGGATTATCATATACCGATACCGGATATTCAGATGATGAACGTAAATACTCCATTGTTTCTTTCGATACCAGTAACAACGAAAGTGTGGGACGTGAAGTTACTCTCCCCTCTCTGGATGTAGAGCTCATAAGCGATGCCGTGGTTAAACGCAATATCATGAACCGCCTTGAATATTCCGTACAAAACACATCATCGGTAGCTGTTACCAACGCAAAAATCAAAATTGAACTCGGAGACGAAACCCATACTTCAGCATCTTTTTCACTGGCTCCAAATGAAACAGCTACTGTTCCGGTAATTGTGGGCGGTTATCCCGACTTGCGTGACCCATCACCAATTACCCGTACGATAGAAATCACACCGAATGTTGGCGAAACAGTACGCATTATACGGTCAGGCAGTGTCAGCGTTGAAAATGGGCTTATGCAGTTATCATTCCAAAACGAACCTCTTCTGCGCGGCGGACAGGGTACCGTTCAGTTTACATTTACAAACACTTCGACTGAAGAAATAGAAATAGTTACCGCGGAAAAGCAGGGCAATAGCAACTCATCTGAAATCACCTTATATCTTACTGATACAGCCGGAAACGTTATTTCATCACAGGCTTTCAAACAGACTGTTGGAAGTCAAATCACCACTCTTTCCAACGGGAAAACCGTCGCACGCATCGCAGGTGGAGAAAGTTTTACTTCCGACCCATTCGAGATATTCGTACCGCTCAATGCCCCTGACAACACAATACTTGAACTGCACATATCGAAAGTACACTATAAACTGGGCAAAGCTGAACATGTGGAAATTACAGGTATCAACACAAGCCGTGCTATCAAACTGGTAGATACCGCATACTATGGTGAAATATCCTCTATACAACAATTTCCTGATAATGATTCTGTGCTCATTTCAGGACAGGCGATAAATCGTTCTACAGGAGCAGCGATGGCCGGTGTACCGTTACAGCTCATTGTGACGGTACGCGGCTACGAACGCAGTTACAATGTATACACCGATTACAACGGACAGTTCAGTACATGGTTCGAACCGTTAACAAACGAATCAGGAAGTTATACTGTCTGTGCCCTTCACCCTGATATGACAGACCGCCCAGTCCACGCAAGCTTTACCATCAACAAACTTTTCGTGTCATTCGGTACATTGAATATAAGTGTCCCGCGCAACTACGACAACTCGTTTTACATTCAGGTACAAACAGGTAAAGGAACTAGTGTCACAAATGTTCGTATTGAATATGAGGAAGATCAACAACCCACAGGCACCTTCCCGCAGGGTGTACACATTGAACCTGAAGCGGGTGTGGATATCGGTTCGAACCGTACGCAACGCCTTAGTTTCAATCTTTGGGCTGACAATACTGCGGATGATATCGTCAGGCTGGTACTCTCTGTAAAGAGCGACGAAATAACGACAGGTGCATGGGGATACGTTACTGTTAATATAGAATTTTCCGATTCGTATCCTATACTTTATCATAGCCCCAACTACGTTGAAACGGGTGTCGAAAGAGGTAATTCGGTAACTGAAAAAATCATATTGGCAAACAAAGGGTTGGCAACGTTAAATGATGTGAATCTAAAACTTTTTTCCGATGATAAAACTAGCGCGTCACCCAGCTGGATTTATTTTGTAACCAATCATACACCCGGCGATGATATAGAAGTTGGCGATTCTCCCAATGTATTTGTTACATTTAATCCTCCGTCCGATCAAACGGTAAATTATTATACGTTTTACCTGCGTGTTTCATCATCCAATTACCCTGATACATTTATACCGCTTTACGCTGCTGTATCCGAATCAGGGTATGGCAATGTTCAATTCAAAGTAACGGATATATATACTGGTACACTCGATGAATATGATCAGCCTATACCCGGTGTTGAAGGAGCCTATGTACGAATCCAACATGATACCCTCACAGGAATTGAGTTCAGCAAATACACTGATTCACAGGGCGTTGCCTACTTCGGCGATCCTAATGAACAACTTCCTGCAGGGAGCTATAAATGCCGTATTACCTCACAAGATCACGAGGAATATATCGGCAGGGTGTGGATCAAACCGGGCATTACGGTCAATCATCATGTACCTATAGTGTTTAACCTGATATCCGTTGAATGGGAAGTTGTGCCAACAACTATTGAGGACAAATACGATATTATCCTCAAAGCTACATATAAAACCCATGTACCTGCGCCTGTAATAGCTGTTGAGCCTGCTTCTATTGCTCTTCCTGAAATGAAACAAGGCGATGTTTTCAATTCTGAGTTCGATCTTGTGAATTACGGGCTCATACGCAGTGACGAAATACTCTACTCTCTTCCGGCAACAAGTTCATGCTATAAATATGAAATGCTCGAAGACCTTCCGACAAGTATAGAGGCTCAGGAACGTATCACTATCCCCTACAGGGTTACAAAACTCTGTGATGACGGGAATACCACTATTATTATTCCCGGCGATGGTGACGGCGACGGCGATTGGGATAACGATGGTGACATCGATAATGACGGGGAAGTAGACAATGATGCTGTTGCAGAGTATGGATGTACTGATTGTATCCGCACTTACGAAAAATTTCTTATGACCTGCTTTTATGAATGCACCAACGGCGACCGTTATTCACAACAGGGCGTACACGTAACCACATGGGACAACGGAAAATGTGACGGATGTGCTGGCCTTGGATTTGGCACATACCAGTACTGGCCGGACGTTTCACAACAGGGTTCAGGCGGCGGACCTGTACCGGAGGGTGGTGGTGAACGAATGGAACTGTCGTCAGGAAACTGGAAAAAATGGACCGCACCAAAATGCTGGCTCGTTGGTTCACGATTTGACGGCTACCTTGATTTTGGTTCCGCGACAGGACCTAATGGATGCCGTAACTGTATACCCAGCTCAGGATCTGGATCTAGATCAGGCAATGGATCAGACGGCCCGAATGGTCCATATGATCCGAATAATCCCGGATATCCACCATACTCCAATCCTCTGGAATATTACGCCAATATGCCCCGTCCATATTACTTTCAGGGCGGTTTATGGCGAGAAATGAAAGAAAGTACTGGATTGAAACGTGTTGTTGCTCAAATAGGAACGGGTGGGATGCTACTGGTAGATGATATTTGTGAAGTAGGCTCAAATATCCAGACAAGATTATCAGGCGGTACGCCATCTGAACCATATTACAAAAACTACAGCGACCCATATTACGACATGTATACACACAACTCAACCGATACCTGCGACCTGCGCAACCAGTTCACTTGTCGCAGTGCGGTTAACCCGCTGACTCGAGAATACAATGATGAAAAAGTTGACCTGATGATACAAACTCCTGCCGGTCAAATAAAAGTAAAACGCCTGTACTATGACGAAGCATGGCGCTGGATGCATATCGGAAACAACCTTGAATTTGAAAAAGACCTGCTCAACCGATACGTAAAAACCATTTTCAAGAAAGGAACTGTCTACAAAAGGGTATCTGACGGTGTTTGGATGCACGGCACGTTTACTATCACCAAACAATCCGGCGGATACAGATGGTCTGACAAAAACGGCAACTGGAACACATTTGACGACCATGGACGTATGCTGGCACACGGTGACCGTTTTAGTACTATCTGTACCTTGATGTACGAAACCGGAGAAAACGGCAAGCTGATCGGATTAAAAGATGTGGATGACCGACAAGTAGTATGGTACGAGTATAATCCCGATAACACTATCTCCGCTGTGAGAGACCACCTTAACAGGCGTGTTGAGTATGGATATACCTCCGGTAACCTTACACTGGTAACCGACCTGCGCAACAATGATACCGAATACCGTTACACCAACGGGCTTCTCACTGGCAAAACCGATGCGGCAGGGCATGAAACAACTATCATATACGATGTTTACGGAAGTGTCGAATCTGTAGTTGATGTAAATAATCAAGGGCACTCTTTCGAATACTTTGTCGATCGCACCAAACGCGAACCATATATCCGCACCGTATACCCAAGCGGTAAAGTGGAAGAAACATGGTACAGCCGGTTTGGAGACATGAGCAGGCTTGACGTTAACGGCAGAACAATGTTGACCGTTACACAGGAAGATCGCAACTACATAACTACCGACGAAAAAGGTAATGTCACCTATAAATACTATGATGAATGGCACAACCTCGTAAAAGTAGTGAATCCCGACGCGACACAAATCACCTATGAATATGAACACACCTATAATCAGGTTACAAAAATGACTGATGAACGCGGTGTAGTTACGGATTTTGAATACGACAACAATGGACAGTTGCTTAGTATGACTGAAGCGGCCGGGACAAGTTCGGAACGGGTATCGACATTCACATACAATTCATATGGACAGCTGGAAACCGTCACACTTGAAGCCGACACAAACACCGATCTAGCTCAGTATATTTTCACGTACGATTCCAACGGCAATATCAGCACAATAACCGATCCGCTCAACAATGTTGTAGAATTCCCGGATTACGATGTCCACGGATATTATAAAGAAATGGAAGATACACGCGGCAAAATGTGGTATCGCTCCTATGACGATAGCGGTAACATTACCAGTTCTACTAATGCGTTAGGCGAAATTTCATCGTATACGTACGACGGCAACAATAACCTCAAGACTGTTACAACTCCTGAAAACGATAGCATAACTATGGTCTACGATGATAATAATAACATTATCAGTTTAACCGATACTGAAGGCAATGCAATCAGCATGGGTTATCACGGGGCAAAAACGCTCAACAGCTACACCGATCAGTTGGGCCATACCACATCTCTGGAATTTGACGAAGACAGCCGTATCAAAAAAGAAGTGGATGGCGCGGGCAATGAGATTAGTTACATCTATAATGAAACCGACACATCGTTCGGAACTTCATTTGAAGTATCGGAACTGGTGTATCCCACAATGACCCGTAAGAAATACTATAACCGACGCCAGAAAGTGACGAGAATTAGCGATCAGCTCGACCTCACAACTTCATATTCAACCGGGTTTGGTTATGATGCAAGCGGTAACATCACAGAAGTAACGGATAAAGAAGATAAGGTCACATCGTACACGTATGACGAACTAAACAGAATCACAGCGATGACCGACGCGGACAACGAAACAATCCATTACGTGTATGACGACCGCGACAACGTTATCGAGGAAACAGACCGTAATACGCATTCGATTGATTACACGTACAATGCAATAAACAACCTCACCAGCATGACACGTCCGACAGGAGAAGAATTTTCCTATAATTATGATGAGGCAGGCAACCTTATATCACTGATTGACGGTGAAAACCATAAAGCCATATATGATTATGATAACGCGGGTCAACTGAACATAGTATACTATTACAACGACGCAGCAGACACTTCACCAGCCAAAACCGTATCATTCAGCTATAACGCAACAGGATCACTCACTTCATTCAGCGATGGAACAGTCAGCGCTACATTAACCTATGACAACATGCAAAGACTCTTGAGTGAAACAATCGATTATGGTTCGTTCAGCAGCGGTTACACATATACTTACTATGCCAATGGCTTGAAGAAAACCTGTACAGGCCCTGACGGAGTAACAGTCACCTACCTGTACGATTCAGGCAACCGTTTGTCAGCCATAGATATACCTGGAACAGGCCAGATAAACTTCAATACATACCTGTGGCGTCAACCTAGTAAAATCACATATCCCGGCGGTACCACCCGTGAAATTGCCTATACAGCCATGATGCGAATCCAGTCAATCACGGACAAAGACCCGGGACAAAACATCATTCAGGCTCAAAACTATACTTATACACCATCAGGTATGATTGATAGTCATACGGACGAAAATGGTGTTTATCAGTTTACTTATGATAACCTCTACCGCATAATCGGAGTGGATTATCCCTCTACAAATGATGAAGCATACACGTATGACGCTGAAGGTAACAGGCTCACATCAATGGAAACAACGGGAACCTGGTCATATACTGACAGCAACGAGTTGACCGGTGTGGATTCGTTATCATTTACCCACGACGATACCGGACGCCGAACCAGTTTTTCCGACGGCAGTTCAACAATCAATTATTTTTATGACGCGGCTGGTAATCTGATCCGTATAGAAAACGATACAGGAACCGTTATTGTGGAATACTATTACGACCCATTCGGACGCCGGCTATGGAAAGAGGCAGGCGGTACACGTACATATTACCTGTACTCTGACGCCGGATTGCTTGCCGAATTAGACCAGAGCGGCAATTTGATCAGGCAATACGGTTACGCGCCTCATTTAGATCGTACAGAACTGGTATACATGAAAGTCGCTGCCGGGCAGACTTATTACTGGTTGCATCCTGACGCGCTAGGTTCGATACGCAAACTCAGTTCGATGAACGGTGCACAGGTATGGTCAGCCTCATATACCACATTCGGCACACCGAGCATAGATACCGCGATTGTGTCAAATAATCTGATGTATCATGGTCATTACTATGACAGCGAATCAGGACTATATTTTACAGGAGACAACTACTACGATCCGTCAACCGGCCTGTTCCTGATACCAACCGGAGACGGTGCTGTGGATTACACATATCCGGTATCCACTCCGGCTAATCAGCTGGATAGAACCGACAACTTTACCGACAGTTCTTCAGTCAGTTCGGATCTGACTGCAATAACCAATATGGGAGCGCCGCCTGGTCCCGACAGAAGCAACCTGCTCGATTTTAAAGGAGATTTCCTGAAAATACCTTTGCAAGCCAGAGGTCAAAACAGCATATATACTACCGGAAATAATACTGAAATAATAATAAATTTAATAGAGCGGGAGAACGGCAATGAATAAGACTAAGCGATCTACACTATCTGTTCTTGTTTTGCTTAACTGTCTGCTCATGTTAACTGGCGTGGTGTTGACCACGCCGGGAGCAATGGCGGTTGAACTTGTACCTGTAGAAGTATTTACAGACGACAGCGATGTCTGCGCATCTGTAAAAATGGAAATCAGTCAGGAACTCACTCTTGAACGGCAGGCCTTTGACGCGCATATGCGCATAAATAACGCGTTATCTTCCCTTACAATGGAAGATGTTGGCATAGAAGTGCTGTTTGAAGATAACGAAGGCAATCCTGTGCTTGCCAGCAGTAATACAAACGATCCCAACGCTCTGTTTTTTATCCGTGTTGACCGACAAGAAAACATCAATGATATCAATGGTGCCGGCATTGTAAATGCACAAACCACAGCGGATATTCACTGGCTGATTATCCCTGCTCCCGGCGCATCTAATGGCAACCCTTTTGGTACACAATATTTTGTAGGAGCAGAACTTACATATACCCTGAACGGCGAGACAACTACGGTTGAAGTCAACCCCGACTACATCTTTGTTAAACCAATGCCAGACATAGTACTGGACTATTTTTTGCCTATTCAGGTATATGGAGACGACGCTTTCACCGCCGACATTACAGAACCAATCGTACCGTTTACGCTTGGTGTTCGGGCTATGAATACAGGTAACGGTGTGGCTGAAAATTTCAAAATAGATTCGGCTCAACCTAAAATCACTGAAAATAATCAGGGGCTTCTGGTCGATTTTGCCATTATCGGATCAAGCGTTAACGGAAACCCAGCTGAAGAAACACTGCTGGCAAATTTTGGTGACATTGATTCAGGGGCGTCAAGTGTAGCCAGATGGACAATGACTTGCACCCTATCAGGTACGTTCGATGACTTTACCGCACAATATTCTCATTCCGACGCACTGGGCGGAGAACTGACATCATTGATTCAAAGCATCGGATCACACATGCTTGTCCATAATGTATACGTTGACCTGCCCGGCAGAGATATCATACTTGACTTCCTTGCTCTGGATGACGGCGCATACGGTGTCTATGAATCAGAAGGCACAGACAGCACAGTAACCGATCAATCATCCTTATCCAGTCTTGTTGAGCTGGATAATAGCGGAACAGAAGTCAGTTTTACTCTGACTACACCCGTAACAGCAGGGTTTATCTACATCAAACTCCCCGATCCGGGTAACGGTACATATGAAATACAGGAAGTTATCCGCTCCGATGGCAAACGTATAAAAGCTGATAACGTGTGGCTATCCAAAGAACGTGAAGATGGTAATCCGCGCAATTGGCTTCATTACTTCAACTTATTTGACGCCAATACAACAGGTTCATACACCATCATTATTGTACCGATTGATGAACAACACGCACCTGTATTGGCTCCTATATCCAACAGGTCCGTTGAGGAAACCGATGTAGTAGCATTCACCATTTCCGCAAACGACGCGGATTCTGATCCTATCACACTATCGACATCACAACTACCTCGTAAAGCAAGTTTTAGCGATAACGGAGACGGAACGGGATCATTCAACTGGCCTACTGAAATCGGTCAACAGGGTGATTATCCTATTTCGTTTACCGCTTCTGATGGTGAAATGACAGACACAAAAAACGCTACTATCAGCGTATTTGAGGAGGGAGGCATGATAGCGGCGGTTCTCAATGAATCATATTCAGGAACCGAAGGTATAGCCGTTACTCTTGACGGGACACAGTCAATAGGTTCAATAACATCATACGAATGGGATCTGGACGACGATGGAATCTATGATATGACCGGCGCGACAATATCATATACATGGCAGGATGATTACAGCGGAAACATAACACTGCGTGTCAGCGACGGGACAAATTTCTCAACTGTATCCGCTCCCTTAACAATATATAACGGAGCACCTGTGATTACCGGGTTACCACTTGCGCCTGTAACAACTCCGGCATACGAACCTGTGGTTCTACAGGAATTCACCTTTACCGATGTGGGAACAGCGGATACTCACACCGCTTCCATTGACTGGGGCGACGGAACAACGACTGACGTAACTTCGCTTATCGATCCTGTAACCCGCACAATAGACGGCTCAGTAGTTTCTCACGAATATGAAAATTTAGGTGATTATGACGCACTACTCACAGTTACAGACGATGACGGCGGAACTGATACTCAAACAATATTTACCGTCACCGTAGATTATGAAGACCTTGACCTGATAGATGTTATAGTCGAACCGGATATGAGTAACGCGGTGCGTGTAATATTTAAAGCTGTTCCGGGTAAGGAATACAATATACTTTATACAGATAATGAGGGAATACTAAATGACGCGGTTGATGACCTGAACGAATGGACTCTGGCGGGAACTATAATAGCTGATGAAGAATCTGAAGACGATTTCACCGATCAGGGATCTGTAGGTGTCAGCGGCATACCGGACAGGTCTCATCCATCAACTGTCCCCACCCGTTATTACAGGGTTATTTTATCAGAAGCTATCATTGTCGGTAGTCGCTGGCTGGCTAGCCCGTCAATTGGATTCTCGATGAACAAAGATTTGTGGAACGGTCGAAACTTTATGGGTAAAATTGGTAATCATGATGCCATTACCCACATATTCGACTGTCGATTTTTGCCGGGTGGAACTAACCAGACAGACTCCACATATCTCCACTACTGGGAAAATCAGGAACATAAACTGGCATTTGTGCACAATAACAATGGGGTAAACGAATGGTTGTCTTCAAACGGAACCGACCTGCTTGACACATCGGAAGAGGGATCTGATGTGCTGGAAGACGGAGCGGGTGCTTTGATATCGTTACAACCATGGATCGCTCCGGTTCCATATATCCTTCCCATGGCAGGTATTGTAGAGATGGACGAAACGGTTGATGTCACCGTCCTATCTAATGGATATACCCTCGTAACATGGCCATACGGGAACCCTACGCCTATTGAAGACGCTCAATTAATCACCAGTGGCTTTAAAGGTGGTATAGTGTCACATCTGTCTGACGAAATTTTCTTCTTTAATGCCGATACTCAAGCTTATGACCTGGCAGTATATTATTGCAATCTGCCTGCTATAAATAAATGGTTGTATCATAATCAGGTTCCCTGCACGAAAATATTGCAACCGGGCGAATCTTTCCTGATAAAAACGCAAAACAGCACGTTTAGCACATGGCATGTGGAAAGACCCTATAACCCGACAAAATTTATGGAGAATTAATGTACATAATATTGATAATGTATATAAGATGTGATATATTTAAACTAGATAGTTTTGCAAGGAGGGTATCATGAAATCAAAACTGATCGCAAAACATTTGTTGACAGCAGTATTGATGTTCTGTTTCACCGGGATGGTATATGCTATTCCAGTAACATTGTATCTCTATAATGATATGGAAATCCCGATGGAGGATCAAAACGGAGTGGCTCTTGAAGGAACCAGTACATATGGAGATCGTATAGAAGTTATCTGGACTGGGGCTAACGGAATAATTGATAATATCAATCCGGTCGACTATTCCCCAGGTGGCGATGACACGATTATCCTTGACCTTTATGGTGTCCAGGTTGGTATATCTCATGTAGGTTATGGTTATCCTGAAGGATACACTAATGGTAATGTGAGTATGGTTTTTGATCAGATACCTGTAGAAAATTACCAAACAGGTAGTTTATATGTCCGGGCTTTTAATGTTAGTGATCCGGCTAGCGCGTTGGAAACTGTCTTCTGGGGAGATTCCGACCTGTTTACGATTTATGACATAAGCTACGCCGAAAGCGGGCTTAACTGGAACCTCGGTTTCTTTGAATTTTCTTTAAACAGTACGAACCAATCGTTAATTATTATTCCCGAACCGGCAACAATAATTTTGTGCCTTATCAGTATATGTGTTATGAGTAAACGTCTTATTCGAAAATAATTGGCTTATTACACTGCCTGCATAGCAGTGTATACTCTAAATGGTTTGGAAAATATATGCTAAAAAAAGCTATTCAGATTCTCATAATATTTTGTATTTTTTCTTCTATGAGGGTGTATGCCCAATTTGGAGATACCACGCATTTCAGCACCAGAGTTGTACTTAAAGATCAAAATGGCCAACCTCTTGCCAACGGTTCAGTCGTACAGCTTCTATTTACCGGTACAGACAACACAATCGATCCTATGGATGAAAATGGCAATCCGACTGGAGATGATGTACTGTATGGCACTCAGTTTGCTATTGGCGACAATGCTGTTAGTGGCAGTGAGGGATACTTTTATGCTTATATTGATTCCCTAACTCCTTCAGGAAAACTATATGCCCGCATTTTTAACGGATCAAGCTATGCCACATCAACCTATTATGGGCAAACGGCTCCTGTAGCGAAATCAGAGTTGCCAGTTATCGGATTGAACGAAGTAAACTTCCATATTAATAAATACGGTTTGACACAAACACTTATACCCATCGGAACAACACCAACCGGTACTCCTCCCGTAGCAGATGCCGGAGCGTGGTATAATGGCTATGAGGGCGACAGCATATCACTATCAGCGGTCAATTCATCCGACGCAGAGGAAACCAACGACACACTGACGTTTACCTGGGATTTAAATGGAGATGAAGTCTACGATGATGCGACAGGAATAGAGATTTCATATCAATGGAACGATAACAGCATCACAAACACTATTGGCGTAAAAGTTACTGATAGTGATGGAAACAGCTCTGTTGATGTAGCACAGCTCATTATCACCAATAAGCCGCCTGTGTTGCTCTCTGTTACACCTGATAGCGATTCAGTCTACAAAGGAGAACTCTTCTCAGTTAATGGAACCTACTCAGATGCGGGTTCCGCAGATACCCACACAGTAACCATTCAATGGGGAGACGCTTCTGAAACAGTGCCTGTAACGGACGGTTCATTTTCACTGCACCATCAGTACACACAAAAAGGGTCGTTCAGCCCCGTAATAGTTTTAAAAGATGATGATAACGGACAGGTACAAACTTCATTTGAACTTACTGTGACCCGCTCGCCTATCGCTTGTGCGATTCAAAAATACGGAGCAAGTGAAATAAAAATAACATGGACGGCCGACGCAGACGAATCCTGCACGGTGTTATTTCTGGACAGCAGTCTACCGGGCGACAGTTATACATGGCAACAACTTTCAGTTCTTCCTGCAGGGATAGATTTTTGCGTAGATGCTGGGGACGCAGACGGCTATAACAATATTGCCGGCGATAACGATGACCGCCTAGCACCAGCATCAGTTCTTATGCGTTTTTACCGCGTGGAATATACTGATTAAATCTTATTCCTCTACCCCAAACCAGTTTCAATATTAAATACTTTTATGCCATTTTCAAGAATAAGACTTCTTTAGCAGAGAGTAAAAACTATGTGCCTTTCTATAAAAATTTAAGGCGATGCAATATATTGATCGCATCGCCTTAAAGTATAACTTAATTCTATTTTCCTATATCGTCACGTTGAACACAAGGTTAGACGCAACTCCTTATAGAAATAATTATCTTAGAAACAACATTTCCGCATAAGTTGGTAACGGCCACAACTCAGCATTAACGTTTGTTTCGAGAGCATCGCAATACTGTCTCAATTCTCTCATTGCGGGAATAACACCATTAGTACAGAATTTAGCTTTTTCTAAAGCCTCATCTATATCCGCACATTTTTCAACACTTGCATCCAGTTTTTTAACGGCGGCATTAGCTGATCCAATCAGACCGGAAACTGTTTCAAGCATTTCTTTCTGAGCATCGGCAGAAACTCCAGCAGCATTGACTGATTCAACAGTATTAGCCAGAATCATCGAGTATTCTACAGAAGCAGGCAAAAGTTGTCGTTTAACGATATTCACCATAGTGCGTGCTTCAATAGTAATCTGCATCGCGTAAGCTTCAAGGAGAATTTCTGTGCGAGCGCCCAGCTCAGCTTTAGAAAGAACATTTTGTCTCTCGAAGAGGTCGACATGTTCTTTATCCATGATGGTTTCAAGGGCAGCAACCGTCGAAGGAATATTAGGCAAGTTACGTTTTTTTGCCTCTGCTACCCACTCATCGGTATAGTTGTCACCGTTAAAGAGGATTCGGCTGTGTTCTGTAGCTATCCTACTGAGGATTTTCTGAGCAGTAGCTTTAACATCCTGTGCTTTTTCCAATTCATCAGCTACTTCTGCCAATATATCTGCAACGATGGTGTTAAGTACGAACATTGGACCAGAAGTAGACTGTGTAGAACCAACCATACGGAACTCAAATTTGTTGCCTGTAAACGCGAACGGTGATGTCCTGTTACGGTCAGTACAATCTTTTGGCAACTGAGGTAAAGAAGATACACCTAATTTCAGTTCACCGCCTTGTTTGGATGACGTTGCGCTACCTTTAGCTAACTGTTCTAAGATATCGGCTAACTGACTTCCTAAGAAGACAGAAACGATAGCTGGTGGAGCTTCATTTGCACCAAGACGATGTTCATTACCGGTATTGGCAACGCTTGCACGTAATATTTTTGCATATTTATCGACTGCACGAATAACAGAACAAAGCATGACAAGGAAAACCATATTGTCGTGCGGAGTTTTACCGGGATCAAGCAGGTTTATTCCATCATCGGTCGACATACTCCAGTTGTTATGTTTACCAGAACCATTCACACCAGCAAAAGGTTTTTCATTCAATAAACATACGAAATCATGTCGGTTGGCAACTTTCTGTAATGTTTCCATTACCAATTGATTATGATCCGTAGCAACATTTACCGTAGCAAACACCGGAGCCAATTCATACTGAGCAGGAGCAACTTCATTATGCTGTGTTTTTGCAGAAACACCTAATTTCCATAATTCATGGTTGACGTCATGCATAAATGAAGCAACTCTTTCATGCAAAGTACCAAAATAATGGTCATCCATCTCCTGTCCTCTCGGAGGAGTAGCACCAAAAAGTGTCCGGCCGGTCAAAACGAGATCGAGACGTTTTTCATAGAAAGAGCTGTCAATTAGAAAATATTCCTGTTCTGAACCAAGCGTAGCTGTAACACGTTTTGAGGTTTGGTTGCCGAGAACCTTAAGAACTCTCATCGCCTGTTTATTTAAAGCGTCCATTGACCTCAATAACGGAGTTTTCTTATCAAGAGCTAAACCGGTATAGGAACAAAAAGCACTTGGGATATACATTGTGATATTCTTGCCGTCTTCTTTAATGAATACTGGCGAAGTACAATCCCAGGCTGTGTATCCGCGAGCCTCAAAAGTTGCTCTCAATCCGCCTGATGGAAATGACGAAGCATCCGGTTCGCCCTGAATAAGTTCTTTACCGCTGAACTCCATCATGGTCCTACCGTCGGAGGTTGGCGAGATGAAAGAATCATGTTTTTCAGCTGTTAGACCAGTCATTGGCTGAAACCAATGGCTGAAATGCGTTGCGCCTTTTTCGATCGCCCAATCTTTCATAGCATTAGCGATAACATCTGCCAATGCAGGATCAAGATCCTGATCACCATCAATAGTTTTCTTTATTGATTTGTAAACTCCTTTCGGTAAACGTTCTCTCATGACCGAATCGTTAAAAACGTTTGCTCCGAAAACCTCTGTTACTTTCTCGTACTTTTCATTCATCTTACTTTCCTTTTTTGTAAATTGAAGGTAAAAGTTTTCTTTTTATGTCCGAGTTAATTTCTTCTAAAGCGCATCCAGCGCATAAATTTCATATCTTTACCAATCAAATAGTTACAATATGTTATTTTTCCTTAAATCTTAAGCAGATAAATAAACATTAAAATATGTGTTATTGATAATAGAATTGATAGTGTTTTTCTTCAATCTTTTTTTTATATAGCGTTTATAGACTACTCTGAGGCAACATTTTTGTACTCAACAAGCAAAAATGCTGCTTTTTTCGTGTAGCATTTATAGCTTCAACCATAATAATGTAGCCTTTACCATATAGTGCGATTTATGAAGGTCGTTCCATAGCCCTTAGCGTAATCTGAGCAAAAAAGTTCTCTAAAATATAGCATAATTTTTATACACCAATCTCGCCTAACAACTTGCTATCAAATGCATCTAACTCCATATCTATGTTGAGTGAACAAATGTAATATCAATCAATTCCAGAAATAAATATGTATCAAGAAGAAAATTGTTTGTCCGGCAACCTGTCATACATAAAACCTACAAAATCGTTTTTAAAGGTTTAGCTTGCAAGTATTCTCAAGCAATTGATTAAGAGCATGTAAAACAATATCCCCGACTACGTGAAAGACAAATCTTTCCATTAATTCGTATAAGTATTGTGGAATTAATTAATATTTTAAGCGGGAAAGTCGAATATATAGACAAGGCAATAACTTTTCACGTTAATCAATATTTGTATGACATACAATGGCTAAATAAAAAGATAAGACTTATTGCCAATACCGCCTTTTGGGGTGATAGAGTTCACGGAAGAATCTACTTTTTTAAATAAATCCCATCTGGAGGGGATATCCCTGCAACAGACTTATTTAAAGGATCTTGTCGATGAGAAAGTTTTTATTGACAAAGCTTAACATACTTATCGTAGAAGATAACCATCTACAATGCAAGTACCTAGAAGAAGTTATAGAAGACTGCGGTATATCCGACTTGAATATCAATGTAACCGACACACTTGGTGGAGCAATAGAAAAATCGGATAAAAAGAAATTTGATCTTGTGTTTCTCGATTTACATTTACCCGACAGCATTGGTTTGGAGACGCTGAAAAATTTCAGAAAGCACAACAGTCAATCTTCGATAATTGTTTTTACCGCTGAAAGTGATGAAAGTATCGCACTAAAAGCAATCATTCATGGTGCCCAATATTATCTCCTAAAAGGTAAGTTTGATAAACATACCCTTCGTAAAGCTATTTTCTTTTCGTATCACCGCAAAAAACAGGAATTGAGACTGATGAATCAGTCCGAACAATTTTCGAATTTGATATCACACTTATCCGGAGTAGTATACCGCTGTAAACCTGATAAAGAATGGAGTGTAGAATTTATTAGCAAAGGTATAAAGGCATTATCAGGTTTTTCGACATCAGATTTTTTAGTTTTAAAGATGCCTCTGTCAAAACTCATCCATCCAGATGATTACAAGGGAGTATCAAAGAAACTTATTTCTGCTCTTATGAACAAACAAACATATGAAATGGATTACCGCATCATCCATAAATCAGGAGAAATACGCTGGGTTCATGAGCAAGGCGAAGGAATATTCAATAAGAAAGGCGACCTGTTGTATCGTGACGGATTGATACTGGATGTGACATGCAAAGAATTGGCACGAGAAGAACAAAAACGGCTTAACGATATGTTAAACAGCCGCATGAAAGAACTGAACTGTTTGTATACAATTTCTGAGTTAGCATCTAACCATAACTTTTCACAGGAAGAACTGCTATCTAAAATAGTCGAAAGCATACCATCCGGATGGCAATACAGTGATATTGCCTGCGCATGTATTTTCCTGTTTGATAAACAATACCACAGCAACGATTTCCGATCAACAAAATGGCGGCAATCGGCAGACATTTCTATAGAAGGTAAAAAGGCTGGTTCAGTCGTAGTGTATTACAAAGAAAAGCGACCTGAATCAGATGAAGGGCCTTTTTGTAAAGAAGAACGATATCTTTTAAATAATATTGCAGAACGAATTTCGCGTACTATTGCCAGCAAACAGGCATTGGAAGAAAAACTTATACTTGAGCAGCAATTGAATAACTCACGTAAACTGGAGTCAATAGGTACACTCGCCGCGGGAATAGCGCACGAAATAAACACTCCTGTACAATTTATTGGCGATAACGTGAGTTTTATAGCTGAAGCACTTGACGATTTACTTGAATATATAGATCAAATGAAAAGTTTAGCCGCATCATCAATATGCCCTGATCTCAAACAGGAATTTAAAAAATTTGAATCTGTGGTGGACATGGAATACCTCAAACAGGAAATCCCCGAAGCAGTATCTCAAACTCGTGAAGGTTTGGAACGAGTCAGTAGAATTGTAAATGCTATGAAAGATTTTTCCCATATAGGTTCGGACGACATGATCAAAACCGATATAAACAAAACAATTGAGAATATAATAATTATATCAAGAAACTCGTGGAAATATGTGGCTGATTTGGAAAAAAATCTGGATCCTAATTTACCTATGGTAGCATGTGTGGCGCATGACATAAGCCAATCAGTTATGAATTTGATTATCAACGCTGCCGACGCAATAGCCGATACGATAGAAGGAACTGATGATCGCGGTAAAATCACTGTATCTACGGAATCTGTCGATAACAGTATTCACATTACCGTAACCGATACGGGTACCGGTATCCATGAATCCATTCAAGATAAAATATTTGACCATTTTTTTACTACAAAGCAAGTTGGCAAAGGCACAGGACAAGGTTTATCCATCGTATATTCTACTATAGTAGAGAAACACAAAGGGAATTTGACATTTGATTCGGTTTATGGCAAGGGAACGACATTTTGTATCGAATTACCAATAGAACAAGTTGAAATAGAAACTAACGAGGCATAAGACAATGGAAGAGAGAAAAAAAAGTATATTATTTGTCGATGACGAACAAAGAATTCTTGATGGGCTTAGGAGAATGCTCTATTCTTTTAGAAAACATTGGAATATGTCGTTTGCCAGCGGCGGTAAAGAAGCTCTTGAAATGATGGAAAACCAGCATTTTGACGTAATAGTTTCGGATATGCGTATGCCGGAAATCAATGGAGCACAGTTACTCAATACTGTCAAAGAACGTTATCCAGATGTCATACGTTTTATTTTGTCCGGATACAGCGATAAAGAAATGATTATGCAAACACTCAACGCAGCGGATCAATTTCTTACTAAACCATGTGACGCGGAATTATTAAAAGACACCATTTTAAAAGCTTTTGAGGCACGAGAACGGGTTGGTAAACAAAACCTGCTCGCAATGGTATCTGAAATGAAATCGCTTCCGACACTGCCAGACTTGTATGTACGGCTGATGGATTTACTTGAATTACCCAACAGCTCTTTAAAAGATATAAGTGCTATTGTGAGTCAGGAGATGACTGTTACTGCCAAGGTCTTGCAACTGGTAAATTCGGCATTTTTCGGGTTGAGAAGCCATATACAGAATATTCAGCAGGCATTGGCATATCTCGGATTAGAAACCCTAAAAGCGGTAATATTGACTACAGACGTGTTCGCTCAATTTTCAAGAAAAGAGATCGAGCGGTTTGATATCACAAAGCTATATAACCACAGCATTATGGTTAGCGCTGTTGCACGTAAAATAGCAGAAACTGTCAGAAAAGAAGCAACCTTTATAGACCAATGCGGTATGGCGGGAATGCTTCATGATATTGGCAAAGTTATATTAATCAGAAACAAGCCTGAAGAATACGCGAATGTATTGAAACAGCGTCATCAAAACAACACGCCTTCTTATCAATTGGAGAATAAGTTATTTGATGTCAATCACGCTACTCTTGGCGGTTATTTGATGAACTTATGGGGATTACCATCAAAGATCACAGACGCCATTTCATTCCATCATGATCCAAGAAAATCGTTGAGCATAGATTTTAATGTTACAGATGTTGTATATGTCAGCAATATTCTTGTAGGCCAGATGTCTAAATCTAACAAGTATAGCGTGCCTTCGGACCTCGACGTTAATTATCTACATGAGTTGGACGTTGAGCAACATATCACTCAATGGGCAGATTATTGCAAAAAACTTAAAACCAGTTGTGGAGTTTAATATGACTGTTACAAAAGAAACTATACTTTTTGTCGATGACGAGCCAAATGTCTTGAACGGTATTCGCAGGCAATTTTACCGTAAATATGATATGGAATTCGCAGTAAACGGACATGACGCGATATCGCTTTTTAGTTCACAACAAAAATTTGCGGTTGTGGTATCAGACATGCGCATGCCTGAGATGGATGGTATTGAACTTTTAAGCCGTATTAAAGCCCAAAGCCCTAACACAGTACGGGTAATGCTGACCGGTAATTCAGATCAGTATACAGCCATGCAGGCAATCAATGAGGGCAGCATTTTTAGATTTATCACTAAACCTTGTTCGCCGGACAATATGGCATCTATCCTTGATGCGGCCCTGGATCAGTATAGATTGATTAACGCCGAGCGTGAACTGCTTGAAAACACATTGAACGGAACCATCAATGCTTTGACAGACATATTATCACTAACAGCGCCAATTGCCTTTAGCCGGGCTAAAGAAATAAAAAATTGTGTTCACCAAATAGTGAAGAGACTGGGCTTAAGTAATGTTTGGTGTCATGAACTTGCCGCTATGTTATCTCAAATAGGGTGTGTGCTTATACCATCAAAAATTCTGGAAAATTTTTATGCGTCAATGCCCTTGGATAAATCGGAACAAGCGATGATAGACCAATACCCGAAAACCGGCTATGATTTGCTGAAGCACATCCCTCATTTGGATATTGTCGCGGAAATAATACTTCATCACCGGGAAGATTACTCTTCCAAAACTACAAAGTCAAAAGACCCAAGTGATACCGTTTCAATAGGCAGTGATATTTTGCATGTTGCAACAGACTACAGCGCACTTCTATCACAGGGGAATTCTAATGCGCAATCTATTGGGAAGCTCAAGCAGGAAAAAGGGACTGCCTATAATCCGCATATTATTGATGAATTGCATTATATCAATCCTCCTCAGATGGAAAAAATTGTTAAGACACTTACAATAAGTGATATTTATCCAGGTATGAAACTTGAGGAAGACGTACGTACAAAAAAAGGTGTTCTGTTAGTCAAGTATGGACAAACCATTACTCCTACAGTGAGGTCTTTTTTGCTTAATCATTTAAAACAAAATGACATCGAAGACCAAGTTGTAGTTTCTTTAACTAAGGCAGAATTTAAACCTAAATAAGAGGAATACACAAATGGAAAAACGAAAAATTGTCATGGTAGATGACGAACAAAATGTCTTATCCGCGATGAAAAGAATTTTACATAGAAATGATTATGAATTGATCATATTCGATAATGCCCTTGAGGCGTTAGATTTTCTTCGAAATGTTAAGGGTGATATAGATCTGCTCATATCAGATAACAAGATGCCGTTCATGTCAGGCACAGATCTACTCATAGCGGTAAAAAATGATTTTCCAAATATCATTAAAATTATGCTGACAGGCAATTCAGACATTAAAGACGCGCAAAAAGCAATTAATGATGGAAATGTATATAAATTTTTAACCAAACCATGTAATGCTCATGATTTACGACTGACGGTAAGCCACGCGTTAGCTAATAAAGATTTATGGGAAGAAAAACAGCGGTTAGTCAAAACAATCAAACAGCAAAATGAAGCTCTGGAGACTCTTGAAAAGGAACATCCGGGTATATTGCAGATTGACAGAGATAATGACGGCTCTGTTGTTCTAGATATAAAACAGGAAGAATCTTACGAGGATTTTATAAAAAAGTACTATTCAGAGTTAGATTAATTAGTACGTGATTAGTATCATTTAATCACTTATTAGGTATTCTTCTTTTATTTAATTTTTCAATAAGACAGGTAATGTTATGAGATACCAGTTAAAACTAAATTTATTATCATTGATTCCATTGATTGCAGGGCTGCTCATATCGATTATAATCTTATCGAATCTCATCGATAAACAAAGCAAAAAACATCTCAATTTCATCAGAGTTCAACAGGAAAATGCCATTGCAAATGAGATCAAAGGCAGGATAGAAAGTGCTTATTCTATTCTGGAATATTGTTATAATCATGGATACTCCAAAGAAGAATGCAAAGATATATTGAATACATTACGCTATGGAGACAATAACTATATCTGGGTACATATGTTTAACCCTGAGAAATCTGATGATAATATAATGCTTGTGCATCCCAATAAAAATCTGATTAATAAGAATATGTCTGATGTAATAGACCTTGATATAGTAGAAAAATTATATTATGAGGACAAAATATATTCAAAAGACGAACCTGAAGTATCTGAGATAAAACCGACAGCTATTTTTTTGGCATTTAATGATGTATGTCGCAAAAATGGTGATGGAGTAGTCAAATATTTCTGGCCAAAAATTATTGACGGCAAGGCGGGAGAAATTGGATACCTCAAGATGTCTTATGTCAAATATTTTTCTCCATGGGACTGGGTATTGGGGACAGGTGAATATGCTGACTATATTGATGCTCTTATTTCTGACGAGAAAGAACGATATATCCGGCGCAACTCAAAACTTTTGCACGTCTTCTTCACAACCTACCTAATAGTGTCACTTGTGTTGATTTTTATCACATTTATTGTCTCTAAAAAAATTGCAAACCGCCTCAAATCATATGAAGATAAACTGATAGAATCCCGACAACAGGCATTAACTTCCGAAAAACGATTATTTGATATCGCGTTTAGTTCAGGAGATTTTATATGGGAAATAGACAAAAACTTTCATTTCACTTTTGTAGAAGGTGATATAGATAAGATATTGTGTTATACAAAAAATGATATTTTAGGAAAGTCCATATTTGACTATCTTGCTGATAAGGAAAAGGATAAAATCAAGAATGATATAATGATAATATTTGAAGAAAAAAAACCTTTGTATAACCTTGAATCTGAAAATCAGACCGCTACAGGAGATGTGGTAACACTGCTTACCAATGCATGCCCTGTGATATCAGAATCTGGAGAGTTGCTTGGATATCGTGGCATCACCCGTAACATTACGGCACAAAAAAAGGAAAGCGCATTGCGGGAACAACTAGAATACGAACTACAGCAGACACAAAAACTTGATTCTATAGGCAGCCTTGCCGCAGGAATTGCCCATGAGATAAATACACCTATCCAGTTTATTTCCGATAATGTTTCATTCATTAATAACAACTTAAATTCACTTATTGAACTGGTAAGACTCTACACACAACAAAAGCAAAGCACGGAACAGATAAGTGAAGAAGTCTCTGAATTAATTGAGGTAATAGATATTGACTTTCTAATGGAAGAAATTCCTCTGGCATTATCGCAGTCACAAGAAGGATTAAGCCATGTTGCGTCTATTGTAGGTGCAATGAAATCTTTCTCCCACACAGACCAGAAAGAAAAAGAAATGGCTGATATCAACAAAGCTATTTCCGATGCAGTTATCATAACGAAAAATGAATGGAAACATCATGTTGATGATGTTTCCTGTGAGTTTGACAACTCACTGCCTTTCATCCCCTGCTACGTAGGAATGCTTAAGCAGGTTTTTCTAAATTTGATTGTAAATGCTGTTCATGCGATAGAAGACGCTCAGAATAAACATGTTATTACCAAAGGGTATATTTCAATCAAAACCTATCAAAATGAAGAATATGTTGCTGTTGAGATAACTGATAATGGAATTGGCATACCCGAAGAGATACGGCATAGAGTGTTCGATCAATTTTTCACTACAAAAGATGTTGGTAAAGGCACTGGACAGGGATTGTCTATAGCACATAATGCTATTGTGGATAAACATAAAGGACGCCTTACGCTCAGCTCCGAAATCAATAAAGGAACAACCTTTTGTATAATGCTTCCTATAGCTCCAATCGACAATCCTACAGACATATTACAACACTAAATTGAACATAGCCTTTTTGGATCGTTTATCTGCATTAGTTGCGATTGCTACAATTTAAAAACTATATCAATTTGAATTTGGATTTTATCTGCCTGAAAGATTTCAGGAAAGACGGCAAACGGGGTTGCTTTTTTAATCGCTTTAAGCGCTGCCTCATCTAACTCTTTGAAGCCGGATGATTCTAGCAAACTTAGATTGTTTACATTACCCGACGACAACACCTCAAAAGCAATTCGTACAATACCCTGATGCTTTGCCCTGAGCGCCCAACGTGGATACTTTTTATTTTTCTGTATTTTCTGTTTGATGCTATCCTGATATTGCAATAAAGATTTTTTTCTCTCATCCTCAGTATTATCTTGTTGAGCAACTTGTTCTATCTTTTCAGGTTCTTGTATTTCTTCGACAATTTCTTCTGGTTCTTCGATTTCTTCAGTGAGTTCCTCTGGTTCTTCAGTTTTTTCCGGTTCTAAATCCTGAACTTCCTCTAAAACTTCTTCGGGTTCCTCCATCTTTTCAGGTTCCGGCTCTTCTATTTCTTCGACAATCTCTTCTGGTTCAGGTTCTTCAACTGTTTGTTCGATTTTTTTCTCTTCAGTTATCTCATATACATCCGGTAAATATTCCGGTTCTTCGATTTCAAAAACAATTTCCGGTTCCTGCTCAACAGGAGGCTTATCGAACGTCAATATTCCAGGCCCAAAAATCCCCAGATGCACAGTAACCGATAGCATAAAGCATATATGTATCTCATTAATCTTGCTCATTATCAGATACTCTTGTCGAAATTACGATTCCTTCGGCATTTGCTTCTTTGACGATATCCATAATCTTTACAGCAAATCCGATATCAACTGATTTATCCGCTTTGATAACAACTGTTTTTGTTTCTGCCGAATTTAATTGATCTTTTAAGACATCCGAAAGTGAATCCATATCAGCACCTAAATTTCCTATAAAGACATTTTCATTCTCATCTATTGATACCGTCACTTTCTCACTATTCTGCGACGTAGCATGCGCAGCCTTGGGTAATTTGATATTGAAACCTTTTTCATTCACAAAATGAGATGTTAAAACAAAGAAAATCAAAAGCAGAAACACAATATCAAGTAAAGGCGCTATATTTAACTGAGGATCAGATCGTTTCTTTCTTTCAAAGTCAAGGCCACTCATTTCCGTTTCTCCTCAATTTAATGAATATCAAAAACATCCGCAGCGACATTTTTAAACATACTTCCACGTACATCAACTATACCCTCGAAATAGTGATAAAAGACGATAGCTGGAATAGCAACGCTTAATCCCGCAGCAGTGGTCAGAAGAGCTTCCCATATACCTCCCGCAAGAACTGTCACATCAGCGGAACCTCCTGAAGACTCAATTTGAATAAATGTCTGAATCATCCCTGTGACAGTGCCTAAAAGACCAAGCAAAGTCGCGATATTACTGATTACCGAAAGAGTTTTCAGGCGTTTCTCACTTTCTTCCAGTTCCCGTGAACCGGCTCGTCTTAGAATTTTTCTTTTATCATCTTCAGGGCGATCGTGTACTTTGATACCTATACGCAGGAAGTGACCAAGGCTACCGCTTTCTTTTTTGCACAACTGCAACGCTTCATCGCTCTTTTTGCTTTCCAGCAACAATCGGATTTTTTCTGGCAGATTCCTGCATCGCTCTCGTGTTTTATGAAAGTAATAAAAACGCTCCAATATTACAGTCAACGCTATGAGAGAACAAAACGCTATCGGCCATATAAAAAAACCGCCTTTTTGAATTATGTCTGTCATACCTTTCCCCTGTTTGTTTGATAAAGAGTATCCCCCGCTATAACCCAAACTCTAAAATTTATAAGTTAAACTGCCATATATAAATCGCCCCGGTTCATTAACTATTTTTACATTAGCTCCACCCGGGTCAGTAGGATCGTATTCATAGGAATTTGCAACAGCGTATTCCTTATCAAAAATATTATTAATCCCGAAATTCAGACTTGCGCCATTCAGCAAAGAAAGATTACCTTCCTGACCGGAAAACTGATATCCAATCCGAAGATTGAACACATCCCATCCATCAAGAGGTGTTTCGCCACCGTCTCTATCAATATGATCGTAGTCATCTGAATGCACCCATTCAAAAACAGAGAACAAACCGTTATACTCATAATTAATAGCAAGTTTTGTTTTTAAGGGAGCAATTTCGGCAAGATCCTTATCATTGTTACCTGCAGGCTGGTCGAGTTTGCGCCCACGCTGGTATGCCACTCCCCCATCAATGGAGAATCCACAACAGATATCAAGCTGCACGTTGATATCACCGCCAATAAGATAAGCATCTATATTTGTCCAGGTGCGTACCGGCACACTTGTCTGGTAGATATAATCATCTATATAGCTGTAAAAACCTTTTGCACGGAATGTCAACCGATCAAAAAGTTTTGTTTCAAAACCCAAATCTGTCTCAAAATTATGCGATGGGTCAAGACCGGGATTACCGAAGAAAGCGGAACCTTGCTGAGTATACCTCTCAACAGCGGTTGGGGCTCGTGTTGTCAGCCCTGTTCCTCCAAAAATATTTGTCTGATCATTGAGGAAATATTTACAGAACATGTACGCGCTCGGATACACATCTGTCTGGGAATTTTCGTTTGTCAGAAGTTTGCTATTTTTGAGTTTTTCCTGTGCTTGCGTATGAAAAATATCGCCTCGTAATCCAACCGTTACAGAAAGATTGTCAAAATCTTTTTCAGCTTTAAGGTACATACCAAAATTATATATATCCACATCAGGGAACAATTCATCATTCAAGACCACACCTGTATGCCGGTGTATGATATCGCCATACCAGTTGCGGTAATAAAAATCTGTCCCGTAAGTTAATAGAGCCAAATCGGTAAAAGTTTTGTTTTCAATCTGGCCTCCGGCTATGAAAGAAATCGCTTCAATTCGTTTGTCATTGGCGGCAGAGGATCGGAATTTCCCATACGGATAATGCTCGATTCGATTATAGTAGCCTGAAATTTTGAACTCTTCGGATATAGAGGATAAATTTTTGATCTTATATTCTATTTTATTGAGATAGGTTCTTTCTTCTTCGGTATCCATGCCTACACGCGGAGTCATAATATCGTCACCATATCCGTATGAGGATGAAATCAGAATTTCATGATTCTCCGCAGGTTTCAGTAGAATTTTCCCCCAGTAATCATGTTTACTAAAAGCATCCATGCGCCTGCCCGCATCGTTGTATGTATCATTAAAACTGTGTAACCTCTTACCTGATCCATCTTTGTACTGACCAGACATTGAATAATTATACCCAAACAATCCCATTATGTTGCTGTTTCCGCCAGTGATGTATCCCCCCTGACTTAAAAAACCGAATGATCCAAACTTTGAGAATGCTTCCGCATGAAAACCTTGCTGAGGATTTTTAGTGATAACATTAATGTTGCCGCCTAATGCTCCCGGTACAGTAACATCATAAGGGCCTTCTTTAACTTCCATGCTTTTTACGGTGAGCATGTTGATATGCGATAAAGGCGGATCTTTTCGGCTTCCACATGAACCTTCAATAAGAGTATTGTCCTGTAGAAATCGTAGATTACTTTTTGTAAATCCCCGCAAACCGACTTCGTTTCCGTATCCGCTTTTGCGTATCATTGAGGCTTCGATAAGTTCATCCGCAAGAATCTCTGAAATATCGACAACTTTGTATGATTTCAACGATTTCTGGCTGATAACTGATTTCTCTTCGATGGTAAGGTCTTGCTGTTGTTCTTCATCTGTATCTACAACAACCTGTCCGAGATCAAATATTGTTGTCTGGGCAAATGATGGTGACACCTGTGCCATAATTACAGGTATAAAACAGATCATTATCAAGAATGATTTTAAATTCATAGATCCCCCTGAAAAAAGATTATGCAACTATATTACTTAACTTTTTTATCAGGAGAAAACAGGAGGGGCTCGCAAATAAAAACGGTAATAATTCTGAACAGAGGGGAATATATTATTTCTTAAAACAATCAAGCTTACGCATAACATACTAATCATAAGAGTAATAGACACGAGGAACACTGCACCCAGGATTACCGTTTTCAAATGACACACAGGACATGCATGATGATGAGGTTTATGTTGTGAGCTTTGATTGCCATGATTATCACAACCATGAGAATCATGCTGAAGGAACGTGTTAGCTTGTTTGAGTAGCAAAGAAAAATGATGAGGATGGTTATGTAGTACAGTCCCGGCAAGAGATAATAAAAGATAATTAATCAATGCCGTGCCAAGCAGAGCCTTTAAAAATATGGATCTGTTAATATTCATTAAGCTAAACATTTATCACAAATTCCATCCACTTGCATAAAGTGACGTACTACTTTATATCCATTTATGTATCTTTTTTGTATGAGAGCACATTCTTTTATTTCTTCAACTTTTCCGCATTTTACACAAATAATATGATGATGGTGTTCATCATGTCCGGCAAAAGAGCACAATCCGTAATGCTTTTTTCGATCAAATTGCTGTATTTTTGTTAAAACACCACATTCCGCAAGTGTTTCCAAATTTCGGTACACGCTTGGGATTCCGCATCTGTCGAATTTTTTGCTCAACCGATCCCATACCTCATCCGCTGTCAAATGGCTATTACTGGTGATAAAGATATTTATAATTGCCTTCCTACGGGGAGTAACTTTAAATCCTTTATCCTTTAAGACTTCAATGTAGTAATTCAACATATGTCCCTCAAATAGAAATAATTTCTGTTTAGAGTATAAAAAAAAGGGTATGCTGTCAAGATTAATGAAATATTTCTTCGGCATAGACAGAACTTTTAGAGCCGTGTGGCTGATTTTTCACCACTACAGATCTACATTTTATCCGGATAAGTTTTTTCTGGGAGAATAAAATTATTCTACTACTTCACGAATCACATAAAACCGGCTGTCTACCTCTGCTGGAGGGAGCCTGTCATCCGCAGAGTCAGGCATATCATCGAACCCATCGGCGTCACCGGTATCGGTATAGGAACTATCAATGGTTATATCGATAATATTCCAGTCAGGATCATTCTGATCAAACGGCGTGACGGAACCATCCTTAAACCAGATTTCATAGATGAATCCTTGCCGAGTGGCCCAGGAAATTAGCATGCCATCAGAAATTGATATAAGCGGAGTTACAGTGGTTGGTATAGAAGATGAACCTTCCATAACTACATTAAAGATAGTGGATGATGAAGCGCCGTCATCATCATAAACAGTAATTTCCACAGTATAATCATCGATAACTTCATAGTAATGTGATAATGATATGATTCCACTTCCAACAGGTATGTCAGAATCAATATTCGAGTCACCCCAATTGACAGTAACAGTATGTGTATCTGCTACCCCCGAATCAGAATATGTCGTAGACACTGTAAATTTGGTATCCACAATAGCGGTCTGATCGGGCACCTGAGTAATTTCAGGTTGAACATTGCTCACCGTCACAGTCGTAAACGCAATACCAGCTGTTCCCGATTGGCTATTTACAGCCTTGACTGCTATTGGTTTGTCACCATTGTCCGGCGCTACAAAGAAAACCATTGTGCCAGTAGCTTCTTCAAAAATGCCGTCGTCATTAAAATCCCAGACATACGTAAGTTCCTGAGGGTCAGTATCCTGATCTGTTGTCGCACTCGCGTCGAGCATAATTGGCACTCCCTCATCAGCGACATAAGGCCCACCTGTATCAGCAACGGCTACATAATCGCCTTGAGAATCCAGAGGAATATTTGTACAGGTCAAACCATGATCATCAACAGTAAACCATCTATCTCCATACTCGCCCTCTGCATTCAGGGCATATAACGATGTCTGTCCATAATATGTCGCCGTAGCAAGATCTGCACTATTGAAAATGCGAGCATAAAGTGTATCACTGTAATCGCTGAAATTGCATACCACAGAAAACATCCCTTGCTCATCTAACAAAACCGGAACTCCGACACCTATACGCGTACTTAACAACAGGATATCGTCTCCGGTCGGTTGTCCTGTAGAGTCAGGTGGGCTGATCACTGCATCACCACCGTCCTTGATTAGCTGAATTACTGCTCCGGATATATAGATAATGCTTGATGGGTTATTGCCGGGTAACATCTCGGCAGTTTCATCACGCAGAAGTAAATCCGATCCAAAATAAAGAGTTGAACCAAAAAGGAAATAGGTATCAGGATCATAATCATCCGCATGAATACTCCCTACCACTATCAACAAACTCAAAAGACAGAAAGAAGCAATTTTCAGCATAAATATATATCCATTCTACAAGCCATAAAAGCACCATCAATTATAGAATATTATAGCATACTTTACTGATTTTTACAATTAATAGATGTCTTTTCCCATTTTAAGGAATCATGACAACCGTTCATAACATTGATCGACACAATTCATTAAAGAGATGAGTCTAATGCCTGGCTTCCGGTAAGATTCAGAGGAATCGGTTTTCTTTGGTCATCCAAACTATCCGTTTCAATAACAGGATAGTCATGCCCCGTTATTGAACTAAGAAAAGCGTTAAATTCAGGGAACGAATCAGGATAGTGAATTGATTGCTGCAAAAATATATTGAATACACGCAGGTAGACAAGCCCTTTTCTGAATACATTTCGTTTAGTATCATCTATCGGATTTGCCCAGTCACGAAATTGACTTAATAGCTTAATATAATAACTCTCCTTATATTGTTCTTGCCCGATGAGGCGAATTTTTTCAAGAAACCAATTTTCGTCCGCCAATATAAGGAGTATCGGATGTGTTGCGTTGTTTCGAATGATTACCGCTACTTGTTCCGCAGTGATGGTAGCTTTATCGGGATGATCCCAAACAGCATCATATATCTGTTTGAGTTCCTGCTGAAATTGAAGTATATCTTTATTTTCCTGAGCCACTTCCCTATCCAACAACTCACGAAACAGGTTATACTCGCGTTCTGATATGTTACGCAGGAGTGTTTCTGCAAAATCCACAATATTATCATCCATATTCGGCAGATAAAATTTCATATCTTGTTCCAACGCTTGCGTCAACTGATGTGGTAATCCATTATCAAGAAATGATTTCCAAGCCGGATTATCTGGACTTATATCAAAACCATATAATTCTAAAAGTGCTTTCAGTTCATCAGGATGAATAGGTTCTTTAGAACGATTGCGCAGGTCGCGTTTTAACAATTCCAGACGTATAGGTGTATGCTGAGTCATCCCATGCTGCATAATAAACTGGTCAGGTGTCATGGAACTGCCAAGTCTGTTCCGCATATCCGAATCAAAACCTCGTTCGCGCATCCGGTCTTGAGTCGATACAGTTAAATACGGTGTGGATAACAATCCATAGGATGATCTTTGCATCTGACGTGTGAATACGATATCTTCACCTGTCGTCAAGTCTGCAAAACCACCTTTTTGTTTAAATACATCTGAACGAGCAACAATACACACCAGGGCTATATCCTGCTGTGCCCTTGCTACTACGTATTCAGGAAAACGAGAGGTGGTTAGCTGAGCTATCTGCACAAAATGGGTTTTAAACAAAAACTCGTTACCACCGACAAATTTGTATTTTAAGTTCGTATAGATTACATCCACATTATCCTGAGCGGAATAGCTGATCAGTCGTGTGACATAATCAACCGGAACGGTAGTATCCGCATCAAGGTTAGCTATAAAACCATTACGGCTGAGCGAATCAAAGCGGTCAATCGCAGCATAAATACCTATATTGCGCAACGTACCTATTCTGATCCCATGCTGCTCCACAATACCCGGAACTCCATTGGTAGAACGATCGATAAAATGTATAGCCAGTCCTTTTTGTTTTGCCTCCTCTATAATAGCCCTTTGCTCAGCGGTAAAATCATCAAAAAAAGCTGGTTGAGGTGTGCCCAATGGAGCATTAAGATATGCGCCAAGGTGGAGCAGGCGTTGATTATCTTCAAACTCAGAGGTTTTATTACGCGCATCATCCAACGAGTTATTTACGATGAAGATTAGCTCGAAGGTTTTAGGATCCGCTTCCTGTTGTACAAATGACGATATTTGCTCAAAAATATTTCCATTTTTAAGTTCATTGTACACAGGCACGACAATACTAACTGCCAATTCCTTATGCGGCGGCTGTAACAGTTTGCCTTGTTGTTGGTCGCGCATTTCTGTAATAGAAGCAACTATACGTGTTTCCATCTCCCCGGCGATTTCCGCAAAAGCAGTATCTGATTCGGAAGCAATTAACTTTAATTCCTCCATCACCGGTACTAGACGCGCATTAATCTCCTTAGCATACGTATCCGAAGGTAACGGTAGCTCATAACTATCATAGAGGTGATATACTACATGCTCAAGCCTTGTCTTCCCGTTGAGAATATTTTCTATCACGAGGCGCACTGTCTGGGTGGTGAATAGTTTCAGCAGTTTCGGGTAATTCGAAAATAGTTCAGTATACAGCAGTGAAACAGTGATGTTACTTGTTGCCGCAGGTTCTGTCGGTAAAACATTGCCTCGCATCTTATCGAGATATGCGATATCCGGCTTTGATGACGATATATATGGATTGATCGCAATGTGGCTGATATTGCGTTCTTGCAAAATCCTGAGTATTCCATCTTCATGGAACCCGCCGGCTACCAGTATCGCGCAACTACCTGAGTTCATGCTGGCAAGCAGGTTGTCAACAAATGTCATATCACGTTTAACCGCTTCCGCATAGAATGTATAAGCAGTCTGAGCAGACTTTTCTATAGTCAAAAAATCTGAGTTGGGAAATGGTGTATTGTAGCGCCCAGCTTCTTGACGAAGAAAGTTACCCAATTGAGTCAATTTCGTTTTTCCTTCATGGATAAACCATTGCGCATCAGATCGGACAGCCTCTAAAGAGAGTATATGTTCTAGTCGCCCAACATAATAGTCGTAGGTAACAAGCATTCGTTGTTCATCATTATCGCTTAGCTTCAGATAAATATTGTAGGCCAAATCCTTGATTTCGACTGACAAACGAGTAAAATCCACATCCTGAAAAATTTCTCCGTACCTGACAAACTTGTCAAGATCATCATATGATATATTGGCAACGCCCATTTGCTCACTGAAAGACAACATAAAGCTGGCAAAGTTTGACTCGGATAATTCAGTCCGTTTGCGAGCTATGATGTCAGACACCTCATCTTTTGAGCTATGGTCAAGTGGTAAGGCATCTAACGTATCTGTCAATGCCTTTGTAATTTGTTCCTGTTCCAAACGTGCACGATCAAAATTTATTTCCTCGCCCAGTGCAAATACATTTTTTGTTCTCAACAAATTTGGATAGTTAGCCAGATCTGAATCATAGGTATCAGCGTATCGTAACAGAAGTGTCAAAAAAAGCGTGAGATCCAATTCACCATTCTCATAGTGATTGATATATTGATCGAATTTCTTCAGTTCTGAACGAAACACCTTGGTTTTCAGAATAGCAATGAGACTCTTAACTTCATTTACTGAGGAAACAATGGCATCACGTTGAGGTATTGAGTTAACAAAAGTTTTGTAATTTGATAGAAAGAGGTCCTTATCTTCAACACCAATGATGTTAATAGATTTTTCTCCTGAAATAGCCGCATATTCTGCTCCACTAAAAACACCTTTTTTAACATAATCACCAGCAACATCATTTCTGGCTTCCATAAATGGAACCGATCGGAATTCGCTCACATTCAGCTCACCCGAAGCACCTTCAACACCGAGTGTGCTAATGTCAAAATCTTGTGACAACAAGTTTATTATTTTCGCTATGTTAAATTGGGCTTCTGAGAATGCGTGAGCATCCTTAATGAGGATAATTGTTTGATCTGAAGTACCCTGATAACTCTCTTCGATACTTCCAATGGAATCAGGTATGCAGATAGCATCAATCTTAAAACCCTTTGAACGGGCGTGACAGATAGCTGTAAGAGAAATAAAGAGAAACGTAAAATAAACTATTCGTTTTATCATAACTTTCACCTGGGAAATACCAACCTCAATGGAACCATGAAATATCTAACTATATTTTATCATAAAAAGAATGGTGGAGGTATTAAAAAAGCGGTAACACGCTCTAACGCGTACTACCGCTTTTTCTGTATCTATGCTTCAACCGACATTAAAGGATGTGCGGTTAGAAAATCAATTATTTCCTGCGATGAAACAATTTTATACTGCCACAAGCAACAGCCAGCAACACAACTGTTATCGGCTCAGGTATATTAATAACGCTTGTAATATAAATGTCTGTATCGCCAAAATTAATATCTTCACTGAAGTTTAAGTAATTTGGAACAGTGATCTGAAAAACCGCAGACTCCCCCCATCCTATGGAATTAGCAGATGCAAGTGCAGCAACAGGATCAGCGGCATTATAAAAACGGACATAAAAATTATCATCATACGGACTCGCCACAGCACCGTAATCAGTGTAATCACTTAGTTCCATAGCAGAAATAAACGCTTCAATGTGACCATTATAATAGCCGTCCGGCACGGTGGGAGGTGTACGAGGTATCCCATCACCCACAGCCAACACTTCAACAACAACATCATCACCACCCACGCCGAGGTAGCCTGGCAATGTAGTATCTTCCTGTACCGGATCAATAATACCATTAGCACCTGTCCAGATAAATTCCAATCTGCATCCGGCTTCGATTAAAGAATCATCAGTATCCTTCATCGCTCCTTCCCAGTTATACAAGTAGAAGTAGGTGGTAATTGCATATGCCGGCAACGATGCCACTAAAACCATAAAAACTGCGAAAATAATCCCAAGTGATTTTTTCATAACAACTCCTATTTTATTCATTGTCTTAAATATACCATATTATTTGCAAAATTTCTACTCTAAAATATTTTTTGATTTTATATATTTTCGTTGAACCGTCCAATTCGTAAATCCTGAGCTTGATTTTGTTTTTATCAGTACGGCTTCACCGGGATATATTTTTCGAGTACATGGAGTTTGGTCGTAATTGCGCCATTCGTTAGCTACTGATGAGTAAAATACCGGCAACTCATAACGCTGCAATTCAGCGTCCCAGAAATAAATCTGATCCGATGTACGAGCAGTCATGCCTCCTTCTAAACCGCTTTCCAGTAATCCACTATTATCCAATTCCACGGCATCGGCATACGGCCAGGCAACAAGATTGTAATAGCTAGGCTGGATATCTATAGATACAGAATCAGCCATTTCCACAATACCAACCATAGGCACAAGCTGAGTGCCGTTTCCGGGTGGAATAGTAATAATCAAACCGTTGTTTGAATCAACAGTACCATTCGTAACGTCAAAAGTACCATCAGACCAACTTTTATTGCTATCCCAATCAAAAACATACGCTGATTTCAGGTCATCGTTATCCCAATACATAGCCACAGTTGAGGCTTGCATAGTCAGCCCCCCGGGCAGGAAACGGCAGTCAATGATTTCATTAAGGGTCTGATCTTGCCCGGCGCCCATTTTGCCCACATAATTGCGCTGTTCGTATAAATCTTTGCCATGATAGAAGGCAATATCTTCAGATGCCCATGGGTCACCCGCCGCAACAGATCCAGCAACAACAACACGGTAGTAACGGGTATCAGTAAGATATGGAGCCGAACGACCGTCATCTGCCGTGCCGGGTATCCCGTCTACGCCGGGATGAGTGGAATCGCCGTTGTCAGTATATGTTGTAGCAAACTCACCGGAATCAGTTGCTGTAACTGTATCAGCAACGGTCCATGCAAAAGTATTACCAAATGTAGCAAATGGATCATCGCTGTACCATATTTCGTAAGTTTTTCCGGCTACACCGGTAAACGATATGGTCGCGCTTAAATCGTCTTCAGCATGTATTGTCAGAGCAATAGGCTTACGCAACACAGATACTTCCATGGTTTCAGTACCAATTCCACTATCATCATCAGTGACTTGGATAGTCACTGTATAACTGCCGTAATCTGTGTATATATGGCTCAACGATACTGTACCGTCGTCAACCGGGAACTGATCGGTAGTGCCATCGTTCCAATCGACATCAGCAGTATGGGTATCCGCACTGCCCGGGTCAGTATAGCTTGTAGAAAGCAATTCCACACTGTCGCCTTCATATACTATAAAATCAGGATCAACCGTTACAGAAGGCGCTACGTTATTGACATTAACGGAAAGTGAGTCTGATCCAACCGCACTGCTTTCACTGTCAGTAACTGTTATTGTAACGGTGTATGCTCCGTTATCAGCATATACATGTGTTGCGGATAAACTACCGGAATCATTATCTCCATCTCCAAAATTCCAGGCATACTGATATGTATCAGTACTGCTTCCGTCAGTAATAGAAGCGAGGAAATTAACGGTTGAGCCTTCATCAACTGTTTGGTCTTCGCCCACATTAACACCGATAACAGTACGTGTCACTTCGACAAGCAACATATCGGTATACTCGGTACCGTATTCATCAACTACGGTCAAGCTAACCGTATACGTTCCGCTTTCGCTATAGGTGTGCGACGGTGTAAGTGTTCCGTCACTATATGATTCATCACCAAAATCCCATGCATATATATATGGATCGTCACAACCATCATCAGTGATGGTACCTTCAAACAAAACAACCTCGTTTACACTAACATTCTGATCCGAACCGGCATCAATAATCGGCGTCATTTTTTCTATAGTTACATCATCAACAGGTGAGGTAACAATCCCCTCCAATGAAGTTGCGGAACTGACAGACATAACAAAGTATTCATAGGTCTCATCTTTGTCCACAGTATCATCAACATATGTAGTTTCAGGATGATCTACCGTAGCGATTAAAGTATTATTGCGGTAAATATTGTATTGCGATACTCCCTCAGGAACCTCCGACCATGTCAATGTAGACTCACAAGGAGTACATGTCAGGCTCATAGTTTCAGGAGGATTCGCGGACAATGTCAGGTTAATGCCAACCTCCTGTCCACCGTTAAGCATCTCATTTTCATCACTGTGTGTTTGAGCCGCAACCATAATTGATCCGGGATACAGTCCATTGACCGCATCGCCTACAGGCAACGGAGCAGGAATTGATATGGAATACACACCAGTAGCCTCGTTATACTCTCCATTCACAAGCACCCCATCCTGAACTATGATTAAATCTCGCGTCAATGCCAGTGAATCATCAAACATAACTGTCAGGATATCAAGTTCATCAGGTGAGAGCGAATCCAAACCGCGCCACACCTCAAAATTAATGGCAATGGTATCTTTCAGACAAACATACGTAACATTTTCCAGCGGAGAATTTACGACCACATCAAGCAATTCATTGAATTCACCCACAATAATGGCTCTGCTAGCTTCATTATTCAGGTTATTACCATCAGTATACTCATCAGGAGCAGAATAATCCTGAGTATCCAGATGAGCTTCAATAATGTATATCCCCTCCCCCTGATTTTGCCACGAAGTTACCACAGAGGCGTTTCTCTGTGCTTCTAACCGTGGGATCATCTGCGTAACACCAATTTTCGATATAGATTCACCAGCAGGGTAAATTTCGAAAAAGCTCACAGGAACTTCTTTATAACCAGCTCCTTCTGCCCAGACAATCGCACCAATATAAATTTCCTCGAATTGATCGGGATTATCGTTACTGAAGGCAATGTCACATGAATGGACATAGGCATCATAAGGATAGTCAGCAGGGTCATAACTCACACCCTGATATTCACCTACAACACTTTCACCCATACCCGGGTATATTTTGCTTCCATCAGGAATCTGAAAACGTATACCGGCACTTCTCGGATAATAATATGAACCGTCACCCAATACTACAGGATTACTCCTAGCGACATAACCTCCGCCTGAACCGCCATAATATCCTCCACCACCATAAGGGGTTGTATCATCTTCATTGAGAATAAGATCACCATCTATATCAGGATCATAATAGTTGGGAATACCGTCACCATCTATATCAGGATCACCCAGAATTTCAGAACCGTGCACTACAGCAGGATCAAAAGCGGTTGACGGTTCGGTGGAAGGATCATAGACTTCAATGGCAACTTGAATCGATCCCACAAATGTAGAATCAGTAACAACTATTCTAGCCAAAGCGTAATCGCCATCCTGAAAAATCGAAGGAATACGAAACCGCATGATGTATTCCCCACTTCGTTCCCCGCCATATGTATAGATTCCGCCACGAGTCATAACCACATAGCCGGAAGTAGTTTTGAGGAATAAAGTAACACTACCGCCTTTAACGGGATAGTCGTAGTTCATTTCCCCATTAATTTCAATGGCATAATCAGCCCGGCCGGTAATTTCAACCAGTTCACCAACCTGTACCCTGCCAGGAGCAACAGCCAGTACTCTGATACCTCCAGACAACACGTTGCCATCACCGACTTCCAGTATTTTAGAAACATCATTATTATACTCGTCCAGTTCATCGACCGTATCTAGCGGATCAACCTCAATCTGTACAAGTTTACGTCCTTCGCTCGAATACTGTATTGTTGTTGATACAGTCACCTCTTCGCCAACATCAAGTGCGGAGATGTCTTTACTTCCTTCTCCGATAGGCTGGCCGAAACTCGTAAAAGCTACAGTTGTTGCTTCAGCAGCGGCACTTCCAATATTTTTGACCTTTACAGAAACAACGCAATTCTGATCGGCGTCAGGGTTTTTCGGAGTAAATGTCATATCAGAAACCATCATGACAAGGTCAGGTTTAGGAACAGGGTTGATGTACAACCGCAAATTAGCGTAATCTATCTCAGTTGAATCATCCCCTTCAATGCGCAGAAGCAAATCCGCCATACTGCTTGCCGCAATTGTGGTATCTACAGAAACATGCACTATTGTTGATTCACCCGGATTCAAGGTAATAGTTGAGGGGTCTTCAACAAAAGATCCATTAACGGAGCTGTCTGTGAGAATAACTTCCATTTCACTGAGAGATTTTACCGCAAGCGTGTCATTATTGGTAATGACAACAGGAATTGAATAGGTAGAATAATCGACTGTTTGATAAATATTTTTATCATCAAAGACGATAAAGCGTTTTTCATCCGCGTCATAATCTATGGTTACCGTACCGATTACCGCATTGACGACATCACTGTTGCCCAAATCGGTAACAGTGGCCTCAACTGTATACACATCCGCAGTAAGATAAACCCCGTCATTATCACTTCCATCCCATGAGCCCCTGTAGTATGGATCCTCAAGGGTACCGCTCCAAAGTTCTTTTACAATTGTGCCGGAGCTATCTTTGACAACTACCTCAGCCGAGAATGCATCGTGCTCATCATAGATATTAAATCCGATCTTTGTCTCATCATTGATTCCATTGCCGTTTGGCGATATAACCGCAGGATCAATCTTTTTATAACCGATAACAGGAGCCTGTAAATCGAGCACCATATATTTGGTGACATAGCCAACATTACCGACAAAATCAGTTGCCCTGATCTGGACATAGACATATCCGCTGTGTTCAGAACCCGTTACCTCATAGGTATAAGTAAAACTTCCGCTATCGTTATCCTGAAGTGTAGCATAGTTACCGTCAATCCTGACAATTGGATCAGCCCCAAGGAGTTCATTTACATCAAAAGTAACCGTAATAATATCTCCGGTTCTTGCTTCGGAAGGATAACTGTAATTTGAAATGACCGGCGGGTCAGGATCCCGCACCCTGAACATATTTTCACCTGTAGCAACAGCGAAATCAGGATTGGTCAGGACAACATCACGATATCCGACAGATGCGGTAGGTTCGATATATATTTCAGCCGATATCTGAGTTTCACTCACAATATCAAAGCTGTTAAGAACAATGCCGTTACCGGTTATACTCAATGAAGCGCCATCGGTAAAATTCTCACCGTCAATTGTGAGAACCTGATACAATCCGGGACGTGAGACAGACGGAGTCACGCTGAATATAGAAGGAATTTTATAAAACACATCATATTGTTCACTTGTTTTGTCAGGAATCGACACATCAGCAATAGAAGCGGATAATGTTATATCCAAGCCGTTTACGGTTTCTGTAACCGATACTGTCGCTGTGCCATCTGCTAAAGAAAAGAGAGGTATCGTTGCTGAACCACTGCTGGAAGTAAGCGCAACCTCATCAGTGCGTCCGGCTACCGGATTGAAATATTCGTCAACAAGATTAACCGTTACATTAAACGGCACACCGACAATCTCTACCGTTGGAGTTCCGGTTTTACCTAATGCTGAACCGGGATAAGCAAATTCGCCTGGCAACAGTACCTGCAATTGAGACGCAGGACGGCTCACAACACTGTATATACTCGTTGCAGTATCAAAAGAATGGCTTGAATGATCCAGTATTTCCATAGAAATATCTGATTCAGCTATATATTGAGTCACGTTAAAAACCAGCGTACCGGTATTACCAGAAAATCTAGCGCTAGCCGGTGAGATAGTCATAAAAGTCTGATTGGAAACCGGAGCGATCAAATGGCTGAGGTCACCTTTCGTATTGTAGCTGTCGTCCACAGCTATGACGGTAACATCAAACGATGTACCGGCAACAACAGGATCGGGTGTTCCAGATTTTCCTACGCCTTCTGTAAAAGTTTCTCCGGGCATAAGAACAACAAGTTCTTTCAGAGGCCCTGCAACCACATCGAACAGCGAACTTAATCCATCTTGAATTTGTGCATCATCCACATGAGCGGTTAACTGGCGATCTGCACCGAGTTCCATTTCTGTCAAAGTAACGGTAGCTGTGCCGTTTGTTAAAGAAAACGACGGGATAACAGCGTTAGGGTTTGAAGATATTAAGGTAACCGCATCAGTACGTCCTGAAATTTTATTATAATACTGGTCAACCAACCTGACGGTTGCGTTGAATGCTACCCGCCCAACCTGATTATCAGGAGTTCCTGACACACCAGCTGCGGAACCGGCATAAAGGGTTTCGCCCGGAAGAATTATCTGCATCTTCGCCGGATCGGTAGGAGCAATACTATATGTTGCACTGGATTTATCGAAACGGTCGTCATCGAGATCATCAAGATTAATAACTAGATCAGATGCCGCATATTCTGTAACTGTGAAGGTAAGTTGACCCGTTGAAGAAAAAGTTTGCTGAGCAGGGGTAACCTGAGCAGTATCCTGCGTTGATACCATTCTGACAGTATCACTAACATCAGTTTTCACGTTATACAAAGCGTCAACCGCTATTACAGTGACATCAAAAGGTACACCCGCTACATGCTCTGTTGGCGTACCGGATTTTCCTGTTGCTGAACTCGGGTCAAATGTTTCCCCGGGTAAAAGTATAATCATGTTGCTTAGAGGCCCCTCATAGGCACCTGAAGATGAGACTTCCATATATATTGTACCGTTATCGCCTTTTTGATAATAGCCATCTCCACCTTCTGCGGTAATTGAACCGGTAAAATAATATTCAGGACAGTATACAGCTATACGCCCACCTGCGCCACCACCAGCTACAGAAGCAGGATAACGCGATCCACCATCTGCGGAGACCGAACCATACCCACCCATAGCCACGGCATCTATCTTAACACTACCACCGGAACCAGGCCCGTCCGCGGAACTATATGACCCCATATTTCCTGAACTGACACCTTCGACAACAATCACACCATTTAACGCCAGCAATCCATCGACATCAAGAGAAACAGCTCCTCCACCTGCCGCTCCAATAAGACTATAATAGGTATTCGAGCCACCTCCTGAACCGAGATTAGTCGGATTCATCATATCACCGTAAGCAACACCGGCTGTCGTCAAATAACCAGCGCTACCCGCGCCACCATATCCACCACCACCGCCTCCACTACTTTTTGTACCGGAACTACCTCCAACACCCGGACCATTTTGCTCGCTATATCCTTTACCAGTTGCATAAATTTGACCTTCCGGCCTAACGGTAAAATTCGATGAGGAATGAACATTCAGTTTATACCTTTCGCCTAAAGCAGTAGTGCTATTATTCGAATGCGTCATCACACCTTCAACTATAACTTCATCAAAATTCAAAGTCGCTGTTGTGTCACTTGAGAATGTACCGCCATTTCGTATGATCAAATTGTTGTCCGCCACCGCAAAATCATGTGATGCGATAAATGTACTGCCCGATTTAACTTCCAGTGTTTTATCCTGGATAGAAATTTGCCCGTCATTTCTAAAATAGAGCGACGGATAATTATATGACGTAAACGCAACAGATGCTCCGCTATTATTATATATGTAGGTAGATGAACCTGATATAGAAAATACTGCAGGAGTAAGGGCAGTATAGTTCTGGAGCGTTAGATTACCGTTAAATGCTAAGTCACCATTAATCTGAACACCTGAGAGCAAATGCAGCGTTGCATTTTGAACTGAATAATACTCGATGTCCGATGGAATATCCGCTGTTATCGTAGTAATATCCCGTCCAGCTGTTGTACTATTTCGTATAATAACAGTCCGCATACCATCATCATTGATATATATTGTACCAGCGCCACCATACTGATAATAGCCACCTCCACCAACCGCGAAATAGCTTCCTGTGTAAGAATTTGTTGTACACTGTACTGCAATGCGTCCACCACCGCCACCGCCTCCATAATATGTAGATAAACGGCTACCGCCATTGGCAGACAACGTACCGCTCCCCTCAAATTCAATAGCGGTGACATTGATCGTACCGCCAGAACCACCGCCGCCGCACATACTGTAGCTACCACCGCCAGTCGGAGCGGTTTGACCGTTTGCCTGAATCGTTCCAAGTACAGCCAATGTCCCATCGATAGTAAGGAATACCGCGCCACCTCCGGCACCGCCTAAGTAACTCGTGTATGTTGTAGACCCACCAGCGGAACCAAGATTCATAGGATTGACCACTGAGCCATAGCCTGCTCCACCTTCGGTATACTGCCCATTACTACCGTCACCTCCATACGCACCGCCTCCTCCACCGGCGCGTCTTGAGCCGCTTGAAGTACCTGTACCGGGGCCGTTATTGGCTGCATACCCTTTGTTTGAGGCACTTACTGTCGCACCAGCATTCACAATAAAATCTTCTGTTGTGTGAATATTGATATTATACATCTGCCCTTCAGCAGTTGTGTTGTTTGCCTGATGAGTAATCGTTCCTCCATCATTTACAGTTACATTGACAAAATCTTGCTGCTGGTTTGTCTGACTCAAAAAGGTACCACCATTTTTTACGGTGAGATCATAGTCCGATGCAGTTAGTGCATGTGTTAAAACAAAACTACTGGCACTGCCAACCTGTAAATGTTTATCTTCAATGGTAATATGACCATCATTTTTAAAGTATAGGTTATCGTAATCGTATGAGGCGAATAAAACAGAACCCGATGTATTATTATAGATCTCTGTAGTAGAACCTGTTATGGTAAACAATGATGGAGTAATGGCTGTGTTGTTATAAAGGATAATATTACCGTTAAATGCTATCTCTCCATTGATTTGAACACCTGAAAGCAACTGCAGCGTTGCATTTTGAACTGAGTAATACTCGATATCCGATGGAATATCCGCTGTTATCGTAGTAATATCACGTCCAGCTGTTGTATTATTTCGTATAATAACAGTCCGTATACCATCATCATTGATATATATTGTACCAGCGCCACCATACTGATAATAGCCACCTCCACCAACCGCGAAATAGCTTCCTGTGTAAGAATTTGTTGTACACTGTACGGCAATTCGTCCACCACCGCCACCGCCTCCATAATATGTAGATAAACGGCTACCGCCATTGGCAGACAATGTACCGCTACCCTCAAACTCAATAGCAGTGATATTGATCGTACCGCCAGAACCACCACCGCCGCACATACTGTAGCTACCACCGCCAGTCGGAGCGGTTTGACCGTTTGCCTGAATCGTTCCAAGTACAGCCAATGTCCCATCGATAGTAAGGAATACCGCGCCACCTCCGGCACCGCCTAAGTAACTCGTGTATGTTGTAGACCCACCAGCGGAACCAAGATTCACAGGATTGATCACTGAGCCATAGCCTGCTCCACCTTCGGTATACCGCCCATTACTACCGTCACCTCCATACGCACCGCCGCCTCCACCTGCGTATTTTGAGCCGCTTGAAGTACCTGTACCGGGACCGTTATTGGCTGCATACCCTTTGCTTGAGGCACTCACCGTCGCACCAGCATTCACTATAAAATCTTCTGTTGTGTGAATATTGATATTATACATCTGTCCTTCAGCAGTTGTGTTGTTTGCCTGATGGGTAATCGTTCCTCCATCATTTACAGTTACATTTACAAAATCCTGCTGCTGGTTAGTTTGACTTAAAAAGATACCACCGCTGTTTACCGTCAAATCATAGTCGGATTCAGTCAGGACATGGGTCAAGACAAAGGTACTTCCTGAAGCAACCTCTAATATTTTATCTTGTATAGTCACCTGACCATCATTTTTAAAATAAAGGTTAGAGTAACTGTATGAGGCAAATGTAATAGAACCTGTAGAACTATTATAAATCTGATTTGCAGAACCAGTAATTGAAAACAATGATGGAATAATAGCGGTATTATTATAAAATATCACATTGCCGCTGAAAAGCAACTCACCTGTTATCTGAGCACCCTGCGCAAGTTCAACAGTCGCATTTTCAATGGTAATATAATCTATATCAGAAGGGATATCGCTAAATATAGCAGTTAGTTCCCGTGCCGCAGAAGTATTATTCTTTATCAAAATACTGGTTACACTATTATTATTCAGGTATATTGTGCCAGCGCCACCATACTGATAATAGCCACCTCCACCAACCGCGAAATAGCTTCCTGTGTAAGAATTTGTTGTACACTGTACTGCAATGCGTCCACCACCGCCACCGCCTCCATAATAAGTAGATAAACGGCTACCGCCATTGGCAGACAACGTACCGCTACCCTCAAATTCAATAGCGGTGATATTGATAGTACCGCCAGAACCACCGCCGCCGCACATACTGTAGCTACCACCGCCAGTCGGGGCGGTTTGACCGTTTGCCTGAATCGTTCCAAGTACAGCCAATGTCCCATCGATAGTAAGAAATACCGCGCCGCCTCCGGCACCGCCTAAGTAACTCGTGTATGTTGTAGACCCACCAGCGGAACCAAGATTCACAGGATTGACCACTGAGCCATAGCCTGCTCCACCTTCGGTATACCGCCCATTACTACCGTCACCTCCATACGCACCTCCACCTCCACCTGCGTATTTTGAGCCGCTTGAAGTACCTGTACCGGGGCCGTTATTGGCTGCATACCCTTTGCTTGAGGCACTCACCGTCGCACCAGCATTCACTATAAAATCTTCTGTTGTGTGAATATTGATATTATACATCTGTCCTTCAGCAGTTGTGTTGTTTGCCTGATGGGTAATAGTTCCTCCGCTATTTACTGTGACATTTACAAAATCTTGTTGCTGATTGATTTGAGATAAAAAGGTACCACCGCTGTTTACCGTCAAATCATAGTCGGATTCCGTCAGGACATGAGTAAGTACAAAGGTAGTGGATGAATTAATCTGTAAATGTTTGTCCTGCACGGTAATCTGACCGTCATTTTTGAAATAGAGGTTGCTATAGTCAAATGAAGCGAATACAATCGAACCCGATGCATTATTATAAATCTGATTAGAAGAACCACTAATGGTAAACAATGATGGCGTTATACTTGTATTGCTATACAGGTTAACATACCCGTTTATGGCTAATTCACCATTAATCTGAACACCAGAATTCAACTGTATAGTAGTATTTGTAAATGTGATATAATCTACGTCTGACGGGATATCAGAAGTAATAGTAGTTAGTTCCCGTGCCGCAGAAGTATTATTCCTTATAATAAGATTTTTTGTACCGTTGTTGTTGATATATATCGTTCCAGCACCACCATACTGATCATAGCCATCTCCACCAACCGCGAAATAGGTTCCTGTGTAAGAATTTGTTGTACACTGTACGGCAATTCGTCCACCACCTCCACCGCCTCCATAATATGTAGATAAACGGCTACCGCCATTGGCAGACAACGTACCGCTCCCCTCAAATTCAATAGCGGTGATATTGATCGTACCGCCAGAACCACCGCCGCCACACATACTGTAGCTACCACCTCCAGTCGGGGCGGTTTGACCGTTTACCTGAATCGTTCCAAGTACAGCCAATGTACCATCGATAGTAAGGAATACCGCGCCACCTCCAGCACCACCTAAGTAACTCGTGTATGTTGTACTTCCACCAGCGGAACCAAGATGCACAGGATTGACGACTGAGCCATAACCTGCTCCACCTTCTGTATACCGCCCATTACTACCGTCACCTCCATACGCACCGCCGCCTCCACCTGCGTATTTTGAGCCGCTTGAAGTACCTGTACCGGGGCCGTTATTGGCTGCATACCCTTTGTTTGAGGCACTCACTGTCGCACCAGCATTCACTATAAAATCTTCTGTTGTGTGAATATTGATATTATACATCTGCCCTTCGGCAGTTGTGTTGTTTGCCTGATGGGTAATCGTTCCTCCATCATTTACGATTACATTGACAAAATCCTGTACCTGATTGGTCTGCATTACAAAAGTACCACCGCTGTTTACCGTCAGGTCATAGTCGGTTTCCGTCAGCACATGGGGCAGGACAAAGGTAGTGGATGAGTTAATCTGTAAATGTTTGTCCTGCACGGTAAGTTGACCGTCATTTTTAAAATAAAGATTTGCACAATCAAATGAATTCAAGACTACAGAACCTGAGGCATTATTATATAGTTGGTTCGATGATCCGGCAGTCGTAAACAGAGGAGGAGTAATACTTCCATTATTATAAAGCGTCATATTACCATTAAAAGCAAGATTACCTGTTATCACAACGCCTGCGACAAGATTCGCTGTAGCGTTTTGAATACTGTAGGAATCAATATCCGACGGGATATCCGCTGTGATGTTTGTCGGTTCACGTCCTGCGGTTGTATTATTTTTTATGGTAAGACTAGTTGTACCGTTATTATTCAGGTATATTGTTCCAGCTCCAGCATATTGATAATAACCACTCCCCCCAGCCGAAGAATATGTTCCGGAAAAAGTAGTTGCGCTACACTGTACCGCGATACGCCCACCAGAACCACCGCCGCCGGTATAAGTTGACATACGGCTACCACCATCTGCCGACAAATTTCCTGATCCATCGAAAGTGCCCGCGGTAATATTAATTGTACCACCAGCACCGCCGCCACCGCACATACTGTAGCTTCCTCCATTAGGTGCGGTTTGACCGTTTGCCTGTATTGAACCGGATATAGTGAGCGTTCCATTAATGTCTAATAAAATAATTCCTCCACCTATGCCACCACTATAGACTCGATAAGTCGTATAACCTCCTCCTGAACCCATATGAGCCGGATTAACAACAGACCCGTATCCTGCGCCACCCTCGGTATATTGCCCATTACTACCCTCGCCACCATGTGAACCACCGCCACCGCCTGCGTATCTTGAAGTATGAGAGGCACCAGCACCCGGCCCAGTTGCCTGGGGATACCCTTTTTCCGATGTTGTCAGCGTACTCGTAGCATCAACCACGAGTGAGGTTGCCTTAAGATAAAGAACACCACCAACATTATTGTCATACGCTGAGCAAGTCAATGAACCTGAATTGATCACCTGTACAGCATCGTATTGCGTAAAAACAATTACCTGAGCATCGGCAGTATAGGTATTAGCAAGAGGGTTCTGTAAGGTAAGAGTATTGGAGGATACAGATGAGATAACATTAGTTTCATACTGTCCTATATATGTACCGTTCATATTGATAATAAGAACATTTTGTCCTGCGGAAAAAATTGTACCGTCGGAAACTGAAACGTCAGTTATTCCCGCTGCAGAGGTAGCTGTGACATCAGATTTGATTGAATCCACATAGTATGTAGCACCATCAACAACTAAGTCTTCACATAATCCATTGGAAATAGAAAAAAAAGAAATCAGAAGCAGGCAAAATATCAAACAATAGTTACTTAACTTAATTCCAAATAAAAATGGCCTCATTCCTTTCTCCTCACGCAATCAATATTTTAGATATTATAATTTGACAACCATAGATATTATAGTCATTATAGCACATATCACACAGCAATCCAAACTCTATTAATTATTTTATGAATTTTTATACAACTTGACAGAATAGAAAGCTAAAGGTAATCCACTCTCTATGTCAGCATGAAAAATGTTTGCCAACTGCTGATGCTATGATATATTATTTGCGAATCGAACAGAATTTTCTTTCCGCCAAACCAATATGTATATTTTCAACACCTTTTCTCTGAAAGGAGTAGCATCATGGAAGAAATGTTACAGAAAATCTACCAACTCGGTATGTTGTACGGCATAAGAATTATTGCAGCGATTCTCATTTTTATCATTGGGAAATGGGCGGCTCGCCTTATTTCAAAACTTGTTGCCAAGGTGATGGAAAAATCTAAAGTCGATGCGATCCTAATACCGTTTATTAAAAATCTGACGTATTTTGTGCTTCTTACCTTTGTTGTAATTGCATCATTGAACAAATTGGGTGTTGAGACAACTTCTTTTGTGGCGATCATCGGTGCGGCCGGTCTGGCAATCGGTTTTGCTCTACAAGGGGCTCTGGCAAACTTTGCAGCGGGTGTCATGCTGATCGTTTTCAAACCATTTAAAGTGGATGATTATGTAGAGGCCGGAAGTACTGCCGGATTTGTTGAACAAATACAGATATTTAACACGATTCTGCGTTCACCAGATAATAGAAAAATAATTGTACCGAATTCAAAAATCACCGGTGATAAGATCACCAATTATAGTGATATCGACAAAAGACGGGTGGATTTAGTTTTCGGTATATCCTATGACGACGATATACGGAAGGCAAAAAACATACTCGAGAAAGTCGTCACATCCGACAGCAGAGTACTGAAAGATCCCAAACCGGTTATCGCCGTTGCCGAACTGGCAGATAGCAGTGTAAACCTCGTATGTCGCCCCTGGGTGAAACCAGCCGACTATTGGGGCGTGTATTTCGATATACTGGAGGCAGCTAAAGAAGAACTTGAAAAGAATCAAATTACCATCCCGTATCCGCAACGAGATATCCATCTCTTTGAAACGAAGAAAACCGGCTGAGTAATTCGTCGTATCTCAATTTTTTATTGTAAGTTAGGTGAAATTAGGTTCTGTCCCTTAACGAATCAATATTCAGTCTTTTTTAAGTTTTTTAGGGTTGGCTAAAAACCAGTCTGGCTTCCTCCGAACCAGTCAATATTAAGTGGTTTTCGAGCAATCTTCTTTCTGCTTTGAAACCAAAAACACTCAAAAATAGCAATTTTTTTACTATTTTTTTGCATAATTTTATTGACTTTAATTTATATTATTTGTAGTATTTAAACAATTATGACTTTACCTTTAATCTTAATGAGTAAGGAGGTAGATCATGAAAAAAAATATGATTAACGTGCTTGTTATTTTATTTGTATGTTCATTTCTCCTGTGTGACTCCTCAGTATATGCGAATGGGATTTATGAGCCGTCTATCGTGGTTATTCAAGACGGCAGTGTAATTCGTACAGTACGACCGGGCGGCCCCGGGGTTCCTGTTCCAAAGGGATCAAAAGTAACCGTAAGCGAATTTAATGGTCATACAATTATTACCATAACAACACCCGGAGCTCCCGCTGCCGGAGGAGGTGGAGGAAATGTACCTGCACCTAACGTAAATAAACCTCGAATAAAATCTCCTAACGGTAAAGTCTATGAAATACCAGATCCAGATAACGTTAAAGAAATAAAAGAGGATGGTGGTAAGGTAAAAGTTACCTATAAAGATGGTTCTGAAGCTGAAGTACCGGGAACATACCTTCCTCCGGGCACACCAAACCCTCCGCCAGGAGATGATAACAAAGACGGCGAACTTGGTGCAGATGGTATTGATACGGAACCTCTTGCTGAAGCAGAAACGCTGATTATCGACCTCTTAGATGAACCATGGATACCGGAAGTTTTCGGAGCACCGTTGACGATAGATGATTTCGATTTCGATTTTGGAGGTATTGATCCGTTCTATATCGGTACCGGTTTAATTACGATTCAATATTTTGATGATGCGGGTTCTCCAGATGGCTCCGATATATTCGGTATCACAATTCCCGAACCGCTATCGGTTATACTGATAGGATTAAGTATCGCGGGTTTGATCATAAGAAAATGCAAAAAAACCGGAAAATATTGACAGCTGTCTCTGTTCAGAATGAAATTTTAAGTAGATAATTTTTAGAATGTCATTATGAGCATTTCGTGTTCGAATAACTTTTTTTCTAGTACAAGTAAAAATATATCGAACTTTTGTATTTCAATCCAGCTATCTGAGGATTGAATTAATTATGCGAGCATTTTGATGAAGTGACCTTCCCCCGAAAAACTGTGCCACTTGAAATTAGAGTAAAATGATGAGATAATTTATTCAAAAAGGAGGCACAGAATGAAACGCAAGAGATTTAGTGAAGAACAAATCATCAGGATATTGCAGGAAGCTGACGCAGGAATGAAAGTCGCAGACCTCTGCCGCAAATACGGGTTCAGTGAGGCGACATTTTATAACTGGAAGTCTAAATTCGGTGGCATGACAATCAGTGAAGCCCGTCGATTGAAGGCGTTGGAGCAGGAAAACAGTAGGCTTAAACGGCTTGTTGCTGATTTGACGTTGGATAATCAGGTGTTGCGGGAACTCAGCTCAAAAAACTTTTAACGCCCAGAGCAAAACGAAAAGCATGCAAACATATAAAAGATTGCTTTGGGCTGTCAGATAGACGAGCAAGCCATCTTTCGGGATTATGTCGCAACACGCTTCGTTATAACCTGAAATGTGGTTCAGACAACCAGTTACGCGAACGCATGAAAGAGCTTGCTCAAAAGCATCGTAAGTTTGGCAGTCCTCGTTTACATGTATTGTTAAAGCGGGAAGGTTTGGTGATAAATCATAAACGAACTGAACGAATTTACAAAGAGGAGGGACTTTCGCTACGCAGACGAAAGCGACGTAGAAAGGCATCGGTAATTCGTATAAAACCGGATGCCCCCACTGCTCCTAACCAGAAGTGGAGCATGGATTTTGTACACGATCAGCTGGCCGGAGGACGCCGTTTACGCTGTCTGAACATAGTTGATGATTATACGAGGGAATGTATTGCTATTGAGGTTGATACATCGCTCAATGGACGACGGGTAGCACGCGTTCTTGATCGTTTGGCTTATGTCTGTGGGTTGCCTTCGGTAATCACGGTTGACAATGGTCCTGAATTTGCCGGCAAAGCAATGGATGCATGGGCATATAAAAATAGGGTGAAATTGGATTTCATAACACCAGGCAAACCGATTGAAAACGCCTATATTGAAAGCTTTAACGGTAAATTTCGAGAAGAATGTCTGAACGATAACTGGTTCTTTACAATCTGGAATGCCAGAGATATCATAGAATCGTGGCGTATTCACTATAACAGCAAACGCCCACATAGTTCTTTGGATTTTCTTACGCCAGATGAGTATAAAAACAAATGGATGGCTTCACAGGGGCTAGCCCCTGTGAATGTGGCTCAAGCTTAACTCTCTAATTATACTTGGCACAACATATGGGGTAAGGTCATGTCAGAAAAGCTCGATATTAGATAATTATAGAATCATTAGATTTTATTTGATTTGCTGTTCTATGATTTTAACGCAACATAAAAATACTTAATATTGGATGGGGGTTTCTAAAAAGCACCTGTGCGTAACAAAACTAAAGTGCATGCATTGAGCGTTTGAATACCATGTTCTTGTGCTTGCCTTTCCAAAATAGGGTTCTCTGCCCCGGGATTAAAAATAATTCTTTTCGGATTTATGCTAATAATCTCACCAATCATGGCTGACGATTTTTCTTTATTAACATACAGCGTAACTGTATGTATTTTGTGGGGTATTGCGGTTATTGATGAATAAACCAATATTTCATCAATTTTTTTTAATACATCGTGAACTGGATACACCGTATAATTATTGTTCCGCAAATCATGCAATGCTTTGTAAGCATAGCGGTGTGGTTTATGTGATGCACCTATAAGAGCAATGTTCATAAAAGTTATCCAATTTTAAATATTTATGGTTGCATTATAAATATTCTCTCAACGTTCTATTTGAAGCGTTCATGGAAATAGCCTTGAGTCCGATTATAACCGCTCCTGCTATTAAAAATTTTATTGTTTTTTCAATTCAACTTTTCAGAGATTTTTACACCAAAAATTAAATCAGTAAATTTCACATACCATGCGGCTGACTGAACTTGTATTATATAACCAATAGCAATAATCAAAGCAATGTCAGCCCCTTGTTTTCCAAAAATAGTCATCGCGATAGCTAGAGCGATGGACAGGTTGCGCATAACCGTTCCATAAACTAATGCTATTCCATCCTCACGGCTAAAAAAGGTTTTACCTATTATAGTACTTAACAGAAAATTAATCCCATACAGAGTTATAAGGGGTAGAAGTAATTTCAGGAAAAGCGATGGTGTCTCTATCAGGGTGCGTGCCTTTATAGCCATTGCGACAAAAACAATTCCTAGCACACCAATGGTAGACAGCGGCGGAAATTTCGTTTTTATATTTGAGTGAAATAATTTCCGTCCATATTTCCACATAATAAACCTTTGAGTAAGGTTACCTGCTATCATTGGCAGGAAAACTACAATAGCTATTTGCATAAATGTTTTGCCTAGCGGAATATCTACTGTTGCTCCCATAAGACCTTTCGCATACAGTGGGGTTGCCAATGATCCAATAACAAGTCCTATCACGGTCATTTTTATTGCTGCTGCTATATTTCCACCGGCAAAACCTGTCCATGAAATCGTCATACCGGATGTGGGCAATAAGGCAGTAAGCAATAATCCCAGAGCAATCAATGGGTCTGTTGGAAAAAATATTTTTCCAAGTATAAATGCAATAAACGGAATGACCGCAAAATTAATTATTTGTGTTCCTAGCTGTAATTTGACATCATCCCCAACAAAAAGATTTCGTATCTGAAGATTAACCATCATGGGATAGACCATCAAAAAAGTAAACGGTATTATCATTACTTTAAGAGGCTGTACAGGAAACTGTGTGCCATAAAGAATACCTAAGAGCATACAAACAGGAATTGCCCATACTAATCTTTTTTGAATCATTTGTAAAATATTCCACATTTTTCATACACTTTCATATATTAGTTCGTAATCTGCATGTTACCTAATCCTGTCACATAAATCTCCAGTTGAGAGATTTATTCAACCAATCACGGTATAACTACAAACATTATCCATTATTTCTTAACCAATGAATAGGGCCACATAAGAATACCCCCATCCATTACTTTCACATTTTTAAATCCACGTGATTTGAGTACCAAAGCAGCTTCGTAACCACGAAGAGATATTTTGCAGAACGTGATAATTTCCTTGTCCTGAGGAAGTCTAGTATATTCTTCCCTGAGTTTTCCAAGGGGTATCAGTGTTGTCCCTTCAATATGCAGCATTTCGTATTCTCCCGGTGACCTCACATCAAGGAAAATAAAATCATCTCCATTATCAATTTTATTTTTAACTTCCTGTGGTGTAATTGAGTCAAACATACCATCAAGTTTATTTCGTGCGATATTTGCCGCTGTAATTATATTATCCATTGCTGGTGAATAAGGTGGCGCATAAGAAAGGTCAATATTGGCAATCTGATCAACCGTCATACCCGCGGAAATAGCAGTAACAGCAATGTCGATTCTTTTATCAACGTCCCCCGGTCCGATGATTTGACATCCCAGTAACCGCCTGTTTTTTTTATCGACGATAAGCTTCATCATTATGGGTTTTGCTGTTGGATAAAAATGTGCACGGTCAGGTGCGGGGCTGAGTACTGTAATCAGATCGTGATTTTCCTTTCGTGCCTGCCTCTCTGATAATCCTGTGGTAGCTACACCATAATCAAATACCTTACAAATAGCTGTACTTAATACTCCCGGGAACTTATCTTTAACGCCGCAAATACTATTAGCTGCGACACGCCCTTGTTTATTTGCCGTTGACCCAAGAGGCATGTAACATGGTTTTCCAGTAATAAGATGCTGCACTTCCGCACAATCTCCCACGGCATAGATGGCAGGATCGCTTGTCTGCATATATTCATTGACTCTTACAGCTCCGGTTTCTCCAATTTCCAAGCCTGCATCACGTGCAAGTATTACATTTGGACTAACACCAACAGCCATGATTACAATGTCGCTGGGTATATCGCCTTTGTCTGTTATGACCTTTTCAACTACAGTAGAACCTTCGAACGCAGTAACTGTTGTATTGCTCTTTACTTTAACTCCTTTAGAAGCTAAATGAAGTGTTACCAGTTCTGCAATTTCCTCATCAAGAAATGATAAAATAAAGGGAAGTTTTTCGACTATAGTTACCCGTGCACCCAGATCATGAAAAGCTTCAGCCATTTCGATCCCGATAAGACCGCCGCCAACAATGGTCACATCCTGTGCTTTTCTCTCGGCAAACGCAGACTTAATACCCTCTGCATCTTCAACACCATGCAGGGTAAAAATATTCTTCAGTTCTATCCCGTTGATCGGTGGCTTAATAGGTGTTGCCCCGGTTGCAAGAACTAAAATATCATAACTAAGAGATTCGTAATCTCCTGTATTGTGTGATTTTATACTAACAGTTTTATTTTTGCGATCCACCGATAGAGCTTCCGTGTGATTATAAACATGAACATTTTTTACATGCTGGAAAAATACGGAATCGCGTACGGTACCCACAGGGGTACTCATAAGTTCTTTTTGCTCTTTAACAACTCCCGAAACATAATATGGAAGTCCGCATCCGGCATAGGAAAGGAATTCCCCTTTTTCGATAAGCGTTACATCAGTATCCGGCTCCAACCGTATAATTCGTGACCCTACCTTTGGACCAGCTGCGACACCGCCAACAACTATAATTTTTTTCCTCACCATACTAATATTCCTTTCATATCAATATAATTTTTGAAAATGCAAAATTACCATTGCATCGTTAAGTGGCTAAAAAACATGCCATCAATATTGCATTATTAAGATATTGCGATATTTATACTAAAAATTTTTTACTTCATTAATTCCTTAATAATTGTGAGTGTTAGTTCATTTACGACGTAATAACACGTTTTCACGCCGTTTTTTTTATATGTAATAATCTTTTTATTTTTTAAAATACTCAAGTGTTGTGAGACTGTAGATTGGGGTAATTCAAGATTTTCTACTATTGTGTTTACATTACACCCATCTCCAAGCATTAGGCCTACAACTATTTTCAATCTTACAGGATGTCCTAATGCTTTTAAGATGTCGCTATATCTCAGAAAATCAACTTGTTTCATAAAAGCCTCCCTATAAATCTAATTATTATAATAATACGATATGTATTCTGAAAAAATCAATCATTTTTTATTAATTTTTTCTTACCCTTTCGATATTTCATTGTCCTCCTCAAAAAATTATCCACGTTGAAAACAAGCAATTTACGAAAAACTAACACTGACTTGGTTCTTTGAATAATTTTTCAGATTTCAAAATTAATTCTGGAAAAAATAATTGGCTATTAAAAAAGGAATAGGCTATTATTAAGCTAATAATAGGAGATATTTGATTTTGTTATCTATCGATTATAAAAAACTGGCTAAAATATCAATTCCCATGAGTACGAGCTGGCTTCTTGGTTCATGCATGGAAGCTAGAGGGCAACAAGAACTCTGGATTAGACAAAAACCTGAAGTAATAGATGTGTTACGCGAACAGGCTATAATTCAGAGCGTCGAATCCTCAAACCGTATTGAGGGTGTTATGATACCGGCCAACCGTTTACGTCCGGTGGTACTGGGCAAAGCAAAGCCTCGGGATCGTTCAGAAGAAGAACTTGCAGGTTACAGACAAGCATTGAATTGGATTTTTTCTCGCAAACAATCAATTACTATTACTCCAGAATTAATTAGGCGACTTCATGCCTTTGCGCAGGGTGGTTTATCCGGTGATGCTGGGGAATGGAAAAAACGCAACAATGAAATTATTAAAATCTTACAAAATGGTGAGCGAAAGGTTCGTTTTGTTCCTACATCTGTAAAAGATACGCCCAGAGCTATAGATATATTATGCCAGAATTATCGTGATGCAGAGGTCGATAACCTTTTCCCTCCGTTGTTGCTTATCGCTACGTTTGTTTTTGATTTTTTATGCATCCATCCATTCAGAGATGGAAATGGTAGAGTGTCTAGATTAATTACAACGTTATTATTGGAATCATTCAACTTCAGAGTTGGACGCTATATCAGCGTGGAGCGACTTGTTGAGGAGAGTAAAGAAGAATATTATAGAATTCTGGCGGAATGCTCACATGGTTGGCATGAAGGTAAAAACGAGATTATACCATGGTGGAATTATTTTTTGAGCATCATTCGCCGGGCATATAATGAATTTAAAAGACAGGTAGAATCCATAGATGCACGCCCAGCAAAGAGTGAACTTATACGGCAAACTGTTCTTTCACAGGTAGAGCAATTTACTTTGTCGGATCTAATGTCGCAGCTACCGTCGACTAGTTCCCAGCTCATCAAAAAAGTTCTTGCTGACTTAAAAAAAGAGAATAAAGTTCGTCTTACAGGACGAGGACGCGGAGCAATATGGGAGATAGTTTTATAATTCATGATTTGATTATTGATTTTACAACAACAATGTATTAAGCTACTTGCATCATGTCTTTAAACTCATAGATTATGATAATTTCTTCGATAAGGCGGTTCGATTTGCGAATGGCCGGGGGAGGCTGGCGTTGTAAGCCACATTTCCATTTCTGTTCCTTTTCAGTTACTATTTAAACTTTGGTCAACAAAGATAAGTTTTTTGGTTTCAAACCCTAATGACTCGGCTTTGGTTATAAGATTAATTAATGTTTTTTCCTCTAAACTTTTTTCACGGGCAAGAATCCACAGATACGATTTTGACGATCCGGTTACCATAGCGTAGGTGTAATTTTCATCAAGTTCGATAATATGATAACCAGCATAAAATGGACCGAAGAATGAAACTTTCAAACTGCCTGTTTTTGAGTCACCAAGTATTTTTGCTACACCTTTAGATTTAGACCATTGTTCAGTATCAGGGTTGTATCCTTTGTTAGTTACATCAATTGAACCGTCACCCTTCAATTCGTAATCAGCGGTTACATTGGTTAACCCTCGTTCAAATTTATGGTCAAACCGCGCTATTTCATACCAAACCCCAAGGTATTTTTCCACATCAAAATTGTTTACAGGAGTCAATCCTTCAGGCACTTTTGTACAGCCACAAGCAAAAATACAACAAAAGATACCTGTCAAGCATTTTATGAGGTTTGCACTCAATTCAGTCTCCTTTACTTGTTGCTAAAATATTAAGTTAATGTAACAATATATGAACAATTAATTATATAATGGTTCATATATTTAATCAGCAAAATTCTTTGATAATGTATTCAGAGAAATTCAAAGAAAGGAGTTCATTATGTATAAATTAATATCTGTTTTTTTTATAATGATTACCTTCTTAATTCAACAACAAGGAGAGCCAAATCAAATGGATAGCCAATCGTTTTATTCTTTTGAGGTTAATGATATAAATGGCAACCCTGTTTCTTTATCCGATTATAAAGGGAAAGTACTACTTGTTGTCAATACTGCTTCAAAATGCGGGTTCACTAAACAATATGCATCATTGGAAAAATTATATAATAACTTAAAAGAGCAAGGTTTTGAAATTTTAGCGTTTCCTTCGAATAATTTTTTAAACCAGGAACCTGGTACCAACGATGAAATAAAAGAGTTTTGCTCATTAAATTATAATGTTACGTTCCCTCTTTTCGCAAAAATAAATGTTAAAGGAAAAAAAATCCACCCGCTTTACGAATTTTTAACTACCTATCCTGAATTTGAAGGAAAAATATCATGGAATTTTAATAAATTCCTTATTGACCGGAATGGAGCTGTTGTAGCTCGTTTCGGTTCAAGAGTAGACCCTCTTGACGACAAGATTGTTGACAAAATTAAACAGACTCTGGAAATTAAATAATCTTTCATGTTAATCGGGGTATTTCTATGAAACAGCACTTAAATATAAAATTGAACTTTATTCTTTTTTTTATTCTTTTGCCTGTAATCATTATCATAGATTATGTATGGCTCGGTATTATTGCCTCGGGTTTTTATAAAAATCAGTTGCAGAGTATACTAAACGCTGATGTGAATATTGTATCTGCGTTGATTGTGTATATTTTAATTATATTTGGAATTGTATTATTTGTTCTCCCTCACAAATTAGCATCTAAACCTTTTTCAGCTTTTTTTATCGGAGCCTTATTTGGTTTTACTGTTTATGGGATATATGATTTTACTAATCACGCTGTTTTAAAAAATTGGACTTTGCCAGTGAGTATGATGGATGTAATGTGGGGATCTGTTTTGTGCGGCTTTATTAGTTGTTTGGGGAAAACTATAGAAAAAAGATTAGTTAAAAACTAAAAAATATTTTCAGAATGTTTAATAAACCAAAGAGATAAATATGAAACCGCGAAAAAAAATCGCCGTTATAGGAGGTGGAGTTGCTGGCATTACAGCGGCTTACATCCTGCAGAAAAAGTATTCAGTTACTTTGTTTGAACAAAACAATCACCTTGGCGGGCATACAAATACAGTGATTGTAAAAGATAGCAAAAAAGATTTGCCTGTAGATACAGGTTTTATTGTATTCAATGACCACACTTACCCCTTGTTTAATAAGTTGCTTGATTCGTTAGACGTTAAAAGCCAATACTCCGATATGTCGTTCGGTTTCTGTTCAAAAAAAAATAACTTCAGTTATTCAAGCGACCCTAAAGGCTTATTAGGTGCCAACCTAAATTTTATAAAACCTATGATATGGAGAATTATAAAAAATATCATAAGATTCAATACCCAAGCCGTTAAGGATTTAAAAAATAATAATTTAAAAAATCTAACACTCGGACAATACTTATCTAATAACAAATTTCCGAATTACTGGCAGGAAATGTATTTACTTCCAATGGCTTCGGCAATATGGTCCGCTTCATTAAATTTGATCAAAGATTTCCCTGCGGAGGCTTTTCTTCATTTTTTTGAAAACCATGGATTATTAAGGTTAACCAACAGGCTGAAATGGAAAACCATCCCCGGGGGAAGCCAAACTTATATAGAAAAATTTAAGAAAAGTTTTAATGGAATGATACATACCGATTGCCCTGTTAAAAAAATTGCCCGGGAAAAAGAAAAGATTGTTTTATCCGGAGATAAAATAAACGATCAAAAATTCGATATAATCGTTATTGCAGTTCATGCCGATCAGGCATACAGACTGCTTGACAACCTAACAGATGACGAAAAAAGAACTTTAGGTGTATGGAAATATTCGAAAAATAATATATTCCTGCATAAAGATAAATCATTAATGCCGTCTAACAGGAAAACATGGGCTTCATGGAACTATTTGGTTCATAAGGAGACACAACTATCTCAACCTGTTAGCGTAACATATTATATGAACCGCTTGCAAAAACTTGAAACCGAAACCGATTATTTTGTTTCATTAAATTCACCCTTTGAACCTGATGAAAACTCGATATTTTATAAAACTGAATACGAACATCCCCAATACACATTCAGCTCACTTAATACTCAGAAAGAGTTGGCAAAATTGAATGGTAAAAACAACACTTATTTTTGCGGTAGTTATTGCGGGTACGGATTTCATGAAGATGCCGTAAGGTCTTCGGTAACTGTAGCCAAACAACTTGGAGTGGATTTTTGAACTCAAGGATTTTTATCGGACATGTAATGCATAAGCGTTATGAAAAAGCAACCCATAGCTTTTTGTATCCGCTTTATATGTATGCGATTGATCTGGATGAACTCTATCAATTGACTATATCTAACAAGTTGTTCGGTTACAACAAGTTCAAACCTGTTGCAATACACACCAAGGACTATCTTTACAATAAACCGGGAGATTTAAAAGAAAAGTTGATGGAGCTTCTCACTAAAGAAAGGTGTGAAGATAACATAAACAAAATTATACTGGTAACAGCAGCTCGATATTTTAACTACGTTTTTAATCCAGTTAGTTTTTATTACTGTTACAAAAAAGACGGTTCTTTGCGTTGTGTGGTGGCTGAAGTAAATAACACTTTTAAAGAAAAACACGTTTATGTCTTAACAGATCAACTAAAGAACGAAAAATGGTTTGCAAAATATGAAGCGAAAAAAGTTTTTCATGTATCGCCCTTTTTTCAAATTCAGGGGTATTATACCTTTTATTTAACGGATTTAAACGGTAATCCGAAAATACGAATAGAATATAACAAAAACGGTAACTTGGCATTTGTTGCCCAATTGACTATAAAAGAAAATGTCGCTCTTACTCAAAAGAATTTATTAAAAACCATTATCCGGTTTCCTTTCACAGCTTCATTAACGATGACCAAAATTCATTGGGAGGCATTAAAATTGTGGATGATAAAAAAACTGCCGTTTTACTCAAAACCCGAACCTTCTTCTGAATATACTTTGCGGGGTGTTCCCCCTTCTATTTTTACCAGAATCTTGATGAAACCCGTGAAAATTATTTTTAATAAAATTACCGAGGGGTTTATTATTATTGAGGTGCCCAACGGTGAAAAATGGCGGTTCGGAAACGAAAAATCTGCAATTAAAGCTATATTAAACGTAAAAAGGTATCGTTTTTTCAGGCGTGTTTGTTTTTCCGGCTCAATCGGATTTGGAGAAGGTTTTATGTATGGCGATTGGGAAACGGATAACCTTACTAACCTTCTGAAAATTTTGTGTTTAAATTTAAGCAAGTTTCAAAAATCTAAATCTTCGCTAACAAAAGTGATGTTTTTTTTCAATAATATTATGCATAAACTCAACAAGAACACGTTATTTAAAAGCAGAAAAAACATCAAAAAACATTATGATTTAGGCGATGATTTATTTTCTCTTTTTCTGGATGAGAGCCGCACTTATTCCGCAGCGTATTTTTCGAAACCGGATGAATCTTTACTTCAGGCCCAACACAATAAAATAGACAGGATTATCAAAAAAGCGCAAATAAGCGCAAATGACCATGTTCTTGAGATTGGGTCGGGATGGGGTGCTTTTGCAATAAGAGCATCACAACAAACCGGGTGCGGGGTAACTACAATTACTTTGTCTGACAACCAGTTCAATTACGTAAGTGAACGTATAAAGAAACTGAATCTCCAGGACAAAATAACTGTTCTGCTTAAAGATTACCGTTCCATCGACGGGATGTATGATAAAATAGTTTCTATAGAAATGCTTGAGGCGGTCGGACACGAATATTTAGGTGCATTTTTCAAAGCTTGTGATACATTGCTTAAACCAAATGGTATTGTTGTTATTCAGGTTATAACTATACCCGACCAGAGGTATAAACAGTACCGCAAAAAAGCTGACTGGATTAAGAAACATATTTTTCCAGGAGGACATTTGCCTTGTTTAAATAGTATTGTTGAAGCATTGAACAAAAATACAGATTTTATACTCTATAACCTGGAAGATATTGGGATTCACTATGCTAAAACACTTCGTTTGTGGAGAGAAAAATTTTTGAGTAATATAAGTAAGGTAAAAAAATTAGGTGCTGACGAAGTTTTTTGTCTTAAATGGGAATATTATTTAGCTTACTGCGAAGCGGCGTTTGAAACCCGAATATTAAATGATATTCATATGGTACTTACACGTCCGGGTAACAGCTCATTAAAGGATATACATTTATGAAAAAAATATTTTATAAAGGAAAACGTATCAGCATATTAAGCAGGCTACCTTTCATAGTGATGCATTTGGCTTGTTTACTTGTTTTTGTAGTTGGAGTTTCGCCTGCGGCATTAATTGTATTTTTTATAACCCTTATCATACGGATGTTCGGCTTGACTGCAGGATTTCATAGATATTGCTCTCACAAAAGCTTTAAAACTAGCAGAGTATTTCAATTCATATTATTGTTTATAGGAACTTCCGCTGCTCAGCTTGGTCCTTTATGGTGGGCGGGGCATCATAGGCATCATCACCATCACACAGACCAGAAAGAAGATTTGCACTCTCCGTCTTTGCAGGGTTTTTTTTGGTCTCATATAGGATGGATAATGTCGCCGGATAATTATAAGATCGATTTTTATAAAAAAATTCCTGATTTCGCTAAATTTCCAGAAATAAGGTTATTAGATAAATTTTACTTTGTCCCTCCCCTTATATTAGCTTTAGGTCTGTGTTTATTAGGATTGTTTTTAGAACAAAATTATCATCAACTTAACACATCTGCAGCTCAAATACTGGTTTGGGGATTTTTTGTAAGTACTGTTGTTCTTTATCATTTGACGTTTTCAATAAATTCTTTAGCTCACTTGTTAGGAGCAAGACGTTTTGAAACAAAAGACACCAGCCGCAATAACATTATTCTCGCCCTTTTAACTATGGGGGAAGGATGGCATAACAATCATCATAGATACGCTTGTTCGGAAAAACAAGGTTTTTACTGGTGGCAGTTGGATTTTACACACTATTTGATAACTTTATTATCGTGTTTTAAAATTGTTTGGGATATTCGTAAACCGACTGAAGATATTTTATTAGAAGGTTTAAAAACAAGGAAAAATTACAGTAAACCATGAAACCTTATATCATAATAGTAACTATTTTGTTTTCTTTAATATGCCCCCGTAAAGTGTCATCAGCGATTTTGATTTCTAACGAAAATTTTTATTCTATGGGCTCGGTTATATGTATTGACGATGTTTGTTTTAATAAAAAACAAATTATTCATGGGAATACCGTACCCTTACGAGGAGTGGCGGAAGTAAAATTCGCGTTTATAAAAATTTATTCCGCAGCTTTTTACGTCTGCGACGAAGCTGAAAGCCTAAATGAAATTTTAGATAAAACTCCTAAACAATTATCAATAAAATACCATCGCAGTATTAACAGAAAAAATCTTATAAAAATAGCAGAAAAACATTTGCGTAAAAATTCTGAAATTGATTTTGATAAATTCAAAGATAAAATAGATAAAGTTTCCGATGCCTATGAATCCGTAAAATTCGGCGACCAGTATGACCTGGTTTATTATCCCGGGGAAGGACTTGAACTATTTCTTAATGGTGAGTCGAAAGTTAAGATTAAAGGTGATGATTTTGCCAATTACTATTTCACTATCTGGATATCACCTTATCCTTATAATAAAAATTTGACTAACCTATTAACTCAACATATAGGTGAAACTGAATATATTGATTAACTATTTTTTAATTTCTCTTTTATTATGCTTAGTAGTTATGTCTGTCACATGGTTTATATGTGTAAAGATACAAAACGCAACAATAGTTGATTTTGTTTGGACTTCGCTGATTGGGTTTTTATCGCTCGGTTACGCTTTATTCGCTCCGGGATTCGTCCCAAGGAAGGTATTAGCTGTAATTATGTCTTCTATGTGGAGTTTGAGGTTGGGTTTGTATATATTCAGCACACGAATTAAAAATGGGCATGAAGACCCCCGATATACAAAACTCCATAATAAATGGGGCGGAAGGAGGTCGATCAAGTTTTTTCTGTTTTTTCAGCTCCAGGGGATTTGCGCTTCTATTTTTGCCCTACCTGTATTGATTATGTCTTTTGAGACAATCGGATCAATGTTTTTGCTTGAGTATATTGGCCTTTTTGTTTTTTTGACGGGATTAATTGGAGAATCATTAGCTGATTATCAGTTATATAAATTCAAACAAACAGTAATCGATAAAACAAAAACCTGCCGCAAAGGATTATGGATGTATTCAAGGCATCCGAACTATTTTTTTGAATGGATAGTTTGGATCGGATTTTTTATTACTGCTTTAAGTTCTTCAACCGGTTGGATAACATTCATTTGTCCAGCGTTGATGTTGTACTTGCTTGTTTTCGTTTCAGGTATACCTTATGCCGAGGCGAGAGCTATCGAAACAAAGGGTGCTGATTATCGTAAATACCAAGCAGTAACCAGCGCTTTTATACCTTGGTTCATTAAAAAAGGAGATGATGAAAATGCCGTGGTATGATTCATTGCTTGCTAAAGGCATTTTGCCTGACCCTATACTCAGAATGGCTATGCGTAGACTAAATAAAAATACTCTTAACAAACTCCGATCGCCTCTATTAGATGAAAGACAAAAAAAGTTTATAAAACTGATTGATAAGCTAAAACACAGCCCTATAGCATTAAACGTTGATGACGCTAATAAACAGCATTATGAGTTCCCATCTGATTTTTTTCAGCTTGTTCTGGGTAAAAGATTAAAATACAGCTGTTGTTATTGGCCGAATCATATTAAAGATTTAAACTCGGCTGAAAATGCCATGCTGGAATTGACTGCTGAACGTGCGCAAATCCAAAATGGGCACAAAATTCTTGACCTTGGATGCGGATGGGGATCTTTCTCTTTATATATCGCCGAGAAGTATCCGGATTGCCGTGTTATTTCTGTATCGAACTCTAAAACTCAGAAAAAGTTTATTGAATCAATGGCGGCTGAAAAACATTTAAATAATGTCAGTGTCAAAACTATGGATGTTAATAACCTTGCTTTGGATACTAAATTTGATCGTATTGTATCGATAGAGATGTTCGAGCATGTCCGAAATTATGCTAAACTTCTTAATCTTCTTTATGGATTTTTGAAAGATGAAGGTAAGCTGTTTGTCCATATTTTCAGCCATAAAGATTTTGCATACTTGTTTGACAGCAAAGAAAAAGATTCCTGGATAACAAAATACTTTTTTACCGGCGGTATAATGCCTTCAGATCATCTGCTGTTTTATTTTCTGGAGAAATTTAGTATAGAGAATCATTGGCGTTTAAACGGTAAACACTATTATAAAACCTGTAATGAATGGCTTAAAAAAATGGATTGTTCAGCTGAACAAATATTGTCGAGTTTTCGTTCTATGTACCCTGATGAAGATCTTAAATTGTTCAATTATTGGAGAATATTTTTTATGGCCTGCGCCGAATTATTCGGCTTTAATAGAGGTAACGAGTGGATTGTATCTCATTATTTATTTAAGAAATAGTTGAAATTTATTTAACTTGGAGATTATTTGAAAGAAAGAACCGGAATAAAAAAAGTGATTTATATTTCTTGTGGGTCAATTTCACTTGGACTTGGGGTATTAGGTATTTTTTTGCCTTTACTGCCTACGACACCTTTTCTTCTTTTATCCGCGGCTTGTTACATTAGAGGCTCGAAAAAACTTTATCAATGGCTAATTAACCATAAATATTTTGGTCCTTTAATTAAAAATTATCGGGAACAAAAAGGTATTGAGCTAAAAACAAAAATTATTTTAATATCTTTGCTATGGGTAACTATTTCTTTGTCAGCATATAAAATAAGGCATATTCATGTTTGTATATTGCTTTTTATTGTTGCTGCTGGAGTTACAATTCACCTAACAAGAATTAAAACATTATAAAAGTTTTTATTATTAAAACATAAAGGAAAAGATTTTGGGCTATAAAGAAAATTTGATCAATAATATTAAATCTTTACTTAATACTCAGAATTTAGGTGTTTTAGCTACTCAAGGCAAAGTGTATCCGTATTGTACACTTATATCATATTGTCCGATTTCCGATTTAAAAACGATATTATTCGCAACTATGCGTGAAAGCCGTAAATATAGAAACCTTATTGAATCTTCCAGCGTATCTTTATTAATTGATAGCAGAATGAATCAAATTAATGATTTTAAAGATGCCGAAGCATTAACGGTCTTAGGTATTGCTAACGAAATAGACGGTCACGATTATGAAAACAACCTCCAAACTTTTTTGAAAAGACATCCGTATCTCGAAGAATTCGTTACTTCTCCTAATTGTGCTCTAATAAAAATAACCGTAAAAAAATATATCCTGGTTAATAATTTTCAAAATGTGCTGGAATATAACATATTATGAATACTTTTCTTGTTTACTTACAAGAGGTTTCAAGTAAACATAAAAAACTTATTGGCAATAAAGCTCTGGCGTTAGCGAAAATTATGAGAGAGGATATTAATGTGTGCTCCTCAAAAAATCATCTGAACAAAAAATGCTGACTTTTTGTCATTATTTTGACAGTATGATTTGAGATAATTGCTCTTTGAAAATTTTATCCGTGAAAAGGTTGGCGAAAATGTCGATGAAATATCGAATTTTTAGCTGGATTTTCTGGAAATGGACAGAGATTTAGCGTATTTGATGGAACAATGGAGCTTTTTAGAGGATTACGCTACTCGACGATACGTATGATGCAAGCCACCGAGAATTGAGCTACTGACTATCTGACCATCACTTTGAATCGGTCGATGTATCGGTGAATCCTTATCAAGCGATAAATGTGTTCGGCTGATGTTATAATAGTCATTGATGTATTCACGCAGGACATCGCGTAAATGTCGTTCATTGATAATGATCACATGATCCAAGCACTCACGCCGTAAGGTTCCTATGACACGTTCAGCTATCGGATTTTGCCAGGGACAACGATACGCTGTCGGCTTGTCCTTAAGACCGAACTTCGGGATATGTCTTTTGAAGTCATCACTATAAATTGAATCATTATCGCGTATAACATATTTGGTCGTTTGATCAAATCCAAACGCTTCTCTAAGCTGCTGAATCGCCCATTGTGAATGTGGTTTTGAAGTAACCGAGAAATGGATTATCTTTCGTCGGTCATGTGAGATTGCGATAAAGGCATAGATTGCTTTGAAATATATATTACGGACAACAAGGAAATCAATACCAACGATATATTTGGCGTGATTCCTCAGGAAGTTCAGCCAGTTTTGTCGTTTGGAAGGATCCAGTTTGTTCTTTCTCATATATTTTGCGATAGTATTCTCACTAACATCGTATCCAAGCTTAGCCAATTCACCTTGAATTCGTTGTGCAGACCAAAGCGGATTCTCTTTTTGGAGCTTACGGATACGTTTAATCAGTTCCCAATCAATATTTGGTCTGCCTCTTTTTCTGGATTTCCATTTCCAATATAGCTTAAATCCTTTTCTGTGCCAGCTTATGATGGTTGATGGCTTCACAATGACTATTGCTGATTTCCAGTCGTTCCAGATTTTTGAAGCAAAACAGAATATAATACGATCAAAATTTTTTAATCTAGCTTTTTCTTTCGTTGATATATATTCAGCTGATGACGTAGAATAATATTTTCGACAACCAATGATGTTTTTGTTTTGATAGATGATTTTATAGATAAAAAGAATAATTTGCACAACTCAATCACAATACTTTTCCTCAAATTTTGTTAAGATTTTAAGAATTTTTTAGTGATTGAGATTTTATATAACTTCTTGTAATTCAGCAATTACGATTTTTTGAGGACGACAGGAGGTAACTCTTTGATATATCGCAATGACGAGTTTTGTCCATAGACAGGTGAAGATTTTATGAAAGATAAATTAAATAATCTCTGAAAAATAGTTCACATCTTATTAATAAGCAAATTATGCATGGTAATCGAAATTCCAAGATTTATTTCGCTAGATGACAGGTTGAGCGGTCTGCAACGAATTACTTTTTTGCGATACGTTTGACAAATCTTAAAACAGCGAGTCCTAATAATGACAGCGATGACGGTTCAGGAATTGTTCCGCTGTTTTCCAAAACCCATTCTGGCGAATTTTCTAGTGTTCCAAAAGCTCCGTCATTAGAAAATGAAGATGAATCATACGCAGTAGTGCCTGTGCCTTCATCAAATGCCATGTAAATACGTAATGATGTTGTCGATACAGTGCTTTGTATTCCGGCGACTCCGTCATTGTAAGATTGTAAAATTTCGCTCGGAGTTAATGAGCGACTGTAAAATCTGAATTCATCCATTGTCCCGTCAAGTGTTTTTTCCGGATCAGCGGACAACGAACTTTTTCCCATATATGCAGGAACAGTTGAATCGTAAATATCTCCACTGGCGTTAATAGCAGGGCCGGATTGTTGTCCATCCACAAAAAATCTTACGAAAGAACCATCATACACTACTGCCAAATGATACCATATTCCTGTCTGAATAATGTCAGCAGATGAATATACTGAAGACCCAAAACCCGTCGGATTCCATCCTATCGTTGCAAGTTTTACATCAGAAGTAATTGAAAAACCTTTAAACTCATAAGGAGACTCGTTTAAATATTTGGCAAAAAAACTGCCACTGTCACCAAGTGAATCTGCTTTATACCATGTTTCATAAGTGTATTGATTTTGAAGCATAAGAGACGGATCATATTGTATTTCCAGAAAATCTCCGAACCCATCGAAATGAATGGCGTTACCTGATATTGTATTTCTTGTTACATCAGATGCATATCCATAATTTTGTACAAAAATCAAACCACAAATCAGGAAAAAAAACATGGTCTTATTCATTTTATCACCTTGTATACGAAGAATTTTTTGTTCTTATCTTAATAAATTATAGCACGGAAACTATGTATTTGCAAGCGCCTCAACAATTTTCTTATTTTTTTTATAAAAATATTCTTAAGGAGTCTCTGAAAAACTTCGTTGTTAATGATTGTCTATTACAAATATAACCTGCGATTTTTGGAAAATCAAGCTACCTATGCTGTGCAAAAATTAATCCGAGGCTAAATTAAGCGATTTTAATAAGCTCTTTAAACTGATAAAGAAAGATAATTTCTTCTATCAAGTGGTTCAATTTGCGAATGGCCGGGGGAGGGAATTTAATTGTAGGCAAGATCAACTATGATGGTGTTTTTATACTGACCTTTGGCATTGGGATCTGACATATTAAGCAATTGCTCTTCCCCAATAAAGACAGCAAAATACATTTCCATATAGTGGGTTCCGGCACCTTTTTCCGAACTGGTCAATACACGCCATGTCGCAGTATCATTTGGATCCATGACAATAGCCCCTTCGGCTGCCGGTTCGGTTGCATGTTGCAACACAGGGACAAACAACCAAGCTGGTTCTTCGCCAATCGCTACCCTGCCATCAGCCGGATCAAAGAAATTATCTCCTTCCTGAAACCCATCACCATCAAGGTCAAAGGGATATTCGCCAGCCCCAGTCCCTTCTATGAACGGTCCGTCAGATTCAAACAACAAACCACCGATTGTGCCATCATTGTCTAAATCGTATCCTTTAAGAAAATAGTCATTTGTGACAGGTGGATACCCTTGCGCCGCGTACGTAGCATTAGCTATATTCCCGTCAGAATTAAAGAATCCCACAGGACCATAGTTACCGCACCATACTTTGAGCGGTAAGGTATATTCCGGATAAACATTATCGTAAATGGGATCATATCGCACAAGACCATGACTTGTTAGCGGATATGTCTGTTGATCTTCATTTTGCATCTCTGAAGCGGTATAAATACATAAAATCCACGGTTCTTCGGCATTACCAAAATATACGGTTATCGGTGTTAACGGTTGATTGACAACTTCAGCTTTAGGCATATCAGAGTAACTTATCGGCGTAGCCAATAGAATAGTGTCGGTATTAAGATACAACAACACATCATCGGTTGAGGTTGGAGCAAGACTAAGATCATCAATATAAAATGATGTACTGTCATTGTCCCATGTAACAAACCTTATTTGCTGAATATGCTCTAAATCTAATGTAGCCTCTGGTGCATCACCACTCACTTCAGGAGAAACCTGATCGAAAAATAAATGATACGTATGCCATTGAGAATCATTGACAAGTGTCACTGAGGTTCCGATACGGAAGGCTTCGCCTGTTTCAGCTTCAACAAGCTGTACCTCCACATCACGTTCAATCATACCTGCTTCAGGATTGAATCGGATTGAAAAATCCAAACTTCCATAGGCAGAAAAATCCATGGTTGTTGGAAAAATTAACGAAACAAACGAACCAGCATATGCTGTGTCATTGTCCCAATAGGTAATTTTATATGAATTCACTCCAGTTGTTGCCTGTTCACTGGTTATTACTCCAGTTATATCGGTATTCCAGAAAGCATACGTCATACCAGTATATGTTTGCGAAGAAGCATCATATTCAAAATCATCTATGATCAAATTAGTTCCCTCTTTTATCACATTTGACAACGCTGACCACGGAGACTGCGAGCCATCAAGCATGTATGAGAGTTCGTAACGATAATGAACCCCAGCTGTTATAGAATCGTTATCATAATAGCTAATAGCGTAAATAGGATTACCTGAGTTAACCTCGTGTACCATTGAGGTATTATTATCAGGGATACGCCGCAACTTATAGCCTGTAGGAGCGTATTGAATATCAGGAGGGTTCCACGATATGGTAAAACCACCGCCAGATGTTAAATTAGCAAAAGGCGGATTAGGAGTCGTAAACGACGCCAAACCACGAACTTTAAAATATTCTTCAGCTTCATCAGTTTGCCCACCACTTATCCAGTTGATGGTTGAGATACCGTTTTCGTCAGAAAAAATAAATGGATATGATAAAAAATGTACCGCTCGAACACCTGTGCCCGAATTATGGTGGTAAGGACGCCGAATGCCGTTTGATAGACCACTTCCCTGCACAAGCATTGTTTCACCAGACCAACCGGACCCTTGATCTGTCGTCTCATTGTAAAGCAGATTACCCGTGTATGCGTCACCTGCAATATATTCGGTAAAATTGTTTGAATACACTACTTGCACTGTAGGTGTACCATCATCATTCCATGCGGAAATTACCGGAGCATATCCATCAGTGCTGAGCGTGGTTGCGGTATCCCAATTGTTGGATGTCGACGATGCGTCACGTTTGGAAAACTGCACTGACGAGTATTGTTCAAGCCCATCATTATCAGGCGTGCCTACGGTGGGTATCTGCCATACTGCATAAGTATAATCTCCCAAAGATGTGATTTTTGGAAAATACACTGGATAGTTTAAGAAATTTCCATCTACACCGGATAACAATTGTTCAGTTGAATATGTATACGATGTTACTTCTTTAGCAGACTGCCACGTTGTGATTTTAGAGCGTGTGACAATACGTACTTCAGGCGGCACCGGCACCGTTGTAGTTCCATAACCTTGTGCTGAAAAATTATCAAAATCTATATTTGCGGTACTAGTATATTCAATTCTGATTTTAACCTGCATGACATTGGTAAAGTCTGGAATTGCCCAAGTTGCTTCACCAGACGTCAAATCAGCAACATTAAACGTTAATGTTTGCCAGCCAGCAGCTGAAGCGGGTAATGTGTAATAACTTCCGGAAGGTAAGCTGAACGTAGTGGTATAAGTTGACCCGCCATTTGTCGTTAGCGCAACAATTTGTGCGGTTACAGCATTTGAGATGGCAGAAGATAAATTAGTACGTATATCTATCGAAATAGTGCCGTTAGTTAAATCTTTGGGAGGATCCCAGTCGACTGGCTCATCATCAACCGTATAAGGTGTAATTCCACAGCCACTCCCAGATGAATTAGTCAAACGGACACATACCCCACCGCTATCAGAAATAGTCGTGGCACCACCTCCATAGAACTGCCAATAAAGTTCTGAAATGTCTCTATGCCAATCAACTTGTTGACCAACAGAATAGCTATTAAAATCTTCATTAAAAATATAAACACTCGAACCCTGCGTAGTCGTCTCTTTTTTATATTCACTCCAAATAGTGTGAACTCCATAGCTCGTTGTTGTGACCGACGGTGTACGCAATACATAATCGCTTGAAGAACTCTGATCAACAGCCTGTGATCCAGTTGTTTCCCACGTTCCGGAAGTGCTGTTATAGGTATACTTAGCATATTCGATAGAAGATATATCCGTACTCGCTACATACGCCTCCCATGTAAGATGAACACTTCCATCAGAAGCGACATGCACATTCACATTAGAATAAATATCTTTACCGGAACTACTGACTAATACTTTTGCAGGCATCCAGTTACTACTATTACCGGCATCATTGTTGATTTGCAGATAGACTCGTTTATCAGAAAAACCATTTGAACGTAACCCCTGTACTGAATCTTCTATCCATGCTATGGCAATAACATCACCATATTTTGACATGGAAGGACGCCGAGGCCATGAGCTTAACACATATCCACCATCCAGCGAATACGCATTTGGGGTTAGATGTGTAGCTGTCCAAGTCGCTCCTCCATCTGCTGATTGAGCATAGTAGACGCCGGGAAAATCGGTCGTGTAATAAAACATGTAATAAGTAGAATGTAGAACAGGAGGGTTATCTGGTATCACCTGTAAACCTTGGGGATATCCTGCAAAGTTTGCGGGAATGGAAGCGCCCCATCCATCAAGAATAAAGATCTCGTTGATACCTACGCCAAAATTGGTCATGTCAGATGTCGTCAGAATCGGAGCAGAAACATATGCCACATCAGCCTTAATGATAATACGATTGGTTGGCGATGAAGTTATATATGTAACCCATTCATAAGAACCTTGAGTTACTGTAGAATCCACGCCAGAAAGCGTATGGATTGATTGCCATGAGACTGAATCATTATCAAGATCACTCTGGTATTTATACGAAAGAGCGACATTATAATTTTTAGTATCAGGATTATACACGGTCCAAGTAATCGTCACATTATCTTCAAAACTAATACCTTCCACCTGAACCCCATTCGGACTGGTGATAGTGATCACAGGTGCGTCATCGCTTGCTGTTGCAGTAAGATGCTGGTAGCCTTCTTCGCCATCATCAGGATTGGCATATAAATGTATCGCAACGCCACCATATGCGGTTTCAGAAGCGTATGTTGTATCAAGAGAATCTAACGCTTCTTCAAAGACTGCTACACCCTCGCCATAAAATGTATCTGTTGGGTCGGATGGCAACGGCATAGTTTCAACACCAATGACACATTCTTTACCAACATCATGCGCTTTTGCCATTTCACCGCTTGCATAGGTCACAATATCCGCTTTGTCATTACTGTATGCTTGGACTGTATAAAAATCTACCTGTCCCATGATTTCGTCAAGCAACTCTTCATCCACTACGCCATCGTTATCCCAATCATAAGTATCATACCACCAAGGAACTGCATCCGAAAAAGCTATATCAGGTTCGTGTGAGGCATTATAAGCATCTATTTGCGTTCGGCAATACGTAAGCTCTTCGATATAATTTGACCAGATGGTCAGAAAATTTGTAGGGTCATACCAAGCCGAACCGGTAGATAAGTGCGGTTCAATATCAAGCATAATGCCGGCAAAGCGCTCATTAGAGTTGCCTTTTTTCTGAAATAATAGAATTTTATCTATCTTGTCCTTAAAGAAGACCACTTCCTTAAATAATACAAAATCTGGATCGGATAAAACAACGTACACCGAAAATCCACGACTCGACATATCAGCTAAAAATGCACGCATTTCATCAGGATTGCTACGCATAGCGGTGTAACATGACATATAAAGATTGGTCACGCGATCAGCAGGAGTCGAATGCGGAGCTTCTATAAAACTGATAAAATCTTCGTAAATATCTGATGTATTGTTATTGTAATCATCAATAATATCCTCACTCCTGCTCCATACCCACAAACCACGTTGCTGATTCTGAGCCAAAGCTGAATGAATACTTCCAATCAACATACACCACAAAAAAATTGTTATAAAAATGCTTCGTTTACGGTTCATTTAACCTCTATATACACTTTCTTGTTTTGTAATAGCGTTATTTACCTTTTTCTCAAAAAAACTTAGCAAACACCAATCCGAACATACAGAGCATCATTGCTCCCGGTTCAGGAACTGGTACCATCAATATTATCAACTCATTCGGATTAACCGTCACTATATTCTGTGATATCGGCATATAGTACGCATCCAATGAAATATAAATTGCAGAAGTTGATCCGCTAGGTCCAATATTAAACAACAAGTCCATATATTAACATCTACGAAGCTTAATGTGTAGCTATTATTCGAAAGTGTTACCCAAAATTATTTGCTGTCATGAACTGAGGCTTAATGCCACTATATACGAACAGTCATTAGCCGGATTATCCTCATAATTAATAATTATATCAGATGTTCGGGGAAAAATAAAGTTATATCGCGTAATTATTTGCATCTCAAGATCAATCTGAAACACATCGGGACCACCTGATGAAAGCTGGTTCCATACATACGCGTAATTTAAACCAATATTTACTTTAGGCGAATAACCGACAACTCCTTGCTATGGACAAAACTCCTCCGAGCTCAAATCATCATTCTGGAATTCTAAAAATGGCCCAAAAAGGGGAGGATGTCACGGGAAGTTAACCTCAATTAAATAAAGGAATGTTTTTTTATATTTGAAAATGTTATATCAGATATTATTTTCGTTTTCTGATAATAAGCGGTACTACACCGATAGCGGAAAGAATCAATGTCATCGGTTCAGGAATAGTTTGCGGTTCGTCATAAAAAGAATAAAAGTCTGAGAAGAACATTGTTCCCGGATTATTCAATCCATTTCCTGCTGGCGAAAATACCTCAAATTCCTTTGTTTGTGGATTAAGTCGCTGGATATTATCTTCGCCCTGGCTTGAAGCGTAAAGCGCACCATCAGGTCCGATTGCAAGACCTGTAGCTATTGCTAAACTGTACTCTTCAATAAGCTCTCCGGTTGTGGAGTTGAGGCATAATACTGAGTTATCATAATACGTTGCAATATACATTTTTTCATCTGGCGCGAAAACGAAACCAGCAAAAGAGTTCATATCAGGATCATGGTAAAAAGTTCCTATAAAATCTCCAGTCGCTCCATCAAATTCAAGAATTGAGTTTATACTTTTTACATAGAGATGATTGTTTTGTCCGAAAGTGAGGGTTGCAGGATCCGCGGGATTAGGTGCTACAACGCTGGCTATATCTGCGAATACTCCCATGAAATTGCCGTTACTGTCGTATTTGAGTATTTCATCGGTATTTCGATTAGCTACATATAAATCGCCGGCTTTGTTGAATCGTAAACCGACAGGGTTATTTAATCCGGTGGCAAACACTTTGTCGAACGCTCCTGTAACTGCGTCGAAACGTAGTATGTTGTTTGCACCTCTGTTTGTAACATAAACATATTCTTCGGCAGGATCTAACATAGCTTCACCGGGCATATTAAGCCCGTTGCCGCTTAAAAAATTGTCAATAAAAGCACCTGTTTCAGCGTCATAACGATAAATACTAGCTCCGCTCACGTTGCTTACGTACAAGTATTCTGCAGACTCTGCTCTATTCATTAAACTGAAAGATGCTATCGCAACGATAAGTATGCACAGTAATAATCGTTTCACAGCGATTCTCCTTAATAAAGATAATAATTTTATACAAATTTTCGTTTTAAGGAACCTCTGAAAAATCTCTTTTGTTTGTGGATCTGTTAATAATTTAACATATGAATTACCGATTGTCAAGTTATCCTGTCTATGGACAAAACTAGTCCGAGATCAAATAGTCATTCTGGAATTTTAAGAATTGCCTGAAAAGTACTTAATACTGACTGGTTAGGAGAGAGAGAATAACAGAAATTGCCCAAAAAGTTGGTTTGGGGAGGGAATTTAATAATCCTGAAAAATAGCAACAAAATTTTTAGTTCATACGTTCTTTAACGTATTCGATGAGTTCATTAAATTCCTTTTCAGAAAGTATATTTTTATATTGCTGAAGTGATATAAGGTCGTCTTTATCGAATCTTTTTTTACCAGCAAGGCAGAATTCATTTTCTTGCTGAGGAGTAAAAAAAGCTTTATCAAAATTCTTTGAATTTATGAGTTGTGCATAACTAAGAGATTTTGAATTGTAAAACTTAGAAAAATAAAGGTCGGCCTCATGCAAAATAGTAAACCCAAGATCCGAATTACTTAGATCCGCAAAGCTGAGATTTGCTTTGAAGAGATTAGCTGAACTCAAATTTGCACCATGAAGGTTAGCTGCAGTCAAATCTGAATAACATAATCTTGCAACAGGGAGATCAGCTTCATGCAGGTCAGCACCTCTAAGGTTTACTTGACTCATATCAGCAGCGCATCCTTTATCACCCGCAGAATTAACCCATGTGTAATGTTGTTGTAAAATTTCTTTTAATTTTTCTTCTGTCAACTCTGTCATTTTTAATACTCCTTTACAATGAAATTACAACTGAGTTTTGTAATATAATAACAATCAAGAGGTATGGTGTTAGTAGTAAGAACGGTAATTAATGGATAAAAGATAAGTAAAAAATAGCTGTAACAACGAAAATAGTAATAAGATCTATAATATTGTATTAGAAAACAAAAGAAACTAAAAGAAAATACAAATAAATAAAAAAAAGTAAAAATAAAATAAGTTATATTAAGATATTGTAATTAAATTAATTATTCTTGGTGCAAAAAAGGCTTAAGGACAATTTTTTTAGAAACCCTTATATCTCCAATTTAAAAAAACATTCGTTCCCAGAAAGTCTCTAGAAATATTGCTTAAGCCTTTTTAGATAGAAGAAAAATAGCACGACTGTTACAATGCATAAAGTTTGTTTGATTTACCTGAAGTTCATTGCCGTTAATAATGCCTGATCAAATCAACCGATTTAAACTTGCATTTGAGGTAAGTTGAGTTAGTCGCAAACAATTTTATAAAAACGATGTGTAAGGCTGTCATTATCTAAATCAGGGGACGTTTGGCTAGAATCATCTTGCCATGAGGTATTACCTGATTGTCCAGATATCCCTTGAGATATGCGTATCCATGTTATTAGATTTTTATTTTCAGTACCCGCCCCCTGACTGTAGAGATTCGTGATTCGCTCTTCGTTTAAAGCACAGTCATAAATGCGAATGTCATCCAAGTAGCCTATCCATGCATCATATAAATTTGTATCATAAGCGCCTATAATAAAATCATTGTTACTTTGCGCGATGCATGTTTTGGTAATCGCTAGTGTTGTGTCGAGAGTTCCATTTATATAAAATTTTATTTCTTCTGAAGAAAAGTCTATGCTAATACCAATATGCACCCACTGAGCGATGGGAATACTGTTTGAAGAAGATTTTTCCTCGGCTCCTGATCCGTCATTTATAAAAACACTTATTTTGCCGTTTTCATTTACAAGAAGACGATACGCGTTGTTTCCTGATTTGCTGATTACTGTTCTGTTTTGGGATGAATTATCCACATAAACCCAAGCGAATACACTTAAATCGGATGTTATATTTCCTGTATTTCCACAGGTGATGTATTGGTTGCCATCAAAAGTGAAAGCATTGTTGATTTTGCCGACTATATCAAATTCCTCGGTATTACACTCTCCTTCATTATCATATGCGACTCCGTTTATGGAATTTATCGAATCACATACCATTGAATCGTTGTCATTCTCATTGCATTTGAAATGCAGATGAGGCAAAGGCAGGTTAAATATATTATCATTGGTATATTCTACATAATATGTCTCATTTCCTTTACTTTCCCATTCCAAACAAATGGCATCATTATCCATTTCATAAGAAGATATGGACCATCTATATTCATCGGCACCGATATCAACGATATTTGTAGCATTAGAAAAGAAAAATAATCTGGGGTCTCCATCAATATCTTTTTTCAGTATCTCTAAAGATGAAGCATTATCATTGCCGGCATCAATGCAAGGTGATTCAATTGATATATTTAGTTTCTTAGAATTCACATTCCGAAAAGTTGGATTAGTATGAATACAACCTATGCCGCCAATAGCATCTTCTATGCATGAATAAGTGATTTTACTGTTATCGACTGTACCACTGATATCATTTCCTGTATGTCCCCATAATATGCAGTTGGTTATTTGGCAAGATTGACCCGATATTCTTATGCCTCCTTCTGTGTTCCCGTAAATTGTGCAGTTAGTAAGTATAGCAGAAGGAGCATTGGTGAAATATATTGCTTCCCCAAATAAAAAACCACTTTCAGTTTCATTAAAAGATATAATGCATCCTAAAAATCGAGATGTTGAATTTGCACAATATATTGCAGCACCAAAAGCTTCGTCTTGTGACGAAGTAATGTTCTCTCGGAATATTGTATTAATAATTGTTGAACTATCATTAAGTAAATAAAGCCCTCCTCCCCGTGCAAAACCTGTCTCTGCAGTAGAAACACATTCGTTTGTCAGGAAGGTAGTATTCATTAATTGGACGGAAGAATTGATTATACATGCTCCTGCTCCAGATGCTGAATATGTTGTAGCACTTGTTGTTGCATTGTTATTGCTGATTTTACAGTTATCTATTATTGCTGATGATTCATACGCGTATAGACCACCTCCCGAAGGATCACCACTATTATCTTCTGCAGTATTGCTTTGTATAGTACAATTTCTTATTTTTGGAGATGTCTGAAATAAATATATGCCTCCTCCTGTATTGGCATTACCATTTGTGACGATGAATCCATCAAGAATCGTATAATCATCTCCTATAACAACATGTGTTGTCCCAGTACCCTGAATCACGGTTTCATTTGTCAAGACGGATCTTTCCCAATCACTATCATAACCCCCATAGAGGTATACATATTCTCTGAGGACGATATTCTCATTATAGGTGCCTTGTTGTACGTAGATTTTTGCGGGAACTGCTGAGCGTGCGCTAGCACTGATCAATGCATGGCTTATTGTCTGCCATGGATTTGTTTCCGTACCTGTACCATTGCTATCATCTCCAATCTCAGCACTGACATGATAGATGTTGTGATTTTTAACTATATAAATAGGGCTTATCTGATTAGTTTGTTGATACTCAACTCGAAACTTGATTCTGTTATCATTTAAACTTACGCTATTAAAGGGTATATTTTCCTGTTTGATGTAAGCCACTCCGCAATGTGTCACTCCACATGGAATAGAACAATTCTCATCAACATAAATACCTGTAACATCAGTCCAATCGCTCCATCCGCTCCCACCATCATTTGAATATGAATATTTTACAGTTGATGTATAAAATCCTTCCCCGAATTCGGATACCATTAAACGAACGTCAGGAGTTTCATCAATAACGGTATAATGACTTGTGCGCCATTCTTCCTCTTCATCTTTAATCTTTATGGTATTGAAATGTAGTTTATTGATTCCTACTGAAGTTACCAGGGCAAAAGGTTGGTTGATCAACAAGATTTTGTGTCCTGAAATTCTGATGGTATAGTTACCTTCTTTCAAGCTACCATCATTATCCAGAGGTATAACGATCTGTTCGACAGTATCATATCTGTTTATTCCGGTTTTGGCAGATTCTGTTGGGTCAACTACAGGTTCTTCCCATTGTGGATTTGGAGTGTCATCATATGGTTTAAAATAAAATGGATAATAGACGTTGCCATCGTTATCTTCTACCACAATATCCAGGTCATTAATAATTGCATTTGTAACAGAAGGATTTGCCGGAGGGTCAATCCATGCCAAAGTTAGGACTAGAGGTTTGTTATCATTTATGCCTGAAGTAATTGTAATATTATATATAATATTTTCTCCTGTTTCGCTTATTATACTAGTTACAATATGCCCTCCTGCAGATTCATCATAATTATAAATTGCCTGTATAGCCGATTCTGCGTCAACTAGTCCAAATCCATAAGAAAAATCCGGGCCTGGCTTACCTAAATCTAACGCAAAATTACAGAGCAATGCTTTGACAATGTCTGCTGTTGGATATTCTCCATATATTTTGTCATAAGCTTCAAATATTAATGCTGATATTCCTGATACTACTCCTGTCGCCATAGACGAACCGCTCTCATAACAATATTCATCGTTGGGATATGTTGAATATAACTCGTAACCATCTGCAACTACATCAGGTTTTAATCGTCCGTCATCGGTTGGTCCCCAGCTACTGCAATCCGATGAGATATATGCATCAGCAGAGGTACCGACTGATCCAACGGTTATTGTGTTTTTTGCGCTTGCTAAAGGATCAATGCAATCATAGTAATTTCCATCATTGTCAACATCATTTCCATCATGGGGATGCCCAACACCGCTGTCATCTCTATGATTTCCAGCTGATTTGATGATCAAGGCATATTCATCAAAATATGAATAGATCAGACCATCCATATCTTCTGTATCGCTTGTATATTCTCCGAAAAGGTTTTGATTATCGTAAAATATTTCGTCTTCCCAACCAATATCTACGCCCCAAGAATTATTAATAATTGATGCATTACATATTAAGATGGAATAAAGAAAGTCATCCGTAAAACTATTATCATTCGTTATGCTAAAGGAGAATAGATTTGCCAATGAGGCCATACCACCTTTGGGAGGTGTCTCATTCAGATGGAATGTTCCTGCAATAATTCCTGCAATGTGTGTAGCATGGCTGGATATGTTGTCGTTATCGACAATAAACAGCCTACCCGATAGGTCTGAGTGATTGTAGATTGCTCCGTAATCTCTCACTGCAATATTAATGCCCAAACCTTTTAAATCGTATGGAGTGTCAAATAGGCCTGATAATGGTTCTCCAGTATCCTCACGGAAAACATTAGATAGAATACCTGCATTAACACTGTTGGGAGAAATACCTTGAGGTAACTCTTCAACATATTTAACTATTTCAAGCGATGCGAGATCTAATAAGTAAGATTTTTCAATCGATACAATAAGTTTCATTGTATATGAAAATTGCTGTGACTCAACTTTTCCACCAATTGAAACAATATCGGTTGCTGCTTCATTATAGCTAATATCATCGTAAAAGCTAACCAGGAACTTTGCGTCGCTATTGTCTATGCTCCACGATTCAATAAATTTATTATATAGTTCGGTGGACATCTTATCGGAAATATCTATTTCAGCAAACCCTTGTATGAAAGATAGCTTTTCTAGATGAGAAAGTTTTGTATTATCAACTTTGGCAATATAGGTGTTGTTGGTTATATAATCGTCTAAAAAAATATCATATCTTGCCAATTTTCTTATTATAGCTTGTGTTATTGTAGTGTTGAACTTCAGATAAATTCTTTTTACAACTTTGTCGTCAGAAAAAACAATATTAGATGAAGACTTGTCAAACAGTACCCTTCTGGATTTCAAAGTGATACCTCCATACAAAGTATCACTTGTGTTATTTGTAGCAACATCCGATGCCCATCCCTTACAAAGCCCATTTAGTATAAATATACATATAAAAAAAATAATTATTTTATAAATTTTCATGAGGTCATCTTTTCCTTTTAGTGTAATGCTGAATTTACTTATATCGGTTTCTTGACTCTCTAAGATAAGCTCAAAAGTTGAAAAACTTGATTATTTAAGGGCACAAAAATACTATCTTCAATGACATGTTGCTATTGAAGTGTGAATGGTAAACCGCTAGGTTTTAGCGATAAGTCACTTTTTAATGAATGAATTTTGCAAATATTCTTCTAATTTTGACTCTGGAAGATACCATTGCTTTCCTATCTTGCCTGCTCCTGAAATTTCACCATTCTTGCACATTTTGCATAATGTAGTAGGGTGAATCGGTAAAACTTTTTGTAAGTCACTTATTGTTAGATAATTTTCGCCATTAAATTTGAAACCCATTTTTACTCCTTTGTCTTTTGTTAAGCTCTTACTTAGTATTAGGTTGCAGGTAGTTAAAATTGCCTTCTATCTTTATAAGACTCGTGTTTGTGTATGAATCTTCCATTAAAGATGTTTTTTTGCTTATTAATTTCGAGAAAAATAAAGTAATGACAACGATCTGGATATATGATAAAATTTAATTTAGGAAAATTAGCTAAAATGACAACAACCTTTAATTATTTGTGCTATGCTGGTAATTTGTGAAAAAAAATATAGTGATTTAGAGGATAAGACTTTAATTTGGCTTTGCCAAAATGAAGATAATAAAGCGTTTGGCGAAATCGTAGAACGCTATCATGTTAAAATAATTAACATATGTTATCGTTTTATGGGGACACGTGAAGATGCAGAAGATGTTGCTCAAGAGATCTTAATCAAGGTTTTTAATAACATCAAGAAGCTTAAAACTCCAGATGCTTTTTTTTCATGGCTTTACAAAATTATTATTAATACCTGCAAAAGTAAGTTAAGATCTCCTAAATATAAATTTATTCGTTTTATGCATTCATTAGATGAATCATCCGGAAACGAGATAGTTGCATGCTGTTCAGGGCTTTCTACTCAGAAAAGAGTGGAGGGGATAATTCAAGATGCTATTAACTCTTTATCTATGAAGAAAAAAGTTGTGGTTGTATTGTTTTATATTGAAGGGCTATCTTGTGATGAGATAGCACATATTACAAATACTAAGTTAGGTACCATCCATTCACGATTAGGTAGAGCTCGTGAAGAATTAGCTACTATACTAAAGGATATGAAATTAAATGAACTGTGCTAAGACTAGAAGAGCACTTACGAATTATCTAAATGGCACGCTTGATACAAAAATTGAGCCTGCTATTGAATTACATTTGAAAGAGTGTAGAAAGTGCAATCAACATCTGGAGGAGTTACGGGATGTGGAAAGTCATCTGCAGTCTTTAAGTCCTATATCAGCATCCGAAGATTTCTTAGAAAAACTTTCCGAGCGTTTACAAGTTGAAATGCAATCACCAACAACCAGGAAAAGGAAAAATTTTATACCTATAAGTATGATAGGGGTTGCTGCATCCATAGTAATATTTATTTATGTTTTGCATCATCAGCCAGCTGGTACTAACAATATACCTTTAATTGCAGAGAAAAAAGTTGAATCTGATGAAAAATTTTTGTCTGAAACTCCAGTTATAACAAACCATTCGCAGGAAGAAGCTACTGAGCCGATAAAATTTAATCCCATTGATAGCTCCGATCCGGAGAAGGAAATTCAGGACAAAAAAGATAAACCAATAGAGCTAGCACTTTTTATTGATTGTGAATTTCGTTTATCTGAATATGCAAGTAATGACAAAAATGAAAATATTCATTTTACAAAAATAGTTACAACTCCAGATCAGGTGGAATACCAGTATGACTCTACTGGAAAACAAGAGACAAAATTTTTAAATCCACTGGAGTATTTATCTGAAATTTATGAAAATTTTCAAACTATCACAAACGATAATAATGGCACTATATTGTCTTTTGAGTCTACGCCCCCTCCATATGCAATAATTGAAGTGCCCATAGATAATTTGGAACAACTTATCCTTGAACTAGAAAAAATAGGTGCTGTGAAAAAAATTCTTCCACCGGATTCATCATCTATAACGCCATTAATGTTAGATAGAAATAAGGACACACTGGTTACATTACGTGTAATATTCGACATCACAAAATAGGTTTTATGAATTCAAAACATTTATCTATTATTTTTATCATATCTTTACTACTACCTGGCTGCATAGGTACTTCTCGTATCAATAAAACATCCCCTAGGACTTCTTCTTCGTATTTACTTGGGGGTCTAATTTTCTCTGCACGCGGTGAATATGAAAATGCTCTTGAGTCTTATTCTCAAGCTATACAGATTTCACCTGATGATAGCAACTTATACTTGAAACGTGCCTATATTTATTTTCAGATGGGCAACAATGAATTAGCTGTCAGGGATTGTGATATAGCTTTATCCTATGCTGAAACAGCAATAGATGCTTATTATCTTCGTGGCATGATTTATCTTTCAGAAGAGTCATATGATTTGGCATTAGCCGATTTTGATGAAGTAATTAAATTGAATCCTGATTATTGTGCTGTTTATTATCAATATGGTTTGGCAATGCTTGGAAAAAAAGATTTTAAAAAAGCTATTAATGCATTTAACAGGGCTATCGCGTTAGACAAAAACGAACCAAATTCATATTTCAACCGTGCCTCTGCATGGAGAGCGCTGGGACACTATGATCAGGCAATTACAGACTATACTTCTATTATTCAACTTAATCCCGATTCTTTTGACGCATACTATGAAGAAGCTGTTACATATCTCATGAAAAGAGATTACGACAGGGCTGTTTCAGCCTTGGATAGAGCGATTGAAATTAATCAAAATTCAGAGAAAGCTTATGTTTATAGAGGAAAAATATGGGCACTTAAAAAAATGTATAACAGAGCAATTGAAGATTATACGAAGGCCATTGCGCTTGCTCCAGGCAATTATCAATTGTATTTACTTAGGGGCAAACTCTTTCAACTCACAAAACTAAACGATAACGCTATACTCGATTATAAAAAAGCAATTGAGTTAAACAATTCTCATAGTGAATTGTATCGTTTAAGTGCGAACGCTTATTTAGAGAACCAACAATATTCGCTAGCAGCAGAACAATACACAAAGTCTTTGGAATTAGAACAAAATTTTGATAACCAAATGGATCTTTATTACAAACGGGCAATTGCCTATTATCAAGAAGGGTTATATAATAAGGCGCTTGCTGATTATCTTTATATATTAGAAGTTTCGTCATCCAGTTCCGATCTTTATCTTGCTATCGGCAATATATATTCCAAACAGCAAGATTATGAAAAAGCCATCGATTATTTCCGAAAAGCTTTACAAATTGATTCAACTGATATTAGTGCCTTTAATAATCGTGGTTTTGTTTATTTCCAAATGCGTTTATATGATTGGGCACTAGCTGATTTTAATAAGGTTATCGCCATCGATCCAGACAATGTACAAGCACGTTTTAATCGAGGTTTTACGCTAAGAGAAGCTGGTGAATATGAGGGAGCCCTAAACGAATTTGATGAAATTATTCATATTAATCCTTCAGAATCTTCACGTGCTTATTTTCATAAGGGAGTCATCTATGAGAAACAAGGTGAGCTAGAATTAGCGTTGCATGCTTACCAATTATGTGTGGACTCGGCAAAAAACCATGATCTTTGTATGAAAACAGCGAAAGAAAAATTACTTTATTATAAATATTTAAATTGTGATATTACGAGATAATGTTTATGAGAATTAATAAAAGTAAATTTATATTGATGCTTATCTTTGCCTCATTATTTTATATTCATCCTCTTTTATCTTTGTTTTCTTCCGTAAGCGATAGAGAATATGCAGTTATATCATCTGTTCAGTTTTCTAACAATTCAGATAATGATCTAAATAAAAACAGCAAAACAGACAATTCTACCTCGGAGAAAACAGATAACAGTGATGGCGATGATTTGCTGTGCAACACTGATGTTGAAGAAACTAATGTATTGTCATTCGATGAGTTCTATTTCATCAGCTTAAACCTTGATCCTCAAAATTCAATAAAAAAGGATGCATCCGCTTATTATTTAAATTGGGGAGATTTTAAGAAGGCATCATTGTTAGGATTGAAGGAACTAGATGTTATTGGTGGTGAAGAAATGCATTCAAATTGGATTGATTTGAACAAGCAACTCCAAGACAATCAAACAAAAGATGATGTATTTACTTTGTCTCATTTCTCAAAATATTACTTATCCATAAAAATGGATGAATTATCTAAAAAAGAGAATAAAACTTTTTTAATGAGAGAAGTTGTAAGTACTCTTTTAATATTGGAATCAGGAGGAATTTTTCTTCAAGATTCTATGCATAATAGTAAGCAGACAAAAAAATACTCCTTTGAAACTCCTAAACGTAATTTGTTTGATATCATTTCCAATGAATCCGAGAGTAACAATCATAATTTAGAGTATCTTTATTGGACTGATTTTGATTGGAAAGGATATTACGATTATCTGGGAACACAGCTGATTAGCTCACCTTATGTACCTTATATACCTTTGGTTACTACCCAAAAGCACGTAATTGCTACCACAGGCGAGATGACTTTTATTAATGCATATCTGCAATCTATTATTCCTACAATTAACGGTGCGTGTGGTGAATATTCTAAAATAGATTTTCCAGATATTTATACCTTGGAAGATGGAAAGATATCCGCCTTTTCTTTTTACTTGGGAATAGATCAATCGGCTGATTTTTCTCAAAAGAATGGAACAGTAATATTAGAGGATTCATTGAATATCGCATTACATAGCTCTTCATCTGCAACTTATTCTTTGTATGGTGGTAATCTTAAGGCTGAGAATGTATATGTTGGCTTTGAAGGTAGAGGAACTTTTGAGCAATTTGGAGGTTCTCATGATGTTTATGATAGATTGTCATTGGCACCATTACCTTCAAGCATTGGAATATATAATTTGCATCAAGGCTCTTTAACTGTGCAAGATGCCATTATTGGAGAACAAGGCGAAGGTTATTTTTACCAGATGGGTGGAATACATGAGGCAAAATATCTGTTTGTTGGTTTCATGCCTGATTCATTAGGGCGATATGAGCAACAAGATGGCCTTCTTTCTGTCAGTAATGATTTTATCATGGGTGATTTAAGCAATAGTTTCGGAGAGTTTGTACAATTTGGCGGGCAAACCATTACAAGTGATTTGATAATAGGTTTGTTCCCTGATGCAACAGGTACATATACATTGAATAACGGTTTTTTGACAGCTACTAATTCGTACATTGGTTATTATGGGCAAGGTTATTTTTTACAGTCAGGGGGAGAATATAACAGTACGTATCTTTATATATCGGTCGGAGATGATTCAAAAGGCGTATATGAGTTAAATGGAGGAAATCTTACGACGCAAGTTACATATATTGGAGGATATTATAATCTAAGTAGCTCTATTATTGGAGAATTCATACAAACTGACGGTACATATACCACCAATAACCTATATCTTGCTTCTTCTGACAAATCATATGGTGTATATAGCACATCGGGAGGTGAATGCTATGTTAAAGGTAATATAAGTGGAGGAAGAGGGTGTAGTGAGTTGATTATTGATGGTGGAATTTTGAATATTGAGGGCAATGCATCTGTTAATAACATGTATGTAGGGTATACGAATTCAGGAATATATACCCAGTTTGATAAAACTACCAGTCTTCAAAATTTATACCTTGGTTATTACACAAATTCTAAAGGTGTTTATGAACTACGTGGTGGATCTCTGTTGACAGAATTTTTCAGTGGTGATCCTGATTCCTTTTTATTAGAATTTAGCCAGGGTATCCAATATATCGGATATCAAGGTGAAGGCACCTTTTTGCATCAGGACGGAAAGAATGCGGTATTTGAATTGATATTGGGATACATAAACGGAGCGGAAGGGATATATGAATTAAACAGTGGTGAACTAAATGCAACATATGAAGTGATAGGGTTTGATGGAATGGGTAGCTTCATACAAAATGCAGATACTATAAACCAAACACATAGATTGTATCTCGGTTATAACGACGAGGCTTCGGGAAAGTATGATTTGAATAATGGTGTACTCCATTCATACAAAGAATGTATTGGTTTTTATGGCGAAGGGAATTTCCTTCAATCCAGTGGTACCCATGTTATTGACACAGTGTTATCTTTAGGCAGTGATGGAGTATCCAGTTTTGGATCATATACTCTGGCCTCAGGGACATTGGACACCAATATATCTCTTGTCGGTGAATATGGAACAGGTTGTTTTTATCAGTTAAGTGGAACGCATAACACCGGTAGATTATACATTGGAGTGAGATCGACAGGAAGTGGGCACTATGAGTTACAAGATGGTGAATTGAATATTGATAAAGATTTATATGTTGGTTTTTCAAGTGGCAGTGCTGGTGTTTTTGAGCAAAAAGGAGGAAACGTTGACCTCAACAAATTGATCATAGGAAATAGCATGACTTCAGATGGAAAATATGTGTTGTCTGGAGGCAAATTGCGTGCAAACAGTATCATTGTTGGAGCTAAAGGTAATGGAGAATTGAATCTAGGTGGGACACATGCTGAAATAATTATATCTGATACGATAGAATTTGGAATAAACAGTTCTTTTAATGTCTTTTCGGAAAGTACCATTCACATGAATGGCGCATCGTTTAAAAATAGCAGTACCTGCCCTGATAAATTATCAGGATTAAGCAACCTTAAACTTGTCGTTGAAAATACGGGGAATTATTTTGAAGTTGCCGGAAAAGATCTTGGAACCGTGATGGAAGGTTTTATTAACAATTTTGCTCTGGGTTCATTATTCCTGGCCGGATGTGAATTAATGCTGACCGATTTTTATGATAATGAGCCGGATTGGGAGGGATTAGAAGCTCTTTATGTTACCAATCTTATTTTGGAAGAAAATAGTGTTCTTTTTTTGGGTAATATAAACTTGTATTATATGAATCTTTCAAACAATAATGGAGTTGTTATTTCTGAAGGCGGAAGCCTGATTCAAGTAACTAATGACCAAATATTAAATAGTAACCTTCAATCTATCAAAACATTTGAAGTACCTGCAGTTCCTGATCCGCCAGTATTGTATCTGTTCTTATGGGGATTTGTATTACTGAAAATATTCACAAAGCACTAAGTGAATTACTTCATAAGCTTCTGACCTTACCCCATATGTTGTGCCAAGTATAATTAGAGAGTTAAGCTTGAGCCACATTCACAGGGGCTAGCCCCTGTGAAGCCATCCATTTGTTTTTATACTCATCTGGCGTAAGAAAATCCAAAGAACTATGTGGGCGTTTGCTGTTATAGTGAATACGCCACGATTCTATGATATCTCTGGCATTCCAGATTGTAAAGAACCAGTTATCGTTCAGACATTCTTCTCGAAATTTACCGTTAAAGCTTTCAATATAGGCGTTTTCAATCGGTTTGCCTGGTGTTATGAAATCCAATTTCACCCTATTTTTATATGCCCATGCATCCATTGCTTTGCCGGCAAATTCAGGACCATTGTCAACCGTGATTACTGAAGGCAACCCACAGACATAAGCCAAACGATCAAGAACGCGTGCTACCCGTCGTCCATTGAGCGATGTATCAACCTCAATAGCAATACATTCCCTCGTATAATCATCAACTATGTTCAGACAGCGTAAACGGCGTCCTCCGGCCAGCTGATCGTGTACAAAATCCATGCTCCACTTCTGGTTAGGAGCAGTGGGGGCATCTGGTTTTATACGAATTACCGATGCCTTTCTACGTCGCTTTCGTCTGCGTAGCGAAAGTCCCTCCTCTTTGTAAATTCGTTCAGTTCGTTTATGATTTATCACCAAACCTTCCCGCTTTAACAATACATGTAAACGAGGACTGCCAAACTTACGATGCTTTTGAGCAAGCTCTTTCATGCGTTCGCGTAACTGGTTGTCTGAACCACATTTCAGGTTATAACGAAGCGTGTTGCGACATAATCCCGAAAGATGGCTTGCTCGTCTATCTGACAGCCCAAAGCAATCTTTTATATGTTTGCATGCTTTTCGTTTTGCTCTGGGCGTTAAAAGTTTTTTGAGCTGAGTTCCCGCAACACCTGATTATCCAACGTCAAATCAGCAACAAGCCGTTTAAGCCTACTGTTTTCCTGCTCCAACGCCTTCAATCGACGGGCTTCACTGATTGTCATGCCACCGAATTTAGACTTCCAGTTATAAAATGTCGCCTCACTGAACCCGTATTTGCGGCAGAGGTCTGCGACTTTCATTCCTGCGTCAGCTTCCTGCAATATCCTGATGATTTGTTCTTCACTAAATCTCTTGCGTTTCATTCTGTGCCTCCTTTTTGAATAAATTATCTCATCATTTTACTCTAATTTCAAGTGGCACAGTTTTTCGGGGGAAGGTCACGCATCCCACGAATCCTCGTATCGTTTTGGTGATGGATTAAGATTGTTTTCGCGCATGATTTGTCTGATGGTATTTCTGCTCAGTTTGATATTGAGTTTTTTGAGTTCTCCCATGATCCGTCCATAACCCCAATCGAGGTTTTCTTTAGCCATGCGAAGGACTAACTCTCTGACCTGTTGTGGCGTGGTTCGTGGCCGTCCGATTTTCTTTCGGTTGAGTGTTCCGTTTTCAAATCTAATTACCCATCGTCGATACGTCGAATAATTGACAATACCGATCAGGTGTTTGATACTTCCCCCGATTCTCGAACCGTAACGCATGAGTTTCAGTTTCTCCTGGTACGTGCATCTAACTTGGTGATCCAGTTTAGATCGAAGGATTTCGTTTTCGACTTTCATGTACTCGATTTGTCTGACAAGATGTGTTTGAACCAATTTACCGATAGTTGTCAGGAAAATCTGAAATACGTGGTTTTGCGGAGTGTTCAGGTACGTGAGCCCATGTGATTTCATGTCCGAAGCCTCAGTTAAAATTGTTGTGGTTATTGTTCTGGTTTTATGATATTATACAATAAATACCATATAGTGTCAAACAATTAACCTCTTTGAGGTTCACGCAACAGGTCGCATAATAACTGCACCCCACTGACTGGTGATTAGAACGTTGTCAATCGGCTTATCCCACAATTTCTGGCCACATTTTATTCAAAAATTTTCGTAAAAAAGGTTCGAGTATGACGGCCCGGTAGTATAAAAATAGTCGCAAAAAAATCGGTGTTTTCGGGGTAAATCAGGATGATTGATGCTTATGCGGAAAGCGGAGAATGGAAACAGTGCAGGTTTTTAAAATTACCTATTATTGAGTTGGTTATGTTAAAATTACTCTCATATTTTCTTGTACTTTTAACGTCATATTTCGCACAAAAAGTGGTTCGCTCAGACGACGACCCGGGGAGATTAATATATGATACTTGTTTCATAAGTTGTCCTTATTTCAATTCTAATCAGTTCAGTTCAATAAAAGTGGTCGCAAAATTACCGCACCCCTCTGAAAACAGGCTCAAAACAAGCAAAAATACTTGGTCGCAAAAATTTTTCACAGAAACTTTACATTTTCAGGTATAATGTTTCTTGATGTCTGCTGTTGTTCCATGATTTTTGATATGCCTTGCTTGATTTGCCCTTTTTTAACGCAACATAAAAACGGCTTTAAAAGTACTTAATATTGACTGGTTCGGGGAGATAGGCATCCCATGAATCTTCATATCGCTTTGGAGCGGGGTTGAGGCCGTGTTCAATCATAATAGCCTTGATGGTATTTCTGCCTCGATATAGATCGAGTTTTTTCAGTTCACCCATAATTCTACCATAGCCCCAATCAAGATTTTCCCTTGCCATACGAAGTATGAGATTGATTACTTCCTGTGGAGTTCTCCGGGGACGACCAAGCTTTTTGGGAATCAGGTCATTATTCTGATATGCTATTACCCATCTGCGAAATGTAGAATAGTTGACGATAGAGATTAACTTTTTGATTTCCCCGCCGATTTTTAATCCATACCTAATGAGCTTTAGTTTTTCTTGTTGTGTAGTTCTGACTTGGCGTCCTAGTTTTGAGCGGAGAATACTATTTTCCACTTTGAGATATTCAATTTGACGGATTAATTGTGCATGAACCATACAGCCAATCATGGTCAAAAAGTATTGAAATACTTTGTTTTCTGGTGTATTAATATATGATATTTGTTTCATAAGTTGTCCTTATTTCAATTCTAAGCAATTCAGTTCAATAAAAGTGGTCGCAAAATTACCGCACCCCTCTGAAAACAGGCTCAAAACGACTAAAAATACTTGGTCGCAAAAATTTTTCACAGAAACTTTACATTTTCAGGTATAATGTTTCTTGATGTCTGCTGTTGTTCCATGATTTTTGATATGCCTTGCTTGATTTGCCCTTTTTTAACGCAACATAAAAACGGCTTTAAAAGTACTTAATATTGACTGGTTCGGGGAGGAGGATCATCTAAATTATTGTCGCATGGTCGAAAAAAATTATTGCTTCCGGGTCAATATTTTCCCTATTTCATTACTTAGTAGCAAGATACCAAGACAATAGAGAACAGATTGGAAAAACAAACACACAACAAGCTATTATACCTAAATTTATTTTATTATATGGCGTTAACCTTAATAGACAAATAATTCCATTAAATATAGTTGCAAGGATACGATTTTGATGCGAAAGCCGGCTTTTTTGATATTATTTTTTCTATGTATATTTTCTATACCCCACTGTTACGCTCAAAATAGTGTTACAGGACGTGTTGTTGTCGATAGTACTCAGGAAAACGCGCGAAATTTTTCTATAGAAATCCTCGATAGTTCCCATACTGTTATCGAATCGTCATATACTGATAACGACGGAGCGTATATCTTTGACCAGATCACTGCGGACACGGTGTATATCCATATACCCCAACAATATGGCTTTAATGAATCGTTTTACGCCAACGCTGTGGATATTGCGTCTGCTACATCTATATCATTTGTAACGACCAACGAAGTAACAGACATTGATTTTACCATCACTGAGATGACTTCGCATCCAGATTCCGATAGCGACGGTATTCGCGATGCCGAAGAATTTTTCTATGGCAATGACGGTTTTATAACCGATTACCAAAACACGGACTCAGACAACGACGGGTTATCTGATTATGAAGAAGTATCTTCCGGAGTTGACGGTTGTTTCACAAACCCAAACTCTGCCGATACCGACGGCGACACCATATCCGATTCAACAGATCCGCTTCCGGTTCCCGCATATATCAAAGTAATCTCAGGTTATGGATTGCAAAACCAAACGCAGGCAGTGACTTTTCAACTTCGTGATTTATACGACAATTTATTGCCGCTGGATGGGATACAATTTACCGTACATTGCACGGGTAACGCATTGTTCACAGATCAAGTGACAACAGGGACCCTCATTTCCGGTGCCGATTCGCAATCTGCTCTGGTTGCAACTGACGGCGGACAGGTGTGTATTTCTATCAGTAACGCAACAGCTCAAACAATAAACCTGTATGCCTCGGATAGCCAATCGGTGGGCATCATGTGTTTTTCTGATTCAGTACGATTTATCGAATCGTCAATACCGCATTTGCAACTGCCATATCTTTTTATCGATACACAGATGGACATGACTAACGATTTTATCGATGATTTACCTATCGGTTTCGAGTTCAGTTTTTTTGATCATCAACATACTATTATCAACATGTATTCAAACGGTTTTCTTACCTTTGATTACAATATCAACGTGTACAACCGATGGAATACAACAACCATACCCCATTCATCAAATCCAAGTAACATGATAGCCCCATTTTGGGAAGACCTTGACATTGTCGATCGTGGGAAACTTCTTTATACCAGCTACAACAATTCTGCTGGAAAAGTATTCTGCGCCCGATGGGACGATATCTATATTTATGACGATCCCGAAGCTCACTTGACGTTTGACACGGTATTGTTTGAAAATAGCAATCTTATTATGGTTAACTATATCACTATGCAAAATGGTACACGTACTTTTTCTACCGGTAAATACGCTACTATCGGAATTGAAAACGATGGCGCTACTGATGGTATCCTGTTCTCATATCAGACGATAGACGCGGTACATAGCGGGCTTACAGTTATCTACAACACACAGCCGGTAGAAACAGCGGTTTTTCTTGAGCCCACATCAGATAACGATAACGATGGCTTAATCAACAGTCTGGAACTACAGATCGCATCTAACCCGCTCAATAGCGACACAGATGGCGATGGATTACCCGACAAGTGGGAATATGACTATAACCTGAATCCGCTGTCCGACACAGGCCTGTACGGAGCACAAGGTGATTTCGATAACGACGGGTTAATCAATATTGATGAATACACAACCGCTACCTACCCGAACCTTTATGATTCCGATGGAGACGGCCTCAGCGACGGTGAAGAATCTAACGTATACTTCACTGATCCCACAAACAGCGATTCCGATAACGATTCACTGGATGACTACGAAGAACTATATCCCCCACAAGACGGTTTTTATACTGATCCCAACAACGCAGATTCGGATAACGACGGTATCAGCGATGATGAGGATTCTCTGCCGGTACACGCGAAGTTATGTGTAAAGACATCTATACAGGAAGGCGGATATAAAGATCTGGGAGTTGAATCGCTGGTCACGTTCCACCTGGTATCACTTGACGGGCATTTGTTGTCCGCGGTCAACGATTTCAGCTTCAGGGCAGATCTATCCGGTTCAGCGGTATTTCTGGATAACCCGGATCAAGGGGTGTTGCTTGCGGGGGCAGAGACCAATTCAGCTGTCATACAGCTTGAAAACGGCGAAGCACGCGTTTCCATAATTGATTATGTAGAAGAAACAGTGACGGTTACCGTTCAGGAAATTGTATCGTCACCTGTACGATTCCCCTTACAGCAGGTAGGCTATGAAGATATAACATACAGTTTCCAGGATATTTCCAGTCCATCTAACCAAACAGGGTTAGACGATACCGGCGCAAGCCATACGTTTGATATGGGGTTTCAATTCAAATTTTACGGAGAATCTTACAGCTCTGTGCGCATAAGTAGTTTCGGATATTTGACATTCAGCGCAAACGGCAGTGACATATCAAACGACGCCATCCCGTCACAAAATCTCCCCAACCAGATAATAGCTCCTTTCTGGGATTATCTGTCTATCGGATCAGGCGCAGTGTATGTGGCTGTTGTAGGGGATGCTCCATGGCGTAGATTTATTGTCCAATGGGATAACGTGTCGTTTTTCAATGATCCATCAGCCAGGGTAACATTTCAAGTTATTCTTTATGAAGAAGATTCAACCATAGATTTTTTCTACAGACAACTCAACAATGCATCATCCATAGGGTATGCAAAAGGAATTTCCGCCACTGTCGGTATAGAAAACTCCGATGGCACTGAGGGCGTCAGTATACTTTACAACACTGCTTCACTTTCATCATTCAGCGGGTACACCATATCAGACGGTAAAGTGCCGTCAATCCCCTATCTGCTTGACCTCAATGCCGATTACGATTGCGATGGATTGATCAACAGCGACGAGTTGTCATACAACACTGATGTATTCACTAAAGATAGCGATGGAGATACCTTTACTGACGGACAGGAAGTACATATCACGCTGACCGATCCTGATAACGATGCCTCATACCTGCATATGCTCAATATCTCCCGTGACGAAACAAGCGGCGATATGATAGTTTCATGGGCAAGTGTAGATACTGTAAAATACATTATTTATGTTAAAAATAATGTTACAAACGGCGAATTTGTCATTCTTAACGAATATACTCCGCTCAATGACAGCGGAACAAGTGTGTACTATGATGCGGGTGGCGATCCTGCCGACGAATTCCCATCCAACGACTCTATCGTTCATCCATCACTGGATGACGGTCCACGCTTGTATTTAATTGGCGTTAAAGAAACGGGATCCTCCAATTAATTTTAGCTGAGCAATAAGTAACAAAATCACACGATTAAATGTCTTTTAAAGAATGCTTGTGACATATTGTTTGCTCATAAATTGAAGACTAATATTCCCCATTGGATGTCCCACCCTCAGGCAACGTTAGATCAGAACTGGATTCCTGCTTTCGCAGGAATGACATACTAGGAGGATACGCAAGTTAAACGCTTGCGATCATTGAAAAGTTTGCATGTATATCTTTGCTAATCTGTCCTCGAATCTACAAGAAATAATAGATGGGAAACTACACCGTAATCAGATGTATTCGTACTTTGAAATCTTTGATTGGTTAAAGTGTTCTTGATGTCTTGTTATATCTATCAGACTTTGATCAATCAGGGAGGTGATTGATCAAAGTCCGACAAGTTAACATTCTTCATAGATTAGAATCAGTTAGGAAAAATAATTTTACGGCCCTATATCAAGACTCGTTCAATTATTTTATTATCGCCTTGTTCTACGATCCGGCACAGTTACTTCGGCAACAGGAGAAGACACCAGACCGTGAATACCGGTTTCAGGATCGACAGAGTGTACGCAGTATGTATATGTCTCAAGACGAATAACGTTATAATCTATATATGCCATTGTAGTCTCACCAGCAACATCGTCGACTACTATAAGCTGCTCGTCATTTCTATATATAGCATAAGAAGTCACTCCATCAACGACCGTCCAGGTCAACTGAACGGCATAACTTGTCGCGAACAGATCCAATGAATCAGGAGGATCGATTCCATAAGTTACATTAGCGTCAACTTGTTCCGCTCCATTCAGATATACAGTCTCATCTCCGTCTATTTCTGAAGTTTGCGCAACAGCCTGTATCTCTCCAGGATACAGATCCGTCTCATTATCGCGTTCACCCGCTGGCATAGGCGTAAGCTGAGACACCGTATATGTTTTGGTGTTTTCATTATATTCTACGCCATCCTGCAGCACACCATCTTTAACCATAATGATATCTGGTAGGCACTCTAACGAATCATTAAACTTCAGCACAAAAAGATCGATTTCAGGCGGAGTAAGCTGTACGCCGCTTTTAAGCACTTCACAGTTTATTACCATTGTATCGGAAAGGGCCTGATATACGAATCCCGTCATAGGACTATTGATAAATACATCAAGCTGACCATTCAAATCGCCAACAATGATTGCCCGCGACGCTTCGTTATTGCTGTTATTGTAATCAGAATAACCGTCAGGATCGGAATAACCCTGATCGTCTATATGTGCTTCTATAATATATACGCCATCATTAAACGCTTGCCAGGACGTATACATTGCATAATTAGTACCAGCGCTCAACTCTTCTATATACTGAACCGTTCCTATACGGGTTTCACCATATCCCGGGTAAACCTCAAAAAATTCTACAGGAATATTTTCTTCATATCCTTCACCTGCTCCGCTGATTATAGCACCTATATATATTTCCTGATACGAATCAGGATTGTCTATACTGAAGCCAATATCCTCGGAATGCACATAGACATCAAAATCAAAATCCGTATATGGATCGGGAATAGAAGCCGGGTATACCGGCGAATGAATGACACGTAACTCATACGACGGATAATATGTAGGAACAGATACCGGTATTACAGAGAATGATGTACCACTACCGCTACCGGTATAGCTAGCATTATATTGCGACGGAATACCACCGCCGGATTCTCTGAATATTCTGGTTCCATCATAACTACTCGACGGCGCGATAGAATACGGTCCGTACGGGAATGGATCGTCATCGTTGGCTATGCCATCGCCATCGTAATCATCAGGATAATCCGTGCTGGAATATGCTATCGGATAACCTTCGTCATCAACTGGCAACGGTGTATAAGGATCATAGTCGTCGTCCGGAGGAGTATATCCTGCTGTGTATTCATAAACCTGTGTCTGTAACTGAATATATCCTATAAAGGTGTAATCTGTAACGCTTACACGGAATATAACACCATCGCCCGCAGCAAACAACGACGGCAACTTGAAATAAACCCTAAAAGATCCGGAACTTGTGGTATATCCAGCATTAAACTGTGACACCACTTCGCCAGTAACAGTTTTTATTTCTATCGCTACAGTTCCGCCTTTGACCGGATAATCGTAATTCATTTCACCGTTTACTTGCAACGCATAATCTGCGGACCCTGTTATCTTTACAGTAGAACCACGTAAAATAGTAGGTTTAACGCTGGCAAGTGTTCGGATGCCCCCATCTATTACCTCAGGAGTACCAATGGTTATCATCTTACTGGCATAGTTATTATTCTCATCAAGCTCATCATGGACGTCATTTGAATCAACCTGAACTTCAATGATTTTTCTACCCACAGTACTTATACCTGAAGAGACTTGCTGAATAATTTGAATTTCACTACCTGCCGCCAAGTAAGGAATAGTCACTATACCGTCATTGTCACCAAGCGGGAAAGTAAAACTGCTGAACAACACGTCTATATTAGATGCGTCAGTATTTCCTACATTTTGTATTGTAGCGGTTATGGTAAAAGATTCATTTTCAGCAGGATTCAACGGTGCAAAAGATACGTCGTTAACAGCCACATTAAGATCCGGTTTATTTGTATTAACCATATAAATACGTACATTCGAATAAGATTCGTAATATGTAGGACCTTCATTCGCCAAACTCAACGTTACATCAGCATAATCAGGAGCATCCTGAGTAGGAGTTACCCTCAATGTCAGATTAGTAGACTCACCGGCCGCCAAAGTTATATCAGCCGGATCGTTAACGAATTCCACTGTTACCAGCGAAGAATTTTCATTATTCACATTAAGGTCTGATAATGAATGAGATACGAGACCCTCGTTGGTTATCGGAATTGAAAAATCAATGCTGCCCGTAGCTCCGCCAGTATTCAAATACTGAATCTGCTTATCGAATGCAATACATAAAGCCTGATAATATACCAAACCGAAATTGGTAGTCAAAGCGACTCCTTCAGCAAGATAAATGTATCTTTTGCCAGCATCTATCCAATGATCTCCAACAGAATAACCGCTTTCGGCAAAATATGTACTTTCCAAATATATCCAAGCTACATCGTCTACGACTAAAGCAACCGAACTTTGAGCAGATAAATATAGATTATGGAGTTGATCTATATCGCTTGTGTTCCAGTCAACGCCAAAAGCCGAATCATCGCCCGCATCACGTATCATAGTCCAGGTTGCGGGATATTCTGCGCCACTATTATATGTAGTCACACCGACTCCGCTTCCAAGGCAAATATATCTTTCATTGTCAGCCACCCAATAATCTCCCGCGGAATAGCCTGAGAATGAATAATCGCTATAATACCAGTTAGTGCTGTCGACAATTACCGACCCTTCACCTGCTACATACAGATTATAGAGCGTATTAACCTCACTGTTTGTCCAGTTTGCAGCGAACAGCTGATTCAACTGGGCAGAGTACCCTGCATGAGCGATATACCCCCATTCAGAAGCCTGGTTATAATTAGACAGCCCTTCGTTGCCAAATGATATGTGACTGTACCCATATTTATCTGTCCATACAGCCGTATCATAATGAGCCGTGCCCCAGTAACCGCTTTCCCAATAATTGACATTATTATAATACCAGGTTTCGCCTGAAGAGGTTGTGTAACTGGTGTGAGTAGTTGTAACAAGCTGCTGCAATCCGTTTATATCGACCTCAGACCAATCTTTGCCAAACGCGATTTCAGCATCTTCGATAACATTCTTAACGTCATCATCTGTCGATAAATACATAGAAGCTATTCGGAAACCTAAATAGTATGTAGTATTGGTTGGAGTGGTATTCAATCGTGTAGCTGCCAACATTCTACTTGAAGCATTAGCGTATGAACCTCCACGAATAACGCGCCCACTACTATAAATAGTTTCTGTCCATTCATATGCGTTACCGCCCTGATCATAGGTTTCATAAGGGCTTTCAGAGTCAAAATAAGCTCCTGCCTGAGTAGTGAGATATTCAGCTGAGACATATCCGGAATCATAATAGTTTGCAGAATTTTCTCCGCCAGGAGGAACTTCCGCTACAGGTAAAACATCAGATCCCATAGGATAATCATAGTACACACCTGCACCTTCGTTATCATAATAAGCAGCTTTATACCAGTCATTTTCGTCAGGCATCCAGTACATTGCCAGAGGGTTTCTCATCTTGCCGTCATAATAGTTGGCACTCAATGACCCGTTAACAAACATATATGTACCGTCTTCGGTAGTACCCGCAGTTTGATCTCCGGTCGGCTTACCATTTTCAAGCCAGTTGACAAACCTTAGAACATCATACCATGTTACATATACCACTGGCCTGTCTGCCCAGCCGTCATTAACACTGTACGTAAAGCTTCCTGAACTTCCAGAGCGGCTGATTCCACGGCTAGCCATACTTGTATAATATAAACCATATGTATCAGTAGCGGCTACAGCATTGAGGAACTCTGCATATTGCGCATTTGTGACCTCGTATTTAGCCATATTAAAATAATGATCTACAGAACCATAGCCTGTGCTATCGGCTGAATTAGCCGAATCCTGAATTTGTGCCCAGTATTCATCATCCTCGAAAGATAACACTTCTCCGACAAGGCACACACCATCGGACAGATATATATATAACATACCGTTTTCCACCCAATAATCACCGTATTCGTGACCAGATACTGCCATTTCCACATAAGACCATTTTTTATTACCTATGATCTCATGGCCTTCGCCAAGCAGATACAAATCGTATAACGCATCAACGCGGGTTGTATCCCAGTTTTCAAAGAACTGTCCATCTCCAAAATCTTCCGAATAGCCTGCTTTTGCTATATAGCACCACTCTTCGGACTGGTCGCAAGTGGTCAATCCTTTGTTGTCCTGAATATTGATATGGTAATACCCGTATTTATCTATCCATGCGGACCCTACGTAATGAGGTTCTCCCCAATACCCATTTTCCGTATAATCAACGTCATTGTAATACCATGTAACGCCAGAAGATGTATAGTAACTTGTATGCGAATCTATAACCACATTATACAGGCCGTTTATATCGTCTTCAGACCAATCGACTCCCAAAGTAGTTTCAGCGTCATTCAAAACGTCCATAACCTCTTCGTCAATTGGCGCATAAGAAGTCGCAACACGGAAACCATTATAGACGTACTCCTGCGAATAATATAGAGTATTGCTATAAGAGGATGCCAGAGTGGTGGAAGAGGCAGAAAATGAACCGCCGCGAATACCTCGTTCCGTACCTGAAATGGTTTCGTTCCATTCATAGGCGTTACCTGCCTGATCATATGTTCCGTATGGACTTTTCGAATTCACATACGATCCAACTTGAGCAGTGTAATAAGGCGCTCCTATTGTGTAACCTGAACTATAATAGTTAGCCGAGTTTTCTCCACCCGGAGGCGTCTCTGCAGTGGGCAATGAATCGCTTCCTGTAGGATACAACCAGTAACCCGGAGTGGTCCCGTCTTTGAATGGATCAAAATAGGCAGCCTTATACCATTCATCTTCTGTAGGTAACCAGTATGTTGCCGCCGGGTCATGTAAATTATTTCCATCATATGGAGTGACCGCATATGCACTGGTCAAAGTGTAAGCGCCGGTTTCAGTAGTTCCCGCTTCCTGTAATCCGGTGGGTTTGCCGTTATTTAGCCAGTTGACAAACCGTAACGCATCATACCACGATACAAATCCTACCGGACGGCTACCCCATCCTTCATTCACAGTATATGTGTAACTGCCAGCACTTCCAGACCGGACGATTCCCTTATAATATGTATTGCTAGTCATTGATGTACTGTATAAACTGTAAGTATCAGTAGCAGCTACCGCATTTAGGAATTCCACGTACTGAGCAGTGGTGACCTCAAATTTACCGATCGAATAAACATAATCAACCTGACCGTATCCAGTGGTGTCGGCGGTGTTGCCTGCTCTTCGTATTACAGCCCAATAGGCATTATCATCAAAAGACAACATAGTACCGACAAGACAAGTCTGATCAGCCAGATATATATATCGTACACCGTCTTCTTCCCAGTAGTCGCCGTATGTATGCCCTGTAACTGTTAACGTAGCATACGACCATTCTCTGCTGCCTACTATCATGGAACCTTCGCCGGCCAAATACAAATTGTATAAGGCGTCTACCTTATCTTTACTCCATGTTTCAGCAAACGGTTCTTCTCCAAGTTCTTCAGTATACCCTGCGCTTGCGATATAAATCCATTCCTGTGGCTGATCGCAATTAGTTAATCCTGCGTTATTGACACAAATATGACTGTATCCATATTTATCTGTCCAGACTGCGCCAGTGTAATGCGCAACGCCCCAGTAACCGCTTTCATTGTAATCAACATCGCTATAATACCATGTATCTCCTGATGCGGTATAACTGGTATGGCTGGTTAAATAAACTTCTACTATCTCAGTGATATCATCTTCCGACCAATTTTCACCAAGTGTTGTTTTCGCATCGCGGATAATATTTATCACGTCCTGGTCAGCAACAGTACATGAAGAAGCAACACGGAAGCCCATTCCCTGATTTCCTGAAGCAGGAGGATACGAACTACGTGTAGAAGCCGCCATCCTGCTGTAAGTGCCGTTAAAATATCCGCCGCGCAGACCGCGATAATCGCCTATTAATGATTCATTCCATTCATCTAAGTTGCCTGCCTGATCATACGTTCCGTATGGACTCGGTGAATAATAATATGACCCTACATCAACAAGCCCTCCAGCGCCGCCATAATAGTTTGCGCAATTCACTCCTGCGGGAGGAGTTTCAGCAGTAGGCACAGTATCGCTTCCCGTAGGATATTCATAATATACGCCATTCAGACTGGAACTCTCGTTATCATAATATGCCGCTTTATACCATTGATCTTCTGTAGGAAGCCAGTATGTCGCGGAAGGATCGTGCAGATTATCTGCATCGTATGGCACAACTGTAGATATAGCAGTCAATGTGTAGGCGCCTGCTTCTGTAGTTCCTGCTTCCTGAACTCCAGTTGGTTTGCCATTGTTAAGCCAGTTTGTGAATCGCAAAATGCTATACCATGAAGCATAGGCAACAGGACGATCTTTCCATCCTTCATTTATCGAATATGTATAGCTTCCTGAAGAGCCCGACCGACTGATACCCCAACTAGCCATACTTGTATAATATAGAGAATATGTATCAGTAGCGGCTACGGCATTGAGAAATTCTACATATTGATCAACAGTAACCTCAAATTTACCCATTCGATAATAATGACCTACCGTTCCATATCCGGTATCATCAGCGATGTTGCCCGCGTTGGGAATTATAACCCAGTAATCTGCATCTTCAAAAGACAATACCTCTCCTGTAAGAAGCGATTGATCCGCAAGATATAAATACAGCACACCATTCTCTACCCAGTAGTCACCGTATGTATGACCGGTCACTGTTTGAGTCGTATACGTCCATTTCTTATTGCCAATTATCAGTTCTCCCGAACCTGCCAAATACAGGTTATACAATGCATCAACTTGATCCGTAGTCCATTTTTCCGAGAAATCTGTTTCGCCTATCTCTTCGGTATACCCGGCAGCCGATATATACTGCCATACAGCTGGTTGATCACATGTGGTCAACCCTGCTCCGTCCTTTATAGCTATATGTTTTGTATCCATATTTATCCGTCCATACTGCTCCGGGATAATGAGCCACTCCCCAGTAACCAGTTTCACGGTAATCACCCTCAGAATAATACCATGTAGTACTCGATGTATCGGTATAATTAGTATGCGTGGTCAAAAATGTATCGGTTAAGCCGCTCACGTCATCGCCGGTCCATGTTGCGCCCAAAATGGTCTTTGCCTCGTTTATAATATTTGCAACATCTCCGTCAACCACATCGTATACAGACGCTACACGGAAACCAATGGCAGTCGACAATTGAGTTGGGCTTTCCGATGAGCTGTAATTAGCGGCCATGTAGCTATAATAATGAGCAAATGACCCGCCGCGCAGACCGCATTCATCTCCCGTTGTCACCGTTTCATTCCACTCATATATATTGCCGCCCTGATCGTATGTTCCATAGAGGCTTTCTGAATTTGTATATGCTCCTACCCGATTTGAGTAATATGGAGTTCCAATAACAAACGTACTGCTATCAAGTTTGTAGTTAGCCGAATTTTCTCCACCCGGTGGAACTTCTCCCGTAGGTTGGGTATCGCTTCCAGTCGGATAATCATAATAGACAGCGGAGTCATTATCGTAATACGCTGCTTTATACCATTCATCTTCGGTAGGCAGCCAATATGATGCAGATGGGTTATGCAGATTATTTTCATCATATGGTTCCACAGTAGATATGGCAGTCAGAGTATAAGCCCCTGTTTCGGTAGTGTCCGCTTCCTGCAATCCGGTGGGTTTACCGTTATTAAGCCAGTTTGTAAACCTCAATGCATTATACCACACGACACACACTACCGGACGGTCTTCCCATCCTTCATTTGCAGTATATGTATAACTCCCGCTACTCCCTGATCGAGTAACTCCCCTTGCAGCCATACTTGAATTGTATAAACTATATGTATCCGTTGCGGCTACAGCATTAAGAAATTCTACATACTGATCAACAGTAACCTCAAATTTACCCATTTGGTAATAATAGTTTACAGAACCATATCCTGTATCATCAGCAGTGTTACCTGCATTTTTGATTTGCGTCCAGTATTCGCCGTCGTCAAACGATATCGACTCACAAATCAAGCTTGCATCATCGGACAGGTATATATATAACATACCATTTTCTTCCCATGACTCGCCGTATTCCCTGCCTGTAATTTCCTCATCACTATACGACCATTTTTTATTAGCAATGATTAAGGAGCCTGCACCAGCTACATATAAATTATACAATGTATCGACTTTATCCTTATCGCAGGTTTCAGTGAAAGAAAGTCCTCCTGAATATCCTAATTCTGCAATATATCTCCACTCTTGAGATTTTCCACATGTGGTTAATCCTTTGCCATCCTGTATGGCGATATGAATATATCCATACTTATCCGTCCACACTTCTCCAGTATGATGAGCCGTACCCCAATAACCGCTTTCAAAGTAATTGACATCATCGTAATACCATGTGTCTCCGGCTGTAGGAGTATAACTGGTATGGGTAGTCAGGAAAACGCTGGTTAAATTGTCTATATCAGACTGCGACCATGTTTCACCCAACATATTTTTCGCGTCATTTATGATATTTTTAACATCCTGGTCAGTCACATCATATGCAGACGCAACACGAAACCCAAAATAATAGTATTCGTTAGTCGAGCCATAATAGTTTCTTGAAGATGCAAGTAAATCCGTCCCAGTATAAGAGTTAACCCATGCCCCACCACGAGCGACACTACTAGCTCCGGTTATCAGCATTCCATTCCACTCAAATATATTACCGCCCTGATCATA
>CAXXKF010000011.1:0-957921 GCA_963675685.2 Candidatus Auribacterota bacterium
CGTAGATAAAGAAAGTTATAAATATAATTTTTTATTAAAATCATCAATCCAAAAGCTATTAGAGATAATATTCCAATAATGAAGGAAGCATTACATGCATTGTCGTTTATTTCTCATATTCAGTGTTTGTTAATTTAGAATCATTATCGGTAGGAAAAAAGCAACAACCGCTTTTTTTATCAGGAGTATTTTTCATTACGAACATATATATAATAAATATTGCTATTCCTATAAATATAAAGACATATTTAGATTTATCGGGCTTCTTATCATTAGTGAACTTACTATTCTTCATAAAATATACAAAAATCCCTTTTTCAATATTTAAACCAGCTTTTTGTTTTCAAGCAAATTTTCACCAACATAAGCATGACCGGAACTTCTATCAAAACGCCTACAACAGTTGCCAGAGCCGCTCCAGATGAGAGCCCAAATAACATCGTTGCAGTTGCAATTGCTACTTCAAAATGATTGCTCGCTCCTATCATTGCAGATGGTGCGGCGTCTTCATATTCCAGGCGTAGTTTTTTTGCCAGCCAGTACGTAATCGCAAATATAAAACAGGTCTGTATAAATAACGGTATAGCAATCCATAAAATAGTTAATGGCTGGGCAAGAATCATATCACCTTTAAAAGAAAACAAAAGTACGAGAGTAAACAATAATGCGATAATAGAAACAGGTGTTAGAATATGTAAGAATTTATGATTGAACCAATCCAGACCTTTATGAGCAATAATCCATTTTCTTGAAAAATATCCTGCAATAAGCGGTAACGCAACATATATCGCTATCGATAACAGCAACGCTTGCCATGGAACAGGCATTCTCCCAATTCCAAGCAGAAATCCACCTAATACACCATAAAGTAAAAGCATGGTAAGGGAATTAATTGCAACCATAACAAGTGTGTGCCCATCATTGCCTTTTAGATAAGAAACCCCAAACCAAAACCATAGCGGTACAAGGAGCAATACCAAGTAAAATACATCCCGCAAAATAACTGCGCCATAACGGAACCTGAAGCATTTTGATTCCTGCGTGCATAACCACAGTTCCTGCACCATGTACCGATCCTAAAACCCAATCTGCTCCGGGAGGAAGTTTGACAAAATCAATCGCATTTGAACCGATAAGACTCTTGAAAAGAACACCCAGAAAAAAAAGAGCTATTCCATACATCGTAAAAGGCTTTACCGCCCAATTTTATAAATAATGTTAATGCAACAGGTTTCGGAGATTTCCCAGCCTTAATCACTTCGGCAAAATCTATTTTAACCATAATCGGATACATCATAAAAAACAGGCAGATTGCTATCGGTATAGAAACAACAGGAGCCTCATTGACATAAATAGCGAATCCATCAAGAAATTTTGCCAATTCAGGCGCAATCTTTCCAAGCAGTATCCCTAATCCAATACACAAGAACACCCATACAGTTAAGTATTTTTCAAAGAATCCTAATTTTCGTTCATTACTCATTATTTTTTCCGGCATGATTCTTCCGCCTCCATAGCCATAGCCCGGATTTTGCCAGAACTGATTACTTCCACTACAGCAATAGCTTCTCGTATTTCGTCATCAGTATTACCAGCCTTTTTAGCCTTCTCCAGATGTGATGAATAACATGGAGCGCACCCAGATGCAAGAGAAACAGCCAGAGCTATCAGCTCTTTGGTTTTTAACGGTAATCTTCCTTCTTTGAAAACCTCTTTATAAAAATCAAGAAATTTTTGATTAATTTCAGGATTAACGTTTAACATTTTTATGCCCCTCTGAGATTAATCCATTCAAGAATAATGTGTATGTATATAAAATAAACTCCTATTATTATGAATATAATTCCTGTAATCTTTCTTGTGTAGGCTTCAATTTTTCTTACTTTATTAAACCAGTGTGAAATTGAGGTCATTCCCAGAGCTATTCCCAGAGCAAAAAGCATAACTGGCAATCCTGTTCCTATACCATAAAGGAACGGAAAAACAATTCCTAGTTTACTGTTTACTGCAAGTGGAATCAAACTGCCAAAAAATAAAGCGGCTGAGATAGGACAAAATGAAAGGGCAAATATTATCCCTAATAGTCCTGACCCAAATAAGCCGGACTCCGCTATGGAATGTTGTTTTATGATGTGAAATTGTAAAACCGGATAAGTTTATTTTAATAATATTGCTCAAAACCAAACCAGTGATTAAAAGAATCGGTCCGAGGATCTTACTCATATATTTTTGAAGGAACATTGCTGCTACCGGGATTTTAACCAATGAGGTAACAATCAATGTCCCTATAAGCGCATACGTTATCATTCTTCCAATTGTATAAGCAATGCCTGCGAACAAAACAGCTCGTGGATGAACTATTTTTTTTGAGAGAAATGTTATTGCCGCTATGTTTGTTGCTAAAGGGCATGGGCTTATTGATGTGAGGATTCCAAGCCATATTGCGGAAAAAAGAGCCAACATGATGCGCCTCCCTTACTTATTCGAGTTCTTTCAAGAAAGACTCTGTTTCACTCTTTACATATCCCATGAACTTATCTTTATTGCGCAAATATTCCCACACCTTTTCTAAATTTTTGCTTTTTACTTCTTTCCCGTCTTTTACAAGCGATAACACCACCGATTTTGTATAGAGGTTATAATCGTTGACAAAATGCTCATTGCCTTTTTCGTCAACATTTAGCATCTGATACTGCAATTTTCCAGAGTTTAGATCATCGGCAAAATTAGTGTTTATTGTTTCTCCAGTGTATTCTTCAATTTTATGACAGGAAGCACAGCGAAAAGTAGTATGAAAATAATATGCTGTTACATGATTGTCCTGCTCTGCAAATACGTTTCCTGCAATAGCAAGCGAAAACATATAAGTTAAAAAAATAAGTTTTTTTAACATATTAAACTCCTATTTCCTTAATCAGTTGCTCAAAGTTAACATCATTTAAGTTAACTTCACCTTTTTGAAATCCATAATCTTTGAGATTAATAAACTCCACAGGCAATTCAACATCCAGATGGTTTATAATTTTTTTTGCACACTCAACAGGACATCCGTCTATGGCGATAATTTTATCAGCACATTTTGCCATTTCTATCATATTAGGTATTTGAGCACCGAAAACCGCAAGACAAAAAGGCTTAGCTTTACCGCATTTTGCTATATTTCTTGCCAGTTTATCCGCAAGTTCGCCTACGTCTGCTCCGCCTGAACAAGCAACAACAAGAGTTCCATTTCCACCGCATGAACATTTTTCACTCATAACAAAGCTCCTTAGTTTAAGAAATTCTCAATTTGTTCTAGTGACAATAGTTTTCCCGCTGATTTTACAACTCCATCTATGACAAGCGCAGGTGTAGTCATTACCCCATATTCAGTGATTTGCATAATATCCTCAACTTTGACTACTTCGGCATTTATACCGGCTTTAGCGACCGCTTCATTCACATTATCATACAGCTTCTTACATTTTGGACAGCCTGTTCCCAAAATTTCTATTTTCATAACCTAACCTCCTTTTTCCTAGTTGCTTAATCCGAATCAAATCAGAATATTACCAAAAATTATACCGCTAATTGTTGCCATGACAATCACCAGAGAAACAAAGACAACTGTTTTTTGTGTCCCCATAACACTTCTAATCACCAGCATATTAGGAAGACTGAGCGCAGGTCCAGCGAGGAGCAACGCCAGCGCAGGTCCCTTACCCATGCCCGCACCAATAAGCCCTTGTAAAATTGGCACCTCTGTAAGAGTAGCAAAGTACATAAAAGCACCAGCAACAGACGCAAACAAATTTGACCATAGAGAATTACCGCCAACAGCCTTTGCAACCCATTGCGAAGGAATCAACCCTTCGTGTCCCGGTCTTCCCAGCAATGCTCCTGCAACAATAACTCCGAAAAATAACAGTGGCAAAATCTGTTTCGCAAATGTCCATGTTGAGCTGAACCATTCTTCCGCTTCACCTTTTGTTGTGCTTGTAGCCCATGAAAGAGCAATCACACCAGCAGTAAACGGTATCATTACCATCATTCCCTTCATAGGTAAAACAAAAGCAAGAATGATTGTCGGTATCGCCCCCACCAGAATTTTCCAGACAGGAATAGAGAACCAGAGTATCAAAGCCAGAGCTAATGCCACTGCGAATACAGCTGTTATCATCCATTTGTTGGTCCAAACTGTAGTCCATAAACCGGGCACTGGTTTTTTACTTAAAATATCGCTGGAAGATAGCTCTAGTTGTGCTCCTGTGTTTTCGCCATCTGCAAGTTTAACAATATAAAACCCTGTGTCTTCACTTCCGTGTGCCGGAGCCTGGACAATTGCCGCTCGCAGAATATTTCCATCAGCGGTTTTAAAATAAAAATCATTTGGAGCTCCCCAGTTTGCAAATACGAGAACACCAATCATCATTGCGAAGAATAATGAATTTTGCCATAACGGACGATCAACTTCAGGTTCAGGCATGTACATTTGCCCGTTAGCTTTTTCCAGCTCTTCTTTCCGATATATAAAATGCATAATCAAGCCTATTATCACACTAAAAAGAACCGCACCAACGGCACGGGCAATACCTAACTCAATTCCAAGAATACGCCCGGTAAGAATAATTGCGAGAATGTTTATAGCAGGACCGGAATATAAAAATGCTGTTGCTGGACCAAGTCCGGCTCCTCTCCGGTAAATACCAGAAAATAATGGTAAGATTGTACAGGAACAAACGGCAAGAATAGTTCCTGAAACTGCGGCAACTCCATACGCCAGAATTTTATTTGCCTTTGCGCCAAGATATTTCATTACAGCCGCCTGACTGACAAATACCGAAATTGCACCAGCAATAAAAAAGGCTGGGACAAGGCATAACAGGACATGTTCCTGTGCATACCATTTAAGGAGATACAACGATTCCATTACCGCACTATCAAATCTATTCCAGCCTAAGGGTAGATAAAAACATGCTAAAAACACTATCGCTATCGTAGCTAGTTTTTTCCATTCTTCTTTCCAATCCATATATTTATCTACTCCTTATCTTACTTGGATTTAATAATTTTTATTTTATTCAGGCAATGTCATTGTTATATATTCCCATTAAATAATCTCTTTCAGCCATGTTTGTATTTTCGATTTAATTTCGTCTCGAACTTCTCGGGTATTTTGTAATTTTTCTTCATAGGTCCCTGTCATACTGGAAGGGTCTGGAAACGGCCAGTGCAATCTTCCTCCCGTAACAATTCCGGGGAATATCGGGCATTTCTCGTATGCGGCTTTATCACATACAGCAACAACATACGTATACCGGCGACCTTCTTTAAAAAACTCAAAAACACTATTAGTCTTATTTTGGGAAATATCAATACCGTCTTCCTTCATGACTTCAACCACAACAGGATTAAGTTTTCCCGGCTCCAGACCTGCGCTCTCAGCAATAACTTTGCCCTCACCGAAATGATTAACATATGCCTGCGCCATCTGACTCCTTGCTGAATTATGAATACATACAAACAATACTTTAATACTATCCATGATTTTTACCTTTTATTTAGCCATTTAGTTATTTGATTTGAATAAAAAATTTTATCCGCAAATTTTAGTTCTATCTACCTCATTAGCCTTCTTTAAATCTTTTTCTACAACTGCATCATCATTTAGCCATTCTTTTATATTGCTCAGTAAAATTCTTCCATATACTGTATCCGCATCTTTTAAATAATAATTTGTCCAGAACCCTTCCTGTTCTGAAAAAATTAATCCGGCAGATTTGAGCTTATTAAGATGCCTTGATATACTCGGTTGTGTAACACCGATTACCTGCGCAAGTTCACACACACACATTTTCCTATGTTGTAATAGTTTAAGAATCCTTAATCTGTTTTTGTCTGCCAACGCTTTTAAACATTTTTCTAACTTATTCATTATCCACCTATTAAATAACTTTTTTGTTATATAGTCTAATATATGAGACGTCACTGTCAAGAAAAAGTTTAAATATTTTCTATAATCAATTTAAATACTTCAAAAAATTATCAGGTCTGTCCATGTAGATATGAAAACCGAATGATTCATCGTTAAAGAACGTTTTTATTGAATGAAAAAATGTCGCACCAGATGAAAAAAAAGTGGGGCGGAAAAGCATAATGAACCTATCCTGTCCAGTATGCCGCCGTGTCCTTGAATAATGGAACCGGAGTCTTTAATGCCTCTATCGCGTTTAATGGCTGCGAAAGTAAGATTGCCAAAAAAACCTGAAAGAGTTATCAGGAAAGAAAAACCTGCCGATTGAAGCATAGAAAAGGGGGTGATCCCTGACATCAATGTTCCGACTAAAGTAGCACATATAACTCCGCCCAAAAAACCTTCAATCGTCTTATTGGGGCTTACTTTACGCGCTATTTGATGTTTTCCGATTAAAGTATCGAAAACATACTGCAAGACATCGCTGGTTTGTGATACGCATGCAATAAAAAACAGGAGTTTGGTTGATTGACCTTCGTATCCGGGGATTTTTAGAGTTAATAATGCCGGCGCGTAGCTGACACAGTAAACACAAAGCATTAATCCCCATTGGATTTCCGAGTTACGTTCTAAGAAACGGTCGCAATCTCCAGTAATTACATTTCTTGCGGGTAGAAATATAAAAGCATAAACAGGTATGAAAATGCTGAACATTCCGTACCAACTGGTATAAAGATAATAATAATGCAGCGGAGGAATGACGAAAAAAGCCCAGAACAGTGTGCGGTGATCAGTTCGTTTCGTTATGCTGATTGTCATGTATTCGCGTAATGCCATAAACGAAAGCAACAAAAACAGTAGTGAAGAGCAGATCCTTTTCGAGATAAGCATAAGAATAAAAATAACGCACATAAACCACCATGATTTAATATGCATATTTAAATTCTTGATTATAAGTGACCATTTTCCTTCTTTTACTCTTTTCTTAAGAAAAGAAGTTATAGTTGATGCAATAGCTAAACAACTAAACATCAGAATTACAATTTCAATCATATGCGGGTCAACTTTTAACTTCATAGCTGCTGACTGATCTCCTCAATAGATTGTCTGGCTCGGTTTAAAAAATCTTTTTTCAGTTCGTCTTCTTTCAAATATATTGGTGTCCCAAATGTGACCGACCCTAAAATAGGGATGAAATAAAATTCACCTTTAGGAAATATCCTGTTCAGGTTTTCTATATATACAGGAACAAACTCTGCCTGCGGGTATTTTTTTATTAAATGATATAACCCTGACTTAAAATTATTGATTTTATCGCCGTTACATCTTGTTCCTTCAGGAAATATTATCAAGGAACTATTTTCCTCGAGCGCGCGTACCATTTTATTGAGCGGGTTTTTATCTTTGTCTTTTAAAGCAGTCTTATCTCTGTCAATAAGTACAGCTTTAATGATTTTACTGGAAAGATATTTACGTAAAATGCCTTTTCCCCAATAATCTTTTGCGGCTACGGGTCTTACGTTTTTTCTTATTTCTCTGGGCAAAGATGTCCAGATGACTAAAAAATCAAGATGGCTGGTATGGTTAGCGAAATATACTCTTTGTTTTTGAGATGGCTCGCATCCTATCCATCGGGTAGTCAGCCCGCATACCAATTTTGTAAAGAAACATAATATATAACCGATCATTTTGCCTTAATTTCCTTTACAATAAGAAATGTTCTGCATACACATGTTGTTAGGAAACCGATTCAAGAGCGATCTTTTAAAGGGTGTCTTTCCATATGACTATCGATATTAATCTTTATGAATCATGTGGTTTGCTTAACGTAGATAATAAACTATCCACCCAAAAAAGTACAAACAAATAACCCCATGTGTTTTTAGTTAGTTACCAGAGATAACCCGAACTTTTTCGCGTTATTTACATCTTTTAAGCAAGGACTTTTCTTATATGTTTTATATTTAGTATGGAAGCCCGGGCATTGAAATGTTCCACTGTTTTTGCATCCTTTTTTATTAAATGATTTTTTGATTTTTCTTAACAAACTGAACGTGGATATTTGTCCCCAAAGGGGCATTCCGTAAGTTACAAAAAATGCGTATTTCTCAGGCAGTACAACTTTATCGATAAATTCCAGAATCTTTTGTGAGGGATTAGCTCTTATGTTGGCGCTTCCCAAAACCAGAACTTTATATTTGCTCAAATTCAACGGCGCGTCATTTACGTGAACAATATCAAATCTTGTAGAAGACGCTATTGCCTCGGCAATTTTTTTAGTATTTCCTGTTGATGAATCATATACGATGATCCCTTTTGGCTGCGAAGGCATTTTTGAGTTTAATGTGACGAGGTTCTCCGCTAACTTAATTTCATCGACAAGAGATTTTACTCTTTTATAAATAGTAAGTTGTGACCCTGCGATAAACCATATTAACAAACAGTCGAAAAGACCTACTTCAAACCCCAATATGTTATTTATATCTACACCATATATTGACATTAAATACTGCATGATTAAAACAATAAGTATAGCGACAAGCCTATCTACTTTGCCAACAGGCCCTTGATGTTGCCAGTTAACACCCATAGCTTTTCCCAGCATACCTGAATAACTGACTAACAGCACAGACGCCATCGCAACACTTCCTACTAGAGGATTGGTAGATTTACACAGCACTAATCCCAACAGGACGAAAACATCGGAATAACGATCGGGCAGTGCGTTGACTACCTCCCCGACCATTGTTTTTTTCCCTTGAGCAATAGCGATCATTCCATCAAAGGTGTTGAGGATCATTCTTAAGATAATCAACCCAAAAGAGACCAACAGCAAGTTAGGGTTAGATGTAGAATAATATATTGTAAATCCTGTAACAGCGGAAACAAATACCGCAAGATAACTCAAATGATCAGGATTGATTTTAATAAAGTATTTCGTTAACCGCCCAAATGTATTACGAAACCAGAATTTTGTTTGATATAAACCCATGGCTGATACCTCCCTATGTTAAATCTTTTTTGCCTGTATTACAGCGTAATAGCCATTGGAATCGGTTAATGTACGCTCAATCCTAAATCCGGTTTTCACCAGAAAAGAATGCATAGTTGATTCAGGACGCATAGTCATTCTTAAAGGTTTTTTTCTGAAATCAGTGAAAACCTGTTCCGTGAATTCCAATTTCGGATGTGCACATTGATTTGATAAAACAAAGTAACCGCCTGATTCGAGAGTATTAAATACTATCTTGATAGATTCTTTGACTTTTTCATCATCATTAAACCAGTCATAAAAACCTGAAGCTACAACGATATTCGGTTTGGGCGACAAACATAATAGTTCGTCTTCGTTGAAAGCATCTCCTTTTTCAAAGAAAACATTGGTTAAATTTCTGTTCATGCATGTTTTATTACCTTCTTCCACCCAACGTGTTTCAAAATCTCTGCATAAAGCGAAAACATCTTTCTTACCTGTCTTTTCAACGACAGATATAATATATGCGCCCGGTCCGGAGGCAATATCAAGAATGGATACGCTCCTATCTTGCGACTTTATAGCTTCAATAGAGTCTGTTAACAATTTTTCCAGGTTTTTTCTTCTTATTCTGGTTGCTTCCCAACCCGGATCATTTATGAACTTTTTATCCAGTATTTTGCCGATTATTAATTTTCCTGACGGTTTATTTTTATAAATATAATCGAGCGTTTTTCCTGATGTTAACCCTTCTTTGTAACATAATCTTATTCCGTCACTAAGTTGGCCGACGGTCTGCATAAAACTTCTTGCTAAGAAATATTTTGTTTGAGTAGTCATTTTGAATTCTCCCTTTTCTTAAATTAATTGCTAAACAGAAATATTGTTTTTAAAAAAATCCTTCCCGCATATTTTAAAAGAGTGCGTGCTATATTCTGCTCTACAGGAAAAGTACTTGCCGGTTTTTTAATATCTTTTCTGAGGCATGGTGACGGATCGTATTGCCAGTATCTCATGATAATCCCCCTGGAAATCTTACGAAGTAACTAATCATATGGAAGTAAAAGGGGGATACAAAGATCAGGCTGTCAACACGATCCAAAAGTCCACCATGCCCCGGTATTAATGTTCCCATGTCTTTGATGCCGATATCTCTTTTGACATAACTCATAACAAGATCGCCTAATGTACCGCCAAGCCATATAATGAGTATGCTCAGGATTGTGGGAACAAGATCAAATCCCAGTAGGAATTTATTTGCAATGAGAACGTAAACAGAAGTAACCAGAAGAGCACCAAAAGAACCCTCAATAGTCTTTTTGGGGCTGATATTTGATATCAAATAGTTTTTACCAAAAATTTTACCGCAAGTGAACGCAGCCGCGTCATTCAATTCTGTACCGACAATAATGAACAATAACAATGTTATTCTTTGAGGATGAAGCCCAATTAAACCTAAATGCGAGGGGAACCAACCAAGATAAAGAAAGGCTATGATGCTTAAAGCAACTTTCTGTAACATATTTTTATATCTATTACGAAATATGGGAATTACTAATATCAATGAAATAACATAAACAGGGATGGCGGAAAAGAAACCATACCATGATAACCATACTGCCGAATATGAAATCAATAAACCGCAATATATAACTATCATAAATTTTAAATCGTTATATAAGCCAGTCGCACGGGCAAATTCTTTAACTATAAATATGGAAAGAAGCAATAACGCTATAACAAGGATATTCTGATGCATCCCGATAGCCAGCAGTACGATTGGCGCCATAATGAACCAGGGTTTAAAAGCATGCCAGATTTGCTCAGATGCTTCTTTGTATTTTGTGCAACGGCTAAGTATTCTTAATACAAGACTGATTACAACAAACAAAACCATTATCAACATTGAGAAAGATCTAAGACATGTGTCGTTAAATCCGGGGAACAAGGCTTCCATGCTATTTTTCCTTTCTATATTGAATTTTAAATTAATAATTCTGAAAGACTTATAATGCAATAGCCGTGCCAACAGTTTTATTTATTACATAAGTCATTATTATTAAGCACTATATCGATAAGTATGACGAAATTAAAAGCAGAGCCATAATAAATATTATTGACATTAATTGAATATTTGATATACATTTTATGTATGGCAAATAGAGATTTATCTCAATCAGACAGAGCGTTCCTGTCGTTAGTATCACAGTTAGCTTTCTCAAATCCTTTCAGTGAAAAGAGGATTGAGCTCAACAAGAAAATATCCGGGCTCAATACTTATTCTTCAAACGAAGACGTTTTTCAAAAAGCTATTCTGGAAGTGAACAGACGAATATCAGAACTCGATAAGAACGGTTATGTTAAAGTTGGCGACTTTAATAAAGCTGACAGGGAATTACTTTCACACTGTTTTCTGTTCTCACTTTTTCACCAGTTCAAAACTCATTTCGACACTTTAATAATTGATCAGATAAGCATCGGAAAAGATTCGATAAAAGTAGATTTCGCAAATGATCTTCTATTCCTTTTGCAAAAACGGGGGTTTGACCGTAATACCGCTAAGAGGTTTTTTGCTTTGCTTTTCCAGATCAGACGGGCATTTTATTTTATTGATAGAAGATTGATTGGAAAATCATATTCAATGCAATTGTTCAGAATGAACCTGTGGAACAATATTTTTACTTATGATTTAGATCAATATGAAAGTTATTTATGGGATAAAATGGAAGATTTTTCTACGCTCCTGCTCGGTCCTACTGGTTCCGGTAAAGGAGCGGCGGCATCTGCCATAGGACAAAGCGGTTTTATTCCTTTTGACGATAAAAACAAACAGTTTACCCGCAGTTTTACGAATTCATTTATAGATATTAACCTGTCGCAATATCCTGAAACCCTGCTTGAATCAGAGTTGTTCGGGCACACCAAGGGCGCTTTTACCGGAGCGAGTACATCTCATGACGGGCTTTTCGCTATGTGCGGAAAACACGGTTCGGTTTTTCTTGATGAAATCGGTGACGTATCGATTCAGGTACAGATAAAACTCCTAAAAATTTTACAGGATAGAATTTTCACTCCTGTCGGAAGTCATAAAAAGCTCCGGTTTGGGGGAAGAGTCGTTGCTGCGACAAATAAATCTATAGATAAACTTCGCGCGAACGGAAAATTCCGTGACGACTTTTATTACCGTTTGTGTTCCGACTGCATCACTGTACCTTCGTTGTATGAGCGAATCCAGGAAAATCCTAATGAGTTGACCGAGCTGATTATTTTTAAAGTAAAGCAAATTTGCGGAAAAGAAAACGGTCAACTGATTAATAATATCCTTGATGTGATTGATAATCGGCTTGGAAAAAATTATCATTGGCCGGGAAATGTAAGAGAATTGGAACAATGTATCAGAAGAATAATCATAAAAAGAGATTATAAAGGCGATACAGCTGTTGTTTCAGAAGATTTGCAAACACAATTTTTTCAAAACATAAAATCAAATAACCTTGATGCGCAAAGCCTGATGGCAGCTTATTGTATGCTTCTTTATAAAAAACATAAAACCTATGAGAATGTTGCCCAAATAACAAATCTCGATAGGCGTACAGTAAAAAAGTATATCCAGTCCTATTCTCAAAACGCTATATCTGAATAATTGATCAATATAGATGAAACATACCTGATCAAAACAAGATATAATAATCTTCGACAAACAAAAAAGCCCACTTTGATTAACAAAGTGAGCTTAAAATTTATATAGCCCCAAGTATCGCCACTTTGAACACCCTGAGCGAAGATTTGAAGCTTTTTTATGAGTTTCAAAAATGGGTGAAAGGGGCGTAGTAATTATTGACAAAAATGGTTTATTTAAAAAGATTCTTAATCCAATTTAGTATTTTTATATACTTTTTATTTCTATGTGATTTGCTCGACCATTCTTCCCAATATTCTTTAGAGAGATTTTTAAGTTCTTTTAATGAATAAGATTTATTATTTTCATCAGTGACAATTGCAGAATTAGCCAGAAAATAAAGTTCTCCACCACAATAATAAAAATCACCAAGCTGATTACAAGAAACTTGAACTTGATTTCCTTTAGTAGCACCCGACAAGATTTCAAGATTAGGTTTAAAGATTGTATTTATATCACAAAAGACTTGAGGTTTATCATTAGAATCTTTTGGCCATGTTACAAAACGAAAACTACCTACACCAGAAATAACAACCTTGAATTTTGTAAAGTTTGGATTGATACGCTTAGTAAGATATTCTATTTCAACATCAAACTGACAAATATCATCATGATGTTGAAAATTTAAGATAGCTCCATCATGAAAAACAGAAAACATTTCACTTATACTTTTGATGGTTTTTATTTCCATAATCTATTAATTCTCTTCTGTTTCGCGAGAAACGCTTTCAATAAAATAATTTTAAAAAAAAAGCTGACAGCGACTTTTTTCTCCAGAGAAAGATGATCAAGTCTTTTTTAGTGCATCTTCTCTCAGCAATATACTATATCAAAGCTATTAACGAATGACAAAATAAAAGTCATTTTGAAAAAAGTAGCAAAGCAGGGCACCGCCCCCTCTTTTCCCCATTGGATGTCATTCCTGCGAAGTCAGGAATCCACCTTGTTCCAACATTTTATGAGGATGGATTCCTGCCTTCGCAGGAATGACGTGACTGGGATGATACGCAAATTAAACGTTTACGATCATTGAAAAGCTCGTATATATATCTTTTACTAATCTGTCCTCGAAATACGTAACCTTTATAAGAATGACATCTAATGAGTAGTCTGATTTTTAACAGTTATGCTTGTTTATTTTGATTGTTGGGTATAGTATAATAAAATATACAATTAAACTAAAATATGCAAATAATAAAAAACATATGCAAACTTTAAAGGAGGAAGTTGCCATGAACATATTAACCAAAAAATATGTATTAATAACTGCCCTTTTAACCCTATTGCCATGCCTCGCGTTCGCTCAAGATTCGGATAACGACGGTATGCCGGACGACTGGGAACTGCTCAACGGCCTTGACACGTCGATTGATGATTCACTCGGCGATAAGGATAACGACGGACTGCTCAATATATCCGAGTTCCATATAGGCACAAAAGCCAACCAGACAGACACCGACAACGATACGCTCTCCGACTTTCTGGAAGTACATACCACCTACATTGACACAGAACAAAAAGTCAATACGCTATCGACGGGATCGCAATGCTGCTCTTCGGTAACATGCGCTGACAACAGTTATCTGGTTGTGTGGCAGGACAGTCTATTCGACGGCCATTACGATGCTGTTGTTGCCCAACGATATGACGTGTACAACAATCCCATTGGATCTAATTTTCAGGTAAACACATATACATTTATGCACCAGATGCTGCCGGTTACAGCAAGTAACGGGACTGACTTTCTGGTGGTATGGGAAAGTTATTTACAGGACGGCGACGAAATGGGTATATACGGGCAAATGATAGGGAACTCCGGTAATAAAATTGGTACGGAATTTCAGGTAAATATGTATACCACTTCAGATCAATGGCTTCCTGCTGTGGCAAGCAACGGATCGACTTTTCTGGTGACATGGCAGAGCGACGATCAGGATGGCAGCGGTAAAGGGATATACGCCCGTCTATATGATTCTACAGGATCACCGCTTGACGCTGAGTTTCTGGTCAATGTATCCACTACAGGTTATCAGGGAGTCCCTGCTGTGGCAAGCAATGGAGAGGGTTACCTGATCAGCTGGGAGGGAGATGACAACGATCTGTACGCACGTTTGCTGGATAACGACGCTGACCCTGCAAGTGCTCCTTTTAAAGTCAATGTGTACACCAGCGGGTTCCAACAGGATGTTTCTGTTGGCAGTGACGGCCAAAATTATTTTATCGCATGGGAAAGTCAGGAGCAGGATGGCAGTTATTACGGCATATTCGGTATAATATACGATAACTCAGGTACACCCTTAAGCTCTGAGTTTCAGATAAATACTTATACCACCGGTCAACAGATGGCTCCGTCGATTGCCAGCAACGGACGCTACTATCTGGTCACCTGGTACAGTGAGGAGCAGGACGGACACATGGAAGGAGTATTCGCACGATTTTATGACGCCATTGGCACTCCAATAGGAGATGAGTTTCAGGTTAACGATTTCACCTTAATGCCACAGGCCATACCGTCAGTCGCGGCAGACACAAACAGCTTTATGATAAGTTGGTCCAGTTATTATCAGGATGGCAGTCTAGTGAGCGTGTATACGAAACATATCAAAAAGTCTGATCCGACAAATCCAGATTCGGATGACGATGGACTATCTGACGGCGACGAGGTTACCGCCAGTACCGACCTGTTTAATCCTGACACCGATAACGACGGCATGCCCGACGGCTGGGAATTTTTCTATCTGCTCAACCCGCTTGTCGATGACAGCGACAATGATGCGGATTATGACGGATTGTCTAATCTGGACGAACTCAACTACAACACGAACCCCAATAACCCTGACTCCGACGGTGACGGTATGAATGACGGCGACGAGGTGTATGTGGGGATGGAACCGGATAACGCAGATTCGCTGTTTTCCATTATCCTAATAGGCGTGGTTGATACCCCTGACGGCATCAAACTGCAATGGCACGGTTCCGTATCGAATCCATCGATTGTGTATACCATCCACTGGGGCGATTCATCAGGTAACGGTGAGATAGAACTGGATTCCGGTGATATCGACTATGATAACGGTGTCTACACATGGATTGACAGGGGCGATAACACCAGCTTGCCTCCGCGTCCTTTCCCGACAGACAGCCGGCTTTACAGCGTTGTGGTTGAGTGATCCGCCACAGGATATCAGGTTTATAGCGCGCGTTTTTGCCGTACGGCACGCAATACAGCTATACCCACAAGCATCAAGCCATAGATCGATGGTTCTGGCAGCGCCGGGCTTGGGGTTTCGGCTCCGGTCATAAATGTCCAGGTGGAAGTAATCTCGCATCCGCACCCCTGATAATCAGGCAGATACAGAGGATCTATCGGATCAGGTATATCCATTAGTTCAAAATAGAAAGTTTCGCTTGAGCTGAGCACTGGTATATAATTCTGCGTAAGAAAGGAATTATCGAACGTAATCCAATCTAAAGAATAGTTTGTTGAATAATCAAGAGGCTCTTCTTCGGATAATGAATAAACTGGATCCGGCTCAAAAACTGAATCTAAGTCACCATTAAATATATATCCTACATGCACAACACTATCAGGAGATAAATCAAAATGGAAGGAGTTCCCAGTAGAAAGCGCAGACAAATTCTCAATCTGATAATAATAAAAATATGGGGATGCATAATAGGAGTCGTTAGACTCATTTGAGATCGAACTGAATGTAAACGAGGAAGTTCTCCCTTCAGAGCCTATAAGTTCACTCGAAGAAACAATCCAGTCAACACTTGGTGTAGATCTATCTTCTATTTCATACAATGAAATAGAAGCCGATTGGCAATACGCCTTGTTTGTAAATAAAAGCAATGTCCAAACAAATATTACCTTTAACGTTGTATCACAATAAGTACTCAGATGCCGATTCATAATTCCCTCCTTGATTGATCTTCTTGTCATGGGTCTATTGGTAATGACAAGCATGGAGAAAAAATATTTCGATAAATTTGATCGACATCAATCTCTGGCAACTATGATAAAGTTGTTTTCCATGCGATTTTATCCCATCTAATTGACAATACTAAAATTACATGATATATTAATTGTATAATGTAACTAACTTAAAGTTTTAAGGAGAAAAATTATGCGCAGGTATGTTTTGTTGTGTTTAGTTCTCTTGTTGATTTTATCCAGTTCAGGACTTTATGCTGATACCATAACTTTTCAGGAAGGTGACGGTGGATTTTACTCTACCACCTACGATTTATATTTAAACCCGAGAAATAGAGATTTTGCAAGCGGAAGTCAGGGAGTTTTCTGGACAGATTACACCACGCAAGATGGTTATTGGACGTCTTTTGTCATGTTTCCAGATATTATCGGATCAGAAGAAGGACAAATTGCGGAGGGATCCATTATTCATTCTGCTACCCTGACTATTAAAACCACAGACAACCCGATAGCAACGTCTATATATGTACATTATCTCTATCAGGTTACTACAGCGTGGAACCTGACTATACCGCAGGATCAATGGGAAACAACGGTAACGTTTAACAATTTCGGATCGTCACCCGGATCTGGTGGTGTTGACGGTACAGATTGGGATTCCGCCGCTTTAGCGAGTTTTACACCTGCCACGACCGAAGGATTAAGCATACTTGATGTAACATCATCTCTGGTGGAATACTTAAATAGCGGTAATAATTTCGGATGGGCAATACGAACCTATGGTAATAATGACGGCAGTAACATCTATTCCAGTGACATAAGTACTGTTGAGTACCGCCCGTTGCTTACTGTTGAATATACACCTCCAGTTATCCCAGAAACTGTCCCTGAACCGATGACGATTCTGTTAGTCGCGTTGAGCCTTGGGGGATTTATCGGAAAAAGATTATAAAATTAGCTATACCAAACAATAAATTTGTTGGGCGCAATCAAGGAGTCTCTTTGCAAAGCCCACAGGGTTGGCTTAAGAAATGTAAATCAAAAGGACGGCGGCGAGTATTTTTCATATAACTCTTTATGCTCATAGTAGGTCAGCTGACTGGTGATCCAGCGGTCAAGTGTATCGAGCAATGTATCGAGCAGAGGTGCATGCAGTTTGGACGGGGCAAGGTTGTTATTTTCTTTGGGATCGTCTTCCAAATGGTACAGCTCAAGACTTTGAGGGATTACTCCATATAAAAGTTTCCACGGCCAACGAATCAAACCATATTGCCGTGCCATACCGTTGGAATGTATATACACAGTATCGCGCTGATCGGTTGACAAAGCGGATATCCCCTGAAACGTCGCGGGCAGGGGTACGTCCAGCAAATCAAGTACGGTAGGCAGTATATCGATATGGCTCACCGGACGGCTAATCGTTTCTACAGGTCCGCCTTTGGGCGGTTTGATGATGGTATATGTTTTCATTACTTCCTCATACATCGCTGCCCCGTGGTTACCGGTCCCGTGTTCATAAAACGCTTCACCGCTGTCGCCGACCACAACAAAAACGCAGTTGTCCCATATCCCCTTTTTGTTCAGGTATACCGCAAAATCGCGTATCAGAATGTCGATATTGTACAAGGCATTAAGGTAACGGTTTTTCACGTAAGGTATTTTATCTTTAGGCCAGAACATATAAGGCGTTGGGAAATCGAAGTCCGCAGGCTGAAACGGTTCTTCTCCTCCTTTGGGGATAACATATGGAAAATGGGAATTCTGCAGATTGATACCTAAAAAGAACGAATCGGTCGCTTCGAGAGATTCTATCCATTGTTTGGCTATGTTCAGGGTAGCAGTATCTTCAATTTTCCCTGCGGTAGCAATACGTTTACTGATTAAAACCTGTAATCCGCTTTCATCCTGCTTATTAACCCATGTTGGTCCCTTATAATCTTCGGAATCGAAAAAGTAATCCACTTCAGGCACATCAAGCCAGTAGATCATTTCACCCCATTTCTCATTTTGTGATGAAATGTAGGCGGTGCTATAACCGAGTTCCTTAAAAACCTTGAATATCGAATCACCGCGCCACTGGAGGCTCTCTTTGTATGATGTCCTGCGCCGTTGGCGCAGCGGGTACTGCGAGTACCAAACGCTCAGATCGGCATAATCGGAGTGCGACGAGGTCGCGTACGGTTTGGTAAAAAAGATCGATTTTTCCGCCAGCCGTTTCATAAACGGGATAGGGCACGGATCGATGTCGGTCAAATCTGAACGCATGGATTCCACCATAATTACAATCACAGGATTTTTAACGTTGTATGCGCTGTAATCGGGTTCTTGTTTCGGTTGAAGAATTTCTTTTACCTGATCAAGCGACAAACCGGAGCTGATACTGTGTTCTTTGTATGTAAAAAGAAAACTGTATACCGGATCTGTTTTGCCGACAAACCCCTGATTATCTATATAATTGAGCATCACACAGGCCATCACACCGAGAATACCGGCCGCAACTGCAGGAATATTCAAGCGAAACAAACGCCCAGCCTTGCCGATCATAATCCAGCCAGTCGCAACAGAAAGCGCGATAACACCGATGGTCAGAGAAATAATCTGAATCATAGATGTTTGCATCAGATGCATCTGCAACTGGGTGAAATTTTTAAGTCCAAACAGCAACAAATCTTTAGATATAAACATACCGGACTGGATAAAAAAACCCCAGCTAAACGCGATCAGATACAAAAAACACAGAAAAATCGCTACCGATACCACGATGCCTGCATTTTTAATTATACCAGGCACCTTAGAGCCGGATATGCCGCGCAGGCACAAACGATAAATACCCAACACCACCAGCCACACAGGTACACGGCTTAAGATTGACAGGATAATTATATGCGGTTGTTGATCAAGCGGTGAACCGACAGCGATCATAATTTGTTGAATAACTGACAGTCCAAGCAGGATCAAAAGAAATGTGTTGTTACGCAATACACGCAGAATTATATTCATTATTATTATTTCGATCCGGTGTAAAAATTGTTCGGTTATCATTATGATACATACAACCTTATCACAGGTCAACCGCAAATCAACGGACTAGCCGGATGATCTCTTATACTAAAAACCAGCGAACATGCTGTACTTCCATGTCTGTAGACACCACATAATCCCTTTTTAATGTATACAATTGTCGATTTCCCGCTTTTGTGGTATAATTATTTCAGTATTCTGTAATCTTTTACTTCACTTACTAAGTTCTTCTTTAAGCGAACTAAAAACAATCTGGAGGGGATCAATGAAACGACTAATTTGTACAGCGATCGTACTATTTTTTATCCAACAAGGAGCCGCGTATAGCGACTCTATCCACTGGTGGTATTCGAATGCGTCGGGTACACCGGGGACGTATATGATTAACGGCCCCGGTATTGACGAAAGCATCAACGCAGGCACTTTTCAGGGAAATTATTGGATAGGTACGAATTTTCGCCATGGAGAAATAGTTATAAGCCGTGACCTGCAAACAGGTATAAATAGCACATATATGGGTGGACAACTGGTAAAAACCTATTATTATGCCTATAATCCCGGATTGGAAGAACAAGTATTATTAGGATTAACCAGTAATTATTCTGCCGGTAATATTGCACTTCAGTCAACCTCAATACGATATTTGCAGGATGGAATATGGACTGACTGGCAAGCCATTGATTTTACCGGTACTTTGTCGTATACACAGGTGCCGAGTCCTCCGGTAACCATATCGAAAACCTATGATCTGGCAACTGATATCGCTTATGAAGCGTATGATGTGAAATTTAATATTTACGTGCCATCAGGGTCATACAATAAACAATACTTGTTTTATGTAAATCTGGTTGATAATCCGAGTATCAGTTACGATCCACTCAATACCACACCGCAAAGCGCTATCCCTGAGCCCATTAGTTTGGTTACCCTGGGCGCAGGTATTATCGGATTGCGAAAATGGTTGAGCAGTAAATCCGTCGATTAATCGAGACTATATACAGAAACATATTCCTTATAAAATAGCACTCCCGCACATATGGGAGTGCCATTTTATTGTATCATCGAACCTAATACAGTATCATTTTACTAGCTGCGACAACAGATTAGCCATTTTTGTCTTAAGCTCTTCAAATTGTTTATCCGAATAGATTTGTCTTCGTTGAATACGCTGCATAGCCCTGATGGTTTTGTAGTGCACACCCAACTTTTTCAGATCATAACTCGTGTAATACTGTTTTCTCATATCCTCTCCTTTGGTATGTGATAGTTACGCAAAATTCAGCGTCAAAATAAAACTCAAGCGAAAAAAATACTGTGTCGTAAAGTCTTTTATGCTACATTGAAAGAAAACAATGAGAACAAGGAGGATTCAATATGGGTGCGGATACTACATTATCTCTACCGGACATCATCACAGTGGCGTGGGGTCTCTATAAAAGCATTTTCATTAAACTAGTTATTATTGTTATGGTTGTCATGTTTCCGCTGGCTTTGTTTCATATCTTAACAATAGAACAATTGATCAATACTAATAATGATATCTACGTAACCCGCGGGGTATCTCTGTTCATATCTATGATCGAATATATTCCCGCGTTGATGATTTCGATGCTGGCCGCTCGCCAGATCGATACTGGTGAATCACCGCTATTCGAAGTTATCGCATCCACATTATTGCGTTTATTTAAGGTAGTGGTTACGATTATAATAGTTGCTATATGCCTTTTCGCACCTTCTGTATTTGTGGGAACTTGTGTATTCTTTCTTATAACTAAAGGCGGCGATAGCACAACCGCGAAAGTCATTGCGTTAATCCTGTCGTATATGCTTATTATCCCATCGGTTATATATCTTGTTACTTTCATGATATACTGGATGTTTGCACCACTGGTAACACTTTTGCGCGGCAAATGGTTTTTATCATCCATGAAGTATAGTTTTTCACTGGTGCGCTCAAACTGGTGGCGCGTGTTGTTATTTGGGGTGATATTGGCTGCTGTCATGACGCTGTTGTATTTTGCAGGTATGGCATCTGCCGGCAACGGGTTGCTAATCCTAATATTTTTGTGTCTCGGTATGCTGGTTTTGGGATTCGTCCAAACAGTATATGTCACGGTCTTTCATACACTGGAACAAAACTCTGGTGTCAAACCGTAGCTTTGCTAAACCGTATCCATAATGTCTAGTAAAGATTGATTATTTATCCGCTTGATCGTCGGATGAAACGGCGTTCTCGGATTCTTTCTTAAAAATAACCAGCGGCATGTCTCTAAAACGCATCCGAAATGTTTCCTGTCCGCCTTTGGCAATGGCAACGAGTAAAAATTCACGCGGCTGATCATATCTTACAATCGAATCGGTTACGCCGATCGGTTCAACAAAAGCAGTAAATGGGACTACCTCGCCTTTCTCGTTAAATATCGTGAACTCGTCGACAAACATCCATAATCCTTTTGACGCTTCAGGAATGCTGTCGGTCAAGGTCATCATAATATGTAGCGTATCGGTGTATCCTTCAGGCATAATCAGGTTTTTTATTACAGGTTCGGTTCCCTGTTCATAAAGAACAACATCGATAATTTCCAGCTCCATGTGGCTTGAATAAGATTGTATAGACTTAATTTTTACAGGATCAGACAGGGATTCCTTAGTGTTGATTGTAATGCTAACCGCCGGATTTTCGATGTTGTATAGCGCATCTATCTGATCGTCCATGGTCGCTTTGTTTATTTCTATCATCTCATTTGCCTTGAACATGGCACGTATGCCCATAACGTCATGCAACGATACCAGTTTGCCGTTGCTGTCTTCCAAAACCGCATGGGGAATAACCCCAAGATGATAAGAAGGCACATATTCCACCAGTTTACCACGCGCAGGAGGCCGATTTGCAAAATCCACATAAACCATCGGTTTGCTGGGATCGGTCCAAGCTGACTTTAAAACATCGTATGAACCCTCTAATTGCGAAAATAAAGGATGATAATCAGCCACAAGCATTCCTTGATCCACACGTTCTATACGGCTTAACGCCAAAATGTCGCCAAGGAAAAATAGATGCGGCTGCCCTGTTATGTCAATCAGCGTCAAAGAAAACAAACTACGCAATTGATACTGTTCCATGGACTTCCATGAACGGTAAAGTGAATCAGTATTCGGAGGATAATTCCTTCCCATCCAAATCATTCGGTTGGTTAATAGTCCGGGACGCTTTACCAACTTCTCAAGAGCAAACTGAACCCCCTCATACAACCTGTTTGGTTTTACCTTAACTATAGCCGGATCAACCAATGATGGTATGCCGCTCAGGCATTCCACTTCATATTCAGTATAACGCCTGATAGACTGGCTTTGTATTACATCGATAAGAAACAGTGTCTCAAGAACACTGCGTTGCGGACAGTCGATAAATCCCTGCAACTTTTTCCCATCTAAAAACATAAATTCCAGTTTTGCTCCGGGATCCGCACCCTGCAGGACTTCATTACGGCAGCGTTGTATATCATTAATATACGTGTCAAACATTGCTTTAAGGGTTTCATCTTTGTATGGTTTGATATCATGGATATCACTCAGTTGAGGTGTACACAGCAACCCCTCGTAGTCCGATTTAAACCACATGCCGTCAGATCTTGTTTCAGATTCTTGTTCTATATCTATAGATATGAGAAAATCTATCAACGAACCTGTATTGTCTATAGATACGCCAATACACCGTATATAGCTATTTTTGATTTGTATCAATGGCACCACAATAAATGTCTTTTTGTTGTTATCAATGGTAGTCATGTTTATTGACAACATAGTGCGGGCATCTATCGCTGAAGCTAACATTTTTCTTGTACGCATAGTATCTGAGGTTTTATTCCCAGCTGGTTGAGCATTAAGCGTGCTTGCCATCAGGCAGCAACCTAAAAGAACAACGGTGAGTATTCCGGTAAATTTCATCGGGTATCTCCTTGTCATAATGGTGGGTAACATAACTGTTTTATCATACTACAGGCGATTTTTATTTAAAAGAAAAACTATCTACCGGTATACATCGAAATATTTGTAAATATTATTAACAAAATTTGACGTAAAAAATTGTTACATTTTACATTTTTTATTGTCTGTATATATCTCATTCCACCTCAAAACAAAACTGGCACGCGGTTTGCTTATTATAATATCGAAGCGAATGACAGGGTGTCATTCTCAGGTATAACCGGAATTCTGTAACCCCCCCCAGAGAATTCCGGTTTTTTTTATCTTCAGATATTTTTCTCACTATTCTTAAAGGTTACAAATTTCATTTCAAAACCATGGGGTTGACTATCCTTAACGGATATTTGTAACGTAATGCCAGATCAAATACTCTTGACGAATATTTTTCCTTTAGATGTAAGGTATGCAATCGCAAAAATGTTGACATGGATAAATTGTGTTACGATATTGAAGTGAGTCGAGGTAAACAAAACATTATTTAACGCGGATACCTGTCGCTGTATTGCGCAGCAACCGGTATCCGCATTATTGCGGTAAGCTTGATACTACAGCGGTGTATAAAACACCTTGTATCAGATGAGAAAATTATTTCTTTTTCCAGTGAATTTTACGGTATTCAATAACATCATTTCGCAACGCTTCCAAGTCTTTTCGGAGCTGATCGATTTGGGCTTGCAAATCTTTAGCTTCAGCAGATGTCATTTGTGTACCGGAACCGCCTTTGCCGAATTCCGGCATCTTGTTTGCGTTTTGTCCAGGAAGGCCGCCAGCGTATACTGATAATGAACTCAGCATTAAAAACATACCGGATAAACAAATCACCTGTAAACTCTTTTTCATTCATGATCTCCTTTTGTATTATGTGGTTTGTTGCGGCACGTTACAGGATAACAGGCCGCACACAGGTTATGGCATTACATTTCCAATATTACATGGGATGAGACCATCAAATCGAATCTAAAAAGAGGGTTACCATTTTTACGATTATAATAAATCAGTTATTCAAGGGTCAATGGTTTATTATCAATTAATCGCGTCTGGTCAACATAGGCAGCGATTAAAAGCCTGTCGCCAACAGACACCATCTCTTTTGTAAGAAGAGTATCTTTATCAACACAAGCCACGTAATCGAGGGTAATATTGTCCTGTGTCTGTATATACAGTTGCATTGCCTGTGTTAAATAATTTCCCTGCCTGACCCCTTTACGAAATTCGTTGAGAGCATAATCAAGCGCATGGGTCAACGCCAGGGCGCAGGCACGTTGTTCCGGTGTAAGATAACTATTTCGCGAGCTCATTGCCAGTCCGTCTTCTTCACGGATAATCGGGCATGTGCGTATAGTTACAGGCAAGTTAAGATCGGTCAACATTTTCTCAATTATCTTTGCCTGCTGATAATCTTTCTCACCAAACACGGCTATATCCGGCTGTACAATGTTGAACAACTTAAGAACCACCGTTGTAACACCCCTGAAATGACCGGGACGGCTTTTGCCGCACCAACGCTTGCTAAGTTCTACTTCCGCAACATAAGTGGAATATCCCGGCGGATACATAGATTCCTCTGACGGGAAAAACAGAATATCCACGCCTTCTTTTTCCACCAGTGCCTTATCTCGTTCCAGATTTCGAGGATAAGCGTCCAGGTCTTCAGACGGAGCAAATTGCATAGGATTGACAAAAATGCTCATCACCAGAATATCAACGTCAGGACGCAAAGATCGTAACAGGCTCAGATGCCCCTCATGCAAAAAACCCATCGTGGGTACAAAACCGATTCTTTTTCCGTTGCGCTTTTCAGAAGTTATATGCTGCTGTAGTTCCACAGGAGATTCGAATACACGCATATCAATGTACCTTTACTGGAATTAATACGACTGTTCCACTGACGGAAACAGACCGTTTTTCACCTCATCTCGATATTCTGACACCGCTTTGAGGGCGTCATCATACAAATTGGCGTATGTTTTTACAAATTTCGGTTTAAACCGTTTGAACAAACCAAGCATATCATGGGCTACCAGCACCTGTCCGTCGCAGGAGTTACCTGCACCGATACCAATGGTAGGGATATCAATGGACTCCGTTATTTTTGCCGCAAGTTTAGCAGGAATACATTCCAGCACCAGAGCGAACGCTCCGGCATCTTGTAGAGCTTTCGCGTCGTCAATCAGTTTCTGTGCCGATTTATCATCCACGCCCTGCACAAAAAATCCGCCCGTGTTCAACACATCCTGCGGTGTTAAACCGATATGTCCCATCACCGGTATACCTGCCCTGACAATTCGAGATACTACAGGCACGACATCACTACCACCCTCCAGTTTTACCGCTTCCGCACACCCTTTCTGGATCAGTGCGCCGGCGTTCCTGACCGCGTCATCTAACGATGTATCATACGTCAAAAACGGCATATCGCTTACAATCATACTTTTTGGTTTAGAACGGGCGACACAACGGGTATGATATATAATGTCTTCAAGAGTAACCGGCAGGGTAGTATCATGGCCCTGCACCACCATACCCAGCGAATCTCCAACCAGCATTACTTCACATTCGGCTTCATTGAGTATTGACGCTATCATAACATCATAGGCTGTCAGAACAACAATCTTTTCGCCGTTTTGTTTCATCTGTATCAATCGTCTGGGCGTTATTTTATGCTTTAGCATACCAGTTCGCCTCCTTCCATACATAAACTGTAGAACTCTCCACCGTGTCCCGTAATTGACGTATCGGACGGTGTAGTACCGGGTGCACCAGGTCTGCAGCAACCTCAGCCAACGGGACAAGCACAAACGCACGCTCGTGAAGCCGTGGATGGGGAATAGTCAGATGAGTCTCATTGCAAACCAAATCAGCATATAACAATATATCAATATCTATAGTGCGATCCATGTATCTTGCGTAAGATAAGCGCTTTCTGCCCAATTCATCCTCAATAACATGGATACGGTCAAGCAGCTCATGTGCTCCACATGTGGTATCAATCCGCACCACAGCATTCAGAAATTTATAATCTGATGGCATATCAATCGGATCAGTTTCATATACAGGAGACACCTCAACTACTGAAATATCATCATAGGCATCCAGCAAACGTACCGCATCGCGTAAATAAGAGATCCTGTTTTCTATATTCGATCCCAAACCAAGGCACACAGAAACCATTTTTTCACCGTTTTTTGCACCACAAGCCATATCATGGCATTAAAAACAACAAAACAAGCAAATACCACCTGTTATGGCTGTCTAACGCAATTGCCTGATTTGTGGAAAATTTAAACTTGCCCATATTTCACAACGGGCACTGCATACCGCTATCAGATCTGTTTTTTCGTAGTTTTTTTCAAAAAAAGTACAAAATAATCTTTTATAAAATAGACTTTATTCTCTGCAACGCCTCGCGCAAACGGTCTTCCGGTACTGTCAACGCAGCGCGGATATATCCCTCGCCGTTGATACCAAACCCGGTTCCGGGTGTCATGACAATGGCAGCATCTTCGAGCAACTTTTTAGTCAGTTCAGCCGATGTGTACGGTTTAGGAACCTTGATCCACACGTAAAACGTCGCTTTAGGCATCTGGAATTCCAACCCCAGCTCTTCCAAACCTTTTGCCAGAGCGTCACGGCGACGTTCAAAAACTTTGTAAATATGATCAGCCACATCGACACCTTTGGTCAAAGCGACTATACCGGCTTCCTGAACCGCCTGAAACGCGCCGGAATCTATATTCGACTTGATTTTCGTCAATCCGGCTATAACCTCGGCATTACCTACGGCAAATCCCAATCGCCAACCGGTCATACAAAACGTTTTTGACAGAGAATGAAACTCGATACCAATCTCCATAGCACCCGGCGTTTCCAGGAAACTCGGAGCCTTGTATGAATCGAAACATACTTCAGTGTACGCCGCGTCATGACAAACGATAATTTCGTTTTTACGGGCAAACTCTACTACTTCTTTAAAAAATTCGTCGGTAGCAATAGCTGACGTCGGGTTGTTCGGGTAATTCAGAAACATAAGTTTCGCTTTTTTGAGCACATCAGCAGGTATTGCCGACAGGTCAGGCATGAACCCGTTTTCTTCTTTTAACGGCATCAGATGGATAGTTCCGCCGCAAAACAACGTACTCGACTTGTACACCGGATACCCCGGATCAGGAACCAGCACCACGTCGCCCGGATTGATAAATGCCAGTGGTATATTCGCAATACCTTCTTTAGATCCGATCAGCGTACATACCTGAGTTGCAGGATTGATATCAATCCCGAACCGTTTCTTGCACCAGTTAGATGCAGCTTCACGGAACGACATCATTCCCGATGTAGAAGGGTAGCGATGGTGCGCCGGGTTGTCGACCGCTTTTTTCATACCTTCAACGATAACGTTCGGCGTAGGTATATCTGGATCGCCAATACCAAGATCGATTATATCTTTACCCTGTTTGAGGGCTTCGTTTTTAAGCCGGTCTATTTCCACAAACAAATACGGCGGCAATTGTTTAATACGGTCAGAATAGTTACTGGTAAAACTCATGTAAAAAAATCTCCTTACTGCAATTTTTCTTCTATATAAATAATATAATCTATCAAAAATAAGTACGCGCTTAACGCAAGCCTAGCACATCCTGCATATCGAACCTGCCGGATTTTTTGTCCATGACAAACCGTGCCGCTCTAAGCGACCCAATAGCGAACGTGTCGCGAGATTCCGCTTTGTGAGTCAACTCGATACGTTCAGTCAGATTGGCAAACGTAACTGTGTGATCTCCGACCACATTACCCATACGGACCGTATGAATGCCTATCTCACCGCGTTTGCGCTCGCCGATAATCCCTTTTCGACCGTAATTGCCATGAGTTTCAAGCGACACACCGCGTGCCTGCGCGGCAATCTCCGCCAATCTGCATGCCGTACCGCTTGGGGCATCTTTCTTGAACCGGTGATGAGCCTCAACCAGCTCAATATCGAACTCGTCATCAAGAAGCTCTGCAACCATACCAACCAGTTTGAACAGCAGATTAACCCCTACGCTCATATTTGGAGCGTATACCACAGGTACATTTTTAGCGGCTTCATCAAGCGTTGCAACCTGTTCGGCTGTCAGCCCTGTTGTGCCGATAACAACTGCGACCCCAGCTTTAGCGCACTGCTGTGCTGTTACAACCGATCGTTCCGGTGCGGAAAAATCAATTACCACATCGCAGTCATCTAAAACCGCCTCAAGAGAATCGGTCAAAACAACATCAGAACCCTGATATTCGCTGAACGATCCGATAGGCGAGCCAAGCAACGGGTTGCCCGGCACATCAATGGCAGCACGCACCTCAAAGGTTTCGCGCTGTCCGTATGCCATAGCAAGGATGCGCCTGCCCATACGGCCTGCAGCACCACATATAGCTAATCGTATCATAAAATCCTCCAATAAATTCTTATATATGAATATTTCTAAAAACTAACGGGTCACGCATTCCAGTTTGCCCGCCAGTTCTTCGTACTGAGCCAACACCTTTAGCAATTTGTCCTTGTTCGCGTCACTGATCATGGTCATAGGCAGACGTATTTCCGGTTCGAGCATATGCAACGCCGCCATAGCCGATTTAACAGGGATCGGATTGGTTTCCACAAACATGACCTTAAAAATTGGGTACAACTCGAAATGAATCTTTTTAGCCAGTTCGAAATCACCCTCAAGTGCCGCGGCAACCAGCTTTGACATGCGAGCCGGTAAAATATTCGCTGCGACAGATATAACACCCTTACCGCCAACCGAAATCATAGGCAAAGTCAATGAATCGTCACCAGAGAGGACTGCAAGGTCGGTCTTTGCCACGATCTGCGAGACCGCATCAAGCGAGCCGCTGGCTTCTTTGACAGCCACAATATTCTTGAACTTTGCTAACCGCTCAAGCGTATCAGGCATAATGTTAACACCTGTTCTGCCCGGTACATTGTATACCACGATAGGAATATCGACCGCTTCAGTAACAGTTTTGAAATGCTGGTACAACCCTTCCTGTGTGGGTTTGTTGTAATACGGGGTGATTATCAGTACAGCGTCCGCGCCGGCGTCTTTAGCGTGCTGGGTAAGCATGATAGTTTCAGTGGTACTGTTAGACCCTGAACCGGCAATGACCGGCACACGTCCTTTTGCCTGATCGATAACAATATCCACAACATGGTTGTGTTCGTCATGCGACAACGTAGGCGATTCTCCGGTTGTTCCACATGGAACAATTCCATTAGTTCCCTGTTCGATGTGGAAATCCACCAGTTTGCGTAACGCGTTTTCGTCGATCGCATTATTTTTAAATGGTGTAGTAATTGCAACAAATGAGCCTTGAAACATAGTGATAACTCCTTCTCTTAATATATCTGTCCGCAGAATACCGTCTGCGCGGGACCGGTCATGAACACTTCATCAGTGTCTGCCCACTCGATGAGCAGGTCTCCACCCGGCAGCGATACTGTAGCTGTCCGTCCCGTATGGTTATGTAAACACGCCGCTACCGCCGATGCGCACGCACCCGTTCCACACGCAAGCGTTACCCCTGATCCACGTTCCCATACACGTACACGGATATGGGAAGAGCTGAGGATCTGTACAAACTCAACGTTGGTGCGTTGCGGGAACTTATCGTGGCATTCGATAAGCGGTCCTGTGGTTGTTATGTCACATGCGTCGACATCGTCGACAAACACGATGCAATGAGGGTTGCCCATAGACACCGCTGTAACGCTGTAAGTTTTTCCTTCGATGGCAAGCGGTACGCCCACCACCTGATCGCCGTTGTGGCGCATGGGTATCTGATCCGGCACAAGGCGCGGTTTGCCCATGTTCACTCTTATTTTATCACCGGATAATTCCGGATAAATAATACCTGCAAGAGTTTCTATAGCGAGTTTTGTCTTGCCGCTTAGTTTCTGGTCAGCAATGTACTGCGCTATACAGCGTATACCGTTTCCGCACATTTCAACTTCACTTCCGTCGGCATTGAATATCCGCATACGGAAATCGGCAATATCAGACGGTTCAACCAGCAGCAGCTGATCAGCGCCAATACCAAACCGTCTATCGCAGTACTTTTTTGCAAACTCGCGTTCGTCGCCTATCTGATTGCGCATCATGTCAATCACGATAAAATCGTTGCCGAGCCCGTGCATCTTGGTAAATTCTATGCTCACAGTATGTGCTCCTTTACCGACACTTCCTCAGGACGCACCAGATCCGCCCACGTTTCGCGACGGCGTATTTCCTGATAATAATCGCCGTTAACCAGCACTTCAGGTGGACGTACGCGGCAGTTATAGTTGGATGTCATGGTAAACCCGTATGCACCTGCGCTTTTAATTGCCAGAAGATCGCCTTCGGCAGGTACCGGTAATTGACGGTCCTGCGCGAAAAAGTCGCCGGACTCGCATATAGGGCCAACCACGTCAACCGATTTCGTCGGACGATCACTGTTCTGCTCAACCGGTACGATTTCATGATACGCGCTGTACAGCGAAGGACGCATAAGGTCATTCATTGCTGCGTCAACGATCACAAAAGTTTTTTCGCCACTCTCTTTTATATATTCCACACTGGTAACCAGTATACCGGCATTACCGGCAATACATCTGCCCGGCTCGAGCAAAAGGGTAAGTCCAAGTGGTTTTACCAACGGTACCACTACGCTCGCGAATTCTTTGGCAGTCATAGGTTTTTCATCTTTATAGACAATACCCAGTCCGCCTCCGATATCGATATATTCCAGCTCGATACCGTCTTCACGCAATTGCCCTATCAGCGGTATTATTTTGTTCAGCGCGTTTTTGTACGGTTCGGTCTGTGTTATCTGTGACCCTATGTGCATCTGAATACCTACCGGATCAACTGCCGGCAGTTTAGCTGCCATACCGTACACTTCGCGCGCCTGTTCGATATCAAGCCCGAATTTGTTTTCCTTTTTTCCGGTTGATATATACCTGTGAGTTTTAGGATCTACATCAGGGTTAACCCTGATAGCAATACGCGCCTTTGTGGACATCTTTTCCGCTGTGTCGTTGATTCGTTCCAGTTCTGCTATAGACTCAACGGTAAACAGGTTTATACCGTGATTAAGCGCATAGGTGATTTCCCGTTTGGTTTTCCCCACGCCAGCGTACACCACTGTACCCGGGTCGCCGCCAGCACGAATTACCCGAAACAGCTCACCGCCTGATACGATATCAAAGCCCGCACCGGCAAGAGCGAGCAGTTTCAGTATAAAAATATTAGAATTGCTTTTCACTGAATAGCATATCTGATGAGGCACATCGGCAAACGCCTGATCAAGGGCGTTAAAGTTGTCGAGTATCGCCTTTTTACTGTATACGTACAGCGGTGTTTGTTCCTTTTTCGCTATGCTCTCTACAGCAACCCCTTCGCAGTACAGGGTATTGTTTTTGTATTCAAACATTATGAAGCTCCAAGTATTGTTTCCCAATGGTTAAGTTGTTTTTGTACTTCTGCAGGTGACGTGCTCCCGATAGATTTTTTAGCGGCCACGGAAAGGTCGACCCCGTCCTGGCCCATCATTTCGATAATATCTGTATCGAAAACATCGCAGAACGATGTCCATTCTTCCATGGTCAAATCAGAGAAATCCTTGTCTTTCTCAACGCAGTGGGCGACGATCGATCCCACAATTTCATGCGCTTTTCGAAACGGTATCTGTTTGCCAACCAGATAATCCGCGATATCCGTAGCAAGACTGAACCCAGAATCGGCACACGCGCGCATACGTTCTGTATTAAGGCGCATGGTGCGTATCATACCCGCCGCGACAGTAAGCATACCTGTTACTGTATCTATGGAATCGAACAGCGGTTCCTTGTCTTCCTGCAAATCACGGTTATAGCTTAGAGGCAACCCTTTTACCGTTGTCAGCAACGCCATGAGGTTTCCGTTGAGACGTCCGGTTTTGCCTCTGATCAGTTCCGCCATGTCCGGATTTTTCTTCTGCGGCATGATGCTTGATCCGGTACAGTACGCATCGGAAAGCATGACAAAATGGAATTCCGGAGTCATCCACACAACCAGTTCTTCCGCGCATCGCGATAATGTCGATCCGAGTATGGCGCAGTTTGACAGCACCTCGAGCATAAAGTCACGGCTCGATACAGTGTCTATACTGTTTTTTGATACCGAACCAAAACCAAGCGCATGAGCTGTCATCTCACGGTCAATGGGCAACGGTGTCCCTGCCATAGCGCATGCTCCAAGAGGCGATACGTTGATTCGCGACCGTGCGCTTAAAAACCGTTCTTTATCACGCTCAAGCATTGCCACATAAGCAAGCAGGTGATGGGCAACCAGCACCGGCTGGGCATGCTGAAGATGCGTGAACCCTGGCATAATATCGTTTTTATGGTGCGATGCCTGATGAACAAACGCACGTTGCAGCTCAATTATCCCCTCGATAATATGGTCTACCGCGTCAAGCAGGTACAGGCGTACGTCAGTGAGTACCTGATCGTTACGGCTGCGGGCGGTATGCAGTTTTTCGCCAGCCTTGCCTATCAGCTCAGTTAGGCGCGCTTCTATATTCATATGGATATCTTCGCGGTCAACACGGAACTGGAATGTCCCTGACTCAATCTCGTCCTTGACCTGATCCAGCCCGCCGATAATCTGGTCTTTCTCCTCGTCGGAAATAATCCCAACTGAAGCAAGCATTGACGCGTGGGCGATACTGCCCTCGATATCGTACAGGTACAGGCGTTTATCATACTGAATCGACGCGGAAAACTGTTCTGCCGCCGCATCGGTCTGTTGTGAAAACCGTCCTGCCCATAATTTTTTCTGTCCCATAATTATTCTCCAAGCAGTTTGCGCAAACGAAGGCGCAGTGCCTGCAGTTTGATAAACCCTTCAGCGTCTTTCTGATTGTAAACCGTATCTTTTTCAAATGTAGCAAATTTCTCGCTGTATAAACTGTTAGGCGATTTACGTCCAACAACGATTACGTTGCCTTTGTAAAGTTTAACCCGAACCGTACCGCTAACAGGTTTTTGTGACGCCTTGACCAGTTCCATGATCGCATCCATCTCTGGAGTATACCAGAACCCGTTGTACATTAAGCGTGCGATGTACGGTATTTGCGAATCGCGCAACGCCATGACCTCGCGGTCCATTGTGATCGATTCCATAGCGCGGTGCGCTACATGCAAAATTGTTCCGCCCGGTGTTTCGTATACGCCGCGAGATTTCATACCCACGAAACGGTTTTCTACAATGTCGACCCTTCCAACACCGTGAATCCCTGCCAGACGGTTGAGTTCCGCAAGCAACGTCGCTGGCGAGAGTACCTTGCCATTGACCGACACTGGTACACCGTGCTCAAACCCGATATCAACCGTTTCCGGTTTGTCCGGTGCTTTTTCCGGCGAATTGGTCAGAAGGAACATATCTTCCGGCGGCGCATTCCACGGATCTTCCAGTATCCCACCTTCAAAACTGATGTGGAACAGGTTGCGGTCAGAACTGTACGGTTTCTCAACCGTTACCGGAATAGGAATATGATATTTCTTCGCGTAGTCAATCAGCTCTGTACGCGATTTAAAACTCCAGTCACGCCATGGCGCAATAACCTTGATGTTCGGTTCAAGAGCATAATAGGTAAGTTCAAAACGAACCTGATCGTTACCTTTGCCGGTTGACCCGTGCGATACGGCAATAGCTTTTTCCTTGCGTGCGATTTCGATCTGTTTTTTAGCGATCAACGGACGCGCAATAGATGTACCAAGCAGGTACGTACCTTCGTATATAGCGTTTGCCTGTATTGCCGGAAACACGAAATCGCGCACGAACTCTTCGCGCAGGTCTTCGATATAAACTTTTGACGCACCGGTTTGGATCGCTTTTTCGTAAACAGGTTCAAGTTCTTCGCCCTGACCAAGATCAGCGGCAAACGCGATAACGTCGTATCCCTGATCCATCTGCAACCATTTTAATATGATGGAGGTGTCTAACCCTCCTGAATATGCGAGTACTACTTTGTCAGCCATTGAGGTAATCCCCCTTATGAAACGGTTATATCTTTATCTTTATGTAATAAATGTAAAATTATCGCTTTCTGGGCATGCAACCGGTTTTCCGCCTGATCAAAAACTATCGAGTGCGGCCCGTCCATGACCTCGTCGGTGATTTCTTCACCGCGATGCGCCGGCAGACAGTGCATGACCAGCATATCTTTTTTCGCGTTTTTTAGCACCTGCTCGTTGAGCTGGTACGCTTTGAACTGTTCCCTGCGAATTTTGGTTTCTTCTTCCTGCCCCATACTGACCCATACATCGGTATAGAGTGCGTCCGCACGTTCAACCGCTTCTCGCACATCGTGCACCATACTGAACGACCCGCCGTTTTTAGCCATGAGCGCTTCTGTTTGTTTTACAATTTCCGGGTCTGCCTCGTACCCTTTGGGGCAGGCGAGGATAAAGTTTGTACCAAGTTTACCGCTCAGCAACATAAGCGAATGGCACACGTTGTTGCCGTCGCCTATAAATGCCATGGTGAACCCGTCAAAATTTTTGCGGTGCTCAAGTACTGTAAAGAAATCAGCCATAGCCTGACATGGATGTTCAAGGTCAGACAACGCATTGATAACCGGTATCGAACAATTTTCCGCCAGTTTGACGATGGTTTCGTGTTTGAATGTACGCGCCATGATAATATCCATCCAGCGTTCAAGATTACGCGCGGCGTCTGCCACGGTTTCCCGCTGTCCGAGCTTGATATCGGCTGGTTGAAGGTACACGGCGTGACCGCCCAGCTGAACCATTCCAACCTCAAAGGTAACACGTGTACGCAACGACGGTTTTTCAAAAATCATCGCCATGGACCGCTGGCTGAGTACCGACTGGTACGGGTTCTTTTTTATGGCGTGAGCCAGTTCGAAAATATGTTGTATTTCATCAACGGTCAGATCGTTGATGGAAATCAGGTCTTTCATAGTCATTTATCCTTCCGTTAAAACCTGCTCAAAGACGTCAATACCGTGCGCCAGATCGTCACGGCTGATATTAAGTGCCGGCAAGAACCGTATGGTTTTTTCACCGATGGCGTTGATAAGCACACCTTTGTCGCGGCATGCCTTTTTGAGCTCTGCCGCGTCGGGGGTAACATCAATCCCGACCATCAAGCCGACACCGCGAATATCGGTTATTTTGCCTGTGGCTTCTTTTATGGCGGTAAGCCTGTCTTTCAGATATTTACCCTGTTTGCGCACGTTGCCGAGCACATTTTCTTTTTCCATAATATCGAGCACCGCAAGGCAAGCCCTGCATGCCAGCGGGTTACCACCGTAGGTCGACGCGTGCGTGCCCGGGGGCAAGAGATGTTTGCATTCGGGCGTGACCATCATAGCCCCTACAGGAAACCCGCCGCCAATGGCTTTTGCCAGTGTGACCACCTGAGGTTTGAGCCCGAATGTCTGGTAACCGAAATAGTCGCCGGTTCGCCCCATACCTGTTTGTACCTCATCGAGGATTAGCAACAAATTTTTATCGGCACACAGCTGTTGAATCTGTGTGTAAAAATCTTTGTTACCCATATTGACGCCGCCTTCGCCCTGAACCAGTTCCATCATGATGGCGCAGGTTTTGCCGGATACGGCATTTTTCAAGGCATCGATATCGCCAAAAGGTACGTAAGAGAAACCTTCGGGTAACGGCTCGAATCCTTCCTGATACTTGGGCTGGCCGGTAGCAGTAATGGTTGCCAAAGTCCTGCCGTGAAACGATTTTAAAAAGGTGATTATCTCATACCGCCCGCCGGTTTCTTTACCGAACCTGCGTGCCAGTTTGATTGCTCCTTCATTGGCTTCTGCACCGCTGTTTGAGAAAAAGGTAAATCCACCGAATCCAAGTTCTGCCAGCCGTTTGGCAAGCAATCCCTGCCACGGGTTGTAGTAGTTGTTAGGCACGTGAATAAGCGTCTGGAGCTGGTCGGTGAGTTCCTTTACCATATGCGGATGGCAATGTCCCACGCAACCGGTTCCCCAACCGGGGTACAGGTCTAGAAACTTGTTGCCGTCGGCATCGTATAAATACGATCCTTCGCCTTTGACCATGACCTGTCCTTCGCGCCCGTAAGTGGACAGTACGTAATTGCTATAATAATCTGTTATTTGCTGTGTTGTAAACATAGGTCTTCCTGGGTTTGTACAATTTCAGTTCCAATTCCTTTATCGGTAAATATTTCGAGCAACAGCGAATGAGGCAGCCGCCCGTCGATAATATGCGTTTTATGCACACCGCTATGCACGGCGCGTAATCCGGCGGTAACTTTAGGTATCATACCGCCGCTAATAACTCCTTTTTCCATAAGGTGTTCCACACGATTGCTGTCTAAATGCGATATCAGTGTAGTTTCGTCTGACGGATTTGTCATGATCCCTGCCACGTCAGTTATGAACACCAATTTTTCCGTACCGATAGAGCGGGCTATTTCGCCTGCCGCAACATCGGCGTTGATATTGTATGTATTGCCCTGTTCATCAAAAGCTACCGGAGCGATAACCGGGATAGCGTTCTGGCTTAGCACCGAGGTAATCGCCTGCGGATACACCGCCTGCACATCGCCCACAAACCCGAGGTCTTCGTTGTTGCTCGGAGGGGGAAGCAAATGTTTTTGCGCCATGATTATGTTATGGCGTTTACCGGACAACCCCTGTGCATTGCCGCCGAGCCGTTCGATCATTTCGACCAGCTGTGCGTTTATATCTTCAAATAAGACTTTTTCCACGGTTTCGATGGTTTCTGCGTCAGTGACACGGAACCCCTGTACAAATCGTGGTTTTTTGCCGAGCTTTTTCATCGCATCGCTTATTTTGTTTCCGCCGCCATGCACGATCAGCGGACGAATGCCGACCGTATACAGAAACACAATGTCGGTCAATATTTTTTCGACCCACGCCGGATCGTCCATCATACTGCCGCCGAACTTGACAACCGTAACTTTGCCTTTGAACGACTGGATGTAAGGTAACGCTTCAATAAGAATACTTGCCTTTTCGATTATCTTCTTCACCGTTAAATCACCTCTCAAGTCCAATTACAGATTAATATCGATATAGTCATGGGTGATATCACAGGTCATGACCGAACCGCGTTCACTGCCCGCATGGATATCAACCTCCAGTCTAAATTCCTCTTTGGTCCAATGATTTCTGATTGTTTCCTGATCTATATCACTACGCATACTGTTTACTATCCACTGTACGTTGTCTATGTATACGTCTACTGTATCAGGGTTAAACTCCACACCGGATCGGCCAAGCGCCGCCATAAGGCGTCCCCAGTTGGGGTCGCTGCCGCCGAACGCCACTTTCAAAAGAAGTGACCCGGCAATAGTGCGTGCCGCACGAATGGCATCTTCCTCAGTTGGAGCGTTATTTACGGTTACGGTAATGAGCCGTTTCGCGCCTTCGCCGTCGATCACAATTTTGCGCGCCAGCTGATCGCATACCACGACAACAGCTTGTTTAAACAATTTCGCGTGAGGCGAATCGGCGTTGATAAGCGGTGTATCCGCCGCGCCGTTTGCCATCATAATTACCGTATCATTGGTGCTGGTATCACCGTCAACGGTAATGCGGTTGAATGTCTGACTGACTGCTTCACGCAAGACTTGCTGCAAAAAGTCGGGTTCAACATTGGCGTCCGTGGTCACAAAAGCAAGCATGGTTGCCATGTTCGGTTCGATCATCCCTGATCCTTTAGCCATACCACCCACATTAAATTTCAAATTGTCCACCATGACTTCGCACGCTGCTTCTTTAGGGACGAGGTCGGTGGTCAGGATGGCTTTTGATGCCTCTATATGAGTACGTGTATTGATTGACGCGATCAGTCGCCGCATACCGGTTTCTATCCTGTCCATAGGCAGTTGCACACCAATACGCCCTGTAGAACAAATCAGCACTTCATAAGGCTCGACTTGCAACAACTCCGCCGCGATAATCGACATGTTGCGCGCGTTGTCCATACCCTGTTCACCGGTACAGGCGTTAGCGCAACCGCTGTTGACCACCACTGCCTTGATCCGTTGAGTACGCTGCATATATTCACGGCACAGGCGTACAGGCGCTGCCTGCATTTTGTTAGTGGTAAAACAGGCTGCCGCGGTTGCCATTTCTTTGGAAACCACAACTGCCAGATCGGGATTTTTATGTTTTATACCGCAATGAATACCGCCCGAAAAAAACCCTTTTGGAGCGGTTACGCCGCCGTCAATCCATTTCATCGAATAAACTCCTGTATATCAATATGTTTTGCCGTGAATAATCATCCACGATTCATGATGTTGGTATCATAGCTGAGCGCTGTACATCGGGCCTAGTTCCGGTAATATATCCGATGCCATTTCGAACATTTCTCAATTGATACGCAATTCCATACATTATATATATAAAAAGATTGTATATTATAGGGCAGTGCTTATACAAAAGTCAATGCGATTTCTTACTAAGCCTTTTTGCTATCGCATTGGTATGCCAGAGATTGTTTGTTGAGGATAAAAAACTGGCGTTATAGTAGCAGAAAATTGCAAAAAAGTCAAGCCAATAATCAATGGGGTAGGCGTGCGTCGATGGATAAAAAACCTTCCCTTTTGGTACCGATTAACGGTATGATGTGCAGTTAATTGAGCCTGTCTTTAAGTTTGATCTACGGAAAACAGGAAAAATACATGATAAAACACCTCAAAACCATAACTTTCTTCGCACTTTTCATGTTGCCGTTTGCAGTCCGGCTGGCGTATATGATCGATACATGGGATCAGGATTATATACAAACACCGATTCTCGTCAGCGCGGCACACCACTATTTCGCGCAGGATCTTCTTGAGGGAACTGACGCGCCGTACACAGTGTTCCGTCCGCCGTATTACCCGTTGTTGGTGTCGATTATATACCGGATTGCAGGTGTGTTTCCTATGGCAGTTAAGATTTTTCAATGGATACTAGGGGCACTTTCGTGCTGGCTTATATACTGGCTGACTCTGACATATTACGGGCGCAAACAGGCTGTTATTGCTCTGATTATCTGTTCGCTGTACGCGCCTTCATTTTTTTTTTGAAGGAATGTTGCTGGAACATCCGTTGGCATTGTTTCTTGCTCTGGCGTCGGTAACTCTGATTGCTGTTGCGGGATTTAATCGCGTTGACCGTGTCAAACCGGTAATATTGTATATCTCTGCCGCTGTTTTGTTTGGTTTATCATGTATGATCCGTGCCGATATGTTATTCGCCGCTCCGGCACTGATTGCCGCTTTGTGTATTGCCCCGATTGAAGCAAAACAGCGTATCAAATCAGCCGTACTGTTTACCTGTATAACCGGTTGTTTATAGCGTTGATTAACCACCCCCACTCGGTTATTCCGGTTGACGAAACTCATCAGGACATCAACGCGGCTATCAACCTGTACCTCGGTAACAACCCGTTAGCCGACGGAGTCAAACCGTATTGCGGTGAAGTGCAGGAAATGTCGACCGACCACCCGGAAGCGCGCAAATACCATATTACTGGATTGACTCTTTCTATGATTCTCTACGCACGCGCCCAAACCGGTGAAGATTTATCATCGGTTGCTCCGTATTGGAATAGCAGGACATGGTCGTTTATCACCACGTCACCGATTAAGGCGTTGGGATTGCTTGGTAAAAAATTTCTTCTGTTTTTCAACGGATTTATCACCACTAACCAGAAAGATATTTATTTTATGCGGCGGTTCAGCACACTGCTGAGGTTGCTGTTGTTCAACGTGTGGTTTATATGTTTTCCGCTTGGATTGATTATTCCGCTGGCAATAATGGCGTTGATCTTTGAACAAAACGTATACCGGCGTCTACTTATAGCAGCGGTTCCTCTTGGATGCCTTGTGACGGTGACATTGTTTTTCAATTGCGGGAGGTTTGTTTATCCGGCGGCACCGTTTTTTATTGTGCTGGCGTCAGAGGGTATTTTTCTCATGGGCAGAAAAATACGCCAGAAAAACTGGATAGCGGGTGGCATTTTTTTACTCTTGCTGCTGGTATCTAATCTGGACCTGTTCAAGACGCATGTGGTGCGCTACGCACAGGAATCGTTCAACGTAGGCGATATGTACCTTAAAGACAATGATGCTGATCTTGCAGAATTATTTCTAAAACAATGCCTTGAGTATGACCCGTGGTCCGAGCAGGCAATCGTTGACCTGTGCCATCTGTACAGTAAACAGAACCAGCCGGATAAGATCGTATCGCTGATCAATGGTTTACCGGAATCGGAGGCTACTTCGTCGTGGGCGGCTATGTACGGGTATGGCATCCGCCTGTTTGCAACAAGGCGATTTATCTCAATCGCTTACATGGGCAAACAAACTGATGGAAAAATACCCGGATAAACCTGACTCATATCTTCTTCTTGCGACGGTATACCTGCAAAATGAGAAACCCGATGACGCGCTTAAAACTCTCGCGCAGGGCAGTCTGAAATGCCCTCAGTATTCGCCATTGCTTATCCAGTACGGAGCACTGCTTGCCCAGACAGGTTATTTTGAAAAATCTCTGGCTGTAATGAAAAATGTTTTAAGCAGGACAACCCATTATCCCGAAGCGTTTTATTATGCAGGGTACGCGCTCGTATCGTTCAGCCGATTTGATCAGGCGGAAGACCTTCTGCGCAACGGGCTGGTGCATCATCCAGACGATATATCGCTCCTGTTCACACTGGGTCAGGCACTGGAGGGGAAGAAAAAAACCCAATCAGGCGTTGGATTGTTACCGCAAAATCATCGCACTACAACCGGAAAACAGCGAAGCGTTTTTGCGAATCGCCGAACTGCTGGCACGGTTTGGGAAATATGAAGACGCACTGCGCACCGCATCAGTAGCCAAACAGCTCGGACACCCTGACGCCGATAAGCTGATTGAAAATATCCAGTCGCAGATGTCGCAACCGTAACGTTGATAAGCTTAGCCGCGCAGTTTGACGCGCGCCACTTCCTGAACGGTTTTGCCGTCGACCTGTGCGCCGTACTGTCCCATCACCTCGCGCATAATGACGCCCATGTCTTTTTGGTTGAGACAAATTCTTCTCGGCGATAATCCGCTCGACGATTTCTTCAACTTCATTGATAGATAATTGTTTTGGAAGGTATTCCATGAGCACGTCAATCTCGTCCTGCTCTTTCTGGGCGAGTTCATCACGGTTGCCTTTTTTGTACAACTCCATGGCTTCTTCACGCGATTTGATACCGCGTTTGATGATCTTGAGGGTCTCTTCTTCGGTAATATCTGTTCTGGTATCGATCTCAAACCGGCGGATTTCCGAGAAAAGCATGCGGAGTACTCCCACAACCAGTGAATTTTTTGCTTTCATCGCGGTTTTTGTGTCATTCTGAATAGTTTCTTTGAGGCTCATATCGTTGTCTCCCTGTTTGTCGTTTACATATACCAGATACTATAGACTATTGCCATACCCGCTGTAAAGAGTATATCCCAGTGAAGACAATTTGCGCTTTGTTGGAGATTCGTGCTGTAGGTTAAATTTTTTATTTGGATAGGGTTATGTACTTTTTTTTGTAAAAAAAGTACCAAAAAACTGATCTGCCGGATAATTAGCACTTTGGGGCAATATATGGGCAAGGGCGGCGTTAGATGGAGAAAGGTTGTTTAGGTTTTTAAGATATCTTATCCCACCGGATGTCATTCCCGCGAAAGCGGGAATGACATGTCGATGAGTAGGCGCAATTGATGTATTACGATCATTGAAAAGTTTTATATACGTTGCTTCGTCGCTTTGCTCCTCGCAATTAAGACACACAATACGTCATTGCGAGAAATGAGGCATAGCCGAATGACGAAGCAATCTCACCTCAAACCAACACCAACCTTGCCCAGATATGGCTATTCTGAGCAAATCCGCTATCCAATCCGTTTTTTGGTACTTTTTTTGCAAAAAAAGTACATATCTTTTTATCTTAACAAATTTAATTACCAACACATTTTTTCTGTTCATCATCCCGTAAAAACTGGCGCAATGGGCACTTTTCGCAGCGGGGTTTAGTACCGCAAAAATCTTTGCCGAGGTTGACGATAAGAGCGTGGTATTCGTTGTATAGCTGAACATCGCGGTCGAGGTTATCTTCAAATAGTGACCGGATGGTTTCGTAGTCTGCTGACGGGTTGATCAGGTGATGGCGCGATAGAATCCGTCGTGTGTAGGCGTCGATGACAAAGACCGGTTTGTCCAGTGCGTACAGCAGGATACTGTCTGCTGTTTCAGGCCCGATACCGAACAGGCTTAGAAGTTGCGGACGAAGAATTTCTATGGGCTGTCGTTTCATCGCGTCGATATCTGCGTTGTATGTGCTATGGAAAAAGTCGAGGAACGCGCGGATTTTTTTTGTTTTCTGGTTATAGTATCCGGATGATCGTATCATTTCTTTCAATATTTCATCGGGCATGACATGCATTGAGTACGGGTCCATAGCGTTGTCATTTTTTATTGCGGTAATACATTTTTCCACATTGGTCCATGCTGTATTCTGTGTGAGAATAGCACCGATAATCACTTCAAAAGGGGTATCTCCGGGCCACCAGTGCATGGGGCCGAAATGCTTTGTCATCACGTCGTAAAACTGAACGAGCGCGGTATGTGTATGTTGCGATGCCATATCGATATCTTTTCCGGTACAATAGGTTGAAATAATAAAATTGAAAAATATTATAGACAAAAAAAAACTTTTTTTATAGAGTTGATTATCATATCATAAAAATTACTATAACCTCCCATAAAAAAACAAATTTGTCTGTATAAGGAGGCTCCCCATATGACTTCAGAACGCCGCGAATTCGAGCGTGTTTCGTTTAGTATCGCAGCGAACTACCGCGTCTATCTTCAGAAAGCTTTGCGTAAAGAAGAACTTTTTTACGGTCAGGCGGATATTGTCAATATATCCGGCGGCGGCATTCAGGTTGGTCTGCGTGACGTATCGTCAGAATTATTGAGCGATCTGCTGGAAAGCCACAGAAAATTGCTTCTTGAATTCGAGTTGATTGTTGACGGCAAACCGGTTATCCTGCGTGGTAAAATGGTTTGGGCGCATCGTGAACAAAAAACCGAAGCGGGTATCTGCTTTGTTGATATCGGAGCGGAAGAACAGAAAATCATTCTCGATTATGTAGAAGAGAACCTGTCTCATAATAAATGAATCCAAGTTTTAAGATAGGATGCATGATGACTGGTGACGAAAAAAAAGCACAGGTTTATACCGTCATGATGATTCCGGTAACCGGACAGTTTGTGGTGTTGCTGGAAGAAGTCGAAGGAACGAGGCTGTTGCCAATATGGATAGGGCGCAGTGAAGGGGAATCCATCTTGATGAGACTGCAAAACGTCATGTTCCCCCGGCCTATAACACATGATCTGGTGGTCAATATGTTGGGAAACCTCAATGTCAACATAACGAAAATAGTGGTTACCGATTTGAAGGATAATACGTATTACGCGGAAATTACCCTCAAACAAAACGGTAAACCACTGGTTATAGACGCGCGCCCGAGCGACGCTATAGCAATAGCGTTGCGAACAGGCACACAAATATATATCGCCCAGCGGGTACTGGATAAATGCCCGGTTGTCTCGAAACCCATCTCACAACGCGAAGTTGACGACTTTAAACGTGAACTGGAAACGCTCAATCCGACTGACTTTTTTAAAGACCTCGGAAACATCGATGGTTGACGCATTAGCTCGCAACCTTACAGGTTGCAGGTTATGGCATAAGACAAATGCTACCGTAGTGACGTAACATGGTAATATCGGCAAAAAGGATGTGCTGTATATGAGAATTATCACTGTGGCCAATCAAAAAGGGGGGTGCGGTAAAACCACAACGGTTATCAACCTTGCGGCATCGCTTGCCCATTTTGGCAAAAAAGTACTTATCATCGATATGGACCCTCAGGGGCACGTAGGTATTGGACTGGGCATTTTACGTGCCGATCAGATAAATCAGACAATTTACGATGTTTTATGCGATACCAACAACGAGCAACGCATTGATTCTATAATCATCAACTGCCGCGATAATGTTGATCTGGCTCCGTCGAATATCAGCCTCAGCGCATTGGAACAAAAAATGGCAGGGGTTGACAAAAGGGAAGAATTGCTCATCAAAGCGATCTTTACCGTATACGAAGATTACGATTATATCCTGATTGATACACCTCCCAATGTCGGTCTTTTGACGTTCAACGCTTTACGTGCTTGCCGCGAAGTAATTATACCTATTGATTCAAGTTATTTCGGACTGCACGGATTGGGTAAACTCCTGCAAACGGTGTTACTGCTTAATGAACGGCTCAACCATACTATCCGCATCAAGGCATTATCTACGCTGGTAGACAAACGGACGAAAGTGTCTATGGACGTATTGCAGGAAATCCGCAATACATTCAATAAAAATACGTTCCAAACTGAAATCAATCTGAACGTCAAACTAAAAGAAGCCGTTGGGCTGGGGTTGCCTGTTCTGGAATACGATCCGAACTGTGCGGGTACTCAGGATTACCTGAACCTTGCTGAAGAAATAATCAGCGAAGAAAAATCAATAGAAATACAGACCATCATGAAAACCCTGCAGGAACTCAACGATAAGGCGCTGGAAGGACAACTTTTCTCGCCGCGGTTCGTTGACGGCGGAGTAGTGTTTACCCTCAAAAACAATGAGGTTAAATCAATTAAGATTGCCGGCGATTTCAATAACTGGAAACCGTCGGAACACGATATATTTGTACGGGATGAAAAAGGTGTATGGAGCAAAAACCTGCATCTGAACCCCGGGCTATATCAATATAAACTTATAATTGACGGCCGATGGGTACCAGATCCAAACAATCCCATTAGAGTCCAATCGCCCATGGGCGGATCAAACTCAGTGCTTTTCGTAAAATAGGATGGTCATATGGAACAGCGAGATGCAATAGTAAAAAACCTCCGCGAAATATCACATTTTTTTCTTTCAGAAAATAAGCAGGAGCAATCTTCGGACGAAAAAAAACCATCTGAACCGGTTCGGGCAGCGGCTAAACAGCCGGCAAAAAAGCAACCTGCACATACACCGCAAAAAAAGCAGCAATTTTATAACGGTGCTTCTCCAACTCCAAATAGTATTTCGCATCTGAAATATCCATGTCTGCAACCCGCGCATTTGCCGACTATTTACTACACAATAAGCCAGAGCGCGTCAATGCCGATGCTGGTTACCCTGTGCAGTGTATCGCTGGAGTTGAGTTCTCAAGGGCACCTTAGTAGTATTGTTGGCAGCCGTGAATCGATCATGCAAATGTCCGATACCATTCTTAAATCGCGTACCGACGTTGAATGCAACACTGAGTCGCTTGCCATGCAGGATTTCGATGTGTCGTACCTGATCAACGGGCAAGCTGATGCGCCTTTAACGCTCGTGGGGCGCGCACGATTTGACAGCGGCGCGCAGATAGAACAATACATGCACGATGTCAATTCGGTTTTTATCACCGATTTCCCTACTGCCCATATCAAAGAACGGGTAAGCGATAACCACCTGACGCATCTTCTCTGCTTTACCCGCCCGACACCTGAAGACGCGTTTAAGCTGTATCTCGATTTAAAAGAAATAGTTGCAATCAACCGCAATATATGGTGCGGCATTGTGGTATGTGATGTGCCGGAGGTATCGCAGGCATTGCGGGTATACTCGTCCATCGCCCAGACGCTTAGCAAATTCAGTGATGTAACGCCCCACTATCTTGGCTATACAATTCGTCAGATACAGGGTTCCATGCCGGGTACCAACCGTTTATCTCAGGTTCCGTCGGACAAGACAACCGCTATCATTGCCCGTCACTTTTCGCGATGGATGCCTCAGATGTCTCACAGTGAGTAATCGCTTTACTTTTTTATATTCCGCGTTTATACTACCCGGTACAATAATAATGTCATATATCGTATAACACAAAATAGAGCAGGGAGTTGTTATGAAACGGATACTGATTACCGGCGGAGCGGGTTTTATCGGTTCACATTTATGCGAACGGTTACTAAAAGAAGGCAACGAGGTTATATGCCTTGATAACTTTTTTACAGGCCGTAAAGACAACATACGTCATTTGATGGGCAATTCGAATTTCGAGGTTATCCGCCACGATATAATCGAACCGATACTTCTTGAGGTAGACCAGATATACAATCTGGCGTGCCCTGCGTCGCCTATTCACTACCAGTACAACCCTGTAAAAACCGTGAAAACCAGTGTGATGGGAGCTATCAACATGCTGGGGCTAGCGAAACGGATACGCGTACCGATCCTACAGGCATCCACCTCCGAAGTTTACGGCGACCCGCTGGTGCACCCGCAACAGGAAGATTACTGGGGCAACGTCAACTGCCTTGGATTGCGGAGCTGTTACGACGAAGGTAAACGGGTAGCTGAATCTCTGTTTTTCAATTATCACCGTCAAAATGACGTAAAGATCAAAGTGGTGCGTATTTTCAATACATTTGGCCCGCGTATGCTTGAAAACGACGGCAGAGTGGTGAGCAATTTTATCGTTCAGGCACTGCGCGGACAGGATATCACTGTGTACGGCGAAGGCACGCAAACCCGTTCGTTCTGCTACGTTGACGATCTTCTTGAAGGTTTTATCAGGATGATGGCTACGGAAGACAACGTCACAGGCCCTGTCAACCTGGGTAACCCGACGGAGTTCACCATCAAGGAACTGGCTGAGAAGATCATATCACTGACCGGCACCAAATCGAAGATCATCCACAAACCGTTGCCTGACGACGATCCGACACGACGCAAACCGGACATCACACGGGCTAAACAGGTGCTCGGCTGGGAACCAACCGTACCTGTGGAAGAAGGGCTCAAGAAGACAATCGAGTATTTCCGCTCCAAAATAAACAAGTAGGAAAAAATATATAACCTCTTCAATTTAGTAAAAACTTTTCAATGATCGCAAGCGTTTAAAATGCATATACTCTCAGTCATGTCATTCTCGCGAAAGCGGGAATCCACCCTCATAAATATTGGAACAAGGTGGATTCCCGCTTTCGCGAGAATGACATCCAATGGGGAACATTCGTCTCCGCTTTATGAGCAAGCATCCTTTAAAAGACATTTAACTCTGTGATTTTCTCCTCGAAATATCTAACATTTACACGGAATGACATGACTATGATTATAAGCAACTTAAATGCTTGTGATCATTGAAAAGTTAAAAAATTTTCCGTAATTTTATTCATTTTTCTTCAAAGCAAATTCCAATGCGACAAGCAATAAAGCTTCACCAGTGATTTTCTCATCAAAATCAGGTATAAATACACTAAAGGTCACCCTGTCTAATACCGATATCTACCAGTATGTTATATCAATAAATATATTTAGCAGTATGGCGGCCGTATAATGACACAACTACAACGCATAGAGCAACTCGAGCTGAAGCTCAAGCAGGCGTATGAACAAATCGCCCAGTTTGAAGAGCAGGAAAATATCCGCCAGCGGTACGAACGTCTTTTTGAATCGAGAAACCGCGCTTTACGGATATTTTTTGAAAGCACCTTGAAAATCGATGATAATGTCGATATATCAACTATATTGTGCTATAGCCTGCAACGCATCTGCCAGGCTTTTTTTGTGGGATTTGTCGAATATGACCAGTATCATGAGCAACTGAAACTGCACACATCATATGACGGAAGCGAAACCCTCGTCTATTCAGACGAGCATGTGATCGACCTGACTACATCTCACATACGGGAGTTATCGAAAAAAGGCATTAATCCCGCAAGCATATACAACATACCTTTAACCAGCCTTATACCAGCTAAATACCACAAACAACCCGCCGATAGCATTACGTATTGTCTGCCTATGGTTATTCGTAAACGATTGCTTGGTGTGGTGATCATGCAGTTACCGCAAAAAAAAGATTTGATACTCAAAGATATCATCGAGTCATCATTACATTACTGGGGTATGGCGTTACAGCGCGAACTCGATAAACAGGAACTGCTGGAATCGAAGATGAACCTTACCCGCTCTGAAGAAGAAGTCCGTATGGTGATAGAAAACTGCGGTGTGCCTATGTGTGTATTCAATAAGAACTTCAAGATAATCAAGTGCAACAGGCACTTCGTTCATCTATGCGAGGTTGCCCCCGAACAAATACCGAATAAAAGTTATTTCGAGCTTTTCGGATCAATGAAATGCTGCACAGATTTTTGTAATGTCACCAAGACGGAAAACGGACTGACATCGTATTCGGTCGTACAGGAATTGGATATCAATGGCAAAACCGTCTTTGCTCATGTCATTATCACGCCGTTTAGCCAGAACAGCGTTTTAGACGGGTATGTTGTCGCTATTCATGATATCAGTGAACAGAAAAAAATGGAAGCTCAGTTGCAGACATCAAACACCGAACTCACGGAAAAGAATCAGCAGCTTGAACAAGCGCAGTCGTGTTTGGTAGAAACATCCAAAATGTCTGCCGTGGGTACCCTGTCAGCGGGTATTGCCCACGAATTCAATAATATCCTGACTATTATGTGCGGATACCTTGATTTGTGCAGCCACAGCAAAAATCTGGATGACATCGCAAACGCTCTTCAAATCATGTCGGATGTGGCAAACAGGGCACGAGCAATTACCGACGGACTCCTGCATTTTGCAAATACCAACGATAACCACAACAAAACAGCTGTGGATATTCCAAACTTGATTGAAGGGACACTGGTGCTCATAGATAAAGAATTCGCTAAACAAGGTATACAGGTTATCACAGATTTTGAAGAAATCCCGGCGACATATTGTTTTGAGCATCAACTGGCTCAGGTTTTCATGAGTATTATCTCAAATGCACGTGACGCGATGTTAAACCTACCTGAACGAGTTTTGACTATAAGTGTGCGCCATTGCTGTACACCGAATCTGAAACAAGAACAAAACTCTCAAAAGGAAGCTATCAGAATTTCTTTTAAAGATACAGGTATCGGCATGAGCAAAGAAGTTCAGGATAAAATGTTCGAGCCGTTTTTTACCACCAAAGGTGTCCTTGCCGACGGTATGCAAACCAAAGCCGGGACCGGCCTTGATATGGCAACAGCTTACAACATCATCAAACGCCATAACGGGACATTCGAAATAGAATCGGAAGTCAACAAAGGCACCACCATTACCATATCGTTGCCGCTAGATACCTGTGGCGGGTTGTTATACGACTAAAAAAATTTATTCATTCATACATCAAATAATTTATTATAATTACGGAGAGGTGCGATTTATATCGCCCTCTATTTTCTTTTGATTACCTGCCATTTACAACATCGCCCTTTTTACCTGGACTGATATAAATCGATTTTGTGGTTATTGGATGATTTTTTGCATTTTTATAAAAAAAAACAGGGCGAAACTTGACATCACGCAATCTATAGGTTATATTATTCATAGACAACAAGTTAACTATTCCTAACAGGGATTTTTATGAAAACGAATCAAATTCACTATATGATCATATTCTTTATTGGTATGTTTGTCTTGCTATCTGAAATTGGAGCTAACGCTGATCAGGTTCTGCTTGAACATTTCGATTCTGCATCCGATTTAACAAACAACGGCTGGGTGCTTAATACAAGCAATGTTGCCAACTGGACATCGTCATATCAGGATTCCACGTTTATTGTGACTTCAATCCGACCAAATACCGTGAGGGAATACGCATACGTACAATATTACAAAGATATAGACCCCATTGCCGGCGATTTCACATTCACCGTATCATTAGGGTGGAACGAAGAATGGACACTCACTAAAACCCATAGTATTATGACTAATCTGATGAGTGGGAGTAATTATATCTCTCAATGCGGTTATCATGACGGGTACCATGATAAATCAGGATCGCTCAAATCAATATTGTATGAAGATGGAAACCCAACATGGGAATATCCACTTTATGAAAACGCGAGTGGCCTCGGTTCTGCAGTGATTACAATCACTCGAGTTGATGGTTTAGTCACGGTCAACTCTATTGGCGATGGAATCACTCAAACTCTTTCTGTATATAACAACGATCCCCTCACACGAGTACGAATCGATATCGCGTCATGGTGGTTAAATACCAGCGATGATTTGTATGGCGATCTCTATTACGATGAATTATCTCTAACCACTCCAGCATCAGGAACAGCGATTCCCGAACCCGCAACGATACTTCTGTTCATCGTAGGAGCAATACGATTTATACGTATTAAAAAGTAGTTTTTATCTCTTTTGGGAATAACTCATCTGCAAATGCTCAGTAATTAGCTAACGCTTTTACCTTTATATACTATCAGCTTTATACCTAACCCAATTACAAATAATATAATTGTAAGCGGCTCGGGTATTGCGACAGGCTTTAATATGTACGCATGATACTCGCCATCTATGATACCTAACCCGGTAATGAATCCGTTATCATTGATTGATCTGGCCTGCAGCAGATTCCAATCGGAAGATGGGGATATCAAATCGTTCAAATCATACATAACATCATTTTCCCATAGAAAAGCTCGCTGGACAGAATCCTGCAATATGCCGACTATCTGATTTTGTGAGTTGATCGAATACGCTTCACTCCCTTGTGAACCGAGATTTCCAAGAAACCTCATCCCGTTGACACTATCCCATATAAAAGCATTTTTATCTAGATCGCTCCCTCCGTCAACTTTAGAAAATCCGACCACCGTACCGTCATCATTCATCCCTAACCCACAACTATATCCATCACCTGTTAACACTCCCAGAGTTTGCGCGGTTCCATTTTGCCAAAAAAACGCTCTGGTTACTCCACCGGTCAGGGAAACCCATCCGGTTACTTGTCCGTTATTATTGATATCGTACGCACAACTCCATGTACCGCCGAGCGTTTCCAATCCGCTACTTCCCAAATCGGTCATCGTGCCGTTATACAAAAATGCCCGGGTCCTTCCGCTTGAATCATCGGATGAGCCGACAACAGTACCAGCATTGTTCATACCCATTGCCCAACTCGATGCTTGTGATGTTCCCTCAAGAGTTCCAAGATCGGTCATTTGTGAACCATCATACAAAAACGCTCGATGATACGTTGATGTCGTATTCCAGGCCCTTCCGGCAACCTGACCGGAATCATTGATAGCCCACCCTTGACTGGAATCAGCGCTTGGTAACGTGCCTATATCATTGATCGAAGATTGTTCTGATGCAACAAACGCATGCCAGTATGAATCGCTGCGTTGCCCCCAACCGGTCACTTGACCGTTCTCGTTAATGGCATGACCAGCGGTTGGGTTACTGCTTAAAGCGCCTAGATCAACTATCTCATAGGTACTTGCCGAATAGGATCTAGATACCAGAAGAACAACAGCGAACAACACTGATATAAATGTAAGCCTTTTCATTATACCCCCACGACTATCTTTGTAATTCTAATTACCTTAGCTCTATAGAAAATTAGTGTATATAATATATACCATAGATTTAGCTCTTTTGCAAGAAAACAAACAGCCAAAGTATATAATAGTTGTGTAGATAGAAAGATAATCTCCTTATAAGGAATTAACTTAAAAAAAGAGATTACCCCATGAAAAGGAAAAGACTGTTCTAGTTTAAAAAGGACAGTTGCAAATGCTCAGTAATCAGGTAACGCTTTTGCTTTAGTATACAAAAACAGGGATTCTTCAGCTAATATTATATGCAGCGAATAAAACTGATTCATCAGGCTTTTTTTATCGGCCTGTATTTCATAATCGTGGCATTACCTTTTGCCTTCCTCCGCCATATTCGAAATGTTGAGTCCAATGATTCTATGATTTGACTAAACTTAGTGGCATTATATGTTCGAAAATCAAAATCCGGATTGGATCGCTTCAAATAATCACCCGCTTGAGAGATATTTGCCCATCCCTCTTTGTCGTGAAACTGTTCCCATGCCTTTTGCAGCAATGGAATTAAATCTTGAACTGAGTGATTTTTCATGGAAGATGGTTCCTGAATACGTTTCATCTCTCTAATCTCTTCAGTGTAAAAAAATTCATCACATGAATTCCGAAAAGAATCGGGAGTTTTTTTCTCGCCTACGCCGAATACATGAATTTCTGATTCCCTGAGACGAGAGGCCAGTTTGGTAAAATCACTATCACTGGAAACAAGTACGAATTGATCAAACTCTTTGGAATAGAGCAGATCCATTGCGTCAATTATCATGGAAGCATCGGTAGCGTTCTTACCGGTTGTATAGGCAAATTGTTGTATAGGTTGAATTGCCAATTTGTTTAGCTCCTGCTTCCAGTTTTTGAGGGAATTACTTGACCAATCACCATATGCTCTTTTTATGACGATACGTCCATATTCAGAAATTTTTTCCAATATACTTTGTAGTTTCGTCAGTTGAGCATTATCTGCATCAATAAGGATAACTATCTTATTCTGTTCATCTAAACTTGTCATCACGACCCCTATTCATAAACTATGCAAAAAAACATGCCCATTGTATTAAATGTTTGTTACTCCAGGATGCATTAAATTTATAAGGGGCGACCTCAGATCAACACCCTTTTCACTCATATTATCAATAAACAGTCATAACATACTTAGTTACTGATGTCCTGACAAAAAAAGACGGAGATTTATAAAAACCTCCGTCTTGTATATCGGCCAATACATGGATATTCTTAAGAATCCAGGACTACCACCCACGAAAATCAAAAAGGGCGTTGTTGTTCCCCTTTTCAAAATTTATAAGAGGCGAGATCAAACCTCCCCTTTTTTGCCAAATATTTCACATCACCACCACCGCCTTCGATTTGACAAAAAGCCATTTATCAGTTATACTAATAGTAGATATTAATTAATTCTATATGACATAAAGGAGTTTTTTCCGATGAAACAGATTACCATTCTGATAGCATTGACCACCTTTTTACTTTCAACACATCTCTATGCCATCGGCCCTATAGAAGATGGGCTTGTGGCATATTGGAATTTTAATGACGGTACTACCAACGATCAAGCGGTTGATTCATATAACAACGTCGGTATACTGGGCGGTGGTGCTTCGATTATTGACGATCTCGATCCGAGCTATGCTTTCGAGAAAACCCTTGCATTGAATGGCACGGATGCATATATGTACCTGCCGGATCAGGCTGAGTTAGATTTCACCGATTCATTTACCATAATGCTGTGGATAAAACCATTGTCAACCGGTCAGTCGTTCATTTTAGGAAAGTGGCACCAATACGATGCAACTTTAAGATCCTATTGCTTAGGGGCTAATTTTAATTTTCCTGACGATTATGAATTCCAGATTACACCTTCCGGTGATACTTTGCTTGAACTAACAAATAGTACCAATGATGACTATATAGCTAATGTCTGGCAACAGTTGACATTGACCTTCAATGGGGCTGAACATAGAATGGCAATATACCTGGACAGCTCACTAATTGCTATGAATGATGCCATAACAACTGAGACCCTTAACAATACTTCACAGCCTCTTAGTTTTGGAGCAGCTTATAATGACGAGATACAAACCGAATGGTTGTTTAACGGATATATGGACGAGATAAAATTCTTCAATCGTGAACTAACGTCTGATGAAATCCAACAGGATTACCTCTATGTACTGAATGGATTTCCTGAATCTGCTATACCAGAACCATCTACAATAATTTTGATGGCAATCGGTTGTCTTGCATATTTTAAACGGTTATCTTTTTTGAAAAAATCTTAAGAAATATCAGCTGCATGTAAAATATTTCTATCTTTTACCCGGCTCGTATGTATATAGAGGCTTTGCAATTATATATAACAGGAGAACTCATAATGAAACGATTCTCATTTTTATCATACCTATTTTGTCTTACCTTTTTGCTGATATCGGCTACCTCCGTTCATGCGTCTTCGTATCTTTATGTCAGTAGTCTGGATACCGATGAGGTTTTACAGTATGATGCGACCACCGGTGCTTTTGCTGGTATCTTTGCGTCAGGCAGTGGTCTGGATGGTCCGCAGGGTTTGGCTTTTGGTCCGGATAACAACCTTTATGTCGCTAGCTCAGTCAGTAATAATATCTTGCGATATAATGGGACAACTGGCGCTTTTATCGATGTATTCGCAACAGGGTCAGGTGATTCGCGTGACATGACATTTGGCGCTGACGGTAATCTGTATATCGCCTCAAGGACAGGAAACAATGTATTATGTTATAACGGTACAACAGGTGCTTTAATAGGAACTTTTGCTACGGGCGTTTCCAATCCGCATGGTATCACTTTTGACTCTGCTGGAAATCTTTATGTTTGCGCCTATAGTACACATCAGATTTTACAGTACAATACTAATGGTACCTTGATGGGTGTATTTGCTACTGGTGTTGGCGTTGGTGGTACTGGTCCTACTGAATTAGTATTTGGGCCTGATGGTAACCTGTATGTTTCATTTTACAGTTCGAACAACGTACTCAGTTTTAACGGAACAACGGGTGCTTTTATTAGTGTATTTGCCTCTGGATCCGGGCTAAGTGGCCCTGAAGGACTGAGTTTTGGCGCTGACGGTAATCTGTATGTCGGTAGTCATAATACGAGTGAAGTCTTATGCTATGATGGCACAACAGGCGCCTATATAAGTGACTTCGTGACAGGTGGCGGACTATCTCATCCAACCTATATTTCTTTTTATCCCACAACAGCCATTCCCGAACCGGCTACATCACTTTTATTATGTTTTGGATTGGGCGCTATAGTGTCTCGCTTTAAAAAATTATAAAAAAAGGGCGCTGCCCATTTATATCGCCTTTTTTCATCTATTTAGATTGATTGAAAATAGCAAAAATACTCTGGTATATCGTTTCCAAATATAAATCTAAACTGGCTGGATCATTGTTTGTAAACGTTCTGTCATATTTACCTGACCATGATTCAATGCTTGTTTTTTCAATATTGTTGTCAATAAAATCTAACATATTAGTCAAATCTTTAATATTATTTATTGTTGATATACAACAGCTGCTTTGTCCAAAATAATAATTAGCATAAATTAAAGTTTTATCATTAATAATATCTACTACATGCTTTATTAAAGATTTAAATTCCTGTTCATGATCAAAATTTTCAAGCCCATTATCATTGCTGTCAAAATGTGCATGATATTTCGAAAAAAAAATGGTTAATTCTTGATCAGCTGAAGAGAGATATATATTCTTTTCTTGGTTGGAGGGATGATAGATAATAGTACATAAATATCCCATGCTTTCACAGTATCGTGTTTCAATTTTCCCAGGATAATCAAGATGCTTTTTTATCATAGATTCAAACCATTGATTATATTCTTCTTGATTTTTCATGTTTTAGAATCCTTTCTTCTAAAAAAGGGGACCATTTGAGCTAGCCCCTTTTGCCCTACAAAAAAGTAAATTAAAAAAACTATATACTTTATGTAATAAATATATAATAATTGTCGTTATAAATTATATATAATATTGATTATTGGACTGGGGTTTCCCGGTCGGCAAGAGCTCCTGATGAAAATCGGGGGCTTTTGTTTTATGGAAATATTTTTAATCCAAAACTCGTTCCACGGTAAAATTTTGTTTTTATCAAATTAAATGCAGGATTTTCTTTTTTCGGATTACATACATATCTCGCAATGGGATATGCAACAAGATCCGCTAATTGTGTTCCGATTATATTTAATTTTTTATCAAGAAAAAACAATTTAAAATTAAATGCCTTGAACCTATCTTTTTCAATGTATTCGGTTCCTTGTGATATTGTTTCATAAAAGATTAGTCTCAATTCATCATCTTCTTTTTTTCCTCTTTTTTCGCATAAAATGAATACTTCTTTATACAAATTGTGTTCTAATAAATGGATTAATCTTTCAAGAGCAAATTTTAATGATAAATCATATGGATTATCTGCATAAATATATCTAGCATTTAGCTTATCTTTTTTTATAACTGCCGTTATAAGTTGATAATCACGGTCCTGCATAATTTTATTTATTTTTGTAATAAAAAGATTTTTCTTCTCTGTATCCGTAAGAATACCAAAATCATTTTGTGATTTTCGAATATCCCTAGAATGCAAAATCACACCTTCATGACCCCAAAATTCAAATTTCAAATTAATGACAGCGGGAATAATTTTATGGACATATTCTTCTTGGTCACAAATAAAAAGTGCTAAAGTAAACACAGGGAAGCTGTTGTCAAGTTTTTTAAGAGAATGGTCGCCACTTTCATCGATATATACTATATATGCCATAATAGCGCTCGATAAAATTTTATAGTTCTAAGTTATATTTTTTTAGCTTTGTATAAAGAGTAGTCCTATTAATGCCCAATTTCTGTGCAACCAAATTTTTATTTCCATTATATCGTATTAATGCAATCTGTCCTTTTTAACCTTTTCTATTAAAGGTCCTTGTTTTTTAAACTATCTTTATTATTTTTCCACCAATCTAAGATTTGAGTAATGGCTAAATTTTTTAGCTTGAAATCTTCTATATCCTTAAAGAAACGAGCAGCATACTCAACAACAATTAAATGTGAATCTTTTTCGATAATAGTTGCATAAAATAGCATCTTATCATACTTAGATATTTCTGGCTTTTGACTCACAAATTCTATTAAACCAATTCTTGTTGCATATGATGCGTTGTCTAACATGGCAGAATATACTTCATATATTTGGTTTAAATCAAGGTTGGAAGGATCAATTCCTTCATTCCAAGGAACAGTATGGCTTCTAGTAATAGGTGATTGATGAGCATCCATTATTGATTGATAAGCGCTTTTAGCCTCTAGATTAAATTTATAATTCTTATCTTCATACCATTTATATAATTGATCATACGATTTTCTATCATTATTTTGAGCTTTTGTAACCGTAAATAAAAAATCAGCGTAAATTTTTATTTCTCTGTTAAAGATTTTTGAGTCTTCCAAAGTTTTTTCAACTTCTTGTAATTTGTTTTCAGCATCGTCAATTTTTGGTAAAATTCGTGCATTTATTTTGTCATCTATAATTGTATCAGCCGTTAAATCAATTCTTTCTTGAGATTTTGTTTCTATAATTTTTCGAATATTCTCTCTTTCAAATTCTTCTTCAATTTTTTTATTTGTTTTAGCCTGAAGATCTTTCATGAATAGATCTATTTTTTCAGCACTTTCAATTTTTAATTCATCAACTTGATTCTTAATATCTTTTTTGAAATCATTCCAAGATTTATAAGTGAAAAATAATATAACTATAACAAACAGTGTTATGCCTTTCCAAAGTATGCCATACCATTTCTTAATAAAGTTGAATTCATCAGTTGATCTTTGAATGATTAAATTGGACGCTTGACGTGATTCTTCCATGATTTTTATAATATGATCTTTTTCATTTTCTTTAGGAATGCTCATGTTGAAATTACCCATGTTTATAAAATTGTACAGAAAATTAGATTGGTATTAATTTTACAATATAATAAATTATTAAAAACATCTTAAAACTAAACCATCAGCGAGAATAGGTGACTCCATAACTCGTGGGAACTGATGATTTGCTTATTATGTTAACTTGTTGACATAGTAAAATGTAACTTTTTTGTTTGTATGCAGGACAACACAATAGTACGCTTTTCTTATAGATCTATTTTTTTATTTTTTTTAATATACAAAAAACACACATTTACGTAAACAATAAAAATTTACTCTGAATATACGAAGTGAAGATATAAAGGTATATCACTAAATTGCAATTCGTTTATCTAAGTCAATTAAGTGATGTGTCCACCGATCTCTTGGTGTAAAAAACCATTACTCCACTGAAGCGTCTTTTAAAATCTTCAGCCATCCAGCCCTGATTTCTGGCGCAACCGGGGTGGTTTTTGTGGCGTACGTGACCGTATAAAACCCTTTTTTTGTTTTTAGAACACGGGTGAGGTAATACTCCGGACCGCTATTTGCATTGCCCTGATGCGACCACTCATACAGTCCATCGTTGACTGTCTGGTCGAGTATGGAAAATTCCGGTGACCGATAACTCTTCATAACCTGATTGCGGACGATATTGAGGTAGTCAGCTATATCGCCTTGTGCTGTGTTATAGAGTGTGGTAACGAGCTCTGTCCAGTTTTCAACGGTCTGGTCAAAAGGTACGTATTCGAGAACCTGTTGTGTTTCTGTTTTGGATACGGAGTCCAGTTGCCATTTTGTTGGGTCAAGGTCAAACCGTACAGCCTCGCTAATGCTTTTGTAACGGTTAACCGAAAAAAGGTCAACATCGGATTGAATGGCTTGCGTATGCTGACCAATACACTGAGTCCGTGATTGATCGGCATAAAGGGTAGCGGTGACCTGATAGTTTCTGTATGCTTCCAATGACAACAAAACAGGCGATTTGATGATTATCGAATCCTGATCTGCAATGTCGCTATACATGCGTTTTAGCGGGCGAGTTGCATCGGACGGATTCTCGAATTCGACGAGCAGAACACTGTCTGTCGGTAACTCCCGGGTTGGTTCTAAGATAAGTCCATACCTGCAGACAATCAATCCTCTATTTTCCATTAAAAAACCCCCGCCTGTAGTTTTAAGATATTCCGATACGGTGGGTTCAGGCGGAAGCAAATGTGCGCATCCTGTTATGAACGAAACAAATACACATGAGATAACCATAAAGATGTTTTTGCTGTACGATGTCATGTTGTTTCTCCTCTGAAAAAGGGATAACGCCCTTTTTTGTCCTCTATTTGGTTTGGTTTTTCTAGTCTAAATATCATTATCCAGTTCTTCCGGATACCACCTTCTACCATTGAGATAATGATTCCATGTTTCTTCTGTACCACATGTTAAGTATTGACCATGATAATAGATTTTATCAGTTTCACTGTTAAAATCACCTTTGTTCAGTATCAATTTGAATCCCCAAGGTTTCCATACAAAATCCTTTGAACATTCAACATCACCAATCCCTTCTCTAAAAGATAATATATATTTGTTCTTTCTTTTTTTGAACGAATAATCATATATAGAAAAACAACTGGTAGGAAGATAAGAAGCCCAAATGATTATATACTCATCGTCTATTGAATACTCCATATATGCGAGGCGATAGTTATAATCTGCGATTAATCGCTCCTTCTGACAGCCTACTAAAGCAAACGCTAATAAAATCAACAATATAACAGCGCTGGTACCTCTGCTAATTATCACAATAACAACTCCTGCTATTAGTAGGTTATTTTTGGAAAAAGTGGACAGCGCCCTATTTCTCATTAATCACAAATATAGTATAACACAGTTAGTTACCAGATGTAGTGATAAAAAAAACCGAAGATTTATGAAAACCTCCGGGGTGAATCATTATGCAAAAAATATCTTGTAATTGCCCGTCTATTGCTGTATAGTATAAAAACTTTTACCGGTAAACCCATATTAATACCGGAACAAATAAATTTCTCAGCGTTGTACCAACAGGCTGTTTTGTAAAAAATGACGGTTGGCGTGTATTTTTTTGTTGACGCGCTGTCAATCGATATGATAAAGTTGCGCCCCATAACTGAAATTGATGAGTATTTTTTTTGGAAGGTGAGGAGATGAAGACGTATACAGCGAAACCAACAGACATAGAACGTAAATGGTACCTTGTTGATGCTACCGACCAGATTCTTGGTAGGCTGTCAACAAGAGTGGCGGATATTATCCGTGGGAAACACAAACCGATGTACACTCCGTCAATGGATACCGGTGATTATGTCGTTATTATCAATGCAGATAAAATACGCCTTACCGGAAAAAAAGCGGATACTATGGAATATCAACGTTTTTCAGGTTACCCGGACGGTTTGAAAATCGATTCGTACAAACGTATGAAAGAACGTAAACCTGAATACATCGTCGAGCACGCAATTGCCGGTATGGTTCCTAAAACCAAACTCGGTAAAGCAATGCTCAAAAAACTCAAGGTATTTGCCGGTCCAGAGCATGATCATACTGCTCAACAACCGGAACAAATAACAGTATAATAGAAACAGGGATTTGGAGGATTAGTTAAGGTGACTGGTGAAGTTAGATATTATGCGACTGGTAAACGTAAAACAGCTATTGCCCGTGTTTGGATTTGGTCAGGTAAAGGCAAGGTTGAGGTAAACGGTAAAGATTATAGCGAATATTTCAACAGGCCGTTGCTCCAATCTATTTTGATGTCACCGCTTGAAGTTACCGAGACTACTAAGAAAATCTCTGTTAAAGCCACCGTCAAAGGCGGCGGTATCAGCGGTCAGGCTGGCGCTATGCGTCATGCTCTGGCACGTGCCCTCGTTCAATACAACGAAGATTTCAAATCTGTTCTCAAATCGGAAGATATGTTTACCCGTGACCCGAGAATGAAAGAACGTAAAAAATACGGTCAGCCAGGTGCTCGTAAACGGTTCCAGTTCAGCAAACGTTAGAATTACTTGTTTTTATGCAGAAAACTTTTATGTTTTTTGTCTTTCTCATTAACAGGTTCAGGTTGATCCTGCATAAAAACTCGTTTGATCGTTTCGCCATGTACCGAGCCAATATATTCTGCGACATAATCAGTGGATGAAGAAGGTTTCATGCGTTTCAAGGCTGGTTCTCCTCTTTTAGGTTGAATGTTTGTTTGCCGTTGTCTATCTTCTTTATAGTAATCGGATTTTCTTCGATTCGCATTAGAACCATTCTTAAAATTTATGTACTTTTTTTGCGCTTTTTACAGCGTACTATTTTTCTGTCATCTGCCCTGAACTATAACAATATCTTTTACGCTTTATTGATGGCTTTATCACTCGATATTACTGGACACTTATAATACATGATGTATTTACATCTTCCAGTCATACAGGAAAAACATTGACGAATCGAGGGAAAACCTTAATAATTGCGATATTAATTGTATTTGAAAATCGTTTCGTCATTAAAAAATTGCCAGAGGTTATATGAAAAATTATCTTATTTTGATATTTGCTATCATCTGTAACGCCTGCGCCAACATATTAATTAAGCTTGGCATGACTGACTTTAAAATGCCCGGATCTATTACGGGCCTTATCAAACGAGTCGCATTAAACCCGGCGATCATTGGCGGTATTTTTTTGTTTGTGCTGGCGTTAGGCGCGTACTCGTATATCCTGTCTAAACTGAACTTGAGTATCGCTTATCCGATCATGACCAGCCTTGGATATATGATCGTGATACTCATTTCATGGCTGTTTCTGAAAGAAACCATAACCGCACTGCAGGTTGTGGGTTTTGTGCTTATCATACTTGGAGTATGGTTTGTCGCCCGATAATTTGTGAAAGGAGATCGTTTCGTCATGCTGCCCAAAAAGATTATGCCTATAATTGGAACCCGTCCTGAGGCAATCAAAGTTGCGCCGATTATCCATGAGCTGGAAAAACATCCCGACCTGTTCTCTGTTATACCTGTAGTGACCGCACAACACAGGGAAATGCTCGATCAGGTAATGGAAGTATTTAAGATCACACCGAAATACGATCTCAATATTATGTCAAAAAACCAGACCCTTGTTCAGGTTACACAAAAAGCCATCGGCGGCATCCACGAATTGATCCAGAAAGACCGCCCGGACATGCTCCTTGCGCAGGGCGATACCACAACGGTGTTTTCCGCGGCGCTCATGTCGTTTTACGAACGTATTCCGTTCGGGCATATCGAAGCGGGGTTGCGTACATATAACAACTACGATCCGTTTCCCGAAGAAATCAACCGCCGGTTGACCGCTCCGTTGACCGAACTGCATTTTGCGCCGACTAAAACAGCGGAAAACCATCTGTTGAACGAAAAAATATCTCCTAAAAATATTTTTGTCACAGGCAATACGGTTATAGACGCCCTGTTTTATATTCTGGATAAAGACGATCCCAATGAGAAAAAACTGCTCAAATCGCTGGGAATCACCCCGAAAAAATTCATACTTGTAACAGCTCATAGACGAGAAAGTTTCGGCGAACCGTTCAGAAACATCTGTAATGGACTGAAACTGGTTGCCGAAGCGTATCCCGATTATAAAATAGTCTATCCGGTTCACCTGAACCCGAACGTACAAAAACCTGTTCACGAAATACTCGAAGGGTTGCCAAACGTGGTTCTGACCCAGCCTCTTGACTATTTCAGGTTTGTACACCTTATGAAACACGCGCACCTTATCCTCACCGATTCAGGCGGGATACAGGAAGAAGCCCCCAGCCTCGGTATACCTGTGCTGGTCCTGCGCGAAGTAACCGAACGGCCGGAAGCGGTCGAAGCGGGTACGGTTCGTATTGTGGGTACGCATCCGCGTAATATTTTCGGCGAGGTCAAACGTCTTATGGACGACCAGGACGCCTATTTCCAGATGGCTCGCGCTATCAACCCATACGGTGACGGAAATTCGTCGTACCGTATTGTGGATATCATCCGCAATTATTTTAATATCAGGTAAGATGTCCTTCTTAATCCATAATGTGATTTGAACATCAAATTTCCGCGATTCATCACGGTACTCTGTGTATCTATCTATACACCTGCACAAATAAATTATATCTAGGTATTTGACATTCCGCAAATTATGATGTATTATATTAGTACATATACAATGAGGGGGAATCTTATGAAATACGCTTTAATGCTGCTTCTTACCGCTTTGCTGACTCACAACGTTTTTGCCGACTCATGGAAAATAACACAAATTACCACTGGTTCTGATGGTTATTTTGAACCGGTAGTCTATGAAAACTATGTCTCGTACAGACGTTATCAGGATGGCGACTGGGAAGTGTATCTATACGATACCCGGGACGGATCAACAACACGCGTTACAGATAACGCTTTAGGCGACTACTTCCCATACGTCTATGGCAATAATGTACTTTATACTAACAATGAAGACGGCGATCCCGAACTTTATATGTACGATATACAAAACAAGACAACCGACCAGATTACCTTTAACTCTGTTGACGACTCTGAACCGGTGATGCATGGCAACTATATTGCATATATAAGTACAATTGGCGGCGACAACGAGGTTTACCTCTACGATACAATAAGCAAGACGTCTACACCTGTTACCAACAATTCCAGTATTGAAAACAGGGCAAGGTTGTATGAAAACTACCTGGCGTACAGCAGTTACCGGAACGGCAACTTCGATATTTTTCTCTATAACATCGACACAACAACAACAACCCCGATAACGACTGCCTCGACCAACGAAGCTGTATCATCTATATACGGAAATTATATCGCATATCAGGTTTATATAGATGGAGATACGGATATTTATCTATACAATATCGAAACCGGCGTTACCGTTACGGTAACCGATAATGATAAGAACGACTATGAAGCTTCAATATACGGCAACTACGTTGTATACTACAGTAGGGTAGACGGAGATGACGAAATATATCTATATGATATTGAAACCGGGTTAACTACACAACTTACGGATAATACCTCGCGTGATGTCGATCCTTTTATCTATGGAAATACCATCGCTTTTAATGGATTTGAGGACGGAACCTCGAATATTTATCTGGCAACATTTGGACCTGACGCCGTGCCTGTGCCCGAACCGTTGACCGTGATATCTATTGCGATTGCGTGCCTTGCAGGTTGGATCAAAAAGCGCATATAAGCTTTTCAGCCTGCAAAAACATGTCCGCTTTTTAATGCTCCAATATTATTCTGGATTAATCCGCCATACCTGTGTATACTGTCAACAAGCTCGCAGGGAACTTACAGATTTTTTTCATCAACGATGAACACTTCGCCCGGCAATCAGGTCTAAAATTGGTCTGTTCAAAATTATGGAAAACAATACCCTCTATACCTTAACACTATCGACTTGAAAAGGATGAATAATGATTAAATTAGCCCTCTATCTTATATGCGGACTCATGGCAGGCAGTGTCAGCGGTATGGTTGGTGTCGGCGGCGGGATTATCGTTGTGCCGATGCTGACTCTGATTTTCGGGTTTTCCCAGCACCTCGCGCAGGGGACAACTCTGGCGATGCTCATACCGCCTATCGGTATTCTCGCAGCGTTATCTTACTACAAACAGGGATACGTTAATTTTGCTGTTGCCGCTCTTTTGTGCGTCGGATTTTTTCTGGGCAGTTATTTCGGAGCAAAGTTTGCCGTGGGTTTATCCGAGGTGATGCTCCGCAGAATATTTGGATCATGCCTGCTTCTGGTCGCCATCTACACCATATTCAAGTAACAGTTTTCCATCCTGTGTAATATTTAAACAAGACGTGAAGCTGCTACAGCAGATTTCTGCTTTTATTAAGCTTAATTTTCCCATCTGGAAGTCATTCCATCACTGGTACAAAAAATGCTTTTACCCCAATGTCACCTTGTACGTACATTTTCTTGAGATCAATTTTCTTTCACACCAACCTTAAGGGGTGTTTTATGAAGATCGCATTCATACATTGTGGTGTAAATAACGACAACGGCACGTTCGTTCCTCGTGTAGATCCTAACTGGATACATCACGGTATCAGTTCTATCAGCGCATATATAAAGAGTAAAGGGTACACCGATGTATCATGCATCAACCTTTGCCGTCTGTCACATATTGACGAATTCAGGGCATTGCTCGATACAACCTATCGCAACACCGATGTTTTTGCGATTTCAATGATGTCTGTGGATTTTGAGGTTGCAGTCGATTGTATAGATATCATTAAGCAATTACAGCCGGAAGCAAAAATAGTTGTAGGGGGGATCCACGCCACACTTATGACCCACGAGGTAGAAGCCGTAAAAAACATAGATCACATCATTGTGGGCGAAGGAGAAATCAGTTTTGGCGATTTGCTCGACAATTTATCGAACAATACCCATGTTGACCGCCTTATACGAGGCATACGACCGGAAGACCTCGACAGTTTGCCCCCTGTTGACTGTGACCTGATGGGGCGCCTTGAATCGGCATACATGCCCATCATGCCCGAACCGTTTGTGAGTATCATTGCAGGACGGGGATGTATTTACGGGTGTAAGTTTTGTCAACCTTCTGAAAAAATTCTGTTCGGTTCGCGTGTCCGCAGGCGCAGTGTCGATAATGTTATCGCCGAACTTAAATACCTGCGCGACCGCTACCAGTTCAAATCCGTTATGATTCACGATGACTGCCTGACCGAAGACAAACAGTGGATCAAAGATTTTTGCGCTCAATACAAAAAACATGGATTCGATCAACCGTTCATTATTCAGAGCAGGGTGGATTTTATATGCAGAAACGAAGATCTGGTCAAACAGCTGGCTGATGCCGGACTCAGATTGGTATCTATCGGATTCGAAAGCGGATCGCAACGCATCCTTAACTTTCTTTCCAAAGGTACAACTGTTGAACAGAATATCAAGGCGTCTGAAATTTGCCATAAATACGGGATCAAGATCAAAGGCAACTTTATGCTAGGTACACCGTCAGAGACCAATGAAGAAGCTCAAGCCACTCTGGAAATGATAAAGAAAATACGCCCTTACCGGATTAGCGTGACCTTTTACACTCCGTTACCCGGAAGTTATCTGCACGATTACTGTGTGGAAAACAATCTTTCATTGCTGGAAAATCACGCTGATTATAACCGCTCAAACCTGCGTAAAGCAAAAATCAAAGGGATTGATTACGATTTCCTGCGTCAAATAGCGGCACAGATCATGGAACATCAAACTTTCCTTGAAGACAATATACAGGCATTGACAGCTAATCTTACCCGCCAACTGGGCAGAAAACCAAAAACACTGGTATTTCGATCCGCACCGGTTGATACAGTTAAAAAAGTTATCTCCGCATGCGGATTACACAACATAACGGTTGATATCCTCACACAGCAACAATGCGCGTTAGAGTTCAGCTCAATCGACAATATCGATACATGTCTGGCTGTTGATATCAACGGATTCACTTTGGAATCTGTCGCAGGAGTAATCGAACCGCTTCGGGCAGAAAGCTACGATTTGTGCCTCGTTCCGCTGAATTCATGGGATTATCAAACATACACACAAATCCTTTCCATAGCCGACCGCATCGGTATAGAGAATATATGGGGGATTTGCATGGACAACCAACTTTTGAATCTTAAAAAAGCTCTGGCATAGCAGGAGACCAATATGGCGTACAAAGTTAACCTTGAATACAACTCAGGCAGGGGCAATTTTTTACATTCTACCCTTGAACAGACCGATTTTATGGAACGAATTACCGAAGAAACCAGAGGTCAAAAAGTGGTTAACCTTGGGTCAGGTAACCTACGCCCTGTCCCGCATGCCATTAATGTGGATTTTATCGACGGAGATCAGGTTGATATCGTCTCAACTGCCTATGAGCTGGAATTTGAAGACAACTCAATCGATTTTGTGCTGTGTCTCGGGTTGCTCGAGCATTTGAAATATCCGGCAAAAGTTATTGAAGAAATACAGCGTATCCTAAAACCGGGCGGAAAGGTTTATTGTACCGTACCGTTTTTGCAACCACTGCACCCTTCACCTGAAGATTACTGGCGCACAACAGTATCCGGTCTTGAAACGTGGTTCGAGGATTTTGATAAGATAGAATCAGGGTTTAACAGCGGCCCTTCAAGTACCCTGTCGTGGATCTGGTACGAATACGAAAAATATCTGGGGATGAACCTTGACGCGTCGGTTTCGCCATTCCTGCCACTGTTTAAAGGGGCTATTAAGTATGTAGATGATTATTTACTGCATCTTGAAAAACTAGATTTCAAAAAAGCCGAAACTTTAGCTTGTTCAATCTTTTTCTACGGAAGCAAAAAACAAAACGGCAATGCGGCTATAGATGCCACCAGTAAAGATAAACGAAATCAGGCGTATTACCGAACACAGAAAAACGCGTCGTTTCTTCGGTCATATACAAATGTTAAATCCAATATCAAAAATTGGGCGGAGACATTGAATCTTGATAACACCGCTATCTATGGAACAGGCGACTTGTGCGAACTGATGATATCGGCAATAGACAACCCCGCGCCAACTTTTATCATCGATAGAGACCGGACTAAATGGGGATCAACGTATCATGGCGTAACTGTGATATCGCCGGACGACATCGAAAAACAAGGTATCAAGCATATACTTATCGCATCATTCTCACATAAAGATGTAATAAAAGAAGAACTGACCCAACGCCTCAAAGGTAAACCGGTTCAGATAATCACGCCCGATTTCTAGACCGTCTTTTCTATAGAGACAGCGACCTGATTACCACAAAAGATACCACGGATACGATACACCACAACGCTATACCCTGCACTACCGGACGTAATCCTACAGACTTCAATATCTCGCGAGATAACCCCGCGCCGATGAAAAATAAGGTCAGAGTCAACCCTGTTTTGGCAACAGACACTACACCGGAGTACACCGTCTTTCCTGCCGGAAACACACTCACCACCACCGATGCCAGCACAAATAACACGATAAAATAGGGGAACGATATTTTCGCCGATTTGTTGCGAACCACCACAGCGGTCAACAACGCTATCGGTACAATCCACAACGCCCTTGTCAGTTTGACCGGAGTGGCTATTGCCAGCGCGTCGCTGCCATACTGCGCCGCGGCTCCGACTACCGAGCTGGTATCGTGGATTGCTATGGCAGACCACATACCAAACTGTTCACCTGTCAACCCCAGTACATGCCCGATTACAGGAAACACGAACAGTGCGACCGAATTCAATATAAATACCGTCCCAAGCGAGATGGCAACGTCTTTCTCGTCAGCGTCAATGACCGGAGCTACAGCCGCTATGGCGCTGCCGCCGCAAATCGCTGTTCCGGCAGATACCAGATACGACGTCTTCTTAGATACCTTCAGCAGTCGCCCGATCAGGTACCCCACTGCCAGCGTACCCATGATAGATACTACCGTAAACATAATCCCAGTCTTGCCGGTAGATACCACCTGAGAAAAATTCATGCCGAACCCCAGCCCCACCACCGATACTTGCAGCAGATATTTTGTCACCTTGGAATTATGTTGTTTGAAAGGATGCCCCAGAGTCAATGCCAGCCCCAACCCGACCGCCAACGCTACAGGCGGCGATGCCCACGGGCTGATACAAAATAGAACCGCGGTTAAAAAAATACCTCGTCGAACATACAAACCTGACATCTGCTTCATCCTTCATTTTTGTTACATATTAGTTAGTCAATGATAACAAGAGTTTAATTTGCGTATCCTCTCAGTCATGTCATTCTTGCGAAAGCGAGAATCCAGTTCTGATCCAATGTTACTTGAGGCTGGATTCTCGCTTTCGCAAGAATGACATCCAATGGGGAATATTAGTAATGCCAGTCGTAACCCCAATAGACCTTATTTACAACTTCCAGACTCCATAGTACTACAAAGAGTTCAGCAAAACAGTAAAATAAATAGGATGTGCAAAAGCGATGCCATCATGATAATAAAAAAGGATGAAATATGGGTGTGATCGAAAATATCGCGGTTACTTACCTTTGTTCTTTGCTTTATAGATAAACATTGTAGCCATAGCGCTCAACAATAGAAAAATGGATAATGGTTCCGGTACAGAATTCATACTGGTTCTTATTGGAGTTTTTAGTCCTGAGCCAAGGTAAATATACAAGTACTCATCATCCGACCATACGTCACCGTAACTTTTATCGGGATACGTTTCATCGAAATATGACCACTCGTACCCATCGATTTCAATGGGATCAGGATCTTCATCATTTTTACCAGCTTCCCACAGTCCGTATAGATTATCTATTTGAGTTTCGCTTAACTCCAACTCATAAGTTTGTTGAGCGTCTTCAATGTACTGCCACTCAATAACCGGTGTTAGTAAAAATCCGTGGAGTTCGTTATCAGGGTTTAGGCCATACCCAACAATTTGTCCTTGATCATTGATGTCATTTACTTCGTCAATCACCCAGCCAGGATTATCAACAATCAATGAGCCAAGATCAGTAAACCCGGTATCAGCGCTCCAGTAAAAACCTCCGTCGTTCTCAACAAAACGAGAATCCATATCACCAACAATCTGCCCGTTATTGTTTATTGCTTTCGCTTCAGATGTCTGTGTGCTGATAACCGTCATAACCCCATCTTCCCATTTGACTGCCGCAAGAATTCCTTCCTTATTGCTGGTATCCGGGTAATCAGGGTAGTTGCTCCCATGGTAAAGACCAACTATTGTGCCGCTATCGTTAATGTCATACGTCAAAGATGCTCTCATGCGATACGAAGGATTTGAATCATTTAAATTGGTTTGAGTATTGTTTTCGTAGTATGTTGCTGTTGATTTATTGTTATCTAATAACGTGGTAGCGGCAATTTGACCATTTTCGTTTATTGCGATGTCAAAATTTTCAGCAGGACCTCCCCATCGAATAATATTGCTATCTTCTTTGATAAAATATTGTCTGTTTGTCCCATATGTAAACCCAACAATATCACCACTATTATTGATATCGATGGCACAATAGTCTGCACCCAGATCCGTAAGCGTACCGCTATCGTACAAATAGTTTTGTCCTACAATCTGTCCGCTATCATTTACTCCTCGAGCATAAAGCATAGTGGTATTTGTGTTGGTATCTATTAACTCGCTGATCACCCCATCTTCCCACTTAAAAGCCCGTCCATTATAATCGCCTACAACGACTCCGTCTTCATTTATAGCATAAGCATGGCTGGCGCTTTCGCCATCCAGCGTACCAAGATCAATAATCGAGTATTGTATAGCAAAAGATGACGAAACAGATAAAACCATACATATCATAATGGAAACAAATAACCTTGCTGTCATATAAAACTCCTTGTATTAAGATTGTCTTCAACTTACAAGACAACATAAAACATAAATTGTTACTAATTAATTCATTTTTTCTTTATATTTTAAGTTTAGGTGTCATTCCCTGTAAAGGTTACGTGTTTCGATGATAACAAAAGCTTAAGTTGCGTCTACTCTCTGTCATGTCATTCTTGCGAAAGCGAGAATCCAGTTCTGATCCAATGTTACCTGAGGGTGGATTCCTGCTTTCGCAGGAATGACAAGTCAGGGAAATATGAGCAAGCAAAGTATTGCGATCATTGAAAAGTTGATGAAAACTCAATGACCACGCTTAACAACCCGTCATTGCGAGAAGCAAAACGACAAAGCACCTATGAAACTTTGAAATAATACTTTTCCAGCACATCCAATTTAAGCAGCTAAAATGATGTAAAACCTTATTTTTTCCTGCGAATCAACAACCCCAATCCTGTGGATACCAGCAACAACATTGTAGCCGGTTCGGGGACAGTGGCAGGCTTAGGTGTTCCAGCTATAATATCACCGTACACACTGGAATAGGTGCCGTCTTGTGATTCACTGGTCCATGTAGCCAGATAATCTGTGCCGTCAGACGCTATTGAGGACAGGTATTGGTTACCTACCAGATACGAATTGATCAAAAACTCATCGCCTATCAATACACCAGACTGATCTATCAACTGACCGTATACTCCGTATTCACTGCTATCCTGTAAAAAACTTTCCCATATTACAAGATAGTTTATGCCATCAAATGCTATCGCCGAAGAATTCTGTTTGTCTATGGTGTAAGTATTGATTTGAAACTCATCGCCTATCAATACACCAGACTGATCTATAAACTGGCCATACACGCCGTATTCACTGCCATCCTGATAAATACTTGTCCATGTAACCATATAATTTGTGCCATCCGATGCTACTGCTGGAGCCCATTGGCTCTGTGTGGTACAAGTATTGATTTGAAATTCTGAGTTGACCAATTGGCCAGATGAATTAACTACCTGCCCGTACAGACCCCATTCGTTACCGTCCTGTCCATAGCTTTGCCACGTGACTAGATAATTGTTGCCTGTTGACGCTATTGCCGGTTTTTCCTGGTTGTACATTGTGTAAGTATTAATTTTGAATTCAGATCCTACTAAATTACCGGACGAGTTAACTATCTGTCCGTAAACGCCGTAAGAACTGCCGTCCTGATCCGAACTTTCCCACGTAACCATATAATTTGTGCCGTCCGATACTACAGAAGACTGTGCCTGGTTATAGGTATTATAGGTATTGACTTTAAACTCATCACCGACCAACTGGCCTGATGAATCCACTATCTGCCCGTACACACCGTAACCACTGCCGTCCTGACCCGGACTTTCCCAAGTAACCAAATAATTTGCACCATTGACGACATTGCGGGTGCTTGTTGATTATTAGTTGTGTAAGTATTGATTTTGAATTCTGATCCTACTAAATTACCGGACGAATTAACTATCTGTCCGTAAACGCCGTAAGAACTGCCGTCCTGTCCTTCACTTACCGCACGTGATAAGATAATTTGTACCGTCCGAAGCCACCACTGAATTGTATTGGCGTCCTGTGGTATACGTATTAACTTTAAACTCCGTTGCAAATACTGCGGTGCTCAGTAATACACATGCTGCTAAAAATAATACTTTGATGTTTTTCTTCATGATGCCCTCCTTATTGGATTTTTCTTATAATATAAACTTTATTTTTTTCCTGCGAATCATCAATCCCAGTCCTGTGGATACCAGCAGCAGTATCGTAGATGGTTCTGGGATAGGTTCCTCTTCGGGGAATGCTTCTACGATATCACCGTACACACCCCAGCCACTGCCGTCCTGTCCATCACTGCTCCATGTGACAAGATAATCTGTACCTGATGATGCCACTGACGAATATCTTTGGCCACTTGTAGTGTACGTATTGATCTGAAACTCGTCGCCGATCAAATCACCTAAAGGATCTACAAACTGCCCATACACACCGTAGTTACTGCCGTCCTGTCCATTACTTTCCCATGTGACAAGATAATTTGTGCCGTCAAATGCTATTGAAGAAGATATTTGGTAATCTGTGGTGTAGGTATTGATCTGAAACTCGTCGCTAATCATCACACCGGACGAATCTACTATCCTCCCGTACACACCGTATGAGCTGCCGTCCTGTCCATTACTTTCCCATGTGACAAGATAATTCGTACCGTCAGACGCAATCGCTGTAGTAGATTGGTTGCTTATGGTGTAGGTATTGATCTGAAACTCTGATCCGACCAATACTCCGGAGGAACTAACTATCTGCCCGTACACAGCGTCTCCGTAGCCGTCCTGTAAAACGCTTTCCCATGTAACAAGATAGCTTGTACCGTCAGACGCAACTGAAGGATATTGCTGAGTGCCTGTATACGTATTGATTTTAAATTCAGAACCTAGCAAACCGCCGGACGAATTTACTATCCGCCCGTACACACTGTAATTAGTTCCATCCTGTGCCTGACTATGCCATGTGACAAGATAAGTCGTGCCTGAGGACGCCACCGATGAATGTTCCTGATAACTGTAGGTAGCCATATTTAGTCGAAACTCATTGCTAATCAAACCGCCGGACGAATTTATAAGCCGCCCGTAAACACCGTTTGCGGTTCCGTCCTGTCCATAACTTTGCCATGTAACAAGATAGTTACTGCCTGAGGACGCTACATCTGGATATGTTTGGTTGCTTGTGGTATAAGCATTGATCTGAAATTCGGAACCTACCAGACCGCCGGAAGAATCTATTATCTGTCCGTACACACCGTATGAGTCGCCGTCCTGTCCATTACTACCCCATGCGACAAGATAGTTTGTACCGTCTGAAGCCGATGCCGGAAGTTGTTGGTGTGATACGGTATAAGTATTGACCTGAAACTCCGCTGCGAATACCGCACTGCTCATTAATACACATGCTGCTAAAAATAATCCCGTGATATTTTTCTCCATAAAAGCCACCTCGTTAGAATTTAACTATATATAAAACCTTACTTTCTCCTTCGTATAAACAACCCAAGCCCTGTGGATACCAGCAGCAATATACTAGCTGGTTCGGGGATAGCGTTTGTGCCTGATAATCCGGCTACGATATCGCCATAGATACCCATATCGCTGCCGTCCTGTCCATAACTTTGCCAGGCAACTAAATAATTTGTGCCGTCTGACGCTACTGATGGAAAATATTGAGCGTTTGTGGTGTACGTATTGATCAAAAATTCATCACCCAGCAATACTCCGGACGGATCTATAAACTTCCCGTATACCCCGTAAGAATCGCCGTCCTGTAGATAACTGTGCCATGTGACCAGATAATTTGTACCGTCAAATGCTATGGAAGTATCTTGTTGATCAACTGTGGTGTAGGTATTGATTAAAAACTCATCGTCTAGCAACACACCGGCTGAATCCACAATCTGTCCATAAAGAGCGTAATCGTTGCCGTCCTGTAGATAACTTTGCCACGTAACAAGATAATTGCTGCCCGATGACCCAACCATTGGAATAGATTGGCTGCTTGTGGTATACGTATTGATCAAAAACTCGGACCCAATCGTATTTCCCGACGAATCAACTACCCGCCCGTACACGCCGTATCCATCGCCATCTTGTAGATTACTTTGCCATGTGACCAGATAATTTGAACCGTCTGATGCTACTGACGAATTCTGCTGCATACTTGTGGTGTACGAATTGACTCGAAACTCTGAGCCGACCAAACCACCGATCGAATTGACTACCTGCCCGTACACACCGTAAGAGTCACCGTCCTGCCCGGTACTTGTCCATGTGATAAGATAATTGTTGCCGTCTGACGCAACTGCCGAATATGCCTGGTTGGTTGGGGTATAGGTATTAACCAAAAACGTTGAACCTACATAATTGCCTGAAGAATCCACTATCTGCCCACACACACCGTCCTGGCTGCCGTCCTGTTTGGAATCAGTCCATGTGACCAGATAATTTGTGCCATTTGACGCAACTGCCGAAAATAATTGGTCACCTGTGGTGTAAATATTGACCCGAAACTCATCGCCAACCGTATTCCCTGAAGAATCCACTATCTGCCCATATACACCGTGATAGTTGCCGTCCTGTAAAGGACTGTGCCACGTGACCAGATAATTACTCCCGGTTGATGCCACACTTGCATTGGATTGGCCATATGTGGTGTAGGTATTAATTTGAAACTCCGTTGCGAATAGGATGTTGCTAAATAATACACATACTCCTAAGAATAATCCTGCGATGTTTTTCATTGCGGCTTCCCCTCATTTTACGTTTTACTAAAGCTGTACACTCTATAGTTTATCACATATATTATTTACATTCAAACTTTTATAACTTTTTTGCAAAAATTTTTCCAGTATTCTCTTTTCACACAACATATTTCATAATAATTTGTTATAGATATTCATATGATAACGCCCCTGTGTACGCCATTTTTTTGTAAAAATCCGGTAGATTAATCGCATCGATATTGTATAATATACCCAGCAACGTAACCGGAGGGATCGTTATCATATGAAAACGTTATCGGTTAGGCGAACGCCAGCGGCTATCACCAAAAAACAGGCAGGTACGATGCGCTTTTTTCTTTACAATATTCGGTACGGCACAGGGTCGGGAATCCGATTTCATCTGCCGTTTCCGTTCAGCGGATACCTCAAACGCACACAGAAAAATACCCACTGGATCATCGAGTTCATCAAACAGATCAAACCGGATATCATAGGGCTTATCGAAGTTGACAGCGGGTCGTTCCGTACCAAATGGAGCAATCAGGCGGAACTGATAGCCAATGCGCTGGGCCATTTCTATGTGTACCAGTCAAAGTACGACACCGGATCGCTGGTATCCAGGTTGCCTGTACTCAACAAACAAGGCAACGCGTTTTTAACCAGCGAAAACATTAAAGCCAAAAAATTTCATTATTTTCAGAAAGGTATAAAACGGCTGGTAATCGAACTTGAATTCGATAAATTCTGTATTTTTCTGGTCCATTTATCCATAAAATTCCGTCACCGCCACTACCAGTTATCCGGCTTGCACAACATCATCAACGAGGCGAAAAAGCCGGTTATCGTCGCAGGCGACCTCAATGCCCTGTGGGGCGACCACGAACTCAACCTGTTCCTCGCGGCAACAGGGCTTCAAAACGCTAATACACAGAGTTTTCCGTCGTATCCAAGCCGCTACCCGCGGTTGGAACTCGATTTTATCTTACACAGCCCCCAGATAAAAATAACCAACTTCTTTATGCCCAAAATAAACCTGTCAGATCACATGCCCCTGGTATGCGATTTCGAAATTAACGAGTCATAACTTCCGTACGTTTAACCATGCACTTAAAATGATAACAATACACTGGTATTTATATTGAAACAAAAAAAAGCTTGCGTAAATGGATTATTCTCTATTAGAATGTAATCATCAATATATTGTGATTATGTATCGATACTGCGACCCGCCTGGTGTAAATATATGTCAGTATTGACAATCACTCTATACCAGGGGGACACCATTAAATTATTTACAATCTACACGCATAGAGGATGAATAAATCTATTGAAGAACCTGACCGCTTATTTTTTTAAACTAACCTTATTGTTAAGCATGACACTGGCACTCGCGGGATGCGGAAAAAAAGAAGAAGCGTCCGATGCCCAGAAAAAAGCTCCTAAACCACCTGACATGATCGAATACACTCTTTCTGACGGTTCGACTGTCAAAGTTGACGCCAATAAACTCGGAGTAAAATATCTGCCGACCGGTGAAATTTTCTCTTACTCATATACTCCCGACGAACGGCATCTGGTGGACAAACTGGGCAAACCGTTTATACAACCGGTATACAAACATGAACTGCAAATGGAAACTCCCGAAAGTATCGATAAACTGATTACATTTTTCTTCCCGAAAACCCCTAACATCGCTACTCGGCGCAAACGGGGAATGGAAGACGTTTATGTAAGGTTAGTGTCTACACGCGATATGGATAGCATACGCGCTCTGGACGATCCGTATGTGGTTATCGATATGCGCGTGGTTTATCCTAAACGCGAGAAACGCGAAACCGTAACCCAGGAACGGCCTGATTCTACTCTGACCGCTTCGATCGACGATCAGATATCTGCACTGCGAAACAACCTTGCTCGACTCAACGACCGCATGACCGCAGAAGATCTGCAAATCCCCGAACGAAGACGTATGCAAATACAAATAGCCATGCTCGAAGACCAGCTTACGGAATTAAATAAAAAACGTGATTCGATTTTATCTAAAAATACAACTGAACAACCGAATCAAGTTATCTCGGAAACTATCGAGAAAGGTAAAAAAGTTAAAATTAAAATAGTATCATTTAATATACGAACCGAAGACAAAAACAAGTAACGGAGGACTTGTTTTTTACCCACAGTTATGTTAGTCTCTTAGCACAAATTTTGAAATGAGAAAAGAAAGGGAAGTATCATGGTTGGGCTGAACAAAGTGTTTTTGATGGGAAATTTGACTCGTGATCCTGAATTACGGTATACCCCCAGTGGTACAGCAGTTGCAACGTTAGGCCTTGCGGTTAACAGAGAATATCGCGACAAAAATGGAGAAATACAAAAAGAAGTTTGCTATATCGATGTCGATGTCTGGGCACGTCAGGCTGAATTGTGCTCCGAACACCTGCATAAAGGGTCGCCTGTTCATGTTGAAGGACGCTTACAGTATGATACATGGGAAAATCCCGAAGGCGAACGACGCAGCAAACATAAAGTTCGCGCCGACCGCGTTCAGTTCCTGGCACGCAACTACCGCCATGACGATATGGAAGACGATATGAGCGACGATCACGATAACTCAAATTATGACGATTACTCGCACAGTCATCGACCTGCCGCCAAAGCTACAGCCGGTGCAAGCGCAGGACGCCATAATTCCGATGACGATATACCGTTCTAAATAGTTGTGCTAATTTATGATATATCCAGGGAGAGGACAATCGTTCTCTCCTTTTTTGTGCCCTGATCCAGGTAGTCTTAATGGATCAATAAGGTATTTGTGATTTTTATTTTTATTAATTACTTCATACTTTTTTTATAAAAAGTACCAAAAAACAGATCTGCATGACGGTTTGCGCTCTGATGCTATATATGCGCAAACTTGGCTTGCCTGATGAAATCTTTTTGTAACTAGATCATATAACATCGGATGTCATTCCTGCGAAAGCAGGAATACATCTTGTCCCAACATATTACGAGGTTTGAGTTTTGTTTACCGCAGAACTCGTTTTCTTAACGCCGCTACAGCTAATCCTAAAAGCATGAGCGAAGCAGGTTCGGGAACGGTCGTGTCACCTGATATTTCAAAAGGGCTAAAAGCGATAGCATTTGGTTTACTCAAGTAGTCATCGGCAAATATATCGATAAAATCTAATGTGTCTGAATCAAAACGGGCAATGTTGTCTCTTGCGTTTGAAGCGACATATATATTGCCATCATGACCGATCTTAAGATTCCAGGGGTTTTGTATATCTGTTGAATACTTTGAATCAATCAACTGGCCGGTTGAATCGTATTTGTAAATTCTATATTGATAATCTGTAACATACATATTACCTTCATAATCGAAATCAAGTGCAGTTGCTCTTGAACCGGGAATAGTAACAAAGGTATCTATATACGTGCCTGTTGTTGCGTCTAATCTAATAACATTATGATTAAAATAGCTTACTACATAGAGCATTCCATCAGGTCTAAAAACCATACTCGAAGGACCGGAAATCGTTGAACCAAAATCTCCTATATAGCTACCGGTGGTACCGTTGTAGTAAGTAATTTTGCTACTACCTCTGTTGCCAATATAGATATTACCATCAGGACCAAACGTAAGATTCCAAGGTACGGAAATAGTTGGCGAATCCAGAGTGCCTAGTTGTTCACCGCTTTCAGAGTCATATATGGTCACTGTGGAGTTAAGTTCATTGGTGACATACAGTTTGTCATCAGGACCATATACTATATCACTTGAAGTATTCATTCCTGTAGAAGTTAATATCTTGATGAATTCTCCCGTGTCACCGTCATGGACTGTTATACGATTATTAGTTGCATCTGCCACATACATGTATGTTGAGGCATGGGCGAAACATGTTATAAATAACATACAAGTAATAGCGTTTATAAACAGTACTTTTTTCATAATAAGCCCCTTGAATATAAATTTCAGTTTACGTTTAGCACTAGTATAGTATATCACATATCTTTAAAAAAATCAAATATATATTATTGATGATTAGCGTGTTGCATTTCTTTTTAAACTGGTCACATTAGACTTTGTGTGTAAAATTTTGATTAATGATGTCAATCACGAAAGGGTAGGAAATAATTTATGGATTAATAAGGTATTTTTGAAATGGATTGTCTACGCAGTTGTTTTGATTAACATTCTCCCATTGGATATCATTCTCGCTTTCGCAAGAATGACATGATTGGGAGGATACGCAAATTAAACGTTTGCGATCAATAAATAGTTTCTATGTATATTTTCTTTTTGGTTACCGCGCAAATCGTTTTCTTAAACCGGCTACAGCTAACCCTAAAAGTATGAGCGATGCGGGTTCGGGAACTGCGCTCTGGTTGGCATCTGGATAATCAAAAGGAGAGAAAGAAAAAGCCCCTGGTGTATTCAAATATGCATCAGAGAATGTGTCTATAAAGGTTAACGTATCCGGATCAAAACGGGCAATATTATCTGTCTCGTACGAGCCGACATATATATTTCCATCAGGACCAATAACAAGATTCCATGGCCAGTCTATCTCTTCTGAGTCAATCGAATCTATCAACTCTCCGCTTGAATTGTATTTATAAATGGACGATTTATAATTTGTCACATACATGTTGCCTTCGGCATCGAAATCAAGACCGGTTGCCCTTTGATAGTTTACAGTAGCACCATCAGTAGGTATCGTAACAAATGTATCTATTAACTCGCCTGTAGTAGCGTCTAACCTATAAACATTTTGATAAAAGTAGTTTACTACATAGAGCATTCCATCATGACGGAAAACCATGTTCGCGGGCCCTGAAACGTCTGTGTTAAAAACTCCTATATAGTCACCTGTGATACCATCGTAATAAGTGATTGAGTTGCTTGTTCTATTTGCAACATATATATTACCATCAGGACCAAATGCAATATCTATTGGCCTGCCAATACCTGTTGAATCCAGAGCTCCAAGTTGTGCTCCGGTATCAGGATCATATATAGTTACTGTATCGTTTCCTTCATTAGCAACGTACAATTTGCCATCAGGAGCATAATATATATCCCTTGGTCTGTTTATCCCTGTAGAAGCTAATACTTTTATAAAGTCACCTGTGTCACCGTCATGGATTGTTATACGATTATTACCTGCATCCGCTACATACATACAGGTTAATGCGTGAGCAAAATTTGCACAAGATAACATACAAATAACAGCGATAAATAGTTTCGATTTTTTCATAGTAATACCCTTTCTGTAAGTTGTGAGTTCAGTTCCGCTGGTGTTATGATTTTATTATATATCTTACAGAATGTCAACATACTATGTATTTTATGGATTAATAAGGTATTTTTGATATAATATGATTAGTTAAGTACTTTTTTTATAAAAAGTACCAAAAAACGGATCTGACTTATGCTTGGCGCTCTGATGCTATATATATGGGCAAGCCTTGCTTTTTTAGTGAAATTATTTTGCAAATAGATTATATAACGCCGGATTTCATTCCTCCGAAAGCAGAAATCCAATTCTGATTAAACATCGATTTGAGGAAAACGACTATGAAATATCTATTACTACTAATTTGTTTTGTTTTAACTTTAGGTTTTGTTTATGATTTCTCGTATGCAGAAGATGTCAGCACAAGAGAAGGGATGGAAGATAACCATCAAGATTATTATTATTTTATGCCAAAAGAAGAAAGGAAAGTTTTCAAAGAAAAACTTAAAACTGTTGAACTTGGTATGACCACTGAGGAAGTAATCAAGATTCTTGGAGAACCTTCCCATATTCTTACCTTTAATGATTCATATATAGGTTTTTTTGTAACTGGTTATTCGTACCGATATTATATTATTCGTGCACATGAGGTTATTCCAAATCCTACAAAGGATAGAAATGTGACCCTCTTTTTTACACGAAAGAAAAAGTTGGAAGATATTTATTCTTGTTTCAAAGGTACTCTCAAAGGACCTAACAAGAAGATGTGGGAAGACCATAACAAAGAGTATAACATTGATGATCCCAGCCTGTGAAAAAGGGAAATTGATAGATGCACAGCCGAATGACGAAGCAATCTCATCTACATCCAACACCAACCTTGCCCAGATATCGCATCTATACTCAAAACCGCTATCGGATCTGTTTTTTGGTACTTTTTTTGCAAAAAAAGTACATATCTAATACTAATAAATTCAAATATCTTATATTATTATAAATGTATATTTAGTAACTAATAGGTTTATCCACAATCTATTAAAGATAATTATCAAAATATCGTATTTTTAATCAAATTATAAAAACTTCACATTGAACAACTTAAAATATAGATTATTTTTATAAAGAATGGATTTAACCTTGATTATCAATAACTTATCCACAATATTAAAGTTATGTTAGAAAGTTATCCACAGCAACGTTTTATAATAACATTTGGGATAACCTGTGGATAACTTGTAGATTAAGCTTGAATAACTTGTGGATGTAACACTTAAAAAAATCAACCTGTTGATAACCCCGATTTATTCCACAGGTTATCCACAGGTTGCACACAAATTATGCCCTGCGTAAATTGCCTCAAAAAATTGGTTATCCACACCCCCTATTACTACTACTATATAATATTTTAATAAAGTATATTTAATAGTAGTAATATATAGGCAAAAGATGTATTATAGTAAAAATCGATATTTAGACCAATTTTCAATAAAACAAAACAGGAGGATTCGTAACCATGCATTGTATTTGTGACCGAATTGCATTGAGCGAAGCGTTGCAGGTGTTGCAAAGTATCATCGGCACTAACTCAACCTTACCTATCTTATCGAATATTTTAATAGAGATAACCGAAACAAAAGAGCTGGCACTTACATCAACCAACCTTGAAGTGGGTATCCAGTTTAAGATAGAAGCGGAAATAGTCGAAGCTGGTACATGCACCCTTCCCGGTAAAAAATTGTTTGAGATAACCCGTGAGCTGGTCGGTGACAAAGTTGAACTGGAAATCAGTTCGGACAACATCGGTATCATAAAATGCGGAAACGCTGTTTACCGTCTTATGGGTATAGCAGCTGATGAATTTCCACGTCTTCCGCGTCTTGGCAAGGTCAACAGTATAAAAATCGCCGAAAACGGGTTAAAAGAACTGTTAAAAAAGACCGCCTATGCCATATCCAGCGACGAGACCCGATATGTCCTTAACGGTGTATATTTCATCGTTTCAAAGGGTGATATAGTTGTAGTTGCCACCGACGGACGCCGTCTTGCTATGGTTACCAAAAAACAGATTGCCGATTCTAATCTGGATGTTGATATCATTATTCCTGCAAAAACAGTACATGAGTTGATGCGTATATTGTCAGGTGAAGACGAAATCGAAATGCTTTTCTCTGAAACACAAGTCGGGTTCCAGCGCGAAAACATGCTTATGGTATCGCGTCTTATAGAAGGTAAATTCCCGAAATACGAGCAGGTTATACCACGTTCATCAAGAGAGAAAGTTACACTTGAACGCGAATCATTTTTGAGCCTTGTACGCCGTGTAGCTCTGTTGACAAATAGCAAATCGAATCAGCTGCGGTTCCGTTTCCATGACGGATGTTTGACAGTCACCACGTCGAACCCTGAGATCGGTGAAGCCAAAGACGACATGGATATAGAGTACAAAGGCGACGATTTTTCTATCGCGTTTAACCCTGCATATATGCAGGACGCGCTCAAAGCGTTGGATACCGAAACAGTTACGCTTGAACTGTCGGAACCCACATTGCCCGGCGTAATAAAAACCGACGATACGTTCACCTACGTAATTATGCCTATGAAACTGAAATAGAGTTGGAGGTATAGTGAGGCTTATCACCTTACGGCTCAAACAGTTTCGTAATTTCGCGTCAGTTAAGCTATCCGGGTTTGGACAGCGTAATGTGTTTGTTGGTCTTAACGCTCAGGGTAAAACCAACCTGCTTGAATCGATCTACTGTTTAGCTACGATGAGGTCGTTTCGCACTACCCGTACACCTGAGATGATTCAAATCGGCGCGGATGGTTTTTTTATCAGCGGTTTAGTTATGTCGTCAGGCATGAGCCGCGACGTATCAATCTACTACTCGTCAAAAAAAAAACGGTATCTGTAGACGGTAACGCAATAACCAGCGCCACCCAGTTGCTGGGTGCGTGGTATACTGTTGTGTTCGCTCCGACCGATATGCACCTTGTAAAAGGTGACCCATCGTTTAGAAGAAGGTTTATAGATACCCTGCTTGCGCAGACATCGCCGTACTATCTAAGTGCCTTGCAGGCATACAGAAAAATACTGCGCGAAAAGAGCGCTGTGCTCAAGCACGATCCCATAGATTCATCGCTCCTTAAAGTCTACAATGAACAGCTTGCCCGCTACGGTTCAAGGGTTATTCACATACGTTCGCGATTTATAGAACAACTCAATACGCGCGCAGGTGAAATTTTTGAAAAGTTTTCTCGAAAAAAACACAGTTTAATGATACACTATGACTCAATTGGTAAGGATTGTCTCAAAACCACTGAAGAGGGCGTCTACGCGGCGTTTCTTTCTGCGTTACAAAGTAATCAGCATACAGAAAAAAAACGGCGGATTTGCCTCACCGGCCCGCACCGCGACGACATGCGTATTCTGGTCAACGGCTTAAGCGCTAAATCATTTGCTTCCGAAGGACAGAAACGCACCGTGGCGTTTTGTATACGCCTTGCTGAATACCACCTTGCCCGCTCTACGTTTAAGGAACCGCCGGTCATTTTGATGGATGATGTGTTCGGTGAGTTGGACAACGAAAAAAAAGAAATGCTGACAACGGTCATAGACCCCGATTGCCAGTTATTTATAACTTGTACGGATATAAAGAATATAGGCGAATTCGCACGCGATACGAAAAGGTTTTCAGTCCATGAGAAGACGGTCACCCCGATCAGCACGGCAAAATAAACTCGAATTACCGGAAGGTATAGGGTCGTGTATGGATGTCGTTTTACGAAAGATGGGCGGTAAAGAAAAATTCGGCGCGTCAAAACTGTTTGTGCACTGGCCGGCTATAGTCGGTCCTGTAATCAGCTCTAACACAAAACCGACCCGTTTTGAAAACAAACTTTTATTCGTAAACGTCCGCGACAGCGCATGGCTTATGGAGTTGCGTTCTGTCTCGAAATGTGATATACTGCGCGCAGTTCGCAGTCAAATGGGAAATATTCAATTGGAAGATATAATTTTTAAGCTTGGCCCGGTAGATTGATTACCGTCCGGGCTGTAACCGTTTTTTGATCCAGGAGGTCTCATAATATGTCCACGTATGATGCTCAAACCATTACGGTGCTCGAAGGTATAGAAGCGGTACGCCGTCGACCGTCCATGTATATCGGCGACACCGGAATACGCGGCTTGCATCATCTGGTGTTCGAGGTAGTCGACAACTCAGTCGACGAAGCCCTTGCCGGCCACTGTACCCAGATCGATGTCATTATCCGTGACGACAACTCCATAACCGTTTGCGATAACGGGCGCGGTATACCTGTGGAAATCCACGCTACCGAAAAAAAACCCGCTGTCGAAGTGGTTATGACAACCCTTCACGCAGGCGGTAAGTTCGACCACAATACCTACTCGGTATCCGGTGGTTTGCACGGCGTCGGTGTATCTTGCGTGAACGCACTTAGCGAATGGTGCGAAGTTGAAGTCAGCCGTGAAGGAAAAATTCATCACCAGCGGTACGAACGAGGGTTAACCGTTTCACAACTCGAAGTGATCGGTAAAACACATAGTACCGGAACAAAAGTTTCTTTCAAACCGGATCACAAGATTTTTACCGTCACCGAATACAAATTCGATATCCTCGCCAATCGCCTTCGCGAACTGGCATTTTTGAACAAAGGCCTTAAAATCAGTATTAAAGACGAACGCTCCGAACAAAAAGAAAGTTTTCACTATCTGGGCGGTATTGTATCGTTTGTCGAGCATCTCAATAAAAACAAAAGCGCGTTACACGATAAAGTCATCTACGTGCACAGCAACCGCGACCAGATAGATGTCGAAGTTGCCATGCAGTACAATGATACATACAGCGAAAACCTGTTTTCGTTCGCTAACAACATCAACACAATCGAAGGTGGTACCCACTTAAGCGGTTTTAAATCGGCGTTGACCCGTTCTATCAACGGGTACATAAAAGCAAACGCCGCTGCCAAAGATCAGAAAACCGCAATGTCCGGCGACGATATCCGTGAAGGATTGACCGCCGTCATCAGCGTCAAGGTACCTGATCCTCAGTTTGAAGGCCAGACAAAAACCAAGCTCGGTAACGGTGAAGTTGCCGGTTTGGTGGAATCGATTCTTAATGAAGGGCTTAATACCTTTTTAGAAGAAAATCCTAACGTTGGTAAAAAGGTGATGGAAAAAGCACTCACCGCAGCCCGTGCCCGTGAAGCGGCACGAAAAGCCCGCGATCTGACTCGCCGTAAAGGCGCGCTCGAAATCGGGTCACTGCCCGGTAAACTGGCCGACTGCTCCGAACGCGACCCGGCATTATGCGAACTGTACGTGGTGGAGGGTGACTCTGCAGGTGGTTCGGCTAAACAGGGCCGAGACAGACGGTTTCAAGCAATTTTGCCTATCCGCGGTAAACTTATAAACGTTGAAAAAGCACGACTCGATAAAGTGCTCAGCAATGAAGAAATCAGAACTATTGTAACCGCTATCGGATCCGGTATCGGCCAGGAAGATTTCGATATTTCCAAAGCCCGTTATCACAAAATTATGATCATGACCGATGCCGACGTTGACGGTTCGCACATCAGAACCTTGCTTCTGACCTTCTTTTACCGTCAGATGCGTGAGCTGGTGGAAAAAGGGTATGTTTATATTGCACAGCCGCCGCTCTATAAAGTCAAACGCAAACGCAAAGAACGTTATATCCAGAGCGACCGTGAAATGGACGAGTATTTGCTCGATCTTGGTATCGAAGAGGTGGAACTGGTCGAAAAACAAAGCGGTACCGTCTATAAAGAAGACAAACTGCGCAGGGTTATGGACCTGCTTACACGCCTAGAAGGCTACGCACATATGTTGCGCCGCAGGGGCATAGAATTTATCGAATTTATAAAACTGTATAACTTCGAAAGTGATATGCTGCCTATCTATCAGGTGCATATCGGCGACGATAAACACTATTTCTATTCCAACGACGAACTTAAATCGTTCCTTGAGGAAGAAGAACAGAAAGCGGGCGACCAGATGTTCATCGACGCTGTATCCGAAGAACAGGAAGACCTGCCTGAACCAGTACTCGACGATTTATCAGAAGACGCTCCGGACGACCTGTTCTCTTCGTCCGATGAAGACGAATCTGAAGCAGAATCGTCCGACGAATTGTTCCTCGATGAGGAATCGGAAGACGAACCCGAAGAACCGTTACACAAACGGGTCAATGCCAAAGTGATCGAACTGCTCGAATCGCGCGATATCAAAAAAGTGCTCGCCAAACTCGAACAGCAGGGTATCAAAATAGATTATTTCGTACGCGGCGAACAACCGTATTTCGAGGTGAATATAGAAAATAAAGAACTGATACCGGTCAGCAGCGCGCAGAATATTTTGCATACCGTGCGCGATATCGGTAAACGCGGGTTGTCCATACAACGTTACAAAGGTCTTGGTGAAATGAACCCTGACCAGTTGTGGGATACTACAATGAACCCTGAAGTACGTACTATCTTGAGAGTAACTCTCGAAGACGCAGTACGCGCCGACGAGATATTTACCATCCTGATGGGCGATCAGGTTGAACCGCGCCGGGCGTTTATCCAGCAGCACGCGCCTGAAGTACGCAATCTTGACGTATAATTGATTCATTTTAAATAAAAGGGGTTACGACACATGTTTACAGGCAAAGAGGATATCGTAAACGTCTCCATTGAAGAGGAGATGAAAAAATCGTATATCGATTATTCCATGAGCGTCATTGTCGGACGCGCCCTGCCTGATGTCCGTGATGGGCTGAAACCGGTGCACAGGCGTATTTTGTATGCCATGTACCGTGAGGGGTTGCTGTCCAACAGAAAATATTCAAAGTGCGCCGGTGTGGTTGGTGAATGTTTGAAAAAGTACCATCCGCACGGTGACACCGCTGTGTACGATACGCTGGTGCGTATGGCTCAGGCGTGGAACCTGCGTTACCCGATGATCGACGGGCAGGGTAACTTCGGATCGGTCGACGGCGACCGTGCCGCTGCATACCGGTACACCGAAGCGCGTATGGCGAAAATCGCCGAGGAAATGTTATCGGATATCGACAAAAATACCGTCGATTTTACTCCGAATTTCGATGAAACCACCAACGAACCTGTGGTTTTGCCGTCGAAAGTACCGAACCTGCTTATCAACGGATCGTCAGGTATTGCCGTTGGTATGGCTACCAACATACCCCCACACAACATGGGCGAAGTAGTTGACGGGTTGATTCATCTGATCGATAACCCTGAGACAGATCCCCTTGACTTGCGCCAGTTTATAAAAGGGCCTGATTTCCCGACCGGCGGTATCATTTATGGTGAATCGGGTATTAAATCGATGTTCACTAAAGGGCGCGGTCATATTAAACTGCGCGGCAAAGCGTTTACCGAAACGAGCAAAGGCGGCAGGGAAAGCCTTGTTGTCAGTGAAATTCCGTACACGGTTAACAAAGCGTCGCTGATCGAAAAAATAGCCGATCTGGTGCGTAATAAAAAGGTAAGCGGCATCAGCGATATCCGCGACGAGTCGGACAAAGAAGGTATGCGTATCGTCATTGACCTCAAACGAGGCGAGATACCTGAAGTGGTGCTTAACCAGTTATACAAACATACCCAGATGCAGATTACCTTCGGCGCCATTATGATCGCTTTGGATCACGGCCAGCCGCGGATAATGAGTATAAAAGAAATCCTCAGCCATTATATCGATCACCGCAAAGAAGTGGTTGTACGCCGTACCCGGTTTGAGTTGGAAAAAGCCGAAGCGCGCGCACATATCCTCGAAGGGTTCAAGATCGCGTTGGCCAACCTTGACGACGTGGTTAAAATTATCCGCGCGTCATCAAACCGTGTTGAAGCGCACGATACGTTGATTGCACGGTTCGGGTTCTCTACTATTCAGACTAACGCTATTTTGGATATGCGTTTGTATCAATTGACTGGTCTGGAACGAGATAAGATCGAAGATGAGTATCTGGCATTGTTGAAAACCATCGAACATTTACGCGCTATTCTTGCAAGCGACCAGATGGTACGCGATATCATAAAAGAAGAACTCCTCGAAGTACGCAGCGGCTACAACGATACCCGTCGTACGGAAATCGTTGTCGACGCTTCTGAAATCACTATGGAAGACCTGATAGCCAATGAAGCATGTATTATCATGGTCACCCACACCGGTTACATAAAACGCGCACCGCTGAGTTTCTACCGTTCACAGCGGCGCGGCGGTAAAGGTATGACCGGAATGGGTACTAAAGAGGAGGATTACGTCGAACACCTGTTCTCGGCAAATACCCACGACTATATTCTGTTTTTCAGCCGTGACGGTATGGTGCACTGGCTCAAGGTATACGAGATACCCGAAGCGTCAAGGACAAGCAAAGGTAAAGCTATCGTCAACCTGCTTGGCATATCGCCCCAGTCGGGTATAGCTGCCATGTTGCGTGTCGATGCGTTTGACGATCAACATTATATCATTAAAGTTACCCGAAAAGGTATTGTCAAAAAGACCAACCTGATAGAATATTCCCGTCCGCGTAAAGGCGGTATCTGGGCAATCAATATCGACGATGACGACGAACTGATCAATGTCCGTATGTCGTCGGGCGAGGACAACATTATCCTTGCTACCAAAAACGGTATGTCTATCCGGTTTGATGAAAGTCAGATCAGGGATACAGGACGTAATACTCGCGGTGTCAAAGGTATCAATCTTGGTACAGGTGATGAGGTTATCGGTATGGAGATTGTCGAGGACGATTCAACCATCATGGTTGTCACGGAAAACGGGTATGGAAAACGTACCAATTTTGAGCAATACCGTGTCCAGTCGCGCGGTGGTAAGGGTATTATTACCATCAAAGCCAACGAGCGCAACGGATGTGTGGTTGGTATTATGGCTGTACATGACGATCATGAAATCATGCTTATATCTCAGCAGAGCAAAGCGATACGCATGAAGGTGGCTGATATATCCGTCATCGGACGCAATACGCAGGGTGTTCGCCTGTTTACCCTTGGTAAAGACGACAAACTCGTCGGGTTCACCCGTGTGTTCTCCAGTGATGAGGATGAAGAGGATATCGACGGTCCTGAAAACGGTGAAGGCGCCGTTGAGGATGAAATTCCTGAAGATTTCGTCTAAGAGATTGATATAGATTTATATACCCTTAAAATGTCATTTCTGCGAAAGTGGGAATGACATTTTAAGGTGATAATAGCATAACAGGCGGGGTCATCTTTGAGCTACTACGTATATATTCTTACGAATAAACGTAATGGCACATTATATATCGGTGTTACAAATGATCTGGTGCGACGGGTCTTTGAGCATAAAAGCGACATAGTCGATGGCTTTTCGTGTAAATACGGAGTGCATCATCTGGTCTATTATGAGCAGTGCGATGATGTAGAATCGGCGATTGAGCGTGAGAAGCATTTGAAAAAGTGGCGTAGAGGTTGGAAGCTTAGCTTGATAACAGCTAACAACCCGCAGTGGCATGATTTGTATAACGATTTACTATAAAATGCATCCCCCTTATATGTCATTCTCGCGAAAGCGGGAATCCATCTTGATCCAACATTTTTTGAGGGTGGATTCCCGCTTTCGCGAGAATGACATCCGGTGGGAAAATGAGCAAAAGGCATAGCTATAAAAGGATTTTTTAATGCCTGGTGAATATACCGTTCAAAACTCCTTGAAGGAGGTGGTACGATGCAAACGACTCAACTGAACCAGGTGTCGGACTACTGTTTTGAACTCGATTGCGATACCTCGGCAGGTATGCGAGTACCGGGTCGAATCTACGCCAGCCAGAAGTTGATCCAATCAATACTGGCGGACGATTCCCTAACTCAGGTACGCAACGTGGCGTGTCTTCCCGGGATAGAAAAATATTCGCTTGCTATGCCCGATATCCACTCCGGCTACGGGTTTCCTATAGGCGGTGTGGGCGCGACAGATATCAGCGCAGGAGGTGTCATATCGCCCGGCGGAGTCGGGTACGACATCAACTGTGGTGTCAGGCTTATGCGCAGTTCGCTGTCTATAAATGAGGTCAAACCAAAAATAGATGACCTCGCTCGGGGTATATACGCCAAAGTACCTGTTGGCGTGGGCGGTTCAGGATCGATCAAACTGAACGAAAAACGCCTTAGAAAAATGTTGGAAAAAGGATCTAAGTTTGCTGTCGAAGAAGGGTTCGGAACGGCCGATGATCTTGATCATACCGAAAGTAACGGGTGCCTGCCCGGAGCCGATCCTGATACGGTCAGCCAGCGTGCTGTAAAACGCGGGCTCGATCAGTCGGGTACGCTTGGGTCTGGTAACCATTTTATAGAAATTCAGGTTGTTGAAAAAATTTTTGATGACGCTGTTGCCGCGTCTTTCGGGTTGCGTGAAAATCAGGTAGTAGTCATGCTTCACAGCGGATCTCGCGGGTTGGGGTATCAGGTGTGCGACGATTATATCCACGCCATGCGTAACACGCCGCAGAAATACGGGTTTTCGTTGCCAGACAGACAGCTGGTTTGCGCGCCGTTCGATTCGTCAGAAGGGCAACAATATTTCGGCGCGGTTTGTGCCGCGGCTAACTATGCTTTTGCCAACAGGCAATGCATTATGGATCTGGTCAGACGGGTTTTTGAACGGACGTTCGGGTCGTCAGCCGGACAACTCGGGTTGTCGCTGGTATACGACGTGGCGCACAATATTGCCAAGGTAGAAAACCACACAGTTGACGGCAAACAGAAAAAGTTGTGTGTACATCGAAAAGGAGCGACTCGCGCGTTTCCTGCGGGTCACAACGAGGTACCTCAGGCGTACCGTCAGTTCGGCCAGCCGGTACTTGTACCGGGTGATATGGGGACAGCATCGTATGTGATGGTTGGTACACAGTCAGCAATGGACCAGACGTTCGGGTCGGTATGCCACGGCGCAGGCAGAAGGATGTCGCGAAGCGCAGCGAAACGACAGTTCAGCGCGGATCAGATTTTTAGCGAGCTGAAACGTAAAGGGATCGTCATACTTGCTAAAGGGAAATCGACCGTGGTCGAGGAATCGACTCAGGCGTACAAAAATATCGATGACGTGACAAGCGCAGTCGTCGGTGCAGGGTTGGCTAAGAAGGTGGCAAGGATGAAGCCGCTGGCGGTTGTTAAAGGTTAAAAAGGAATAGGATTTTTGATATAGAGTGTACTTTTTTTGTAAAAAAAGTACCAAAAAACGGATCGGATGGCGATGACAACAGAAAATATGTCATTGCGAGGAGCAAAGCGACGAAGCAATCTATGCTGAATCGCATTTCTTTGATATGATATTTTTTTAGACGGGCTATACCCTCTGGATGTCATTCCTGAGAAGGCAGGAATCCACCCTCAGGATATGTTGTAACAAAGTGGATTCCTGCCTTCGCAGGAATGACATGTCGGGGGGAAATGAGCAAAAGGCATTGTTAAACAACAGGCAGGGTCATCTTTGAAATGTTATTACGTGTATATCCTTGCTAATAAGGCTAATGGTACATTGTATATCGGTGTTACAAATGATCTGCTAAGACGGGTCTATGAACATAAGAATGGAGAGGTTGAAGGGTTTTCTAGCAAATATGACGTTCATAATCTGGTTTATTATGAACAGTGCGATGATATAACATCAGCTATAGAACGTGAGAAATGTTTGAAAAGATGGAATCGGGCGTGGAAGGTTCGGTTGATCAAATCTAATAACCCTCAATGGCATGATTTGTATAACGATTTAGTATAAGAGGTATCCCCACTGGATGTTCTTTAAAGGGTTGTTTGCTCATAAAATGTAGACCAGTGTTCCTCATTGGATGTCATTCCCGCGAAGGCGGGAATCCACCCTCGGAATATGTTGGAACAAAATGGATTCCCGCCTTCGCGGGAATGACAAGTCGTGGAGTTACAGCACATTGAAGTTGATATGATCACTGAAAAGGTTTATGCTGAAAGCTAATTTTGTTATCAATAAAATATACAAGATATAATATATACGAAGGAGCGAGTATGCTTGACATCAAATTCATCAGGGAAAACATTGATTTGGTCAAACAGGGTATTGCCAATAAAAAGACCGATATCGATATCAACCGTTTGATAACCCTCGACGCCAAAAAACGCGCGTTGCTGACCGAGGTCGAAACCCTCAAAAGCCGTCGCAACGAAGTGTCCAAAGAAATAGGTATACTGAAAAAAGAAAAAAAGCCGTGCGATCACATTTTTGAAGAAATGAAAACCGTCGGCGAAAAAATAAAAAATCTCGATGAGGAAGTTCGCAATATTACCAACGAGATAGATAAAATTCTTGTCTGGATACCAAACCTGCCCCACGAATCGGCTCCGATTGGGACTGATGAGTCTGCAAATACGTTTGTGCGTGAATGGGGCGAAAAACCGTCGTTTAACTTTGAACCCAAAGCGCACTATGATATCGGCGAGGCGTTGGGGATACTCGATTTCGAGCGGGCGACCAAGCTGTCGGGCAACGGGTTTATCCTGTTCAAAGGAGCTGGAGCGAAACTCGAGCGCGCGCTGATTAACTTTATGCTCGATGTGCATACCACTGAGCACGGGTACACCGAGGTGTCGCCTCCGTTTCTGGTCAAATCGGCTTGTATGTTCGGTACCGGCCAGTTACCAAAAATGGAGCAGGATATGTACGGATTGTCTGAAGATGATCTCTATCTGATCCCAACGGCTGAAGTGCCTGTGACCAATATCCATCGTGGTGAGATTCTGGAGGAATCCGATCTGCCTAAAAAGTTTGTGGCGTACACACCGTGTTACCGTCGTGAAGCGGGGTCGTACGGTAAAGAGACGCGCGGGATGGTGCGTGTGCATCAGTTCGACAAAGTTGAGCTGGTCAAACTGGTAAAAGAAGGCGAGGCGTATCCGGAACTTGAGAAATTGCTTGTAGATGCCGAAAAGATATTGCAGTTGCTCAAACTGCCTTATCGGGTGATCGAACTTTGTTCGGGCGATATGAGTTTTGCCGCTGCAAAATGTTATGATATCGAAGCATGGGCGCCGGGACAGAACGGATACCTTGAGGTGTCATCTTGTTCGACGTTCGAGGATTTTCAGGCGCGGCGTATGGGGTTGCGGTATCGCGAGGAAGGGTCGCGCAAGGTGAAATTCGTGCATACCATGAACGGATCGGGATTGGCGTTGCCGAGGGTAGTTGTGGCGATTCTGGAAAATTATCAGCAGGAAGACGGGACCGTAATTATACCCGAAATACTGCGTCCGTATATGGGTAATAAAGAACGTATAGATTTGGCTTGACGAAACGTTATCTTTTCTGATACGATTTGTCCGATAAATTTATGGAGGGGTGGTAGAGTTGGTTGATTGCACCGGTCTTGAAAACCGGCGAACCGAAAGGTTCCGTGGGTTCGAATCCCACCCCCTCCGTTTTTCTTTGCAAACGGGGTAAAAATTTTTATTAGATATCCCGTTATTGCGAAAAGTGGAGCGACCAGGCAATCTTGGTTATCGATCTGTTACGATAGATCGAATTAGCAGTGATCAAAAAAATTTTGCATATCTTATTGAAACGGAGAGGTGGCTGAGAGGCTGAAGGCGGCGGATTGCTAATCCGTTGAAGGAGTTCAGACTCCTTCCGGGGGTTCGAATCCCCCCCTCTCCGTTTTGTTTTTCTTATTCCTGAAAATCCTTTTATTGTTAGATGCTTACAAAACCGTTATCATTTACTTGAAAGTTAAGAAAATGATGTTGCAATTTTTAAAACAAATTAAGGCATTTTAGGAAATATCCATTAAAAATTGTTACAACTGCCCCGCTTTATCTGACGGATTATGTTGATAGATTTATATGCATTTCTTTTTTAGTATATTTAGTAAGAAAACACATGTGTTGCCTAAAACCAATAAAATGATTGTTGCAGGTTCAGGAATAGTATATAAACAGGATAGTTTTGTCCATATGCAGATATATTTCCAGCAGTAAGACCAGTAGCACCTTCTGTTGGTAATTCAGTTATACTGGTGTAAGAGTTTATTGGATCGCCCAAATATATGAGAGAATTTATTATTCGATTATGTCCATCACCAGAACCATCAATTTCCATATAATTACTAAAAACAATATCTAGATAACCATTTTGATCTAAATCTGCAACGGTATTACCATATGCTCCGACAGTAGGCAATTCTGTTTTTGTGGAATATGAAGCTGTTGCGTTCCCCCAATAAATATATGAATTGATATTGGTATATCCAGAATTATTATGACGATTTGAAAATACTATATCCAAATAGCCGTCACTATTTAAGTCAGCTACAGCACTACCCATTGCTGCTATAGTAGGTAATTCTGTTTTATTAGAATATGATGCAGTAGAATCACCCCAATAAATAAAAGAATTTATATCGTACCTTTCATTGTCATTTTCGTCGTTACAATAGTTACTGAAAATTATGTCGTCATAACCATCATTATTCAAGTCATATGCAAATAAATTTTTTAAAGTTAAAAGGAATGCAATACTCAATAAATAACTTAGTCTCTTGAAGTTCATGATGTCCACCCCTTTTGGAAATAATTTTATAACATATTTTATTATATCAATAAGTTGATAAAATGTAAATAGTTTTAAATCTAAAAAGAAGGGGGATCATGCAACAAAAAGTGTGTAGTTTTTGAAGTGAGGTAAAATTTTATCGGGTACAAGCTCGTCTTTTTTGAAAGATAAATATGTAAACATAGCTAACTCTAAATTAGCCTTGCCATGGAAATAATTGAATTTAGAAGTCCATGCACGGATTTTGCCAATAAATTGTTCAATTGGGTTTGATGTTCTAATGGATCGCCACATATGATCAGGATATTTAAAATATCTAACGGTATATTCAAAGTTATCACAGAACAATTTTACAGCTTTAGGTTCTATATGAGCCCAGTTTTTCCTGAACAAATTCAAACGTGAAACCGCTTGCGACTTATTTTTAGAAACCTCATATATATCAGCTGCTTCTCTCATGATTGATTTACGGTTTTCTCTATTTTTAAGATGAAATTGAATGTTTTTGACTTTGTGAAAAGTGCAAATTTGTCTTTCAGTATGCGGATACTCTAGTTTTAGAGCTGACGCTATACCTTTTGCCTCGTCTGATATAAACAACTGAGGTTTTGTTAAGCCTCTTCGCTTAAGATCAATGAGCAAACCTCTTACAGAGACTTCGTCTTCCTGATCCGCGATAACCCAGCTCAATAATTGAGATTGCCGCTTATCGTTCATACCGTACGCAAAAATAACCACTTTCTTCTTCAATCTTGTATCAAAAACCTTCACAAACATACCATCAATAAACACATATTCCCAATTGTCAACCGATTGATATTTGAATTGCTCAAGTTTCTTCTCGAATCGTTTTGTTAACCTTTGAAAGAAGCTCCTTGAATATTTTGATTGACCAAATGATTCAGCAATGACCTGCGCACAAGCAGAACTTTTTCCTAAAAGATAAGCGTTAGTCATCGCGATAATAACTTTATCCTGAACACGTTGCCATTTATCAAAAATAGAGAACCTGATGTCGAGTTTTCTGGCTCTGGGAATTGTCAGATCAGTTATGTAACCGTTCACTATCTCAAAACTTCTTTTTCGATATCCATTACGATATGATTTGCGATTATTCGATCTCTTATATTTTTCCGCTCCAACTTGGATGTTGAAATCTTCGTAAATGAGCTCCTGGATAGCGATTTTGTTCAACTCCATATTACGTGATTCCAGATGCTGCCAGAAGTTTTCCCTATAAAATCTCTTGTGTTTTTGCCATTCAGTGATAGAATTTCCTTTGAAATTTAGTTGCTTCATGGGTACATCTCCTTTTCTTTTGGTTAAACTTGGAGTTGTACCCTTTTTTTGATTTTTTTAACCAGCAAATTTGCTGGTTAAACATTTCCTGCCTTCATTAACCTTAATTCTCAATTTACACACTTTTTTATACATCAAGAGAAGGGGGCTAATGCAAAACGATTACTCCTCAGATTAAGTCATACAGGTGGGACAAACTTGATATATGAGAATTTTCAATAAACTATATTGCAAAATTTTCTATCTTATGCCGGCTGTGTGTTTCACCTTTACACATAATAACCGCGTGCGGTAGTATTGATTATGCGCTTAAAAAATTTCAATGATAATTCTATTGTGATTTGTTGATAGTCTTTGTCATCTCATTCCTTTTGGTGACGTAGAATTATTTTGACTTTTGACAGTATCATTTTTCTCCCATAACTTAATAGATGCGATGGATGCAGGTAATACAAATACATCAGATATCCATGCTGTAATCATTGTTAAGCCTGCTAATAAACCAAAATATTGAATTGGTTTGAAACTCGCGAGATCGAGAATCAGAAATCCTAATACTGCAATTATTGAAGTGAACGTTAGTTCTGTTCCGACTTTCTGAAAGGTTGTTTCAACGGCATCTTCCCCTGTATCCGTCAACAATCTCTCCTCACGATAATGTGATAAGAAGTGGACCGTATCATCAGCCGCTATTCCGATTGCTACACTGGCAATCATAACAGTCGCGGCATCAAGCGGAATATTCATCAGAACCATAATGGCAAACAAACTGAAAATCGGAAGTATGTTAGGTAAAAGGGATGCAATCAATGCTCGAAACGATTTCATGAACATCCCAATCAATATCAGCACCATAGCAATTGCAATCGCAAAACTCCGTATTTGAGTATCAATTAATGATTTCTGGGCGGCGTTCAATAGCGGAACAACACCTGTTATCTTGAATTTAGCAAAGTCTCCGATGACCTGATTTGCTTGTAAGTTGATGAAATTCAGTAATGAATAGAATTCGCTACTGGCCATTGAACGAATAAAAACCGACATACGCAGCGATAGCTGGTCATTTTTCTTCGATACATAATGTTGCGATAATTGCTTTAATTGATTATCCCCGGCAAAATATGTGAACGGAACAGCCGCTGTCCCCATCAAACTTTGCCGAAGTGATGACGTTTTCCCATAATGAATAACTTTTGCTACTTCAGGTCTCTCTTCTAGTATTTTGCCAAGGGAAGTGATCTGCTCCAGTAATGTTTTACCGTGTTTTAAATCAGTTGTCATGTCAAGTTCAACTGTGTAAAAACCGGTTAGATTGTTGCCAATAAAATTGTAGTCTCGTGTAATCTTGGAGTTATCAGGAAAGAATTGAAGAACATTGGACTCAACCCTGGATTTGGTTGTAATCAGTATAGATACAATAAGAACAACCAGGGAAATCCCGTGTACAATATTTTTGTGTCTGAACATCTTTTTGCCGATCAGCGAAGTGAAGTGAGAGTGAGTTATATCTCGTTTTTCAGGTGTGGTGCGTAAAAGTAAAAGCATTCCGGGTACAACTATTATAGTAATCAAGAATGAAAGCAGCATTCCCAATGAAGCAAAAAAACCAAAATCAATTACGGGTTGCATCTTTGCAACCATCAGGGAAGCAAACCCTAATGATGTTGTTACATTAGAAAGCAAGATCGGTTTTAAAACATCGTCCAGTACTTTTCTGATCGTCTCTCTTATTCCGACCGATTCTTCGAAAAGTCTGAGATACGGGATAGTGATATGGATACCACTGGATAGGGATAGTACAAATATCAACGATGGAAGTGTAACTGTGACCATATTTATTGACTTGCCAAAGATTATCATTAGCCCAACTGTCCAGATTGTTGTTACACCAATTGCACAAATTACAGCGATTACTCCCTTGATATTTCGCAGTATGACAAACAAAATAATTATGGAAATGGCCAATGCTATCGGCATGAAGGTTCCAGATGCTTGTCGAGATCCTCTATCGAGGCAAACGTTTAACAAGGGCGTACCAGCCATATAGAAATCTGTTTGTGGATTGGCATCGTGTAAGACGGATTCTATTTCTTCCACACAAACACGTCTTGTTGTGTGGTTATCGAGTTTTTTGAGCCAGACAATCATTCCAGAAATGTGTTTATCATTGCCAAAAAGTAGGTCTTTTAAAAACTCATTTTCACTCAGGGTTGTCTTCCAGTCAGGCTTATATTTCGACAACTGCTCAGCAATTGAAGCAATGTTCAAGACATTTTGAACATCTTCGATTTGTTTTAATTGATTAACGATAGATTTTTCTATCGATAGCCATTCTTTGCCGAGAGGATCATCTACTACAGCGGCAACAACTATGAATTCTTCATTGCCGTATTTTGCGAGAAAGTTTCGATACTCTTCTAAAGCTTTATTTTCAGTTCCAAGCCATACCTCGATGGAGTTATCTATCTTAGCTTTTTGTAAAAAACATAAAGGAATGATCGTACTGATGATACACAGTACAGCCAGTAATCGACATCGGGAAACAATGAATTTTATGATTCTATCAGTCATTTCAGACTTCTTTTCATTTTACTGTTTCAAATCAGCTTAGAAATTCCAGCCTATAGTGCTTGATTTAATGCATGTCTTAAGACTGACTGGTTCGAGAAGGCGTGATGAACCGTTCTGCAATTTTTCGTGAAGTAAACATTCTGTAAATCCCCTCAATTAAAAATGAGCATAAAAGCACTATTAGTAATGTCCAGAGACTTCGTCTTGAATGAAACCATTCGTAATAGAGCAAAATACCGAGAAAAATTATACAACCAAGAAATGAGAGCATGATAATAACCAGTTTAGCTCGTGTTTGTTTGTAGAGATAAAAATGAGCTACATTTACCATGGCGTAAATTATCAAAAATGCTGTACTGCCCATCATAGCAATTTCGTCAAGGTCAAAAAATAGTGCAAAAAATATAACTAGACTGGAAGTAATAAAAAGTCCCTCTTTGCCGTTACGCCAGATTTTCCGCTCAAAAAATTCTGGCAGTTCACCGTGGCGAGCAATCGTATAACAGACATTTGCACCGCCGTATAAAGTTGCATTGACTGCTGAAGCAACAGAAAACAATGCGGCCATAGTTATGATTTTGAATCCAATAGTACCCAGAAACGGTTTGGCGGCCGCGGCCAGTGCATAATCTTTAGCTTCAGTAACTTCAGCGACACTGAGATTTCCCATTACGGCAAATGATACAAGCACATAAACAATAGCCGTAAACACAACACTGGCGTATAGGGCATGAGGCAGTGTGCGCGCCGGATCTTTCATCTCTTCAGCGGCATTAGTGATCAATCCGAAACCTTCGAAAGCCAAAAACACTAAACCTGCACCATAAAATATATCACGTATTGGAGGCCACTGGGATGGGGATAAATATGTGGGATTTATGAAAAACAGTCCACTTAAGGCGAACAAGAACAAAATGATGATTTTGATTGTGACAATAATCAGTTCCATTTGCCCAACAGCTTTGGCTCCAACAAAGTTAAGACCGGTAAAAGCAAATATTACCAACACAGCGAGAATAGGGTTCCAAAGAGAAGCATGGTGCTCAGGAAAAAATGTCGACCCATAAGAACCAAAGGCATTTGCATAGAGGGCCAGTGCGAAAATGTAAGCTACCCAAAGCATAATGTTGAAACCACCACTAATGACATTATCACCAACTCCTTTGACAAGAAATTCAATGGGACCGCCAGCCGAAGGGAATGCCGCTCCTAATTTGGCAAATGAATATGCACATAAAAGAGCAATCACACAGGCGATTATAAATGATATAAAAACAGCGGATCCTGCAAGTTGACCTGCAGTTCCAAGGATTGAAAAAATCCCCGCGCCAATCATGCCTCCGATACCAATCGATGAGGCTGACCAAAAATTAATATTTTTTGAACTATTTTTCATAGCAACCTTGATGTTATAATAGTGATTGAAGCTCTATACACATAGTTTTTTATCAGGATTCCTGCAACCATGTTTGGGCCTTTTCAATGTCAGACGATTCAAAAAAGTTAATTTTTGCTGTTGTGAAAGGCTTACAAAAAACACTCATGGCTTTTTCCCATTTCTTATCTCCGACCATAGCTAACCGCTCTATATCGGAGAAATGCTTCATATCAAATTTAAGGTCTTCCCAGAGAGCGGACATTTCCCATCCGTGAAAATTTTGCATCTGGAAGAGAATACGAATTTTGCCGTTTTCCTTGATATCTTTTTCAAGACGCGGCACAAATTGCTGGTAATCTTCTTTTGTAAGTTTTTCGTTGACTGTTACGTGAATGATTTTTCCTGTTTCGTTTAATATCAGTCCCATAATAACATTCCTTTCGCTTTATTATTGGTGCAAATTTTGCTTCAACGTAACGGGTTATCGATTGAATCGAATAGTTCCATGATCGATAACATCGTACAATTTTACTTTTATAAAGTCTATAATCAGAAAAAGAACCACAGCCTCAAGCCATATAAAACCGGCCATCGCCCATCCCATAGGAGGCAGTAATATGCCATAAACAGTAATAATGGTTGCTATTAACTGAGTTGCTATGACTGCTATCAATAATGATTTTGCTGGTTTGATACTCCAGAAATGCCCTCTTGTCCTCGTCATAAAGACGGTGAAATGACCGGCAACCGATAGTTTGAGATAAATAAATGACTGCAAAACGTCTTTACTTAGATGAAATATATCGCGTCCTATATACAAGACGGCAAATGACTCTATAACCCCCATTAAGCCCAATAGCGATGCGATAGTCAACACCATTCGCATATTCCATTTGTCAGGTGTTTGAGATGCTTTTACGTTGTCATATGATATTGTCATAATTGGCGCATCATTAAGAAGTGCCAACAAGACAATCATGAGAGCAGTAACAGGATAAAATTTAAATACTAAAATAGACAAACTGACGAATAAGAGCACCCTGATTGTTTCGGTGATGCGGTATATTGCGTAACTGTTCATGCGCTGAAAAATTTTACGGCTTTGAACAAGCGCGTCGATAATCACCGATAACCCGGGTTTGGTCAACACAATTGACGCTGCGGATTTTGCCACATCGGTTGCTCCATCTACGGCGATTCCCACATCCGCCTTTTTTAGTGCAGGCGCGTCGTTTACGCCGTCGCCGGTCATACCAACAATATTGTCGTTCTTTTGGAGCAGTTCTACAATATGATATTTATGTTCAGGGAATACCTGTGCGAAACCATCGGCTTCTTCAACAATTTTGGCAGCTACTCTATCTGATTTATGTTCTAAATTTTCTGAAGAGACTATATTGGTACCCATGTTGACTTCTCTGCAGATCTCTTTTGCTATATCAAGATGATCACCGGTGACCATTTTGAGTTTTACACCCATATTTTCTGCCTGAGTTATTGTTTCTGCCGAATCATCCCGCGGTGGATCTTGCAATGCAATAAGACCGATAAGCTCCCATTGGCTTTTGGAATCGGTTTTTGCAACCGCTAGTGATCGATATCCTTTTTCCGCGAATTCCGATACCCGTTTATTGATTATCTCAGCCAGTTTAGGATTATTAGTCGATAACGCAAGGATAACCTGAGGAGCGCCTTTTGAAACTTTGAATGTTTTGCCGTCACTGGCAATAGTCGCCTCAGTCCTTTTGACAACCGGATCAAAAGGTTTAAATTCTTTAACTTCATAGCTGGTTGACAAATTTTTCAGTTCTTTTATTGATTCAGCTCGAGTGATAATTGCACTGTCAATGGCATCGTGATCTTCCTCTTTGGAGGCCATGACACTATACTTTATAATGTCTTTTTCTGTAAAATCATTGAAAGGCATTAAACTGGCAACGGTTATCTTGTTTTTTGTTATCGTACCGGTTTTATCAGAACATAAAATATCCATACCAGCCATTTCTTCAATAGCCGTCAGTTTACTAACAATAACACTCTTGCGCGCAAGCGCCATAGCTCCGACTGCCAGAGTGACTGATAAAACCGCTGGCAAAGCAACAGGTATGGAAGCAACAGTCAGTACTAGGGCGAATTGAATGATGTGCAATATGCTTTCATGCCTGAAAAGCCCTGCTATAAAAATGACAACAACCAACATCAGCGCAAGAACGATGAGATAATTAGCGATTTTTACCACCGCTTTTTGAAAATGGCTTTCTCCTTCTGCTTGTTCTACCAATTTGGCGGTTTTTCCAAAAAAAGTATCCATACCGGTGGCAATGACGAGTCCGCTCATCTCACCCTGTTTTATCATGGAACCGTTGTAACCGATTTCGCCCACATGTTTATCTACAGGTAATGATTCACCGGTTAAAGCGGATTCATCAGCCGATACATAATCGCCGTCAATAAACTTTATGTCTGCGGGTATAATATCCCCGGAGCGAACACGCACAATATCGCCTGGAACAAGCTCCGAACCGTTGATTTCCTCCCATTTGCCATTGCGTCTGACTTTTGCTCTGAGCGCCAGGGTGTTTTTGAGAGCTTCTATAGCGCTGGAAGCTTTATTTTCCTGCCAAAACGCCACACCGGCATTGAGTAGCAATAATGCCCAAATGATCCAGAAATCTTCCCAGTGATTTATTATGATTGACAAAATTGCAGCGATTTCGATCATCCATGGAATCGGGCCCCAGAAGTATCCGAGAAATTTAAGCAGAGGATTTACTTTTTTCTCACTGATTTTGTTTGGACCATATTGATCAAGACGTTTTTTGGCTTCTTCATTTGTCAGTCCTTGAGGAGAGCAGGAGAGTGATTTGTACAATTTTTCTACGTCAGTCTTCTTGGCATCTTCGATGTTAATTCGATCCGCTTGATCCGCGCTCATTTTTATTCTCCTTTCTAATTCAATTCGATGCAGTATATTTTGATTGGCGATGAGAACAAGAGATAGCTTTTTCTTTCTGTAAAGAGATAAAAATTGGTTGATCGTTCATGACATGTCCACTAATTTTAGGATACTCATATGTATGGCACAAGTTCAAATTTATTAAAATTATATTCGTTTATGGAACCGTAATGAACTTAATGTGATCAGGCAACTGCCAAGTATCAGCAATGCGACAAACTGCGGCCAGAGTACATCAAAACCACTACCTTTAAGAAACACTCCGCGCAGAATAACCAGATAATAACGCAACGGGTTTATATAAGTTATATATTGAATCAATAAAGGCATGTTTTGTATGGGAAACATAAATCCGGACAAGAGATTGGCTGGCATAAAAAAGAGAAATGTCGACATCATCGCTTCCTGTTGCGTAGAAGAAGATGTGGAGATGAAAAGTCCTACTCCGAGACTATTTAAAATAAAAACCAGCGTTCCGCAAAAAAGAACAAAAATACTCCCCCTAAAAGGAACACCAAACCAAAAAAGAGCTACCGAAGTAATGAACACTACGTCGATCATACCTATTATGGCGAAAGGAAGAAGTTTTCCTAAGATAAGTTCAAACGGTTTGATGGGGCTGACCATCAGTTGTTCTATAGTGCCGATTTCTTTTTCGCGTACTATAGCCATGGCAGTTAGCAGTAAAGTTATTAACGTAACAATCAAAGCAATTATACCCGGCACGTAATAATTTTTTGATTCAAGATTTTCGTTAAACCATACCCTGCTGCGTAAATCCACAGCCGCAACTGAAGTTTGCCTGAGGTCTTCTTTTGCCCGATCCTTGAGCAGGAGGTAATTGTAATCATAGACAATACTATTGGCGTAACTCAACAATAACAATGCTGTATTTGAATCCGTACCGTCAACAATACACTGAAGTTCTGCGCTATTGGCCTCAATAAAATCATGGGAGAATTGTGAATTGAATCGAAGCAGAAGGTCTATCTCTGACGTATCGAATGATTCCTGCATATCGCGAGGATTATCAATATTTTTTTGTGTAACAAAGTAAGTTGAATTTGTGAATTCTCGGATAACCTCACGGGTTTGCGGAGTCTTATTCTGATCAAATATTCCCATCTTAACCCGGTTAATATCGTTATTGGCAGCATATCCGAAGATAAGCATCTGCAAAAGCGGAGAGATGAACATAACCACTTTCATACGTGGATCTCTAAATATTTGGATAAACTCTTTTATAAGGAGGCTTTTTATCCGCTCAAACATAACTCAGGCCACCCTCTTTTTAAATTTCTTATTTGCGGCAAAAATAGCAATAAACGCAAATAGCGACAACAACGCCACATCACCTAAAAGATACGGCAAACCAATGCCTTTGAGGTATATGCCCTTCAAAATACTGATGAAATATCGGGCAGGAACAATAAAGGTAATCATCTGAATAAAAAGAGGCATATTTTCGATTGAATACACAAAACCAGACAATAAAAAAGCAGGGATAAACGTGGCAAGAATCGATATCTGACTGGCCACCAACTGTTGTTTTGTGGCTATAGAGACAAACATTCCTAACATCAGTGCGCCGATAAGAAAAAGACTGCTCAATACGAAAAGCAGTGCCAAACTGCCGCGTAACGGTACATGAAACACAAATTCAGCCATCCCAACAGCGATTAAAATGTCTATGAAGCCGATCATAAAATACGGAAGAAACTTGCCGAAGATAAGTTCGCCCGATGTTATAGGTGTAGAAATAAGTTGTTCCATAGTGCCCCGTTCCCACTCTCTGGCAACAGTCAAAGAGGTCAACAGTGCGGCAATGACCGTAATAATGATCGCTATCAGTCCGGGAATAATATAATTTTTGCTTTTAAGATCGGGGTTAAACCATGCCCGTGCCCGGAAATCGATAGTAACATTATAGTTATGGCTGCTGCTACTAAGCATATTAATAACAAGTTCGAGATTATATTGCGATACAAGCCCTTTGACATATCCCAAAGCTATAGTGGCGGTATTAGAATCACTTCCGTCAACTAATAACTGTACGCTGGCAGTGTCTCTTCTGTTGAAATATTTTGAGTAGTCAGCAGGTACTACAAGAGCCATCAAAGCATCGTTACGATTGATATAAGCTTCAAGTTCAGGATATGAATCGCAATACGCGAGAATCCTGAAATAACGGGAATCTCTGAATTTTTGTACAAAATCATCAGAGACCTGTGTTTTATCCTGATCCCAAACTACTATGGGAACATTATCAACATCAAGAGTTAAGGCGAATCCAAATAAGGTCAGCAGGAGCACGGGAATAGCAAAAGCCATTATCATACTCCGGTAATCGCGGATGATATGGATCAATTCCTTTATAAAAACTATCTTAACTCGTCTTATCTTCATGTCTGTTCCTGTCGTAGGTTTCAATGAGTGATACAAACACGTCTTCAAGGGATGGCGTTATTTGCTGCACCTCAAATGAACCTGCTGATTGAAGGATGCTTCGAATCCGCCCATCAGCTGTTTGTGCGTTTTCTACAAGGGCATGAATGGAAGAACCGAAAAGCGAAGTTTCGTCAACTTCAGGTATTTCTTTGAGCTTTTCCATCCAGTATTCAGGGCTGGAAACGTCTATTTTGATTACATCTTTATCCATAAAGCGGGTTTTAAGTTCATCAAGATTCCCTGTCGCGATTAACTCTCCCCGATATATAAGTGCGATCCTTCCGCAATTTTCCGCCTCATCCATATAATGTGTTGTGACAAAAATCGTTACACCCTGACTGGCAAGATCATTTATAAATTTCCAGAAATTTAGTCTGGTTATGGGATCGACCCCTGATGTCGGTTCGTCGAGAAACAATATTTTAGGTTCGTGTATGACCGCGCATCCAAGTGCCAGGCGTTGTTTCCAACCCATAGGAAGCGTGCGGGTCAATGTGGATCTCAAATCCTCAAGGCCGGACATGCTGATAATCCATTCTTTACGCTCTTTTCTTTTTTTATGGGGGATATTATATACACCGCTGTAAAAATTGATATTCTCTTCAACAGTAAGATCTTCATAAAGAGAAAATTTTTGAGACATATACCCTATGTGCTGTTTGATTTTCTCCTGTTGTTTGAGAATATCGAATCCAGCTACTGAGCCGGTTCCCGATGTTGGCATCAATAATCCGCAGAGCATACGAATAGTTGTCGATTTCCCGGCGCCGTTCGGTCCTAGAAAACCGAATATTTCTCCTTTTTGAACGGAGAAGCTTATTTTGTTCACGGCTACGAAATGATCAAAAATTTTTTCCAGATCATGAACAATTACGGCCGGAGATTGAGTATCATTTGTTCTGTTCATTAATAATCTCAATAAATGCTTGTTCAAGAGTTTGTGTGTGCTTTTCCTGTTTAATCCGAATTGGATCGTCACACCTCAGGAGTTTGCCTTTGTGCATTAGAGCTATACGTCGGCATCGTTCTGCTTCGTCAAGATACGAGGTTGAAAAAAATATGGTTACTTTTTCTTTGAGCAATTGATAGAGGATTTGCCAGAAATCTCGCCGGGATACAGGATCAACTCCGTTTGTAGGTTCATCCAGAAACAGTACTTTCGGTTCATGCACCAATGCGCAAGCCAAGCCGAGTTTCTGTTTCATTCCACCAGATAAGTTTCCAGCAAGGCGAGACTTAAATCGGGTCAGACCTGCGAATTCCAGGTATTTATTTATCCGCTTCTTTTTCTCTTTACGGGGTACACAATAGATTTCAGCATAGAAATTGATGTTTTCGTGTACGGTGAGGTCTTCATACAGCCCGAATCGTTGCGACATGTACGCGATTTTATCTTTGATCCGTTCTGAATCGTTTACAATATCCTTTCCACACACCCATCCGTTTCCTGATGTGGGGTCGAGAATACCGGCTAACAGTCGGATGACAGTAGTTTTGCCCGCTCCGTCAGGTCCAACCAGCCCGAAGATCTCGCCTTCAGGAATGTCTATTGTAAAATTATCGACGGCAAGCAGGTTATCGAAACGTTTAGTCAGGTTTTCGGTCTGTATTATGCTCATTATTGTAGCGTATATATCCGTCTGCGGGCATACCCGGTTTAAGTTTTAGATCGGAATTTTCCAGATCAATTTTTATTCTATACACCAGTTTCACGCGTTCTTCCTGCGTTTGAATCTGTTTAGGGGTAAACTCTGCTTTTTGAGATATAAACGATACTCTTCCTTTAAATTTTTCACCGGGGAACGTATCGATAGTGACATACGCAGGTTGGTTAATGGTAACTTTGCCGAGGTTTGTTTCATTAATATAAGCAGTAAGCCAGACGTTTTTTAAATCGATTATGGTGAATACAGGACTACCTTCCTGAACGACTTCACCCTCTTCCGCACTTTTGACAATAATAAACGAATCAAGCGGACTTTTTAACTCAGCAAACCCCAAACGGGTTTCCGCCAGCGCAAGTGTTGCCTCTAAAGCATCGACATTTGAGCAGGCAACCTGGAGTTCGGCTTCGGCAGTATCCAGTTTTTCCTGTGACGTTACATTTGAGTCGAAAAGTTCCTTGATACGTTGGAAATCTTTTTCGGTCTTTTGAAGTTGAGCCTGAGCCTGTCTCACTTTTGCTTGCGCTTCATTTTTTGCTTTTTCAAGTTCATCGGTATCAAGACGGGCGACAATGTCGCCTTTCTTGACGAGATATCCTTCATCAACATATAACTTCTGAATTTTACCGGAGGCCCGAAAGGATAGCCTTACTTCAGTAGCTTCTATATTCCCTGATACAATAATCACGTTTTCCGGCTGTATTTCCTGACGAATAAAAAAATAGTAGTAGCCCGCGACGCAAAGGACCGCTAAAATTACAAGGACTATAAACAATTTCAGGACAATTTTCATTTTATCACCTTTCTGCATCCACTACTGTATCATCGCACAAACAGGAAGATTCATGCAAATTATAATTGTGACTATTTGGGAAATCAGCGTAAAAATACATTATAAAGACAAAGCCATTATTAATCTTTGAGAACAAATGAGTTGAAATCATGATTCGCGACAATCGTCTGTAGAAGGACAGAAATGGTTTTTAGTTTTGTCTTGGATAACGGAACAAATCTTGTCTCATTGTTTATTGGTTTTCTTGAGAAGTTTTGCATAGAAATTGTCAATTTTGATATCTAACTCATTTTCAAGATCATTATGCGTAAGTGGAAGCTGTAACGCAGTTTTACTACTGCCTTTTTCTACCAGTTGTGCCATTTGTGCGGTAGCCTTGTCTGCCCCAACACGGTGACAGGTGGCAAAATAAGCTATTGTTTTACCGGATAGATCGTTTTGCGATATAAAAGTACGCACTGCCGGCGTCATATTGCTGAACCACGCAGGAGTTCCTATTAGTATAACATCATATTCACCTGGATTATGTTGCAACGGCTTTATAGTTGTTTGCCTGTGCATGACCGCATCGTTGCCAGCACTCATATTGCCTAATGCTCCGGTTCGGTTTTTTGTATCGATCAGTAATTCAAAATCAGCGTTAAATTTCTCAGCCAGTTTTTCAGCTACCATTTTGGTATGCCCGTCACGTGAAAAGCAAACGACGAGTACACGCGTTCCTTCATCTTCCGAATAGAGGCTAGAGGTTGATAAAACGGATATAAAACAAATCAGTATGAGAAATATAGTTTTCGCAAAATGTTTTTTCATGGCTTATTCCTTTCAGTCGGTTGCATTATGACTTTGATACCATGCGCGATAGAATTGTTGAAAACAATTTTTGCTTGTTTTTGCAACCGAGAAGCGTTAAAGCGCACATGAAATAATGAAACAGGTAGCCAAACAAACCGTCTACAGGAATAATGCCTAGTTTACCGATACCGCGATGGTTGGCAAGTGCGATCACGTAGCCGTAATCTTTTGCTTTAAATGGTTTTTGCTCAACTCCTTTTTCTAACCGGATAAAAGATGATGCCACATACTGCCCGTACTGTTTTGCAATAGGTACTGCCATCCGGTATAATGAAGATGCGTCTCCCGCTATAAAAACATTTTTTAATCCGTCAGGATGAAGATACGCATCCACATCAATTCTTTTATTTCGTGCCACCGATGAAAAAAATGAGGAAACCTTTGTTCCTTGCATGCCGGCACTCCATATGACAATATCAGCAGGTAGCAAACGTTCCTTTAAGTAAACACCCTCATCACTTAGATTAGTTACTCGGATGTTTGTTTCGATACGGATTTGCAGGTTGTTCAGGTGTTCAACGGTTTTCTTACGTATCCACTCGGGCATCATCTTCAGTATCTGATCTTGTGCTTCTATAATGGTTATATCGGGTTGTATGTTGTGATGAAGTAGTACCTTGCGTAAATGGGTCGCTGTTTCGATTCCGGTATATCCTCCACCAATAATGTTGATAGTAAGTTTCTTTGAACCGGAAGAATAAATTTGCTCTAAATCCTGCTGAAGACGCTTACATTCTTCAAGCGAATCAATGGTATAGACATATGGACGAAACTGGTCGGAACCGTAAAAACTTGTTTCTACCCCTGTTGCGACAACAAGATAATCATAGCGTATTGTACGTTGATCAATGTTGATCTCGCATGATTTTGTATCGATGGCTGTTACTGTTCCCGCAATATAATCGATATTTTTACGGTGCGCATATTCTTTCAAAGAATACTCTATAACATCCGATGGAAGCCGTCCTGTGGCTACGTCGGGAAAAAGCGGTTTGTAGGAAATATAGTTGTGTTTATCTATTAGGGTTATATGAAAGAGTTGGTCGGCGTGAAGTTTATCAACGATGGTCTGTCCGGTGAACCCTGCTCCAAGTATGACAACTTCTTTCATGGGCGCTATACTCCTTCAATAAAAGTGACCTGAGGATATGATGGACAGAGGCGGGCATCATATAATCGTTCTAAGAAAAGAACAATAGCTTCTTTGCCCGTCTGACCAAGGTTTACGGTATATGGATTGACAAACCGTTTTACAAATTTTTCCGCTGATTCTATATCTATTCCGCGCCCGAATTGTATCGCATAAGCCAGAGCTTCTGCGGGATGATCTAAGGCGTATTGGATTGACTCCCTGAACAATGAGCAGAATGATTGCTTAATATCTGCAGGCAAATCCGATCTGATAGCGTCAATACCCAGCGGTAACGGGTATCCTGTATCCGTCTTCCACCATACTCCCAGATCTGTTGCAGTCAGTTGATCTGTGGGAATACGCATCTGGTCTTCACTGATAAGAACCCCTACATCAACCGAACCACTCAGGACAGACTCGAGAATTTTATCAAAAGGTACGACAACGCATTCAACGGTTGGATCGTATATACGTAGTACCATACAAGCCGTTGTATTCAATCCGGGTACGGCAATTTTGTTGCCCGATGAGTTATTTCGTTTTATAAGCAGTGGGCCATGATTGTCAGCCATGCATGCTCCCGCTGTTAGTATATCGTATGTATCAACGATGTTTGAGATGTATCCCGCCGAAAAAGCCGATATATCATAGAATCCTGAAAGTGCCTTGTCGTTTAGATTTGATATCGGTTCAAGAAAATCTTCAAATTGTAGGTTTTGTAAATCAACCTTCTTGTGCAACAAGGCGTAATACATGAATGCATCGTCTGTATCGGGGGTATGGCCTATTTTCAAAATCATGCGTAAACCTCAAGAATGTCGTATTCAGTGTTTCTGCGTGTGGGTATGAACCCCGCATCACTAATAGTTTCTATAAGTTCCTCGACGGTAGTTTGATTGGATATACCTGTTTCCTTAAGAACCTTTTCTTCCATAATCACACCGCCCATATCGTTTGCACCAAATAAGAGGCCAAGTTGCCCCACTTTTAGTCCTTCTGTCAACCAACCTGATCCGATATGCCGTATGTTATCCAGATAAATTCGCGATATGGCAAGCATCTTTAAATATTCACCACCGCCGGCGCGAGTAATGTTGCTCAGCTTGGTGTTGGCAGGTGAAAATGTCCACGGTATAAATGCCCTGAACCCGCCTGTCCGGTCCTGCAAATTTCTTATATGAGAAAGATGCTCAATCCGTTCTTCTCTGGTTTCTAGCGAAGCAAACATCATGGTCGCGGTAGTTTTTAGCCCGATCTCGTGGGCGGTTTCCATAATGGATAGCCATATATCTTTTGATATTTTGTGTGGGCTGATTGTATTGCGGACTCTGTCGGATAAAATTTCCGCACCGCCACCGGGCAATGAATCCAGTCCCGCCTCATGCAGGCGCAGTAAAATGTCTTTGTGAGAACGCTGTTCTTTTTGAGCTAAAAAATGAATTTCAACCGGAGAAAGGCAGTGTAGACACACAGGGTATTTTTCTTTTATCTGTCTAAAAAGAGACGTGAAATAGTTTAAATCAAGATCAGGATTAATACCGCCCTGCAACAATACCTGTGTACCGCCCAGCGCTGAAAGGTCTCCGATTTTTCTCAGAATGGTTTCAGGTGATAACACATAGCCGCGGGCATCTCCTGGAGGCACAAAAAAAGCGCAGAAATCGCATGAGCAGGTACAGATATTCGTATAATTTATAATAATATCCACCACAAAAGTTGCCTGTGGTTTTTTGTGATGCCTTTTCTTTGCCAGTGTCGCAAGTTTGCCAAGAGTGGGCAGCTCCATATCAAACAGCTCTATACATTCTGCGTCAGTGATACGGATGCCGGACTGTATTTTATTTTCTATATCTGCAATCATATCATCACCTCAACAGGAGTGGTCGGTTTATAAGTACTGGTTACTTCAACAGGGGTTCGGCCCATAGTTTTCATAAGATAGCATATTTCATCTTTGGTTGCGCTTTTTGGTGTTTTTGCCCCTGCTGAATGGACAATGATTTCGTCGAAATAGGTACCGCCGATATCGTCCGCTCCGAAATCAAGCCCGACCTGACATCCTTTATATCCGTAGATCATCCAAAGGCATTTCAGATGATCAAAGTTATCCAGATATATCCGCGCCAGCGACATGATTCTCATATCATATATTCCAGATGTTTCTTTACTGATAGAATTTGTTTGGATTTTAGTGTTCCGCGCGAAAAACGCCAGCGGGACAAATGCGCAGAACCCATGAGTCTCATCCTGTATATCTCTTAGCCTGCTCATGTGATCGATAATTTCTTCCGGTTTCTCAACAGTACCGTAGAGCATAGTGGCGTTGCTGAGAATATCCATAGAATGGGCGGTTGCCATGATCTCAAGCCATCTTGTGCCTGATATTTTATCCGGGCAGATAAGGTTGCGTACACGCGGAGAAAAAATCTCCGCGCCTCCTCCGGGTAATGATCCAAGACCGGCCTCTTTCAAATCAGCAAGTACACCGGATACAGTTTTGCCAGATATCCGCGCAAAGAAATCTATTTCTACCGGAGTAAATGCCTGAATATGAATGACAGGATCAATATCTTTGATCGCTCTGCACATATCTATGAAGTACTGGAGAGTTAAATCGCGGTTTAAACCGCCAACAATGTGCACTTCATTTACGCCCTGCCCGTAAGCCTGAGCGACCATTTTTTGTATCTGGTCAACAGATAGCGTATAGCCGTTATCGTTATCGTAGAAAGCGCATAAGTTGCATTTGTTTTCACATATAGTGGTGTGGTTTATATTGAAATTATACTGATAAAAAGCCTGTTTCCCGACTTTGTCTTTTCTGCGAATCGACGCCAGTTCTCCCAAAAACATAAGGTCTGCATGGAGCAAAAGCCATAATGCTTCCTCATTGGAGATGCGTTCATTATTGTGTACCTTATTAGCTATAATAGATTCCATTATACCTCCAGCATAGTCATTGTTTTTTCAAGAAGAGCCTGTTCGTTTCCCCGAAAAAAATGGTCATCACCGCATGTGGTTATGATTAGTCCGTATTTAGTAGCGTACTCCTGCATTTTGTTCGATCCGCAGAATACATCATTATCCGGTATGATATATGACGTTCCGCGGTTATTGTTGAAAAGAGGCTCGAAATTATATTCGTTTACCGGTGGAGCAATACCGATAAACTTTTCTGCGGTAAACTGTTTTTGTAATGAAAGCGCGATAATATTTCCGAACGAATACGACACAAAAGTCAGGCGGGCATCAGGATTGAACTGCGCAATTACCGAGTTGATGACTGTATGGGAATCGTCAACAATATGCCCGAACTCTTTTGTTTGTTCCAGTTTATCCCAATACACGATAAACGGTTCGTTATCGACATACCCGCTGTCAACGCCGCGGTAACTGAATTTGACCGCTATTTTATTGGCATCGACGTATCCTTTGAATAACGTGTCGACAACGTTGTTGTTCATGTCACCCCCAAGAAGCGGATGAGGCGCAAAAATAAAAACCAGTTCATCCTGTTGCGCGAAATCATTATATCCGACAATTGCGTTGACTGTAAGGGACTCCGTAATCTGAACAGGGATGATTTCTTCATACATGGTCGGCGGATATCCTTTCGGAGTAGGGATGATTTTCAAAAAAGAACGACAATATGCGAGCTAACTTCATTCCTTCAAATATGTTGCCCTGTATATCAGTCTGGCGCATAAAAAAAGCTGCTTGCGGGGATATCTGTTTTGTCACAATTTTATAAAAAGATTCCGTGTTCACTTTAAAGCGGACAGTAGTATTGGCGTTTTGCGATTCTTGGATATCGGTAATCATCCCATTGACAACCGTGATAAGCCATCGCCGGTTGATATCTGTAAAATCAACTGAAAACAGAATGGAGTATTCATCCATTCCTTCCACAAGAGGAATACGCGTTTTTGACGGTAGAAACCGGGTGAAAAAATGATCAACATATTGCACGAGATAGCCTCCATCGTTTTTTTACGCAAAAAGACAGTATAGTCTCCAGATATTTTTTGTTGAAATTCATGGGCGATTTACTGCTTTCCAGTTTGTTGCGGTTGGTACACACGAATGACGGTTCGTTTTGTAAATACGCCATATACCAGTCGATTGATTTCAGCAGAGCCGCATTATGTTCTCTGAGTCCAAGCGATGGGTCTTCGTTTCGAATGTCCAGCCCGAGCACATCGGAAAAAAGTGTTTTCATTTCGGATTGTGACACCGGTGATTCGTTAACAAGGTTGTACGTACTGCCCCAGAGGTTTGGTGAGATGAAAATTTCTTCAATCATATCGGAAAGGCGGTCAATCGGGATGAAATTTTTGGTGCATTCAGCTATATATGGTAGATAGATTGTCTTGGATATACCGGAATTAGCTAATACATACAGCATACGCAGCACAGTATAAAATCCCGTAAATTGTAGCGTTTTACCGCTGTCGTACTCACCTGTGATGATAGACGGGCGCATGACCGTCAATAACTCAGGACGATCTTTGAAGTACGAGCGTACCATTTTTTCGGCCAGACATTTTGTCTTTTCGTAGCCATTGTTGAATGACTGCCCGCAGTCGACATCGGATTCAGAAAAATTGCCATAAGTATTGCCTGCGATATACGCTGTACTGACATAAAAGAATCTTGTGTCATTTGAAGTTAACTGGAGTACGTTTTCTGTTCCTTTAATATTGGTCGCAACAAGATGTGAGGTACGTGATTTATCGAAAGATAGATCGGCCGCGGCATGAAAAATATCGGTCAGACCATCGTTCAATAAGTTGATGTCATCAGAGGAAAGCCCACAGTGAGGTGCGGTAATGTCGCCCGTGAGTATTGTTATTTGTGAAGGATTGAGGTCGATTCCAAAGTAATGCAAAAGATTCTTAACGCGGTTTTCAGCGTTATACTGTTGCCTAGGGCGAACAATCACTACGATGTCGGCGTTGGAGTTGTTGAGCATCCGGGCAAGGAAATAACCGCCAACAAGGCCGGTTGCGCCGGTAATCAGTATTTTTCGAGACATAATGTATCTTCCTTTTCCATAAAACCACGTAATGTGTCAATTGATCGTAGATGTAGTGGCGTTAAATCATAAAACCACGTAATGTGTCAATTGATCGTAGATGTAGTGGCGTTAAATCATAGTTTAGCGTGTTTAAGTACCTGAGATACTTTTGTTTGTTTAGCGATGTGAGTATAGCCGCGAGATGAGCAACATTTTTTGCTCGTTGTTTTTCCAGCAAAACTGAAATTATTGGAGCTATCTCTGGTTTTTTTGTGACACATACAGCATAGACGATAGGTAATCCGGTAAGTGTATACCATTGTTCACCAATATCAAGAACATGTACAAATTCGGTTTGGTCAAGTGAAAGCGCGTCATCACCTATGATGATGCTTGCATCGGTATCCATAGTACATTCGCTATCAATAAACAGGGGAGTTATTCCATAAAGTTCTTTTAAGATAACGCGTGATAAAAAGTTGGAGCTCAAGGACACAGGGCTTTCCTGCACAATACGAACATTGTTTACAAGTGTTTTGCACGCGATAAATACAGAGTGCGTCGGACCGAATGATGAAATGGATACGCCGTCTATCAGGGTATATATTTCTTTGTTGCGCAAATATTCTACTACCGGAATAAAAGCGGCGTCGAATTCATCATTCATCAAACGCAACGCAAGGTTGCGCGGGGTATCTTTATAAATCTGCGCTATCTTTTCGAGGTCGTGAACAAACGGTATCGAGTTGAGATATTCAATTACGCCGATACGGTACATAGAGCATCGAACTCCTCTTTTAGGGCGGTACACAGATTATCTATATCTTCTTTATTCGCAACAAGAGGTGGCATGAACGTGAGTACGTTGCGGTCCGCGCCTGTTTTTCCCGCGAGAAACCCTTTATCTTTCAATCCTTCAAGTAATAGGTCTGTTTCACTGGCAAGAGGAGATGACCCATCATGCAGTTCCACACCCAGCATCAATCCTGCGCCGCGCACATCAGCGATGAAGCTGTATTTTTGCTGAAATTCCATAAGCCGTTGTTTAAGATAATCACCGAGTTCAGCGGATTTGTGTTCCAGGTTATGTTTTGTCATGTATTCCAATGTCGCTATTGCCGCATGCGCACTTACCGGATTACCACCGGTAGTGGATGCACCGGGACGGGTATAACATTTAGCGACTTGATCATTCGCGGCAAACGCACCGATAGGAAACCCGTTGCCAAGAGCTTTAGCCATTACCAGTATATCCGGCTCGACGCCATAGTGTTTGAAACAAAAACGTTCGCCGGTACGACAGAATCCTGTCTGAACTTCATCAAAAATGAGCAGAATATTGTGTTTCTCTAACAATCTTTTAAGGTGATAAAAATAGTTGTCAGGAAACATAAAAATACCGCCGTTTCCCTGAATAGGTTCAGCAATAAACGCGGCGATGTTCCCGTGGTTGACGATTATGTCCTCAACTGCTTTCATGCAGTCACATGATTCGGAACACGATATACAAGTGGGGCGCGGTACAAAATGAATGTTATCGCGGATATCGGGATCGGTTCGCCACATGTCGATCCCTGTCAGGTTCATAGTCAATGATGTACGCCCATGCAACCCGCCTTTTACCGCAATGAATCCGGTTTTGCCTGTATACAGTTTTGCCAGCAGCAGTGCGCCTTCGTTGGCCTCTGAACCGCTATTGACAAGAAAGATTTTTTTCAGTGATGCGTCGATAAATGATATGACTTTTTGCGCAAGGGTAACTATAGGCTCAGTTAAATAAATTGTTGTTGTATGTTGCAGCGTACGTATCTGATCGATAACCGGTTCTACGATTTCAGGGTTGCAATGTCCACAGTTTAGCACGGTCACACCTGAATAACAATCAAGATATTTTTTGCCGGACGCATCGAACAGGTACTGCATTTTGCCTCTTACTATTACAGGCGGATTTTTATAGAAGTGGTACAGGCACGGTAACATATACTCTTTTTTCATGGCAATGATTTCATCAGAGCTTTTAAACATGAGCCTCTTCCTTTTTTAAACTATATAAACTTCTGCTGGTATCATCTAAAATTCCTTTGATATACGCGCCATAGGTCAATGACGATGAATCATACATTTCTTTTAATGTTTCGATGTTTTTCGATAGATCAGCACCTTGTGTTTGAATTACCTCTTGGAACAGACGTATGATTTTCGCGGTTTTTTCCGGTGAATAGGTTGTGGCGTCAATACGAAGGCTTTGCGCTCCAAGAACAAGAAACGATTTGATGGCAGGCAACACTGTTAGCTCTTTTTCCATGATGATATGGTTTCGGCAGTAGCGGTCGGTTTTGATTGCCCGCGTATTGCCCGCGCGATCGCGCATATTATAATGGTCGTACTTACATGGCATTTTACAAAATTCCTGTTTGCTAGATTGAGATAGATTCATGGCGATAATGCAATGTTCCAGTACCATGCCGGTAAGGGTTCCATGTGCAATCAGATCAAATTTTACGGGTGCATTACTGGCGATAAGATTTTTAACGGTCTCAAAAGATGCTTCTGAAGAGGGCATGATGCGTGATACGCCTTGCTCTGTATAATATTTTACGGCTTCAGTATTTATTATGTTGCATGACGCGTCTGCCCAGATATTTTTCTTGAATTTCCGCAGAAGTGTCAATGGCGCAATGCTTGTTATCGCGTATGTATCGATATAATCAAACCGATCGACAACAAATCGCAACTCATCGAATTCACGAGCGGTAATGATTCGAGGAGTACGCATGATCAGTTTTACGTTGTTATCGGAGCATAAATTATGCAGATCAGATACCTCTTTTTCAGACCAGTGCGAATCTATCTGTAGATCACCTTCCCATGAAAGGATAATTATATCAACCCCATTACAGATAGCCTGCCGTGCCGATTCGTACGATCCGGCAATGCACGTCAGTTCGGGTTGATTGATGCTGGTTGTATGGCTTTTGTCTTGGAAAGGATCGTTCGAAAAATCAGTAATAGCTGATAGTGATCCTGAATAAGACAGAAAAAGCGGTTCGCGCTCACCGGATATATCAATAAACGAGTTGTCCGGGGCTGAAAAAGAAAATCCTGTACTCATATTACGCATCCGGCTGTCGTAAATAGATCGTGATACATCGTAACCTCGTGTGTATTCGAGTGGATTAGCGAGATAAGTATCAATCTGCTGTCTGTAGGCGGTTACGATTGGTACCAGTACATCAGCTGGTTTCATGCGCCCTTCTATTTTGAATGAATCGATTCCTGCTTCTATGAAATCGGGAATGTGCTGGATAATACACATATCTTTAGCCGCAAGAAGATAAGCGTTTTTCTTGATTGTGTCACCTGTTGTGCCGGAAATAAGATCGTATGCCCATCGGCACATTTTAAGGCATTGCCCACGGTTGGAACTTTTTCCAAACAATAACCCGCTGCTGAGACATTGTCCTGACTGGACTGAGCACATATCGCCATGAACAAAATATTCCATCTCAATGCCGGATTCTTCCCGCATCCTGCGAACCTGATCAACAGGTATATCGCGTGATGTGACAGCACGCGTAAACCCTATATCTTTCAATACAAGAGCGGATTGCGTATTGTTGATATTCATCATGGTACTGGCATGAAGAGGGATAGTAATGCTGTGCTCCCTGCATATCATCGCTACAGCAAAATCCTGAACGATAATGCCGTCAATATGGATGGATTCCAGGTAATGGAGGAAATCAGTCAATTCAGGGATTTCATCATCGCCAATAAGGCTGTTGACTACAACATATATTTTTTTTGATTGATCACGGACAAATTCAGCACAAGAGCGCAGATCGTCGTCGCTGAAGTGAAAATCTTTACGGTGCCTGCGCATATTAAATTTTTTTCCAGACACGTACACCGCGTCTGCCCCTGCTTCTATGACAGCGGTCAAGACTTCTTTTTTGCCTGCAGGGGCAAGCAGTTCAGGACGGTTCAGTTTATTAGTCATCAGTATAACACCTTTTGTATTTTTACCATATCCTGCGGACCGGGATTTTTTAAACCTTTTTCTGTTCGTAATGCCCAGTCTCGTTCCAACAGGTTGATTATCAGAAACGATTCGTCATAACGTGATAGCATAACCCGTCCTCGTTCACCATGTGCGCATTGGGTGAGTTCATTGGTCGATTCACGCACAATATTGAGTTCTATCCGATCGGACTGAGTATTATATTCAATACCTTCGCTATCAAAAGATTCTTCAATAAAGACACCGGCAAGGCTATTGCCGTAACCGGAGATATGCACTGCGTTCGGAAAAGCTTCATGGAAATTGATATACTCCTCGTAAGACATCCCCACACCACCATAATGCACACCTTTGATCTGTTTTCGTGCGGGTTTAGACATCTCTTCGCTAAGCATGGCAATAACAGGAGGTGTAGAAAAAATAACGTCTATGGTTTGTGAAGTAATGATATCCATAATCTGGTCATGGATGTGGGCCATGTAGCGTTTCCTTGCAAGAGAGTTTTCCGGTAATTTACGAAACCATCGCGGATCAAAATCTATTGAGAAAGGATCCATCCCATTGATGCATTGCAATATACCCCTTACAGCTTTACCGATAATATGCGGTCCTGTCGGTCCTGCCCATAACCATCGGCTTTTAAGTGGGAATTGACGGGAATTGGCAGCGTCTATAAAGGGCTGTATAAATCCGTTATAAAATTCTTTTTCGGTATAGGCTGTGGTGACAGGTTTACCACTGAATCCCGATGTTTCACCTGTAATCAAATACCGTTGTGATTCCAGCACTGATCGTGGAATGAAATGTTCCAGAGGAAATTGTCTTAAGGTATTGATATCCATAGCAGGTATGGATAACGGATCTGCTATTACTTGTTCGATTGTAATCTGATGATTCTGAAAGAAATCAATCCAGAATGGACTTCCTTTTTCAGGGTGGGTGTGAAGCTGTAGTATTCTTAGTTTAATATCAGGTGAAATCATCATTTTAATCTCTTGTAAGTGGGTTTTCTATAGATTGTAGTACATTATCAAAATTTCCTAAAGAAAATAAGATACTTATCCGGAGGAAATAGTTTTAATGTTTTTAGCTAATAATATATTCAGGAACTGGAAAGATGATCTTTATTAACTCGAAAACAGCAAGTTGAAATAATCTTGTTTGATCAATGAGAAGGCGCGATATCGTCTGCTTCGGGGTTGAAAAATTATAAATTAAAGACTTGTAAGGCATGCATTTGTCCTGTATAAAGCAAGTGCCCAAATTGTGCCCATTAGGTACCAAAACAACAGGAAAATGCAGAAAACATAAGCAAACAACCGGACAGCGTAAAAAAGTTAATGCGAATAGCGTTTGATATAATATGCTGTAAGTTAGCTAATTAAGAAAGGTAGATGAATCGAATCCCCCCCTCTCCGTTTTGTTTTTCTATCCTTTATTTTCGATTTGTTTTTATTAACTGGAAAATTTTTCAGAGATAATCTTTAGATAGCTAAGCCTTGGAATGTATCTCTGTAAACTACTCATCAATAACTTCATGTACGCTTGTTATCGCTTATTTAAATTTGTCAGTAGCTTCTTTATCATGTTTAAATATATATTTATATTCTTCTAGCGAAAGTAAAAGATCATCAAAATACTCCTCAGGATCTTCACTGTAGTTAAAATTAAAATCCAGTCAGAAATAATCTCATTGAATTCATCTCTAAGAAATCTCCAATCGGGGGTACTAACAGCTAATTATTTTTAACTTCTATTCATATCTCATTTTACGACCTTTGTAAGATGTGTTTTATAACACGATAAAATTAAATTGTAATAATTAATTGCCAGATTAGCAGGTTGTATGGTATTATAAAACATACATGCTATACATAAAGTGTGTAAATTTGATTGAATTGTAAATTCCCAGAGGCTCTTTTGTTGATAGCAATATAAAGTTCAAATATATGATGATTGTTAATAAGGAGATCGTGATGAATTCCGTTACAAGAATCAATTTGATGGTTTGCTTCATAGTATTTTGTGTTGGAATTTTAAGTAATAGTATTTTAGCAGAAGAGTTGATCTTAACTTCAAACAAAGTGGTGCATACATCTGAAGCGGGATACAACTACAATTATGGGGCGGATTCTACACTAAAAGTCGGATCCGATGTGAACACCCTCAACCTGTACGGATGGATACAGTTCGATTTGTCTGCCCTGCCTCAGGGGGTAACCATCACCTATGCGTCGTTGAAATTGCAAATCAAACAGAATAATCTGAAAGAAAAATCGATTTTTTGGGCGAGGATGGCTGATGCAACATGGGATGAATATAGCATTAAATGGTATAATCAACCCGGAGTAATCACTTCTCCCTCAAATGCTGCAGAGATACCGGCAACTTCTTCAGGCAATGAATACTGGAACGTTACCTGGCATGTGCGGGAGTGGTATGCAAACCCGCAGAATAATTTCGGGTTATGTATATATTACAATAACACAAATTTACTAGTAACCAATAACATCTGGTTTTACAGTGATGACGAGTCGACCGCATCTTATAGGCCGCAATTGACAATCAGGTATACCTATTTTACATCATATCCTCCGATAGCCGAGCATAACGGTCCGTATTATGCCAATATCGGAAACAACATCTCATTTGACGCATCAGGATCAATCGACCCGGACGGTGGAGAAATACAGTCCTATAGCTGGGATTTTGGTGATGGATATGGCACTACAGGAGAAACAGTGACTCACAGTTATTTCACTGTAGGAGAGTATACCGTTTCGCTCGTGGTGACCGATGACGAAGGCGACCAGGATATGGTTACCACGACAGCGTATATCACCAATCATATTGTCCCGGTTGCCGATGCAGGCGGGCCGTATGGCGCTATAGTCAATAATGCCGTCTCTTTTAATGGTGACGGATCATATGACCCTGATGGCGGTAACATAGTAAGCTATGCATGGAATTTCGGCGATGGCGGGCAAGGATCAGGCAAATATCCGACGCATAGTTACAGCACTGCGGGCAGTTACACTGTAAATTTGACCGTAACCGATGATGAAGGCCAGACGGCATCTACTTCGGCAGGGGTAACCATTTCTGAAAGCCCGAAACCGGTAGCGGTGATCGACGGCCCTTCGGAATCTGAAATTAATGAGAATATAACGTTCGATGCAAGCAATTCGCAGTATGCTTCGGGCTATGAAATTTTAACCTATGAATGGGATTTTGGCGACGGCGGTACCGCGACGGGCCAGACCGTTCAACATACATATACAGAAGAGAATAGCTATACTGTAACTCTCACAGTCACCGATAATCACGGTCAGCAGGATACCGAAACACTCAATATCACTGTTGATTTACCCACATGGAACATTTCTGGACAGATAAAATTCCAAAAGCAAGTACTAGTTTTGGGGCAAGAAAACGATGTTAGTCTCTTTTTAAACGGAGCAAAGGTGCAACTTCAAAAAAGAATATCCATTCTATCAACTATCATTTTTTGGAAAGACATAGCTGGTATGACAGCATATACCAAGGAAAATGGATCATTTGAACTACCAGCATGCCAAATGGAAAAGTTAGATAATCTACGATTGAGAATCACCGCAGAAAATAGTGATAGTTCTATAAAGCTTTATAAAAATTACAATGGTAAATATATTGAGGAGAAGGATGCTGTCAATGGAGAGATGATTGATGTCTGGTCGTGTGACATTAATATAAAGGAGGAATTTTCTGAATATGTAGTAAGTAATGAAATACTCTTCAATGCGTTTTATATATTTTCAGATCTTGTTGAAATGGATAATAAATTTATAAATTTTACAAAAAACTATACCTATACTTGGCAAGATTTTAAACAGTCTATTGCTGCATACTGGTCACCACAATCACCAATAAGAAGTTATGAAAGTTTTTTTCTAAAAGAGAAAAATCAGATATGGTATCACAAAGATATTTATTCTTTAAGCTCTGGTTTTTTGGAAAGACATATTACACATGAATATGGTCACTATATTGCATATCACATCGGTATCCATTCTGAAAACTATTCACAAAATCACGATATTAGAGGGTATGCCGAAAATCTAGCTGATTTTTTTAGCTCAGTGGGACGCTATATTGCATCTGATCTAGATGGATACATGAATCTTTCATGGATTCCAGGAGATAGTTTACAAGATTTTGAACTCAATGAAAAATTTCAATATTTACCTGGCAATTTTACCAACATTAGAGATGCTTGTAATGCCGTAACCTGTGATTGGCTTGATAATACGAGTGATTTACTACCAAAAAATAATGTTTGCGATACTTCACGGATAGAATTTAAGAAAATATGGAATTTTTTAATCGAGCAAAAGCCGCAAACCATGCAGGAGTTTTGGGCAAAATGGGATAAAACTGATTATAACGAAAGTTACGCTATGTACGAAATACTGGAAGCTACAGGATTTCCTGTTACATCGCCGCAAACTATCTGTGTTGCAGACAGTAAAGTATATACATATAATGATTCGCTTCTCTACATCGCGTCCGGTTCGGTATCAACAGAACGATCGTTTATCACCGGACTAACCGCTTTAGCGGCTACACAAAATCTTAAAAGTAAAATATATGAATTTTTACCTGCCGATCAAAACGGTGATATCACATTTGCTCAACCTGCAAATTTGACTCTACCGTATACAGATGCAGGCTTGTCTTCTGCGCAGGAAAGCGGTTTGGCAATCTATTATTATAATGAAACCTCGAAGGTGTGGGAATCTGTAGGAGGTAATGTAGATACTTCAGCGAAAACAGTATCTACGTATATTTCCCATTTCAGTAAGTATACGGTAGGGTTACCGGAATTGGCGTCTGTTCCTGCGCAACCGACCGGATTTTCCGTCACCAATACTGTCGCGGAAAACGGAGAACTGCTTGTTTCATGGACACCTAATACCGAGCAGGATTTACTGGGATACAACCTCGAAATCGAAATAGACGGTTACGACGATACAACCTCCATCGCACTTGATAATCAGTCATCCTCGTATACCATGTATTCCGTGTCCCCCGGATCTTACACGATCTCTTTATCCGCTTATGATAATGACAGTAACGTGAGTCAATCAGCTGAACAGTCAATCGTCATAAGCGACACAGATAACGATACTTTACCCGATATATGGGAATACAACTGGTTTGGCAATCTAAATTACACTGCGCAGGATGATTCGCTTCTCGATAATGACGGTATCGTGAATGAAGCGGAATATGCCTTCGGTATAAATCCGATGTCGAACGATACTGACAATGATGGATTGAGCGATTATGAAGAACTGTACGTCACTTCAACCGATCCGGGTTGTGCCGATTTGGATAACGACGGACTCAATGATCGACAGGAAAAATATCTGTTCGGAACCGACCCGGCTAATCCCGATTCCGACTCGGATGGGTACAGTGATTATGAAGAAGCAATAGTGTGTAATACTAATCCTCTTAGAGTATCCCATATAGAAAAAGATAATTTTGCTGTAGTCGACAGTTCAAAATGGTTTTTTGGGGCATATGAGAACGCAAATCTGAATCCATCTCAGGATGCCGCTTTGAAATACGTGTCTACTTCGCCGGACCCCGCATACGCGACGTATATATGGCAATCATTTTCGCTACGGCAATCTTTGAGTTGGTCGGTTATGCTTGACCTGCAATTGCCTTTTGTGCAAAGTGCACAGGGAGAGGGATATTATGTGCTGTTGTTATCGTTTCTCCCTGCATCAAGCGATTATGAAACCTATCCGGATCATTTGCTCGGATATGAATTTTTCAATTCAAGCAATCTGGCGGCAGGTACTAATTCTCTAGCGGCTTACAATGATGATTTCGGAAATGTAACTGGTAATGTTGATAACCTTTTTACTACATCGGAATATATTTCCATTAAAGTGACATGGAGCCCGCTTGTGCGTAAGATGTTGTTTTATTACGACGTAACCGGAACGCGCACAAACTGGGTGTATTACACAAGCCTGGATATTGCCGACTGGAATATCGGAGATCAGGATAATATCGCCATGACCTTAGCCGGCCAATCGTACAACAGAATCATTACTGCCAACGATGATATGGGATTCAAAAATTTCGTCCTTACATCACAACCGGGTGACGATTTTATCTGGGAAACTGACACGGTGATCGGAACCACCGGTGAAGACTATGCGTATAGACAGGCGGTAAGCGGGTGTAACGGTTCGTTTATGATTGGATGGGTGGACACTGCCAATCACACCTATGTGCAGAGCATTAATGGGAATGGCGCCTTGTCGGGTACACCGGTGCTGATTACTCAAAATAACGATTATACAGAAGGATATCCCGCTCTTGGCACTGACGGGCAGAACTATCTGCTGGTTCGCAGTAGCAGGCGCGATGACGGCAGCGACCCGCAAAATAAAGATATCGGGTTATACGGTACGATACTGTCCGCTGCGGGTGTGCTGTTATGTCCTGAAGTACGGATTGACACGGCATCGAACACTTATACCGAACCGGTTATTGCTTCGAATGGTGATAATTATCTGGTTGTCTGGGTTGAGAATGACGGCGGTAATTCAGGTATCTTCGGGCAAATCATAGACAATGACGGCACTAAAATAACGGATTCTTTTCTGGTTAACACGTATACAACAGATCTGCAAATTTATCCTGCGGTAGCATCGGATGACGAAAATTATCTTGTCGCATGGCGCAGTGACGGGCAGGACGGCAACATATACGGCATTTACGGACAACATGTTGCCAATAACGGATCGTTTATCGGTAATGAATTTTTCATTGCCGGATGTGCGCATTCATCTAATCCTTCATTCACACAATATCAGTTTAAGCCGGCAATCGCCTCAAACGGCATCAATTATTTTGTCGGGTGGCGCGGAACGGATTTAAAAGATATAAACGGAACAATATACACTGTATTGGAAATGTATGGATGCCTTGTTTCGAAAAGCGGAACACTCATCCTTCCTTCGTTCAAAGTCAGGGAGTTTGATATGTTTTCGACCACTTCAACCAGCTCTGCTATTTTGGAACCGGGCGTGGTGAGTGATGGGTACAACTATTTTCTGGCGTGGTCATATGGGCCCGCAACGGATGAGAATGACGACGGATTTTCCAGAATAAGCGTGAAACTTATTGGGTGCGACGGATCGAAAATGGGGATAGAAAACCGTAAACGGTATTATGGCAATACGATTGATAGTTTTGTAATGCCGGCATTTAACGGCAATACGTTTCTGGTCTCATGGATTGACGAAACATCAGACGATACCCTGTATTATACCGTATTGAACCCTATGGAATCGAGTAGTCTTAATGATTCTGACAATGATGGGCTGAGCGATCGATTGGAAAACATTTACAATACAAATCCTCTATATTCCGATTCGGATAACGATGGTTTAGACGATTATAAAGAAGTTTGCTACGATGGTAATCCATATATGTATAATCCATATAGCGTCAGGCAGGGGTACGGAACCGACACCGACGCATCTGTCTCCGATACCGATAACGACGGAATGACAGACGGATTTGAAGTACAGTACGGATTGAACCCCTTATCCGCAGATGACCGGTTTATGGATTTGGACAATGACTCATTTTTAAATTTAGAAGAATTTTTAAACAACACTGACCCTTCAGATCAAAACAGTCTGCCGGAATTTTTCGATTATCATTTTGAAGTGACGCGGATTCGATATAATCACGATCAACCGCAAACCAATGGATGGGTTTTTGTAAGTGTGACTCCACCTTCCGGTAAAGCATTGTCATTTGTGGAACTGGTGTTTCCTGACGGATCTATAATAAATTCGCCGGTCAGTCTGAGTATCGATGAAAAATGCACTATCGATGAAACAGATATTTTTGAGGTCGATACTGTCCCTTTAAGCGAGATTGAATCGGCGTTCCCTGACGGAATCTATATTATCAATATACAATGTACTGACGGTTCAAGCTACTCGAAAATAGTTACAAAAAGTTTTGGCAGTTATCCCGATTTTCCTGATGTAAGATATCCTGTGGATCAAGAAGACGATGTATACCTTACCCCCACTATAGACTGGGCAGTTGGTGACATCGACTGGATTGATATCATTGAGACAGGCAGTGAGGAAGAGGTGTTCCTGACTATAGTGCCTTATGGAGTTACGTCGTACACCATTCCCGCTGGTATTCTCGAGCCCAATATGTCTTATGTGATGACTGTTGACAGAAACGATCGCGATGTACGCAAACGTGGCAGCGCTACAATAATACGGTTCACCACCACAGACGATACGGCACACACAGTTTCTCAGCCGGGAATTCCTGCCGGTCCTGAGCACGGGTATCATGAGATTCCATACACATTCATGACTGGAAATGCGGACTGCAATCAGGAGCATCCTGTAGAATATTCATTCCAGTGGGGAGACAACACATCTTCAGACTATTCTACGGAGAAGACTGCTGCTCACAGCTGGCAGTCTGTGGGGACATATAACATAATAGTCACCGCTCGATGTACAATTGATTCTACAGTTGTGTCAGTTAATTCCGACTCTATGACTATCGTAATTCAGCATAACGACATGGATAATGACGGGTTAACTGTGCTGGAAGAAGATTTCTATGGAACCGATCCCAATAATCCCGATACGGATCATGATGGTATGAGCGATGGAGATGAAGTCAAAGTCTACATGGAACCGGATAATGCTGACTCCGTTTTTTGTATACTTGATTGCACCGTTGATACAGAAAGTTCAGGCTTGAAACTTACATGGCAGGGATCAATCTCCAATCCGGAAATAGAGTATAAGATTTTTTGGTGCGATGATTTGTTAACACCATGGTCAGAAGCGATTGTTAACCAGGATAGCATTAACGATAACAATGGCATACGTACATGGCTCGACGAAGGCGACAATGACTCTTCGATCCCTCGATCAGTTCCAAATGAGACAAGTTTTAGGTTATATAAGGTTATTGTTGAATGATTTTATAATCTATCATGATGTAATGGTGTATATAAATATAATATGAGTAATTCTGGTGACTGGTCTTCTGTATAAAACAAGTGCCCAAATTTTGCCCATCGGGTACCAAAACAACAGGAAAACTCGGAAAATATAAGCAAACAACCGGACAGCGTAAAAAAGTTTATGTGAATAGCTTTTGGTGTATTATGCTATAAATAAGTTAATTGCAAAAGGTTTTAAAATCGAATTCCCCCCCTCTCTCCGTTTTGTTTTTCTTCCTTTTATTTCCGATTCCTTTTTATTAACTGGAAAATTTTTCTATCTTGAGTTATCCGTGTGTTTCGTCTTTACACAGGAAAACTGTGTGCGGTAGTATTGATTATGCGATTACAGCATTTCAATGATAATTCTATTGTGATTTGCTTGATGCGCCCTGTCATGTCATTCTCGCGAAAGCGAGAATCCAGTTCTGATCCAATGTTGCCTGAGGCTGGATTCTCGCTTTCGCAAGAATGACATTTAAAGGGGAGCGAATGACAACCAGAGCGGGAATATTTTTCGGAGACGACATAGAGCTATAGATAAACAAGTGAGGATAATCAGCTATGAATTTATATCATTATTGCCCGACAGAAGCGTTCCATAGCATAATCACATCTAAAGAAATATGGCTTACTTCCCTGTCTTTATCAAATGACTCCATGGAGGGACAGTTAGTCCGTCATGTTTTAACTGAGATGGCTAAAGAAGATGGGTTGGATGAAGATCATATTGCGAGACTACAAGAAATTGCCTCTCAGTTGAATAATTTTTACGATGGTTTAGGATTTTGCCTGTCAGAAAAAAAAGATCTCTTAAGTCAATGGCGCGGTTATGCCAACAATGCGTATGGTGTATCTATTGGTTTTTTTAAAAAATATTTAGATCAACTTGCAAATTCATATAGAGATACAGATATACCTAAAATTTTGTTAAAAAAAGTGATATATAATATCGGTTTTCAGAAAAAAGCTTTAAAAGAAACCTATGAAAAAATTAAAGGACACATCCGTAGAGGCGCTTTTGATCCGCCTAAGATGATGTCCCTTTATGATGAAGAAATAGCAAAAGAAAATGATGAAAAGAATTTTCAATTTTTATTTCTGCTTGTTTCTTTTGCTTTTGTTATAGATGAACTTTTTGTTTTAAAGTCAAAAGCTTTTCAAGAAGAACACGAATGGCGTATCATTTCGTTACTATCAAAAGAAAAAAATGTTGAATCTTCATTTCAAGTAAGTCTCGATAAAATAAAACCCTATCGTGCATTTAAGCTAAAAAATTTGGGAATAAGACCAATTGAAGAGGTTGTTTTAGGACCAAAAAACACGACTCCAATACACGTTATGGAATCCTTTTTAGAGCAAAATGGGTTTAAAGACGTAAAGGTGATTAAGTCGAAAGCTTCTTATAGATAATAGCCTAACGTACCGCCCCGACATGTCATTCCCGCGAAAGCGAGAATCCAGTTCTGATCCAATGTTGCCTGAGGGTGGATTCCCGCCTTCGCGGGAATGACATCCAGAGTGGAACGAGAAGAACATCCACGCAATGCTAACCTCAATAGATGATTCATTTTTGACATATTTAGAAATGTATGTTATATATATCTATATGACATAACTCTATTTAATTTTATCACGGGAAGGGAATTTGAGATGTATCGTTCCAGAACAGGTTTTATATGCGTGCTAACTTTATCTATTTTATTGTACGCGATTAACATATACGCATATCCATACGTATTTTTCGCGACTAGAAACGGTGACGATCTTGTTATGACAAGGTTTACATGGGACGGGTCGGATGAGTTTCATGTAAGTAACAAAACTACCCTGTCAACCGTTGATGTCGACTATGGCAGCGACAGCAACATCGGAACCGGTATAGCTTTCGCTCCGGACGGAAAACTATATGTCGCCACACGTGTTGGCGACGACATAGCGATTCAGTCTTTCAACTGGGACGGCGACAGCACATTTTCTAATAAAACAACCGTTACCACGCTTGATATATCCGATACCAGCAACGACTATCTGGGAACGGCCATAGCGTTTGACATGAACAACAACTTTTACGCCGCCACCCGAACAGGTGACGATATAGAAATTTATCGCTTTGACTGGGATGAAGATACCGGTTTCAGCAACAAAACATACGTAACCACACGCGATATCGACGGCGGAGGTGTTGATACGTACGGTACTGCCATGACATTCGTTTCCAATGGGAAATTGTATACAGGGACAAGAATCGGTGATGATGTGCAGATCGTAAGTTTTGACTGGAATGGTGTATCAAGCCTGACGAATAAAACTACACTTGGATCGCCTGATATCGATGGAGGTGGTGTCGAGGACTATGGAACAGGTATGACCATCGCGGTTAACCAATACCACAATGTTATCCATGCGGCCGGCAAAAATTTTGGAGAAGACTGGGTATGGGGCGAAGAAAATACGCTTCACTATCTATGGGAAGATCAGGACCCTGTACAGGGTGTTCTCATCGATGGCTTTGACTGGTACTATAGCGCCGATTGTGCTGCCGTTTGGGGACAATCGGTCGCAAGCGGTGCGTCTTATGAGGATATCTACGGATTTCTTTATATCAATATCGATGGCACAGGACTAACCACTTTTGACAGCACTGAGTATGACTACTTAGATCAATTCAAGATTCTAGCCGAAGCAGGCTATGACACCGAAATCGGGAATGAATCATGGACATACGATGACCTGATGGCATTGTACAACCTCTATGTCGCAGGCAAAAACGGCCAAGAAACCACCTCTGTTCTCGTACAGGGTGAAACATGGTACTACCGCGACCTGTCCACTCAGGGACAACCGCTTGGGTCCATGTGGACCGCTGACGGCAACAAATATATCTACCTTGGTTCAGGTTTGACCACAGAACCTATCCCTGAACCCTTATCAATCGTGCTAATGGGCATAGCAACGCTGGTCATGCGTAAACGGTTTGCCAGTAAGTAAATTTTTGCGAATAGGCAATCTCCGCTTGTATCCATTTTGATATTACTTCGTCGCATTGCGTCTCGCAATGACGTGGTTTTAATCCCATCTTTTACGTAACAACCCGATTGTCAAAAATCATCTACATACAAACAGATCAAAACAATAAAATTATTTACAATATTTTTAATTATGCTATAATATAGTAAAATACGAAGCAATAATATTGATCTGATTTTTTGATAAAATAAGCATAAAGGGCATGACATAAAATATTAAAATAGATCAAACTAAGTTTATTAAGGAGGCTCAACCTGTGAGCATAGCCTACCCCGCTTACCATCTTCTTAATTGCATATATCCAATTACGCCAAATCATTTTTTGTGTGGATATCCATCGTTCACGATTTCACAGAAATCCGTTATAACATCTAGCCAAGGGGGTTTTCATGAAAACCACAAAGGTGACCCAAAGAATTACGCTGGTATGGATAACAGGTGTAACGGTCATTTCCCTGTGTTGCGGTAATGCGTGGGGCAGAAACGTGCTTGCTCTTGACGGTTCATCTGACAGGGCGGTAGCGTCGGATACTGTTCATCCAGCTGGCAGTTCGCTTCAAACTTTTACCGCGGAGGCATGGTTTTACGCTCAGGACAATCTGACGTTTATACTAACAGACGATGCCTATGATATTATTCTGCTTTATCAAAGCGGAGCCTCGAACAACGGAGTGGGAATATCCTTTAGACTATGGAGCAGCAGCTCCTCGGTATCAATAAATGAATTTCGTGATGTTACAATGAATGCCTGGAATCATGTGGCAGTTATGTTTGATGCTACGACAAAGGATATGACACTTGCTATTAACGGAAACATCGGTTCTGCAGGTACGTATTCACGATCTGATTTTTATACAGATGGGGATCAGGATTTTGCGGTCGGCGGCGTGTCGATGTCTTCATCATCTACATTCAATGGTTACATAGACGAAGTCCGTGTATCGAACGTGGTACGTTATACAGTTGATTTTACTCCGGCACTGACATTATCGTCAGACGCGCAAACCATGTGTCTCTATCATTTTGACGAACCAGTGGGCAGTACATCGTTTTCTGATTCCAGCTCTAACGGGTATACCCTCACAGGAGTTGCCAATGCGCAAATCGTGTCCTTTGGTGTAACTCCGCCTGAGATACTGGCATTGAATCTCAGCACTGGCGAGACAATGCAAATCAGCTGGAGCAGTGTGGAGGATCAAGTCTACAACGTCTATTATTCAACAAATCTATCTGACGGGTTCTCTATCCTTCAAAGCGGTATTACCGCAACACCGCCAATGAACACATTACCAGATACTGTACAGGGAACATCAATGAAGTTCTGGAAGGTTTCTGTGGAAGAGTAAATTTGCTCAAACATAGCATGGATTTATTGGTAAAATAACGAGTACAACAATGCCGAGCCGAGCGGTACGGACAGGTTATCCAATCCGTTTGTGCACACCGCCTCAAGTAGCGTCGCTCCGGTGCTGATACCGATGACTGCGCAGATGTCAAGCATGGTAAGCGGTGATGAGGTGTAAAGCATAACCGCCGTGGTACTGATAATGCATACAACCAGCATCGCTGTTGCCCCCACATACGACTTTTTCGAATCGCCTATGCTGTACTGGCGTTTGGCGTAGCGCGACCCTATAATCCACGCTGCGGAATCGCCCAGCCCAAGGTTGAGCAAAGATATTATTGCCGCGCGTTGCAGGTGCTCCTCCCAGCAAAACCAGAATAGCAGGAACATGGATATCGGATAGTACAGCATACCCGGATGAAATCTGTCAGTGATACCGGAGAAGTTGAAAATCCGTTTGCGGACAGGATGGATGCTAGCCAGTGCAAACAGTACCGGAAGAACGACAGCCATTTCTTTATGATCGAACATGAAAAATGCGCAGCAACCCCATATCGCCACAATAATATGGATCGATTTGCGGCTGAAACTGCCCGGCAAGTTGAGTAATCTGCGCAGAACTTCACCGATAAAATAACATGACAGCAGTATTATCGCCGATACGCCAATGGCGGACAGGTCGTGTTGTGTAACAAAATCAGGCATAGGTGTACCCGTGTGGTTAAAAAGGTTAGTATTGAAGCAACCATACTAAACTTTGCCCGATTTGAACAGATTTTTATTTTGCGATACGGATACAATGGTTCGCATCATTTTATTGTAGAGGTTATGTATTTCGAGGACAAAATTATTTTTAATAAATGCTTGCAATGGAGTGTCTACGCAGTTGTTTTTGATTAACCAATTTTTATTAGATGTCATTCTTGCGAAAGCGAGAATCCAGCCTCAAGCAATATTGGATCAGAACTGGATTCTCGCTTTCGCAAGAATGACATCCGGTGGGGGAATAAAAAAGAGGGTATCCCCTTTTTACCCATTTGGGTGTCTATGGAAAACCTCATCCAACTGTTGATAAGAGATGAAATCCTTTTATGGTCTTGACAACCGGGAGCACTTTATTGAATAGTTGATTTGGCGATTGTGTCAAAAAAACTGCGCTGAGATGCAGGAAATGTTTTTTGAGGATCCGCCGTCGTTTGAGAGTATTTTGGAAAAATTAAAGAAGGTTAAAACAGGAAAAAACAATGAGTCCCGTGAATGATAGACGCCAAAAGGCACTTTCTGAGATGGTTTTCATAAGCGAGATTGTGTTGCAATCAAAGATTGCAGAATTGGCTGCTAAACGTTTATCGACGATCAAAGACAATTTCGATCATATTGAAGTCTGGAGTTCAATTCAATCGATTCTCGTGGCTGCTGCAAATGTATCGAAGATTTTATGGCCACAGAAGAAATATGCGATACGAGGCGAAAGATTACGGGAGTTACTGAAAGTCGACGATAACAATATGCTTTCTGATCGTAGCTTTCGTAATCATTTCGAGCACTATGACGAGCGAATAGAAGATTGGTTCAAAAAGCAATCTTCAGCGGTCTACTGTGATTTGGCAGTAGATCCATTTAAGTCAATCTTGGGAAACTTCCCTACCAATCATCATAGGGCGTATGATCCTTTAACACAGACGTTGACATTTCGTGATGAATCGTTTGACTTGGCGGCAGTGCTGAAGGAGCTTAAAGAGATTTGCATTAAGTGCCGCCCCTTTGTTCCGCCGTAAACGTAGGTTTTAGAGACCTTGGGCTGTCTTTCTTTTCATCTTAAAAACTCACGTCATTGCGAAGCTCCAAAGGAGCTGAAGCAATCTCAAGTGGGTACAAGATGAGATTGCTTCGTCGCTTCGCTTCTCGCAATGACGTTAGTAGCGGCTATTAAACTTTCCAATGATCGCAAGCGTTTAATTTGCGTATTTTCCCAGTCATGTCATTCTTGCCTATACGTCAGGTAACTTTAAATGCTATCCAATTAATTTTTTCCTAAACATGCAAAGTAAAGATACGCCTAACAACACCATTGATGCCGGTTCGGGAACGGCGATAACTTCTGCATCCTGGGTAAAGATAAGACAAGCTGGAGTACTTATCCCGCCGCCGGTTGTAAATGTACCCAAATACTGACCGGTTGTTGCGTCATGGTAACTTATGTAGCTTCCGGAATAGTTTGCAATATACAGATACCCGTCATTAAATTCCATTCCCCATGGTCCACTAAGGTTTGTAGATATGAACGCTCCCATATACGCACCGGTTGTACCGTTGAAGCGTTCAATAGTATTGCTGTCCCAATCGGAAACATACAGGTTGCCGTCAGGACCGAAAACCATACCGTGGTAGGCGGTAGATGTGCCTACGGCAAAGGTATCTATCATGTTACCGGTTGTCGGATTATATCGAATAATATTTGTATTGGAATAATTGGCGACATACAGATTGCCGTCAGCGCCAAATGTGATATCAAACGGCATATTCAATTCACTGCTGCTACCAATAGTACGCAACAGTGCTCCGGTCGTACCGTCAAGAACGCTTATCGTGTTACTTTGTGAGTTGGCGACATAAAGATTTCCATCAGGACCAAATTCCAGACCATAAGGACTGGAAACTATGGATGATGTTGCAAAAACCGTAGATTCCCCGGTATTAATATCGAATTTTACAATATTATCTCCGCCGCCGGAACCCCTGTTCGACATATAAAGATTGCCATCAGCACCAAAGTCCATATCGTTTGGGATATTGATGTTTTCCGTTGAAAACACACCCTGGTAAGCGCCTGTTTCCGCATCAAAATATGTTATTGACTGTGTGGATCTGTTGGTCACATACAAATAGTTTGATGCAAACACATTGAGACAATTAAAAACGGTGATTAACACAAATACAATGCTTAACTTGGTTTTCATAACACTTCTCCTCTTGGGTAATTAGGTTAAAAGATCGAGTCTGCTTAATTAAACAATATCACGTAAATGTATATTTGTCAAATAGTAACAATGTTGTTAAAGGCTGCCGCACAGGTGGAGAGATTCCCGTTTTTTCAACAAGATATAGCTGTTTTTTGATTAAATTCGGAAGCAATTCTGCGTAGAACAGGTCACTATTCTACTTTATATAAGCGTAGTGTGGTATCCGACGGAGCTGGGCGGTCGTCCGCATTGCCGGCTATATTGTCGTAACCGTCAGGATCACCGCAATCGATCATATATCCGTTAGATGTTTCACCCATTATGTAAAATGTTTCGCCGTCGTCATCGGAAAAGTACACGGTTTTCGTTTGACCGGGACAAGGTTCCCACGATGTGATAACCGGAGCATAATTGATTCCCAAAACCTCTTTGGTTTTCACAACAACTACGGCTTCAAATGTTCCGGTCATTGTTCCGTGATTTATTTGGGCTGTAACATTAGCCGTAACATTATATGTACCGGGTTCGGTATATGTATGAGCCTGATTAATCCTCCGGCCTGATAAAGTATAGTCAGTAATTTCTCCGTCATCCCAATCGATAGACAAATCATAAGACAAAATCTCTTCCGAAAAAGGAACCGTCAATCGAAAAAGTTCGTCTTCATATACATAATATGTGGGAACCACTGTAAAATACGGTTTTGTAAGTTCTTTGGCTTTCACAACAACCTTGGCTTCGAATGTTCCGGTTATTGTTCCGTTATCTAGTTCTGCTGCAAGATTATATGTACCGGGATCTGAATATGTATGAGTCTGGTCAATCTTCCAATCGGATAAAGTATAGTCAGTAATTTCGCCGTCATCCCAATCGATAGACAAATCACAAGTCGAACTCACTCCCGCAAAAGGAACCGTCAATCGAAAAGATTCGTCTTCATATACATAATATGTGGGAACTACCTTAAAAACCGGTTTTGTATTTAGAATTTCAACAGTAAAATCAGCTGTACCTTTTGCGTTATATCTATCTCTGACAGTAACCGTACCGGTATAAGTACCCGGACTGTCATAAGTGTGATTAAAGGTATAATTTTCAAAATTGATAGAAGTATTACTCGTTTCACCATCACCCCATTCAACTTTAGGAAAATACATTTCGCCAAGATTCGGGTCACTAATAGTCAAATTTAGCTTAACCTTTTCACCCCAAAAATAACTATTCTCAACATCAAGACTTACTGAAGGAGCATAATTAGTAACATGAACAGTAGTAGCTGATTGTACAAAACCCCCATCGTTATCAAGCACCTTAACAGTTACGTCTACGTCTTGTGTTGAACTATAAAGAAAAAGACCGGTGAAACTAAACGTATGATGCGTTTGCTCTTCATAAGGAATTGAACCATTATAAGTGTCACCCAAATATGTAATTTTATATGTATGAGTATCGTTTATGCCGGGATCGTCAAATTCCAGGTCAATTCGATATTGGTTTGGCGAAATTTCCACCACTGCAACATCCTGCAAATTTTGCGGAGCAACATTGGTTACCTCAAAAGAATGTTGTGAAGTAGCTGTTCCTTGAGTGGGATCAACAACCATTGAATATAAAGTGTGTTGACCGTTATCATTAAATTTTTTTGAATATATATGGGCTCCCGGGAGGAAACCTTCATTATCCAGTTGCCAGTAATATACTCGGCCCATATCAAAAGGTAGCGTAAAAATTCCTGTATCGCCTTCATCCAGTGTTGTCGGGCCTGTTATATCCGCCATACCGGCGAACAATTGACTGGAAAACAATATGACTGACAAAACTATAACTACGCTAAATTTTTTCATAAATATCTCCCTGATGTGAAATAGCAATTATAATCTTATTTAAGAGAAGTTGCAGTTTTATTCAATAGTATAAACTATAACATATTATCTATTGTTTGTCAAATTTAGAGATATGTAGCCCATTGTTTATGAGACAAAGATTGACATTGATATACGACTTGAGGGATCAAAAAATATTGATTAGTTAGGCATGAATGCGGTATACTCCTCAGATTACTTGTATTTTGTTAACTCAATAGGCAACAAACTGAGGACGAATGAAAATTTTATTGATAAATCCCAAACGGGTCGGGCGCGGTCAATCGTCAATCCGGTACATGAATTCGACACCGCTTGCCTTGCCGACACTTAAAGCGTTAACTCCCGAAGATGTGGAAGTACGCATACTTGATGAAAACGTCGAAGCTATCCCTTACGATGAACACTGGGATATGGTGGGTATTACGGTGATGCTCCATGTGTCGCCGCTGGCAATAGAGATCGGCAAAAAGTTTCGTGAACGTGGAATACATGTGACTATGGGCGGTTTTTTCCCGACGCTCTGGTACGACGAGGCACGCCCTTATGCCGATACAATCGTTGCCGGTGAAGCGGAATATGTGTGGGGCGACCTAATAGACGATTTGCGCAAAGGCACACTCAAACCGCTCTATAAAGCTGATAAACTCATAGATCTCAAAGATATACCGTTTATCAAAAAAGAAATTTTTTCGCCGGAAGACGAATTTTATCACGTAGAAACTACTCGCGGATGTCCGTATAACTGTGATTTTTGTTCAGTGACTACATTTTATGGCGCAAAGTTCCGCCATCGTCCGATAGATCATGTCATTCGCCAACTCGAAGAGTTTAAAGATAAAATGGTGTTTATCGTTGACGACAACATCATGGGTAACCCCAAATACGCCCGTCAGTTGTTCAAGGAAATGATTCCGCTTAACATCACATGGAGCGGTCAGTATTCGCTCAATCACGCTGAAGATGTGGAACTGATGGAGCTGGCAGCTGAAAGCGGATGCCAGTTTCTGTTTACCGGTATAGAGTCGCTCAGCTTAGAAAACCTGCAGGCTGTGGATAAAAGATGGGCAAAACCGGAAAAATATAAAGAATGGATCCGTCTTACCCACGAAGCTGGAATCAGTATATACGGATCGTTCATGTTCGGTTTTGAAGGCGACGACCCGGATACCTTTGACCGTACCATGGATTTTTGCAACGAGAACGAAATCGAACTGGCATTGTTCTCAGCGCTGTTTCCTATAAAAGGATCGAATTTTTATCATCAGCTTACCAAGGAAGGACGTATTTTTGAGAAGGATCCTACCCGATTCAACGGGCAGTATTCCACCTTCCATCCTAAACTGATGACGTCAAAGGAACTGGACGATAAACTGCGGTGGATTTGGCAGACATTCTACTCCAAACCCAGTATCAAACATCGGTTGCGAAGACTCACATCAACCCCGCAGGAACGTCGAAACGGATACCCGACACAGGCCGAATTGATGCTTGCGCTCAACACGGCCTTCAAGGTTGCTGTGTGTGATTTCTAAAAAACATGTTTTTTGCAGACAATCCATATTGTTCGCAACACTGTTTGTTATAGCGGCAGTGTATTGTATACATCTGTTCCCCGGCACCCCCAACCCTAACGAATACAGCCGGTTGTATCAGATACGCGCTGTGGTGCAGACAGGGCACCTGTATATCGATTCCATGATCGATAAATACGGGCACCTCATGGACAAGGCGTGGTACGCCGGTCACTATTACTGCGATAAATCGTTTGGAATATCACTTTTGACAATTCCATTTTATGCCCTGTACTATTTTTTCTTCGGAGAATGCTCGAGCAACGAGTGGCTGAAATATTTTCTAAGCATGTTGTGTGTAGCTATGCCTCATCTGATATCAATAATCATGTTGTATTTTGTATTTATACGTACTCACGCGCGGCGCTCAACCCTTATGTTGACACTGGTTGGATACGTCTTCGGCACAATCGCTTATACTTATGGGACGTTGCTGTATTCCCACGTTACCGGTGCGGCGTTGATTACCATAACGTACCTGCTGATCGAACACTGGAAAAACAGATACCGTTTGTGGCAATCTGTGCTGATCGGGTTGCTTCTGGGTTTGACAGTGATTATGGAGTATCCGTTGGCTATTATGGTTGGGTGGCTTGGCGTGTTGTTTATCGTACGGCTTGTGCAATGTAAACGCTTGTGGCTGATCGTACCATCTATTCTGGCAGGAGCGTTGCCGGTGGCAATTCAGATGTATGTTCACTACGCAAGTTTCGGCGATCCGTTTGCAACGGGGTACGGGTATAAATCATCTCGAACACAGCAATCTTATCATGAAACCGGTGTTTTTGGTGTATACCTGCCAACATTTGAGAGTGTTTACGGGGTACTGATATCGCCGTCGAGAGGATTGTTTTACTTCTCGCCGTTTTTGTTATTCGGATTCTATGCTATATACCGTATGATCCGCACCGCGTCAACTCGACTGCAGGGTATCATATGTGCGGGCAGTGTTGTATCGTTTACCCTGTTTGCGGTATCGGTAGTAGACTGGCATGCAGGATGGACAGTCGGACCGCGGTACTATTTGCCTGTCATACCGTTTCTGATCATTCCGCTTCTTCAAACAGGCGTGGTTGATAACCGCCTCATCAGGCGAGTCATATATCCTGCGCTGATTTTATGGTCGGTTATCCATTGTGTGGTAATCACCAGTGCGTTTCATCTTATACCCGAAATATTTGGAGTACCGCTGTGGGATTTTTCTATCCCGCTTTTATCGCGTGGATACGGTGTATTTAGCCTGCCTGAAGCGTTGGGGATACCGGGCAGCGTGTCGCGAATCATCCTGTATGGCATTGTATTAACACTGTTTGTATGGGCATTTGCCGTGCGGTTTGCGATCCTTCGCTCGAAACGTATGATTGCCTCGTTGATGATTGTCGTTGTGTTGGGTGTAAGCGCAGTCATGGTAACCCGTTTGATTGCCAGGCCGGATACGGTGGAAAAACATTTTGAGATGGCGTCGATTTATGGATACTGGGATAAACCGGTTGACCGCCTTGAAGAATTGTACAGCATCTACCGCAAACAACCTAACAGGGTAGACTACAGATACTTGCTGGCACAACAACTTAAGGAGCTGGGGTTTGTGAGTGAATCTATTATCCACCTCGAAGCGATCATCGACAAAGTACCAACCCACCAGCAGGCTCTCAAAGATATAGTGACACTCCAGTCACTGCTTAAAAGCAGCGAGAATGAATATACACGGCTCAAAACCGTACCCACATCGTCTATTATAGACGACCGGAAACATTTGTTTCATGCCGTACGCATCTTCATCAAATTCGGCGATTACGATACCGCACAAGTTATACTCAACCGCGCCATGCTGCAGAACGGGCATATCCGGTCGCTTCGCCAGATACAACGGTGTATAGAATATATCACCGCTCGATAAACTAGCTATGCAGAGCTCTTATGATCTATGAGAAATAATATATAACTGATTTAAAAAAAGTTTCAATATGTTTAGCCGCTGGTAAAAATTTTTACCTTATGCTACTCTATCGGTAGCACAACAGAGAAGGTGTGTTACAAAAAAGAAAAGGGACCTTTTTTAAATGGAAAAAAGATTCTCAAACCACAATGTTTTATTTGCCCTGATGATTATGTCTGTCCTGATACTGACAGCCATGATAACCATCACCCAGGTGAGTAATTATGATCTGTGGTGGCACCTGAAGACCGGTGAGTTGATAACCGAACAGCACACCATCCCCACTACCGATCCGTTTTCATTTACCAGAGATGGTGAACGATGGGTGACCCACGAATGGCTGTCTGAAATTGTCTTGTTTGTAGTTAGTTATGCCGCTGGCGATAGCGGATTGATAATCGCCAAATCGATTTTGATCGCTTTGATTCTGTTTATACTGTATCTGACAGCTAGAGTGTATTGTTCAGGCCGATTTATGATACTGCTTATCATCCCGTTGTTTTTGCTGTTGTCACGTCACCGGTTTTTTGTGCGTCCCCATCTATTTTCACTCATCTTCTTTGCCTGTGAAGGGTTGCTTCTTCAAGCTGTGTTTAAAGAAAAAATATCGGCTAAGCGGTTGTGGTGGTTACCTGTTTTGTTTGTGGTGTGGGTAAATACCCACGGTGGATTTTTGTACGGGCTGGTATTGCTGGGGATTTATATCGCGTATTGGATTATCCAGAAATACCGCCGTCCTCACTCGTTGATTCCGTCTGTTGGTACGCTAGTCGGGATAATGGCGGCATGTGTGGGTGTATGTCTTCTGAACCCAAACGGATTTGATGTGTTCACCTATGGTCTGACCATTTACAAAGAGGGATATGTGGCTTCAAACACCGAGTGGTTTTCGCCGTTCGATCCTTCCATGCGTGAACATACGATGTTCTATGTTTACACCGTGTACAGCGTGTGTTTTCTGATAGTCTCCCTTCTGGCATACAAACGCCTGAATGTGCCTGCTGTGGCGGCTACGCTCATCTTTTTTGTAGCTTCTGCTAAATCACAACGCAACATACCGTATTTTGCAATGACGTCCATACCGCTTTTGGTTATATCTATCGATTACATAAAAACGCAACGGCTGGGACATTTATTGGCGCATAAACGAGTAGCGGAGATTATTAAAATTGTTTGTATTATGGCTGTGCTGACATCAGGATGCAAAATTTTTGACAAGGGGTATCCCATAGCGGTCAAAGGACAGGGATACGCCAAACCGGGTATTGGCATCAACGAGTCGGTAGTGCCGGTTGAGGCAGTATCGTTTGCGCAAAAGCATGGCATAAACGGCAACCTGTTTAATTCATATCAGTTTGGCGGATACCTTTTGTATCGCGGATACCCGGATATCAAAGTATTTATAGACGGTCGTGCCGATGTGTATGGCAAACAGTTGTACGAAGCCTATCGAAACTCGCTGTCAGTTCCGTCTTATTTCTCGCAATTCGAAGAAAAATATTCATTCGACGCAGCCATCCTTGAGAGTGATGAAAACGATAAACCGCTACATCAGTATCTTTGGAACGATCCAAAATGGCATCTGGTGTATTTTGACGATACCGCATTGATATACGTAAAAAAAACACCTCGGTTTGAAGATCTGATTGAGCACAACCGATATACAGCCGTGCATCCTCTGATTGGCGATGTGATGTCGAAACATCTTGATATCAATCCGCAACTGGTGGTAGCCGAGTTGCAGCGAGCCATATCCGATAATCCCCGCAGCGTTTCTTCATATGTAATGCTGGCACGGATTTATCGTAATAGAAGACTGTTTAACGATGCTGAACGTTTGTTGAACCAAGGGTTAGAGGAATGCCCCGATAATTACGCCATCATAAATCAAATGGGACTAGTGTACCTGCGACAGGGTAACTTTATCCTTGCGCGAAAATGGTTTACCCGTGCTATACGATTAAACAAATATTTTCCGGAGGCCTACGGTAACCTTGCCATAACCTGTATTGAACAGGACGATTTGAAACAGGCAAAAAAGATGTTCCGCAAAGTACTCAAACTCAATCCCACCGACGAATTTGCCGGCGCCGCCCTCAAACGCCTTGAGGAACAACCGGGCTGGTAACATATTCCTGAATTGAGGAATTATATTGAACTGGAATTTGATAGAATTAATCTCAAAACACTAAAAAACAACCACACCCGACATGTAATTAGTATCATAAAAATAGTTAAGAAAAGAAAAATATTTAGATAAGTTAGAGTTAATTTTGAGTTGATGAGATTGCTTCGTCAATAGGCTATGCCTCATTCCTCGCAATGACGTTTTTGCTTTTTACGCGTCATTGCGAGAAGCGAAGCGACGAAGCAATCTCATCTTGAGCGCAGTTCAAGCCCTGTGGTGTTTAGGAATGACGTTTTTTTGAATGATCTAAAAAGTTAATTTGTTGATATTCATTGTCATGTTATTCCCATTTTTATTATGTCATTCTTGCGAAAGCGAGAATCCAGTTCTGATCCAATGTTGCCTGAGGCTGGATTCTCGCTTTCGCAAGAATGACATCCCATGGGGAAATATTAGTCAATAGTATTCACCATATAGGTGCAATCATTCGTATTCAAAACTATCAATATAACTCAAATTAACATATTAAAATAAAAAAATAGTGGAATATTTCAAAAAGAACATGTAAGCTACATAGCGACTGCTTTTCAATATAACATTACTGGAGGATACGTTTATGCGTCCGACTATCAGAAAACCAACCGAAGCAGAATGCCAACAAGCCCAATCATGGCCTATATGGGAAAAAGAAGCCAGTACGTTCCCATGGCAATATGACAGTACGGAAACCTGCCTGATTCTTGCCGGCGATGTCACCGTTACCAACGAGCAGGGCGAATCGTTCAGTTTTGGGGCAGGCGATTACGTGGTGTTTCCATCGGGCATGAAATGTACCTGGAATATAAAGAAAGACGTGCGCAAACATTACTCGTTCGATTAATACGCTAAAAAAGGAATCCGATGCGGTTTATCGCAGACTTTCATATTCATTCCCACTTCTCAATAGCAACAAGTAAAAAACTGGTGCCTGAATATCTAGACTATTTTGCCAAAACAAAAGGTATCACCGTTGTCGGTACCGGCGATTGCGTTCACCCGGGTTGGTGCGCGGAGCTGAAAGAAAAACTGGAACCTGCAGGCAACGGTTTGTTTCGTCTTAAATCGTCATATAAACTTAATGATCCGGAGTTGCCTGAGTTGTCAGGGGCATTGGACAATGACGTCTATTTTATACTGACCGCTGAGATAAGCAGTATTTATAAGAAAAACGGACGGGTTCGCAAGGTCCACAACCTGTGCGTGTTTCCCGATTTTGAGGCGGTAGAAAAAATACAGGCAAAACTATCGCGGGTTGGCAATATCGCTTCTGACGGACGCCCTATTCTTGGGCTTGACTCGAAAAACCTGCTTGAAATGCAGCTGGAAACCGATCCTCAGTCGTTTTTGATTCCGGCTCATATCTGGACACCGTGGTTTTCTGTACTCGGTTCCAAATCGGGGTTTGATACCATCGAAGAGTGCTATGAGGAGTTGACCGAACATATTTTCGCTGTGGAAACAGGGTTGTCAAGCGATCCGCCAATGAACTGGGCTTGCAGTTTCCTCGATTCGTTCCAGCTTATATCCAATTCCGATGCCCATTCACCTGAAAAACTGGGCAGGGAAGCTAATATTTTTGATACCGATATTTCTTACGAATCAATTGTACGCGCGTTGCGTGAAGACGACGGGTTTCTTGGTACAATCGAGTTTTTTCCGCAGGAAGGCAAATACCATTACGATGGACACCGCAAATGCAATATCTGCTGGGACCCGCTTGAAACCATCCGTCACGATGGTATTTGCAGTGTTTGCGGCAAACCGGTTACCCGAGGAGTGATGTATAGGGTAGCGGAACTTGCCGATCGTCCGCTCGATTCGATCACTAATACAAAAAAAGATTTTTTCTCAATAACGTCACTGCCCGACCTCCTATCGGAAATCATGGGCAAAAAAAGTGTCTCGAAAGCGGTTAAAAGCGAGTATTACCGCATTTTGCGATCGTTGGGTTCTGACTTTGATATTCTGCTCAATAACGAGCTTGATCAGATCAAGCATGAAGGCGGTGAATTGCTTGCCGAGGGGATACGACGCTTGCGTAATCGCCAGGTACATATTCAGGACGGATACGACGGCGAATTCGGTCGGATTACCGTTTTTGAGCCGGATGAGCTGAAATCGTTTTCCAACCAGTCGTTCCTGTTCGCTTCCAAACAGGCATCGCAGGCTGACGCGTCCCAGGATTACCAGTCTGTCACCTTTGATATCGATGAGTTCAAACGCCTGCAAAGCTCTGAAGACGACGATTGCGATACTGGTACAACTAACACCGACACCGAAAATACCGCTCAGCAACAGGGTATCGAACATGCCGAAGGGGTGTGTATGGTACTTGCCGGGCCGGGTACGGGTAAAACACGGGTGCTCACCGAACGAATCGCTCATCTGATCGGGCATCGCGGAGTTGCCGGCGAAAATATTCTGGCGGTTACGTTTTCGAACAAAGCAGCTCAGGAAATGCGCGATAGGTTAGACAAACTTGTTCCGGCGCATGACGTTCCTGTTATGACGTTTCACGCGCTTGGATTGTCTGTTTTGAACGATCACTATCATCATTTTGGACGATCAAATCCCTTTAACCTTATAGGCCGGGACGAGGCGGTGGAGTTGCTGGGCTCTACAGATTCCCTATCAAAATCGCAGATAAAAACTATCCTCAACGCTATTGAAGCGGACAAACAGGGAATCGATCACGAACCGGTGGACGAAGCATATAAAAAACAGTACGAATCTATATTAAAGACAGCAAATGCCTTTGATCTTAACGATTTGCTTTACCTGCCCGTGCTGTTAATGCGTGAACAGCCACAGGTGCTTGAGCAATTGCGCAAAAAATATAGTTGGATATTGATTGATGAGTATCAGGATATCAACCCGCGCCAGTATGAAATGATAACGCTCATTGCAGGCAAGGGCAACCCGAACCTGTTTGTCATCGGCGACCCGAATCAGGCTATTTACGGGTTCCGTGGCTCTGATGTAAGATTTATCGATCGCCTGCGCAATGATTATCCGCATATGAAATCGGTTTTCCTCTCACGCAGTTACCGGTGTCCGTCTCCGGTGTTGCAGGTTGCAGGGCAGGCTCTTGGTGTTGAGTCGATACTCGACGGACGCCCTGATCCTATCAAAATACGTATCCACGAAACCGAAACCGCACGCAGTGAAGCCGATCTGATCGCCGCTACCATAGAATCCATGATGGGCGGCGTGCGCAGTTTTTCCATAGACAGCGGGATCAGTGACGGCATTCAGGACGAGGGTATCACCAGTTTTTCCGATTTTGCCGTTTTGTGTCGTACAACTGCCCTGTTCGACGCGTTTGCCAGCGCGTTTGCAAATCACGGTATTCCGTATCAGCTGACAGGCCCGCAACCATTTTATACTCAGGAACCCTGCAAAAGTTTTCTACAACAATTGCGTGACGCCTATTGCGATTCAGTCAAAGCAGTTGATCCTGATACTTTTCGTCTGACCGATGACGCAGATCTATCCGTTTTGTTTGCCCGTCAGAAACCGTTGGTTGAGATAATTGAGAAGACCATAGTTAACGAAGATATTGCTAAAGATACACACCGCCGCCTGATATCTATTGCAGATCAGTTCGGTACAGATTACAGCGGCTTTTTTCACGCACTGGTGACCCGTCAGGGTATTGACGATTTCGACCCGCGGGCCGAAGCAGTATCACTCATGACCATACACGCCTCAAAAGGGCTTGAATTTAACGTGGTGTTCATTCCTGCCTGCGAACAGGGAATCATCCCCTTTGAACTGTTCGGAGAAAAGCAAGGCGACGCATTGCTTGAGGAAGAACGCCTCTTTTATGTCGGCGCTACCCGAACAAGGCGCTATTTGTATCTTACGCATGCGAAAAAAAGATCTATACGCGGACAAAACCTCACCCCACAACGCAGTTACCTTCTTGACCGGATTGATGAGAAATTACTCGAACAACAAAAGCGAAAGTTGAAACCGGTTGCCGCGTCGTCACAACTCGATCTTTTCAATATGTAATTGAGCAGTCTTTTTTTACTTCCTGAAATATTTTAATTAACTACAAATTTGAAAAATGTTGACCTGTGTGGTAGGATTAGTTAAAATATTGTAAATAATCAAAATTAAATAAGGTTTGCACATCCTCGAGTGTATCTCTAAGTGAGTTGAATGTTCTGTGGTGATTCGGGGGAACACGACAACAAAATGCTCAAAATGGTTTGATATCACAACTCTCACGGGGGGAATTAGTTCCATTGAATTGTATGCTCAATACATCTCATGCAAAAAATAGTGCAGTATCCGACATTGTATGGGATTTTTCTTCGTATGTAACTCGCATTTTGACAAACGTAATTGTCAACCCACTAACCCATTATCAAAAGGAGAAGAAAGATGAAAGCAACGCAAAAACTCTGGATCGCATGTTTGGCAACAATGATGTTTGCAACCAGCTCAATGGCCCTAACCTTTGATTTTTACGACGAGTATGTACACAATCAGTCAATTGATGCTACCTACCCTAATAGAGACACCAGTTTTCAGGCGGTACTGGATTTTCCTGATGGTGGAAATGCATGGAATTATCCATCAGGAGACACCTTTGAGTATGATGATGTACAGTCATATATCACCAAGTTTGAAATTACCTTGAAAGGCTATAATGATAATTCGGAACAAAATATCGACTTTTTTCTGAATTTTGGCTCCATGTGGCTCCATGTGGCAGCATATAACGTAGATGAGTATACTCCATTTCTGTTGACCCTTGACCTTGTAAATCAAGAACTTCGATATGAACGCACAACCTGGGGTGGCGATGTCCTGGCTACTGAATATTCGACAATTCACAATGTCTCTATGGATGATTTTCAAAATCTGGATGCATTCATGGTTGGTTACGGGTGTCATTTCACTCATTTGAGTACCTCGGTGTTGCTAGAAGGAAATATTCCTCCTGTAGTTCCTGTACCTGAACCATTGTCAGTTATCTTGTTGTTAGCAGGGTTGGTTAAACTGGTGCACTGGGCGCGTAAGTAAATTTTGTCAGGAAAATTTTTTCGATAAAAATTCAAGGAAGGAATATCGATATGAAAGCAACGATTAAAAAAGCACTTTTTGGATTAGTACTGATGATTTTTACCTGTGCATATGCCTATGGCGCGGGATATGAGATTTATGACCTTACGCCATCGTATTCGACCTATTCGAATTCGTATGCTTATGACTTGAACGAAAATAACGAGGTAGTAGGATACATTAGCGATAGCGCTACAAGTGACACAATAACCGCAACTTTCGATGGAGAGGCATTTCTCTATTCAGAAGGAACATGGACAAATTTAAGGTCTGAAGGGTTGTATGGTGCAGAAGGAATCAATGAGTCCACACAAATCTCAGGATACGGCAAACCTGCAGATGCATACGACATTCATGCTTTTCGTTATGACCATACAAGTGGAACAGCTACCGACCTTAACAATCTTGAAAACAATTATCTCTATGGTTATGCGGTTGCCAATGATATTAATGATAACGGAGCGGTAGTCGGCTTCTCAGCTGCCCCGGCTAATATTCATGCATTCATCTATGAAGCAGGAACAATGATAGATCTTACCACCAATCCTTCGCCACAGACTCCATCGTATACCCCATATCTAAGCCAAGCAAATGCGATAAACAACAACGGACAAGTGGTTGGTTCTGTCTCACTTACCAATAATATTAGCACTGATTCTCGTGCTTTCATATGGGACGCGACCAACGGCATGACCGAATTCAGCGATTTAGCGGGCAAGTATTCTGAAGCACACGATATTAATTATGCTGGATGGGTTGTTGGTTATTCAAAAGACTCACCTACTGAGGAAAGCCATGCGTTTATCACTCTCAGCGGAGCAGGAACTCTTGAGGTGCTTGATGATTTATCCGTAGGCGGCTGGAGTGAGGCATACGGCATCAATGATAATAATCAAGTCGTCGGATCTTCCGATGACAAAGCTGTGATGTGGCAAAAAGTGGGAGGTGTATGGACAGTTATAGACCTAAATACTTTCTTGCCTACTGGTTCACTTTGGACTCTTGTTGCGGCTTCAGCAATCAATGATAATGGTAGTATTGTCGGATGGGGTACGATTGACGGAGAATCCGGTTACCATGCATTTTTATTAAAAGCCGATATGGATTTTGTTGTTGTGCCTGAACCTGCATCGATACTGTTGCTGTTGGGTGCGGTAATCGGTTTTATGGTTAAAAAAGCACGCAATAACTAAGTGTATCGTTGTCAATATGAATGCAAAGGAGGGTGCCCGCTGGTGCATCCTCCTTTATTTTATATCGATAAATATTCTTGTCGTGTGCGAAAATGTTTGTAATAATTAAAATAAAGGTTCTTTCCGTTAATCACTTACACAAGGATTATTTATGGGAGCTACACAGAACGCACCTGACACATCCCGCTCACAATTTATCCTGATAGGGATGTTTGCAGGTATGATACTCGGTGCTGCATGCGGTTTTCTGTTCGGTGAACGGATGAGCGTCGTTGGCTGGATGGGAACCCTGTTCCTTAATTCGCTGAAAATGATTATCGTGCCACTGATAATATCGTCTATGATTGTGGGTATAACCCAGTTGGGCGATGTGCGCAAAATTGGTTCTACAGGCATAAAAACTCTTGTGTATTATCTTGCTACTACAAGTATTGCTGTGTTGATCGGTATTATTCTGGTCAATATTATCCGCCCGGGCGCAGGGGTCGACGTTACCGCTGTACAGCCGGCGCAGGTGATAGCTGCTCATGATGAAGGTGTTTTACTGCACATCATTATGAGCGTCATCCCGCCCAACCTGTTTAAGGCTATGGCCGATATGGAAATCCTGCCGCTAATTTTCTTCTCTCTGCTGTTTGGCGGTGTACTGACTACTATGGGCAAACGATCCGAGCCGGTCATCGAGTTTTTCGTGATTGTCAATGAGGCTGTCATGAAGATCATTCACCTGATTATGTTGTTCGCTCCGTTAGGGGTATTCGGGTTAGTAGCAGGTAAATTCGCCGATGTAGGCGGAGGAAGCGCATTTATGCAGGAGTTGCTCAAACTCGGTAAGTACACCCTGACTGTGCTGTCCGGCTTGACTATCCATTCTGTAATCATCCTGCCGTTAATCCTTAGTCTGTTTGCCCGCCGATCGGTGCGCACGTATGTTGCGAATATGGCATCCGCATTAACAACAGCGTTTTCCACCGGGTCAAGTTCTGCGACGTTACCTGTAACCATGGAATGCGTTGAGGAGAAAAACGGTGTTTCTCCGTTGGCATCGGGGTTTGTTTTGCCCCTTGGCGCGACCATCAATATGGACGGAACATCGTTGTATGAGGCTGTGGCGGCATTGTTTATAGCTCAGGCATACGGTATAGACCTGTCTTTGACACAGCAGGTTATCATATTTTTGACATCCACGCTTGCCGGTATTGGCGCGGCGGCGATTCCACAGGCAGGGCTGGTGACAATGACCATCGTCCTGCAGGCAGTAAATTTACCCCTTGAAGGTATCGCTACTATCCTCGCTATCGACTGGTTCTTAGACCGATGCCGCACTACTGTCAATGTATGGGGTGACGCCGTCGGCGCGGCGGTTATCGGTAACACTAAAGAATTACGCCAGCCTGAATAAGGAATAGCAAAAATTATTTTATTTGAGGAGACTCTGAAAATACCCGAAGAGCGCGAGCGTCATTGCGAGCAAACGTAGTTTGCGCGGCAATCTCGCTTAGTTAGCCCCTGCGATTGCTTCGTCGCTTTGCTCCTCGCAATGACATGTTTTTATTTTTCAGAGGTTCCTTAAGTAAATATTCTTTTTGAAAAAAGAACCAAAATTTTTTCTGTAGATGCTTTGCATCCTTTTTTACCTTCCAATTTTTATTATCCAGCCATTAAAAACTAATCGAATTGCCCTGAAACTCCGTTAAAAGATAGTAAGAGAAACTATGTCTGAAAACAATTGTAAAGGAGTGACAGTATGAGCGAATCGCTGATGAAAGTATTGTTATCGGAAATGATACGGCACGAGGCATCTGACTTACACCTGAAGGTAGGCCGTCCGCCGATTTATCGCATACAGGGAACGTTGATAGAAACCAAAGTGCCGCCGCTCGATCAGGATACCATGCTCCAGTTGCTCGACGAAGTGATGAACGATCAGCAAAAAGACCATTTTTTCCAGACTCGCGAAGCGGATTTCGCGTTCGCCCTCGAAGAAGCCGGTCGGTTCAGGACAAACGTTTTCTATCAACGAGGTAAAATATCTTTCGCTATTCGTTACGTGAAAAACCGTATTCCCGGTTTTGATGATCTGGGGTTACCGCCTACACTTAAAGATATAGCTATGATCCGCAGCGGTATTATCATCATAAGTGGTGCAACCGGTAACGGAAAATCGACCACTCAGGCGGCAATGATCGATTACATAAACACTCGCACAAGCCGTCATATCGTTACTGTGGAAGACCCGATAGAATACGTTCATTCCGATAAAAAATCGATTATCAACCAGCGTGAAGTGGGAATCGATACGGAAAATTATCAAGTTGCCCTCAAACATGTCTTGCGCCAGGACCCCGATATTATTATGATAGGAGAGATGCGCGATTGCAGCAGTTTTACGGCGGCAGTAGCAGCTGCCGAAACCGGTCACCTTGTGATGACCACGCTTCACATCGACACCGCACCACAATGCATTGGCCGTATCATGGAATTTTTTCCGGTCAGCGAACGCGACAATGTGCGGGTTCAGCTGGCATCTACCCTTGAAGCGGTGGTGTGCCAGCGGCTTATACCCCGTGCCAGCGGTGTGGGTATGATACCGGCGGTCGAGATTATGCTCGGGTCGCCTACGGTGCGCAAGATGATCCGTGAAAACCAGCTGCACAAACTTAAAGACGCCATCGAAACCAGTCAGGATCTCGGTATGCAGACATTCAACCAGTCGTTGTCACAAATGGTTAAAAACGAACTTATCACTGAAGAGATCGCCATGAAAGTGTCACCGAATCCTGAACAATTGAAAATGAACCTCAAAGGAATCATACTTGACGAAGGACGGCGTATTATCAATTAATCGCCGTATGATTGATCGATCATGGCAAAAAATGTTTGTTTAGATAGAAAACACCTGCTCGCGTGTGAACGCGGGTTTGTGCCTGCACTCCATAAACCGGTTTCTATGCTACTCGTGTACCCCAACAGCTATTCGGTGGCAATGAGTAACCTCGGGTACCATAGCATGTTTTATCAGGCAAACCAGCACCCGGCGGTCACCTGCGACCGGGGATGGTACACCAAAGGCACGCCTGTAACCGGTATCTTGACTGGCAGGCAGATGCGCAGTTTCGACATCATCGCGTTCAGCGTATCGTACGAACTGGATTATTTTCATATCGCAGATTGTATTCGCGAATCAGGACTCGATCCGTTCGCCAAAAACCGGTCTTCCTCTGATCCGCTGTTACTGCTTGGCGGTATAGGGCCGACAATCAATCCTATGGTGCTGGCATCATGTTTTGACGCCATTGCTATCGGCGACGGCGAAGAACTTATCGCTCGCTTCTTTGACGCCTATGCGGGGTGTCAATCCAGATCAGGCGACGAGGCAATTGATGCAATAAGTAAGGTAGACGGACTCTTTTGCCCGGCACGGCATACACCGGGTACGCGCGTACGCCGTCAGATAGTAACCGACCTTGACGTATACCCCACGCAAAGCGTTGTTCTAACTCCGTATTCCGAGTTTCCTGATCGGTTTCTGACCGAGATGGAACGGGGTTGCGGCAGACGGTGCAGGTTTTGCGCGGCGGATCATATCTATCCGCGCCCGCGGTTCCGGTCGGCGGATTCCATACTCAGCCATATGGACGAGGCACGAGCCCTGACCGACAAGGTAGGGCTTGTTGGTGTAGCGGTTATGCATCATCCCCAGATAGAACCTATTTTTGAGCAGATTATATCCTGGGGTATGGATTGTTCAATATCGAGTTTACGGGTTGAGACTCTTACTGATAGAACTGTCCACCTGCTCAAACAGGCGGGACAGCGCACCATAACCCTTGCGCCTGAGACAGGGACAGATGAATTGCGTAAATATATTAATAAACAATTTACCAACGAAATGCTCTTGGCAAAAATCGATCTCTGTGTTAAGGTCAACATAACGGATATCCGCCTTTATTTCATGATTGGCATCCCGGGCGAAACCGATGCCGATATATGTGCGATCAGCGACCTTGCGGCACAGTGCCTTGCGCTGGGGGTGAAGCTAAGGTTGACCATCAACCCGTTTATCCCCAAACCGCATACGCCTATGCAGTTTGAGCCGATGGATTCGCGCTCGAACCTCAAACGCAAAATAAAGTTGCTTCGTGAACGGTTCAGCGGTATGCATAATATAACCGTATCGTATCCCGCTATAAAACAGTCGTATATAGAAGCAATGCTCGCGCGCGCAGACAGCGCCACTGGTGACATATTGTTGTCAGGCGGCACGTTGCCGTATCCAAAACAGATAGAGGCTATACCAGCCGATGCGCCCATACCGTGGAGTATTGTGGATATCAGTTGATGGTTTTATAAAATATATAGCTGTTCTTTTTATTTGAGTTATTCATGACGCAGTGCGTTAACTCGCTTAGATTGCTTCGTCGCTTCGCTTCTCGCAATGACGTATCTAGGCGTCTATTCGTCATTGCGAGGAAAGAGGCACAGCCGATTGACGAAGCAATTTCTACCGTTAAACTAACGTAACCTTACAGGAAAACCATGTTTCGAAGGGCAAATATCTCATTTTCGGAAATGATATTGGTTTTTATACTGATTACCGCCGGTGCGGTTATCATGTTCATAAAACCGTTGCTGGCTCCTGAAAACATCCTGCATTTTTCCGATGCCATTCACGTCTGGTATTTTTTTAAAACGTTTACTATAAATGCTATCAAGCAGTATGGTTACCTGCCTTTATGGAATCCGCTTATCTATTCGGGAGTACCGTTTGTGGGTAATCCGCAATCGACATTGTTCTATCCGCCGTTTTCTTTGTTTTACATCATTCCGGTACACTATGCCATTACCCTGTTGTTTACCATGCACATTGCTTTTGCAGGATGCGGTATGTACCTGTACGCCAGACTTCGGAGGTTATCGTTCGCTCCGGCATGGTTTGCATCTATCGTATTTGTACTCAACTATAAACTTGTAGGTATCATGTTTGCCGGACACCTTACTCATTTTGCTTCATGGACGTATTTTCCGTGGATGCTTATCGGCATAGAGTATTATGTCCACAGTAGAAAATTTCGGGCAATGATTTTGTTATCCTTGTGTTACGCATTTCTCTTTCTTGCCGGACTGCCTCAGATTTTTTATTATCAACTGCTGGTAGGATTGGTGTACTTGATATTAACAATCGCCTATTACAATAAAAAAGAAGCTGTCGGTATTCTTATCGGTTATGCCTTTATTGCAGTGATGGCGGTTTTATTTGTGGCGATCTCGCTATTTCCGGTTTGGGAAATGATGCACTTTTTTCAACGATCAGGCGGAACAAATTTTGCCTTTTCCACTACCTTCTCATTACATTGGAAAGATTTTATATCCCTGGTTTTTCCGCAGGCAATGGTAGCAGCTCACCCCGGTCCGAATATTGATAACAAATTTTTCTGGGAACACACGATGTACTGTGGAATTATTCCGCTGATTTTTCTTTTTATAAGTTACCGATGGAGAGAATGGCTTCACACCGGTTTTTTTGTTGTACTTCTTATTTTTTCGGTACTGTTTGCTCTTGGTGACACAACACCTTTTTTTGGTCTAATGTATAAATTTATCCCAGGGGTCAGTTATTTTCGCTGTCCGAACAGAATATTTGTACTCGCCGCTTTTTCAGTATCTATCCTCTCCGCGTTTGCTTTCCAGAATATGCTGGAGGACCGCTATTTCTTAAAAATCAGATCTATGTACCGCCTTTCGTTGCTGCTTGCGATCATCTTTATAGCGGTTCACGAAATTGTATATTATCGCTACCAGATTCTGATTCCTCATTCAGGGGCTATTATTGCATATCTATTTATATTTAGTTTAGTTGCATATATGTGGCATAAAGGTTATGCCAATGCCTTTGTATTTGCTACGGTAATCATTGGAATAACGGTGTGTGATTTAGGATCGCTGAGTTTTCCGCTGATTAAATCGGAACCATTGACCAAAGTTATTCCGTCATCAGGGTTTTATAACGGTATTATTAATGACCGAACCATATTTCGTATCTATGATACTGCCGGAGCATATCCGCAATACTTCGGAGCACTCACCAATGTGCAACAAATAGGGGGTGATGAACCTGTTATCCTGTCTAACTATCTTGATTATATAAAAGAAATCAACATGCCCGTAACGCCGGATAACGACAACGACTCAACTGAACAATCGCTCATGTTCCCCATAACCGATTTTAGTCAGGGTGTCAACTGGCCGTACCTGCACTTTTTGAATATGAAATATCTGATTACCACATATCCGCTTGACCAGCCGTTTTTGATACTTGAAGATGCCCGCCAGCTCGACAAAGCCAGCACACAATTTTTTGAGGGAGTTTACCCGATTGTCAGCTCGCTTGGAGGCGCATTGTACCCAAAAACGTTTCTCTATCGCAATACCGCCATGTTACCTCGCGGTTTTCTTCTGCCTGCCAGACAAGACTTTTCTGCCGATCAGGTGCTTGACCGATTTCTTGCCTCGCCGAGGAGAAACATAGAACCTGCCGTAGTGCAGACATACGAACCAAACAAGGTGGTATTTCAGACCGTTGCGCCTGAAACATCATATCTCATAACAAGCGAGATATTTTATCCGGGATGGAAGGTAATGGTAGACGGCGAAGAAAACTCAATCATACCTGTTATGGATATGTTTCGAGCGGTAAAGCTGGAAGCAGGATCGCATGAGGTTGAATTTGTGTATCACCCGGATTCATTTTACAGGGGCAGAAAAATAACAGTCGGATGGTTGGGCTGTTGTTTGATATTGATTGTGATCCGGTTATTCCAATCAAAAAATACCAAAAAAGAGTTTCTTCTTCCGGTTTTCTTTATCTTCTTTAACCTCTTTTTCTAATTTTTTCAATTCTTTTAGTTCACCTTTGCCCAAATGTTCCGCTTCGTATTTGGTGTCGAGAGCGCGTTGTTTAATAGCATTATTTTGTTTTTCCTGTTGTTCTTCTTCAAGGTAACCGTTAAATTTTTTCTCGTTCAAAATTTCAAGTTCATCAAGATTATACAAAAATTCCCGTGTAAATGATCTTGAATATCTCGGATCAAACATATCTTTCTCAGCACTTACAATATGTGGGGTTAAAAATACTAGTAATTCTTCCTGCTGCATGTTCGTTTGTGTGCTTCTAAAAGGTATACCTAATACAGGAATTGAACCAAGTATAGGAAGCTTAGAAACAGTCTTTGAACGATCTTCTCGAATTAAACCGCCAAGTACAATGGTTATACCATCTTGTACCATAACAGATGTTTCCAGCTCCGATGTTTCTACAACCGGTATCTGGTTTGACTGGGATGTTGTAACGGTTCGTGAAACCTGACTGACCTCAGGTTTGATTTTCATAGTCACATAACCATGGTCGTTTATGGTAGGAGTAACACTCAGCAACACACCCACTTCAATAAACTGGATATCTTCTGCAACTGAGGTAGTACTGGTATTTAGTGTACTTGAACTTGTAACAAACGGTTCGTCGGTTCCCACCTGAATCTGAGCTTCTTCGTTGTTCATGACCGTAATTCGCGGCTCAGACAACAATTTAGTTGCTCCTACCTCCTTGAGCATACGTATAACCACCCTAAAATCATTTATGCGTCCCAGGGTAAACACACCTCCTGATCCACCTCCTGTACTATTGAAACCAGATGCAGTAGTTATAGAATCTCGATCAGGTGTAGGGAAGGTAATAGAGCGGTCTACAAAGCCGGTTCCAAACTGTTCTTCCACTCCAATTTCACTTCCATTTACACGGAAAATTCGTTCCAAATCGATTCCCATGGCAAAATCATCACTCAAAGTGACCCTGAGAATTTTACAATCAATAAACACCTGGCGATGCATGGTGTCTAGCGACTCGATAACAGCAATAATATCGTTGATCTTGTCGGGATAATCTGTTATGACCAGTGCATTCGTACGTTTATCACTGATGACTGTCCCGACCTCTTCAGTCAACAAATCCTGCACTTTGGTTTCGATATCTTCATAAGTGGCAAATCTAAGGAAATATGTGCGGGTTTCGGTGTACGGCTTCTGATCGTATTCCTTGATGATCGATTCGATAAAATCGAGCGATTCCACGGTATCTGTGATAATAATTTTGTTGGTCAACGGATCCGTCTGGATAATACCTTTCTTCGTAACGACCTCTTTGGCGATTTCCTCAACCACTGAAGGTGTTGTGTATTTGAGCTGATAGACACGGGTAGCCACCATCACATCAAGTTCGGTGACAATTTCCACAATACCGGTCATAGCGTCGGGTGTATCGATGACGATTACCGTATTGGTTCGTTCATCAAGGATAATTTTCCCCTTGGTACTTTTAATAGGAGTGATAGCGCGGTTAACGTCTTCAGCCAGAGCGTATTTTAGTTTGAATACCCGTGTTACGGTAGTATCGTGAAACGGTACTCCGTAGATATCTTCATACTCTTTTTCAGACATAACTTTCAGGATATCGCCGTCTTGAATATACGCAAGGGCGTTGATTTCAAGGATAATGCGCAGGGCGTCCCACACATTGACGTCTTCGAGGAAAATAGTGGTATTACCGCGAACGCTCGGCCCGGCAACGATGTTGATACCACCTGTTTGAGACAATATTTTCAACACGTCGACAATATTGATATTGCGCAGTTCAAGCGATATTTTCTGCGAATCTTCCTCAGCGGCTTTACCTTTCAAGGCATTTTTAGATTCCGAACCGGTCATAACGTTCTGGCTTCGCTCGCGCATGTATTCCATACCCTGTTCCGCTCTTGACGGTTGGCCCGGCGGTGGCAGGGGTTGCGCGGTACTGATCCGTATAATACCAGCAGTTATGAACAATGCCAGCAGTCCTCCAAGAATAACAACCCGTAGTGTGTGTGACCTCATCGCCCTGATCCTTTCATTATTAAAACGTCAATTCCTGTGTTTGTTCTTCAAATTCAAGAATAACTTTACCCCGTTGTATTTCTTTCAGTTTAACCTGATCGGTAACCATGGCTCCGTTACCGAGAAACAGGGTTTTGTTTTCTTTTTTGTCAAAGATGATCGCCTGCGGCGGATCAATATCGTACACGATACCCTGCAACACCAGATGACGGGTCAGGGTTTCGATTTTGATTTCAGGTTCTTTTGGAGCTTCCACAGCCGGTTTTTCAGGTTTGGGCGGCGGCGGCGGTTGCACTAATCTAAACAGATTTTTGCTTTCTATCATTTCCATATAAAACGGAAACGGTTTGGCGACAAACTTAAAATCATCGTCCGACGCGGTTTCTTTCACGACCGGTATTTCCGGTACGTCCGTAGGTTGAGCGTCCATGGGCACTGATGCCCTCTGGGTTGATAGCAAATTTAAATGCCAGACGCTAATACCAATCGCGCCAAGCAGTATAAAAATCAACAACCAGTTGATAAACGTAAATCCCGACAACAACCATATAAAAAAACTTGCTATTCCATGACTATGATGATGTCGGACAGGTTGTTCCTTCGTGTCCTGATCTCCTTCGGGTTCAGTTGACGCTACAGGTTGCGCCACCGGCTGGGGTGTCTTTTGTTCCTGTTGGCCCTGCTGGTCTGGTTGTGGCGGAGCAGGTTTGGGTGGAGCGACTTTTTTATCTGGCACCACAAATGAGGGTTTGTCTTCATCTTTTTTCGATACCGATTTTTTTTCTGATCGGTCTGGTATAATCAAGGTCGGTTCTTCATCTTTTTTTGTATCTGCTGACTCGGTTTTCTTTGGCGCAGGCGGAGCAGGTTTGGGTTTTACCGTTTTTTCAGGTTTCTTTTCAGGAGCCTCTTGTTGCGACTGTTGCGGTGGTTGCGCCGCCGTCTCAGATTCTTCAGGAGCTGGCGGTACGGGCGGGGTTTGTTTCTTTTCCCCTTTAATCAGCCGTAACAGTTTTTCTTCAGGTGACATTTCGTCGGGCATATCAGACAACCTCATTGGTAATTAAATAAGATACCAGCGATTCGTCCACCTGCCGTTTATCGCACATGATCGCGTGCTCAAGCGCATGGTGGCACGTGTGGATGATACGTCGCGGGTACCCCTGGGTAAACTGGTAAATACGCTCAATCGCTTTGGGTGTAAACAGCTCGGTACCTCCGTTAAGCCCTGCCTGTTTGAGGCGGTACTGAATCAGGTTGGCTGTCTCCTTCAAATCCAGCGGATTGAGTATATATTTCAGGCAGATACGGTCCATGAAGTTCCGAATCCGCTTGATTTTCGGCAGAAGTTCCATCTGGGAAAAAATAACCAGTTGCAACAGTTTGTACTCGTTTGTCTCATAATTGAGTAGAATACGCAATATTTCAAGAAACGACGGGCTGAGTTTCTGCCCTTCGTCAATAATCAATACGATCGTTTTGTCTTCTTCGACCCCTTTTTGAAACAAAAATTGTTCTATTGCCTCGCGGTAATCAAGGGTCGATCGAAACCGCGGTTTGACTTTGAACATACGGCACAGTGCCGACAAAAACTGAAATTCCGATTTGTAATCCGGGTCGAGCACAATGTGAAACAGATATTTGTCGTCGTCTTTGAACGTCTGCAACAAAGCCCTGCTGAGTGTCGTCTTGCCGGTACCGACGTCGCCCAGAATAACCATCAACCCCCGCCGTAAACGGATAGATATCTCGATACGTTGCAACGCCGAGATATGCGACACCGAGCGATACAAAAAACGCGGGTCAGGACTGGTGGAAAACGGTTCATAGTCGAGATTGAAATAGGAAAAATAGCTCATAATCTGTTTTCCGGCATAACCTCCAGCAGACGTTGTATCTCTTTGAGCGACTTGTTTTGTTCGCGATACGAGCGTATTTGGCGCAGGCGCGCTACCACATTGTCATCAAAATAACGGAAATTGGTGCCGGGACTCCTGCCAAACTCGGAAATGAGACCGATCTTCAAATAGTATTTTATGGTGTATACCGACAACCCGGTAACCTGCGATAAATCTTTGATCAGGTAGATAGTCTTCACAATTACTCTCCAAGTAAAGAGTAACTGTAGCATATCGATTCTAAGACGGTCAACACATTATAACTTAAAGGGCAATAAAAAAGATACGTATTTATTTCGTATAACGGTTAAGCGACTGATTAGGTTTGAACATAATCATACATGCGTGATGGAGAATTGAATTAGAAAACTACTATTTTCGCTAAACAAAGAGTTTGTGAAGAGGTTATATATAGATAACAGGATTTGAGAAAAGAGAATCACTCGTTGATAGACTGTATCATCTCGCTGACTTCATCAATACGAAACGGTTTGCTTAAAAACAGGCACGACCATTCATCTATCAGCTTACGTTGTTCTTCGGTAAGTTCATAACCGCTCATGACAATATACTTTGAATCGCCCTGGTTGCCCCGCGCGTAATCGATAAGGTCTATACCGTTGCCGCCAGGGATAGTCATGTCAGCCATAATCAAATCAAATTCTTCTGTCTCAAGTTGATTAAGGCCTTCTTCGTAATCGCGAGCCACAGTTACTTCGTTTCCGTCTTCCGCAAGAATGTATCCAAGCAGGTCAGATAGAGCTTCTTCATCTTCGATGAGTAAGATTTTCATAGGTGTGACCGCGCCCCTTTCATGGCAATTCCTGTTGGAGATTAAAAAGTTGCAGTATATTGTATCGGCGCGAAAAAAATTTTCTTTATGAATAATTTTTGGGTATGGTAAGATGTAAGGCCATACAATAAAACTGATATCAAAAAGGAGTTATCATGACAAAGAAAATCGGCGTTATCGGCGGCAGCGGCCTCTACGATATAGAAGGTATACAAAACATGAAAAAGAAAACGGTATCCACACCGTTTGGCAACCCGTCGGGCGCGTATCATGTTGGAAATATAGGCGATATGGAAGTGGTGTTTTTGCCACGTCACGGCGAAGGGCACACGCTTCTTCCTACAGAAATCAATTATCGTGCTAACATATACGGTTTTAAAACCCTTGGGGTTGAAGATATTTTGTCTGTCAGCGCGGTAGGTAGCCTCAAAGAACATATCCATCCAATGGATATGGTTGTACCCGACCAGTTTTTCGACCGCACTAACCGCCAGCGTGAATCAACCTTTTTCGGTAACGGTATTGTGGCTCACATCAGCTTTGCCGATCCGATATGCCCGTGTTTATCCGATGCTTTATTTAGAGCCGGGCAAGCACTTGGAGTACCTATGCACAAGGGCGGTACGTACCTCAATATGGAAGGACCGGCATTCTCTACTAAAGCTGAATCTATGGTATACCGCTCATGGGGTATGGATATTATCGGCATGACCAACCTTGTTGAAGCCAAACTGGCGCGCGAGGCGGAAATATGCTATGCCACGCTTGCTATGGTAACAGACTACGACTGCTGGCACGAATCGCACGACCATGTTACACTCGATACGGTTATCGAGTATCTGACCAAAAATATCCAGAACGCTAAAAAAATTCTTAAAGAGGTTATCACAAATATGCCCGATACGTCGGCATGTGCGTGCAAATCGGCATTGAAAAACGCCATTTTCACCAACCCTGATAAAATCGACCGCAAAATTGTGGAGAAATTTCATATAATTTTACAAAAATACGTTAAAAAATAATGAGTTATCCGGATCAGCCGTCATCGAACTCGCCAGACGCTACAGTCACTGTCAAGGGACTGGTGAACAGCATTGTGTTCAATAACCCGCAAAACAACTATACCGTAGCGCGGTTTATCGAAGAACGCACAGAACACCAGTTTACAATCGTGGGTGTGGTGCCGGGTATTGTGGCGGGCCAGCACGCTATGGTATCGGGTAAATGGGAATACAACCCTCGTTTCGGGCCGCAGTTGCATATAACGGCGTACAACGAGTGCCGTCCGTCGTCAATCGACGGGATCGAGCGGTTTCTCGGGTCAGGGCTTATTGAGGGCATCGGTCCTGAGATGGCAAAGCGGATTGTCGCCAAATTCAAAGATAAAACCCTCGATATCATCGATACCGAACCCGGCAGGCTCAAAGAGATATCCGGTATCGGCCAGAAACGTATCAAGATGATTTCCACGGCGTGGAAAAAACATCATCAGACTCGCCATATCATGGTTGCGCTCCACGAGTTGGGTTTACCCGCGTCGCTTGCGCTTCGTATCTATAATACATATAAAGAAAAATCGTTGACCGTGATAGAAGAAAACCCGTACCGGCTGGCGTACGAGATGCGCGGGATCGGGTTTCGTAAGGCGGATGATATCGCACGTGCGGCTGGGCAACCGCCCGACTCGCCACAGCGGATCGAAGCAGGCCTGCTCTATTTTCTTCAGGATCATCAGGACGACGGCGACGTGTTTACACCGTATGCCAAACTGATCGATCGGGTTGCACATGAACTGTCTCTGCCTGTCCATGTGATAGAGCCTGTTGCACAACAGATGATTGACGAAGGCAATATCATCAGGGAAGATGACCACGAACAACAACCGTGTTACACCAGAGAAATGCACGAATTCGAAACCAGCGTCGCCCTGCGCATAGCTGATATGTCGAAACAGGTTACTGCTGATAAGATAAACATTACTCCAGCCCAGTTGCATACGGTTGCTAATCAATTAAAGATACACCTTGATGCTGATCTGGCGGATCGGTTACCCGAACTGATAAACCACCAGCTGATTGTCATTACAGGAGGCCCGGGAACAGGGAAAACCACACTGGTGCGACTTCTTCTCGAGCTATTCGCCCGGGCAAAGGAAACCGTACTGCTCGCCGCGCCAACAGGCAGAGCGGCAAAACGCCTTAACGAAACCACGGGCTGTGACGCAATGACCATCCACCGCTTGCTTGATTACATACCGCGTCTTGAAAAGTTTCAGCGCAACGAGTCTGACCCGCTTAGTGCAGATACTGTCATTGTCGATGAAGTGTCCATGCTGGATATGTTCCTGATCCATCACCTGCTCAAAGCGGTTAAACCGGGCACGCGCCTTGTACTTGTGGGCGATGCCGACCAGTTGCCGTCGGTTGGGCCAGGCGCGATTTTGCAGAATCTGGTGAGTATCGATCATATACCGCTTGTCCGGCTGACCACCATTTATCGTCAGGCGCAGGACAGCTACATTGTCATCAATGCGCACCGGATCAACAAGGGGAAACGTCCGGTGTTTGCCGAAACGCCGGAAACATCTGATTTTTTCTTCATCGAGAAAAAAGAGCCTGAGGCGATTCTTGAGATCATAAAAAAGGTTGTCGCAGAGCGGATACCCTCATCGTTCAAACTAGATCCCATCAGAGATGTTCAGGTACTGTCGCCCATGCGTAAAGGATTGCTGGGTGTGGAATCGTTAAACACCATGTTGCAGGAACTGCTTAACCAGTCGCAATCATCCATGCAGTACGGTGATACGACTTACAAGACTGGCGATAAGGTAATGCAGACAAAAAACAACTATGACCTCGACATTTTCAACGGCGATATCGGTACAGTCATCTCGGTCGATACAGATGGAGCCCAGTTGACGATCGATTTTTACGGCAAACAGATTGTCTACGAGCGTGCGTGGCTCGATCAGGTGACTCTGGCGTACGCCATCTCGGTGCATAAGTCGCAGGGTAGCGAGTACCCGGCTGTGGTTATCCCGTTAACCGATCAGCATTATATCATGTTGCAACGTAATCTACTTTACACCGCGGTAACGCGCGGTAAACGGCTGGTGGTACTGGTAGGATCGCAATCCGCTCTTGACCGATGCCTGTACAACAATCAGATACACCAGCGCAATTCCCTGCTCGACGAGCGCATCAAGCATTATCTGCTGAGTATGTAACCGGACAAAACTCTGTCATTTTATAGCCTATTTTAAAAATATCTTTTTAAAAATGCGTAACCTTTAGATAAAGAGACGCCTATAGCACGGAAAGTTTTAGCAAGCGAAAAAAAGTGAAAAATTATTGACAACAAATAATTAATTTGAATAACATTAAAGTGGTTTTTAAACTACAACCCATTTATGAACAGGTATTGTTATGTATAACACAGCATTTTATAAAGCGATGATGGCAATAATGGTCGAAAATGACCCTGAACAAAAAAATCGGCTAACAAATGCTTTAAAAGATTCATTGGGTATCTTACAGACAGATGGTATAACATTATCACCTATCCATATCGCAGAAAAGTACAATCTGGAAATCCAAACGCTTATCCAAAACTATATTGTTATAGACATACTTGACGCATATTATCTTGTCGAAAGATATTCTGATGTTCAAGATTTTATGGAATCAGTTGAGGAAGCTTTTTCTGAAGATAAATATTTTAGAACATTCAAACGACCGATTACGCAATATGGAAATGATATATATCTAACTTACAAGGAATTGTTCAGTTTATGCGAAACTTCAGTTCCTGAAGAATTTTATTTTAAAGAGGTTTCAGGTGATTTCTTGCCTCAACTGAACGTTTTTGTTGATCCCGGTTCAGCTCCAAGGGAAAGAATAGAGCAGTTTTTGGATAGAATTTCCGCTTTGTATAAAGCAACTGGTGGGAGTGGAATTAACTTCAAATTGAATAATATATTTGGATTTAGCAAGGAAACGGTATAAACATGTATCCACACGAAGTTGATGAAGCCGTTATTCATTATGTCGGACGCCCAATAAAATTTGGCGATGCTAAGGAAGTCTCTAAATGGAAAAAATTTACAAAATGGTTTTCTCCTTGGTTTAAAGATAAAGTATCTAAAGGTGACGACTATCTTCAGGCACAAATTGAAAAAGAAAGAAGTGAGGCGTTGGTGAAGCAAGCTGAGGCATACAAAATTAGAGCTGAGGCAGACAAAATTAAAGCTGAAACCAGACAAACTGACATGCGAACCAAGTTGGAATTAGTTAAGTCTTGTTATCTTTACCAAAAAGCTACTGAAAATAATGATGATGTGGATAATAAAAAACCTACCGTTGTTCCTGAAAGTAAAGCTGAAATTAATAACATGTTAATTGATCTTCAAGAAGACTATGATGACTTAAGCATGAGGTTTGGTTTTCGTATAAGTGTTTCAGAGGATGATGATAGAAAAAAGCCATTAGAATAACTTTTCAAAGCAATGACTATTGATACTTACCTTATTAGAACCATCTCACAACTAATGTAAAAAGATATATCCAGGAGTAGTTATGAACGATAAATTTTATTGTCCAGAATCTGGCTTGGATTATACTTTTGCTCAAATCAAGGAACTCGATCCCGAGCAACAGATCAGTCTAATGCGTAATTGGTTTTTTGATAATTTTGAAAATCCGGTAGAACATACTCCTTATGAGTCACGTGAAGGTGGATATATTTATATCTATGGGGGGCCATATGATGCTAGGCAAGAACTTGAAGACATGTTTTTAGAAGTTGTTCCTCAAGAAATCCTTAATAAACTTATCACGGAATTAGAGTGTGAAAGCTGGGAATGGTCTGGATGCCCTTCTGAAGAAGATGAGATGGAATGTATGTTTTCCTTGTTGCCCCAAGGAATCGATATACTTGAAGAAAATTTGGATAATATTAAACGATTGCTTGGTGTTAATATTCCTAGTGGTCTAGAGAGCCTTAGAAATAATATACTATATGTGAATGTAATCACTGTCCTCGAAACATTTTTATCAGATACATTTTGTAATGCTATTAACAAAAAAAGTGATTTATTAAAAAAATTTGTTCGTAAAAATCCAGATTTTGCCAAAGAAAAATTTACTTTGAATAAAATTTATGAACAAATGGATACAATAGAAAAAAAAGTTAAAAAAAATCTTTCAAGCTTCAGTTGGCATCAGCTATCAAAGGTAACAATCTTATACAGAGAAATTTTGGACATCAAATTCCCCACGAATATGAAGCCATTTTATGAAGCCATTAAAATAAGACATGACCTTGTTCATAGAAATGGCAAAACCACCGATGGAGAGGAAAGAACGATCAATAACGATGATCTGAATACCCTTATTGACCAAATAAAAACCTTTTGTACTGATATCGCAACCGATCTTGACAGCAGACTATCTGATGTCCAAGAGTGCTAGGATTTTTCTGATTAAAATGTAAGGAGAAGCATAAATCATTTTTTACTGAGTATGAAATGCGCTCATCTTCCCACCAGACGTCATTCCTTCGGCAGACTGTACATGCTCAGTAATCAGGTAACCCTTTTCACCTTGTTCAGAAAGATTCTAATGTCAAAAGTTCAACTTCCGATTTTGTAATGAGTCTATATTATATGAAAATATGTATTTACTGTTATATTCTATCGTTTTGTGTTGTTTGTAAATATTGTTGACTATTTACTGTCATTTAGCTATTTTTATATATAATAGTTTATGGTCGGTCGCCCGCAAGGGCTAGGCCACCTCTTGGCAATGTGGATATCCGCGAGGAGACCGACCCCATTTTTATACATCACAGCCATCTAATAAATTCCAATCACTATTGCCTATCGCGGGGATACAAATTAATCCGCATCCTACGACTTTACTAGAAACAGGATGACTTATAAAATTGCACCGAATACGATCAAAAAATTCATAAACTGGAAGATTTCCGGTTTCAGATTCCTGCCATACCCTGCCGTGATGAACGAATTGCCGGTAGATGTTATATGCGCATAGATCGGCTATTTGTATAAAATTTTCTACGCTTGATTTGGTGAATTTGATATCTACAATTTTATTGTATTCTTTAACATATACTTGTTCAAACTCATCTTTATCATGAACAATATTCAATATTTTTTCATGATGGCCCTTATCCAATTTTAAATGAGATTCAAACTGATCAAAATACACAAGGTTATGCCCGGGCAAATACTGTAACCTTTCAAATAGTACTTGTGAACACTTATATAGCGGGGTGCCATCAGGTTTTGATCGTTTCCTGTCGCCATAGAAACGTTTATCAAAAACTACACCTATTAGTTTCAGATTATCCGATGATCGTTTTATTAAACCGTAAAGACGATTAACAAAATTGATTAAGTGTTGCTTTGTGATTCCATACTTTTGCAAATAGTGCTTTTTTTGATCTTTAGGATTCCTGAGCCAGTTTGATTTAATTTCTACTTTTTTAGTGCCGAAACATTGTGTCTTTAACGTATTTATAGCAATATTGATATCGTTAATATGCTTTTGATTGACTCTTACAGCACATAGCACAAAATAGTTATCACGCCAAAATTGCGAATACTGATCGGAATCAGGTGGATTATCCACAAATTCACGGGAATATGGATTAATATATTCTTTAAATCCGCTGTCGTCGATAAACACTTTATAAAGCATACAACTGTCTTTCAGCAAGTTAGTTGAATGAAATTATAGATTAGCAAGACATCGTATTAAAACACAATATATCATATTATATTTGACAAGGCAAGGCAGGTATGTGCCTTCTTTTTTAGAGCAATTCAGCCCAAGTCAACATTGGGTCAAATTTGGATTACAGTGAAATGATAAATGCATATCCTATTTCTATTGTAATTGTTTGGCGAAAAGTACCTCTTGTCCTTTTTTTAAGGAAAAACTTTTTAGCATAATTTTCATAACAACTATTTGACAAAAAATAATTTAGGTGCTATATAATATAACAGGAGGGATAAATATGAAACGTCTATTAATTATATTTACAGCACTATTGTTTATCGCGAACACAGCAACTGCCGACACATTCAGCCTGTCAAATACATATAAACGAGCCTATTGCAGTACAGGCGCGACAAATTCACAAATGTGGGCACAGGTAGACTCTGCGATCTATTCAACCCCCTCACATTACAGGGCGGCGGCTTATTTTTCGATTGATTCTTTATATGCGGAATACATATCCCCTGAAGATATCACGGCCGTGAGAATAACCGCGACTTTATCAAGTTATAGCAGTAAAAAACCAAGAATATACTTAAAAAAATTAATAGATACGTCTGAGTATTCCTACAACAATATCAACGGGACTACTCTGTTGAGTCAAAGTTTAGCATCGAATATCAATGTATCCGATGCCGGTACTCTGGCTCTTTTAGTAGACGACATAAATGCAGGCAAAAGTCAGACTGGATGGGGAATTACCGCAAGCCATACTTCAGGCGACTCCTACACACGACAATACGGTGTATACTCTAGCCCGACTATGACCGTTACGTATACAAATACAAAAAAGTTATACCTTGAAAATAATGAAACCTCTATAGGCGAAGATTGGGACGCAACTGATGCTGACAATTTGTTCAATGTATACAAATATGGCGGGAGTATAATAGTAGACGAAAAAGCATGGTACAAACAGGAAAACTATCTTGCTCAGGGATACTGGGGCATGGCCCGTGGAACAACAGCTGAAGGATTTATCGATGCCTATGGATTCAAACATATGTATCTTGGTTACTACGAACCGACAGGTGAATCGATCGGCCTGACCGACTGTGATAAGTCTCTGGCATGGCAAAGAATCGCCGCTGCCGGATACACCGACGCTGAAGGCGGAATAGCTGGCGATACCGCTTGGACACTGGAAGATGTCGACGCGCTGAACGAATTATATGAAAATCAGAGCGGATCAGTTGCTATAAACAATATTATCTGGTACTACACCGATAACGATTACAGCGATTCACAAATATGGGGTGAAAGAGAATTGGGTGAGTTCTGGATAGATGCAAACGGATTCGGCCATATCTATCTGGGTTCCGGACTTGTCACGTATAATGAATCGGCTATCCCTGAACCGTGTACTGTAATATTAATGACAATCGCTCTGGCAGGCCTTATTCGCAGAAAATCCTCAAAATAGATTATAAAAGAAGAATTACGTCTCCCCGTAATACAATGGTGGTGTTCGAAACTATCGATATACGCCCCGCAATGGTGATGTTATGGTCTTATGATCTACGCGTAAATCGCTTCACTGCCACGACAGCAGAAATACCAAGCAATATAAGCGATGCCGGTTCGGGTACTACGACAACCGGTGCGCTAAAATCGACAACCAGATACGGTACTCGGGTTTCTGATGAATCTTCCGAATAGAGTGTCAGGTCATTGATACCGCCGTTGACGACCATCCATCCGTAATTTTCACCGGGGTTATCCGCCCAGTACTGCATCATGGACAGAACATTCCATTCTGTGTATCCACCGGAGAATAAAAGAGATTGAGTTTGGACATCGGTGAGGTCAACATGTGCTATATTGGTACCGGTTTGATCGAAGTTATCCCATGTTACACCCTCGCTCGGGTCGGCAGGTTCACCGCCAGTGCCTTCAACCCAGCTTTGGGTTACGCGATACAGTTGAACGTTAGCTACTCCGCCTGTATCGTTTGTTTTGTAAAGATATAGTGAAGCACTGTTTATGGTTGCTCCGTAGGGTATCTGATCAACTCCTGATCCAAAAATATCCTCGAAGGCGAACAATCCGCGTGAACGCTGATAGCTGGAGCTATCCCTGCGGACGTAAATAAAACCTGAAGTCCCGTAGTTGTTGTCTGTCTGGTCTCCGTCGGTTTTCCCTGAGACGTATGTTGAAGCTACAGACACGTCGGCAAATCCAGTACCACCGCCTTGTTTATAGCTTATGGTAGTAGCTGACGACTTGGCTGTAGTGGCTATTACTATAGCGATTGCGAACATTAGGAAATGCCTTTTCATAACAGGATTCCTTTCTGACTGTATTGTGTTTAGTTTGGATATATGTAATTAGAATACCACAAAATGCGTATTTTTTCAAAAATTATTTAGGTAATAAACTCTACGCGCAGAGACAATGTCAAAACGTAGATAAGATAAGTTCTCTAAATATTGAAGACTAATATTCCCCATTGGATGTCATTCTTGCGAAAGCGAGAATCCAGTTCTGATCCAACGCTGTTCGAGGGTGGATTTCTGCTTTCGCAGGAATGACAGGTCAGTGAGGATACGCAAATTAAGTAGTTGCTATCATTGAAAAGTTTGTGTGTATTTTTACTAATCTGTCATCTAAATACGTAACCGTTTAGCTTATTCCACCTTATATAACCGGATAATACTATCAGACGGGGCAGGACGATCGTCCTCGTTGCCAGGTATATCGTCGTATCCATCCGGATCGCCTGAATCGACCATATAGCCGGTAGACGACATGCCCATGATGTGAAACGTAGTTCCCTGATTGTCAGAAAAATAAACGGTATATTCTTTGCCTGGTATAGGATCCCAAGAGGTAATAAGTGAATTATAATGAATTTGAGTTGGCGGTAAAGGTTTCACAATGACCTGTGCGTTTAATTCACGTGTCATGATGCTGTCACCGACCAGTACGTTAACTTGATATGTTCCCGGATTTTCGTACTCATGGTCTTGTTCGACCCTTTTTGTTGTAGTATCATAGGTTGTTAGTTGCGAATCGTCACCCCAGTTGATAGAAACACCGTATGTATCTCCCCCAGCTGAAAACGGAAGGTCCAACGTGAAAACCTTACCTGCTTCGGTATAATATGTCGGTTCAATAATAAAAGTGGGTTTCTGGTAAAAAACCTCAACCGTAAAATTTCTTCTCTCTTTTAATGTATCGTCATAGGTATCGTTGGCACGGAAAAAACCACTATACGTGCCGGGAGCATCATACGTGTGTTTTTTTGAGAAACTTCCTTCTTCAGTAGTCGCATAAAAAGTATCGCCGTCACCCCATTCGATAGTTATACGACAACTATGCTGGTTAGTATTCGGATCTTCGAACGTTGCCTGAAGGTTGATTTGTGTTCCGGCAAAGGTGTTCTCAGGACAATCAAAAGAGGTTATTTCAGGAGCATGATTCATTAGCCAAAAACCAACATTTCCAGAAGTTTGCCCGCCATCATTATCTCTTACATAAACAGTAAGCGTTACAGACTCAAAATCATTGTATTGCCTTGTAAAACTGAATGAATGAACATCTGTTTCCTCATACGGTAAATCGGTCCAGTCAATTATTGTACCGGTTTGCCAAACTACTTTATATTGATGTGTATCGTTTATGCCGGTGTCTTTGAACTGCACGTTCATCTGGTACACGTTTGGTGATATCTGATTGTATCCGGTTTGCTGCAGATTTTTCGGTGCGGCATTTACGACTGAAAAAGAAAGCTGGGCTTCATCTGTAGTTGATGTAGCTGTGTCGTTTACCTTAAGATATATAACATGGTCGCCATTATCATTAAATGTTACTTCATAGGAACTTGTACCCTCTTTATAATTTCCGTCGTCAATCTTCCAGCCATATTCATCACCTGTCGAACCGTCGGCAGTAAATGTGAGTGCCACGCCTTCCTCAAGTGTTTCAGGAGGATTTATCACAGCTTGTGCAGCTGCGTAGCTTGTATTCGGTAATACTGCCAACAATAAAATAATGATGCTTGATAACACGAGAAGCTTTTTCATATTCACCTAACATTTAATAGAGATTAATCTTAAAAACGCTGAATTAGTCTAACTAGTTACATATTACAGTATAACATGTAATTTAGAAACATCAAAAAAGAATTGTGCTAAATATATAAAAAGAATAAGAAAAATATTTGTTAGGCAAACTTTGTCAATCAAAATATTACAGGGTTTCTCATCGAGCCCCGTAATCTTTACAGAGAAGAATTGTAGTATCGTTTTTGTTGCTATTTTTATATACCAAAAAGCCCGGCATTTGGATGTTGCCGGGCTTTTTGGTACTTGATAATCTATAAAGTTTACTTAAACGATGCGATGATATCTTGAATATTCTGAGCCTGTTTGCTCAAATCATTTACTGCGGAAGCAGTGAGATTCATACCATCGTTTATTTCGGTTGTAGTATGGCGTACATCTTCAATAGAGCTGTTGATTTCTTCAGATGTTGCTGATTGCTGTGTCGCCGCAGTAGCTATAGCGTTTATCTGGTCAGCAACATTTTTTGCCATGTGTACAATTTCCTGCAAAACGACACCAGACATACTTCCTTTTTCAGTAGCCTGGGCTACTGCTTCGGCGGCTTTTGTTACGCCTTCGAGATTATCATTGGCTCCGGTTTGCAGTACCTTTATCAACTGGTTGACTTCCGTTGTTGCTGACATGGTATTTTCAGCCAGTGTACGCACTTCATCGGCTACTACGGCAAACCCTTTGCCTGCTTCGCCGGCCCTTGCCGCTTCGATAGCCGCATTTAATGCCAGCAGGTTAGTTTGCGACGCGATACTGGTAATTACCGTATTTATTTCATTAATGTTATTGGCATGATTAACCAGTTCCTGCATATTTTCCCGGACAAACTCTGACAATTCCTTGACCTCTTTCATTGCTGAAATCGAATCTGATACGATGCGCGCGCCTTCATTCGCTTTATCCATAGAATTGTGCGCTTCCTGCGATACTTTATCAGAATTTGCGGCGATATCTCTGATAGTTGCATTCATCTGTTCCATAGCGGTTGCTGTTTCTCGTATTTTTGATTCCTGAGAAGCCGTACCGTGACGAATTTGGTCTGTCTGCGCCAGCAATTCCTGCGACGCCGAATTTACCGCGGCTACAACGCCTTCAAGTTGTTTTGCTGCGTTTACCATACCGTCATGTTGGGCGTTTTCTGCCTGTTGTTTCATTGCGTGAGCTTCTTCAGCGGCTTGAGCTGCTTTCTGAGCTTGTTCTTGTGCTTCCAAAGTTTTCTGTTCGATGTTTTTCATATTTTCGCGCAAATTGACAATCATCTGGTTTATAGATTGCTGCAAATTCGAAATTTCGTCTCTGCCGTCTGCGGGCAACTGGACATTCAATTCACCATTCGCGACATGCAGCGCAACGGTTTCGGTCTCTTTTAACGGCCTGCTGATACTTCGCACCATGGCGATGACAAAAGGAAGCATAATACAAAAAACGATAGCGCAGAACGTACCGATCATTGTACGCAGGCTTTTGTTTAATATAACATCCATAGCCTGTGAAACAGCCTTTTTCTGGTCGGTGATATTATCTATATACTGTCCGGTTCCTATCCAGAATTGAGTCCCCGGAATAAGTTCAACATAGCTAATTTTAGGCTGGATACCCTTTTCCGGTTTCTTGAACAGGTATTTAACAAATCCGCCGCCCTTATGAGCCACATCATTCAACTTCCTGACAAAATACACGCCGTCCGGATCCTGTAAATCGCCCAATTCTTTGCCTTCCACTTCCGGTTTAATCGGCAATGAAACGTTTTTCGTATTTTCATACACAAAATAGTACCCTGATTTATCATCCTCAAAACGTATGTTGTAGGTCAGTTTTTTGATAACATCAATCTGCTGGTTTCGATCCATGTCTGCGTTCAGCGAGTTACCTATACTGACAGCTACAGTATGCACAGCGGCCTGAAGTTTCTGGCGAATTAATGTTTCCATAGTCTGTTCGAGATGACTGAGGCTTGCGTTTCTTACATATTCAACTTTACTCATGCTCCACAAAAGGAACCCCAGTGAAAACAAAAGCAGTACAGCAACAGTTACAATGATACGTTTACTGATGTTAATTTTTCTTAACATACTAATCTCCTTAAATTGTTTTAATATGGAATAATCTCATGGAAGTTGTGTTTAAAAATATCGTCTCCTGATGTTAAAAGTTTACTTTTTTAATTGGGATTATCCACAGAAAAATGGCGATAGTAGGGTGTCCTATACGAAAGTAATCAAACAACACCAGTTTAATTAGAAATTTATTAACAATTTGACATTAAACTGATTTTGTGGTATAAAATATTTAAAATTAAATCAATCTTTTTTACATCTCATACCCAAGGATGATGCCATGTATAAATTAATTATTTCCATGTTGATTCTTTTATCCATTAGCGGGCCTGCTTTCGCGACACCTGAATTTTATTTTGCTGCCAGAACGGGTTACTACCAGAGCGGAGGATTATTCAAGCTGGATCAGGACACTGGATCGCTGCAGAAATACAGCACTACATATCGCAATTTCAGATATATTGCCAGATACGACGACGACCACGTGATGGTCGCTGACGGAGACTCATATCAGATCCGCGTTTATACCGAAGACGGCACACTGGTAAACAGTTACAATCCAGCCAGCGGAGGTCCTTCAGGCATAATAATGCATAATGGCCACATCTATTACAATACGTTCTATGGTATGGTTGGATATATCAATGTAACTTCGGGTGTGGCAACCGATCTTGGTGTATATTATAACCGCGATTGTTCCGCAATCACAGTCCGTACAAACGGGGACTTGTTTGTGATAGACGACTACGCCGACATCCAACAGGTACTTGGATCGTCAATTCTACACGGATCAGGCTATTATGATATGACCGCCGGTGCGGATAATTACCTGTTCGTCAACAATAACTACCATACTCTTCTGGCTATTGACGAAACAAACACTGTACATACCGCATGGACGAATGCGGATATAACGATTTACGATATCGATTATGATCCGGTAGACAATCTTCTATATGGATTCGGTACGGAAAACGGGTTGTATAATCTCTATAAATTTATCTTTGACGATACTACCGATACATTTTCATCCAGCATTCTGGTATCTAACATCACCAATATGCCCCAGTATTACGGAGATTTTATGGTAACACACTCCGGTATTGTTATACCTGAACCGCTCTCTATTGGTTTACTTGGAGTGGCGTTAGGTGTGCTGTTAAGGAGATTAAAAAGTTAGAAAGTGGGTCATTGAGTATGAAACCAATCTCTACAAATGGACTATTTATAATTTTGCTATTATATAAACCTATTTAACCTGTTAGATTTTGGAGCACACGTTATGAAAAACTATCTATCCCTATTCTTAGCAATTACTTTTTTGATCACTGCCCGGCCTATTTTTGCCGCTTCTTATGTTGAAGTTTTCACAGACGATTTCAGCGACCTTTCATATACCACAGCCCATTGGGGAAACGAGTTTGGTAACTGGCAGATCATTAACGGCAGATATCAGGCAACAGAAGCGAATTCAAGCCCGAATATGAGCAGGTCATATCTGCTTGATTATCCTGACTTGACTGATTTTATCGTAGAATACGACGTGCATGTGTACACCCGTTTAAGTGCCGGGAATGGATTCGGTGCAAATTTTAGATCATCTTATCATGCGACCGGTTTTGACGGATTGATGTTTGTTGCCAACAAACAATGGCCTATATCGGGTGAATCGGAAAACGGGTCGCTATACTGGCACGACGAAGGGCCGGCTGTTGACAGGGTACCGTTTGACTTCTATGACGGTCAGAACCTGCATTTCAAATTTGTGGTTGAAGGTGATCTATATTCTTGTTATATCAATGACGTACTTCAGACATCTCACTTCTCAACCAATGACGATATAGGTTATTTTGTGCTTTATGACAATAATGCGGGTGTTGGAATCGATAATTTTAGTTTGTCTATCCCTGTTCCCGCTGTTCCTGAACCGCTCTCTATTGGATTGCTGGCAATTGCGGTTGCTTCACTCAGTCGCAGATTGAAAAAATAAGGTGTTAATCCTTAAGATAGCTGCATTTGCTTTTCGCGGGAATGACATACTGAGGGGTATGAAAAAGTTCATAATCAATAAAGCGAATCAGCATAGATTGCTTCGTCGCTTTGCTCCTCGCAATGACGGGTTGCGGAGTAAAGCTAAGCTTGCCCATATATCACGCCGATGTGCAAAAGCGCAGGCAGATCTGTTTTTTGGTACTTTTTTTGCAAAAAAAGTACATATCTTTCTAATTAAAAAAATGAAATCATCCCATCGTGAGGTGCATTACTTCAATCTATTTATCGCGACGACGGAATAATGGTTTGAAGCATAACCCGAACAGGCACAACAAAATAGCCGATGGTTCAGGTACTGCTTGTGTTGGCGGCGGTTCACCGAGTGTATAGATTGATTCGACCATATCCACATCCCAGTCGCCCAGAGTGTGGTCAACATATCCCGCGCTGGTATACCCCTCCATAACCGAGTCGACACCGGACTCAGAATGATGCAGCCCCAATGCATGTCCGATTTCGTGCATGGCAACAGTCTGAATGTCGTAAGTGCCTGCTTCACCGTCGACCCCCCACAGGTACGAATCGTTGAAGAAGATCACCACCTGAGCCAGATCCCAGTACCCGTTGGAGTCGTAATCGACACGCTGATTGTTGGACTTGATAGTCAGCGGACATGCCGCAGCCAGCTTGTTGGTGGGGTTGATGCCGGGGTTGTTGGGGTCACTGAAAAGATCATTCCACGTATCGGCATCTAGAAATCCGCCTACAACTATATTCGCGTAGTACAAATGCCAGTTAACCTCATCATCATCAGGCGGATATCCATCGCCGGAATCAATAAAATCATACAGCACCGGCGTTCCGTTACCGTATGTATCGTAATATTGTGTATACTGAAGGTCGCAATCTGGATTGATATCCCAGGCTAAAAACGCCTGGTTAAGTGCGTACAGCGCGTCGGTCAAACTTACATCAGACGTCAAATCGGCTTCATCGATGGTATAGCTGATAGGCCCGCCGTATGGATAATAATCGAGGTTCCACGCATAATAATCGCTCCATTCGTCACTTGCATGCGCAACAGAGCTTAACACGGCTATACACGCCAAACCGAGTATCCATCGATATATCATAAGAACAACTCCTACACCATTTGCGGAACGTAATCATCTCTCGTTATATATATACCATATATGTCCGAAAATGCCAAATTGTAACAAATTTTCTACACGAGTATCCCCCGTTTTCATATATTAAGGATGTTTGCAAAGGATTGTTTGCTCAGAAATTGAAGGCTAATATACCCCCATTAGATGTCATTCTCGCGAAAGCGGGAATCCATCCTCATAAAGTGTTGGAACAAGGTGGATTCCCGCTTTCGCGAGAATGACATGACTGGGAAGATACGCGGATTAAATGCTTGCAATCATTGAAAAGTCAATTTGTATTTCTTTTAATAAATATGAACTTCGGATGTGCGGCGCGTCTAATATTTAATATACTGTAGTCTCCAAGAAAAAAATTATGGTATACTACCGGCAATATTAAAACATAGAAAGCGAAACGACAGGAACTATACTCATGACATCACCCATTATCATAAAAGGCGCGAAAGAACATAACCTGAAAAATATCGATATCACCATACCACGTGACCAGCTGGTAGTCATTACCGGTCTGTCCGGTTCGGGTAAATCGTCGCTGGCGTTCGATACTATCTACGCCGAGGGGCAACGCAAGTATGTTGAATCGCTATCCGCATACGCTCGCCAGTTCCTCGAACAAATGAAAAAACCGGAGGTGGAACATATCGAGGGATTGTCTCCGGCGATATCTATCGAACAGCGGTCGGCATCTTACAACCCCCGTTCTACGGTAGCAACATCAACGGAGATATACGATTACCTGCGTCTGCTGTTTGCCCGTATCGGCTTGCCGCACTGTTCTAAATGCGGTAAACCAATCCAACGGCAGACCATTCAGGAAATTGTCGATCAGATAATGGCGTCGCCCGAAGGAACACGGTTTATGGTGTTATCGCCTGTTGTGCGTGGGCGTAAAGGCGAACACAGACAACTTCTGGAAACGGTCAAACGTGAAGGGTTTGTGCGTGTTCGCATCGACGGCGAAATACGGTCACTCGATGAAGATATCGACCTGAACAAAAATCTCAAACACCAGATTGAAATCGTTGTTGACCGCCTTGTGATCAATCCGGATATAACAGGCAGGCTAACCGATTCGGTAGAAACCGCTCTGCGTCTCAGCCAGGGGATTGTCACTATCAATTTCCCAGACGATAATAATCGCGATCAGCTATACAGCGAACATTACGCCTGTATCGACTGCGGTGTCAGCCTTGAAGAATTGTCTCCGCGTATGTTTTCGTTTAACAGCCCCTACGGTGCTTGCCCCAAATGCCACGGGTTGGGGTCTACTATCGAAATGGACCTTGATCTGGTCATACCCGACAAATCCAAGTCGTTGCGAGAGTGGGCAGTTGCACCATGGAGCAAGGCAAGCAGGCACATACGGCGATACTACTCGAAGCTAATCAATAAACTTGGCAGATGGTTTAAGTTCGATCCAACTACACCATTTGAACAGATTGACCCGGCGGTACAAAAAATCCTGCTCTACGGTGAAGGGCACGAACGCAATGCCAATATCGACTGGGCAACACCTAAAAACGAGGACGACTACGAAGGGATTTTACCACAGCTTGCACGACTGTACCGAGACACATCAAGCGACCATTTGAAAAAATGGCTGAGCGAGTATACCTCGGTACATATCTGTACCGAATGTAAAGGTACTCGGTTGCGTATAGAAAGCCGTATGGTGACTGTTGCAGACAAACGGATACAGGATATCACCGCTATGCCAATCACGGACGCGCTGGCGTTTTTCTCATCTATGGAATTGTCTGAGCGTGACCAGATGATTGCCGCGGAAATTAATAAAGAAATCAACAGCCGGCTCCGGTTTCTGACAGATGTGGGGCTCGGATACCTGACTCTTGACCGTCAAAGCTCAACACTCTCCGGTGGTGAGGCACAGCGTATCAGGCTGGCAACTCAGATCGGAGCAGGGTTGGTCGGAGTTCTGTACGTGCTGGACGAACCGAGCATAGGATTGCATCAGCGCGATAACGAACGGTTACTCAATACTCTGCATCGTCTGAAAAATCTGGGTAATACTGTGCTTGTAGTGGAACATGACGAGGTGCTTATCAGAAGCGCGGATCATGTGATCGATCTCGGACCCGGTGCGGGTGTCCACGGAGGGTATGTGGTTGCGCAGGGCACGGTTGAGGATATTCTCAAATCGCCGGATTCTCTCACAGGGCACTATTTGACCGGCGAGAAAACTATAGCTATCCCTCAGAATCGTAAAAAACCGGAGAAGAAAAAATTTGTCACCATAAAAGGGGCGGCGGAAAACAATCTCAAAAAGATTGATGTGTCTATTCCTATCGGATTAATGACTTGTATCACTGGTGTATCCGGATCGGGCAAAAGTTCGCTTATAGACGATATTTTGCGACCCGCTCTGTTCCAGCATTTTTATAAATCACGCGAGAAAGCCGGAACGCATACATCGCTCGCCGGACTGGAACATCTGGATAAAGCTATCGTGATTGACCAGTCGCCTATCGGTCGAACACCGAGGTCTAACCCCGCTACGTACATCGGCGTGTTTTCTGCTATCCGCGACTTGTATACCAAAACAGAAGAATCACGTATGCGAGGTTACAAACCCGGACGGTTTAGTTTCAACGTCAAAGGCGGTCGATGTGAATCTTGCAAGGGCGACGGTATCATCAAAATAGAGATGCATTTTCTGCCCGATATTTATGTGGAATGCGAAGTCTGTAAAGGCAAACGGTACAACAGGGAAACTCTGGAGATTACATATAAAGGCAAAAATATAGCTGATGTGCTGGATATGACCGTATCGCAATCGCTCGAATTTTTCGATGCCATCCCGTCAGTCAAACGCAAACTGCAAACTATCAACGATGTTGGACTTGGATATATCAAACTGGGACAGGCGGCGACCACTCTATCAGGCGGTGAAGCCCAACGTGTAAAACTGTCGGCGGAACTGAGCAAAAAAGCTACCGGAGATACCATATACCTGCTCGACGAACCAACCACCGGACTGCATTTTGACGATATCCAAAAACTGCTCGCCGTGCTGGCTCGCTTACGCGACGCAGGTAACACTATCGTAGTCATAGAACATAATCTGGATGTGATAAAAACGGCAGATTATATCATCGATCTTGGACCCGAAGGCGGCGACAAAGGAGGTAATCTTGTAGCCTCAGGGACCCCTGAAGAAGTCGCGGCGTGCGATCAGTCGTATACAGGTCAGTTTCTTAAAACAATTCTCAAGCCGGTTACGGTGTAGAGTTGCTTTTATTTGATTGATTTATTAGGATATAGATTATACTTTTTTTAGAAAAAAGTGACAAAAAACAGATCTGATGGCGGATAACCACTCTGGATGTCATTCCCGCGAAGGCGGGAATCCATCCTCAGTAAAGTTTGTAACAAATTGAATTGTTGTTTTTACGGATTCACCAATTTTATGATTACATAGTAAAGCGAAGAATAACCGCTGAGATTGCTTCGGCGCTTCGCTTCTCGCAATGACGGTTTAGCTCTTTGGTACGTCATTGCGAGGAAAGAGGCATAGCCGATTGACGAAGCAATCTATAGTGAATCGGCTTGGATGATTAATAACTTTGTATCGCGGATAACCTCCATTATGTCATTCCTGCGAAAGCAGGAATCCAGTTCTGATCCAACGTTGCTTGAGGGTGGATTCCCGCCTTCGCGGGAATGACAACTTAAGAAGAAAGGGAATGACATCCAAAGAAGAACGGAAACGACAGCAGAGGGGAACGGGAATTGCATACAATTGGGCAAAAAACAAAATAAAAGCAAAAAGACTCATCATAAAACAAAAACGGAGTAGTATTGTGGGCTATAAACTGATTATATTTGATCTCGACGGCACGTTAATCGACTCGCTTGCCGACATTACCGATTCATTTAACATAGCGTTACAACGGTGCGGCAGGAACCCTCTTAGCCTTGCGCAGGTACGAAGTATGATCGGTACCGGTATGATTAATTTTCTGGAACAGGCGTTGGGCAAAGAGACATCTCAAAAAATGTTCGATCAGGTACACAGATATTTTGTCGAGGAATACGCCAAAAATTTATCTAATAAAACCGTGTATTATCCGGGTATACCCGAGATGCTAAGCAGTATCAACGGCGGTCGGACAATGGCTGTGTTATCCAACAAAAATACCGAGTTTATCCAACCGGTGCTGGATCATTTGTCTATCGGCTCATATTTTTCAATGTGTTTTGGCGGTAACAATCCGTACGGCAAAAAACCGTCGCCCGCGGCAGTGGAAGTCTTGATGAAAAAGTATGGTGTTTCTAAAGAAGAAACCATTATAATCGGCGATATGTCGGTAGATATACGAACCGCTCAGCAGGCGGGGATATCAAGCTGTGCGGTGTTCTGGGGATACGGCAAAAAAGACGATTTGCTGACATTCAACCCCGATCATACAGCCGAAACACCAGACGATATTCTCTCCATCGTGTAGCCCCTTAAAGGAGGTTTTTTATGTGTGCATTATCGCGCAGGGCATCGCAGATACAGATCGCGCCGTTTCAGGTGATGGAAATTTTAGAGCGGGCACGCCAGATGGAAGCGCAAGGGCGGTCTGTCATCCACATGGAAGTGGGCGAACCCGATTTCGACACGCCATCCGTCATTACCCAAACGGCAATCGAGGCTATCAGTTCAGGTAAAACCCGATATACCAGTTCGAGGGGTATTTTGCCGTTGCGAGAAGCTATTGCGCAGAAATATCATACTGACTACGGTGTATCCATATCTCCCGATCAGGTGATTATCACGTCAGGATCGTCAGCGGCGATGATGCTTCTGTTCGCCATGTCGCTCGATCAGGGCGACGAAGTTATCCTCACCGATCCGGGTTACGCATGCTACCCAAATTTCCTGTCGCTGTACGGAGCCGTGGCGCGGCATATCCCTCTTCGTGAAGAAAATCAGTTCAGGGTATCGCCTGAAGATATAAAGAATGCCATCACACCGCGAACAAAGGCGATTATCCTGTGTTCCCCATCGAATCCTACAGGACAACTGGTGCCGGATGAGGTTTGGGAATACGTGGCGGAAAAAAATCTGATTGTGTTTTCTGATGAAATTTACCACGGGTTGGTGTATAAAAAACAGGCACGATCGGTTTTGGAGTTTACAAACGACGCATTTGTTATTAGCGGATTTTCCAAACTGTACGCCATGACCGGCTGGAGGCTCGGATACCTTATCGCTCCGCCTGAATGGATACGTCTTTTGCACAAAGGCCACCAGAATTTTTTTATAGCCGCAAATACGTTTGTTCAATGGGGAGGGCTTGCCGCTCTAACAAAAGCGCAAGACGATGTAGCCCAAATGGTAACAATGTTTGAACAACGGCGCGGTGTACTTATAGACGAACTCACCAGACACGGTATGCCCCCTGCATATACCCCTGACGGCGCGTTTTATTTGTTGAAAAATTTTTCACATCTGGCATTGGATTCGCTAAAACTAGCTTTCGACATTCTCGAAAAAACAGGTGTGGCTTTGACTCCGGGTATAGATTTTGGAGAAACGACAAAATCATACCTGCGGTTTTCTTATGCTACATCGTGTGAGAATATCAAAGAAGCGGTTTCGCGCCTTGCGCAGTATTGCCGTGACAATCACTAAACGCTACATATCATAGATAAACATTGCCATAGGGGGATTGCACTATGCAACAAAACGTATCCGAACGCCGTGTATATGCACGTATTCAACAGGGATTCACCGTAAAATTACAGGAACTCGACCTGTATCAGGAGTTGCGTTTAGCAGGCCGTAAAAAAGAAACAGCCGCCATGATTGTCAACCTGTCTGCCAGCGGAGCGTTGGTATCGACAGGACAATTTTTCAAAGAAAAAACTATTCTTAAACTCGAAGTAGATATGCCTGAATGGCAAAAACATACCGGTTCGTTCTTCAGGCATGCCGTCGTGTTGCCCTCACCGCCGATGCTGTTAACCGCCGAAGTTGTGCGCTCGCAGCGTTCAAATGGGGGTAACCATTCTGTTGCAGTGCGCTTTGTAGGTGTTGACAGGATGTACACACGCACAATCAACAATATGGTCAAAGAATTCGAACGTCGCAAAGCCTTAAAAAAGAGCTAAGCTGGATTATAGCGGATTTAAGTTTACTGAAATCTCTGATGCGTTTGCGCAGAAGATATTTGCTGAACTATTGTTTTTTGAACCTTTTCAATGATACCAACGAAATGCCTAACAGAATTATCGAGAACGGTTCAGGCACAACTACCTCAGGCGTTAACAAAAACGCGCTCGCAACTCCGTCAAATGTACCGTATCCGATAATCTGACCGTTGTTGTTAATGGACTTAGCCTCCTGAAGAATCCACCCTGAATCTTCAGCGATAAGATCATTCAAATCAATCATGGTGTTGTTATCCCAGAGAAAGGCGTGAGTACCGCTAAAATCCGAACCATCTGAATAACCAACAACCTGGTCGGAATCATTGATGCCGACTGCATAACTTTCTGTGCCGCCGTAAAGCACGCCAAGATCTATCATAGTTGTACCGTCATACAGAAACCCGTGGCGCTCTGACGCGCCGTTTGTCCCGGAATATCCAACCACATGATCGGATATATTGATGTCCATACCTTCACCCATGGTACCACCGGGTAAACTGCCAAGACTAACCATTGTTGAACCATCATAGAAAAACGGACGACGGCTTTCGCTGGTGCTTCCTGTGAATGAGAAACCGGTAACGTGCCCGGAATCGTTTATCGCGTACGCGCAACTATATATCCCACCGGCAAGTACACCAAGATTATGCATTGTGCCGTCATACAAAAAAGCGCGGTATCCGGTTTTCCCGGACGTAGCGGACTGGCCGACAACCACACTGGAGTCATTTATGTCGTAAGAATAACTTTCCGTACCACCAAGAGACCCCAGATTTGCCAGCGTTGAACCGTCATAATAACCGGCGTAATAATCGTCTGTTCCGTAATTACCTGAAGAACCTGCAACTTCTCCCGCGTCGTTTATCCCCCATGCCTGACTCGAATTATAACCCGGATAATTGCCGATACTCGTTACTGTACCGTTATCCCAAATAAAACCGCGATATCCGCTGAATCCTGAACCGTTGGTGTATCCGGTAATCAGTCCGGAATCACTTATATCACGAGGGCTGATTGTTGTTGCACCATCGAATGTTTCTATTTTAGTCACCGTAAATTCTGCTGCAAACAATTCGATACTCATAGGTATAACCAACAACACTACTAGACACAGCGAGAACAATATTTTTCTTAAATTTACCATTAGATACTCCTTGATTTTTCGATAAAAATTGAATATTTGATATCATAGGTAATTATAGCGCATATTTTTGACAATGTCAAATTTAGCGATAGTTTTTCAATCTGAAAAAATCTCTGTATCTAAATAGATGGTTAACAGCTTTTGCGATAGATCAGTAGCGCAGTGACACAGAAGTCAATAGAGGCGATACATGTTTGTAAATCTGTTCGAGGTCATCTTTTGATAATTCAGCAAAAGATTCAAGGGTGCTGTCAATAAGTTCGTCTTGGCGGGGTACAAATTTTTGCAGGTAGTATGAATGATTATTATGTCCGGTTACCGCTATAAGCCAATTCACGATATTTTCTATATCATACTGATCAAGATAACGGTACGGCGCATTAGGCACATTGTCTTTAATTGGCACAACGGTTGTGCGGAATTCATAGTGGGGGAACCTCTGTACAAGCTGTATACTGGCTTCAATAAAATCTATATTAACATCAACTCCTGTTGCCAGATCATATAAAGGAGGGGAGCTTTTGAGATCCATAGCAACGTAATCAATTAGATTTTTTTCAAGAAGTTGTTCAAGCATATCAGGGTTGCTGCCGTTGGTGTCGAGTTTTATAGGCAACCCCGATTGCCTGAGTGTATGGATATAATCGACCAACCGGTTACAAATAGTCGGTTCCCCACCACATAATACAATACCCTGCAACCATGAGCGTTTGCGCTTTATGAGCGCGCACAGCTGATCGATGTCTATAGCGTTTCTGCTTTCAAGCAATGATCGAGCATGACATGCTGGACACCTGAAGTTGCATCCTTTAAAAAATACAACTGACGCTACATAGCCCGGGTAATCTATAAATGAACCGTGAATGATACCTGCTACTGTCATTTAGATCGTTCCTTCAAGAGGTTGTCGAGGTTCTTCGCCACCTGCGGCATATCAATTGCCACAGGGATACCATTTGTATACTGAGTCGATTCACGAAGTATCACATTCGATTGTTCGTCGAGCAGAATAATACACGGTAACGCCGACAGGTTGACGTCGCCAAGCATCGCTGCTGCCAACCCTTCGTGGGTTTGCACTTCGTAAGTTTTAAGATCAAGCGAGGTATTATATTTCTGCGCTATTTTTTTGAAATTTTGTACCGAAGATATATCTTTGCACAACTCGCAATCCGCTTTTCCGATATGCACCAGCAACAAACCATCACGGTCGTTTTGAAGCGATGGAACAGCGGTTGTATCCATCCCCTGCATGACAGAGTAGTTGCCGTTATGCCTGTCGTCCAGTTCCGATTGTTTTGACGGGTTCCAGTTGTCGATGAAACTGTAGTATCCGACAATACGGGTCATGTGTTTAAGTGTCGCCGGATCGGTATTTCCGCATTGCGGGCATGAGTGCTGGATACCTCTATGCACAACAGCGCACGCACGGCAAATGGTAAACTCAGGACTGATAGTCAACTGCGCTGACTGCGTTGTGCTGAACGTGCGTTCTATAAGATGAAACAGGGCGTCAGGATGCGGTTTCTGGTCACCGATAAACGCGTGGATTATTGCGCCGGATTCTATCGCGGGATGAAACTTGCTTTGCAGTTCGATGCGATGGAACAAGTCGACCGGAGCGTCGGGCGTAATGTGGATCGAGTTGGTATAGTATGTTTTGTCCGATAGCTGGTCGCCTTTGATAAACTGTTTGGATTCGGGGTAGTACATCGAATCGATTTTACTCATACGTCGAGTCGCCGATTCGGCGGGGCTTTCTTCCAGTGAAAATTTCAGCCCGTGTTTTTCCTGATACTCTTTTGCACGCAGGTACAAATGCGATACCACGCGCAACGATATTTTTTCAAATTCCTCCGCTGTCTGTTCGTGCAGTTGTTTGCCTGTAAGAAACGACATCGCCTCGTTCAAACCGATTATTCCAATAATATACGTTGCTTTATCAAGTTCTATGTACGGTACACCGTCTAACGCTTCTTTACCGGTTAGCCACTGTGGCAACCCTTTGTTCTGAAGTTTTTTGATAAACGCGCGTTTTTGCAGGTGAGCGTCTATGACTACTTCAAGCACGTTATCCAGTTCACAAAGGAACGAATCCAGATTTTTTCCGCCTGATTGTGCCGACCGATACGCCGCCTGAGGCAGGTTGATCGTGATGTTCTGAAACCCGCAAAACCGTATTGATTCAGGATGTTTAAGCACGTATAAATCTTCCACCGCCGTGCGAAGCCGGCAACACGCCGCGAGTGATACCTCATCACGGTCAAACACAAAATACGGTGATCCGTTATCAGCGGCAACCTCTGCGGCATAGTGCAGGAGTTCCAGTTGTTCGGGGTCGCTGAAGGTCTGGTCGTTGATGTGCAAATCACATTTTGGAAATGCGAACGGCTGGCCGTTTTTGTCGCCTTTATGCCAGATTTTTAACAAATTTTTAGCAAATCGTTTGGCTATGTAATCGTACATTTTGTAGGTGACTGCCGATTCGTTGTCTTCCAGAAACCATTCCTGCACCATTTGATTCGAACCGTGTATCTCAGTTACCTTCTCACGCATGATTACTCTGTCGGTAGATGTATCACGCAACTGGATAAGCGGATGACCTGAAGGGGCTTTCTCATCGAGCCGTTCTTCCTTAAGAAAAACCTTTTTGCCGTCACGGATAATGGCATATTTACCGCCTGGTTCAATGGACGGGGTATCGGCAAGGTACGACGGTATACCTGTATGAATATTGAAATCAATAAAAAGTGTTTGACCACCGCGAGAAAATGCGTTTTGCGATGCAGCGTAGATCAGTTCCTGCCCGCGCTGGGTTAAAAAGTCGTCTATCTCATCATCGTTGAGCAACGACAGTGGATCGTTCTCAAACTGTTTATTTATCTTCTTTATATAATCAGCGACGAATTGATCAGTTGCCTGATTTTGTACATCGTTGAGGGCGACTATGATAGCATCGAGCTTTCTTTGCGCCTGCTGTTCGAGGTCTGCCATGATAAGCGGAGCGTAGAAAATGTTAACGTATCCCAACCCTAATGCTCCGGCGTAGAAAGCCTGCATTGCAGCGAAAAACGTGTTCAGATGCCCTGTCAGGGTTTCGGTATGTTTAGCCGGTTTTGACGATGTCTGCAGGTTATCTATCACCAGCCCGTATTTCTTGATATATTCCAGAGAATGCGCCGAGCAGTAGACCCGTGTTGGCAGATCGAGATCGTGCAGATGGATCATTCCGGTGGTATGCGCGTCGGCAACCGTGCGCGAAAAAATGGATGTCAGCGCGTACTCTTTGCCGATCCGTCCTGAGATAGTAAAGTTGACTGCTTCCGGGTTGTTCATCTGGATGTTGCTGTTCTCTTTGTTATGGGACAACATGATATCCTGCAGGTCGGCAAAGGGAATAGAAAAATTTCTGTACCGCTGCGCTTCGTGGTGCAATCCCCGCTTGAGCATTTCGGTATGGATAAGTTCACGGATAAGCTGAGTTGTCACAAAAGCGAAACTGGATAGAATAATTTTGTTCTCGATCTCTTTGGCGATCCGCTCGGCAGTAGGGTAGTCGAGAGCGGCTTCGTTGACCAGCGATATGATAATCCGTTCCCTGCTCCATGGTTGAGCCATTTCCTCGTTGATGGATGTGACCATCAGAAATCCGTCGGTCGAGCCTTTGCCCGCTGTAGCTCCGAGAACGCGTATTTTTTTGCGTTCTCGGGCGTAACGTTCATAAGAGCGGGCAACATCGTCATAACCCAGTTTCGATAGTGACTGCACATTGATGCTGTTTATCTCGTCTACATCGGGCGTTCTGAGGTTATACAGTTTTAATGTTTCTATGGTTTGATCGGCAACCTTTTGTGCGACTGATTTATCTTTGTTGCCGACACTTTCAAGCGCGGCGTATATTGCCTGCACAATCCGGCCTTTATCAAATGCCGCCAATGACCCGTTTCGTTTTTTGACCGCCTGAGGAACAAATGCGCCCGCCATAGGGGCGTCAAGTACGTGCGAACTGTGCATTGTTTTTTTCCTTTTTTTATAGTTGAATATTCGTGAAGTAGTATTCAGTGATTATAATCGTTTGTATTGCTTATCCTCCCAGTCCTGTCATTTCTTTATTTTTAGGACAAATTAGTAAAAGGTTTACATACGAGCTTTTCAATGATCTTATCCTTTTAAGATGCCTGTTCTCTCCGTCCTGTCATTCTCGCGAAAGCGGGAATCCATCTTGTGTCAACATGTTATAAGGGTGGATTCCCGCTTTCGCGAGAATGACATCCAATGGGAAACATTAGTCTTCAATTTATTAGCAAACAATATGTAACAAGCATCTTTTAAAAGACATTTAGCCCTGTGGGTTTGTCCTCGAACCTAGATTTTATGGCAAAAAAAAAGATCCCTGCCTCCTGATGAGGCGAGATCTCCGTTTTTATATCTCATACCGATAAAACCGTGGCTGTTTATGTCCCGAAACAGCTTCGTATAATGTTCGGCAGGTCTTCTGGCTCCCGGATCGAACGGCGTGTTCAGCCTTCCCCACAAAGTGAGTGACATGTTTGAACGGCCGTACCCGGATACAGCGGCGGGTCCGCGGACTTACAGACAACGTCTGATGTCTCTTCCCTATTCTCCTTAAAAAAGGCACCGAATTTTCTTAAACGCTAGCACATCTTTTTGAATCGATCAAGAAAGATTTTTACCCGAAGACAGGGTAGAAGGGAAAAAATTTTGCACAAAGCGATAAGATTCTTATGCAGCTAATTTTCTACGCAAGAATCCCATAATAGCACTCCCCAGCAAAAGCAATGATGCGGGTTCGGGGATAACTTCAGGAGGCTCGTATACAAATCCATCAAGTTCGACGATACGCGGGCCGGTGGGGTTAGTAGAACCGTATTGGGTAAACGACGCGCGCCATGTCTGGGCAGTTACAGGTGATACCGTTTGATAGATTTCTAAGGCAAAAATATAGGTATAATATTCACCACCGCCATATACTGGATACGAACCCTCAACATTTTGCGGTTCAATAGCTTGTTCATATAGAGTAACCCATACAGAATCAACCAGAGCTTCCAGCTTAAAATAACTTATTCCCCTGTCATCCATTAGATTTCCTGCACCATCATGCATAGCGTACAAGTTAAAACTCCCGAGTGTTATGGTATCATAGAGGGTCCATTGTACTTGATGTACATATCCTGCTGGCTGAGAGTCTTTAAACACGGTATGCCCGGGTTCAATGCCACTTTCCGATGCGCCAAATATGTCGTAAGCGCTGAAAGTTGGGAATAACCCGGTTGTTGATATTGACTGAATATTAGTATATTCCCATGCATCGGTAGAACTTATCGGATTAGCCAATCCACTGGAAAAGATACTGCTGCATACCCATGCTGTCATAAAAATCATAAACCATACTTTTTTCATGTAATATGTCCTCAAAAAATTATGACCTGAAACAAAACACATTAATAAACAAATTATAGCATATTGTGCATCAATTTACAAATATAATTATTAACGTTAACAGCATGTTGATGTTGAAAATAATTTCATTGAAGACAGGAAGCGGTATTACTGCCAAAATAAATAAAGAAACAGCTGTAGTTTTATTACCAATATAATCCCTGCTGATTAGCCGTGGTGGCTTGGGATACGAACCATGATTTTGTCAGCCATACCGTGCCCGATGGCAAGACGGGTTTCGTTGATAAGAAGTAAATGAGGCCCCGGCCCGCCTTTTTTGAGCAGTGTTATTTCAGTACCGGAAGTAAGCCCGAGGTTGATAAGGTGGTCACGCGCGCCGCTACCTGCATCGATATGATCGATAATTGCTTTGGAGCCTGCTGTAATCTTTGAAAGGGGGACACTTGCCTTTTTCATATGAAAACCTTAATTTTAGATAAACCTAACATTTTGAGAAAACGACATATTACCAGAATTTATAGGTCTATGCAACATATTTTATCATCGGTATTCTGTTTGGTACAGATACTCCAGATAAGTTGAATTTTTTGTTTAGCAAGCTTGTGGGGAATTATACTTTTTCTGTAAACGGACAAGCAAAAGCCACATCACAATGGATGCGGCTTTTGCTTTAATATGGTAACACGCTTTGTTAACGGCGTGGTATTGCCGGTCCTCTTGACGGTACGCTCGGAGTACTCTTAGGAGCACTTGCCGGAACTTTAGGTGCCGACGCAGGCGCTGACGGCGGCAGGTTAGCCGATGGCATTGCCGCGGGTACTCCCGGAATCGTGGTTAACGAATCCGCTGTAGGCAGTTGTGGTTGCGCTACTTCTTGTGCCCTCTTATTCAAGATATTCTGATTGTAATACTGCATAATATTTTTGTGTTCCAAAATACCTTTGCTGAATTCGATAGGATCGAATTGCTGTGTTTCGTTTGCCAAAAAGGCGAATTCAGGATCGTTCGGGTCAACATCTTTAGTGTTGCCTTGCGCGTCGGTTACAGTAATTCTGACAACTGTTCCGCTATCGTCATAATGATATTTATAGGTGCTGCCGGTTTTCTTTTTTTCAAGGATAACCAGTTTGCCATCCTGATCGAATTTGCGAATCACCTCATCGGGTGTACCTTTGTTTTCTACTATCATGTTGATAGTACCGGCGTCGCCGCGGATATACGTATATGACCTTGTCGCACCAGCCGCGCTGAAGGTGAGCGACTGCATTCTCAATTTGTCAGCACCGGCAACAGAGCCGCTGAGTACTTCCGCGCCACTGACATCCTTTTTGACAAACGATACCGGTTGGCCGCCTTCGAAATCGTAGGCATAGGTGAACGTATCATCTTCGGCAATATCTTCTTCTTTAACGAGCATTCCTGTTTCGTTATATGTACGGCGGTAAGTTACCTGCTCATTATCATCGGTGACGGTAACTTCAGTCGATCCGTCATCGAGTTTGTCGTATTGATAGGTGACTGTTGAATCATCGGTGGTCTCAGAAGCCACAAATCCGTTGTCGCCAATTTCACGAATGTTCTTCGAGCCGTCCTTATTAATGGTGAATATTTTGGAAACAGCTTTATCATCTCCATAGATGATAAACTGTTGTCCGCCGCCGGGCAGGGCAACGTATCCCAGAGGGGTATCCGGGTCAATACCCAATTCTTCAGGTACTTCGGCAATGCGCTGTTCATGCGCCATTGTAGTTAATTCACGAGGGGTAGCCTGTGCCAGTTGACGGGGGAAAGAAGGCTGTCTGATGCCGCCGGTTAAATCCTGCGCAGTAACATGTTTGTATTGTTGTGCCGCTGGCACTGATACACCTGTCGCACGGTTTATGGTTGGTGCTTTTGTTGGCGCCAACTGGTCTTTTGGCAACGCTTTGATATCAGCCGTGACAGCCGGGGCCCTGCCAGCTGCAGGTGCTGCTGTCAATGACGGTGCAACTGTTTGCGATGGTGCACCGCCGGCAACCGGTTTATCGGTATCATCGGTGGATTCTGTCTTTTCAGTTGTTTTCAACTCCGGTTGTTTAACCGGTGTAATATTCTGTGGTTTTTCCGCCGTCAATGATGCCGCAGGTACTTGTGGCGTTGACGACTCTTTTTGCTGTTCGGAAACAGTCTGCTGTTGTGATTCCTGTTCGGTATCTGATTGTTGATTGCTGAACAGCCAAATTCCCGCAACAGCGATAGCTGCTACCACGATAATTCCCACAATAAACAATCCGTTAGACGATGATTTTGAACCTGTTGCAGAACTGGTCACTTTTTCGGTGCCAGGTGTCGGTTTAGAAACATGTTCGGTTTTCTTTTTCTTTTTGTCGGACATATTCATTCCTCCTTGATTGTATGGAATTGATTACCAGTCACTTATGATTACTTAAAGGTAAACCCGCCGGGTATGCTGTTCATATGTTCTTTGATAGTAGCATCTTGTTCTTCTGAAAGCGGATAATATTTTCCTTTAGCTGAAGCAAGTAACGTGCCGTCCCTGGTTTCTATCTGTCCACAGGTTATAAGAATTTTTTTCATGGTATCAGTGACCGATGCCCTGATGACAATTTCTTCGTCAGTCGGTACAGGACGCCGGTAGCGGACATTCACCTCGCCCGCGTAATGAAACATATTTTTATATACGCTTGCCGCCCAAGTCATTGCTTCATCAAGCAGGGTAGCTGAAATCCCTCCGTGCGTAATACCCGGATAACCGCAGTACTCGATGGGCGGGCTATAGTGGCCTACAATTCCGTTCTCCTCAACATAGAATTGAGCCTGTAACCCTTTAGGATTAATAGAACTGCAACAAAAGCAGCAGTCAAACGAAGGTAGTTTTTGTTTCATTGTTGCTCCTCTGGATATGTTGATTGACCAGCATGTCTAGACTATCATATCCCTCCCGCGTATTGCCACGAAAATATACAGAGATAACACGGTAAAATATCTTTGAGTAAACGCCATTACAGATAACTTTTGGACAGAGAAAATCGCGAGCTACTCGGGCAGATACGCTTTGAAGTATTGTTTGATTTGATCTACAAATACGTCTTTCGCGAATTTTTCGGCATGTTCACGGATTTTTAAAGGGAAAAATTTCAGTTTTCTCGCCAATAACACCGCTTCTTTGAGCGAATCAACGGTCTGTTCTTTAAAAAAGACTCCGGTATAGTCTTTTCTGTTTGGTTTGTATCCCAAAACCGTTTCGGTTGCTCCGCCTTTTTTGTAGGCCACAACCGGTTTACCACATGCCATTGCCTCAAGAGGCGTGATACCGAAATCTTCTTCACCAGGGAAAATAAAAGCCCGGCAACGCTGGTAATACGAACGGACTTCTTCGTCGCCCATCCAGCCGAGGAACTGAATATTGTTCTTAGCCATTTTCTTGAGCCGTTTTTCGTCCTGTCCGTTCCCGATGATAACGAGCGGGAAACCCAACTCGTTGAACGCCTCGATTGCCAGATCGACCCGTTTGTACGGCGCCAGTGCCGATACCATAAGATAGAAATCTTCCTGTTGTTCACTGAGCGTATAAAAATCGGTGTCCACCGGAGGATACACCACCGACGCCTGCCTTCCGTAATTGCGCTCAATACGCTTAGCTACATATTTTGATATAGCAATAAATTCGTCGACACGGCTGTTAGTGGTTACGTCCCACATACGCAATTGATTGAGAATCATGGGGATCGTTCGCCGTTTGAGCAGCGGCATCTTTTTTAATGGAAAATATTCGTGGCGCATGTCCCATGCATAGCGCATTGGTGTGTAACAGTAGGTTACGTGACGAGCCATTACACCGGGTATGATCCCCTTTGCCACACAATGACTACTGCTTAGCACCAGATCAAAATCGCTCAGGTCAAAATTTTCTATGGCAGACGGAAACAACGGCAGGTAATAACGGTATTTACGTTTTACGAACGGCATGTTTTGTATAAACGATACATGGATTGGATGCGATTCGATCAGCGGTGAGACCGATCCTTTAATATGCAGTAAGGTGAAAATTTCTGCCTGTGGGAAAATTTCGCAAAATAGTTCCAGACATTTTTCACCGCCTCGCATACCGGTTAACCAATCGTGAATAATAGCAACTTTTTTCATTACAGGAGATCCTCATATATACCGAGTATTTTTCGTGCCGATTCACGCCACGAATATTTTTGCAGACGCTGTGTTCCTTTTACGATTAATGACGCGCGCAATGATTCATCAGTATAGATTTTAACCAGCGCTTGAGCCATCTGTTCCACATCGAGCGGATCAATGCTCAGATACGCGTCGCCCAGTACTTCCGGCATACACGAACAGTTTGAACTGATTACCGGAACATCAAATGACATTGCCTCAAGAGGGGGTATCCCAAAACCTTCGTAAAGCGATGGAAACAACATAACTCCCGCGCCTTTGTATACCGATTGCAACTGACCGGGGGTTAGATAGGTAAGGCAATCGATGTTTTCTACATTCGATACTTCCGACTTTTTAAAAAATTCCTTAGAAATACCCACGGCAACCATGCTGATTTTTTTGTTCTTTAACCGTTTTTGCGCAAGATCAAATGCTTTTGCCGCCCGTATAAAATTTTTGTGAGGCATCTGGTTACCAACGAATATTACATATTCCGGGTTAACATTATTTTCCTCATACGGCTCTATCGAGTCGTTGGCGGAATACGAACTGTTGTACACCACGTTTATTTTGTTCGCGTCGATGCCATAGAAACGCACAATGTCTTCTTTGGATTTCTCCGAGCTTGTACAGATACGGATAGCTTTTTTGCATACTTTTGGAACAAAGGTATTGTAATAGATCTTGTACTTGAACGGAAATAATTCGGGGTATACCACCGGTATCAGGTCGTGTATATTTACCACAACCGGAAAACTCGCCATAAGCGGGGCGGTAAATGTAGGGCAGTGAAATAAATCGGGTTTGAGCGATTCCGCTAACCGCCAGACCTTCCATTGCTCTTTGATAGAATATAAACGGGTTGGCGTGGTTATATAGGTAATAGAATCTTTATTCGGAAACTTTTTCTCTGGATAATCGTTAACGCCAAGTATGGTGTAACGGTTGGTGTTATCCAGATCTAAAATATGATAGATAAACTGTTCGCTTACCCGTGATATGCCGTGGATGTGCCCATCACAAACGCGGGCATCAATAACGATGTGTTTACTCATGCCTGTTCTCCATGAACCGATTCAAGTATACGGTTAATTTGATGTACATGTGATTGCCAGCTGTAGTTTTTGACAGCAAATGCCTTTGCGGCGGCTCCTATAGTAGAACATTTCCGGGGATTTTGTAACAATTTTATGATATTTTCTGCAAAAATTGTCCAATTTCCTTCAGATACAACATGTCCGCGTTCACCATCTTTGACTACATGATTGAGTGGTTCTATATCTATGGTAACAACCGGCATACCGCTTGCCATGTACTCAAAAATTTTAAGCGGCGACCAGAAAAAACCGAATTGTTTGAGCGGTGGATACGCATCGCAGTCATACGGGGCTATTCCAACCGTACCGAGCGCAAGATAGGCAGGTACTGAATCATAGGGCATTGCTCCGGTAAATATGACCGACTTGTCTATACCAAGATCTTTTACCGCTGTTTGTACCCCTTCGAGTTCTGCGCCCTCTCCTATGGCAATACATTTTGCCGATGGTACTGCGGATATAACTTGTTTCATTATCTGGGGTAGTTGCCTGACTCCGTGCCAGTTGCGAAAAGTACCAAGGAATACGACAACAGGCTCATCAGCAAGTCCAAGTTTTTGTTTAAGCTTAGTTTTTGTGCTTTCTGGTATTGAATCACGGTCGAACATATCGCAGTTAGCCGCCCATTCTACCTGAATGAAATTTTTGCGGTATTGTTCAGGTATCACTGTTGGCAAAGTGGCCAGTATGGTTGACGCGTGTTTAAACTGCCAGTCGCGCCATGAACGCATCGCTTTTTTAATCAAACGGTTTCGCACAGGCATACGGAAAATCAGTTCTTCTGTATGCGGGCTGTTTACTTCATGCACTAGAGGTACATTCCACCGGCGTGCCATTATTGCTCCGGCTCCGCCGAAGGTGACGTATCGTTCCATAATAAGATCAGGTTTGAATTGTTTGATTGCCCGCCATTTCTTGATTGCAAAAAGCGGAAACGTACGGTTTTTTAGCTTCATTGGAACTCTGATGATATCCAATCCGTCGCGTTGCTCGCGCAGGGGCATACCCTGTACATACGGTGTAACCGCAAGTACCTTATGACCGAGTTTCGCCAACCCGGTGGATACTTCACCGAAATGTACTGACCCGCCCTGGTTGCCGGGATACGGTTCTCCTCCGATATAAACAATGTTCATGAAGCATGCCTTTTACGTTTAACTTCCTGCCAGTAGAGGGCAAGCGTTTGTTTAACCATCTGATCAACAGAGAAATATGTTTTCACGCGCTGTTGCGCTTTGGTTCGTAAAGAATCCCATATATCGCTATGATTGAGAAAATACTGCAACTGGTTGCGCAAGTCAACAGCGTTATCGGGTTCGCATAACAATCCGGCATCCGCAACTACTTCCGGTATAGCTCCGTGATTTGCTCCGATAACAGGCGTGCCGTGGGTCATTGCCTGCGCGGCTACCAGCCCGAACGCCGGACGGGTGAGCTCCGGATACACAAAGACATCGGCCGCCGCAAAATGATCTAAAAACTGGTCATGGGGTAGCGATCCGGTAAAGGTTACTCGCTGTAAATTATGTTTTTTTGCGTATTGTTTGAGGTGCGAGAGATATCCTCCCTCGCCGACAACTACCAGTTGGGCGTCAGGGTGATCGATACCGCGCCATGCTTTGAGCAACACCTGTACTCCCTTTTGGACTTCAACGCGCCCTGCGGATAATACCAGCGGTCCGGTGTATCCCAGTTTCTTTTTAATCGACGCTTTGTCCGCTATATCGAACGGCGGTTGTTCCACCCCGCAATGAATAACCTCGATGCTTTTATTCCCAAACGCGGGTTTGATTCGTTCCAGCTCATATTGAGAAAATTTGCTTATAAGGATGATGGACTCAGAGTATTGCGCCGCCTGATACATGTATTGCATCGATACTGCAATCTTTGGCCACTTGGCGGCAAAATAAAGTTTGTTTTTCAAAGACAATTTTGGGTAGATTAACGGCTGGTATGGTGTTTCACAATATCCTACTCCAAACAGGGTAGTTACTACCGGTATATCCAGCTTGCCTGTGCAGGCTAATGCAGAAGCGCTTTGTCCGTGTATGAGATCGATGCGGTCAATTTCATTAAGGGCGCAGATTTTTTTATATGCCTTTTTGAAAAATTGTTTACGGTAACTGCCGGGACGGGTTTTTTCGAGAAAAAATGTGGTTACTGCCCCGTCATGCGAGCGAGTAATATGTTCGCCTCGTTGATTTTTTAGGGCTGTGGTGATGATGATTACTTTGTTGCCTTGCTCTGCCAGTCCCTGCGCAAGCAGGTCGACGTAATGCTGCATGCCGCCAAAACTGTGGGCGGAAGTGATTCGTGTTACCATACATATTGTTAATGATTTTGAGCTCATCTGAATACAGTACCTGATGGTTGCAAATGCGATATTAGTGTTTCTGTAAAATTGATTCGTAAATCTGTTCAGTTTGCTGTGCGGAAATCTGAGCTGTAAATTGTTCTAAAATTGTCTGTTTCGCGGCTTGCGAGCATTTTTGCCGAAACGCATCGTCGGTAAGCAGGCGTTTGATCGCACTGCTTAGTTGAATACTGTCTTTAGGCTCGACCAGCAATCCGTTCTGTTCATTATCGATCACTTCCGGTATACCGTCAACATTCGATCCGACAACAGGAACGCCCATCGCCATTGATTCAAGAACCACGCGTGGCAACCCTTCGAATAACGATGGGCAGACAAGTATATCGCAGGCGTTTATGATATCTATGCTGTCTTTGCGATATCCCAGAAACCGCACATTGCCGAAGATACCTTTCTCGTAGCACACCTTTTTTAAAATGTTTGCCGCATGGGTATCTTCACCACAAATAAGTAATTTTATTTGTGGTATATCATGAACCAGCATCTGCAAAGCGTCTATCAAATAGACGATACCTTTCTTGCCAAACGATGAACCGCGTATGCGGGCAACAAAAGCAATGGTTTTGTCGTCAGGGCGTATGTCAAGTTGCTTGCGCATATCGTTTTTATTCATAGACGGTACAACACGGTCCAAATCAAGCCCGTTTATTACGTGGTGCAATTTTGTTTCGGGTACCTTTGCGTATGTCTTTATATCATCATAAGTAGCTTTCGATACGGTGATAATCTGCTTGAAGCAGGTTCGCAAGATCACGTGATACACCGATGAACGCATGGAGGTTATTTTTCTGCCTTCCTGATCCATGTTGATGCGGTCGTGGATGGTGGTTACCGCCGGAACACGGGTGATCTTTGCCGCCAGCGCGCCCATCAGGTCTTCACGGCGGTTGTGCGTATGAATTATCGTCGGACGAATTGTTCTAATCAATGAACACAGCGACTTTAGCGATGCAAAATCGAACTTATGCGACGAGTAAAACGGATAGACTGCTATACCTTCTTTTTTAAGAATTTCAAACAGCGGAGATTCATAAGGAGCTGCTCCGGCAACCGGAACACCACGTTTGTGCAGGTATTTTAAGATAGTGCGCACATGCTCTTCACCACCGCCATACACCAGTGAATTGCAGATATGTACTATTGGATTTATATTTTGCCAGTTCATTATGCCCGTGTGGTAAGGGTTCTTACAAGACGGCGAACCGCTTTTTTAACCAGTAACAAACTTTCTGCCGGTGTCTTGCATGAAGTAATCAGACGCAAAAAACTGCCGGGTTCGGTAATCATTTTGTTGACGATATAATAGCGGTTTATGCTGGTTCGCACATCTTTCCAGCCTTGTTCGAGCTGTTCCGAGGTCAGGTCACGGGTGCGTACAAATGCTTTCGCGCCGATTCGGACCCGCTGGTTTATCATCAGGTCGTATACATCGTCGATCATTAACAGATTTTCTTTTTCTGCATAACGATAAAATTCTGTGCCCGGATAGGGGAACGCCATGGTCAGGTGCACGTTGTCTGCCCGGAGTTTTTTTGCCAGCGATATAGTTTTTTTGAGCGAATCTTTTGTTTCCCACGGCATGCCGACAATCATATCTACGTTTGCCCTGATACCTGCTTTGCGGGTTTCACGTATAACGGCTATTGCCTGGCTGTCCGGGAAATTTTTATGGAGTTTTTTGCGTACTTCAGGGTCGCCAGCCTCAAGCCCGAATTCTATCTGACGGCATCCGGCGCGGTACATCATGCGCAGTAACTCTTTGTCTACACAATCTATACGGGTAAGGCAACGCCACTCAAACCGTAACTGGCGTTTGAGGATTTCTTCGCATATCGAAAACGCCCGTTTTTTATCGAGTGTGAACGTTTCGTCCCAGAAGAAAATACCCCAGTTGCCGAACTCCTTGATAATATATTCCAGCTCGTCGACAACTCGTTTTACCGACATGAATTTCCATTTTTTATCATAACCGCGCAACGGCGTTGACCCGATAATGCAAAACGGGCATCCATACGGGCAATCACGTGTGGTGCGCATGCGGATACCGGGTATGATTTTTTCGTGTAACGGCGCATCGATCATACTGATGGAATAGCGTTCCATATCGAACATGTCGTATGCCATAAACGGCATGTTTTCAAGATCAATAGAGATTTCCGCAGGTTCGTTCAGCTGTATTCCTTTTGGTGTCCGGTAAGCAATACCTTTCACAGCGGACAGATCATCGAGCGAAGTGATGACATCGGGAATGAGTTGTTCAGGTTGACCTTGTATGACAATGTCGATATCTGGAAAATCGTTTAAAAAACGTTCGGGAAAATACGGTGCGACTACGGTTTCGATCATCAGCGCCAGAGCCTTGGGATGTTTTTCCTTCATTGCGGTGCATACCCTGTAATCTTCTCTGATAATCCCTGCTGCGGATTGTATTATAAGCAGGTCGGCGGCAGGCAGACGGTCTTTCAATTCTTCGATAGAAAGCCCTTCGGCGTTAGCGTCGATAACCGTGAGTTTGTGTTTTTTGAACTGATGCCTTATCACTCCAGCCAGCTGAGCAAGGCGTATGGGAAACGGAGTATAAATAACGTCCTGAAAACAAATTTCGTCCCGCAATGTAGGCATATCAGGTTTGATACGCGGCGGGTTGACCAAAATAATGTGCATGTCGGCGTGTCCTTATGTATGATACTGTTGCAGCGCAGATAGGTTACGCATTAAAAACGATTTTAAAAAATACAATAAACAGATGTGTATTATAGGCACGCCGACACGCTAAAATCAAGTGTAATCTTATTACCTTCTGCCTTTGCCCGGGCGAAGGATAGTCATTGAGTCGCTTCCCTCAAATTCAATATTGATGATATGAAGCCCGTCAGCACTGACAGCTGTGTATGAGCCGTATACGATGGCTGTGACTGTCGATCCTGCAATTGACTGTACATAAGGATCGGCGGTGATTTCCTGACGATCAAACCGTGCGAGAAAATTATCGTCTATTGCGCAGTACCTGAACGAGAAGGCCTGAAATTCTGTCGGGTTGTCAGCAATTTTCAGTTTAACATCAAAACCGGTCAGGGTGTAACCGCTTGGCATGGACATACCTATTACAGCCTGGACATCTTCGGCTTGCTTGGCGTTTAAGACCAGTTGATGCGGCGACAGGGTAACCGGCTCGGCCATAGAAGTACCCACATTGAGCAACAATCCGATGAGACATACCAGAATGATACAGATTGCACATCCATTGCGTTTCATGTTTTGCCTCCTTTATTTTTAGGCATGCAGAATTATAAAACACCACTATGGTGTTTTTTATTTAAAAAAAAACTACATTCAGTATAACAATAAAATTTAGATTATTTTGATAAAAATAGCAAGTAAACTATAACCCTTACAGCATGAATATGAAAAAAGAAGGAAATAGGAGATAGCCAGTACAGCTGGTCGGGAGACAAAATAGGAATGACTGGAGACGGACGATTGTTTTATCTCGTCGTACAATTATACAAATATGAGCGAGTATTGTCTTGTATTAACGCCTGAGCTTTATCTTTTAGCAATGATGTACCCAAAACTTGTCCATCGTCCGGCGTCGACTTCAAGAGTTTTTAGATCTTCGTCAGGATTTTTCTTGCTGAAGGGGTCATGCATTGCAAAATCCATCCACCATTGTTGCGAATCAGGAGCATAGTCAGCTTCGATGATCTCAAACCCTGCGGATTTCACCAGTTCGGTTGTCTCTTCAAGACTTCTAAAACATTCTTTCCATGGATAGTCACCTTGCGAAACATAAGGTTCCAGGTCTTCAGGAATTGGAACGGGGAGATGCATCGGTTCGCCTACACCAAAAACACCGCCGGGTTTCAAGACGCGGAAAATTTCGTCGAGACAACGTTTATATCCTTCAATACCTTGTGAAACACGAACCATTTCAAGCGCTGTTGTAGAATATACAAAATCAAATGATTCAGCAGCAAAATGTGTTTCAGGCACACCGATATTAATACCCAGAACATTGTTCTCAACATTCCATTGTTTAGCGTTCCTGCGCAAATGCTCAATCATGGGGTTACCTTCCATGCGGTCATCCCAAGGATCAATTCCCACTGCAAACACGCCGTACTCTTTTGCTAAAAAACATGTTTGATATCCACGGTTACATCCTACATCCAATAATTTCGATCCTGCGCGGAGTCGCATTTTCTCAGCCATGAATTCGGCAAGTTGTAATCCACCCGGACCGCTGCATTGCGCGTAGATGGTATCGTAATCATTATATTTTTTTGATTTCATATATTTTGTCATAATGGACTTTCCGGTTGTGGATTAAATTTTTTGCCATACATGCAAAACTATACACTAAGCCCAACTACAATACAAACAAATAGATGCCCATGAAAACGTATAGTTCCCATGGGCATCAGCACCACACATAACTTACTATTATTACAAGACTTATTTTTTTATTCTCCTGACCACCCCTGCAACACTCAGACTGAGCAATAGCAGAGACGTCGGTTCAGGAACGGCGTTATCTTCGGGCTCATCTGTGCCCCCGATATCAGCGGTAAGTGTAAAAGCATTTAAATAGAGATGATCATTTTGCGGGCCAACAAGTTCAGTGACACGCAAATACAGGACATCACCTTCATTAAGAGACAGCTGGTAATCGAGTGACTTCTGCTGATTAGCTGTGACTGTTACTGACGTCATAACTTGATTGTTAACTTGCAAATAAGCTTTCTGCCCGTCACCGCTTTTAAAATATTCCGATACATTAAGATGAACATCGAAAACAGCTGTAACCGGACTGACAAACGCAAGAATGATATCGTAATCCCAGTTATCGAATCGTATAGAACCACTGCCGTGTTCCCAAATCGAGTCCGCAGAAGATCCCGTGGGACTGGCATGCCAGTAATAGCCGGTGGACCATCCCTCATACAAAAAATCATTTTTGTATAGAGTAGAATTAGATGAATCGTCCGGTCCATACATGAACCGCCAGACATTTGAGTTTCCGTTTTCATCATCGTAGATCTTATAGCCCCATGGAGCGGTTACCCCGTTCTTGGTACGTTGGGTAAAATCCCAGGTGGTCAACGCGAAAACCGATGATACTTGCATTAGTAAACCTGTAACTACAATGACCATTTTAATACTTTTCTTCATAACTTCCCCTTACGATATGTTAAGATTACACTTGCATGCATTTTCTACTACACTATACCATAACTAATTGGATTTTGCAAATGATCTATTTGCTTTACTTTCAGAAAGTTGTGACTTTTTTACGGTAATTTGTTTTGCAAAAAAGAATCGATAAGCTTATTCTTTTTATGATAAATAAACCTGTGATTAACTACAAACGCTCTATTTCTCAGGGCGATACAAGGAAGATTCTTTATGACAGAATATGAAAAGATGATAGCAGGGCAACTCTATAACGCCAGTGACCCTGAACTGGTCAGCATGCGTGATGAAACACGAAACATTCTTGATAAAATTAACGCATCTCTTGTAGAAATAAAAGATGGGGAGCGTTTGGAATTGTGTAAGCAGTTGTTTGCTAAACTAGGGCAAAACTTAAGCCTGCAGCCGCCATTTTACTGCGATTACGGACAAAATATTGAATTCGGCGATAATGTGTTTATCAATTTCGGCTGTGTCATACTGGATGTTGCAAAAGTAGTTATCGGATCGAATGTACTGATTGCACCGAATGTTCAGATATATTCGGCAACCCATCCTCTGGATGCTTCTTTGCGGCTAGCAGGGCAGGAATATGGTAAACCAATCACTGTTGGTGATAATGTGTGGCTAGGAGGCAATGCGGTTATCTGTCCGGGGGTAACCATTGGTGAAAACAGTGTCATCGCTGCCGGAGCAGTTGTCACAAAAGACGTCGTGCCATCAGTTCTTGTCGGCGGCAACCCCGCCAGAGTCATTAAACCAATCACAACGCCATAAAAAAAGCTCACTTCGTTTCCAAAGTGAGCTTGAATTTGAGTAAGTATACCTACATTACATACGGTTATATATTTTCCTGATCCTCAATCCGACTAACCCGATCAACATAGCTATACCTGTCACCGGTTCGGGAATCGGTGTAGCTTCATCTACAGGGGTTAGCACAAATGCTCTGTATCCATCGGGTGTAGAGGCATATCCTACAATCTGACCGGATTCGTTTATCGCGTTTGCCTGGGCGAGTGTCCAGCCGGTAGGTAAATCAACGGTCAATGTATTGAGGTCATATAGCTGATTGTCATCGTAAAGAAAAGCGCGCTCATTACTTGCTGATGAAGATTGACCGACCACCTGTCCGAGGTCATTAATATCCCATGCGAAACTCTCAGTGTCGCCATTTAAGACACCGAGATCAATCATATTGTTGTCTCCATATAAAAACGCGTGGAATTGATTGCCTGCAACGTGTGCGAATCCGACTATCTGGTTTGAATTATTGATACTTTTAGCGTTACTGAGCGATCCGCCAAGAGTACCAATGTCTACCACATTGACACCATCATAGTAAAAGGCTTGCCATTGACTGGGCGGATTATATGTTATACCACACATTTGCCCTGCATCGTTAATTCCGTATACCTGACCGTGCGTTCTGCCTAATTTATTCAAGGTATGCGTTGTGGAATCGAAGTATATTGGTGTTTCCGTACCATAGTTTTCATATCCAACGACAACACCGGAATTATTGATATCCTCAGCAGAACTGTACGTCGCGGGGCTAATCAGGGTGTATGAACCGGAATCATATCGATACCCATACCATGTCGAACCGCTTGCGGAATAAGAAAAAAAAGCTACTTGCCCCAAATCATTAATTGCGTTAGCACGGGTATCTCCGCCTAATGGTGAACCGAGGCTGGTCATCGTGCCGTCTTCGAATAAAAACGCTACGGTATGACCGTTAGAATCAACAGAAGTTCCGACCACCTGTCCGCTTTCATTGATATCTTTTGCGACGGTGTTACCACCAAAGGTGCCAATTTCGGTTAGAGAAAATTGTAAAGCGAACACATCATTTGATACAAGTATAAGACCAAATAAAATGGCAAACAGGTTTAACACAGATAAATTTTTCGGTTTCATGCTGTATCCTTTCGGTTAAAATCTATTTATAGTATATATCAATTGATTATAGCTTATAAATAACGTATTGTCAAATTTATAAAGATTTTCATGTCTTAATAACGGATGCTATCTTTTACATAAAATTGATAGAGGGTAAGAAAATATTTTCAGGAAGTTATGCTTTTAATGTAGTAGCGATGATTTTCTTTTTGCTGATCGATAATATTGTCAGAAGAATGGATTTGACGCATCAAATTTATAATCCTGATGAGCTACAATGAAGGCATATATTATTTAGATCAATCCAGTTTAGTCATTTTATGCACAGTAAGTTTCTCAATAGCTCCTTCTGTTTCGCCCATAAAGGCTTGCAGGTGTTTGGATGCAATGTGCTTTTGCCACATTTCACGTGATTCCCAGATTTCATAAAACATAAAGTGGGCAGGATTTTCATTGTCGCGATGAAGATCGTACTGCAGGCATCCTGCTTCAGCACGGGTGGGTTGGAGTAGGCGTTCACACTCGGACTTTATCAGGTCAATTTTGTCTGCTATAGCGATTATATTGGCAACGACTATTAACTGCTTCATGTTGTCTTCTCCTGTTTCGAATGTGTTTTCGGCAAATTAATACAAGAATACCTCAAGCAGGTAAGAAAAACAACATATCGTTACGGGATACTTAGATATTAAGAAGAAATAATGTTATTGCTTGCGATTTACTCTGATCATGAACCCGACTAATCCTGTGATAAATAGAACAATAGTAACGGGTTCTGGAACCATAACCATATCGTCTACTTCAAACGAATCAATTAAAAAGGTGCTTGTCTGTGTTGGATCAACCATAGCGGCAAAACCAATACTAGTAGGCGTCGAATCGCCAAATATAATGGGAGCTACAGGACTGATAAAGTTTGTTCCATCAGTGCTGTAAAAAACCGTATAAAGATTATCTTCTTTAATCACACGTATATAAAATGGTTCATTACCCAAGTCCAGTCCAACACCATACGAATTAAAAACCTGACCGATCTCGTAATTTATCCCGAAATGATAATGAGATGCGTCGCTGTATGCGTAATATATTCTCAAATGATTGTCGTCATCATCATAGAGCAGAAGATTTAATTGAGGGTAATTGCTAATCGCCAGGCTCGCCTGATCAACTTTTATAGTCGCCATAAAATTTCCTGTTGTTGGAGTCGGCATCAAAAAAAGATTTTTATATGTTTCTAGATGTTGCCACATATCACCTGAGTTAGCGCGTACCTATACAAGTACGAGTTCTGATATATGCTTAGTCCTGAAATAGCTTAGCTTTTTTTAGTTATCTTCCAGATTCGTGGCAAACCATGGATAAAAAGCAGGTATTACAAATAAAGTTAATATAGTTGCAGATGTCAATCCAAAAACAACCACAGAAGCTAAAGGCCGTTGAACCTCTGAACCAGTTCCTTGTGAAAGCAATAAAGGCATCAAACCAAGAACTGTTGTCAACGCAGTCATAAGGACAGGACGTAATCGCTGCAAAGCCCCTGTCATGATTGCTTCTTTTGTCGGAATACCTTTTTGTCGTAGTTGGTTGAAACAACTGACTAATACAACTCCATTTTGAACGGCAATACCAAACAGAGCAATAAAGCCTACAGCGGCTGGTACGGAAAGATACTCATGCATTATAAACAAACCAAAGACTCCTCCTATTAAGGCAAGAGGAACATTAATTATAATTAAACAAGCTTCTTTTAGTGACCCAAATGTTAAATAAAGCAGAAGAAAGATTAAAATGAGTACAATGGGAACTATAATAAAAAGGCGAGTCATAGCTCGTTTTTGATTTTTAAATTGACCGCCATATTCAATAAAGTAGCCGGCAGGTAATTCTATTTCTCTATCAATACATTCTTTTATATCGGCAATTACACTTCCTAAATCTCTATCCCTAACGTTTCCCTGGACAATCCATCTGCGCTGATTTTGCTCACGATTGATTTGTATCGGCCCAACCACTTCTCTGACTTCCGCCACTTCTTTAAGTGGAACTAAATTTCCATTTTCCGCATGAACCAGTAAATTCTCAATAACTTTTGGATCGGATCTATAAGCTTTTTGATAACGAATATGAATACCAAAACTGCGCATATTAAGATAAATATTATCAATAACCTCACCACCAACAGCGAGTTCAACGAGTTCCAAAATTTCACTTACATTTATTCCGTATCGACTACAAGCATTTCGATCAGCAATAACTTGTATCTGAGGTTGTCCAAAACTCTGTTCTACCGCCAAATCGACGAGTCCCGGAATATTATCTATTGTATTTTTAATTTCATTAGCCTTATCTCTTAGAACCTTTAAATCCTCTCCAAAAACTTTAATAGCAATTTGTGCTTTTATTCCTGACAAAAGTTCATCAAAAGCATTTTGTATAGGTTGAGTAAAGTTTAACTGTATTCCTGGATAAGTACTCATTGATTTGTTGAGTGCCTCGACAAGCTCTTTTTTGGAGCTATAATCTTTCCAGACTTTTTGTTTTGTAAGTTCGATGTGAATCTCGGCATAATTTACAGGATGTGGATGACTGCCTGCTTCAGGACGGCCGATACGAGATACAACTTCTTTAACTTCATGGAATTTTATAATTCTTCTTTCTAGTGACTGGATGATTTCTGTTGCTTTTTCAAGAGAAGTTGAAGGAGCCATTGTTACTCCAACTAAAATAGAACCTTCTTCCAGTGTAGGAATAAACTCAGTACCAAGAAAAGGTACTAGTATAATACTCCATATAAAAGGAATAAGTATTAAAAGAAGCACTTTTTTTCTATTGTTTACGGCCCAATGTAGAATGGGTTTATATATCTTTTTTAAATATGTAACCAGTATAAACTCTTTATGTTTCCGCGTTTTTAATAGATATGTACATAATGCGGGAGCGGCGATAATTGCAATTAATAAAGACCCCAATATCGCAAAGCATAATGTAAATGCCATAGGCTTGAACATTTTTCCTTCTACGTTTTCAAGAGCAAAAATCGGAATAAAAACTGTCACAATAATGAGTATAGAAAAGATTATCGGCTTAGCTACTTCTTTTGAGGCTTCATAAATAATTTCGCTCTTTTTCAGAATAGAATTTCCCGAATTTGTATTAAGATGACGGAATATGTTTTCTACCATAACAATAGCCCCGTCACCCAGCATTCCAATACCTATAGCAATCCCGCCAAGTGACATTAAATTCGCCGATATACCGGTTAGTTTCATCAAAATAATTGAGATAAACGCACAAAGCGGTAATGCAAGGGAAACAATAAAGGCAGACCGAATATTGCCTAGAAATATAAATAGGATAAGAGTTACTAAAAATGCTCCCTGAATCAGAGCTTTTTTTATAGTCCAAGTTGCCTTGTTGACTAATTCAGCCTGTTCATAATATGGTATAAGATGAACACCTTTTGGCAATGATTCTTGCAATTTAGGAATTTTTTCATATAAGCTTTTTATTACCTGTGAAGTATTTGTGCCAAAAAGTTTCATTACTATCCCGGACACTACTTCCTGATTGCCATTACGCGATACAACACCTCTGCGAACTTCTTTTCCATATTCTACCTCGGCAATGTCTTTTATTTTAATGGGTAACCCATCAATTACTTTTATATGAATATTCCTGATCCCTTCAAGGTCGTTTAACAAACCGATCCCTCTTACAAGGTATTCTTCACTTCCAAGCACCATAAATTGGCCACCGGCATTCTTATTATTTTGGGTTACAGCTGTGACAATATCTTCGAGAGAAATGCTGTATTTGTTCAACAAATGAGGGTTTACGCGTATCTGGTATTGGAGAACATGTCCTCCGATAGAAAGAATGTCTGTAACACCCGGTACGGTTTGTAATTGATATTTTACAATCCAGTCATTCACTTCACGCAAAAATGTTGAAGGATCTTTTCCTTCTGTGTATGTGTCATTATCAATTTCAAGATAATAAATGAATATTTGTCCTAATCCTGTAGATATTGGTCCTAAAGAGGGTGGCAAATGGGTTTCCGGGAGTCGTGAAAGAGTTTCGTTTAGTTTTTCTGAGACGATTTGTCGTGCGAAATAAATATCAGTATTATCCTCAAAATACACATAAACAACAGCCATACCAAATGCCGAAGTAGATTTTATCTGTGTAACACCAGGCAGACCGTTCATTGCTGATTCTATAGGAAAGACTATTAACCTTTCTACCTCTTCAGGCGCCATTCCGTGTGCCTCGGCAAATACAGGCACCATTATAGGAGAAATATCAGGGAAAGCATCTACTGGTAATTGTTTATATTGGTAAATTCCTAAGACTGTTATTCCTAAGATTGCCAATATGACAAAAAATCGATAGTGTAATGATATTTTAACTAATTTATGATGCACAAGTATTACTCCTCCTCTTAATGCCCATGACCAGCGTGTGAATCAAGAGTTGAGGTTATAATTTTAGATTTTAAAGTGAAGGCTCCTTTCGTTACGTATTCCTGGCCTTTCTGCAACCCGGAAACTATCTCTACAGAATCTTCATTTGAGAGACCTGTTTTAACAAAAGTAGGTTCGAACCCATGTTCATCCTTTATAAAAACACACTTTTTGCCTTCAAGTGACTGTATAGAACGCTTTGGTATAACGATATCGGCCTGTATTTTAGAAACAGTTACATTGGCAGTAACAAAAAGACCGGGTTTGAACAAACCGGATTGATTAGAAAGAACTACCCTTGCTAAAGCGCTTCTTGATTTTGTTTCTACAACAGGACCAATATAACTTATAACTCCAATGGCATCTGGTATTTCTGTGTCAGTGGAAATAAGAGTTTCCTGCCCTTCCTTTATCAGTTTAAGATCGCTTGGATAAACTTGCAAATCAACCCATACAGATTTTAAATCCGCAATAATATATGCTGCTGAGTCTGTTCCCACTAGTTCTCCAAGCACTATATGTTTTTCTATAATTGTTCCTTCAAAAGGAGCCTTTATTTCGAATCGGGTAAGTAGCTGTTCCGGTTCTTTAGGAAATTTTTCTACATAAGATTCATCAAAACCAATCGAAAGTAGTTTTTGCTGGGCTGAACGCTTTTCAATACTTGCTTCTGTTAAAAATTGTTTTTTATCTAAATAATCCTCCTGAGACGATATTTTTTCTGACCATAAATTCTTTTCCCTATCAAACGTTAGTTTTGCTATTTCGTATCTTTCTACTGAAGCTAAGTAATCAGCCTTTAAATCCGCGAGTTCCCGGCTTTCTATGACCGCAATAGTTTCATTAGTTTTAACAGTATCGCCCAGTTTCTTATATACTGCTATTACAACGCCTTCAACACGAGGTACAATATGGGCCATATTATCTTCATTTAACTTGATCTCACCTGTTAAATTGATATGAGTATCTATAGTTCCGATGCCTGCAATTGCTGTATCTAATCCTATCTCATTAATTTCTTCTGGATTTAAAATTATATTTTGCTCATGTTCTTTGTTCTCCATATGGTCGTCATGTTTATCATGCGTGTTTAAAAAATGATCTCTATGGTGATTATTAAGAGCAATATAAGTCAATGGCACGATTAAAATAAGAGAAATCAAAATGGTAAAAATAATTTTATTTTTCATATAAAGGGTCACTTTCTATATTCTCTTTAAAAAGGCTAGATGTTTATTTATCTACTTTTAGTACAAGACTTACATTCAGTGAAATAATATTAAGGTAGTTCAGAACAGATTTAATTAAACAAATATCATGCCAAAAGAACTATTGTTCGTAATGGTTCGTAAAATGCAGGTAATTTGTCATTTTTTAATGAGATATGGTTGGTGTGACTTGTTAAAAAGCTTTTAGAAAAAGATTTTGTTGTGCAAACTTCACAAAGAGAAAATTTAAATTCTTTCTGATATGAAATAATAAGATTCGAAGTGGTTTTAGAATCTTGACAATGATTATTATCTGTTGTGGTTACAGTCGTCGTATTAAAATCAGTAGTATTATTAGTTTGTTCAACGCAATGATTATGATTTATCGGCTCTATAGCAATGTGTCCATCAGAGCCATGGCACACTACTGAAAAGCTACTAAAAAAAGTAGAAAATAATAAATTTATTATAAACAATAATGTTATCGATTTTGTTAACATAGGTTTCTTTTACTATAAGATGCTGTTCCTGTCAATATGAGTAATATATATAATAAAACTTTAAGATATTAGATGTCTATGGAGTTATAAATCCATGACTCTATAATATAGTACTGAATCGATATGAATGACGGAGAAAATTATTGATAAACAACAACTCTGTATTCTCGCCCCAGTGTATCATCGGGTAGCTCCGCATTCATTTCAGGGTCAAACCCGTAGTCTGTCCATGATTTTGTTCCATTACCATTATCCATGATATCCAGTTCAAAATCAGGATAATCCACCGGATCCCAAAACAGCGAACCTGTCTCTCGCCAGTATACGCGGTAAAAGCGGTCCGGCAACTCAGTCGCGTTCCATGAGATGGTCACCACCCCACCAATCATTTCTACCTCATGCGGTACAATATGTACAACCGCGAACAATGATCCTGCATCAGTCGGATCCATTCCAGCGTACAATTCGTCACCGTCATTCATTGAATCAAAATCGCTATCAGGATTTTGTGGGTCGGTATTATTGAGAAACTCATCCATATTTGCCAGCCTGTCATAATCGGCATCCCAAAAAGCATCATTTATCCATGGGTATAATCCGTTAAAAAGTTCGTAGTCATCCGGGAGTCCGTCATTATCGGAGTCAAAGGTTAGTGGATTGGTATTATAGCTGGTCAACTCATCATAGTCGCCGAGGCTGTCATTGTCGGTGTCAGTGGAAAGAGGATTTGTTCCGAGTTCTCTCACCTCATGATAATCGTCGAGCAGGTCGTGGTCGGTGTCTGAATCAAACAAATTTGTTCCAAGCAAAACTTCTTCGTAATTGTTTAACCGGTCGTTATCTTCGTCAAAAGCTGAGTCATGAATAATAGGGTGCAAACCATTATATAATTCAAAATCATCTGACAATAAATCGCTGTCAGTATCTGTGGTCACCGGTGATGTACCGATACTATGCACTTCAAAACCGTCGGATAATGTGTCTGCGTCAGTGTCAGGTACAAGAGGGTTGGGATAACTCAAAATTTTTCCGAATATGTTGTGTGAATTACGATCTTCAGAGAGCGTTTCCCATGTTGCCAAAAAAGCATTAGATCCATAGGCGACATAGGAAGCATATTGGCTGAAGAAACTTTGTGAGTTGATTTGAAACTCTGAACCTATCTTACTCCCTGAATCATTCAGCATTTGACAAAATATCCCTGAATCGCTTCCATTATTATTATTGCGGACGAATGTTACAAGATAGCGATTTCCATCGCTTGATATTGATGATACATATTGATTTAATGGCGAAGATAGAATGAGTTGAAATTCCGAACCTATTTTTGTCCCTGTGGTGTCAAGCATCTGACCGCTAATTTCTTTATCCGTGTTCGTCCAGGCAACAAGATAACTGACGCCGTTGCTATCCAGAAATATTTCATCCGAATAGACATCTGAGGTGTTGATTTTGAATTGTCCTCCAATTTTATTACCTAATTGATCTAAAATTTGTCCATAAAGATCACCGGAACGCTTCCAGACTACAAGAAAGCTAATGTCTGAACTGCTGACAGACGGATAAACCACGGATATGCCGTCCGCCGTGTTGACCTGAAATTCTGAACCGACCTTAACTCCATCTTGAGTATATACTTGCCCATAGATAGCAAACAGAACGTTCACTTTACCTTCCCAGGTTACCAAATATCCATTTTTAGAACCGGCAACTGCCGGAGTCCGTTGAATGTCACTTGTAGTCGTATTTATTCGGAACTCCTGCCCTGTCTTTGTACCGGTTTCGTCAAATAACTGCCCATATACACCTTCATGACTTCCATCTTGCCCCAAGCTTGTCCACGCAATTAAATATCCGTCTCCGGAACTGGCGATATCAACATCTTGCTGAAGACTCTGTATGTGCGTGTTGACAAGCTGTTTCGACCCGATCTTTTCACCCATGCTGTCATAAAATTGAGCATAAATCTCCAGATTTGGTTCGGCTACTTCTCTCCACGCGACTACATATCCATTACCATTGCTCTCAACTTCATGAACTGGATAATAAGAAAGAGAGTGTACAAGAAACTCTGTTTGTCCGTACAACTGGTTGATTTCCTGATTATCACCCAGGCCGTCATTGTCCGTATCTGCGTCAAACAGATTTGTTCCGGCAATGAATTCCTCAATGTTATTCGCGCCGTCGTTATCTTCGTCATACGCTGAATCGTCTTCCGTAGGATGCAGGTTGTGGGTAACTTCGTATTCATCCGACAGCGTATCTCGATCGTAATCGGTATCGATTGGCGATGTGTTATAAACGTTCAGCTCTATTCCATCAGGGATGGTGTCGCCGTCAACATCGGGGTTAAGCGGATCCGATTTTTTGTATAACCGGCCATAAATCCCTCCCTGATAGCCATCCTGTTCAAAACTCATCCAGGTAACAAGATATCCTTCACCGTCACTTGCGACAGATGCCGAATGTTGCCCTCCTGACGTATATGCGTTAATGAGAAATTCCTCACCGATATTTTCACCGGTAGAACTGAACATCTGACCATATACACCAGTCTGGTCGCCATCCTGTCCTGAACTTGACCATGCAACAAAGAAGCTGTCGCCATCACTGGCAATAGATGGTACTGTCTGATCAGCGGTAGTATACGTATTAATTCGTATTTCAGTTCCTAACGGTGTACCGTCAGCACTGTAAAACTGCCCTGCAACCGCCGTGCTGCTGTCGGCATCGCTCTCAGGGTTAGACCATGCGACGAGATATATGCTTCCGTTTGACTTAACAGAAACTTCCGACTGGCTTGAAGCAGTACTGGTATTCACAAGAAACTCCGACCCGAGTTTTGTTCCATCAATGGCATAAAACTGACCATAAATATCAAATCCCGCTCCATAAATCTGTAAACTTTTCCATACCACTAAAAACCCATTATCACTGCTTGCAACAGCAGGTTGCATTTGTATTGACGGAGTATAGGTATTTATTTGAAACTCCAAACCCTGTTTTACTCCATTAAACGCAATACGTTGACCGAAAACACCTTCGGAAAACCCATCCTGATTAAAACTTGTCCATACCACGACATAATTGAAATCGTTATCTGTCACTAAAGGTGTCGACTGGCTATCCGCAGTGTAGGTGTTTATTAAAAATTCTGCGCCGTCTTTCTGGTTATTTTCATCGAAGAGTTGACCATAAATATCATAATTATTTCCACCGGGTTTGTCGTAACTTTGCCAACTGACAAGGTAGCCGTTATAGCCGATACCCTGACTTGCAACAGAAGGCGCGCTTTGATCTGATAAGGTATACGTATTTATTAATATTTCATTACCTTCAGGGAGCCCTGATGAATCTAAAAATTGCCCATAAATGTTTGCTCCTGCGTTGAGCTGTCTATTGTCTGTCCAGGTTACGAAATATCCGTCACCATTCGAGCTAACAGCCGGATCATGTTGCGAACTCAATGTGAATGTGTTAATCTGAAATTCCGGGCCGATCTGATATGTTTTAGCTTCAACGAAGTCGGATAATCCATCATTGTCCGTATCAGCTTTTAAGATATCAGTACCCAACTGAATTTCTTCAGCATTTGTGAGACCATCGTTATCCTGATCGCCTGCAAGGTCATTGACTTTAGGATTCATACCAACGGACACCTCAAACCCGTCTGTCAGGGTGTCTCCGTCAGTATCAGAGTTAAGCGGTGAGGTGTCATAGGTCAACACTTCATCAGCGTCAGACAGTAAGTCGCCGTCTGAGTCATTATCAAGGGGGGACGTTCCATAGAGATTAACCTCGTTACCGTCGGTTAACATATCATTGTCAGTGTCCGGATTCACAATATCTGTGAAACCAAGGTGTTTTGTAAATATTCCAAAAAATGTGGAAGCCAGCTGGCCTGTCCAAAACGCTGTATAACCATCATTAACGGGTATTATAATAGGATACAGCTGATGTCCTGCCGTGGTTGTGTTAATGCGTAACTCATTTCCCCGTTTTGAACCGTCGGCATGAAGAAGCTGTGCGTATACGCCGTTCAGGTCGCCATCCTGCCCGCGACTAATCCACGACACAAGATATCCTTCATCATTTGAGACAATCGATTGGGGATGCTGTAAATCTGCCGTATAGGTATTAATCTGAAACTCCGACCCGATTTTAGTGCCATTTTGATCAAGTAATTGTCCAAACACGCCGCCATTGTCACTGTCCTGACCCCGACTGTTCCACACTGCCAGAAAGTTATCCCCTTTATTTGTGATCAATACATTATATTGGTAATTTGTTGTGTAGGTGTTGATTTGAAATTCCGATCCGATTTTTACAGCGTTGGAATCGAAAATTTGCGCAAACACACCATATCCGTCACCGTCTTGTCCATTACTCGCCCATGCAACACAATACCGGGAACCATTATATGCGATTGATGGGCTGGCTTGATCACTTGTAGTGTAAGAATTTATCTGAAATTCTGCACCAAGAGGGGTTGCGTTAGAATCGTACAACCTTCCGTATATGCCCGATCCGCTGCCATCCTGATATTGAGTTTGCCATACAACGAAATACGTATTACCATTTGTCGCGACCTTAGGACTCAATTGTTGTCCGGTAGTATACTCGTTGATCCGAAATTCTGTTCCAACTTTGTTAGCGGTTTCATCAAGCAACTGACCATATACACCTGAGAAATTGCCGTCCTGATAAGTGCTATACCACGTGACAAAATACCCGGTTCCATTGGTTGAAATTGATGGAGAAGTTTGATCCTCAGACGTGTATGTATTTACTTGAAACTCTGTGCCGCTTTGTGAACCGTCGATATTAAACAAGCTGGCAAACAGACCGCTCTTACTGCCGTCCTGTCCATTGCTTGCCCATACGAGAAGGTATTTGTCGCCTGTCATGATAACCGAAGATTGTGATGACTGGACAACTGTGTGAGTGTTTACCAGTAATTCCTGTGTTCCGAACAGTTGATTCTGTTCTACAGTGTCAGGAAGACCGTCGTTGTCTGTATCGGTTTGAGCCACAACTGGATGTGAGACAAATAATATAAAAATAGAAATCAAAATAAACGTGATATATCGGTAAAAAATATAAATCTTCCCCATGATGCGTTCTCCTATATGAAAGAGTTTGATGGCAAGAGGATACATGAAAAAGTAATGTTTAACAAAGTCTCTCTTAGTTGTAATGTACATTAAAGGTTAGTTGCAAACAGAGAGGATAGGTTTATATTTTTTTCATCTATAATGAAGAATGAAGAAATTGGAGCACATGCAGAGTTACATAAGAAGCCAGAAGGCACACAAACACCATAATGTTATACATGTCATAAATTTAAACCTTAAATATAAAAATAGTGCCTGGAATTGTTTATTGTAAATGAAATTACGATATATTTGGTAGACCCAAATATCCAGACTGTTAACACCCTGAGCGATGATGTTTAACCACTTAATAATTACTCTTTTACCGTAACTTTATACAATCTTGAACGGTCATCAGATAAAGGATTAAGGATTGTGTCATTCCCCTGATCGATACAAAATGATTCCATATCGGTCGCGACGAAATCATCGTATAAGACGACATAATCACCGCCATCAATTTTCACCCAGATTGTGTACACGATATCAGGAGCGCTTGACCACGCGATCACAGGAATATACGCATCGAGGTACTCTGAGAACATCTTAAATGTAGTTACCTCGAAATATGACAATGGATCTAACGGATCAGATCCAGACATAACCTCGACAGAATCAGATTTGCCGTCATTGTCGGTATCTACGTCAAACGGATCACTGCCATAGATTGCTTCTTCGCCATTGGATAACCCGTCGTTATCGTCATCGTTCGATGAATCATCCGATAGGGGATTCAGATTATACGTAATCTCGTATCCGTCTGTCATGCCGTCGTTGTCGGAATCGGAGTCGTTCGGGTCGGTGGAGTTTGTATACTCTGCTAGGTTATCGACGCCGTCATTATCCTTATCGACACTGCTGTCGTTTCGCACGGGAATTGTGTTGTGCGCTATTTCCCACCCGTTCGGGATACCATCGCGATCATCATCAGCAGCGGTTGACACCAAAACATACAATGTTGAAGATGTCCATGCAGACCAGTCATCGCGATCATTTTTGACACGCAACTGCACTGTGTAGGTGCCGGCTGAGGAGTAGGAATGATTCATACTTGTTGTAACTTCTGTGCCGTCGCCGTAATTCCATTCATAGGAAGTTATAGGTCGCCCATCAGGATCGTATGAACCACTGACATCCAGCGCGATAGATTCTTCTACTATGCCAAAGCAGAACGCGGGAAGTACCGCTACAGGCAGTGGATTGACTGTCACGGTTAAAGATTCGGTATAGGCATAACGACCATCCATAAGTAAATGATATTTGACAGTATACACTCCCGGATCAGTATATACATGATATGGTGCGTTAGTATTGAAAATAAGAGGAGAGTTATCGCCGAAATCCCATATAGTATCATGTCCCTCATGTAGTGAAGCTGTAAAACTAGCCGTTTCACCTGGATGTATAACTATGTTATCACAGACATACATACGCGTAATTTTCTGTATTCTATGGTTCCATCTATCAACAACATATATAGTACCCGAACTGTCGACCGCTATTCCGTAGGGCATGTAAAACTGCACCCGAGAGCCTAATGAGCTGATAAAATTTCCGTTTGAATCAAATTTCTGTATTCTATTGTTCCAGGTATCGGTCACATAAACATTATCTGAACTGTCGACCGCTATTCCGGTGGGGGAATCAAATTGGCCATAACCCGTTCCATAAGAGCCAATTGTGTTGCTAAAATTTCCGTTTGAATCAAATTTCTGTATTCTATGATTAGCGCTATCGGCCACATAAAAATTATGTAAACTGTCGACCGCTATTCCATTGGGAGAATGGAAATTATAATCACCCGTTCCATAAGAGCCCAATGTGGTGACAGAAGTTCCGTCTGAGTCAAATACCTGTATTCTATTGTTATTCAACTCAGAAACGAAAATGCCAATATCTCCGTCGAAAAGCGCTATTCCTGAAGGAGCATCAAGCTGACCAGAGCCAGTTCCAGAAGAGCCAAATGAGCTGATAAAATTTCCGTTTGAATCAAATTTCTGTATTCTATCGTTACTGGTATCAGCCACAAAAACATTCCCAGAGGAATCAATCGCTATCCCACGAGGATGCGAAAACTGTCCATTACCTGTTCCTTCTGATCCCCATGTAGTGATAAATTTCCCGTTAGCGTCAAATTTCTGTATTCGATCGTTCTCGAAATCAGTAACATATATATTACCCGAACTGTCTATCGCTATTCCGATGGGGTGTTGAAATTGGCCATAACCAGTTCCAGAAGAACCAAATTTTTCGTAAACTAGCTGTTCGGCAAAACAAGGTGAGGCTAAAACTAGCATTGATACGACGGGTAATACTCCAGCAAAAAACAGAAGCTTCTTTTTCATGTGCGTTATCTCCAGATAATATTTAGTAACTCTCTCAAGGGGAGCAGATTATATAATCCTTCTGTGAGCTTGGCAAGATTTATTACTGGCAATTACATCAAAAAATTAAAGAGGATATATCACTTAATTATTACTTGAGATTGTTATTGAATTATAGATGTCTTAATTAAGCATGTTTGTAAAATAAAAAGCCCACTCTGGTAACCAAAGTGGGCTTGAAAAATAGCCAGCTGGAGCACTTATTACAAAAAATTGTGCATCGCCTGACACTGTATGTTTGATTAATCAATAATTATCCCTGTATTTCTGTTTTTTCCTATAATGCCGCCTTTAACACCTCGACGATATTATCTTTGCTCATTGGTGGCAAAGCAGGGAGCATACCGTTCTGATCGTGAATAATTCGAAGTGTTTCCACTGCATAGGTCTCAATCAATTTATCATCGATACCCAGTTCTGAAAAATGAGTCGGGCAATTGATAGATTTCAGAAATTCTTCGAAGCGGTCAATTCCCGCAAGAGCACATTCTATATCATCCGGCCCTTTAGATTCCAGCCCAAAAATACGTTCTGCGAACTGCACAAATTTGGCTGTATTATGTTTTACCGCAAACCGCATCCATGACGGATTGATAATAGATAGTCCTGCCGCATGTGTAATGTCGTGATACGCTGAAACGGTATGTTCAATCATGTGTACAGGAAACCCTGCTGCACCATTACCAGATTGTATCCAGCCATTTAAAGCAACTGTTGACGCCCATAATACATGTGAACGTGCATCTATGTCGTTCCCATCAGCGATAGCTTTAGGACCATATTCCATAGCAGTTAAGATTGCGCTTTCAGCAAAACGATCTTGTATTGGGGTATTGCTATTCCCGTTAAAATATCCTTCCGTGATATGGGTGATAAGGTCACATACACCATAAGCGGTTTGATCTTTTGGAACCGTTGCTGTCAATTCGGGATCAAGTAATGCGATGGTAGGATACAAACATTGCGCTTGCACAAATGATTTTTCGGTTGTCTCTTCATTGGTAATAACAGCTCCACAGTTCATTTCAGAACCAGTAGCAGCCAGTGTAGGAACAGTGATGATAGGCAATGCTTCTGTCGGCACATAGACATTGTCCTGTCCATGATAAATCATATCCCATGGATCACCGTCATAGAGTGTTGCCGCGGCTATTACCTTGGACGCATCCATTGTACTGCCACCACCAAGAGCGATAACAACATCACATTCATTTTCACGCGCAACTGATGCACCACGTCTTACTGTTGATATTCTGGGATTGGGTTCAACGCCTGCACACTCAAATATCGATACACCCGCATCAGTAAGACTTTTTACCGCGCGATCGAATGTTCCATTTCTCTTAACGCTGCCGCCACCAGTAACCAGCAGCGCGCGTTTACCTACTGAACTCGCAAGTTCACCTAATCTGACCAGCGCTCCAGCAGCAAAAATAAGTTTAGTTGGATTCTGATATTCAAATTGCATGATATAACTCCTTTATTTAGTTGTTTACTTGTTATTCACAGCTTCATTGTATTGTTCATCTGTTACTTCGCCGGACCATTCCGCCGGGCCTTCCTGAGTTTTGGTACTCATTCCCAGATGAACAAACGTACTATCCGGTGCAGCGCCATGCCAGTGAACAATATCCGGAGGTATTGTAACAACATCACCTTTTGACAATGCTCTGGCTGGTTTGCCTTTTTCCTGATAATAGCCTTTACCGCTTGTCACAAACAGTAACTGGCCACCCGGATGTGAATGCCAGTATGTTCGAGCGGCTGGTTCAAAGCGTACATCATAAGCTTGTGTGTCGTAAACATGGTCTTCATCTATAAGTAACATGTTGACCCATGTTGTTCCAGTAAAATAGTCAACTGGTCCCTGTTCGCCTTTTTGGAATATTAAGTCTGTAAAGTGTTCGCTCATATTATCTCCTCCTTTTCCATTTCTCTGTATCTATTCATAATATACGACATAAAATGGAAAAAGAGGTAGAATGATCATGTTGTTTTATTGCCTGATTGTCCGAAACGACATATAGTTGTGTCGAATTAAAACAAAAGTATCCTGAAAATATCTTTGATGAGGAAAGAGGATCATAGCTGAAAAGTAAATAATTTTGATGATTATGCTACTATAAGAAGAGGAGGTACTGCAAGGATTTATTGCCCATTTAGCCGAGACTAAAAATTTATTATTGGGTGTCATAACGATTTCAATCAGGATGCCCCTTTATGCGTAAAAATATTTCATGCGTAATATTAAATTATTTCCGAAAAATTTTGGAGAGTCCCGGATATCGCTACTTTGAGTGCGAGATAATTAAGCAATGTGTAATCTTAACTTCCGTATTTATTTTGTATAGGGATTTGCGCTTATGGTATTTACTGAGTAGCGTATCCTTCAGGAAAATAAAAGACGGCCTTTTCGTAGGTAGTGACGACTTTCTGTAGTTGCTTGCCTTTAGAATAATAATTGGGATCAGTCATGACTATGGTATCGCCATTCCAGTATGTCTCGTTATCGCGAGCTTTGATATCATCCGACTTGACAAACCGGGACATCACTATTTCTCCTGTCGAAATTTCTTGTATATCAACGTAATGACGCCAATATCCGGGAAATATTCCTCCATAGCGCGTTGCTGTATACATCAATCTATATTTCCGTTTGGAGACACTTCGCTCCCAATAAGTTTATTGCCTGATCCGTATGTCATAATACCTATCGTATACCCTAAAAACGATAAAAATTTTTTCATAAGTTCCACCTATTGCCCGAGTAAAAGTAATATTTTATGCCTAAGCTGGTCGCATGTATATTTCCCATGATATGAGAAAATCTCCGTTAAAAAATTTATTTGAAACATTATTCTGGATGCATTGTCATTTTACATGTACCTCATAAGGAGAATTACAAAATTATAACTTTGAAAACAATATAATTTATTTAAAACAAATCACATTCAAAAAGAGGTGAGTAACATGAAAAAGATGATTATAACAATATATGTAATTCAGTTAATATTTTCAACAAGTCATTTATATGCTTCACAATTACCTGTACTGGATAATGCGTCATATCCATTACGAGGAGAGAGTGATCTGGAAGAGAATGGTCTTACATCAACTATTGACTGGATAGTATCCAATACAGCATTGACGAGCAATATAGACCAGAATGATTTTGTTTTTGCGTATGATTTTAGTACAGCTTATCCAGCTACAACAGGCGATTATAACGCCTATCAGAATGAGTCGAGCTGGTATTATTATTTTCAAATTGAAAATACTTCAGGAAGGTTTCTTGTAGCATTATCAATGGACATCTATCCAGATGCCATTATATCTGCGGGATTTATTTTAAATGCTGATTTGGACACTGATCTGAACATAACACATTCCAATACTGACCCAGGTTTATCAGATGAAATCGAAATACCAAATGCTCCGCTAACAAACTTTTCTATCGCTACTTATGATCCACATCCACCTGTTCCAAATTTAGCGTTCAATGTTTTTCCAGCTTTACCGAATAATTATGAAAGCACCATATTTTTTATCAGTGGTACAGGATCGCCAGAATATTATATGGCAAAATTACTTGGCGGTCCACAAGGACCTATAGGATTACTCCCGGTTCCTGTTAATTCAGTCCCAGAACCGATAAGTTTGATTATGTTTGGTGTTGGAATTTTTGGACTATATGGAAAATTCAAGTCAATCTTTATCTAATATCATTTATGTTGTCGTATCATTTTGTAAATTCAAGATAGTATAGCGTATTTATTAAGATAAGTTTATAAGCAAATGCTCACTAATCAGCTATCAGATTAGTGAGCATTTACAAACAATATACAAAAATATCTGCTCTGTTAATTTATCAGGATAACCCGGTCTTTGCGAATCGCGGAGAAATCTTGCCAATCACCGAATACGATATCAGATGAAGGAGCTGTGAGGATTCGGAAATTATCGAAATACAGCGTACCTGTGTGACCCGATCCGGTACCAACAATTCGCACCGAAAAATTTCCCTCGTAAGCAGAAGCGATAAACGACGGTGTGGCTATGTCGTACGCTGTACCGTCCAGATCAATCAGGTCGTAATTGTATGTATCGGTATCGTAATCCGGCTGGATACGTATGCTGTACCAGGTATCCGCATTGTACCCGGTAATCTTGTTGTGTCCTGATCCGTCCAGATAGCCGAACTGGTTACCGTCACCGTAAACAACAGGGCAAAACTGGGTTTCTATTTTTGACGTATTGAACGACCTGCAAATCTCAAAACAGTCATTAGTATCAGACCCGACAGACACGTTGTTAATATTAATATCAAACTCTATTATAGAACCATTCGACAGCGCGAAAGTCCTGTCGACCTGCAGTACATCCCCTGCAACAGAACTATACGCTTTGAGTGATGTGTTCACGTCGATTGTGGGAGGGATACCGTGCACGATCAGATGCACAACGTCATAATCAGCCTGCAAATAACATAATCCGAAACTACCGTAGTAACTTTCAAGCGACGGCATGACGTGCGCGTAAATTTCGTTAAACGATTCTCCTGTTACCAGTTCCTGAGTTGTCCCCCATGTATCGTTATAGCAGACTCTAAGATACAGCTCGTCACTGGTGTAGTCTGCCCATGTAACATAAATCCTGTCATCGCCGAAAGTCAGCCTCGGCGACGTCTTCAGGTTAGCAAAACTGTCGAGTTCCACTTCAGTATCAAAAGAACCGTCTTCGTTGCGATTCAAATAGTACACCGCACCGTCATTAGATGCGTACGTGATGTGTACTTCGTTGTCGTATCCCATAGCGTCAACACGTGCGACATTACCGGTTGTGCCATAATCGGATTCTACATCGTATGTCGATATCTCACCGTCATTATCCGACCACGCTCCGTCCCAGAGGTACCCTTTAAGTTTAGTATCGTTATCATAATGGTATTCGACAATATACATATTCCCGCCATCCAGCGGGCAGCAGATACCAAACGACGCGTAATCACCTTCGCTTGCAAGAACAATAGGAAACCCTGTGTCGTTGTCCCATGTTCCATCGTTTGTTGCGCTTTTACAAACCCCCAGTTCATCGTCGTCCCATTCCGATTCAGGTTCTCCGTAATATCTAATCCCATATGCTAACCACGGGCATCCGTTGGCATCCACAGCTAAATCGAAATCACCTATTAATGTGGAATCAGGGAATACGCTTGACTCCGCTCCAAAGGTAATCGAGTTGTCGGCGTTGAATGATCCTCTTGCATACTTGATACCCCTGTGAGGCGAACCTGTTACACCAGGCGTACCAAAATTACGGCAATAGTGGACATATGTCCCGTCGAATTCGATATCCCATTCAGCGTCAACCGAAGCGAACGGGAACGCGTCAACCGGTGTCGACCATGTTACGCCGTCGGTGCTATATCTATATTGGACATATAACGTATCGTAGTTACTGACGAATACGTAGTACACGCCATTTCGTGTAAAACACATACGTTGATGCGGCACGCGACATGCGCAGTACCCCAGCGATCCACTGCTAGCACCCACCACCGCCGACTCGCCAGTATAGCTGTCAGGTGACAAATCAACCAGTCCTGCATCGTCCGATATTTCCGCTCCCGCAGTACCCGATGTGTATACAGACCACGATGTCGGGGCTGCCCCAAGCGTACCCGAAAAATTGTCGAACGCCTTAAAAACATCCACCGCGTTACTCTCATGTACCGTATGAGGAGTGCCCGAAATAACATATAGGTACGTTGTATCTTCAGATGCCGACACAGTAGGCACTTTGACGTAATACGTACACTCCGAATCTGTGGTCAAAGTGTAAACCCAGTATGGCATTTCCGTTGCCGTGTAACCGCTTGAGCTACCCTGATAAAACCGTACATCCGCAAAATCCGATCTGCAGTCAGACAGGTACACCGTGTTTGCGCTGTCGGTTCCTGTCCCTTTACATACCGTTAATCTTGCCTGCAGGTTGCTGCCTCCACCGGTGACACTCAGTGGAACCCGTTTTATTTCGGCATAAATAAGGGTACCTGTTGCTGTCAGGCAAACAAACATACAAAAAAACAATGGTGATTTACCAAACAAAGATCGAAAAAATTTCATAAGCCGAACCCCAATCGTATTTCCGCGCGGCAGTATCGGTTCCCGAACTGTCTACATCAAGGTAGATTTCGTCTCCGGTAGCTACTGTGCTAGTCGATGAAGTTATGACCGATTGCGTTGAGGCCGTCGAACTGTCACGCTCAGAAGGATCAATGCTAATAGGTGTTGCCAATAGGTCAACTTCGGTATCGTCTTCGATCTTTTTTTTCCTGATTTGAAAGGTAGGCGTGCCGCTTGATGACGCGGTATACACATGCGCTCCTACAGATAGCAGGCTCATACCTGCTATCTCCGGTGGTACAACAAAATACGCCTGCGAGTCGCCGACAGTCACAGGGGTCGTATTTGAACCTATAGGCAGGATGATGTTTTTCATAACCGTGGGTTCAACAAATATTATCGGTTTTGACGAAATCCATGCGTCGCTGTCCTTACTGTAGAAAAACTGTCCGCCTTTATAATTAAGATGGGTCGCACCTGTATTCCACCCGTTACCGCGCCACGCGCAGGCAGGCGAAACGGATAAACACAGCACGATCAATAAAAGCAGCTTAAAAAAATTCCGTATTTTCATAGAAAAATCCTTTCCGGTGAGATAGTTGAGGCGGGAATGATGGGGGCTGTTTACGCTTCGGTAAATCGTAGTGTCAGCGATACAGTCGCTTCGGATTCGCTCTGGTTGGTTACCTTGATCTTGATCGATTCGGACAATTCAGGATAAAACTGGATGCTAAACGGCGTCGTGGTATGTGATGCGGCAATAACGGAATCGCTCAGGACAAAAATTGAGCCGTTACCAGACAGGTACTCGATAGTTATGTTAGGATCACTGCCCGTAATCGTACCGCTTACAGAAAAATATCCCGAGGCTTTCTGTAGCGATACAGGTTCGGAAACAATGTTTGCACCTGCTGCTACCGTTTGATTTGAAAACAATGTAAATGCGGCTTGTTTGGACATGGATGAATCTCCTTATTGCCAGGTGAGTGGATTGGTTGATGATGCTGAGATTGCTTCGTCGCTTTGCTCCTCGCAATGACGTACAAGAAGTCAAGCCGTCATTGCGAGAAATGAGGCATAGCCGAATGACGAAGCAATCTCATGTGAAGATAAGTATAGAATCGTAACTATCTAATAATGAGTGGATTATTGAAAACCATATTTTAAGTCCGTAGGTTTAGTGGAATGAAATTGCACAAAAATACGGAGAACAACAGCTACCTCTTCGAGCGCAGTTTGGACAATTCCTTGTCGATAAGACTTTTATACGAACGGTTGGCATGAGATATTAGTTTGGACAGGCGTTTTATCTCGTCCGCAGTTGAACAATGCTCTATACACGCCACCAGAGCTGATACAGCCGTGCGCATGGTAATAATCTGCCGTGCAAGCAAAAACAACAACATAGCAACCAGCGGTATGCTTGCAGTTACGAATACAGACGGCAACTGGTCGCCAGTGACACCCTGCGTTACGGACTGGTCTATCTTGGTTTCGGTAACTACGTTGTGCCAGCGGTTGTTACTCAACATACCGCGTAAAAAATTGTCACCCCAGATACGTCCGTTGACGCACCCGCTTAAGGGCATAAGACATAATGCGATAAGAATATAAAACGCCAGACGTTTCATAATGCACCTTCCTCTTGAAGATTATAGAGATGGAAAAAATATTTTGCTCAACAACTGTGCACCTGAACTGATGGTGCTTGGCGAAAGAACAGACAAAACGTTACGCGTAGTAACTGCATCGGCACGGCGTTGGTTGCGCTCGGCAACCTTGGTCTGGTAATTGGCAAGGTTATAATCGTTTTCCATTTGTGCCCGCTGGACAGCATACTGGCGCGACGAATCAAGCAGGTTTTGCCCTCCCGACAAGCCGAACTGACGGTTGCCGATAACGGTGTTGAGTGTCTGCCAGAGAAATTCCTGTTCGCGGTCCAGATCATCCTGAACCTTGCTTAAAAGTGCCTGATTGAGTTGTTTGCCTGCCGACCCGCCGGATACCCGCTGTGCCCCTTGGGCAGACAAAATCTGATCGCGCATATCAATACCCGCCTGACGCTGGTTACGGCGCATGGACTGCAGATAATTTTTGAACATCGATGACGTCGGATCATATTGCCCTTCTAAAAACGCACGTACTGTGCTGACCAATCCGTTGTCACCGGTTTCCAGGGCCTGTACTCGTGCAGGCACCTGTGGTGCGACAAATGCGGCTAGTGCCATAGTGGAACCCTCCTTTATGTGGTAAATGATTAATAGTGCAGCTATTTTTGCCCCTACCCCATTGGATGTCATTCCCGCGAAGGCGGGAATCCATCTTGTTCCAACACTTTTTGAGGGTGGATTCCTGCTTTCGCAGGAATGACACGTCGGGGAGTATACGCAAACAAACGGGCTACATCATTGAAGAGAATGACAGCCAATAGATAATGGCATTTACGAAAACGCGACGGTTTTCCATGTTTTCCCCGCCGTTGTCATCGGTAAGGATTTTCAGGCTGTGGGCGGTTCGGTCGTAAACCATGGCACCGTGGGGTAATTCGGTTACCGGAGTGCGGGTTATCTGATCACCGGTCAGGCTGCCAAGGTAATAACGGGATACATGGGAAAACAGCGAAGTGAAGTTGGCGCGGGTATTTACGTCGGTATTAACAGCGAATTTGTTTAACATCCGATACCTCCTTCTTATTGACGGATATTCAACCAGAAGCCGACCGTTTTGCATGTTGCCGAACCAGTATCAACCAGACTAATCACTTCGATTTGCTGATACTCGTTGGTTCGGCACGATACGTAGGCGGCGTCGTGCATTTCGTGGGCAACCGCCGCGTCCCATCCTACGATATAGTAGTCGCCGTCATCAGCATCCGCAGGTCGAATACTGACACGCGCATAATGTCCGTTGATGGCATAGGCTCGCAACTCAAAATAGCCCCTTATACTTACTTCAGGGATATTGGCATCAGATGCAGTACCAGCGCTAACCACCACAAACGTATCGAATTGTATGTAGTTTCCAGTTTGCATAAAAGGTCGGATCGTGGCGTCGTCCAACCGATACACCGCGCCTATACAGCGGTACTGCACACCGCCTGATTCAAGATAAATCTTTGTGCCGTCAGTGTTCCCATTGGTATCCGAACTATCCGGCGCGGTAGTTGACAGTTTGATTTCCCATGTGCTCGAACTGACAGATGCTGTCAGGTACACATAACACCATGTGGCAGATGCCGGAGCAACACCGCCAATATAGTTTGAAGCGGTATTGATGTTGATAGGATCGCTCGTTGCGGTAGAGCGGTAAAACACACCACCTATTTCCACTACTCCAGCGTCGACCGTAAAACTCGCACTTGAACCGTCAACACAAGCCAGCGTGCATCCGTGCAGGTAATGACTGGTGATATCGTACAACTGCATCCTGCGTAAATCGGTTACGGTAATAGTATATGGCGTTGTGCTCACCACCAGTTTGGCTATCGCCTGTTGCCCTGATGCAGGAGTAGATGACGAACTGTGTGAGAACGTGCCTGCGTAATCCACAAACAGGTAGTATGTACCTGCCGCAATTTCACCGAGCGAATACGTTTCGCTGCTGGTTTGCTGGCGGTACAGTTTGTTGTTGTATACCGTATAGACAGTACCTGCGGCAATACTCACTTTCGCGAGCGTATCGGATGTGTCGGATACGCTCAACCCGACAGCTATATAGCTCTGGTATTTTTCTGCGTCACGTACAAGTGGATTGACACTATCCGCGAGTACCCGTTCGGTGAGAGTATTGTTTTTGAGGTTGACGTCTTCGATGTTGCCATTGATTTCGTTATACAGTGTCGTCTCGTTGGTATTTACTTCCGCTGACCGGATAGTCTGGCCGGAAACATAGTTGTATTGCCGTGTTATCAAACCCATATGCACCTCAATGGTTAATGGTTATTGCAGATCATTTTTTATGTTGTTCCACCCATTTGATGTCATTCTTGCGAAAGCGAGAATCCAGTTCTGATCCAACATTGCCCGCGGCTGGATTCTCGCTTTCGCAAGAATGACATGACAAAGAATAAAAAATAACTAAAAGTGCGATGATCATTGAAAAGGGCTACAAAGTATCGCCGTAACTGTAGAACAACATAAACCCGTAGAACAATGCCGGACGATGTCTGCCGCTGATACTCAACTCGATGGTCAGATATTTACCGTACTCAAAATCGAAATCGATGTATTTATCGAGCATATCAAGCGACGCGAACGCATTGGCATCCCATACCGCCTCGTCCCACAAACTACCCGATCCTAATAGTGAATATAGGTACCGGTTACCGGACGGCTGTTGATCTTTGATTAACTGGATGGCAACGTTATAGTCGCCCTGTGATTCTGTCTGTAACAGCAACTTATCAAAAATTTTCTGACGATGCGGATCAAGCATAACCAACGGACCACTGTGATATTTTGCCTCGATACGACCGATCTCCCATAACGTTGTGCTGTCGGGAGGGGTATCCCACGGTTTATGCACCGTTACAGTTGCACTGTACTCCGACCCGTCAGCGGTAAATGTTGTGTTTGCAGTAATAATCCGTTTCTGCCCGCTACCGGTACCGCCGGTAAGATGTATTTCGCATCCTACCAGCTCGTTTTGATCGACAGACGAGTTCGCTGCCAGCACACTGATTGTCGTCGAACCGCCTGAAGCGGTCGTGCCGTCAAGGCTGGCTCCCATATAGTACATATCGCCTTTGAGCCATACGGTTGAGGTGCTTGCATCGCCGAAATACGTTGTTCCGGTATCGTTCTGACCGGAGAACGAGCAGAAACTGGCAATATGAAACCCTTTGTGCGGGCCAAACCAGCGCGGGTCGGTTACCCCGTTGCTCAGGTCGGCAATCAGCACACGATTATTGAACTGTTCGCCGGAATCACGGTCGCAGTAGCTGACCCACAGCTTGTTGTCGATCACAGAGCAACAGACCGATTCCATCATCGACCGCGCGACAGGCAGTTCGCCCAGTTTTTCTTCGGTCAGATTATAAATCCGCGCGCCGTCGTAAGCACAAATGTGCCCGGTGTCGCTGTACCAGATAACCGATTGCTCGAACGTCACTACCGATTTACCTGCCGGAGTGCCCATGGTTTCACTGATCGAATACACCGGGAACGGTTCAACATTACCGGTTATGTGCCAGATGGAATGCTGTTTGAACAACAACGACCCGTCGAAGAAAAACAGTATTTTTCTCACCGCGTCGCCATCGACAACAGGCAACTCCTGATACTGGTTGACCGTATCCCAGCTTTCGGCAAACCCTGCGTCGCTCCAGTAAAACCGATTCGGGTGCTCCGGGTCGCCGCCGATCAACAGGCGGTTGTAGTGGGTAGCGATTGTCGATCCACACGGCGCATCGGTAAGATGATATGGCGCGCCATACCCGTTGTATTTGTATAACCCGTTTTGCGGGCTGACCATATAACAATACAAATCACCAAACGTGGTAAAATCGATATCCACTGATTCGTCAAGCCCGGTAAGCAATGGTGTCCACGACCCGTCTACCTCATTTGCGGTAAAAATGGTGTCCCCTATAGCTGCCATAAACTTCTTGACCGTCTGATCTGCAGGCTGAACAAAACGAAACAGCGACCGCACGGGCGTCAGTTCGTATCCGTCAACCGGTTGTGGATTGAATTTGGCGTAACCGGGCAAGACCTGTAACGCCTTGCCCGATGAGATCATATTCTGCGTGAGTGAAGATTCGATAGATACAATTTCCGTGTGTGTATCGCGGGTACGCAACCCGCCGGAGAAATCGAAATTCTGGTATATTTCGAACGCCATCTTACCACCTCCATTTCGGAGCAAGGGTGCCTTGCAGATGGTTTGTCGCGTCCGCCTCAACCATCAACTGCTGCAGCCCGTCAACCCAGTTGCTGCGCGCAAGGGCAGCGTGCTCAGGTATCTGGCGATACTCCTGCCCGCGCATGACCGCAAACTCGACCAGCAAATGCTGGTACCAGTAGGGTATGAGCGATACGTCATCCGCATCGCTCAAATCGGGTAGTACTTTGTAGTAATCGATGACAATAACCCGCGATCCATCAGATGCCGGACTGAATTTGAGTATACGCGCGACGGTTTCGGTATCCTGAGCGAAAATACAGTAGCGATCAGGCTGGCCTGACGGAGCGGTTTCGGCAACGATACTTCGCTCGAATTCGGCATGACCCATGGGGCGCAGGATAACCTCGCCGGAGGTATCACGCACGGATGCTTTATCTATCGGCTCAAAGAAATCGGCAGGCAAAGTAATCTGCCCTTCGCCTTGCGCAACCGTAACACTGACCGACGATTCCAGCCACCACCACCGCCCATTGGCAATAACACCGATTTTCTGCTGACCCTCGTTCACCCACGACGTGATGAGCGAGCGGAACGTGGCAGTATCTTTAAAACACCGTCGGCACACCTCGTTTTGTATATCGGACAATGTAAGTCCGCCTCCTGTGTAGGTGTCCATAGAACAATCCTTCTTTTTGGGGAGTTAGGTTATGCGTTATTGATGCCTGCGTTGATGTGTTTTTTCTCTTGAGTCGTCTTCTGTCCCCCTCTGGATGTCATTCTCGCGAAAGCGGGAATCCACCCTCAAGCGGCATTGGATCAGGATGGATTCCCGCTTTCGCGAGAATGACTTTTAATGGGAGATTAGGTAAAAGGCAAACGTACAACTCAACAGCAGGCAGGTTGCAACACTTTTCAGATCACGTTATTGATGGTATCTATCTTGTCAGTAACACCCTGGACGACATAATCGACTTTATTTTTCTTGTCAAGCGAGTCATCGCTGATCGCTTCGAGTATCAGTTTCATAGCTTCTTCAAACAACATACCGATAACCGGCAACACCAGTTTGATCAAGAATTTTTCTATCAACGATTTCATGGCAAACCTCCTTTGGTATCAATTTGTATATTTCATTGTGAACCCATGTATTTTTCCAATAAAACCTCAATGCGGATAACCGAATCCTGCAAATGTCGCACATCTTTTCGCAGGGATTGAAAATATTCTTCCTGTTTGACAATCATTTCGCGATCGCGCCTGACATCGCTGGCGAGGACCTCTACACGTTCCTTAAGTCCGAACCAGCCAGATATGACCACAAACAAAGTCGATATCAAATACATAAGCGTGCGCACATCTATCCATTCAGATAATTTGTTCATACAGCACCCAACTTACTTATCCACGCATGACGGGCACACAAGTAACCCGCGTTGTTCTGTCATCTCGCTCACCAGACATGTCTTGGCACAGATGGCGCACTCCTGTTTCTTTCCGAATCGCATATCAACCTCCTGTAGAAAATTTATGAACAGCGGATGCCCAAACCCGCTTGCCAGCGATGAATCCCAGCATCCGCCATCCAATACGGCACACCTTAGCGATGCGCCTTACCCTGCTTAAGCAGGTGATTTATCAATCGGCGCCGGGCGACCCGTAGATACCACGCCAGTCGGCTGCTGTACGCGAAAAGCGCATGCTCGCTTTGAACAGGCCGTCACCGGTATCGAAATCGGTATCGCTTTGGAACGTCATTGGTTTGCGCCAGAAGAAGTACAACTGGTGATGCGTGGTGTCTATCAGGTACCAGCTGTCAGGGTCTGTCAGGTACGGGTTGACAAACAGGGTTATGCCGCGTTCACGCAACGGGTTGATACGCATATCCGACAACCCGGTATCTGAGTTGGCGGCGTACGACGAATGCAACAGCTCGCGGGCTGTCCATTCCAATGCCGGAGGTACCATGAGGATATCCGGTTTGAGACGAAGCGGTAACCCGCGGTGGTCGGTGGTTTCCTCAAAATCCTGAATCGCCTGTTTGAGCGATGTTGCCGAAAGGTCGGCTGCAGTGGTGAGGGTATTTTGTTCGGTACCGCCGCTGAGCAGTGGATGATCAGTTGCGAACAACGGTTTGCTGTCTCCAAAGGTATATGAGCCGGAAAACCCGTTGTTGATGATCGACCACGCAATGGTTTCCACGGTTTCTTTGGCCGATATCGATAACATGGTTGGCATACGTTTCATAACGCGGAACTGGTCGTCATGGTACATCTCTTCAGTTACCCGAAAACCAAGCGCGTACGTGGCGTGTACCGCCTCGATATCGTAGCCCTGTTGCGGATCGTCATAGGTGATGGTTGCCCCTTCGGCTTTCTCGGAGAACAGACCGAAATTGCTTACCTGACTGATCTTTTCGGATTTTCTATCCGATGTTTCCACGTTGAAAATTTTTGAATAGTATTCAGGGCGTCGTTGGTATTCCTCAAAAATAATATGACGGAATGACGGATCGAGCAGGTCGACAAAATTACTTCTTGAAGTAGTCATTTAAAAATCTCCTGTAGGTTAATTTAAACTCCGTACGTCATTGCGAGGAGCGTAGCGACGAAGCAATCTATGCGTGGTAACCCATGAGATTGCTTCGCTCATGGTATTCGCTCGCAATGACGAATCGCAGTTGGATGGTGTAGCCTGTGAACTTACTTTGTCATTCGCTTCCCCCTTTGGGTGTCATTCCTGCGAAAGCAGGAATCCAGTTCTGATCTAACGTTGCCTGCGGCTGGATTCCTGCTTTCGCAGGAATGACATGTCAAGGAGTATAAGCAAATTAAAAGGTTACGATCATTGATAGGTTTTATCTGTTAAAGAATGACAAAATAGTGGGATCAGGCGTACACCGCAAAATTATTCTGGTTGGTTCTCGACTTTGACGGAACCGTAGGTAGAGAACCCGGTGCGTTGTCCTTCCTGATGGAACTGGTTACCAAGAGCATCGAGCAGGCGTTTGTTTTTCTGATCAAGATACGACCTGTGCGCTTCGCTCATAGCTTTTGACCGTTTGCACAATACAAGCTCGTTGCATTCTGCCACCGAGCTGTCACCGCGCGACACGCGGGAATCTTTTTCGAGCCCCACTTCGTCGCGCTGTACAACTTCCCATCCCTGCTGTTTACGCAACTCTATCTCGCTTTTGCGAATCCAGCGGTATTTGAATTTTTTGTCGGTTTTGGTGAGTTTCAGGGGATCAGGCGGTTGCCAGTCGGTTGTAAAAGATATTTTCGGTTTGCCTGTCATAAGTTATGCTCTCCTTTGTGCATTATTGTCGCGTTTGTACCGGGCGTAGTTGGGTGACGGTACACCCATAAGTTTTGCCACCCGCTGTTCCTCGGCGCTGAGCGCGGTTGCATGTGAACGGTCTACGGTGTCGGCGTTGTGTTCCATATGGGCGTTGCGCAGGTTGGCGTTACGTGTTGCCTCAAGGCTTTGCAGATTAATACCCTGCTTACGGGCAAGCTGCTGGTACTGGTCTTTGTAGTACCGCGCCGCGGCAATTTCGGCAGCAATGGCAGGCCCTTGCGGTATATTGTGCAAATCAGGTATTTCCGAACTGAGTATCGACCGCGCCATCTGTGCTACCGGCGATTGAGGATCGGTTAGTTCGGGATACCGTTCTATTGCCTGTCCGAGCGACTGGTCTTTTATGCGATTCGTTTCCTGAAGATGGGTCAGGAACTGGGAGAACACGGTCTTTGTGGCTTCAACCGGATTTTCACGGAACAACGCAGTCAGTTCTTCTTCGGAGTACATGTCGAGATATGGGTTAGGTTTGGGTTGTTGCTGATCCTGCGTACGCTGCAGCGAGTCGATTTGATCGCGCAGTTTGTTGCGCTCGCTGATGACCTCTTTGAACCGTTTGTACGGAATGGCCGGCGGTTCTTTGCCGTCAGGTTGGGGTGTATCCGGTTGATCGAGGTCGATGGAATCTGTATCGGCGATGCCGAAGTGATCCGGGGATTGCGGTTCCTCGTTGACCGGTAGGGGCGATCCCGCAGCCGGTTCGGGATTTTTTTGAACAATTTCGGCTGGTGTATCTGGTATCATAGAGAACAATCCTCCTTGCGAGGGTAGGTAATTGAAGGTGGGTTAGTTACTCGAAAATATCGTCGGACGATTGGTCGCCGTCAAGATCGGTGAAACGACCGAGGATATCGTCTTCCTGAATGATGTTGTAATCATCGTTGTCTATAACAACATCGATTCCGCTGTGCTGGCGCAGGAGCACCCGTTGACCGACGTCCACCAGTTCCACATACTCGCCGATACTGATTACCGTACCAACGACATCGCGCTGCACGTAGGCATCGGGGATGAAGAAGCGGCCCACTTCGTGTTCGGGCTGATCCATTTTTACCAGTACGCGTGTACCCAGTGCTTGTAGTTTCATACAACCTCCTTTGCGGGTTTGGGGTGGGATTTTTTCGCCGTTATGACAAACGGCTGGCTGGATATTACAGTGTTTGTATCTCTATTGATATATACTACAATTTTGCCTCGATTCAGCCTCGGCTAAAAAGAACGACTTTTACTGCACATCGGGTTCCAAATCGGCAAGATGGCGTCGTGCCTGTTCGCCGAGATCGATTATCTCGCGCGGGACGTGCATGACGTGCTGGAGCATCTGATACTCACCCTGCAGGATACGGAAACAGGCGTCGTACTTCACGTCACCGGGAATACGGCGGAAGGCATCGAGTATTTTTCGTTCGTAAATACTTTTTAGATATTGTTCTACAATTTTCCATCCGTCGCTGGCGATAAGTTGTTTGACTCTGTCTGCCTGCGCTACCTGTTCTTCCCATATTTGTACGTTGTTGTTAGGTGTATTCACGGTTTTCTCCTTTGTTGTGGCATGAGTTTGCATGCTTATTGTCTATTGATACGCGTTATTGTCCTTTATATGTCATTCCTGCGAAGGCAGGAATCCATCCTGATCCACTGTTGCTTGAGGGTGGATTCCTGCCTTCGCAGGAATGACAGGTCAGGGAAAAGAAGCAGATTAAAGTATTACAATCATGAAAAAGTTTCATATATGTATCTTTTGAAGAGAGAAAATGAGATTGCTTCGTCGCTTCGCTTCTCGCAATGACGTACAACAGCAACTCGTCATTGCGAGGAAATAGGCAACGCCTATTGACGAAGCAATCTCATGGCAATGAACAATGATTTCAAGATGAGTGCTGATCCGCAGAAGCATCTTTAGCGGCAAGCTGTTCTTTTTGTTGCGCTATGGATGCGAGGCGTTGTTCGATACTTACTTCGGTGATTGCCTGCTTGATTTTCTCAAACGTAGCGGATTCTATCTGTTGGGGCGACGGCAGGCGGATATCGTTTTTGCCGTAGATGCGCAGCAGGTCGACGGTCAGGTCGTGGAGCGATTGCGGGTCGTCGCGGACAAACGGGTTGTTCTGCAGGAGATCATAGAGAAACACTGCCTGCTGGCGTTGCGCTGCCTGATCTATAAACGAGTTGTTGCCGGTATATTCGTAGTGGAAATCACCTTCCAGATCGGATATGAGGATATGCAGCATACCCTGATCGAGGTCGTCGGACAGAAACGCGGTCTGGTTGAACGGCTCAATACGGTTTTCCACCGGATAAAACTGCTTGTTCAGTTCGCCGAGCAACTCGCCAAGTTCACGCAACCCGCCGTTACGCCAGTAGGTGACAATCAGGTCGATGCGCAGATTGGCGTTCTCGATCATCGCCAGCGTACCGGTGGCGGTAGTGCGTGCGGTATTTTCGGTTTCCCTGCCGAGGGTATAATCGCTGATACCGGTCATGCGTTCAACGTAGGCGTTGAGCAGTTGTTCTTCGCTAATTGCCGGTGTCAGCCCCTGTTCGTAGGTGGTTACCGGCTCGAAATCCTGCATATCGAGCACACCGATCATGCAGCCGGGGAACAGTTCCTGATTGACGTCAAAACGCGATCCAAGCCGGTACTTCCACATCTTAAGCAGAGACAGGCTAACCGCGTCACGCCGCTGGTTGTGGATGGTGTTTATCTCGTCCTGAATATCTTTGAGCCACGCGGGTACTGAGCGCGAATACAAGCCACGTTCAGGGAACAGCTTTTGCCAGATTAACGGAATTTTGTAGTGGCGGTACGGGCATTCCTGTTTACGGATCAGCACCGGGTGTCCGTCGGCAATGATGACCGTGAAGATACACAGCTCCTTTTTGCCGTCGCCATCGATATCGTACCAGTACCAACCTTCAAGCCCTTCAAAATCGGAATCGGACAGCTGGTTGCGGTCAACGCCGAGACGCTCTTCTTTTTCGCGTAATACATCGTCAAGCACGCAGCGATGCTCACTCTGTTCCAGTTTGTCGAGGTTGAAGTACACTCCGCCTTGCTCAATACCACGGCGTTCCAGGTCGTCCTTATTGAAAAAGCGTCGAAAGATGACGTAGTCGGCAGGGTGCCCGACACCATCACGGTTAATACAGGTAGCCTGCGGTGATACCACAATCTGGGTGATGTTTTGTGGAATGATTTTCGGGCGGTTGATCTTTTTTGTGCGCATTTCCACCTGTTCCTCGAACCCTATCAGCTCGCCTGATTCGTCGAGCACGGGCATGGCAACACGTGAAGGGATGTGCGTTTCATCTTCTTCCCAGTCGACAATGACCGACCATACTCCGTAACGCAGGCCGTCGTAGAACGCTTCGACCAGTGCCTGATAGAGGTTGGAGTCGTTGTACGCCTGATCGTCGATTACCGCTTCCATGACCTGCGCGTTACGGGCAGGTGTGTCGCCGCGCGGTTTGACGCGCAACAACGGGCGTTGACCGAGCAGGTTACGCACCATGTACGCCAGCAGGGTATCGCCGATGGACGAGGTGATGGGTACGTTGAGGTTGGAACAATTTTTCCACGGAAAATTTTTGGCTGGCATAATGCCGTCCCACTGGCGATCCCATTCTTTGCAGTTTTCGATAAAACTCTGCATGCGCTGGCGTCCTTGTTGCCAGTCGTCGGATACCATGTGGGCAAGGGAGTTGTCGTCTACGGGTTTCACGTGAACCTCCTTTTGGGTTGGATTAAAAGCGGGGTGGGGTGATAAAAATGCTTAGTTGGTTGAATGGAAGTTGTGTCATGTCATTCTCTGTAAAGGTTACATATTTCGAGGACAAATTAACACGTTCAGAAATTTTCAAAAGATTCTTCTAAAGGCTTATTTGCTCATAAAATGCAAGCTCATGTGCCTCATTAGATGTCATTCCCGCGAAGGCGGGAATCCACATTGTGACAACATTTTACGAGGATGGATTCCCGCCTGCGCGGGAATGACAGGACTGGGAGGATAAGCAAATTAAAACCTGCGATCATTGAATAGTTTTCATTATCAGTTTGTCCTCGAAATACGTAACCCATACAATTCTCGCGAAAGTGGGAATGATATCTAAAGGAGAAATATGTTATTCATAAGACGAATATATCGCAACTACTTCGTCATGGGCATTATATACAATATCAATCGGTTGGTTGAGTATCAGATATTGCTGACAGTATTCCCCGGGTTTCAAGGTATACGTATTCCCCCACAAGGATTTTTCAATAGATATCTGACGGGAATCAAAAAGGAAAAGGGATTTTTCTACATCGGTACGTGTTCGTATGTTTTTGTCTATTAAAACATTATACTGATAGTCCGCGAGTAAATACGGAACATAAATCCACCCGGTTACAAAGATGGCTACGAGTAGAAGGAATGTTATCGTCAATAATATTAGTTTCTTTTTAATTTTCATAACACCCCGTCTAATTAGCAATTTGATGAAATAAAGTTTGATAAATCGGCTATAGGGTATGCAAAAATTAAGATTTTTTCATCCGGCGTAGTGCAAGACTGCACAGACTCAACATTATAAGCCCTATGCTTGCAGGCTCAGGGATTGCTGTGTTTTGATCATAGGTTTCTATAACACGAAAACCGTAGCTTAAAAATTCAGTATTTGGATCGATGCCGCCGCGAAAAGTCACAGAGAGGCCACTATAGCCAAACCACGATCCGCCACGAAGCCCACGGTTACCGTCTATTAAAGTCTCATTCCATTCCAGCACGTTGCCGTTCTGGTCATAGGTTCCATACGGGCTTGTTGATTCATCATATGCACCAACTGGGGTAGTATTATAGGGCATGAAATCGCCGTTACTGTCATGATTTGCGGAATTACCTGTATCGTTTTGCGGATCATTGTTATTCGGTGTTGTATCGGATCCTGTCGCATAGTCGTAATAAACTGCATTAACAGAATCATAATATGCAGCTTTGTACCATTCATCTTCTGTAGGAAGGCAGTACTGTGCTCCAGATAGACGCACAATACCCTCAGGATTCGTTTGTTGCAATGACATATCATAAGCACCGTACTCAGTGGTACCTGCGTTTTGAAATCCTGTCGGCTGACCGTTGTGAAGCCAGTTCACAAATCTCAAAGTATCATACCATGATACATACGCTACGGGTCTATTGGCCCAATTAATATCATTATCCTTTAACGTATACGTATAACTGCCTGATTCCCCATAGCGGGTTATTGGAGATGCATTGTTATATAATCCATAGGTATCTGTTGATGCGACGGCATTGAGAAACTCTACATACTGAGCATTTGTAACTTCGGTCGTTGCGATGCGATACTCATAGTCAACTGCTCCGTAGCCGGTCTGTGTATCAGCCAGGTTGTCCGTGTCACCGATTACCGCCCAGTCAAAGATTACTGCTGCCTTGCTGTTCGTACTCAATATTAATGCAAAAACAAGCAGACACAATATTTTTAGATGAATCTTCATTATTCGCTCCTGCTATTTGTTGTATATTGCTTGTTTAGTATTCTCTCTTAATAATTTACCATGTTTTTTGTAAATTACAAAGTTTATTTTATTTGATGTTTTAATTTGTCTTAACCTTTATCTTATGCTATACTCTAATTATAAAATCTAACTACTTAAATATATTACCCTGAGTGAGATAAATATATGTTAAAACGACTGATTTTCTTTTCTTTATTGACTTGTGTTTTTATATCTTCGGTAACTGTTGTACACGCTGCTACAGCAGATTTGTTTGTTACCGATTACACAAACCATGCTGTTTACCGAATTGATGGCGATACCGGCGAAAACCTCGGCGTTTTTGCGACTCTGGACTATCCGACAGGCTTAACCTTCGGGGCGGATGGTGATTTGTATGTGAGTAAACGAAACAGCGATCAAGTTGTACGCTTTGATGGCGATACCGGTTCTGCTATTGAGACTTTTATCAGCAGCGGATTGTCCATAACCTGTGACCTCGCCTTCGGTCCGGATGGCAACCTGTATGTGAGCAGCAATGGCGCGGAAACGATAGTTCAATCTGACGGCACTTCAACTCAACCTTTTGCGCAAAGTGCGTTGTTAGCTGGTCCTCATGGTTTCCTTTTTCATAGCGATGGTGATTTATATGTAGTCGGCAACCGTTCTTTAAATGTTGTACGCTTTGATGGTGACACAGGCGCTATCATTGGAGAATTTACATCGGGAGCAACATTAGTGCATCCCATCGATTTGGAATTCGGACCTGATGGCAACCTCTATGTGAGCGATTATTCCGCAGATAAAATTTTTAGGTTTGATGCTACCACAGGTGCTTATATAGATGTATTTGCGTCGCTAAACTCTGCCCACGGGATGGAATTCGGACCTGATGGCAATTTATACGTTTGTAGCTGGGACGATGGCCAGATTGTTAGATTTGATGGTACCACCGGAGAGTTTATAGATGTTTTTGTCTCAGGATTGTCCAGCCCCGCGTATTTAACCTTCGCACCTGTTGTTGCTGACGCTGAAACTATACCCGAACCGATGTCGATAATTCTTGTTTTACTCGGTACCAGTTTTTGTTGCGTTAAAGCTAAGACAAAGAGCAACTCATAAATCAAATCTACTTATTTTTGATCAAGGAGATGTATAAACATGAAAACCTTTGCGCTATTAATGTCTATTCTCATTACCGGTATTGCAGCAAATGCCCACGCATTGCCTATTAATGTTGCTCTCGGTGGCACGGTAACCATCTCAAACACCGCTGCGAGTGGAACTAATCCGTCCAGCATTGTTGACGGCAACGCAACTTATACCAGCAGTGACTACAGCCACGTTTCACAGATATATGGCCTGGATAGTTCCGGTTCGGGCTGGTGGCAAATTGAACTTGATTCGATACAGCGAGTAGACCAAATCGCTGTGTATTGTATCGGTGATCACCCTTATAATACCCTTAATTATACTATCAATACTTATACAATCTCGTATAAAGCAGAAGCATCCGATACATGGACACAAATAGTCGACTTCAACGGTCCCCAAGAGTCGGCGTCAGTATATACCAATACCCATGATCTCGATACTTCTGTGTATGGGCAATATTTTCGCTTTGAGGTTGAACATAGTTACTGGCGTGATCCAGTACTGATTGAATTGGAATTGAATCAGCTTGATGGCACCGACCCAATCGATGATGATGACCCGGAACCTGAAAGCACCGTCCCTGAACCGACGACAATCGTGTTCTCGCTGCTGTGGAGTGCCGGACTTGTAATGAAGAAAATCAAAGGCAATCGCTAAACCGAATAAAACAAGGTCAACCCCGAATTATTATTCGTTAAACCAGTTCTTTTTCTTTGTGCTGTACGAATGGACAGAACCGTCGCGCTGTAACAACTGCACGCCGCCAATCTGATCTTGAAACGATGTGGTTTCCGTGGTAGCAACCGTTTCCTGAGAATACGTATCGATTGCCCGTTCACGTTTGGTAGACGGCGAAAACGTGTTAGTCACCGACATACTTCGTGCGTGTTGTTCCTGTTCTTTATGGATATTCTGTGCGATGAGTAATACAGGAGAAGAGTCGCTGGAATTTTGTGCTATTACTAATGATGGAAACCCTGCAAAAAACGTTACTAATGCGATAAAAAACTTTTTCATCTGTCATTCCCCCCATGAAATGAACTGGTACTTTTTAAAAACTGCATTTATTATAGTTGAAAATATAAAATCAGTCAATATAATTTACTGACATAGCGGTAAATACAATATATTTCAGAATTATCAAAGATGTGATTGCAATACATAAAACAACTACGTTGTAAGCCTTAATCGGGCTCAAACTTTCCTGCGCCAATGCACTAGCAACCCCAGCGCCAACAAGCTGACAGACAACGGTTCAGGTACTGCGTTTACCGTTTCAGTTTGAAATACGACGAAAGAAGAATAGGTGTGGGTACTGAATTGGCTGAATGTCGACCCATCATAGAACACAACACTGGTCCGGTTGGCGATGTAAAGATTATCATCGTCGTCCACCGTTATTCCGTAAGGGTACGATAAGACACCGCCTGAATCAATGCCACCAAGCGATTGACCGGATAAATTATAGGTATATATGGTATCGTTACCATAAGCTGTTACATATAAAATATCATTTGAATCGAATACAAGGTCATGAGGATATACTATACTGCTGGCGAAAACGTTAACCTGTTTCGTATTTATATCACACTGCAATATTCTTCCGTTAATATGTGAACAAACGTACAGTTTCCCATCAGGACCGAATGTCAAGCCGGTCGGTTTATTAAGCCCATTTGCGCTTGAGATAAACACATCCATAAAAGCGCCTGTTGACCCGTTAAACCGGTATATTTCCGATGTGACATGACTGCTGATATATAAATTCCCGTCGGGCCCGAATGCCAGATCAACAGCGTTGTCTATAGATGTGTTATAGGCGAAAATATCGATCAGTTCACCGGTTGTACCACTATAGCGACGGGCGCCATCACCGTAACCGACATAAAAGTTATTGTCAGACCCAATCACGAATCCCTGAACCCAATTGGGAATCAAATTCGTTATATAGTCCCCTGTGTCCGCATTATACTTTTCGATGCCTTCCGCATCTGAAACATAAATATAGGAAGCAGCATACACTTGAGATGACAAACACACAGCAATACATACAACAAGCAATCGGATAAGTTTCATTAACGACTCCTCACCACCAAAAAGTTTTTGATTATTTATATACATATTAATTATAGCACATATTGTAGATTTTGCCAACTCAGTAAATTTTATTTCAATCGAGATACTTTAATACCCGCAAATTCCTTTGGGTCGTTTTTTGGGATGATACGCTGCACGCAGCGGATTAATGTACGCCGGCTCGTCCATAATGATATAGCGCAGGCAGTCGAGAAGGTGGTCGTCGTATTTGCGCGGAAGCTGTTTGTCTCCATAGCCTGATTCGGGTTGCCAGATATAATGCATGAACTCGTATCGTAACCGGCGACAGGTATCGAACACAAACAAACGCGGTTTGTTGTACACCGGGTCGCACTTTAAATATTCCCGTACCCTGTTGAGCCCCAGATACATATTTTTTCTGGGGTTACGCGCCGTTATACCGAACCGCGCAAACTCGTCGCGGATGGACGTACCCGACACCGGGTTCGGTTGCCCGCTTGCCGGATCGATCAGAGCGCAGAACCGGTCTTTGTCACCGGTTTTATCGAGAATGATTGGTGCGATATCGCTGATCAATCCTTCCATGTACAGTTCGTCGTATACATACAGGTTGTTCTCTTTATCGCACGCCACAAACAGTGCGGCAGTGGGGGTGCGCAGGTGCGGATCAATGCCGATGTAGTGTGTCCACTCGGACGGAATTTCAAACGGTTTGATAACGTGGGGCAGCCCGTCGACAAATTCTTTGTAGACCAGCCCTTGCAGGGACACAAACTCTCCGTTAATACGAATTTTCTGTTCCTGTTCAGACAGTCCCTGCGAGATAAGCTGTATTTCGGAGGGATCGATATGGGGATTCTCAAGGGTAGATGCGGTGACAATGTGGATGTGCGGATCATCTTTTTTCAGATAGATATCGTCATAGATCCACGTCATACCGCTTACGGGGGTTAAGGTGAGAATCGACCGGCCGCCCCGGTCGAGCAATCGCATCTGACATTCGTGGTAGATCGGTTTGTCTATTTCCTCATCGATCCAAAGCCCGTCCCTGCTGGTGCCCTGGAATTTTTCCCTGTCCTGATGGGCAGACATGAACTCGATCTGTGATCCGTTTGCCAGTGTAAGCGTACGTGAACGCTCAAGCCACGATGATTGCCATGACCCGTTAATCAAATATTTTTTAGGTAGCCATTGTTTGATTTTTGGCAGAATAATTTTTTCGATTCCGTTGGTGAAATCTACACACACTACTCGCCAGTACACCGGTGGTTTTCTGCGGATCCCTTTTTTCTGCAACGGATGAAGTCCTATACACTCTAGGATCATGTCAACCGCTCCGGCAGTGGTTTTGCCCGACCTGTTGCCACCGATGAACATTTTTGTCCGCGCCGGATGATTTATAAACTCCTGTTGTTTGTCGTGGGGTAGAAAAAACGACAGTTTGTCGTGCTCATACGTTTCGACTATCCGCGCGTCGATCATGGAGCTGAACAGAGATAAACTTTGTTCGTCCAGATCGGGCAACATGGACTGGATGTGGTCAAACTCAGTGTGGGCTTTGGTCATGAAGTATAGCTCGCGGATTGGATTGATATTTGAAGAGAGTGAGATTGCTTCGTCGCTTCGCTTCTCGCAATGACGCCTACTCTTGTGTACGTCATTGCGAGGAAAAAGGCGAAGCCGAATGACGAAGCAATCTCACTCAATAGCAGGAAAGAATCAAAATATATCTGTGTTATGCCTTCTTCTTTTGTCTCAAAGAAACGATCAGGCGGTCGGCGGTTTTGCGTAAGTCAGCCAGTTGTTCTGGCGAACAATTTTGAATCAGAGTACTTACATGGGGCGATTTGGCTTTTGCCAGTTCGGTACCTATAGAAGAAATATCAAGGATATATTTAGCGACTTTGAATTTCTGGTCCATGGACGCTTCATCGCAACTTAAAAAATCTCTGCAGACCGCTAGAGCCTGCGGTACGAGCGATTCGATTTCCTGCCTGACTGCGTCGATAGCGGGTTGGGTATCGGTTCCCAGAATATTTTGGAATTGTTGTATGATGTTGTTTTCGTGTGCGGACATATCGGTTTTATCCTCCTGTGTATATATACTACAAATTAGCCTCAGTTTAGCCTCGTCCAACAAGAGGGAGAAAACTGTTTGTCAACCGTGATTTTTTGCTTTGTCAACCAACGTTTTACTGTTTGTCAACTGTGCGCCTGTCTTTTGTCAACCCCTCTAAAAACAGTTGTCAACCTGTGAAGAAAATAGTGAATTTAGAAAATCGTTTTATCTTTTTTTTCGGGCATAATTAGTTTATCTTTTTTTATATTTGTTTTCTCAACACCAACGAAGGAGTACACCAATGAAACAATGGTATGAAACATTATTTGAAAACTACGCTCAGAAATATGAAGAAGAACACTTCACGCAAGGTACAGGCGGTGAATGCGATTTTATCGAGCGGGAAATCGATCACGACACCTCGCGCAAAATACTGGATGTCGGATGCGGTACCGGCCGTCATGCCATAGAGCTGACAAAGCGAGGATATTGCGTTACCGGTATAGATTTGTCCGAGGCAATGCTTGCCAGAGCCCGTCAAAAAGCAAAAGACCTGGATCTGTCAATCACCTTTGAGAAACATGACGCGAGAAACCTGCCGTTTGAAGCTCAATTCGATGCGGCAATCATGATGTGCGAAGGCGGGTTTTCGTTGATGGAAACCGACGAGATGAATTTTTCTATTTTAGAAAGTATTACCAGGGCGCTTAAAGATAAGGGTAAACTCATGTTTACCACGCTTAACGGATTATTCGCGCTTTATCATTCGGTCGAGCATTTTTGTAACCGTACTACAGAAGAGGGTAACGCTGCGTACACAAAAAATACATTTGACCTGATGACGTTTCGAGACAAGCATGTGGTCACCTTTGAAGACGATTCCGGTGTCAAAAAAGAGTTGCATTGCGATGAACGATATTACGTACCCAGCGAAATAACATGGATGCTCAAATCGTTGGGATATAGTAAAATAGAAATTTTTGGGGCGACCCTTGGCGCGTTTTCCAGAAACGATACCCTGACAACCGAGCATTTTGAATTGCTCGTTATCGCTGAAAAATAGTTGTTTGGCTCATTTCCCGTTTAGTCTCTGGGATGCGGGAGATAAAAAATAAACTTGCTGCCCTGATCAGGTCCCGCAGATTCGACATGGATGGACCCGCCATGCACCTCAACAATGCGTTTCACGATACTTAACCCGACACCGGACCCTTCGCTATTGCCGTCGAGTTTATCGAATAACCTGAAAATTTTGTCAAAATATTCCGGTTTTATGCCGATGCCGTTGTCTTTGACATACACAACGGTGTCTTTATTGGTATCCTTACCGCCGATGCTTATTTGTGGATCGCTTACAGAACCTATATACTTGATAGCATTCTCGATAAGATTGATTATTACTTCCGATATACGCTCTTTGTTGCCGTAAATGACAGGTAAATTAGGGTCTATATTTACTGAGATGGATTTGATTTCCAGTTGAGGCTTCAGCAATTCCAGCGCTTCATCGACAATATTTTGCAGAGGTATCGATTGGTAATCCCCTGGGCTTGACCCTACCCTTGAGAACTCCAGTAAATCTTGCAACAGTGTTCGCATTTTTTTTGAAGCGTTGCTGATTCGCTCAAGATAATCCATCACGGAGGGTAAGTTTTTTATAGCTGATTGTTCTTTAATTATCCCAAGAAATCCTTCGATAGTGACCAGAGGTGTTTTTAGGTCGTGCGATACTGTATAGGTAAACCGTTCCAGTTCGGCGTTCTTTTGTTCCAGTGTTTTGATCAGGGCTTCGCGTTCCAGTTCAGCCATTTTACGGTCGGTGATATCCTGCACTGTCCCCTGAATAGCAATTAGGCTGTTATTTTGATCAAAAATCCCTTGAAAAGTAGAGTAATAGTATCCTGTCGATCCGTCTGGAAAGAGAAATCGTTGTTCAAAAGTGCCAACTTCCCCAGTGGTAATCACTTTGTCCATCAATTCTTTATGGCGTTGACTGTCTTCAGGCCACGGGGAAAGCGCCATAATAGAGTCTATTTGCGGAGTGAATGTGTTTGGATCGAGTCTAAATATTTTAAACACTTCTTCAGACCAATCAACATCGCCTGTTTTAACATCCCAGTACCAATGCCCTAGCTGAGCCATTTGTTGGGCTTCTTTCAGGCGGGCTTCGCTTTCAAGCAAGGCTTGTTCGTTTTGTTTACGCATACTGATATCGCGTACAATAGCCTGAAGATACACTTTGCCGTCAAGGGTAAGACGGTTGAGTGATACTTCGGCGTCAAAAAAAGTTTTATCTTTTTTTATGTGTTTCCATTCAAAACGTTGGGCGTAGCCATCAGATGCCGCCTTTACCAACATTATAGCTTTTTGTTTGCTATCAGACCCATCAGGTTGGATTGGAGGAGAAAATTCCCATGGGCTATGCCCGATAAAATCATTTTTATTACTACAGCCAAAAATGGTTACAGCGCTTTGGTTGCAGGCGACAAAGCGATTGCCTTTTACAATAAAGATCGCGTCACTGGCGGCCTCGAAAAGAGTTCGATACGACTGCTCAATACCTGCCAACACTTCATCGGCTTCGGATTGCTGAACAGAATCGTCGAAAGGTTGATCTGATGCATCATGTTTTTTCATAATTTATCAATCGGCAAATTTTATCGTTACTGTAACATACATCTATATTATGTCAATTTAGTGACAATACAAAATGTTTTTTTTAAAGTACGGCTGGTTATAGAAAATTTACGAAGTTATGTGCTGTTTTTGAAGAATCCATTTTACACAACACGTGCGCAAACATGGGCAAGATAATAAACGGAGTCAATGATTTGATGAGACGAGATATTCAAAACACTTTTATTTGACTAAATTAGATTTATATGTTATATTATTTATTAGTTCATTTTATGTTAAAGAATTTGACTAGGAGAGTTGTATGCAAATAAAAAATTTGTGTCATTTTTTTATTACATTACTAATATTTATAACGTTAAACTCTAACCTATATGCCCTGTCATGGACAACACAACGAATCACAAACAACGGTGTACTGGACAATTTTCCTGCGGTATATGGTGATTATGTGGCATACCATGGAAAAGAAGACGGAAATCAGGAAATATACCTCTACGAGATATCAACCGGCATAACCACCCAGCTAACCCATACTCAGTTAGGGGCGGCGTATGAACCGGCCATCTACGGAGACTATGTGGCATGGTATGCATCAGGTGGCCCATATACAGGTAATACCGCAATATATCTGTATAATATGCAAAGCCATAACACCAGCCAAATTACTGGTACTACTTATACAGATAATAACCCCACGTTACATGGCAATTACCTTGCGTGGACGGAAGCGGGATACGGCACGTATGATGTTTATATATATAACATAACCACCGGTGAAACCACACCAATAACTGACGACTTCATCAATGATTATGCACCAGCATTGTATGACAATCATCTTGTATGGCAACGATTTGAAGGCGGTGACGGAGAAATAGTTTTGTATGATATCGATACCGGCATATCAACTCCCATAACCAATAATAGCAGATATGACGGAAGTCCCACAATATATGGAGATTATATCGCATGGGAAGGTGGTGGTGAAATATTTCTCTACAATATAGTTACCGGTGAAACCACCCGGGTGACAAACAATTCAAGCGGTGATGGATATCCATGTCTCTATGGAAATTATCTGGTCTGGCATGGCATCTTGGATGGGGATCAAGACATTTATCTGTATGATATACTGACCGGTGAAACATATCAGATTACCGACAACCATGTGACAGATACATTCGCCGCAATCTACGGTAATTACATAGTATGGCAAAGTGGTGATCTCGGAAACTCTGAAATATACCTTGCCATCCTTGAAACGGATTCAACGGTTATTCCCGAACCATGTTCCTTCATTTTGCTGGGTATTGCGTATGGTGTATTGCGTCTTACCAGGCGTGGGAAAATCCGATAACCTTATCGGGTATAAAAAAGAACTTGTAATACTCAGTAAGAACCGGTCATTTTCTGTCCATAGTTGAGATTGCTTCGTCGCTTCGCTTCTCGCAATGACGGCTTTTTAGAGCCAGTCACTGACTTTTTTATCGACCCCAAATTTATCTATAGGCTAATTTTATTTTCAAAAAATTTGAAATGTTATATTGGGTTCCCTTGTCTTTACCAATATGGACACCAAAGAATTAACACAACTCATAAAACGTATACAGTCGCAAGACCAGCAAGCGGAAGCTATATTTTACAAACAATATCGCGAACGCCTGACAATTTTTTGTGAACTGCTTTGTCATGCATGGTCTTTACAGAATGGTATGGTAATAGATATTTTTGCTGATTTTGTTATCCAGGTTGAACGACTGAATAAGATTCATCATTTTGAAGGACTACTTTTTCGCATAGCGTATACACATTGTACTGCGTATAGAAGACGTCATCGGAAACATAGGATTCATGATAAGTATTCTAAGCTCAAAAGCACAGAACTGGTTATACTCAGCAATGATGGAGACGGCTACGCGTTTTCATATTTAAAAGAAAAAGCATTAAGGTATGTGGAAAAAAATTGCCGTTCTATGCTGAACTCTAATGCGGATAAAGATTTTTTGTTACGAGAATTTGTTGATCAAACTCTGGAGAAACTTGGCAAATTAAAAAATCCCGGCGTTTTTTGGTCATGGTTTAGAACAGCAATAAAACGAAAATGCATAAATTATGAAGACTCCACTCAAGGTAAAAACGATAAAAATACTATCTCAGCTCATGAAAGAATTAACCCTGAACGAGTAGAAGAAATTATTGATCGATTACATGATAGCAAACAAAACAGCATTAAGGATATTGACAGAAAGAAAATTAATTCAATCATAAAAGATTCATATAACCTGCTGTCAGAGGATGACCGTTTGATCGCAGTCTTGTTTTACCAAAAATACTATAAGGTGCGGGAAATAGCCAGAGTATTAAATGATCAACTAAGCGAAAATGCGATAAGAATAAGGTTGTATTATATTAGAAAAATATTGCGCAAATATAAACCTCTGAAAAAATTGTTTGAAGAGCTTTACGGGGATTGATATGGATGAACATTCTGATATCATGAAATTTGATGATGAACTAAAAACAATAATGAAGCTTTATCAGGCAGATCCGGTATCGGAATCATGCGTTGATAAAGAAATTGAACAGCTGCGTCTATCTATAGACAAAAAACGAGAACAGAAAGATTATGATTTTTCTGTCGTAAACACATTCAATATATATGACGACCCTACAACAACCGATTTAGTGCGTTTGGCTCAAGAAAACAATGAGCTTGCTTATGCTGAGTTATTCAGAAAATATTACAGAGTTGCCTACAGACTTTGTATGAAAATTAGCGATTCTGCAAAGATAGATATTGATTATATGGTATCAAAGATTCTAATACAACTATTCAGCCGTATTCCGAAACTGAAGAATCCAGAAGATTTTCACGCTTTGTTCCATCCCCGTGTAATATCTCCAAGATTAAGTTGCCTCCGATCTAATTGGAATTTTTGTCGAAAATATAAAATTACAGATACTGATTCAGTTAAGAGTGAGGCAAGCCAAAGAATGAATTTTGATGTTGATATGTTGAGGGATGCACTCAAGAAGCTGAATGCGGATGACAAAGATATGATCTTGTTGCGAGCTGATGGTTTCTCATACAAAGAAATAAGCCAGATTCTCAATGTCTCGCCAAAATATGTAGCAAGTCGTTTACATCGCATCAGAAAAAATCTCATCAAATCAATGGATGAGGAAGAGTGGGCGAAATATGTCAAAGATTACGACCTAGACGAATAGGCGTTAATCACCAGCCATTTGCATCAAAGCTTATCTGCGAAATTGTCGTCTGACCAACCCCGCTAATCCGATCGTAAGGAGCACAACTGAGCATGGTTCTGGCACAGGTGTCGGTTCAGGTTCAGGGAGTGTTTCGCCTGTCAGAGAGAATTGGAGAATATGCGTATGATCCCAATCGTACGCTCCATTCGGATCAATAATGAGATACAGAGATTCGCCTTCGAGCAAACTAAACGAGAACGAACCCGATTTGATTTGTCCTGACGATAACGTATACTGATCCTCAAATGATTGTTCGTTATTGACCTGATAGTACAAACGTACACCGTTTGTTGAACCAGATTGAAGCTGTGTTTGATAATTTAAAACATAATCCGCGGAATACGGCGACTTGAACTCTAGAATAACCGCGTATGAAGTCGACGTGTGAAACTTCATAACTCCATCCCTGTATTCATGATAGGGAAATGTGCCCAGTGACTCCTTGTTAATACGGTCATAACCGTACGGCTGATAAACATGGTCCAGATACCCATAAGTATCGGAATCAAAATTGTTTATTGTGGTGTACCGATATGCCCAAACACCGGTATTGCCGTTTTCATCTCCATCCCAGATATTCGCGTCACCGAATCCGGTTCTGCTCAAAAAATCTATAGACACAGTATCTGCGTTTACAGTTGTAGACAGGGCAATAAACAGTGTGAAAAATAGTAAAGTACTTTTCATCTAGATTCTCCTTTTTAAATTAGGTTTATTAGTTGTAAGTCATTATAACATATAAGATTAAAAAACACAATTCGTTACTGCAAAAATAAGGACTGTATAGACAGTAGATTGACCTAAAAATATGCGGTCAGGATCAGATGCACTTGTTGCTGCGGAGTTCTTCATGGAGAAATAAGATTGGCTTGAGTATGATCTGGCTTACAATATGTTTGTACCAAATTGATTTAATGCGTTGTGCTATTTTTTAGTTTTTTATGCGAATAAAAAGTTGCGGTCACTTCTTTATTTTATTACAACATAGTGTCTTTAGGAGATACACAAGCATAACATTAATGAAAGTAAATCTCTGTCCATTAAAAAAATATTTGTAATATTTATATTTGTCATATATAATATAACTAGTTGATTCCCAGGATATTAAAATAGACAGGAGATGCGTCGTGAAAAGATTATTTTTTATCACATTATTATGCTTAATAACAACTAATGCAGCAGCAGCAAATTATTCATTAATCGAAATTGATACGTTCGGAGGATCATACAGTTTCGCGAACGATATCAACGATTCAGGTCAAGTTGTTGGTTATGCTTATGATTCATCAAACAATAAACACGCTTTTCTGTATGAAAATGGTAGTTTAATTAATCTTGGGACACTTGGTGGATCTCGTAGCGAGGCTAATGGTATTAATAATTCAGGACAGATAGTTGGTTCCGCCTATGATTCATCAGGTAAGAGTCATGCTTTTTTTTATGAGAACGGCACAATGACTGATCTTGGGACACTTGGTGGAGATTATAGCATTGCACATGCAATAAATGAAGCAAGGCAAATTGTTGGACAAGCTTATACTGCAACTAACCAGTATCATGCTTTTTTATATAGCGATAATATTATGACTGATTTGGGTACATTCAGCGGTAGTTTTGGTCGATCCGAAGATATAAATGAGTTGGGGCAAATAGTTGGTTATGCTAAGAATTCATCTAATAACAATCGTGCTTTTTTGTATGAGAACGGCACCATGAGTCCTTTGGGTACGTTTGGCGGTGATGAAAGTCATGCATACGGCATAAATGAATCAGGTCAAATTGCCGGGTCTGCCGAGAATTCTGCAGGAAATACTCATGCATTTTTATATGAGAACGGCACTATGTACGATCTTGGTGTAGCAGGAAATAATATTAGTAGCGTAGCAGAGGATATAAATGAATCAGGTCAAATTGTTGGATGGGGAGTTGATTCTTCGTGGAATGAGAGTCCATTTTTATATGATAATGGTAGTATGATTAACCTTAACGATTATTTGCCTACGGGTTCAGAATTGACACTTAATGTTGCTCTTGGCATTAATAATTACGGTGATATTGTTGGTTATGGACACAATTCTGATGGTGCTTATCGGGGATTTATATTGTATAATCAAGATGCTGTTCGCTCTTCATCTTCAGTACCTGAACCAACTTCGTTTCTGCTTATTGGTAGCGGACTTATCTGTATTGCAAGACGACTAACGAAAAATGACCGATAGTTTATAGCTATACTCATCAGATTTAAAAAGGGCTCATAACTGAGCCTTTTTTTGTATGCAAGTATTATATGAAATTATTGAAGAAAAAGGGTGCTGTCTTTTTCTTACATTTGTATCTTTCCATTAGTCAGTGAGAAACGGGATATATCAGGTATACTTGTTGGCTCGCAGTTTTTCAAGATGGCTGTTTACAGTGATCCGTAGATCAGCTCGTTCTTTCATCTTCTTATCGATATTGTTGATGGCATGCAGCACTGTGGTATGATCCCTGCCGCCGAAGGCTTTACCGATCTCCGGTAATGACAGCGGGGTTAGGCGTCGTGTGATAAACATCGCTACCTGACGGGGCATGGCTATGTTCTTTGTACGTTTAGGGCCGATGAGGTCCTGAATGCGTAAGTCATACTCTTCGGCGATCAGACGATGTATCTGATCAACAGTAATGACGCGCGACAAATCGTCTTCGAGCGTGTCGTGCAGTACATCCTGAACCATGGAAACCGTAATCTTTGTTTTGGTCAACGACGCGTACGACACAATACGGATCAGCGCGCCTTCCAGTTTGCGGATGTTAGATTTTATCTTATTTGCAAGAAAATAAATCACGTCTTCGGCCACATCGGCGTTTGACGATTCGACTTTTTTGCGCAAAATCGCTATACGGGTTTCGATATCAGGGGGCTGCAGGTCAGTGACCAATCCCCATTCGAAACGCGATATGAGCCTGTCTTCCAGATATTCTATATCTTTGGGAGCACGGTCGCTGGTGATGACAATCTGCTTATGGGCATCGTAAAGAGTATTAAAAGTATGAAAAAATTCTTCCTGAGTCTGTTCTTTACCACTTAAAAACTGGATATCATCAATCAAAAGCACGTCAACGTTACGGTATTTTTTGCGGAACTTGACGGTATTTCGGTTTTGTATGGCATCTATCAATTTATTGGTAAAAATTTCGCTGGATAAATAATGTACGCGGTAATCCGGGTTGTCGGTGATGATCTTGTTGCCGATCGCCTGCATCAGATGTGTTTTACCAAGCCCCACACCACCATATATAAACAGTGGGTTATACGCCTTGGCCGGAGACCGCCCGACAGCTACAGCGGCGGCATGTGCAAACCGATTGCTCGCTCCAACGACAAACGTATCGAAAATATAATTATTATTGAGTACCGGACTTTGTGACTCAAGGGAACTGCGTGATATCTTAAATGTTCCTGATGATGATTGCTTAGCTGATTTTGTTTTCTGTTCAGGTTTAGCTTCGGGAGCTGGAGTAGGTGCTTCGACAACATCAAACTGGACAGACAAATCTTCACCCAGTTCGTGAAATAGGGCTTCTTTGATAATACCGGAGAAATTTTCAAGCATCCAGTTACGTGCAAGATTGTTAGGTAATTCTACATGAACAGTACTGTCTTCTTTGCGCACCTGCTGGATACACTGAAACCATGAATTATAGCTGAAATCGCTGATGTTCTCTTTGATTCGAGTGAGAACGTTATCCCAGAACGCGGGTGTATCCAACGGGAACTCCTTTTCCTCAGATTATCCACAGAGTTATCCACAGGGCGTGACACAATATAGCCTAACATTAGCCCAACAAACAGGCAATACACGTATAACACAAAAACGATACGCGGGTTTAGATATTACTAATAAATATATTACATTACATGAATCGCAAAAATTCAGTAAATAATCGCTATCTGATTAAATTGCAAATGGTTATAACGATTAGCCAGTTTAACACTTTAAGGCATTGCGCATGGCTTGCTGAATTTTAAGTCATACCATGATGTTTAGAATATGTTTCAAGCGCCTGTCCCCCTCTTTGTGGTTAATCTATGAGATATTCACAGATAATCCACAAGTTATCCACAGGCACTTTGGAGATTAACTGGATAACCAGACAGGTGACTACAATAGCACACCATATGGAGGCAATCAAGGAAAATTTTCGGGGTTAGTGCATTTTTTTGTCAGGTAATTTTTTATATGATCAGATTGAGAATAACAGGTTTAGAAAAATATGATAGATAATTAGCTGATCGCAATCAGATCATGGTAACCTTAATGATATTGGGTCGCGAAAACGCATATCCGGCTAGCACCTGTCATACCTGTTTTCCACAGGCTATAGTCGGTATTTTGCTACAGTATCGCTTGCAACTATCCAAATAATCAAAATTGATTGTTTGCCAAACAGATATCGTATCAGTAACAATAGTTTCACAAAATTTTATTTTTTTTATCGAATTACAATTTTTCTAAAGGAGGGATGACATCCGATTGAAGCTGCAGATCCTTTTAGAAAAATCTTTTCAGCACTAACGATACGCTACCAAGTAAAGCTAGAACAATCGTCATCGGTTCTGGTACCGCAGGGGCTATCGCGGTGGATGTGACTGTGCCTTTTATATCATAAATATTGACTTCAGGGCCTGTTATCGTAGTGTTGCTAATATTGAAGAGATTCATGTCCAGCCAATCGGATAGATTCATAGCGGAATCGGGCAGCGCTGTGCTTGTAAGTGCGGTTCTCGAATCGTCCTGCAAATTCCATGAAATAGTATCTATTCCAATCCCTGATGATACAACATTATTATAGCTATGCCACAAAAACACATCATTTGTTACATCCCTGTCGTTATGAATTTCTATAATCATGTGAGGGTCAGAGACATCCGTTTCAAAGATAAGCCCATTAATATCAATGACGACATGAACGGCGTTGGATGTATAAAGATATTGCGATATGTTGGTGCCGTGATAGGTCGTATCCGGCGCCATGTTATAGGTATAACTTCCGGTGAACGAAGCGCCGACATACACGTATCCGTCGAGAACATTTGCCGGATCTCCTACTGAGGTTATAACTCCTGAGATATCGATGGTTACAGAATATACCGTGGATGCCGAGAACAACAGTGCCAGAGTAATTACATATTTCAACATAGCACACCCCCTTAACAGTGTTATTGATTGTAATAATACAAGTTTAATAATAATCAAAAAAGATAATAAATGTCAATCTAATTAAAATATTTTCTTTGCGTGACGTGGTTGACGTGAAATGAACGAGTTACCCGAAACTGCCTTTTCCTGATATACAAAAAATGCGCGGAAGTTTTCTTGATAGAAAAATTTCCGCGCATATATCAAGTTGTTACGTGCAGTTACTCCACAATCTCAAAACCATCATGCTTGATGATAGTGCCGTCAGAACATTCTATGGTGATATCATGATGCCCGAGTGTTGTTTTTGGTGGTACCGATACGGCCAGACCAATGAGGTCGTTATACACCATTTGCTGATTAGTTATTGTACAATCACCGAATGATACGGTTACCGTACCTGTTAACCAGTGGGTATTCCATCCTGCAATCGTCACGATTACGTTAGTATCACCACGAGTTAATATATTTGGTGTGACACCGATAATCGCGGAAGTCGCCCCGACAACGCGGTAGTAACGGCCGGGCGATACGAGCGATGTATCATCGCCATTCCAATGTTTGACATCCAGTGTGGAGCCGAGCGAATGCCATATATCGCCTGTTAGATCGTCGGTATAAAGTATCTGGTACTCCATAGGACGGGTAGAAAATGGTGCCCATTGTATACTGACTGTATCATTATCGAGGCACTCAAAGTTGAGAATAGTCGGCTGATAACTGAAATCGACTACAAACTCGCCTCCGGTAGAAAAATTACCCGATGGCAATGTGCCGTCAAATTCACCGTCCAGATAACTCCCACTACTAGCCTTTATATCTAATGTCAGACGATAAAATTCGTCTTGTGAAAGCTGATCTGCAACCTCGATGGTTATATATTCCTCATAATCCGAGCTGGTAATTGATGCCGATACAAGAACATCATCAGTTGTGCCGAATGTACCGTCAGCCCCTGCGGCAACCAGCGACCAAGATGATAATGAGTGTCCATAAAATATAGTGCGGCTGAACCCGATTTCTATATTCTGAGGAGCAGTTACCATACCGTTTTGCAACCATGGCGACATGCTTGTCACCTGTAGAAAGTTGGTTACAGTAACATCAAAGGTTGCCCAGTGTACTTCGTTGCCATCGTCAAAGGTTGCTTTTATGGTAGCAACTATGTTTTCATCCACCTCGACAGTATAAAACCTTTTGCCGATCATGTAGCCCGCTTCCGGTGTCAACAGTTCCCATGTGACGTTATCTGTTTCGTTAACCGGCCCTGTCCCATAATCTACATAGGCATTATAGGTATACCCGGTACCGTGGTAATCGCTGTTTTCCGGCAAGCTGGAAGGCCCGTTGATCGATACGGTGAAATCCGGTTCTATGACGGTCAGCGTTGCCGGATCAGAGAAGACGGTATCGCCTAATCGGGTAACCCTGCAGTAATACTGGTTACCGTTCATAGCCCGAGTCGGTTCCAAAGTTAACTGTTGTCCGTGTTCTCCTGTGAGAGCGAAGCCAACCGGAGACGCAACCTGATACCACTGGTATGCAAGATTATCGCTGTAGTTGGTATCTACCGTAAACGTAGCAGGTTCGTTTTCAAAACATGATTGATCCTGAGGATGAACCGTAATTGCCAGTAGAGGTGTAACCGTTAATGTCGCTCTGTTCGATGTTACGGAACCATCATCGTCACTGACCACGCAATAGTATTCACTGCCGTCTGAGCTGTAGGGGACATTATACAGGTATAATACGCGTGCACTGCCAACTTGAAGCGGTTTTAAGGGGTACCTGTATAGATACCATTTATATGAAAGTGTACCATGTGAATGCCCTGTGCTTACAACAAATACGGCTGTGTCGTCTTCATGCACGGTGATAGATATCGGTTGACCGGTCAACTGCAGTCCACTGTAGGCTAATGTTTTCATGTAAACTGATTTGACGTCAGGATCCTGATCGTGGCTTTCCCAGCAAATAGCGTAGTTTGATCCGTCAGATACAACACCAGCAAAAAGCTGTGCACCATAACGTTGTGTGTTTACCGTAAACGGTGAACCTATAGGATCAAGTGAGCTATCAAGCAAAACAGCAAGGATGTCGGTTTCTGAATTCGGAGAGTATTGAGAATACCCTCTGTCATCATCTTCCCAGATAACTAAGAAATCACTGCCTGTTGTGGCAAGCCTCGGATTGTATGCCTCGGGATATTCCGCAGGTGTTGCTACCGCTACCGGCGATCCGACCAGCGTTCCCGTAGCGCCAATTTGTTGTATCCATAAATTGTGAGAAGAATCAGCCCATGTCGCAAAATAATTATAAGATGAAGTAATCAGATCCGGCGAATCAAAAGTATCGGGATCGCCAGTGTAGACATCGGATGCGATGGTAAACGTTGAGACAACGAGAGTGCCATCTGGACCATACATTTGTCCCATAAAATTCGATCCTGCAACCCATCCCGCCAAATACGCCGTACCGTTATATGCCGCGACAGTAGCTGTTTCTGTAGAAGTTGTGTTAGCAACTGTAAATTCCGCGGTAACAAATGAGCCATCATCACTCATAATTCTAGCGTATATATCTGGATTATCGCCAAAAAAATCGGTACTGCCTGACCATGTGATAAAAAAGGTTGAGCCATCGGTTGCCACATCGATAGAAAAAATCTCTTCCTGGGATGTTGTGTTAATCGTGAATGCCGAACCTACAGAGTTCCCTGAAGTATCCACTAACTGCCCCTTTACAACATCATATCTGGCATATACAAACAAATAATGTGTTCCGTTATAAGCGACTTTTAGAGGAATTGTGGAAGAATAATCTACTTCAATATATGACGAATATCCTTGTTGTTCTCCGTCTTTGTTGAACACAGATTTTTTTACAAAATCATCGTATGGTGAATTGCTATCATTGTCGGCGAACATAAACACTTCAAATCCATTGGCTGTGGCACACATTATAGGTTTTGCTGCCCATTCGCCTGGGGCGTTGTTAAGCCGTATTTCATCGCTGAATGTAAAGCAGGTTGGATGAGAGTTGACGGTTAATGTGGCTACTTCGCTTATTCTGCTTGCTTGCGCGTCGGTTAGGACACAATACATGACTGATTCGTCATCTGATAGTTGTACATTAGATACCTGTGTGGAAGGGCTGTTTGTGCCCCACGGTTGTCCTTTGTAATACCACTGGTATGAGACCGTTCCATGAGGATCTTCTGCCGCAATGTGCCATGTGACATTTTCGTTTTCGTATGCAATTTTATCGGAACAATCAGGTGAGGTAGTTGGCCCTAAGTATGTAAGTTTTCTGCCATAAACACCTTTACTGATTCCCGATTCGTCAACCAGTGTCCATATGACCATAAAATCTTTGCCGTTAGATGTAATCGAAACGTTATCGACAGTGTACTCAAGGCTATTATACCAGGAGTCATCATATATCGCGATGTATTGACTTGATAGAGCAGTACCATCATATCGATATCGTGTCGCATATATATCTGTACCGTCGAACGTATCCATTCTGACTTGTACAAACATGTAATCATAGTCATTTGCCGCTATTGCCACATCATTTATGTCATCAGAATAATAATAGTCGACATCATCCATAGTGCCGTCAGCCTGAATAAAACGCCTGTAAGAGTAGGAAGCTCCGTAACTATCGGTAGATTCCCAGACAATAAAAAAACTGCCGTATGATGACGCAATAGCAGGGTTATGGGACGAATTATCTGCGGTCTCGTTCACCATAAACTCATTGGCTACAAATGTTCCATTCGAGTAGATATAGCGACCGATAATATTGTCATCCGTGGTTCCGTCATAGTCACCCTGATCTTCCCAAACAGCTAGATATTTGTTAAAACCATCGCTGGCGATATCAGCATTAACCTGATTGCCTGTTTCATGTTGGTTTATCACCAATTCTGATCCGGGTAACATGCTGGCTCCATTGACAATACACCCAACAATGGCGTAGCCGTCGCTGTCTTGCTGGTATGATTCCCAGATTACAAAAAAGTTTGTGCCGTCAGTAGCGATTGCGGGGTTTTTCTGATACCATGAACGTGTGGAGTTTATGATAATTTCACTGCCAACCGGTGTGCCATCGGAGGCATAAAATTGCCCGATGATATCATCAGTATATCCTGATATGTAACTTTGCCATACCATTAGATAATATGTACCGTTAAACGCTGAATCTGGATTCGACTGCGCATAGGCTACGGTTGAGTTGATATTAACCGGCGAAGTTGTTGGCGAACTTTCGTTGTCAAAAATCATTCCTTTTATGTCAGTCTGGTTGGTCATGTCTCCGGTCATATAATCCCATGCAGCAAAAAAAGATGACCCGTTAGAAGCGATAGTCGTTTTATACGCTTTTTGTTCAAAAGACTCCGGGATATAAAACCACGGTTCAAGAACATAGCCATAATTGGATTTGTCGTACCAGTCAAGGCGGTCGCCACTTTCAGTTTCATAACTTCCATATTTATCAGATATTATGCATTGTACGTGAGTGTACGAATCCTGATCCGGTAAATCGGCTGGGGTTAATGTCAATGTTGGTGAATCTGTTCCTACTTCGTCATTATCATAGTACCACTGATAATGTAGCGGAGGGTTGAGTGTCTCTGCCCGTACTAGAAAAACGGCGTTATCTCCAGCACCATAAATTTGTGTATACGGCACATCATGTATTGTTAATCCTGTATAAGTCAGGCGTCTCCAACAGACTACTCTGGTTGTTGAGCTGTCGTGGTAACTGCTCCACAACAGATAATAACTGCTGCTATTAGCTGATACGGAAGGGTGAGCCATTGAGGTGACTGAATAATAATTAACCGTGAAATTACTGTCTTGTTTGCTTGAATCAGGGTTAAGGAGTTGTGCGTGGAGCGAATAGGTAGGTCTCAGTGGAAATGCCACATCGGTATTATCTCTCCACACAACCAGATAACTTGTGCCAGTAGAGGCTATAGAAGCGTATGAGGAAATCAGTGTTGATGACGCGTCGTTAACAGTGAAATACGAACCGAGTGTTCCTGTGGCTCCAACTTTGCGCGCTACAACTTTTGAGTCAGCGTGAGCGATTACTATAAAATCGGTGCCGTCCGATGCCACGTCTGGTGCGGTGTGATCATGCGCAGCGTCGTTGGATATAAGAAATTCACTGCCAATTGCCGCACCGTCGTTATCAAAAAATTGACCCATAATGCCATAGTTGGTAACCAGTTTGCCGTAATTCACCTGTTCACTGCTCCATACAACCAGATACCGCGATCCATTCCATGCTACAGCTGGTTCGGATTGATTATTGGTGGTAGTCGAATTTATCTGAAATTCGGAACTAAGGAATGTTCCATCTTCGCCGACCAGCCGACCATATATACCGGATCCATCTCCATCTTGACCATCGCTTTCCCATACAATCAAGGCATGTTCAGTATCAGAAGAGCTAGCCATATCAGGGTTGAACTGCGCGCCGGTTGTATAGTTGTTTACCCTGACTACTGATGAATATGACAAAATCTTAAAGTATATACCTGTTTCATAACCATCCCTGTCGCCATCACTTACCCATGCACAACAACTTGTAGAGCCTATGGATCCTGCTACTGGAGATGTGTCGTTATACGGAACCGATTCAAGTATACTTGGGAAAGCTGAGTAAAAGTAAAAATTATAAGCAATTTGTGTTACTCCATCGCAATCAAATTCGAAAAATGTTCTTCCTGATGCAGTGGCAGGCACTGACGGGTTATCCTGATGTTCTGTAATATCTGATGTTGCAATAGCTTCCACATCAGTAAACTCAAACCCGGCTGGTTGTGCGAAAAGAGAATTCAAAGATAAAAAACACGCAAAAATCATCGTTGTGAAAAACAAACGCATAATGGTCTCCTATGATGAATGTTATCCCCCTGCTAAGGAATATATATTATACAAATTTTCCAACTTTGACAATATAAAATTGATGTGTGTTATTATTGTAAATTCTTGAAAATGTATGTTTTGTAACACACATTTATGCCTTTCTGTGTTGCTGTATACATTTTGAACGGGCTTGACTAAGTTTGATATATATGGTATCATTTAGAGTGTGTATATATTATGTGGTTTTGGTTTAGTTACTATAATATAAAGAAACAGGGTAATCAGGTAGTATGGTATGGCGGTGTGGAAGACGAGAATGTCTACTTGTTTGACGGTAGCTCCACTACTGCAATAACCACATCCGGAGTAAACCGCATACCGCAAATTGATGGATCAAACATAATATGGCAATATGGCACGCCCGCTCCTAATCAGGAAATTTTTTGGTACGATGGATCAGGCACAACCAATATAACATCCGATTCCATACCCGATCGGCGTCCAGACATCAGCGGCGATTATATCGTCTGGGATTCATACAGAAACGACAACTGGCAAATTATGGCATATAATGTATCAACAGATAACTTTACACAGATAACCACCAGCGATTGGTCGAATAATAGACCCAAGATCGATGGGACCGACCTTATATGGTACGGCGATGCTGGCGGTGACTGGAATATCTATTATAAAAAACTTGGATCAAGTGATCCGATCCAAAATATATCCCCGTTATCCACTCAGAACCGCTATTTTGAAATCTGCGATGGGTATGCCGTATGGACAGGCTGGGACGGCACGGATTTCGAAATTTATATCTACAGTGTAGCCGATGATATTACACAGGTTATCACTGACAACGCCGCAGAAGACACCTATCCTCAAACCGACGGCAAAACCATTGTATGGTACGGGTGGGATGGAACTGATTTCGAAATTTATATCTACGATATTTTAGAGCAAACCATAGAACAAATCACTGATAACGACTATGACGATCTGCATCCCTACGTCAGCGACGGTACTGTCGCTTGGTACGGCTGGGACGGTACGGACTACGAAATTTTCACCGCGCAGGAAACTGTACCCATCCCTGAACCGGCATCTTTGCTGCTTATGTTCTCCGGTTTGATTTCGATTGCGATCAAACGCATATTGCGGTGATTCGCTCTATACAAAAATTAAATAAACACATTACAGAACAGATACCCTCCGTTCTACCATTATTGCTATGTGCATTTTAAACAGTGCTTTCTGTTTACGTTATATAATACGAAAAGAACGCTATTAAAAAGAAAGGATCTCTTTATGAAACGAATTGTTTTTACCCTGAGTATGTTAACGTTAATTTTGTGGCAAAACATCGGTTTTGCCTCACCTGCTCATTGGTCTGAAAACGATCACTGGTATGAATTGGTTCCAATCTTGACTTCATGGACTGACGCACGTACCACTGCTCGCTCACAGGTGTTCGACAATAAAAACGGTTACCTTGCGGTCATATCCAGCAGAGCAGAATTTGATTTTGTTTTAAGCTATTACAATTCCGTAGACTACTGGATTGGCGGTTTTCAACTGGACGGCAGCACTGAACCGACCGGAGGATTTGTCTGGATCACAGAGGAACCTTTTGACTGGACTGAAGAGAATTTATCAGATAACTCCGGAGGACAAAGTGTGTTGTATTTTAACCCGGGTTCCCATAGCAGTGATCCTGATGGGACAGCCGGTTACTGGGATGACGATTATGCCACTGGAAGTTTGCGATGGTATCTGGTTGAATATGGTACATACATTGACGACGGAATCGATAACTTTGATAACGACGATTCTGGCTCCATACCTGAGCCATTAACATGTCTGTTGACCGGTATTGGTATAGCCGCTATGGCATTAAAAAAACGCAAAGCATAAGATATCTACCCGTTAAAATTTATAAAAAAAGATTTGTTGCTCGACAACCTCATCGCGCAACAGATCTTTTTTTATATAGCCCTTATTCAAAACGAATATATACTATCCCGCTTTGTTTGCCATAATAGCCTAAAAGTTGCTGGTAATTAAAAAAGTATTTACATTTCTTGCAAAGTGTAATAAAAATTTTTATAGAGTATTTTTGTTATATTAAGATTGTCAATAAGTGTAAATATAATTAGAGGAGGAATGGAAATGAGTGTAAAGAAATTTAGTGTGTTGTTATTTATCGTTTTGGTTACGGTTGTTAGCAATTCTTTTGCCGTTACCCAGTACGTCGGTGATGTTGATGGTTTTGGGTTTGGCGCTGCTTTAGGGTTAGTCAATGTTAATGGTGACCCTGCTGATATGAATGGCAATGGCATATTAGACGCGGGTGACGCTATGCCTGACCTGAATAAAAATGGAAAACTTGACCTTACCCCATATGTTGTGCCAAGTATAATTAGAGAGTTAAGCTTGAGCCACATTCACAGGGGCTAGCCCCTGTGAAGCCATCCATTTGTTTTTATACTCATCTGGCGTAAGAAAATCCAAAGAACTATGTGGGCGTTTGCTGTTATAGTGAATACGCCACGATTCTATGATATCTCTGGCATTCCAGATTGTAAAGAACCAGTTATCGTTCAGACATTCTTCTCGAAATTTACCGTTAAAGCTTTCAATATAGGCGTTTTCAATCGGTTTGCCTGGTGTTATGAAATCCAATTTCACCCTATTTTTATATGCCCATGCATCCATTGCTTTGCCGGCAAATTCAGGACCATTGTCAACCGTGATTACCGAAGGCAACCCACAGACATAAGCCAAACGATCAAGAACGCGTGCTACCCGTCGTCCATTGAGCGATGTATCAACCTCAATAGCAATACATTCCCTCGTATAATCATCAACTATGTTCAGACAGCGTAAACGGCGTCCTCCGGCCAGCTGATCGTGTACAAAATCCATGCTCCACTTCTGGTTAGGAGCAGTGGGGGCATCCGGTTTTATACGAATTACCGATGCCTTTCTACGTCGCTTTCGTCTGCGTAGCGAAAGTCCCTCCTCTTTGTAAATTCGTTCAGTTCGTTTATGATTTATCACCAAACCTTCCCGCTTTAACAATACATGTAAACGAGGACTGCCAAACTTGCGATGCTTTTGAGCAAGCTCTTTCATGCGTTCGCGTAACTGGTTATCTGAACCACTTTTCAGGTTATAACGAAGCGTGTTGCGACATAATCCCGCAAGATGGCTCGCTCGTCTATCTGACAGCCCAAAGCAATCTTTTATATGTTTGCATGCTTTTCGTTTTGCTCTGGGCGTTAAAAGTTTTTTGAGCTGAGTTCCCGCAACACCTGATTGTCCAGCGTCAAATCAGCAACAAGCCGTTTAAGCCTACTGTTCTCCTGCTCCAACGCCTTCAATCGACGGACTTCACTGATTGTCATGCCACCGAATTTAGACTTCCAGTTATAAAATGTCGCCTCACTGAACCCGTATTTGCGACAGAGGTCTGCGACCTTCATTCCTGCGTCTGCTTCCTGCAATATCCTGATGATTTGTTCTTCACTAAATCTTTTGCGTTTCATCTGTGCCTCCTGTTTGATTAGATTATCTCATCATTTTACTCTAATTTCAAGTGGCACAGTTTTTCGGGGGAAGGTCAAACTGGCAACAGGGCAAGGTGATGATTTTGATAACAGATCTGCTGCGGAAGCCGCTGATCCTTATGCGCAATGGACTGATGTTTCGTTGTCGACTTCTTTTGATGATCGTCCCGGTTTAGCTAAAGATGCGTCATTCGTATTCACCTTTACGTTGCCTGATCCAACTGATGTTTATTATGGAAAAGACCACTATATTAACCTCGTTTATGGCGATTATGATGTCGATCCTATGGAAGCGGTGGTTGAAGGTACAGTTGTTGCGTTAATTGATAATAGCGTTGTTGGTAATGTTAATGGAACTATTTCACAAGCCTATGCTGTTGTCTCGTGGGCAGATATGTTGGATGGTGAAGTTGTTATAGAAATCGAAGCTCCTGACGGTTCAGGCACTGAACCATATGTAACTTTCGATTACGCTTTACTTTCTACCGCACCGTTACCGATTCCATCTACAATACCCGAACCGGCAACCATGGTTTCGATCTTAGTAGGTACTGTTGCTGCTGTATTAAGAAAACGTAAGGCATAAGATATCTTTTTCCAAAAAAATCATGTCAGTGGATTCAAGATGAGATTGCGTCGTCGCTTCGCTTCTCGCAATGACGGGTTGGCTTCTAGTGTCATTGCGAGAAATGAGGCTCAGCCGAATGACGAAGCAATCTCATCGCCGACCAACACCAACCTTGCCTATATATCGCATCGCTTTTCGCAATGACGATATTAGCGAGTATTAAACTTTCCAATGATATAAAACGTTTAATTTGCGTATCTTCCAAGTACTGTCATTTCCTTCGAGGATAAAATATGTCTGTTAAAAGATACTTGTGACATATTGTTTGCTCATAAATTGAAGACTAATATTTCCATCTTGGATGTCATTCCTGCGAAGGCAGGAATCCATTTTGATCCAACATATCCCGAGGGTGGATTCCTGCCTTCGCAGGAATGACATGACTGGGAGGATACGCATCTCAAAAAGATACGATCATTGAATAGGTCTAACACTGTATTTGTGCCCTCAAAAGAGAGAATGATTTGCCTTGGAATGTCAATATTATCAAAAAATCACGTCGTGGGTTCAAGGTGAGATTGCTTCGTCGCTTCGCTTCTCGCAATGACGGGTTGACTTCTTGTGTCATTGCGAGAAATGAGGCTCAGCCGAATGACGAAGCAATCTCACCTGCAACCACCATTAACCTTGCCCATATATCGCATCGCTTTTCGCAATGACTATATTAGCGAGTATTAAACTTTCCAATGATCGCAAACGTTTAAATTGCATATACTCCCGGTCATGTCATTCTCGCGAAAGCGGGAATTCATCCTCAAGCAATATTGGAACAAGGTGGATTCCCGCTTTCGCGAGAATGACATCCAATGGTGAATATTAATCTTGGAGTGGGAACAAGGGGACAACAGCGCGTCTTTTTTCTAAAGGGTTTTCCGCACAGGATAAGTTCTCTATATTTCAAACCGTCATTGCGTGAAGAGAAGTGATGCGTGGGGAAATAATGTATCAATACTGCACTTTTTGCTTCATCAGGGCGTCGATGTCGGTGTCGGGATGAATGACAAACTGTGCCTTGATTTTGTCTGGAAAGCGCAACGCCTGAGAGGAATTAAGAGAATGAGCCTGTTGTTTAATAAAAAAGCTGCTGGTGTAAATGCTCAGTAATTAGGTTATTACCTCGATTTATGCAGTTTTTGCGTAGGACAAACTTTTTCTTTTATCTCATCATGAAATTCATCAAATCTTTCCATTTTAACAGGAATTGATATTGTCTCTATAGACTTTGCTACTTTTTCTTTTAACTTGATAACTAAAAACATTTTACCAAAGAACATCCAATACTTCTTAAAACTTAAAGATTCTATATTATCCCAATCTATTTTTAATGGTTCAATACTGTCCGTTAAAAAATCCACCTCTAATTTTCTTTTACACTTTATTTTCTTTCTGAATAAGGAGTGTTTTTTACTAAAAAAAGCAAAAAAACATAATAATAATATATATATTATTGTGCAAATTATCATAAAAACAGAACCATTGGGAGCCAGCTGAAATTTTCTAAGCATTAAGGCTAATGGATAAAGTGTACTTGTGAGAAATCCAAACCATAAAATTACATATAGTGCATAATGGTAATTATCTAAAGTATTTATCCATTTTTAAGTTTTGCTTCTCTGTATGCAATCCGTTAGGGAAAAATTTTTTATATAAAGATTTAACTCCAGAAAAAATAAGTACAATGCATATCCATACAATCATTATAAATGCAAGCCATAAAACCCCGTATTCAGTTTGAGAAGAAGAAAAAAATTTAAAAAGATTGTGCAGTTTTTTTAAAAGAACAAAAAAATCCATTAAAAACTCCTTGATTTATTTCCTATAATAATCAACACCGGAACCTTTCTTTAATAAAAGACTTGTGGCTTCAGATATTACGGGAGCAAAAAGTTGAACTGTAGGATTAGGAACAAGATAAACTGCGCTACCAAGAGAAGCGCCAAAGAAATCAGAACCAAGAGACAGAACATGTCCTTCTAGTTCAAGACCGTTTCCTCGCATTGAATTAACAAAATTTCCTGCTCCTCCACCAAGAACTTGTCCACCTATAAGAGAGGCCGGTTGGTAATCCCAGACGTTTAATGCTGACAGAGGATTAGCAATTAATCCCGCTATTCCAGCAGAGTTTAACCTATTAGAGAGACTTCCATTTGTTGATGTATAAGCAGAAATCTGAGCAGCCGCAACTCCAATTGCTCTAGCTTTTCCTATAAATTGTATTGTTGCACTACCAGCTCTAAGAGATTTTATTAAAGTACCTAATTTAAAATATGGTGCTGCTAAAATAGGAATTTGGGCACTATATCCTATCATATCGCTGGCAACATTTAAAGATTTTCTTAGATTTGGATCATACACGATCATGCAACAAAAAGTGTGTAGTTTTTGAAGTGAGGTAAAATTTTATCGGGTACAAGCTCGTCTTTTTTGAAAGATAAATATGTAAACATAGCTAACTCTAAATTAGCCTTGCCATGGAAATAATTGAATTTAGAAGTCCATGCACGGATTTTGCCAATAAATTGTTCAATTGGGTTTGATGTTCTAATGGATCGCCACATATGATCAGGATATTTAAAATATCTAACGGTATATTCAAAGTTATCACAGAACAATTTTACAGCTTTAGGTTCTATATGAGCCCAGTTTTTCCTGAACAAATTCAAACGTGAAACCGCTTGCGACTTATTTTTAGAAACCTCATATATATCAGCTGCTTCTCTCATGATTGATTTACGGTTTTCTCTATTTTTAAGATGAAATTGAATGTTTTTGACTTTGTGAAAAGTGCAAATTTGTCTTTCAGTATGCGGATACTCTAGTTTTAGAGCTGACGCTATACCTTTTGCCTCGTCTGATATAAACAACTGAGGTTTTGTTAAGCCTCTTCGCTTAAGATCAATGAGCAAACCTCTTACAGAGACTTCGTCTTCCTGATCCGCGATAACCCAGCTCAATAATTGAGATTGCCGCTTATCGTTCATACCGTACGCAAAAATAACCACTTTCTTCTTCAATCTTGTATCAAAAACCTTCACAAACATACCATCAATAAACACATATTCCCAATTGTCAACCGATTGATATTTGAATTGCTCAAGTTTCTTCTCGAATCGTTTTGTTAACCTTTGAAAGAAGCTCCTTGAATATTTTGATTGACCAAATGATTCAGCAATGACCTGCGCACAAGCAGAACTTTTTCCTAAAGATAAGCGTTAGTCATCGCGATAATAACTTTATCCTGAACACGTTGCCATTTATCAAAAATAGAGAACCTGATGTCGAGTTTTCTGGCTCTGGGAATTGTCAGATCAGTTATGTAACCGTTCACTATCTCAAAACTTCTTTTTCGATATCCATTACGATATGATTTGCGATTATTCGATCTCTTATATTTTTCCGCTCCAACTTGGATGTTGAAATCTTCGTAAATGAGCTCCTGGATAGCGATTTTGTTCAACTCCATATTACGTGATTCCAGATGCTGCCAGAAGTTTTCCCTATAAAATCTCTTGTGTTTTTGCCATTCAGTGATAGAATTTCCTTTGAAATTTAGTTGCTTCATGGGTACATCTCCTTTTCTTTTGGTTAAACTTGGAGTTGTACCCTTTTTTTGATTTTTTTAACCAGCAAATTTGCTGGTTAAACATTTCCTGCCTTCATTAACCTTAATTCTCAATTTACACACTTTTTTATACATCAAGTCATACACTGCATTTTCAATTATTTCATTCCCTAATTTCTCACTAACAAGAGATGTAGCTCCTGAAGCCACTGCCAAAGATGCATATTCATAACCTTGAGCATCGCTTCCAGAAAAGCCACCGGACATCATTCGGATCATATCGGTACTTAGATTCTCTCCCATCATAGAATTTATTGATATGTTCTTTTTAGTATGCCGGCACAACCCAAACGGATCAATGCATCCGATGGGATTGTTGACACAGTAGATATACTGATTTGGCCCGTCGATGTATCCCATCGGATCACGGGATATGAAGCGTCCTGTGGATGAATCGTAATAGCGCGCGCCGAAATACGATAATCCGGTATTGTCATCGAACCGTTTACTGCTGAACCGGATGTCGTTAGCGGATGTACCGGACATCTGCACAATGTTGCCAAACGCGTTGTAACGATACGAGGTAACAGCGCCTGACCCGTCGATAACATCAATCACATCACCGCGCCAGTTATAGAAAAAGTTCGAGCGGGTAACGGAATCGTTATCGAGTTCTTCTTTATAGACGAGCGACCCCACATCGCCGGCAATCCCGTTGGCGTGCAGGTAACGCGACGTTACACGGGTTTCATTATCGAACTCGGCAATCAGTTGTCCGTTATCGTACAGACACCCTGTCAAAGATCCGTCGGTTATGGTATATATCCGTTCACCGTCACCGTTATAGAGGTACTGGACGTGATGGATATCGGAATCAGCATCAATTATATAATATACATCGGTTAATCTGTCAAGGGCATCCCACAGGTATATGCTAGATACTTGTCTTTATAAAAAAAGATCTGTTGAGCTATACCCTCATCGCCAACAGATCTTTTCTATATAACCCTTATTCAAAACGAATATGTACTATCCCGCTTAGTTTGCAAGAATGGCTTTAAAGTTATCGGTAACAACCTGAGCGGATGCGTGCAGCGCGGCACGTTCTGCATCACTCAAACTCAATTCGACGATATCCAATACGCCTTCCCTGCCTAATTTGACAGGAACACCGATATACACATCTTTCAACCCGTATTGCCCGTCCAGCAATACACTGCAAGGCATAATACGGCGGCTGTCAGTGAGAATCGCCTCAACCATTTTGACCGCTCCGGCTGAGGGCGCGTAATAAGCGCTTCCGGTTTTGAGCAGTTTGACAATTTCTGCGCCGCCTTTACGGGTACGGTCGTTGATCTGTTCGATTCTTACCGCGTCGATCAATTCGGTAATTGGAATACCGCTTACAGTGGTATAACGAGGTAACGGAACCATAGCATCGCCATGCCCGCCGAGCACCATGGCAGTAACATCTACAGCAGATACATCCAATTCCATGGCGATAAACGCGCACATACGTGCCGCGTCAAGTACACCAGCCATACCGATTACACGTTTTGGAGCAAACTGCGTAGTGTGCCAGGCGTATTGCGCCATAATATCAAGCGGATTGGTTACCATAACCACAATGGCATCAGGTGCGTGAGTAACAATTTCTTTACATATAGATCCGATGATCTGCGCGTTTTTCATCAACAAATCTTCACGGGTCATACCTGGTTTACGGGCAAGCCCGGCTGTAACCACTACGACATCCGCACCGGCGATATCCGCATAATCGTTTGTACCCTGCACATGAGACGAAAACAGCTCGATTGCCGCCGACTGGTACATATCGAGCGATTTACCCTGAGGAACCCCTTCGAGGATATCCAGCAAAACCACGTCGCCCAGATTTTTCTCGGCAAGCCTTTGTGCTGTAGTGGCTCCTACAAACCCACTGCCTATAACCGCAATCTTATTGTTCATTGAAAACTCCTTGTGTGATGTTGTGAATATGTATGGAATAAACGGGGTATATAATACACACGGAGAAAAAAAATCTCAATGATTATATGGTTTGATCTTTTTGAACAGGCCTACTTGGCCCCGTGCATAGTGAGCACAACAGGTATGGTTTTTAGCAGAATAACAAGATCCAGCCATAGCGACCAGTTGTCGATATAGCATAAATCCATACGCATCCATTCGTCAAAATCAGTAATCTGGTTCCTGCCGGAGATTTGCCATATACAGGTAATACCGGGTTTCATGCTCAATTTGCGTCGTTGCCAGCGTTCGTAGAGTTCCACTTCTTTTGGTAGTGGTGGACGAGGGCCAACGAGGCTCATTTCGCCTTTAAGGACATTGAACAATTGGGGTAATTCGTCGAGGCTGCTTTTGCGTAAAAATTTGCCTATTTTTGTAATACGTGGGTCATTGCTCATCTTAAAAACCGGCCCTTCCATTTCATTGTATTCCGACAAATCTTTGAGGCGATCTTCCGCGTTCTGATACATAGACCGGAATTTATAGAAGGTAAACGGCCTGCCGTATAATCCCGAGCGCGTCTGCTTGAACAATATTGGTCCACGGGATGTACATTTGACCGAAATGGCAATGGCTATCATTAAAGGCGATGCTATTATTATCAGGAAAAACGCGAGTATACGATCGAGCAGGTATTTGATGAATAAATCCAGCACATTGGTCGATGTTGTCGTAAAGGTAAGAATGGGTATATCATGAAAAATTTCCAGCGATGGTTTAGCGATTTTCAAATCGTAATAATTGAGCGGGATACGGGTTTTTATACCCAGTTCTTCGCACTCTTCAATAATATTGCGGGTTTTATCAAAATCAAAGATACGATTGGGAAAAACCACCTCATCAATGGAATAATGTACCAGCGTATCAGACATATTATCAACTGTAGCCATAACGGGTATACCCAAAACCGTATCGCCGGGTTTGTAATCGGGGGTTGCGCTGATAATACCAAAAATGCGTAATCCCCAGAAAAGATATGAATTAAAAGCGTTGATCAGTTGATCACATTCCTTACCAGTGTAGATAATTAAAATGTTCTGAAACGCGAAATTGGATCGTTTGCGTTTAAAAAAGTAAACTCTAAAGAGAACTTCTTTGATTGTCAATAATACAAAACTTACAATCGCTATAAGAAAAATAAATAACCGGCTGACACCTTCAATCTTAAAAATATACATGAAGAGAATCAGAATACCGGTTGCCTGGGATACACTTTTAAAAATAATCCATACTGTCTGGCGCAAATCGGTCAGTTTAATCGATGCATAGGCGCCATTGATATCCATCAAAATGGGCCACAACGGAATAAGGATAAAAAGCAACCATGCAAAATATTTAAAAGATGTTACTTCCGGAATTGTGATGGGCAGATTGATTAGTTGCGCTACATCAACAGCTATAACACGTAACGCAAACGCTACATATAGTGACAGCATAGCTGTGATGGCATCAAGGAATATATTGGTTATATAATACGAAACGTATTTTTCTTTTAACATGTCCGCACATTCATGAAGTTATATCTACATAGCCTGGATTAGCTTAACATAATCGGTGTTTTACAGGCAAACTCGTTCATCCATAATATAATTCGGAAGTTCATCCAATTCTATTTAGCTACTTATAGTATCTTTCAATAATATTGTCAAACTGTATTTATATACAGGCACAAAGTATCACAACCATCTGAGTTCATTCTGAGGAGTAAAGGGTTGGAGCGAAAATATAATTTAAAACATTAAAGTAAGCGTCTTTGTGTGTTGTACTTCCTTACAAAATGTGTATATATCCTAAATTATTTTTTAGAAAAAATTATTGCTGCCATTCGTTATCAATATCCAGATATACATTGATTTTGGCGTCTTTTTTCAAATCCATAACCATGTCAAATAATTTCTTTTTATAGAGTTCCCCGTATAGCATGGATTTTAATGTGGGAAACGATTCGTCATAAGTGAGGTATCCGCCCTTTTTCTTGATATCGGTAACTTTGATAATATGGAACCCGCTCTTTGATCGAATGACATCGCTAACTGCACCTACTTCCTGCGGAATGGTTCCTTCGATGATATCGTCTTTAAACATTTCTACGGAATAATAGCCTATATCGCCGTCATTGTCTGTGTCAGGTGCTTCTGAGTAAGCCTGAACTACTTCAGACCATGATGTTCCATTATCAAGTTCATATTTGGCTTCGGTGATTTTTTTACGTTTTTGCTGGATAAGCTCTTCATCCGCATCAGCTGGTATTTCAGCAAAGACATGGCTCATCCGGTAATTGGTTGATGAGCGTTTCATGCTGTCTTTTAATTCCTCGTAATATTTTCTCACCTCGGCTTCATCAACAGAATCATTATCCATTTCCATTTTGCTTTCAACCACCCGGGTGATAAGGATAGTTTTTTTGATTGAATTGCGAAATACAGTTTCATCAGTAGAAGCTATTCGGCGTTGATAAACATCTTTAGGTGTATTTTTTTTGATCAATTCAATCTGTTCGTCAAGCAATTCATCGGATAGAGAAAAACCCATTTTCTGTGACTCCTGAAACATCAATTCATTGGCTATCAGGGTATCCAGCGCCTGTTGACGCAAATATTTGTCGGGGATCATATCCAAACTGGGTACTTGCCGGCTTTCGAGTAACATATTTTTCAGGCTTTCTACAGATCTATTCACATCCATACCTAATATAGGAACACCATTAACACGTGCTGCCACCATTTCAGGAGCCAAAGGCCGAAGTTTTTCAGTCGCTTGTCCGCTCGGGTCAAGAGGGATGGTCACCTGTTTGGTAAAATCTTCACAATATGCGCAGGGCGCTACAACACTTCCCGCCGTTACGAAAACAGTCAGTAAAATTAATCCGGCCAGCAAAGTAGTACGATACGAATGTTTCATTGCAACTCCAATCATTACGTAAGTTAAATCATACAATCATGTGTTTTTTTGACACCAGGTACACTGCAAACGGTTCAAATTATTTGCGTGAATATCATAGCATGTTGGTGGAAAATTTATCAATCGTATTTAAGCAACTTGCAAAAAATAATGTAAATCCGCTACTTTTACCTTGACATGTAGTGAACGCTATTGGTAAATTGAGCAAAAATGAGGTCAGTGAAGAATTGACAACAAGGTAACCTATTACCTGGTTTCATAACCCAACCCATCACTTTCTAAAGGAGGTTTTCTCTCATGACTCAAGGTTATTGTGTGAAATGCAAAGCAAAACAAGACATCGTTAACGAAGAAAGAATTACTATGAAAAACGGCAAACCGGCTCTTAAAGGCAAATGTCCTGCATGCGGAACTGGTATGTTCAAAATTTTGCCGAAAAATTCATAAGATTTTTTTTGTTTATAAAAGAGAGATAGACCTGCGGTTTATCTCTCTTTTTTTATTTCTACCGCTTCCTCTATCCCCAAAAAATTGAAAAAACAATTGTTTGTTTACCTGAAATAGTATATTATGCTAACCCGACATATTTAAATGTGAATTAGAATCATTTGACAGTATCATTTTAACAGAACAAGGGGTTTGGGTATGCAAATCGCACAACGAGTTCAAAAAGTAGCTCCGTCGTTAACTCTAAGTATCACCGCACGCGCTAAAGAATTAAAGAAAAACGGGCTTGATGTTGTCGGATTCGGCGCAGGAGAACCCGATTTCGATACTCCCGATTACATAAAACAAGCGGCCAAAGATTCGCTCGATAAGGGACAAACAAAATACACGCCGGTTACAGGGTTGCCGGAACTAAAAGAGTGCGTCTGCAAAAAATTCAAAGATGAAAACGGACTTGATTATACCCCTGATCAGATAGCGGTATCATGCGGTGCAAAACATTCGCTCTATAATTATTTTCAGGCAACAATCAACCCCGGCGATGAAGTACTGGTCCCTGTTCCATACTGGGTCAGCTATCCTCAGCAGGTACTGCTTGCCGGAGGCGAACCTGTTTTTGTACCTGCAGGGCAGGATACCGACTATAAAATAACACCGGAATTGCTGAAAAAATATACCACCGCTAAAACCAAAGCATGTATATTGAACAGCCCGTCTAACCCGTCGGGAATGATGTACACAAAAGAGGAACTCACTGCTCTGGCAGATTTTTTTGTAGCCAACAACATGGCGGTTATATCTGACGAAATATATGAGCACATTACTTATGAATTTCCACATGTGAGCATCGCATCGCTCAACGACGACATTAAACAGCTTACCACGGTCATCAACGGCGTCTCGAAATCGTTTTCCATGACAGGCTGGCGGATCGGCTACATGGCATCGAGCGTTGACGTTATCAAAGCGGTAAATAAAATTCAGGGGCACAGTACATCGAACCCGACTACAACAGCCCAGTACGCCACTATAGCGGCACTCAAAGGCGGACTAGATTTTGTTCATAAAATGCGCGATGAATTCAAAAAACGACGCGATTATATGGTCGGGCGGCTAAACGATATCAAAGGGATCGAATGCACTATGCCGCAAGGAGCGTTTTACGCGTATCCGTCTATTGCTGCTCTGGGCATTGATTCCATGTCATTTTGCCAGAAATTGCTCGAAGAACACCAGACAGCAGCAGTACCCGGCGTAGCGTTCGGTAACGATCAGAACCTGCGGTTATCGTATGCCATATCCCTTGAAGCAATCAAAAAAGGGATCGACCGGCTGGAAACATTTGTCAATAACCTGTAAAACGAGGTAAATATAAATGGGATTAACACTTGTACAGAAAATATTAAAAAACCATCTGGTAAGCGGTACACTCGAACCCGGTTTGGAAATATCTATCCATATCGACCAGACATTAACGCAGGATGCCACAGGCACTATGGCATGCCTGCAATTTGAAACACTCGATCAGAAACAAGTACAAACCGAGTTATCGGTTAACTATATAGATCACAATGTTCTGCAAATCGGGTTCCAGAATACAGATGATCACAAATATCTGGAAACCATTTCTAAGAAGTACGGCATGTATTATTCCAAGGCGGGAAATGGTATATGCCATCAGGTGCATCTGGAACGATTTGGCAAGCCGGGTAAAACACTGCTCGGTTCAGACAGTCATACACCAACCGGAGGCGGGCTGGGTATGATAGCCATCGGTGCTGGCGGGCTTGATATTGCTATTGCCATGGCAGGCGGTCCGTTTTACCTGCAGGCCCCGAAGGTGGTCAAGGTTGAATTGACCGGTAAACTGGCGCCATGGTGTTCCGGTAAAGATGTTATAATCAAGCTGCTTGAAATCATGACAACCAAAGGCAACGTCGGTTGTATGGTTGAGTATACCGGTGACGGCGTAAAAAACCTGTCTATTCAGGAACGCGCTACAATCACCAATATGGGCGCTGAACTGGGTGTGACCACATCGGTATTTCCCAGCGACGAACGAACCAGAGAATTTCTTGAATCACAGGGACGCGGCGATTGCTACGTGCCGTTGAGTGCTGATGACGACGCTGAGTATTTCAAGACAATAACCATCGACCTTTCCGCTCTTGAACCCATGGTTTCAAAACCGCACAGCCCGGACAACGTGGCAACGGTCAGGGAAACGCAGGGTATCAAAGTGCAACAGGTTGCTATAGGCAGTTGCACCAACGCTTCGTATGTTGATTTGATGAAAGTCGCGCAAATTCTTAAAGGCAAAAAAGTGCATCCTGATGTCAGTTTGATTATCAGCCCTGCATCGCGCCAGACTCTTGAGATGCTTACAACTAATGGCGCGCTTGCCGATCTGGTTATGGCAGGAGCGCGAATTGCAGAAACCAACTGCGGGTTTTGTATCGGACAGGGACACGTTCCCGCGACAGGTTCGGTCAGCGTGCGTACAGTCAACCGTAACTTCAAAGGACGATGCGGTACACCGACTGCTGATGTCTATCTCGTCAGCCCCGAAGTTGCCGCAGCAACGGCATTGACCGGAGAATTGACTGATCCAAGATCGCTTGGTGACGCGCCAAAATTATGTATCCCTGACAATTATGTTGTGGACAATACATTGTTAATCACGCCCGATGGAGCGCATCCGGAGGTTGAAATAGCAAGAGGCCCGAATATCGGTAATCCGCCCAGCAACGATCCTACACCGGATAACCTGAGTGGCAAAGTGTTGCTCAAAGTAGGCGATAAGATCACGACCGACCATATTATGCCAGCCGGCCAGTTATTAAAATTCCGATCGAATATTCCAAAATATTCAGAATACGTTTTTGAGCCGCTTGATCCTACGTTTTCGCAACGCGCCGGCGAACTGCGAGACGCGAAAAAACACGGATTCATTGTTGGTGGCGAAAGTTACGGGCAAGGGTCAAGCCGCGAACATGCAGCGTTGTGCCCCATGTATCTTGGTATAAAAGCCCTTGTCGCAAAATCGTTCGAACGAATCCATACGGCAAACCTGATCAACTTCGGTATTTTGCCGCTGACCTTTGCGGATCCAAACGATTACGACAGAATAGATCAGGATGACGTAGTCGAACTGAACGATGTCCGTAAAACCCTTAAAAATAACGGCGAGTTTGTCTTAAAAAATACGACAAAAAATGTCAGCATTCCGCTTAACTATCAACTGACTGACCGTCAGCGCAAGATTATCCTTGCCGGAGGGTTGCTGAACTTTACGAAATCATAGATAATATTTTTTAACATATATGCTACAGGAGAAAAAAATGGAAAGTGAAACCAATCATTATCAGATACCGCCTAACGGCGAAGCCATACAAATGAAAGACGGGCATTTTGATGTGCCGGATAATCCGATCATCCCGTTTATAGAAGGTGACGGAACCGGTCCGGATATCTGGAAAGCCACCCAGCCCGTACTCGATGCTGCGGTTAAAAAAGCATACAGAGGCAAAAAGAAAATCGCGTGGATGGAAGTGTTCGCCGGCGAAAAAGCAAATGAGCTGATGGAAGAATGGTTACCACAGGAAACCCTTGATACGATAGCAAAATATCATATCGCCATTAAAGGGCCGCTTACCACACCGGTTGGCGGTGGATTCAGAAGCCTTAACGTATCGATCCGTCAGAAACTCGATTTGTATGCGTGTGTACGCCCTGTTCGCTATTTCAAGGGTGTTCCTTCGCCTGTATGCAGGCCGGATCTGGTTGATATGGTTGTGTTTCGTGAAAATACCGAAGATGTGTACGCAGGTATCGAATGGCCTGCGGGATCACAGGAAGCGTCACAGATCATAGAGTTCCTCAACCGTGAATTCAACAGCAACATCCGAACCGATTCTGGAATCGGCATCAAACCTATCAGCGTCACAGCTACGCAACGGTTGGTGCGACAGGCTATCCAGTATGCTATCGATCACGGCAAAGAATCGGTTACGCTGGTGCATAAAGGCAATATCATGAAGTTCACCGAAGGAGCGTTCCGCGACTGGGGATACCAGCTTGCAAAAGAAGAATTCGGTGAGCAGACAATCAGCGAAAAAGAACTCTGGTCCGATTATAAAGGCCAGTTGCCCGAAGGCAAAATATTGATTAAAGACAGAATCGCAGACGCCATGTTCCAGCAGGTGCTTACCCGTCCTGACGAGTACAGCGTGCTTGCTATGCCGAACCTCAATGGCGACTATATGTCCGACGCGCTGGTAGCGCAGGTCGGCGGGCTCGGTCTTGGACCCGGCGCTAACATAGGCGATACCATAGCTGTATTTGAAGCAACACATGGAACCGCGCCAAAATATGCCAATATGGATAAAGTCAACCCCGGTTCGCTTATTTTGTCCGGTGCATTGATGCTCGAATATATGGGATGGGACGAAGCGTCACATCTGGTAATCGACGCATTACAAAAAGCTATTCTGGCTAAAACCGTTACGTACGATCTCGAACGACAGATGGAGGGCGCGAAGTTGCTCAAATGCTCAGAATTTGGGCAGGCGATCATCGACAACATGGTATAGAGAGATAAATTTTCTATAGCATTCTGAATTTCATCTGTGTATTATTACATTATTATAGATTGTTTGTATTTTAAATTGTATTAAAAGGGAGATAGTACCATGGCATTTTACGCCGACTATATATGGTTAGACGGCGAATTCGTCAAATGGGACGAAGCCAAAGTTCACGTGCTTGCACACGCACTTCACTACGGCACGTCTGCGTTTGATTCGATTCGTTGTTATGATACAGATAAAGGATCTGTGCTGTTCAGGCTGGAAGAACATATATCCAGATTGTTTGATTCATGTAAGATTTATTATATGGATATGCCTTTCACAAAGGAACAGTTATGCGAAGCGTCAGTGGAGTTGCTGCGCAAAAATAATCTGAAAGCAGCATATATACGCCCATTCGCGTTTCGCGGGTATGGGGCATTGGGTATCACACCGTTTCAGTGTCCTGTGCAGGTTTGTATTGCCGCGTGGGACTGGGGACAGTACCTTGGCGAACAGGCTCTGGAGGATGGTATCAGCGTGTGTATATCTTCATGGCACCGCAACGCGCCAAATACTACACCGGCTATGGCAAAGGTCGCTGCCAATTATATGAATTCCCAGCTTATCAAGATAGAAGCATTGAAAAATGGGTACGACGAGGGAATAGCTCTCGATTATTTCGGATACATATCGGAAGGATCAGGCGAAAACGTGTTCATGGTGAAAAACGGTGTGATTTATACACCGCCAACCAACAGTGGTATTTTACCTGGAATTACGCGCCACAGTATTTTTACGATTGCCCGTGAGCTTGATATACGTATCGAAAAACACATTTTACCGCGCGAATCGTTATATATTGCGGACGAAGTATTTTTGACCGGTACCGCCGCTGAAATAACCCCTGTTACCAAAATAGACAATATCATCGTAAGCGATGGAAAACGCGGTGAAATCACCAAAAAGGTTCAGGAATATTATTTTGGGATCATCAACGGTACAATAGAAGATAAAAATGGCTGGTTGAAGTATGTATAAGTTTTAGCCAGTTGTGATATACACAAAAATCCCGTGGGACACTATCCTGCGGGATTTTTTTATGTGAATCTTAAATCAAGATAATATGTAATGACATCCAATGGGGAAAAAGGTATACAGGCAATACCACGAAATATCGGCAAAGAACTTAATACACGACACTACCGTCATTGCGAGAAGCAAAGCGACGAAGCAATCTCATCTTGTACCCACTTGAGATTGCTTCAGCTCCTTCGGAACTTCGCAATGACGTGACTGAGAGGATACGCATTTCAAAATGAATAGTTTCATATAGTTTCGCCATGAGATATGTAACCGATTATAGCTCGCCGATATCTTCATACCACAATTTGGGATTATTTTTGATGAACGCACGCATTAGCGCCACACACTCGTCATTGCCCATGTCGACAACCGTAACACCGTGCGATTCCATAAACTCACGTGCCCCCGGAAATGTCTTCGATTCTCCGACAATCACCTTTTTTATACCAAACTGGACAACCGCCCCGGCGCATAAATAACACGGCATTAACGTGGAATACAAAACCGTGTTCTTGTACGATCCGATACGTCCTGCGTTGCGCAGGCAATCTATCTCAGCGTGGATAATAGGATCGTTTTCCTGCACCCGTTTATTGTGTCCGCGCCCGATTATTGTGCCGTCTTTGACCAGCACCGATCCGATAGGGATTCCGCCCTGCGCAAGCCCTTGTTTCGCTTCTTCTATAGCTGCCAGCAAAAATTCGTCCATGGTGTCCCTCCCCCGATATTATTTCTGGTAGTGACTGATATATCAGTCATTCAGATTTTTTAATCAAAACACTGCTGTATAAAATAAGTATCGGAAGAATCAGGTTTTGAGTTTTTCTTTTTTTGCCGCAGGAAACAAAACGTTGTTGAGAATCAACCGGTAACCGGGCGAATTTTTGTAGAAAATCAAGTTGGTAGGAGCTTCGCCCACCTCGTGGGCATAGTCTTCGGGGTCGTGACCGGAATAGAAGGTAAATGTGCCGCGTCCTGCGGTTCCATGGATATATTTCGCTTTATTGTAACCTTTGACTTCACCCATAACAACGATGTTATCTTTGATCTTTCCGCCGTTGAAACTGGTAGTCTGACCAAGAAACCCTTTGATCGTCCGACGATGGCACTGGGTTAACATGGTGGGTACAGGATCGTATTTGGCGGCAAACTCAAAGAGGGTAAAATCTTCTTTCTCATGTGCATTTTTGAAATTTTCCTGACTGATATCGATATCGGAAAACTCATATATCTCAGGACGTGTCACCAGCGAAAAATTTTCGAAGGCAAAACATCGTGAATAATCCAGTTTGTTCTGGTAATCAGGATCGATCGGGGTGCCGTCCAACTCCGGCGCGACAATATCTACCCCTTTTGCCGCCAGCGCGATATCAAGCGTATCTGTGGCGGCGCACATGGCAAACAAAAAGCCCCCCTCAATTACGTATTGCCGGATCACCTCGGCAACCGCACTTTTTAGTTGCGGTATACTTGCGAACCCGAATTTCTGCACCATCTGATCATTCAGTTCCTTGACGGATAAATACCACGGTACATGACGGTACACGGAATAGAACTTGCCCATCTGCCCTGTAAAATCTTCGTGATGCAAATGGAGCCAGTCGTATTCGGACAGTTTACCGGTGAGGACTTCTTCGTCAAATATAGTATCATACGGTATTTCCGCATAGGTCAACGCCAGCATGACCGCATCGTCCCACGGCTGGAATATAGGCGGCGAATAGACGGCAATCTTTGGGGCTTTTTCAAGCAGGACAATATCCATATTATTATTGGCTATTGTCTCTTCGATTTTTTTTATCTGAGCGGGCGACACGATTTCATAGCTTACCCCGCGAAGGTTAGCCTGCAGGATCAGCTGTTTGTTGTCGTCGAACAAAAATGATCCGTCGCGGTAGTTGAGCAACCATTTACCTGTCAGCCCCTGTTCAGGTTCCAAAGCCCAGTAAGTTAAACCGTATGCCTTGAGATGGTCTTTCTGGGTATCGTCCATGGGGATTAGTATTCCGGCACGAGATGAAGAACAAAGCATCAAGCACCAAATAAACATAATTGCGATAACAAAACAAGATCGATAAATTTTCATAGGACAACCTCTACATAGCCGGTGACAATGTTTGTTCGGTACGTTTTTTTTCCAGTTCTCTGCGGATAATATCGGCATCGTAGCTGTCGGGATACGATTCGAGCAGTTGCGCAAAATCATCCTGATTGAGCTGTCCGCCGTTGATTTTTTCCTGCAATTCGATTTTCATGTGCATAGCCCACGCACCCAACGCTGAAGTTGGATTATCCTCCACGATAGAATCAAGCTGCGACAACGCTCTCTCGTATTGTGTGTCAGAAGCGTAAAGACGGAACAGCTTCATTCGTATATCCTGCACATAAGGGGCATCGTTGTTGAGCGAAAGCACGTTTTCAAATCCGGTTATTGCTCCGGTCGTATTATCTGCCCATAAGAAAAATTCGGCGTTTACCCACTGGTCTATCAACTGCTCGTTCCCTGTGGCGGATATCAGGGCGATCAACGCACGAAGAGCTATTGCATCGCGCGCTTCAGGAGAATGGGCGTACAAATGGCACACCTCTTCAAATTTTTCCAGGGCATTTTCAAACGAGCTATTGAACAAATGCGCCAGCCCTGCGCCGTATACTGCGCTGATATAATTACTTCCGGAAGATTTATCTACCGCGGCATAAATCTCGACCGCATCCTCAAACTTACGATTCAGCATGGCAATCCTGGCTTCAAGCAGTGTACACGGCGGTGACGGGTGGGGCATCTTTCGCAATACATGCAACCCTGCCGACGGGTTACCGGTTTCAACCAGCGCACGGGCATACAGGTAATCGTTACGTGCCTGCGGATACGTCTGGAGCAGTTGAAGCGCTTCTTTGGGGTTGCCCTGCTTGATAAGTAACTGCGCTCGTTTTTGTACCGATTTGGTGAAAATAGGCGAGTCTATAGGTAACAGATCTAGCAACGCGGATGCTTCGCGATAAAAGCCTGCATCCTCCAGCGTACCGATAAACTGCATAAGGTCGTCGTACTTGTTTGGCGACAACGTGAAAAAAGCGGTAAAAAATGGTATCGAGCGATCATAATCGCCAATCTGCGATGCAAATATATATAGACAATAGTAGAGGTCGCTTCGTTGTTGATCGGTCAATTGCCCCTGCTGGACTGTGAGTTGATGTTCGACCTGATCTATCACCTGCGTGACCATGGTCTGATCCCGAAAAGTGTTTTGCAGGTAAGAATACAGTTGCGACGGTTGAACTATTGCTCCTTTTTGCGATTCCACAATTTCCACTGCCGCCTGCTGGTAATCTTTCTGGTTAATATAATACTTCATCAGCTCGATTGCAGGATACTTCTCGTTACGGGCTATTTGTTTGCCTTTAAGATACATTTGTTCTGCCTGCTGTGTCAGTCCGTATCGTTCAAACATTTTAGCCACAAGGAAATAGCTGTTGAAATTAGTGTTCTCCTGAAACGACAGGTATTTTTCAAGCGCATCGACTGCCTGATCATCTTTACCGGTTTTAAAAGCTATTTCCGCCAGCCGCTGGTACCATTGCGGACGGGCGGTATGTTTGTCTATCAGCGATTGGTACATCTTGCGCGCAAGATCGTAATTTTCTGCCTGCATATACAAAAAGGCGCGGTACTCCACAACATCTTTGGATGTATCGGTTCCAAGCATTTTTATAGCCGCATCGGTATCGCCGGCACTGCCGTAGATTTTTGCCAGCAGGAACCGTTGTTGGGCGGTTGCGGGCTTTTTTGATCGACGAACCATATTTTGCAAATCAGTATCGGTCAGCAACCCCTCTTTATACAGAACTGTGAGTTTGTACGCGAGCGCATCGATCAAATGCGGGTACTTCTCAGCCATGACAAACGAATATGCCAACGCCTGCTGATACCGATTCAGGTTGATGAGCGCAGCTATCATCACATTAAACAAATTGTAATTATTGATAATATTTTCTTTTTGCGCGGCAAAAAAGGTATCGAAATAAGTATCGGCATCGTCCAGCTGATGCACGGTTTCAAGCATGTGGCGCAATACGGTTTCGTGGTACTGTTGCGACGAAAGCAGATCGGTGTAAAGGTCGTACGCTTCCTGATGCGACCCTGCCATATCCAGTTTGCGGGCAAGGGTGTACTTTTGTGTATCTGTTGGCGACAATTTATACAACTGGCGGTGAACCTCTACGAGATCCTGATATCGGCGTTGCGATTCCAGCAACGAGGCGTATTGATACAATAAAACACGCATCGCCTGATTGTCTTTCTGTTGCGAAATGAGCGATCCGAACACATCGGTTTGTGCAGGGTTGGTACGCAGGGTAGTTATACACGAATTGAACTGTTCCGAAGCAAGATTGCGTTGTTGCGCCAACAGTTCGTTAGATTGTTTGAGGTTGTAAAACATGATCGCCGCTTCGCCTACTTCTCCTTTGCGATACAATTCCTGAGCGCGTAGAAAGTCTGCGGTGTCTGCGGCTTTTGCAGTTTCGCAAATCACGCCTCCGGTCAATATACAAAGGGAAAAAATCAATAGAAAAACGGTTGTGTAACGGATCACGGGGTATACCTGCCTTTGCGCGTAAATTTTTCCGAAAAAATCTTCACTTATACTACCGCACCAATTATATTTTGACCATATAAATTATACGTCGGCGCGGCATTTTGAGCCGATTCATCTGTTAGACACTGCAAAACGCAGGATATGTTTAGAAATTTTTTGAGCGCAGTAATTTTAGATATGTCATAATGCCGTTGTTGTCAGCACGTGAGATTGCTTCGTCAATCGGCTATGCCTCATTCCTCGCAATGACGGGCATTATTAAAAGGTATACATGCGGACTTTTCAATGATCGCAAGCGTTTAAAATGCGTATACTCCCAGTCATGTCATTCCTGCGAAGGCAGGAATCCATCCTCATAAAATGTTGGAACAAGATGGATTCCCGCTTTCGCGAGAATGACATTTAATGGGGAATATTAGTCTCCGATTTATGAGCAACCAATCTTTCACATGGCAGAGTGTTAAAGTCGTCATTGCGAGAAGCGAAGCGACGAAGCAATCTCAGTTGCTTACCGTTTCGCATGAAATGACATCTCAATCTTTTATTCGACAACCACCTTGTATAGCCGAGTATCGCAACCGGATGGTTGAGGACGCGGCGGTGTGGCGTCGTTATCTCCTTCGTCTACCCACGAGCGTATTCCGTTGGTATTTTGTATCGCATCGTTATCGGGGTCGATACGGTTCCACTGCCCGCTTGACGGATCGCTCCACAGGACATTATAACCGATATCCGGGCTGGCTATCGATCCGAACCAGCTGATATGCATGTTGCTGGCGGTAGAATCGAATTCGATATCTTTAATGCGGAACAGCGAATGTTCGTTGTCGGGTTCCATCCCAGCGTACACCTCATCGCCGTCGATCATACCGTCGTTATCCATATCGGGATCAAGTGGGTTGGTAAGCAGATCGATAATTTCCTCCCCGTCTGTCAATCCGTCGTTGTCTGTATCTGGATCAAGTGGATCGGTGGGATAAGCGGTTCCGTCCGGCGCAATGGTTACTTCGTCGATGTAGACGGAGGTTGTTGGATCAGATGTCATATAACCAGCGAATGTCAAAGTATGTTGTCCGGCTGGTACTATCACCGAGCCGATGTGCCAATCATATGAATCAAACCAATCATAAGTGTCCGACCAGTCGTAACTATGTTCATCAATATATACCTGTAATGGTAAAAAAGCTCCTCCCAATGGGTCTCCTGTATCAAATCCTGCTTTAAAATAAAAAGATACCTCTGTCGTTGTCGGCAGGTCAAGATCAATAGACAATCCATGAATTTTGACTGCGTATGCACCAGCGTATACAGTATAATCGGTTATTTGAGAAGTATATACAGTCCATGGCAAAGCTAAAAAATCACCGCTTTCAAATCCGTCATAGTATTTACACGATAATTCCTGCGAATCGCTCAAACCATCATTATCCGAATCGGCTGAATGGGGATTAGTTTGGTACCGATTGATTTCAAAACCATCGGATATGCCGTCGTTGTCGCTATCTGTCAGGGTGGGGTTGGTCAAATGTTCGTTCAGTTCGGCATAATCGGTTAATCCATCATTGTCAGTGTCAGTAAAAGAGGGGTTCGTATGGTAGATCGAAAATTCCTGAAAATCGGTTAATCCATCGTTATCCGTATCTGCATGAATTGGAGAACTGTTCGATCCGACACTCAGAAAATGGGGTTGATAGTCATCGCCAGTTTCAGAAAGATATATGAACAAACCGTTATCCGAAGATGTCAGTCCTTGAAAACCGATGTATGGCGTACCCGCAAGATCGTCGATATCCACTGTAACCGGTTGAAGGTAACGATCAAAAAATGAGATACCCGCGGGTTGGTCTTGCGGTGAATTCATATCGTAGAAAACAATCCCATACATCCCGTTAAAATATGCTATATCAAAAAAATCTCCCGCACCTTGTAAAGGTATCGGAGCTTTAAGGTGTTTCAAAAATTTACCCGAACCGTCCAGCAAAAACATATGTGCCGCGTAAATATCGGGTATATAAGGATCGATCACGGGATACACCACGCAGTAGTTGATTCCATCAGAACTTATCTCCGGTAACGACATAAACCCCGCAAGCGGCCCGTTGAAAATAATCGTATGATCGGATGGAACGCCGTCAAGCGAAATTATTTTTCCGAAATTATGTGCCATTGGAATGGTTTCGATCTGCCAGGATTCTCGCCAACAAACAAAAAAGCTTGAACCGTTGCTGCCTATGGAATAATAGCATCGCTTATCTGAAACAATAGAATAAGTCGCGCCCAATTGAGATGTACTTGGATCAATCACGCATCCGTACAGATTAGAATTCTGAGTACCGCTAATTTCAACCATCCATGAGATATAGAAATTGGTTCTACTTGCCGTAACTTTTACCCGGCTGTTAGTATTTGCTACATGCAAAATGTCGCCAGCAGGGATACCTTCGTTATCAAACACCTGTGTATACAGGCTATTATTTTTCCTGAATGCGACACAAATACATGACGGCAGTGCGGATATTGCGCAGACACTATCGCTGTATTGAGCGTCGATCGCAAGTTGCCAGTCAATCGTAAGTTGACCTTTATTATCGAAAAACGCTATTTTGATTCCCTCGTTATCAACGTAACTAGTTTGGATAAAGCGGGCACCGTCAAATGCCAGTAATTGAGGATCATCAAGACCGGGTATTGACATCTCCAGATCGACAAGGGTTAGAGACGGCACTTCCTCAACATCGAGCAATCCGTCGTTATCGGTGTCGGAATTGAACGGATCGGTGTTGTGCTCAAATTCCTGCGCGTTGGTGAGTCCATCGTTGTCCGCATCGTTATCAGCGTCGTTGACTGTGGGGTTGATACCGTTGTCGATTTCCCAGCCGTCGGGGATACCGTCGTCATCGGTATCTGGATCAAGCGGGTCGGTGGGATAATCTGTGCCGTCCGGCGCGATGATTACTTCGTCGAGGTAGACAAATGTATCTGGATCAGCCACAAGGTCGGGATATAAGTCAGGATCAAGATCAGGATAATATTCTGTTCCTCCCCAATTGCCTATGAATACAACTCTTTCATATTCTCCGGCGGGAATAAGAACAGATGCGGTTTTCCAATCTTCGGAATAACACCACAGGCAAGTTTGGTCATAATTTATGTATACTTGGATAGGAACAAAACCTCCGGGATGGTTTGTTTCTGGATCATTTCCGCCTTTATAACTGAAAGTGACAATAGTAGGTTTTGGAAAATCCAAATATTTTGTCACAATTCCTCCAGCATAAGTACCGGCTAAAATTGCACTGGAGTTACCAGCATAGGGTTCATAGTCCGATGTATAAGCAAAAGGATCGGGGTCATCCCACATAGTAGTGTCGGAAACACCGTTTTCAAACCCATCGTAGTATCGGCGACACAACTCCTGAGAATCGCTTAAGCCATCGTTATCCGTATCAGAAAGCAGTGGATTAGTGCCATATTTGGTGATTTCAAATCCATCCGATATACCGTCATTGTCACTATCAAGGTTGGTTGGATCGGTCAGATAGGTTTGCAGTTCTTCGAGATCAGATAATTCATCGGAATCGGTATCGGAAGTGAATGCGAAAGTATTATAGGTAAACACTTCCTGATAATCGTTCAGCCCGTCGTTGTCTGTATCGGAATCGGTCGGTGAACTGTTGTACCCAATGTGGTAATAATATGGCGTTGAATTTAAGGTTAAGAAAAGAGCATCATGAGCCGCACTCATGTAGTCAATGTCTGAATCGAAAGAGAAAAATCCTGTAGAAACCGGTTGCAGGTATTTATCGAAAACAAAGATTTCATTAGGAGTACTGTTAGAAAAATTCAAGCTGCAAACATACATATTGTTACAAGAAACCAAATCGATATCATCGATATTCGGTAATGGGTTGCGCTCTTGTTTAAGAAGGTTCCCTGACGCATCGATTAGTGAAAGATATAAACCGTATCGGGTATCATAGTTGTCAATGGTGGAGTCATCCATATACGCAACACAATAGTTCCCGCCAACTGAAGCAACATACGGGGTTCCAAGGTTTCCACATACAGGACCACTAATTTGAACTGTTTGATCGGATGCTATCCCGTCTGAAGATATCAATTTGCCTAAAATTTGCCAAGTACCAAATGAATTATCATCATTTGAGTATAGTTCTTTCCAACAAAAGAAGTAATCTGAACCATTACTGGCAATACTATGGCTTTCTTCGTAAAAAGAACCCTCTGAAGAAGGCAAATTTGTAATACTATTCAATTGACCTGTTTCAGGATCAAGAATAACCCCTTCAAACCATAATATAGGCATACATATGATCAAGAAATTTGTGCCATTAGATACAATTTTCGCCCGCTCTCCATAAAAAGGGAAATCCCCTGACAGAGTCTCAATATATAAAATATCGGTTACCGGTGTGCCGTCATTATTAAAAAGTTTAGCGTAAAGTTTGATCTGCGGACTCATTGGAGTATAGCCTGATACAGTCTTTGAAAATAGAATACAAATATGCGATTCTGTCGCGGAAACAGCACGCACGCGATCAGCATATTGTGGATCAACTACCGGTTGCCAATCGCCCTGCCGATTCCCCTTTTCGTCAAAGAAGGCAAGACATATACCCAGAGAAGAACTATACGATGCTTTGATAAAACGGTTGCCGTCAAACGTGGTGTTGGGTAACCCAGCCTGCGTCATATCGCAATCAATGGTCGTTAGATACGCCAGCTCATCGCCATCGAGCAACCCATCGTTATCCATATCGCTATTTGCGGGATTGAGATTGTTATCGATTTCAAATTTATCTGCCAACCCATCGTTATCTGTGTCGCTACTGAGCGGATTAAGCCCACCGTTGATTTCATCTCCGTCAGAGATACCGTCATTGTCAGTATCCTGATTGAGCGGATTGGTGGAGTAGAAAAATTCCTGCGCGTTGGTGAGTCCATCGTTGTCCGCATCGGTATCAGCGTCGTTGATGTTTGGATTGATGCCGTTGTCTATTTCCCAGCCGTCGGGCATACCGTCGTTGTCGGTATCGGGATCAAGTGGGTCGGTGTGGTAGCCTAATCTATAAATATTGCCATACATGTTATTCTGTGTTCCCCACGTGATAAAAAAGGACTCACCATTACTGGCTATTCTCGGGTAAGCAGACACATAAGTGGTCAGTTGGAGTTTCGGGCCAAGTTTTTTGCCGTAACTATCGACAACCTGTCCAAAAATGTACGAAGTTCTGTCAACTATATCATCCCACACAACAAAGTAACAGTTGCCGTCAGTTGCTACTGAACATGAATCGGAAAGTAACCAAGTGGTTCTCATAATCTCAACAGGAGAACCTATTTTATTGCCATCCAGATCAAATAGTTGGCTATAGATAGTACTGATATGGGTCGTCCTGTCACGATCTTCCCAAATGATGAAATAGGTATCACCATTGCATGTGATATGACCAAACATATAAAACGATTGGACGAGCTGTAATGCTGACCCTATTTTATCGCCATCACTATTAAAAAATTGCCCCCACAAACCAGCACATGTAGCATCATCCCAAACAACAAAATAGTTATTGCCATCAGTAGCTATGCCTTGTAATGATTGATCATGAACAGTATTAGTATTAATCTTGAATTCACTATCTATTTTATTACCATCGTTATCAAGCAATTGACCGTATGCTTCAATGCGTTCACCATCTTGTTCCCAACTTGACCATGCCACAAAATAAGTATCACCATTAGAGGCAACATATGGACAAGTTTGATAACCAGTCGTATACGTATTGAGCTGAAGTTCCGTTCCAATTTTATTGCCATCATTATCGATCAGTTGACCATATACTCCCCATTCATCGCCATCTTGATTATAACTTTGCCATGTTATGAAGTAGGTATATCCACTACTTGCTATTTTTTGATAGCTTTGTGTGGCTGATGTAAACGAATTAATTTGAAATTTAGACCCTATTGCACTACCTTCACTATTAAACATTTGCCCTTGAATATCATCATCAATATATGTATAACCTGAAGAGGAGTCATAAGGAATTGTTACGATATATTCATCATTCGCACAGGTAACGCAGTACTCTGCACCATTACTTGCTACTTGAAGTGCAGAAGCTATAGAAACATTAGATATTTGCAGAACGAATTCTTTGTTGAATTTAAGTACTTCTTCACCGTCAAGCAACCCGTCGTTATCGGTATCGCAGATATGAGGTGATGTCTGATGTCTGAATTCGGCAATATTGCTTAATCCATCATTGTCACTATCATCAGATGAATCATCGCTTAAAGGATCAAAGTTATTATCTACTTCCCAACCATCAGGTATAAAATCGGAATCAGAATCGCTATTATTTGCGCTGGTCCCATGATTATATTCTTCAAGATTTGGCAGTCCATCGTGGTCATAATCATCTGCCGAGTCATTTAGCAATGGATCGATACTGTTTTCGACTTCCCAGCCGTCGGGCATTCCATCGTTATCCGTGTCAGAAGATTCAATTGAAGTACCATTGTAATATTCCTGAAGATTGGATAAACCGTCATTATCTCCGTCACCTGCCGCGTCGTCGTCACTGAGTGGATTAAGGTTATTGCTGATTTCCCAGCCATCGGGGATACCATCATTATCTGTATCAGCAATATTTGCTGATGTGTTATGAATATATTCGTCTAAGTTAGTCAACCCGTCATTATCATCGTCGTTTGAGGCGTCATTAGTCGTTGGATCAAGTTTATTGTCGATTTCCCAGCCGTCGGGCATACCGTCGTTATCGGTATCGGCGTTGGTTGGGTCGGTATAGCCACAGGCGGTTATCATACGTACATATACGCCATGATCAGGCTCTTCGGCGTGTATATTGCATACAACGCAGAAAGATTTTCCATCGCTTGCAACAGCAGTCAGGACTCCATTTATACCTGTCGCAAACGTTATACAGTCACCTCGTTTTTGACCGTTTGAATCGATTATCCAACCATACGCACCTTCATCTATTGCTGATACAGCACAATACCATGTTACCAGAAAAGTTGATCCGTTACCGGCTACTTTGGGGTAAACAGGAGAATAAGCTTCTATTTGATCGGACAATAGACTAGGAGCAAAAGATTGGTTGGCAGTACCATAAAATTGTCCATATATACCGTTGAAAAACATATAGTCAAACTTATCCCAGACTATAAAATAGTTGTTACCATCATACGCAGCAGACATGGAATAGCAGTATGTATCAAGTGATTGCGATTCGGTCAGTAAAAGGTTTCCCGCCGAATCATATTTTTTAATATTTAAAACGTTATCGCCGCCCCACAATACCAGATACGTATCGCCATAACTCGTTACATAACAAGGTGCAGTGATTTCAAGATCCAACGATATTGCTGTACCATCATTATCAAATATCTGACCATACACATTGCCGTTTTGATACAGGACGAAATATGTGTCGCCATTGCTTGCCAGACTAAACGGCTGTACGGCGGTAGTGACCAGCTGAAACGCTGGACCGGATATTGTTCCGGTGTTGTCAATAATATGAGCGTACATGCCATCGTTATCTTTTTTGTAAACAACACAATAATTTGTGCCGTCAGTAGTTACCTTTACTTTAGAGTATGAAGTATTAAGGATAATTTTTGGAGCACAAGGATTGCCATTTTTATCCAATAACCGCCCGCAAGTTGTATATTGTGTGCCATCACATTCATTCCAGACAACAAAATACGTTTCACCATTACTTGCTATATCAGACTCGCCGATTGGCGCGTTGCTTGAAAGCTGAATAAGATCGCTCATTTCAAAGGCCTCGATGCCGTCGAGCAATCCATCGTTATCGGTGTCGGTATTGGTCGGATCGGTATTTTGAGCAAATTCCTGCGCGTTGGTGAGTCCATCGTTATCCGCATCGGCATCGGCATCGTTGAGTGTGGGGTTAATGCCATTGTCGATTTCCCAGCCGTCGGGCAATCCGTCGTTGTCGGTATCGTTATTTTTGGGATTGAGATTGTTATCCACTTCAAACTTATCTGATAATCCGTCATTGTCGGTATCTTGATTGAGCGGATCAGTGTTATAAAGATATTCCTGTAAATTAGAGACTCCATCGTTGTCCGCATCGGCATCGGCATCGTTGATTATGGGATTGATGCCGTTATCGATTTCCCAGCCGTCGGGGATACCGTCGTTGTCGGTATCGGGATTGAGCGGATCGGTGGGATAAGCGGTTCCGTTCGGCGCGATGGTTACTTCGTCGATGTACGTAGTATTTGTGCCGGGATTATACAACGTGGGAATCTGATTGGGAACCAGATTGCGAACAAATCGAACCGTATGTTGTCCGGCTGGGATCATAACAGATCCTTCCCACCATTCGCTTGGAGAAGCTAACTGATCACATAAAACATCATCTATATAAATCTCCAGCGGGACACATGTAACAAAACTTGGAAAATATGGACATGGATTCAACGCATTGGACACTGTGTAGAAAGATGTCTTAAACATAAAACGCATCTCTGTGGGAACAGGATACTCAATATCAAACCATGCAGATGGTGAAAAACGAGCCGATTTTGTGCCTGCGTATGGATTAGATGTTGAAATGCTCCAGCTTATGCTGGAATCCCACGGTATTGTTGAAGACCCATCGCTTTCAAACCCATCATAATAATACCGCGATAGTTCCTGCCCATCGGTTAACCCATCGTTATCTGAATCAGGATTGAGAGGGTTTGTGTTATAGCGGTTAACTTCGTATACATCGGGTATGCCATCGTTGTCTGAATCAGGATTAAGTGGATTGGTACCATATTGCTGTATTTCCTGAGCATCGGTTAAGCCGTCGTTATCGCTGTCTGCGCAATAGGGGAAAGTATGGTAAGTTAATGCTTCCTGAGCGTCGGTCAATCCGTCATTATCTGTATCGACTGAGTTCGGAGAACTAGCCGTTGCTGATTTCAATAAATAGTAAGTATTATCTTCATCGTAGCGGTCCAGTACTAATAATTTGTCATTACCGTATGGTGTTATTGACCAAAAACAATCATAATCCGAATTGATAAGCAGATTCATAGGTATTGGATTGAGCAATTTATCGGATAAAAACATGACATGCGAATAATCATAAAAACAGTTCCAAAGAATAGAAAAAAGATAATTATCTCCCACAACCTGTAGTGTAAATACGCCTGCGTCAGCAAAAACATCCAATATAGGATATTTTATGCGCTTAGCTTTTTCGCCCTGTGCATTGACCAGCCACAAAAATATTCCAAACTCCTCAGGAATTGATTGTTGATAAGGATCGCCCCACGGATCGGAGGGATCAGAATACATTACGTAGGCTACGCAGTAATCAGAACCATTCGATACAACTTGCGGTATCGAAAAATACCACGTATATTTAGCTGTAAAACATACGGATTCGTCTGAAGGAATTCCCTCAGACGAAATCAGTTTGCCCATCGGTTGGCTCATTACCAAAGAACGGTCATCATACTGAGAATGATATGTTAAATGAATCCAAGAAATAAAAAATGTAGAACCGTTACTGGCAACCCCGTAATGGTGATCCTTACACAGATCAAGACCTCCATAACCGTTCGCAATAGATTGCGTTTCTCGCAATTCACGGGTAGCAGGATTAAGCCGCCGTCCTAACAAATCATATGTGTCTGAGACATGATTGCTTCGCATCCACGTAATATAGAAAAACGTGCCGTTAGATGTCACTTGAGGATCTAGCAAGTATGACTCTGATAAACTATCCTCTGCAATAAGCAGATTTGTGCCTATTTGCGTCCCGTTGCTGTTCATAATTTTTGCATATGCTGTGTTATTTGCTATCCATACGGAACATCTGTAATTTGGCATGGAAGCGGTTGTCGGATCTTCAGTAGTCGGGTTTACGGGTAATTGGTCCAGCACGTTAACGTGTATCACCTCATCGCCGTCAATTAAACCGTCGTTATCGGTATCCGCTATAAGCGGATTTGTGGAGTAGAAAAATTCCTGCGCGTTGGTTAAGCCATCGGTATCGTTATCGATATCGGCGTCATCGATGGCCGGGTTGAGGTTGTAGGTTGTTTCCCATGAGTCAGGCATGCCGTCGTTGTCGGAGTCCAGTAGATCATCGCAATACGCGGTAGAAAAATACCCTATTACGATTGTGGCGAGGAAGGTCGAAAATAGTGCTGTACGCATGATGTATCCCCCCGTAAATGAATGTAGATATATCGTTGTTGATCAACAAATATTGATAAATCAACTATATGTTATAAAGCCGGATATAAATATTATAACATACTTTTTGGCAGTTGTATTACAAAATTTTTTATTAACTATTCAGGATTAAGACTATCAAGGTTGGCTGATTAATAAATTTATGATATACTATATTTAACGCTTCTTCTTAAACCAAATAGGGGGTTAAAATGAAAGTATTTTTATGCGTAACAATTACAAGTCTGGCGTTTTTGTGGGGAAGTATCGTGGAGGCATCACCGGTTCCTTATTCTCTAAGCGGAACGGATGATTTATCTATCATGGTCACAACATATAGTACAGCTTGGCCGCCTGCACCGACGATTGATGGGTTGTACACCTACTATTCAGGATGGTGGAACCCTGCGCAAGACGAATCGATTATGTTTATCTTTAACGCGGGGTTGTTGGGTGTTGATAAAATTCAGATTTTTAGCGGCAGTGTATCTGCTACTCACACCGTTGAGCATTGCAACCTGTTTTATACTACCGATCCTAACCCTACGTTTAGCAGTACGTTTCTGCCGTTGACAAATTTAGCTTTTATTAACGATGTGGACGGAATTATTACCGGAAATGATGTGTATATGCTAGAAGCAGTCAATGAATTGCTGATCAGTTTTGATGCTGTCAACGCTACGGCGATTCGTATTCTAGACCATTCAGATGGAACCGGCGGCGATGACGAACGGTTTACCGGACGCAGCCTGTTTAACGAAGTGACAATCGATGGAGGGGCATCTGTAGCAGCTGTTCCCGAACCGTTATCGATAGTTTTACTTTTGTCGTCTCTTGCAGTATTGAGAAACCGCCGTAAATAAATTTTTTCGGGTAAACAAAAAGAAACGCCCAAACCAATGGGCGTTTCTTTTTTATACGTCACAATATATTACACGCTATTAACCTATAGCGTCTTTTCCTTTTTCACCTGTACGGATACGGATGCATTCGGGCAAATCCATCACAAATATTTTTCCGTCACCGATATTACCTGTACGCGCGCCTTTGATGATGGCATCGATAGTAGGTTTGACAAAATCGTCGTTGACCGCTATCTCAAGGCGTACTTTTTTAAGCAGGTTAACTTCATAAACAACACCACGGTAAGTTTCGCTGTAACCGCGTTGCTGTCCACATCCCAATACGTTAGTGATTGTCATTTTATGGACATCAGCATCGAACAGCGCTTTTTTGACATCGGGCAACTTATGTGGTTGAATCATTGCAATTATCAGTTTCACGATTGGACTCCTTATATCTCTAGATTGATGGTTACTATGGATACTCGCCGTAAAACAACTCTTATTCCGTTGTAAAAATCTGGAACCCGGCGTATGACTCCATACCATGTTCTTCGATATCAAGCCCTTTGAGTTCTTCTACAGCAGATACGCGAAGCCCGATGGTCTTTTTGATAACCACAAACATTACGAGTGCCAGAGTGAATGTCCATGCAAAAACAGAAAGCACACCTATGCACTGTATCCCCAGCAGTTTCAGCCCACCGCCGGCAAACAAACCAGCCATAGATCCTGCCCCGCTTGCGCCTTCATATGCCGGATGCGCAAACAAACCAACCATGATCGTGCCGAACGCACCGCACACACCGTGCACCGATACGGCACCGACAGGGTCGTCTATCTTGAGGACTTTGTCGATAAACTCAACCGATAATACCACCAGCACACCGGCAATACCGCCTATAATCACCGCTGCCATAGGTGATACCGACGCACAACCTGCAGTTATGGCAACCAAACCAGCCAACGCGCCGTTGAGGGTCATGGATGTGTCGGGTTTGCCGAACTGCATCCATACGGTTATCATAGCCGTGATAGCTCCGGTTGCGGCGGCTATATTTGTGGTCACGGCGATTACAGCGATGGATAAATTGGTACCTGAAGTTGTACTACCGGGGTTGAACCCGAACCATCCGAACCACAAAATAAACACACCAAGCGCAGCCAGCGGAATGTTGTGGCCGGGAATAGCTTTGGGTTTTCCATCAGGACCGTATTTACCGGTACGAGGCCCTAGCACGATTGCTCCGGCAAGCGCGGCCCAGCCACCGACCGAATGAACGACGGTAGATCCCGCAAAATCGATAATCCCCAGATTACCGAGCCAGCCTCCGCCCCATATCCAGTGACCTACTACCGGATATATAAACGCTGAAATGACAAAACTATAGGCGAGGTATCCGGTAAACTTTGTACGTTCCGCCATGGCGCCAGATACGATCGTAGCGGCCGTGGCGGCGAATACCACCTGAAAAATCCAGAACGCGAACTGCCATAGCCCGTCGCCTGTTGAGGGATCAAGCGTACCGAGAAAAAAACCAGTGGTTCCAAGCAAGCCCATCTTGCTTGCTCCGAACATAATACCGAATCCGACCGCAGCATAGGCAAGAGTCCCTACGGAAAAATCCATAAGGTTTTTCATGATAATGTTACCGGCATTTTTCGCTCTGGTGAAGCCTGTTTCAACCAGTGCGAACCCTGCCTGCATAAAAAACACCAGAAACGCCGCGATCAATGTCCATATGGTATTGATGGCAACCTCATTCGATTCAGCAGTGGCCTGCGCCCATGCAACATGTGTAAGCAGCAGACACGCAAGAACGCCGATTATAATAGCTTTGGTTTTCTTCTTCATACGAGCTCCCTTTCTTTAAGTTTCACTAAAAGCTTATGGAATAATTAAATCCTCCATAAAGTTCGTCATGCACCATGTTTTGATCGAAATCGTCACGGGTATGGTCCAGACGTTTAGAGTATGACAAAAATGGTTCTATCACCATATGTGTTCCCAGTTCAATTGGGATAGATCCACCAAAATGCAGGTTGCAGAAGCCTTCGGTCTTAGCCCACTGGCGGTGGTTGTAACCCAGTATGGCAAATGTTGAAAGAGTGAAAAGCTTCAGGTCGAAATCCTGTGAGATACCTCTTTCTATCCATGTGCCGCTACCCTGATCGAAATCATGGTAGATAGCAATATACGGATGTAATATCATATTAGATGCAATCTTGAAGTAATATTCGTGGCTGTCTGTTCCATCGGGTGGAAAATAATAGTAGATGTATCCGGCACTGAAATCGAAATCAAGTATTCCTTTTATGAAATCCGGTGTATCGTCGTTGATCAGTCCGGCACAAATCAACATATCATCAAATGGAAATGTATAATCGACCATAAAATCCTGTTCGCGTTCATTGGTACTGCGTGAATTCTGTGTAAAGTCGAGCCAATAAGTAAAACTTAAATCGCCAAAAGGTTCAAAGTCGGGGCTGGCGGTGACGTATGGCTGGAACGAAGTATCGCTGCCAAGATTTTGTCCGCGCCACAAATACATATTTGCCAGTGTGAACCCGATTTCAATATCAATAGGACATACCGCAGTAAACTGATCTAGCGCATCGTCATATCCCTCTATCCTTTTGATACCGAAACGAGCGTCACCGACCAGAGGAGTTATATGCCTGCCTACGTGTTCTTCAAAGACTACATCTATAAAATCTTCGTCCCATATACTCACCTTTTTTTGTTCCGCTGTTTGTGAATCGGACGCTTGTTGAGCAGAAACAAATGATGCAGTCAGCAGGGTGATGGCTGCAATGACCATCTGTAGTTTTGTTTTTGCGGTTTCCATTCTCATAATTCCTCCTTGTCTCTTGGTACTTGGGTAGTTGTCCTTTTTTGAACAGAATTTTTGCTTATATATACACAATACATGCCAGTTTTAAATCCAAGATGTATTACTATTATATCAATTTGACGACCATAGTGTTAGTTCTTGTAAAACCCTGACAGAAAGCAAATACATTAGATACATTTTTGTAGTTTTAGTGTTTTATAATACATTTTTGTAGAAAAATATGGACTGAGAGACGGTATGCACACAAAGGAGACCATTTTAGATAATGCTATATTTACATGCTGTCAGGATAAATTCAATACAAAACAAATAAAATTAAAATTATTTTTTAATAACTTTCTTGATAGTAAATAAATAAACAATATCATATAAACGTATTGTGAATTTGTCATTTTATAGCAAAATACGTGCTATATTTATCATTCAGTATGTATTTTATGAATAAAAATTAAAATAACCAAAGGAGCTAGATTAAAACTCCTGAAAATTGCCGTATCTTCTTGTAATAATGAAAGTATCGCACTGTTACAACCGGCATGATTTGCCGAATATAGCAACAATACGCAATGATGAGTATGTGTTGTCGTTATTGCTTAACATATCTAAGCGAAGCGATTAACGAGATACCCAGCAAATACAGCGATACCGGTTCAGGTACGGATGTGCTTTGCGGCAATGTATACTCGATTTCAAGGTATGTAGCGTAAGCCGATGAGGTGTCAAACCGGACAATACCGTTTGTTGATTCGTCGCTCGTAGTCAAAAGAAGGCTTGTTACACTTTTGTTAACGGTTACATCATTGACGACCGACTCGGTAACTATGGCGGAAAAACCGTTGAAATAATCTGAGTATAGAATATTTCCCGTTTGAAGTCCTAATTTATTCCAGTCTTTGATACTTGAAGCAGAAGGCGTTGTGCCGTCATTCATCACAGCGTATACGTCTATGGGAACATTGCCGCTGGTATATTGTATGACATTGAAGGTGACTGAGATAATATTATCCGCACCAATAGTAGGGTCAAGCGCATAAAAAGTGCTCAGGTTGAATTTAGCGAATGCCCTGAAAATAAAGGCATCCGAACCGATATCGCGTCTGCCGATATAAATATAAGGATACGACGATGAAGCTATACCGTCAACTTCGTATCCCGGTGATGTCAGTGATTGCTGTGAAATAGTAACTGTACTGGCAAAAGCTGAGTTAGACATGATACCCAAAAACAACAAACTCATTAATACGGCTATTCGTTTCATAACGATTTCCTTTATAAAGATTATTTATAGTGACAATATATAAATCATAGCATACATTTTATCTTTTTTCAAGATAATCGCTATTTGTAATCAATTAAAAAGCATTTTATAATTTAGCTTAGCAGGTACCGCAAAAAAGTGTATTCTATAAATTTAAGAAAGATAACGAACTTTAACCATATCAGATAAAGCGGGGAACAAAATGAAAGTATCCGATCATATTCACTGTATAAAACATACTTTTTCCATTCCGGTCAAGCCGGGTGTATCTGTAGATCGGTTTGTCTATTCATATATCATTTTTGGCAAGGAAGGCATTTATTTAGTCGATTCCGGCGTCAAAGATTCTATAGACAAAATTTTTGATTATATTGCATCGAATGGCAGGCTTATCGATGAGGTGAAACAACTGATACTGACCCATTCACATCCGGACCATATCGGTTCAGCGCAGGAGATTCAGAGAAAAACTTCATGCCGCATCTCTGCCCATGCCAATGAACGGAACTGGATAGAAAATGTCGACCAGCAATACAATGATCGTCCGGTGCCGGGTTTCGATACACTGGTCGGCGGTTCAGTAGAAGTAGACCACGGCCTCAATGACGGTGACGTAGTTGTACTCGAAGATCATATTCGCATCAATGTAATACATTCCCCCGGGCACTCAGCAGGATCAATATCGTTACTGTTCAAAGATGAGGGAGTTTTAATTTCAGGCGATACTTTACTCTTGCCGGGCAGTTTACCAATTTACGACAATTTTGTAGATACGGTCGCTTCTATTGAAAATTTACGAAAAATAGCGGGTATCAAAGTATTGCTCAGTTCATGGGATGAACCGTGTTACGGCGGAAAAATTTATCAGGTGATGGAAAACAGCATAAAATATTTAAACGATATTCATAACGCCATCTCGCAAATACCCGATGCAAAAAAACTTGAACCGCTGGAGCTGTGCCGTGTTGTTGTTGAACAACTTGGCTTACCGCCTTTTACGGTAAATCCACTGGTGGCCAGATCATTTCAGGCTACGCTGTAAATAATATGAAAAGAGGAACTTACTATGTCTGTCTACATGATTATCGACGTCAAAGTGCTTGACTCGGATCAATACGATCAGTACAAAAACAAAGCGAAACCAATAGTTATGCAGCATGGTGGCAAATATTTATCACGGGGCGATAAGATCTATCCTGTATCCGGTAACTGGAATCCTGAGCGGGTTGTGTTAATACAGTTCGATTCAATGACAGAACTGAAACAATGTTTTGAATCGGATGAATACAAAAAAATAGCTCATTTGCGGGAACAATCGATAATATCAAGAGCGCTTATCGTTGAAGGCTCCATAGATTGATAATCACTGCACGCAATGAATTCTATCCTAAGCTCATAAGATATTCTTACTGAGCGGTAATTTTATAATACCTTGTATCAGTTTGCGACAGCGTTGGCCGTGGCGGTGTGGATGTCGCGTCACCGCTGTCCATCCAAAATACAACACCGTCGTCATAGGTCAAGCCCGGAGAGCTAACTTCATACCATTGCCCGTCCAGAGAATCTTTCCAGTAAATGGTATATGATGCGATCGAAGATCCCATCCAGCGTACCGTAACCCACGACTCCATTGTTTTTTTCTCTAAAGACACGACAGAAAAAACCGATGCCGGATCGTTGGGATCGGTACCGGCGGTCAATTCGAGCTTATCGTTCAATCCGTCGTTATCAGTATCGGCAAGCAAGGGACTTGTCATGTAGTAATATTCCTGAACGCAGGTCAAGCCGTCGATATCGTCGTCGTCAGTGGAATCGTCATATTTAGGATTAAGATTGTATGACAGTTCCCAGCCGTCGGGCATACCGTCGCCATCAGTATCTGGATTAAGAGGGTCTATGCGATGGGCAAATTCGTCGCTGTTGGTAACCCCATCGTTATCATTGTCGGCTGTTGGTTCAAGGGGCATTTTCACCGCAATACCAATACCGTGAAACAAGCCGGGCTGCCCCATCTGCATCACAGCTACGTCACCGGTTTCGTTGACTGTACCCGCATACCACAATCCCAGATCGGTAACTACCGTAAATTGACCGTCGGGCTGCAATGCAACTGTTCCCGATTCGGTAGAGTCAGTTATGACATAGATAGAATTATCGACTATAAATTCGCCGTTATTGAACAGAACCACTCTGCCCCATGCGGAATGAGGTTCGCGTGGAAACTCTTCGGTAACATATGCCTGAAAATTCCAGCAACCCTGCACATCATTCATAGTCATGGCAGTTGGCCGTTTGACAAGTATTTCATAAAAAAGTTCGCCGTCAGAGGTATCTGTATCGAAGCGGGTTAATATCCCATCCTGAGATATACCGAAAATATCAGATATACCTACACCATTAACCGACATAGTAGAATCAACCGGATTGACGGTATATGAGGCTACTCCCAAGTCCGGTGGATCGAAACCAGAGGATACCGAATAAGACAAAGTACCGCCCGCATCTATCTCAACCGTACCGCTGGTAGAGGTACTCCATTGTTCGTAGTCGCCATAACCGATGTAATGACCGTAAATAGAATAACTTCCCGCAACGGTACTATTTGAAGCCGAAACAGCTTTTTTGAAAGATAGCGAAATACCCAACTCATTATATACCGACGGGACACGCTCGACAAATATGTGCATCGTATCGGTTGCCGTTCCGACAAACTCCATCACATTCGATCCATTGTCAACAAGCATATTCAGCCAGCCGGCGCTGTCATAGTGCATATTCGATAACACCGCTCCTTTAATGCTTGGCATAAAATTAGTTGTCGAGGTATATAACAAATTCACGTTTGGATTGAAAATGTTTTCAGTTCCTTCCTCGCAGTATGGTTCGTAGGTAGGCGACGTAACGTCAGTGCGCATTGAACCATAAAAATATGATCCGTCAAGGTTGATGTTGTCATCAGCCCATACAGTTGGCACCAGTATTGTTATAAACAAATATCCCAGAATAAAAAGTGTGCGTGCGTACATGTATATCTCCATATTGTGTGTTGTTTCTTTAAACCAAAGGTACGAGAATTTTGATTATTAAACACTATTTTGGCTTTCTCGTCAAGCAAAACCCGTTGGACAGCATTTCATTTTCATCAGAGTTTATAAGCCTGTTTACCTGCAAAAAATGAAAAAATTTGAAATATTTTTGCGGCTCTCCTGTCTTCACAACTAAGACTAACCAACCCCCCAAGGAAAGGAGCAGCAATGATGAACAAAATTCTTTTTACTATAGCCATCATAGTCTATCTGACACAAAATGCCTCAGCTCAACTATCACATTATGACATCGATTTCAGTGAACCAGAGCACAGTTTAGGGAGCACACCGAGTACAGGTACATCTATAAATCTCATCAGTAAAATCAACTTTGGTAATCCTCTGGTCCAGGATAGCTTCGGGTCACTGAACGACCGCGCCCTTGTTTTCACTGACAGCGGAGACTCATCTGATAGATATGACCAAATTGAGCTAGAAATTGATTTAGGATACACCAATTACAAATTGGAATTCGATATGTGCACACAGTTCCTTAGAGGATCAATATATGAATTTAGCATTTTTCTTGATACCCCAACTATCCAAAAAATAGCTTTTAAGCCTAATGGGCAAATTGAGCTTATTAAGACAACTTCCTATTTTTATCGCCGTAATTCTAGTCAAACAATCGGTTATTTCCAGGATAATCAATACATGCATGTCGAGATTGATGTCGATCTTATAACCAACCTGTGGACAATAAATACTGGCGGTTTATATCCTGATTATTCAGGGACATTTTATGCTGAATCGGATGATATAGATGATATACGGTTCAGTTTTGGGCGCACCTACGGTTCAACGATAGACACGGATGTCGCCGTAGGCATAGACAACATCAAAGTGACTACTGCGCCAGCGGTACCGGAACCGGGCGTAACCTTTTTGTTCAGTATGGGTTCTGTTTTTTATGGTTTCAAACGCCTGACCCGCTTCAGAAAAAAATGATTCACCATATCATGCACTAAATAAAATTTTTATAACAGTTTCAAAAATATACCAACAAGGAGAATGAGTGATGAAAAAAAACATTTTATGTATTGCTATCGTTTTGCTTTTGACGCAACAGGCGTTTTGCCAGACAACACACCATGATATAGACTTCAACTCGCCTACATATTCTTATGGTGAGTATAATACGGTTTTTGGATCTCCAGAAATCAGAGATACATTCGGATCGCTGACCGACCAGCCAATGGTATTCACCGATAGTGGCTCGTCCAGGTTCGGTTATGAACAAATCGAATTGAATCTGGGATTGGGATGCAGCAATTATACATTAGCCTTTGATATAGAAACTCATAACTTAACCGAATCCCAATATCAATTTTCGATTCTTTTCGATTCGTCATCCCTCAAAACGGTAAGATTTACCGAAGATTATCTGGTGGAAGTTTCATCGTATACTTCAGGGGTGTATCCACGTCACATAAGTAGACCGATTGCAGTTTTTGAAGATAATATATTCATGCATATTGAAATCGATTTTGACCTTATTAACGATTGTTGGACAATAGATACCGGCATTGCCCCTGTTTATTCAGGATCATTTGGCTCAGATATTGATGACCTCGATGATATACGGCTTAGTTTTGGACGCAAATATGGAGATGATCCTATCGATGACAGTGTCGCAGTTGGTATAGACAATATTACTGTGCAATCAGGATACGCACCGGTTCCGGAACCGGCTGTATCCTGTTTATTCGTCTTAGGATCATTATTCTTCGGTATAAAACGATCTCTTAGATCCTGATTATAAAAACTATTTTGCTTTATTATCCTGCAATATATTAAATATCCGATAACCATATAGAATGAGGTGTGGTTATCGGATATTTAGCATAACACCTCTGCTCAAATGGTTTGTTCAGCATCAACTTTTCTATTACAGTCTTGGACTTAGAAATATCTTGTTTGCAGATTCATAACATGTGTGCTATACTTTAGTTGTATATATTTCCAGTTATTTTATAAAGAGGGTTTGTCTTATGAGAAATGCAGCTTTTTGTGCACTGTCTATAGTATTTATGTTTGCTTCGAATAGTTTTGCAACCCAACTCGATTTAGATTCCTTAGGCTATTTTACGGAAGGTACTTTTTATGATAAAGCCGCAAATAACTATGGATGGACGCCGGCGGCTTTTACTGATGGTGATGTAAGTACACTCGGGCTCGACCGGGGATGCGACCCTTATTATAACACCGATGTAACCTATACCTTTAAATATACGTTTTACACTCCGCAAAAAGTAGATACGTTGCAGTTTTATTTAACTTATTGCGAAACTCGTCCTTTCGAGACACGAATATACACTACCATTGGCGTAGACGAACGAAACGAGTCAGACCAGGGAGGTTATGTCGGTTGGCTGGTTTATGAAGATATTGACGCGTATGTAACTGAAATTCATTTCTTAGCCCCTGTGCTCAACAGGTATTCTGTTTCAGAAGTAGAAATGTTCGAGTTTCCCGAACCAGTAACCGTTCCTGAACCAGTGACCCTGATTAGCCTCTTAACAGCTTGTCTTTCAGCGTGGATTAAAATCAAACGGTAAAGTATGAACACATCCGCTGGTCTTTTTCATTCCCCACCGGAGGTCATTCATGGGAAAGCAGGAATCCATCCTCAGGCAACGTTGGATCATAACTGGATTCTCGCTTTCGCAAGAATGACATGTCTCTGAATATACGCAAGCTAACGCGTTACAATCATTGAAATGGGATATGACTATCTTTTAATGATGTATCTCAACGAAATACGTCGACCATCAGTTCAAGATAATCCGATAACAGACGCGTAATCAGGAAATTCTGCCGTACCGACTCTCTGGCGCGTTTGCTGATATGATCGCTCAGTTTCGGGTCTTTGAGGATTTCTACAACCCGATCTGCAAATCCCTGATCGTCTTTAGGCTCGAATAAAAATCCGTTTTCACCATCAATGATCTGCAGTGGAATACCGCCCACTTTCGATCCTAAAACCGGTTTGCCTTTCCACAACCCTTCGGTCACGGTCAACCCAAACCCTTCGCGCAGAGATTTTTGGATGATGACACTCGATACCCTCTGCAATACGTTGACCAGCATGTTGTTTTCAACGGTCAGCAGTATGATGTCGTTGTTCTTGAGGTATGGCTGAGCTTTTTTCTTTATCGTTTCGTAAATCACAATACCTTCAGGATCGTCCGATGCCATACTTCCGCATAACACAAGGCGGCAGTCTACTTTTTCTTTGACCTTGCAGAATACGTCAACCACGCCTTCCGGGTCTTTCCATTTGTCAAAACGTGATATCTGCGTGACGATCGGTTTGTCGTCCGGTATATTGAATTTTTTAAGCGTGGTGTTGATTTCACGCTGGGTCACTTCCCGGTTTTTGAGCGACAACGGATCTATTGCAGGAAACACAATACGTTGTTCGATAGGGCAATTTTGCTTTTTGTATTGCATGTTGGATATAAGCAGTTTGTCATATTTTAGAACTAGTTTGCTAAGAAAATCCCACAACGATTCGTTGGGGTGCGATAAGTCGATATGGCAACGCCAAATCCACGGTTGGCGTTTCTTGACGTAATTAATCAGGGGCAATGGTTGAGGATCATGTATGACCACGCAATCGTGGTTCAAATGGGTATAGAGTGAAAAATTGCGGTTCGTATCGAGATAATTTTCTATCTTATCGCCTGTCAGGTTTATAGACTGTCCCTGAAGGCCATTGTGGAATTCTTTGGTGATACTGAAGAAATCAGGGTTGCCGTGCAAAATGCGCCAGCCGGTATCGATACCGACATCATTCATCAGCGGCACAAGTGACTGGAGCATTTCAGCCACCCCTCCACCCTGATAGGTGGAATTAATATGTAATATGTGTTTTCCGTAAAGTTTACTGGCTTTCTGATACACCGACGCGATAACGCCCTTACCGACGATATCGATGTAATCTTCTAGTCTGCGCATAGCACCTCTCTATTTGAAATTGACACCATATTAGTCAGAAGTGACCGTACGTCAGAGACAGATTCGACGTTGAATTTCGCGTTGCTGGCAACCATCCCTACTTTAATACTATAGGCATAATCGGGCAATTCTTTAAACAAATCTTCGTCTGTCCAGTCGTCGCCGATGCCGAAAATGAAATCCCAGTTCTTTTTCAGCAACCAGCGTCGCGAGGCGTTACCTTTATTGATGTCCATCTTTTTTATTTCTATAACTTTGTTGCCTTCAAGTATATCCAGATTTCTATTGATAGTCAGGTGCAGCAGCGCGTCAGTCAATTCCCGTACACGCACTGTTGCCAGTTCAGGATCGACTTTCCTGAAATGCCAGACAAGAGAAAAAGTTTTTTCCTCGATGAGCGCACCCGGTGTGCGGTCGACATAAACTTCAAGCAATGGGCGGATATGAACTTTCCAGTCGCTGGTTAACGGACCGATCAGTTTCCAGTTTTTGCCCCGTTCCTTGATCCACGCTCCGTGTTCGGCAACCAGTCCTATATCCAGATGGCCGAACCATTTTTCGAGCGATTCTCTGTCTCTTCCGCTGATAATAATCAGCTCATTGCGTTCATCATTGCTCAATTGGGTGAGCACTTCAATCAAATCATGATCAGGAGTTGCGGCCGACGGTTTGTCTTTGAAAGAAACGAGCGTGCCGTCATAATCGAGGAACAACAGCCGTTTTGAGCTTGATCCATAATGGGTTAACAATTCGCCAGTACGCAAAGGAGTCATTTTTTTTGTTTTCAAAGCATTCTCCGCCAGTTTTGTCGTGTTGAGTTTTTCCATAAAGTCGTTTGCCCATCGGGTTACGTTATAGCGCAGAAGCCTTTTTTGCATAACCACGTTGCGTTCGAGCTGATCGGTTTTAGACATGGTCAGCGCGGCATGGATGCTCTGGGCAATCTGTTCTTTGTTGTGGGGATTGATTACCAGCGCTTCGCCCATTTCTTTGACTGCGCCCGCGGTTTCGCTTAAAATCAGCACACCGGTTGCGTTGGTCTTTGAGGCGATGTATTCTTTGGCAATGAGGTTCATCCCGTCGCGCAGAGGGGTAACCAGAGCCACATCCGCGGCGCTGTATAACGCCACCAGTTCATGGAACGGGAACCCGCGGTAAAAATATGAAATCGGAACCCAGCCGATAGTACCGTGTTTGCCGTTGATACGCCCGATCAGTTCGTCGAGCTGTTTTTTAAGGGTCATGTAATTGTCAATACCCGTCCGTGACGGTACTGCCACCAGAAGCAAGGTCACAGCTCCTTTGTATTCGGGGTATATATCGAGAAACAGGTCGAAGGCTTCGAGCCTCTGTTCGATTCCTTTGGTATAATCGAGCCGGTCTATGGACAGGATGATCTTTCGGTCGCCGATTTTGTGGCGTATTTTTTCGACTTCCAGTTTTACCTCATGCGAACACGCCGCGTCAGCAAACCGCGCGTAATTTATACCCATAGGGAACGCATCCACTTTGACCAGATGGTTTTCCATAGTAATCTGCCCGACGTCATGGTCGTAACCAAAAATGTATCGGGCACTGTTTAAAAAATGTTTTACGTAGTTATAAGTGTGAAACCCCAGCACATTCGCGCCTAGCATCCCTTCAAGCAATTCGTTTCGCCACGGCAACAGCCTGAATATTTCCGACGAAGGGAACGGGATATGCAGGAAAAAACCGATTGCAGTGTCAGGTATTCTATCACGAATCATTTTAGGAAGCAGTAAAAGCTGGTAATCGTGAATCCAGATGGTATCGCCGGGCTCGGCGATTTTGAGCACTTCCTCGCAAAACAACTCGTTGACTTTCACATACGAGTCGTAATGTTCTTTATCAAAGGTAGTTTGCAGGGTGAAATAGTGGAACAGGGGCCAGATGGTTTTATTACAAAACCCATAATAATAGTTCTCAAATTCTTCCTGGCTTAAGAACACTGGAAAACATTGTTCCTGTAACAATTTATCCTGAACCTGAGTCCGTTCTTCTTCTGTAAGATCTTCTGAGATTACCCCCGGCCAACCGATCCAGACACTTTCGTATTGTTTATAAAAAGATGCCAGGCCGGTAGCCAAGCCGCCTGCACTGCGCTTGAAGGAAATAGCATCGCCTTTTTTCTCGACAATTGTCGGCAGTCGGTTAGAAACCATCAGTAACTTACTCATAACGCTCCTATCTTTTATGATGAACAGTCGTTAGTACGCAAATTTTCTATACACAGATCACTTACATGCGTCGCATGCCATAAGCGCATAGTACCAAAATAATCTAACTGGTTAAAGGAAAAAATCAGATAATAGCCTGAGATCCGTATGCCACACACAACACAGTCCCACAACCTCCTCAATGCTATGCCGTTGCCGGCACATGCTTGGAAAGTGTTTTTTTAGCACCATCTCAAATTTGTCATTCTCGCTTTCGCAAGAATGACATGAATGGGAGAATACGCAAATTAAACATTTGAGATCATTGAATAGTTAATGCACGGTATTAACGTCATTGCCGAGGAGCGAAGCTACGACGCAATCTCATCTTGTAGCCACTTGAGATTGCTTCAGCCCCTTCGGAGCTTCGCAATGACGTGATTTTTAAAGATGAAAAAGAAGACAGCCTTTTTTGCTACTTTTTAAAACCACCTCTTCATCTCTTTTTTAGAAAAACGCCAAGTAAACCCAGGAGGATTGTCAGGATTGTCATTGGTTCAGGTACCGGAGTAAAACTACCGTTCAGCACGAAATCATATTCATTAAAAATTTCTGTAGCGGTCAGAGCACGGTCAAATAGCATCATCTCGTCTAAAAATCCTTTATAATAACGACCACTAGCGTTATACGATCCAAAAATAAGGTCTGCCGCGCTGTAATGAATCTGAGGATAGCTGCCACTGATTTCTTCCACCAGAACACCATTAATGTAAATACGCACATATGTACGGTCAAAGGTAAACCCCAGATGATACCATTGTCCGGCATTAACAGTTTCATCGGTTGATATGATTGGACCGGTTGTCGCACTTGTATTGGTACTTATCCCCTCAAAAACCTTATTGTAGTTTAACTGAAGATTTACGGCACGATTGTTAACATCACTCGGTATCCATTTTGAGAAAAACGTCTGATATGATATATTGACTCTATCAGGATTAATCCACACAAGAGCGGTATATTCATCGGTAAAATCAAAATCGGTATGTGTCGCAACACGCACATAATCGTTAATTCCGTCAAAATGTATGGACGTACCCAGATAACTTTCTACAGCTTCATAGGTAGCGCCATTTTGAATTGTACCTGTATGACCGTGACCTGATGAATCCTCAATTGAATTTTCAAATTTTCAGTACCCAACCAATCCGTCTGTTATAAGCGCCGCATTAAGAGGGGCAGTCAAAAACAATACCAATAACACAACAAAACATCTCATTGCAATTCCTCTGTTATACTTCAATGCTAAGACCGTAATATATACTATAACACATAAGTTCAAATTTGTCAAATTGTTCATTTGTTTTATAAATAATAAAGTAAAAAAATTGTAGTTATGTTGTGCTAAATAAAAAGTCCGATATAAAAAATCATAGAAAATCACGTAACTTTAAAACGTTGTCATCACTTTAGATTCTATATATGTTCTGAAAGACTCCCATACTGAGACTTGAAAAAATTAATTTTATATGGTAATTAAAGTATTAAGCACTATACGATCCTTAAATGCAAAAGAGCATACTTGTAACATTATATATTCAAAATATATTCAAAACAGGAGATAGACCGATGCGCATAACAACATGGATCACATGCCTGATACTTCTAATGATTTCACAAGTCAACGCTGCAGAATTTGTAGTTGTTGGTGACGCCGGCAACTCCGCTGATAATACCGGTTATGGAGCAGTCAGCTATGTTTATTCGATCGCTACATACGAAGTGACGAACGAGCAGTACGCTGAGTTTTTAAATGCAGTGGGTGTAACTTCCAGTAATAATTATAAAAATCTTTATAACAACGGCATGACAACAAGGGGAATAGTCTGGGATGGTAGCAGTTATGTAGCATCTTCAGGTTGGGAAAACAAACCGGTTTCGTATGTGAATTGGTACGATACACTCCGGTTTGCAAACTGGATAAATAATGGAGCAGAATCAGGAAGCGATACGGAAACAGGTGTGTATCATTTAACTGGCTTAACTAGCGTAGACACAACATACTATAATGGGGCATTGAGAAATTATGAAGCGACGTACTGGTTACCGAGTGAAAATGAGTGGTACAAGGCTGCGTACTATAAAGGTGGAGGAATAAATGCCGGGTACTGGGATTATCCTACACAGAGCGACAGCATATCTACTGCAGATGCGAACTATAGCACTTCTGTTGGCACGACAACCATTGTGGGCTCTTATGACAGCGACACTTATTATGGAACCTATGATCAAGCGGGTAATGTGTGGGAATGGAATGAATCTATAATCGGTAATTTCAGAGGCCTTCGAGGCGGCTCGTTTAATGGCGGCGCAACCAATATCATTGCCTCTAATGATAGCGTAGCATACGAATACGGTAGTAGTTATGCAACTGAGGAATCGTATCTTATTGGGTTTCGGATTGCAGGTTCTATCGCTGATGCGTCACCAATTCCCGAACCTATCACTATTGGCTTGTTGACGACCGGACTAATCGGAATAAAGTTGTCCAGAATGAAACGAGGTTAAAACTCAATTCCTAGTAAAAAGCAGGGAGGCGAGGACGTTGTCCCCTTTATGTGCTGTTTTTTAGAACAATGATCGTAACGGGGGTATACTAGTCTTCGAGTTCTAAGCAAACAATCTTTTACAAGCATCCTTTAAAGGACATTTAAGCGTGTGATAGAAAAGCGAAGGCGAACGTTCAGGTTCTATTTTCTTACACGATGTACAGCTGCAAGCGAGGTTAGCAGCAAGATAACTGTTAGCGGTTCGGGGATTGCCGGAACCGGATCGAGGATTGTCAAATACGAATTGTTTAAGACCGATGGAGCGCCGCTGATATCCGACAGATACTGCGAGATACCGCCATTTTTATCGAACTGGTACACATGTATGGCTGACCATTCATCCGCACCAATACCGTAATAGTACCCATCCGCGGCGTTGTATGCAAAATTGTAGATGGTGATATCCGGGTCGCTGAAAAATACCGATTCGTTGTTGTCGCCATCGAGTTTCAGAATAGTCGATGTATTTTCGGAAAAAAACAGGTTGTCGTTATCGTCAGCCACAAGCCAGCTTGGGAACGCCGTAAAGTTATATACCGTACCGGTTATTGAAATCAGCTCAAACGTAGTATTTGGCGGCGTGCCGGCACGTCCGACAACGTAAATCGTATCGGAACTGCGTTTAACAATATGGCGTGTGCGCTCTATATCGGCATCGTACAGAAAGACGTCGTTTTGTGTGGTAACGTCTATCTTGCGTATTTGCGAATCATAATAGGATGAATAACAAATATTACCGGCAGAACCTTGTATTGCACCTGCAGGCGACGGCGATACGGAATACTCGCTGAGCACCGTACCGTCCTGACTGTATACGTATATGGTGTTTCTGGTAAAATCAGTCAGCAGCAGTTTATCGGAATCAAATGTGGCAAGCGAGATAAAATCGTGCGACTGCGAAACGGAATCTATACGTATAACCTCACTTGCGGCAGTGTTTATGGTGTAGAGCCCGCCGGCGTCATAGCGTGAAGCAAAGTAAAATGACGGTGAACCATAACTGCTACCTGCCGTGAGCAGAATAATCAGTGCGAGCAAAACTTTTTTCATATACAACCCCCCATAAAACTCAATTACATTATAGATAACAACATAACTATTACATAGTATAACATAGCCGGGAGGATTTTACAAGTAGCGGAATATGAAATATATCTATCACATAAAACAGGGCTGTTCCCTTTTTATCCGAAAAAACAGCCCTGTTTTTTATCTTTAAAAATAAATAAGTGTAGGATTATCCGGAGTTATGTTGTATAATAACATTAATTCTAGCATCATCGGTCAGTGTTTTATGAATTATATGCAACATAAAATTAATATTTTAATACGTACTTTTAGATTTTGCCTTGGCCGGTTCTCGCGATATGCGAAAAGGCATTAACAGGAGCAAAACACATGTTATTTGAGAAATTGGGCCTTAAGCCCGAATTACTCCGTGCTATAACAGCGCGAGGGTACAAAACTGCAACACCCATCCAAGCACAATCCATCCCCCCTATACTTGAAGGTCGCGACGTTATGGCAGGTGCACAAACTGGTACAGGAAAAACAGCAGCATTTTCTTTACCTATCCTACAGAGTTTGAAACCTACACAAAGAAGAGGAAGACATCCACGGGCACTTATCTTGACACCGACTCGTGAATTAGCAGCCCAGGTAGTAGAATTTATTGAACAATACGGCAAAAACCTGAATCTGTCTTCGACGGCTATCTTTGGCGGTGTCAAAATTCAACCGCAGATTACAAAGTTAAGAAAAGGCATTGATATTCTCGTAGCAACCCCCGGCCGTCTATTAGATCACGTCGGACAGAAAACTCTCAGCCTTTCCGAAATAGAAATATTCGTACTTGATGAAGCCGACCGTATGATGGATATGGGATTTTCCAACGACCTTAACAAGATATTGAAGCTCGTTCCTTATCAACGTCAGAATTTATTGTTTTCTGCAACATATTCTCCTGAAATTAAACTTCTGGCAGATGAAATGCTTAAACAACCCGTTCTTATTGAAGTTGCGGCACGCAATACCACAGCCGACACGGTTGTTCAGGTTGTTCATCCCGTGGAGCACAACCAAAAAAGAAAACTATTATCGAAACTGATCCGAGAGGGCAATTGGAAACAGACGCTTGTCTTTACCCGAACAAAACACGGGGCGAATAAACTCGTCAAAGCATTACTTGCCGATGATATTACTGCTACCGCGATTCATGGGAACAAAAGTCAGGGCGCACGTACCCGTGCCTTAGCCGAATTTAAAAAAGGGCAATCGCGAGTCCTGGTTGCGACTGATATTGCTGCCCGAGGGCTTGATATCAATCTTTTACCTCATGTAGTTAATTATGAGCTGCCTGATACCCCTGAAAATTATGTACATCGTATCGGAAGAACCGGACGTGCAGGCGCTAATGGAAAAGCTGTTTCTTTAGTATGCCCCGAAGAAAATTATGAACTTCATGGAATACACCGACTGCTCAAGCGCGAAATACCTGTGGAATATATTGAAGGGTTTGATGCTCAACTACTAACAACAGTAGAAAAAACCGCACGAAAACAAAGCTCGTTCCGTGGTAATAATAGAAACAAAACCAACCGTTTCCTGAAAAATGGTACAGGGATAAAATCCACAAGGCCTAAAACATCAACGCCGGATGACCACAGCCAAACCTCATCCGAACCCAAGGTTACAAAAAAAAGAAGTTATGGGAAATCTAAAAAGCCAGGACAAAAAGTGTGGAGGCATTTCGGTAACAAAGGGCAGAACAAAACAATGACATGCGCCAAATAGCAAATATACAACATACGTCGAGTAGCCTGGGGGCATCGTCCCCTGGGCTCTCTATTCTATACCAAAAGTGTTACTCAATTACTGAGCATCTACAACCGCGCTCTTTTTTAGTCTCCTTTTTCCTTTTTTTAGTTCGATGAAATTTGACAATGTACTGATTATGTGATATCTTTGAATTGTGTGCTGAATTTAATTTTGAACTGGTGGGGAGGTTTTATGAAATGGTTTACAATAGGTGTTGCGTTTTCCATGCTGCTCACAGCCGCAGTGCAATCATATGCCGCTGAAGCACAGATTAATTTTGTCCTTCAGTCAGGCGGGGGGTATCTTGACGACGATATGTACACGATTGCTTCCGGTATCGACGGGAGTATACATTGGATGTGTGATCGTCCTGCTTATAAAAGTGGTGTATCGAGTCTCTATTATCATATGAGCTACCTGCTTGATGGCATCCATGATAATACCATGGATCATGTGTGGATGCCGCAAACATCGCTTAATTCTGGTTCGCCGTGCGAGTATCTGAGAATTGATTTTCCTGAGGCAGTGTATTTGACAAAAATACGGACATATAACGTTGCCTATGTGGGTACAGGTAATGGTGCGTATCGTTGGATGGAAAGTCTCTTGATGGTTTCCGCTGACGGTATTGATTATACCCAGGTTGGTGATGTAACCGTTAACCTTACCCCAAGCTATGATGATTATGTTGATATCGAAATAAACGCATGGGTGCAGGCAATTGAGTACCTCCCGTACGAAGATGGTGAAAATACACCAAATTACTACGGCATGTCTGATGTGATCATGTTCATGGACGACAACCCCATGCCAAACCAACCGGCAATACCCGAACCGGCATCTGTCATGCTTATGTGCTGTTCTCTGCTTGGATTCTTTTTACGTAAAACAAAAAGATAGAAAAACGAGAAAACAGGAACAGACCTTTTCTTTTTACAAAGACTAATATTTCCCCCATTGGATGTCGTTCCTGCGAAAGCAGGAATCCAGTTTTGATCCAACATTGCCTGAGGCTGGATTCTCGCTTTCGCGAGAATGACATGACTGGGAAGATACGCAATTTAAACGCTTGCGATCATTGGAAAGTTTAACACACGACACTAACGTCATTGCGAGAAGCGAAGCGACGAAGCAATCTCATCTTAAAATCAACCTAAAACAAAAAATTAAGTTTATTTTCAAATGTTAATAGATTTTTTTTAAACCTTCATAAACGAGATGTATCTTACCTCATATACAATCGATACCGATCACTATCGATAATGTATTTGATTTTAAAATCACGCTGTAGTACACTTAAAGTGTTTACAGTGCTATAGAAAGGGGCATTACATCATGGGACTGTTGAAAGATGAAAAGAGAGTAATAAAGGAATGCCAGAAAGGGAATGTCGACTCGTTCGATATACTGGTTGATAGATATAAAGAACGTGTTTACTCTCTGGCATACCAGATGATCGGTGACCACACCAGCGCAGACGATGTGACACAGGAAGTGTTCATAAGGGCGTTTCGCGGGTTGCCAAAATTTGAAGGACGATGCTCGTTCTTCACATGGCTGTACCGTATCACCATAAACTGCTCGTACCGTTACTTGCGTAAAAACATGACCTTTTTGAAAAAGGTAACGCATGAAATCGATCCGGCCGTATATATGGATGATACGATCAAACATAAAATAACCGGGAATTCACCGTACAAATCACTTGAAATGAAAGAAACAATGGATGTTCTGTCAAAAGCGATAGACAATCTGCCGGTGAAACACAAAACAGCATTGATAATGTTTGAGTTTCAGGGGTTGAGTATCCAGGATATTTCAGACATCCTCAAAACATCGCCCGGTACGATAAAATCGCGTTTACATCATGCGCGTTTAAAATTGAAAAATCAAATGAACGAAGTTTTCAATAAAGATAATAAAAACCAACAGAATATTGTCCGGGGGAGGTAGAACAATGAAGTGCTCAGATTTCAGCTACTATATTTCTGAATACATTGATAATCGTCTCGAAGCTACTCTAAAACGCAAAGTTGAGGCTCATTTAGAAATCTGTAAGAACTGTAAAAGGGAATATCACGACCTGAAAGAACTCAGGGCACTGTTTACCATCAAGGCGTACGAACGCCCTAAACCGGAATATTTTGAAAACCTGAAAAGTGTTATTAAACAGCGCATCATTGCCCAGGATGTGGTTTCATTGCGCGAAAGAATTTTTAAATTTGTCTCTCAACCATCTTGGGCAATGACTGCCGCTATGATTGCCGCGCTGGTGGCATCATTGTCATATAACTATAGTTTGTATGTACAAAACCAGCAGCTTAGAAGCGGTTCGATGTACGCACAAAATGTATCGCAACCTTCAGTACAGGCATCATCAATAGGGTTTGGACTTGGGTCATCTCGACAGTCATATTCAATGAGACCCGCCTCCAACTCTTCCGCATCAACCCAGCAACCCTATCTAACAAATACATCACAAAATCTGGCAAACGCATCAAACACTTCGGCTCCGCCCCAGCGAAACTTTATACTTACTACTATACGGGCCAAAGATGTGGATTCTCACAACAAAGCCAGGGTATTTCAATAAAACAAAAATAGATTAAAATAGAGAGACATAGACCATATAAACCGACAACCGTGAGAATATTCTATGAAATCGTTATTTGTAGCTATCGCTATCAGCGTAACAGGATTATTGTTTTCACAACAGGTGTATTCGCAACCTCAACAGGATATTGACCTGATCGGGCAACTGGAAAACCGAATGGCTGCCCTTTACACTAAAACCGCTCCGTCTGTGGTGCGTATCATTGTGTGCCCTCACAATATGACCAAGGAAGACGGAACCTGTCCTGTTGACGCGCTATACAATAACCGTATAGCCACCGGTTTTATAGTGCATCCTGACGGCTACATCGTTTCGACAGCGGAAGTTGCGTCACAACCCGGATCACTTATTGTGATGACCGCTGATGACTGGCAGTATAACGCACAGCTCGTCGCTGTTGATGAGCGGCTCGATATATCACTGATCAAGATAGACAAACGCGGCTTACCCGCCCTGACGCTCGGTTCAGCTTCTTCGGTCAGACCTGGCCATATGGTTATGAGTGTATCCAATCCATACGGCTTGACCAACTCTATGTCGTGGGGCATTATCAATGGCAGGTACCGCACTGGATTACGTCCGGGATGTGTGGAAAATTATCTGCAAACCACACTGCCCATGAACCCCGGCGACAGCGGAAGCCCGCTGATTAACACCCACGGTGAGGTGATCGGTATCATGGTCGCCGCGCTGGTAGAAGATTTACCGTTCCAGAGGCAGGCTATGCACGGCCTGCAGGCTCAGGGTATATCGTTCGCCCTGCCGGTAGACCTGATAAAAAAACATATTCCCTATATGATTAAGCACGGCCAGGCAAAACACAGCTGGCTGGGGCTTGAAATAAAAAATATCACGCAAAATGATTTTGAACGACTTCAAATTATAGATGCCGATTCCATTGAGGGCATCGTCATAACCCGTGTATTTCCTGATTCCCCGTCCGCGGAGGCAGGGTTGCAGGAAGACGATATCGTGCAAGCTGTTAACGATATGAATATAACAACTGTTAATGATATGCAGTTTGTTATTGCCACAATTCCGGTTGACAGCAATGTCCAGATGAGTATTATAAGAAACAATACTCCTATCTCGATAACGGTCACGACAAAAGAATTGCCGACAACTATTCTTAATAAACAATAAAAAACACCATAGCGACGTGTAAAAAGAAAGGTATACTCGTTGTATGAAACGTTTTTTTCTGATTCTCGTGCTGATATCTACTTTTTTGAGCGTGTTTCCACACGAAACGATCGCGTTGCAGACTGAGTTGTCATCCATACTCAGCAAAGACGAAGTCGCTCAGGGCGATACCGTCACTCTTATAGTGCGGTTATCGTGGATAGGCGACCCGCAGGCATTACAGATAGAACCGCTCAAGGATCTTGATACCTACCTGCTTGAAGTGGTAGACGTCACACAGAAAAACACCTTCGATATGTTCAATGACCTCGAGGGTAATACAGTGCTTATTACCTATACCCTCAAAGCCACCGAGCCGGGTGAAGGGCGTATCAGCTATCTGGCTCTTGAAACTACCGAGCAGGAAACCGGAATAAAACGGATCAAAAAAACGCAACCGTACGATGTAAATATTCTTCCTAAAAGCAGGTATTTATTACGCCAGACCGCCTATGTGATCTGGTATGGTTTGATGCTTCTTGGTATTATCATAGTTCTTGGTATTATATGGCGCGTATACACACGACGCAAGTCAAAGAAAGAAGCCGACGCACAGGAACAGGCTATCCTAGCCGCTGATGTGGAAAAAAGCGTTTTGATGGAACTTAAAAACGCGCGCAAACATAAAATCTCAGGCGATAACGACGCGTTCTTCGCAGCTGTTATTGCCGCGCTCAACCGTTACTTTGAGCAAAAACATTCTCTTTCTATGTTGCGTACATCATCATTGAGCGAAGATAAAATAGAATCACAACATAATATTCCCCGAAAAATGTTTATTGAATATAAAGAGATTGTCGCGGCGGCAAACCGTACTAAATTTTCCGGCAATAAATTGACCGCTGATGAGCTGGAACAGTGGGCACGCCGCGCGGAAAAAATAATCAAATTCTTTATGGAAAAATCTCGCGAAGATCAACGAAAAAAACAAATCGATACTATAACAACCGTATCAGACGCAGGAGGCAACTAAACCATGGCTACTGATATTAATGAAATTAATGAACTGGTAAAACGTGAAAGCTCTTTTGTTGAAAAACTCTATTCGGAAATCGGCAAAGTCATTGTGGGGCAAAATTACCTCATCGAACGACTGCTGATCGGACTGCTGGCTGACGGGCATATCCTGCTTGAAGGTGTCCCGGGTCTGGCGAAGACATTGTCAGTAAGCACGCTGGCAAAGATCATATCAACCAAGTTCCAGAGGTTACAGTTTACGCCTGACCTTCTTCCTGCCGATTTGATCGGTACGCTGGTTTACAACCCGCGCACCACAGAGTTTACGGTCAAAAAAGGGCCTATTTTCGCTAATATCATTCTTGCAGACGAAATCAACCGTGCGCCCGCTAAAGTTCAAAGCGCACTACTTGAAGCCATGCAGGAACGTCAGGTAACCATTGGCGACAGCACATTCAAACTTGACCGCCCGTTTCTGGTGCTGGCTACACAAAACCCGATCGAGCAGGAAGGTACCTATCCGTTACCTGAAGCGCAGGTTGACCGTTTTATGCTTAAACTGCATATCACTTATCCAAACAAGCAGGAAGAAAAAGAAATTCTGGAGCGCATGGCGCAAACTACTCCCGCTACTGATGCGAAACCGGTTATCACCGCTGAAGATATCTTTCAGGCACGCAGTGTGGTCAACCAGATATACATTGACGACAAAATAAAAGATTATATCATCGATCTTGTGTTCGCTACCCGCGAACCGCATGCGTATAACATTGACGTAAGCGATTATATAGCGTTCGGCGCGTCGCCTCGTGCAACCATCGCCCTTACCATGGCGTCCAAGGCGTATGCCTTCATACAGGGACGAGGCTACGTAACTCCGCAGGACGTAAAATCCATAGGTATGGATATCCTGCGCCACAGGGTGATTATCACCTACGAGGCGGAAGCCGAGGAAATGACTTCAGAAGACGTAATCCGTAAAATATTCGATGAGGTCGAGGTACCATGATCCCCAAGGAACTGCTGAAAAAAATACGCAGAATCCAGATTTTCACCAACCGCATGGTGAACGATATCTTAGCCGGCGAGTACCACAGTACGTTCAAAGGCAGTGGTATCGAGTTTGACGAGGTACGCGAGTACCAGCCCGGCGACGATATACGGTCCATTGACTGGAACGTCACCGCGCGTACCGGCGTACCGCATATCAAACGGTTTATAGAAGAACGCGAGATGACCGTTATGCTTATGGTCGACGTCAGTTCGTCAGGGTATTTCGGCAGTACCGATAAACTTAAAAATGAAATCGCCGCCGAGTTGTGCGCATTGCTTGCGTTCTCGGCAATACACAACAACGATAAAGTCGGGCTGATTATTTTCACCGACCGCATAGAAAAATTCGTACCGCCAAAAAAAGGTAAAAAGCACGTACTGCGGGTTATCCGTGAACTGCTGTTTTTCCAGCCTCAGAGGGGCAAAACCGATATCGAACTTGGACTGGCGTATCTGAATCAGGTGATTACCCGTAAATCGGTTGTGTTTCTGGTATCGGATTTTCTGTCGGAAGGATACGAACGCGCACTGCGTGTTGCCAACCGCAAACACGATGTAATCGGCATAAACATTGTCGACCCTCGCGAATTTGAAATGCCGTCACTCGGGTTTATAGAACTGATGGACGCTGAAACCGGCGAATCGATCATCGTCGATACTCACGACAGCAACCTGCGCAAAGGGTTTTCGCTCCTTAGTTCCGAGCAGATGAACAAGCGCAAAGAACTGTTCCGGTCTATGGGCGTCGATCTGGTGGAAGTGCGTACCGATCAGTCGTATGTCGACCCGTTACTTAGATTTTTTAGAATGAGAGAAAAACGCCATTAAGCGAAACAAGGAGTTGCGTAACATGGAACCAGTAAAACAACGAAAACCACGACGAATATTCGACCGGCGATCAGTATTCTTTGCCGTAGTCACCCTTATTTTATTCGCGGCCGTTTTCTATATGCTTAATTCGATTAATCAGTCTGTTGGCGGTAAGAAAAGTACCGGAAGCGACAGTGCTCAGCTTTACCGAGATTTGGGTAACAAACTCAAATCGGAGAAAATGTACGATCAGGCAATCGCCGCTTATGAGCGTTATCTCTCAGCTACCAACGCCAACAACCAGACAAAATCGAATATTTTTTATCTTATCGGCGACCTTCATTTTGAGCAACACCGCTACGAACAAGCCCTTTCGGCATATTATACCGCTGATATGATGGGTCCGTCCGAACTGGTACGCAACGACTTGAATATTAAAATCGTAAACTGCCTTGAACGATTGGGTAGAGATTTTTCAGCCGAGTACGCGCTTAAATCGCGTACCGCACTCGATCAGCCTGAGAAAAAAGATAAACCGGAAGGGAAAATTGTAGCGCAGTACGGCGATAATGTAGTTACCATGCGCGACCTTGACGAACAACTGGAAAAGTTGCCGGAGGAACAACGCAAAGAGTTCCGCGACCCGCAGAAAAAGTTTCAGTTCCTCAATCAGTATCTGGCAACCGAACTGCTTGCTCGCAAAGCGACCAAGATGGGCTACGACCGTGATGCCGATGTGAACGATCAGCTCGAAATGGTCAAAAAACAGCTGATGATTCAGAAGATGGTGGACGCTCAGTTCAAAGATAAAATAAGCGTCACTCCCGAAGACGTTAAACTCTATTACGATGCAAATAAAGCAAAGTATACCGACCCCGCGGCAGTGAAACTGGCGGTTATCAAAACCGACGCTCAGGAAAAAGCCGACACACTGCTTACACAGATAAACAGCGGAACCGATTTCAATCAGCTGGCAATCAGCGATTCTCTCGACGCCACAAAAGCCAAAGGCGGAGTGATTGACGCGTGGTTGTCGCTCGATAACCCTGTGGGTGAAGGATCAGACCGCACACCGGTCATCAGCGCGGCATTAGATCTGGACAAAGGAGCTGTCTCTGACGTCATACCCGACGGGCAGGGCGGATTTTATATCGCGAAAGTTCTCGATAAAAAACCTGCTCAGCAAAAAGCGTTTAACGACGTAATGCAACAGGCTGCTCAGGATTACCAGATGTTCAAAGGGCAACGCTTGTATCAGGAAATGATGCAGGATATTCTGAAAGTCGAAGGCGTTCAGATTAATTATCAGGAGTTTTTCCCTGAACAGGATACACAACAACAAAACCAGAAACCGAAAGTAGACATTAAACCGATCAATCAATTCGGTCAGTAAGCTATGAAAAATTTTTGGATCCCAGTTTGTTTACTAATTTATGTTTGTTTTTCAGGCGGAATACAACCCGTATCCGCCCAACAGAATCAGTCTGTCGATCAATCAAGTCAGGCTCCTGTGGTACAAAATTTACCGCAGGGAGTAACCCCTGTACAACCGGCACAAGGCGCCGCCGCTCCCGCAGGGCAACAACAGTTCGAACCCAAACCAATGGAAGACGACGAGGCTGGCGGCGAAGAGCAAACATCAATCAAAGACCAGCTTGACCGCAAAGACGCCCTTCTGAGGGTATACACATCGGTCGACCAAACGAAAATCACCATCGGTCAGACCATCAAGTACCGCATTGAGATGGTTGCCGACAAAAATATATCTGTTGAGTTTCCGCAGTTCGGCGAGATGCTGGGCAGTTTCGCAATCATAGATTTCTCGCAGGATGATCCTCAGCGTAAAGGCGATACCGTACATTACCAGCGCGAGTATGTGCTGGATATGTACCTGACGGGCAAATACGTTATACCGCCCGCGCGAATCACCTACACCTTGGGTGACAGCCAGGAAAGCAAAACCTTATTTACCGCACCCATATTTGTAACTGTAGACAGTATGCTGACCGATGAAGACACTCAATTGCGGGGTCTTAAACCGGTGGTAACCCCTGAGATAAAAGTCAACAAACTACAGGTTACGCTGGCTGTAGCGGGAGTGCTTGTGCTTATCGGGTTGGCAGTAGCCGGATTCATCTTCTGGCGACGCAAGCAGAACTACATACCGCCCGGATTGCCGCCTCATCTGATTGCGCTCAACGCACTGGAACAGATACGGCAGCAACAGTTAGTTGAACAGGGGCAGGTCAAAGAGTATTATTATCTGGTATCAAACGTATTGCGGCATTACATTGAAGGACGGTTCGGCTTGATGGCTCCTGAACGCACGACGGAAGAATTTTTGTTTGAACTGCAAAAAACGCCTGCTTTGTCTGCCGACAATAAATCGGTACTAAAAACGTTTCTGACCCATTGCGATATGGTTAAGTTTGCTAAGTTTTCTCCCACGCAGGAACAAATTGAAGACGTTTACGCAACAGCGGTCCAGTTTATAGATCAGACAAAACCGGCGGAACAGTTACCGCCTGAAGACGATGACGAATACGACGAGTACGAAGAGGAAGAGTAAACAATGGCATTTAACGATAGATGGTTTTTACTCATATTGCTGATTATCCCGGTAATTATCTATTTTTACCGTAAACGCACGTTTACAACCAGCATCAAATTTTCGGATATCAGCAACTTAAAAAAGCTTAAACCGTCTATGATGTTCCGTATGCGCTCGATCCTGATTATCCTGCGTGTACTGGCTATAGCGTTGTTGGTCATGGGTCTTGCCCGTCCTCAAAAAGGAATCGAAAATTCAAAAGTAACCACCGAAGGAATTGACATCATGCTGGCGGTTGACGTGTCGAGCAGTATGCGCGCCATGGACTTTACCATTGACCGCAAACGGGTTGACAGGTTGACCGTGGTCAAAAAGGTGGTACACGATTTTATCACCCAGCGCATCAACGACCGCATAGGCATGATCGTATTCGCCCGTTACGCATACACCCAGTGCCCGCTGACACTGGATTACGGGGTTCTTCTGCAGTTCCTTGAAAAAGTCAAAATTGTAGATCAGGAAACTGAAGACGGTACCGCTGTCGGATCGGCAATAGCCCAGAGCGTCAAACGCCTTAAAGATACCGAAGCGAAAAGCAAAGTACTTATTCTTCTTACTGACGGTATGAACAATATTTACGATATTGATCCGCAGACAGCGACTGAAATAGCCAAAACATTCGGTATAAAAATTTACACCATAGGTGTTGGTACCCACGGAGACGCTCTGTACCCGATGACAGATATGCTGGGCAGGCAGGTTCTTCGCCCTGTACGAATCGAGATCGACGAACAATCACTGCGAGAAATCGCCGAAACTACAGGCGGCAAATATTTCAGGGCAACCGATACTAAATCGCTTGAAGATATTTACGATCAGATTGACCAACTTGAAAAAACAGAGACAAAATCGAATATTTATATGGAATACAACGAGGTGTTTGCTTATTTTGTACTGCCCGCGCTTGTACTTCTGCTGATAGAGATTGTGCTGGCGAACACCCGGTTTAGAAAAATACCGTAATGGTTTAACTTAAAGAGGCGAGATTGCTTCGGCATTCGGCTATGCCTCATTTCTCGCAATGACGAATTCGACCTATCAAACGTCATTGCGAGAAGCGAAGCGACGAAGCAATCTCAACTAATAAAAACGCCTGTTTACTGATGCAATGTCGCGGATGTACTTGAAATGTAATGTAAGGAGTTGATATGCGATTCGGCAACGTTCATTTTTTATGGTTGTTACTGGTACTGCCCGTACTGATACTTTTTTACGTGCATGCTTTTGCCGCTAAGAAAAAAGCTCTGTCGCTGTTTGCCCATAGTGAAGTTTTATCTAAGTTACTGGTATGGGTGAGTTTTCCGCGCCAGTATTTTAAAGCCGCTATTTTATGCCTGGGTGTATTTTTTATCGTGTTCAGCCTGATCGAACCGAAATGGGGATACAAGTGGCAGGAGGTCAAACGTAAAGGTATCGACATAATAATCATGCTCGACGTATCGCGCAGTATGCTTGCGCAGGACGTCAAACCTGACCGCCTCGAACGTGCCAAACTGGAAATCAGCGACCTTGTAGATGACCTTCAGGGTGATCGTGTGGGGTTACTGGTTTTCGCAGGAACATCGTTTATGCAGTGCCCGTTGACGCTCGATTATGCAGCGTTCAAGATGTTCCTTGATCAGGTAGATACCGACAGTATATCGCGCGGTGGCACCGATATCGCCGATGCAATACGGCGTGCGCAGGCATCGTTCCTCGAAGGCGAAAGCCGCTACAAGGCGTTGATGCTTATCACCGATGGTGAAGACCTTGAGGGCGACCCGCTCGAAGCGGCAAAAGAAGCGCAAAAAAGCGGTATCAAAATTTTCACCGTTGGTATCGGATCGCAGGAAGGTGTTCCTATTCCGCTATTTGACGATCAGGGTAACAAATCGTATGTACGTGATAAACAGGGCAACATGGTTTTGACCAAACTCGATGAACAGACATTGCAGAAAATCGCCCTGCAAACCGGAGGAGCGTATATGCGGGCAACCGGTACAGGCGGGCTCGGATTACAAAAACTGTACGATGAGAAAATAGCCTCGCTCGAAAAACGGGAACTGAAAAGCACCATGCAAAAACGGTACGAAAATCGTTATCAAATCCCGTTGCTATGTGCTATTATCCTCGTCGTGCTCGAATTTTTTGTCAGTGAAAAACGAAGGGTGCGCAGTCATGAAGTATAGAGTGGTCTTCATAGTTATTATATGCGGGTTGCTGGGTGTGACTGACCTATATGCGCAGAGTATGCGCAGTGCGGTCAAGGAAGCCAACAAACTGTACGATCAGGAACAGTACGACGAAGCATTGCAGAAGTACATGGATACCGAAGTTGAACATCCGGGCGAACCGATACTCGATTTTAACATAGGCAACACCCTCTACCAGCAAGGGCGGTATGACGAGGCGGTGGAACATTATCATAAAACCGCTCTTAATGGTGACAACCAGTTACGTGCTCAGGCAAATTATAATATCGGCAACAGTTATTATAAAAAAGCGTTGCAGACCGAAAGCACAGGCAAACTCGATGAGTCTATAGAACAGATGCGCGAGGGTATCGAGTATTACAAATCAGCGCTAAAACAACAGCCTGAAGACACGGATATCAAATATAATATCGAATTTGTCCAGCAGGAAATCAAACGCCTGCTCGATAAAATAAAAGAGCAACAACAACAGCAGCAACAGCAGGGTCAACAGCAGCAGCAAGGTGAGCAGGGCGAACAACAGGAAGGCCAGCAAGGACAGGGTCAGCAGCAACAGGGCGAACAAGGACAACAGGGGCAGGATAAGCAACAAGGCCAGCAGGGCGAAGAAGAAAAACAGCAGGGACAGCAAGGTCAGGAAGACCAGGAGAGCCAGAAAGAGAAAGAGCAGGGTAAAGCGTTTCAGGCTGATAACGACAGTTCACAGGATCAACAGCAACAGGGTCAGCAGGGCAAAAAAGAAGCTGAGGAGCTGACCGAACAGGAAGCCGCGCGACTGCTGGATACTTTGCCGGAAGCTGATAAACGCAAAAAAGGCCAACCGCCACGCAAAGGATATCTCGGAGAGGTAGAAAAAAATTGGTAAAAAAATATTTCGCCATTTTCATAGTTTGTATCATGGCTGTTATGTCATGCCGGTGTCTTGAGGCGGCACAGGAAAAACAATTGATCGCATCAGTACCTAAAACAAGTATCACCACGAACGAAAGCCTCATATTAACCGTCAAGGCGCAGGGACTCCGTCCCGATAATCCGCCTGAGACGCCGCAGATAGATGGATTCAAAGTCATGTCGCGTGGACAACAGATTGAGGGGGCGCGGCATGTATCTATATGGGTAAACGGTAAACAACAGGTCATGAATGAGGAAGGATCGGTCGTTTACAGCTATGAGCTGATACCTGAAAAAACCGGTTCGTTTACCATCCCTTCTATGAGTGTTGTAGCCGACCGGAACCGATACCGTACACAACCCATCAGGCTAACCGTATCAAAAGCGGCTCCGGTTGATGAACGCGATGTGAATATATCGGTATCGCTCAGCAAAACAAGCTGTTACATAGAAGAACCTGTTGTATTGGAAATCAAGATGCGGTTCTCAAAACAGCTTGATTCTTACGGTTTGAATATACCATTTTTGCCGGGTTTGAAAAATGTCATCATCAAAGATATTGAAGATACCGATTCATCCAGTCGTTATGCCCGCCTGCAGTTTAACGGCGGACAGGGTGTCGAGGTGTTCAAGGTCCAAAAAGAGTTGTACAATGGCGTACAGTATGATGTTCTTACCTTACAGAAAATTCTGATTCCCGGTTCTTCGGGAACAATTAATTTCGATCAGGTAATTCTCAACTGCGATATCGTGAAAGGATACCAGCAGGGCCGAAGCGCGTTAGACGATTTTGGATTCAGGGGAATGTTATCAACACGCAGGCCGATCATTGAACGCAGGGTGGTGCGGTCTGAACCGTTAACCCTTGAAGTTCGTCCCCTGCCGCCGGCTCCCAGTGATGTGACAGGTAAGGTATCTGTAGGAGTTTATACTATGCGGGTCGACGCTTCACCACGTACTGTTAAAGAAGGCGAACCCATTACCGTCAAGGTGACTATTGCCGGAGCGGGCAACATTGAGGCGTTGACCGAACCGGAACTGAGCGACGACACCAATTTTCGCAAATTTACCGAAGATGCAAAAACCGAAGTTGCTGTCTCAATCCACGGCGTTACCGGATCAAAAACCTTTGAATCAGTCTTGATTCCCACCACTCATCGTGTAAACCGGATACCTCCGTTCTCATTTTCTTATTTCGATCCGAGTTCGGGCAACTTTAATACGCTCAGGTCTGATCCGGTTTCTATCACCGTAAACCCGGCTCCCGATCAGCAACAACCGGTGATTATCGGTGGTGACGAGGAAAGTTCCGGCAAAAAAGAAGTAAAAATCATTTATCGCGATTTACCCGGTCATATCATGTACTCAACGTCCACAATGGTAACAGACGGTGATTATGTATACAGCAGTTGGTGGTACAGATTGTTGCTGGTGTTACCTGTGATGGGTAATATTGTTTTGTTGTTTTTCCTCAAACGTCGTAGACGGTTGAACGAAGATAACGCGTTCCGCAGAAAAGTACACGCGCGGCGCAAAGCGGTATCTATACTCAAAACCGCAAAAAAATCGTTGCATAAAAACCATACAGTCGATTTTTATTCACATCTTGTTCACGCTTTGAATGAGTATATCGGCGGGAAACTAAATATACCTGCCGCCGGTTTGACCGCTCATTCGGTGAAAACTCTGTTTGAAGAGAAACAACTTGATCCCCAGCTGACCAGCCGGGTAGTAGATTTGTACGAATCGGCTGACATGGCGCGGTTTGTACCTGATGCAATCGGATCTAAGACAAAACCTCACGACGATTTAAACGAGGCTAACGACCTGCTGGCGCAATTGGAGAAGATAAAATGGTAAAACGTTTTTTTATATACTCACTGCTCTATTGTATCTTTTGCGTAGCCGCTGTTGTAACCGCCCAGCAACAGCCTGAAAGCGAATCGGTGACAGACTGGTTTGACCGAGGAATTTCTCTTTATGAATCAGGGCATTTCGCGCAGAGTGCGGCATACTTTGAAAAAATAATCAATTCCGGTACGGTATCCGGCCCGATATATTTCAATCTTGGCAACGCATATTTTAAACTGGGGTCAATAGCCAAAGCACGGCTGATGTATGAACGCGCATTGCAGTTCATGCCACGCAACAACAACCTCGCGGGTAATCTTGCGTTCCTGAAAAATAATCTGGAAGACAAAACCGAATTGCCGCAACCGTCGCTGGCGTTTAAGGTTTATTATGTGGCGGGATCAATGTTAAACCGTACAGAGTTAGCGTATCTTCTTATGGCGATTTATTTAGTGGGTATGATCCTGTGGGCATTGCTGTTAATGAGGTTACCGTTTCGTCATGTAATAGCAGGTTGCCTTGTGTGTGTGCTGGTTCTTTTTATATGGACAGGGTCGGTCTTTTTATGTAAAGTTTCTTTTGAAAACAGACCGTTGTACGCGGTCACAATGCCTGATGAAGTACCCGTTAGATGGGGCAACACTGATGATGATAAAATCGCTTTTTACCTGCATGCGGGGACCAAAGTAAATATCCGTCAGGAACGGGGAAACTGGGTGTTGATTACCATCGGAGATAACAAATCCGGTTGGGTTAAACGAAAAAATATTGAGGTTATATAATGGGATTATTCGATATACCTGTACTTGGAGAACCACGTTTCCCGTCACCTCTTGGCTTGTCATCGGAATTTGGAGATGCAAAATGTAATTATGTGTCCGATGACAGGCGTATCCATTTCAATATTTATGATTCCAGAGAAATTCTTGATTACGAACTTAAATATTATCTGCGTGATGAAGACGAATCGGCCTACATCAACGAAAACCTTGAAGTTGCCGGCCCACGCAAACAGACATTTTTTGATCCTCAAAAAACGACGTGTGCAATAGTCACCTGCGGGGGGTTGAGCCCGGGGCTTAACAATGTGGTGTTGGCTGTCGCTTCGGAGTTGTTTTATCATTATAATGTAAAACGTATTATCGGTGTGCCGTATGGGTTTGCAGGCTTAAACCCTGCGGAAGGTTTTGAATTAAAAGACCTCAACCCCGACAATATACGGCAGATTTGCCACTTTGGCGGTACCTTTTTAGGTACATCGCGCGGTAGTCAGGATGTGTCGGTGATGGTTGACGAACTGCTCAGACACAGAGTTAACGTTCTGTTCAGCATAGGAGGGGATGGAACCCAAAAAGGCAATTATGATCTTTTCAATGAAATACAACGTCGAAATCTACCGATCAGTATTATTGGGATTCCCAAAACTATAGACAACGATATTCATCTGGTGGACAAAACATTTGGTTTTGAAACCGCGTTTTCAAAAGCCGCGGAGTCGATTGTCTGTGCCCATTCCGAGGCGCAAAGCCATTATAACGGTATCGGGTTGGTTAAACTGATGGGCAGGCATTCCGGATTTATCGCCGGATACGCCGCGCTGGGGTTAAACGATGTCAATTTTGTGCTGGTTCCTGAAGTACCGTTCGATTTACATGGCCCTAACGGTTTTCTTGAGGCACTGCGTAACCGTTTGGCAAAACGCCAGCACGCGGTTATTGTCGTCGCGGAAGGAGCCGGGCAGGAACATCTGCCGAAATCAGAAGAGAAAGATGCGTCGGGCAATATCCGTCCTGCTGATATCGGAACTTTCCTGCGTCATGAGATAGAAAATTTTCTGCGTAAAAATAATCTGGGAGGTACGGTTAAATATATCGATCCAAGCTACATTATCCGCAGTGTACCTCCGTTACCCGGTGACGCCCTGTTCTGCAGTCAGCTTGGTCAATACGCGGCTCATGCCGGTATGTCGGGCAAAACAGGTATGCTTGTCGGATGGCGTAACAATGTTTTTGTTCACTTACCTTTGCAAGTGGTTGTCAATCACAGAAAGACGATTAACCCTGAAAGCAGTTTCTGGTTTTCTGTCCTTGAGGCAACAGGCCAGCCGCGCAGTATGGTTAATCATCCGCGCCAGATTTAGTTGAGTCATCTCAAGTACTGTCCCTGATTATATAAAGTTTAGAGGAAACCTATAAACCGGCTGATCCGATCGAAGAAGATATTTTTAAAATGACCAACGCTAAACGTGCGGGAAGGTGTGGTTTCATATCTTCCTGCGGTGTGTGTTGAGGAGGCTATAATATGACGGATACCGTCAAATGTCCTAATTGCGGCAATGAAGTCCCTGCGGACAACCTGCGGTGTTTTTATTGCGGCAGTATGCTTGATATATCTGTTGGGCCGCTGAGTTTTCTTGCCCACAAAAAAGGTGGGTTTATTCTGGCGGTTATTGCGGTAATCACCATTATTTTTCTTCTGAAACTACTGTTGTTTTAACCGCTGATTGAACTTGATTTTACCTTTTCTTCATGGTAGCCTGTGTTAATCAAACATACGAGTTGATCATTATGGTAAAAAAGGATTTTCATCATGCTTAGAAGATTTTTTAGAGGTTGTTTTCTGTTGGTGATTATGTTTCTAACCCTTCCACTCGTTGCGCAGGATATGTATGAAGAAGAAACAGACCAGCCGCCAGCTCCAACGATAGCCGAACTGCAAGCGCAACTGGATTCCGATCCGAATAACGAAGATTACCGCCTGCAACTGTTTTATGCGTATAATGAAAAAGGTAAAAAAGCCGATGCTGCACAGGTGATGGAAACAGGGTTGCGTAAGTCTCCCGATACATTTCGATATCATTTCGAGTTATGCCCGCTGTATCTGGAAATTAATCAGATAAACAAAGCGATATTTCACGCTAAAAAAGCCATAGAAATAGAGCCCGACAATGCTATGGCTATGTATAATCTCGGATTAGCATACGGTGCGGCAGGGTTGCATGAAAACGCCATAAAGACATTCAAACGAGCCATTGAACTTGATCCATCTCGTGCTGATGTCTATTTTGATACCGGAGTTGCCTACTTTAACCTCAGTAACTATCAGGAAGCTATTTCATACTATGAGAAAACCCTCGAACTCGATCCCAAAGACGCGCGCGCATATTTTAATCTTGGTACAGTATATAATATTTTGAATCAGGAAGATAAAGCGATATCTTATCTGCAGAACGCCCTCGACATTCTGGGTCCTTTCACGGAAGAAGGCCGGAAAACCATCGAATTTATCGAATCTATCCGCAAACGGGATTATTGATAGTTATCTTTTTATACTATTCACTTGAGTGTTATTAAAATATAAATAATCAAAATTATCTATTGCCTTAACTCTATCAATATATTAAACTATTGTTATGTTATTTCTTGAGGGGGGATAACCGAAGAGGGAGGCAAAATGAACAGATTGATTATGGCTGTTTTGTCAGTAACAATCCTGATGACAGCTAAATCCGGTTATGCCGAATTGTTGTGGCCTGTGGGTGATTCGGGTAATGGTCACTATTACGAGTTGGTCGAAGAACAGGATATTACGTGGGAACAGGCAAAAATTGCGGCTGAAAACTCGTATAATAGTTTGGGATGGCAAGGACACTTGGCAACTATCACTACGCAGGCAGAACAGGATTTTCTTGGAAGTACTACGTTTTTGGGAAGTTCCATCAATATCTATGGCGATATAATTTGGATAGGTGCTTACCAGACACCCCCCAGCCCTGAAATCGATGGATCGCTGGATTGGCACTGGGTAACCGGTGAAGCATGGGATTTTACCTATTGGGATACAGGAGAACCTGGTAATTCTTCTCTCGAAAACTATGCGGTAATGAAAGCTGACACATGGAATTATGGCAAATGGAACGATTGCGTCAATAACCAACAAGCGATTGGATCCAACACAGAAGCATACATTATTGAATACGAACCTGCGGCAAGTGTACCGGAACCTTCGGCAATGGCCTTGTTTTTGTTCGGCACGGTATGGATAGCTAAAAATATTAAGCGTCGAATGAAATAGAATTGTCAAAACATACGATGCTTGAGTTGTATGTTTTAATGTATAAAAAAGGTGTGAGATTTGTTTAAAACCTCACACCTTTTTATTTTTTATGGAAATAAAAATTATTTGCCAATTCCTTTGACCGCATTTTTCAAATCGTCAGTTGCCTTTTCCGCTTCTTTGGCAAGATCGGCTTTAGCTTCTTCAAGGATTTCCTTGGCTTGTTCGGATTCGCTGTCGAGTTTTGACAATACGTGTTGTGAAAGTGCGATAGCATCTTTATATTCATCCGATTTATAGAATTTGTTGGCTTGATCTACAAGGTAATCGGCTTGTTCTTCCATGGTTTGAAAACTTTTTGATTTTTCAATGGCCGCGCTTGCTGATTCCTCTTTTTTCTCTCCGCATCCTGTTAGGAACGCCGGAATAAAACTCATTGCCAGAACAATTGCTGCGATTTGCTTATTCATGTACTTACCCTCCAATGGTTTTGATGATTACCGTTTCCCGAGACACTGTACGTCTATGGTAATCAGTTTTTGTAATATTCCATTGCTTCCGGAATATAAGATTTTATCTGTTCAATCCTTTTTGATGTCAGTGGATGTGTAGACAGGAATTCCGGAGCTGCCGTCTGTTCCGACTCCAGCATGCGTTCCCATAACCCGACAGCGGCTTCAGGGTTATAGCCAGCCTGCGCCATAAAGATCAATCCCATGCGGTCTGCTTCGCGTTCCTGCAACCTGCTGTACGGCAAAATACCTCCTACCTGAGCGCCGACTCCGTACATGGTCATAATCATGGATTGCGATTGCGCGGAGCGTTGATTGATAAATTGCGACAAAATAACCGCACCGGCGTTTGCTATAACCTGATGGCTCATGCGTTCCCTGCTATGTTTTGCGACTGCATGGGCAACTTCGTGTCCCATAACAACGGCAAGCCCTGCTTCATCCTGTGTTATGGGCAATATGCCCGAATAGACCACAATTTTGCCGCCGGGCATACAAAAGGCATTGACCACTCCGTCGTTTTCGAGCAACGTTACTTCCCATTCAAAATAATCAATTTCGTCGGAACGGCCGAGTTCCGCCATAACATCTTTTGTCGAGTCTATAATTTTGTCGCCCACCTTATTGACCATTGCAGTATCGCGAAAATTATTGGATACCCGCGATTGATTCACAATCTGGTCGTATGCCTGTAAACTGCTGGTTACGAGCTCTTTGTCAGATACAAGTGCTACCTGAGACCGGCCTGTAAGAGGCACAGATGCGCATCCCGTGATATACAACCCTGCACAACAAACAATGATAATCAGCAAAACAGATTTAGCTATATTTTTCATAATTTATTCCTTTTGCGTCTGGTTACGGATTAAAAACCATAATTAGAGACGAAATTTTTTTAAAAAGTTTCATTAGAAAACATTTTTTCAGATTTACTCAAAAAAATCAAACGCAAAAAAGCAATAACTCATGAAAAATGACCCAATCATTAGTAGATATTGAGAACAAACCGTGTATTAATATGATATAACTATTTGCCAATGTGCTTAAAATGATATATAATATATACTAAGAATTTTTCTTAAAATATTGGAAGGGGAAAGTGTATGAAAAAGTCTCTTATTGTAGCAATCTTAACGTTATTATCGCAATCGGCATTTGCCGGTGCGTGGACGGTAACACAGATAACCGATAACTCCATTGATGATATTGCTCCGTCAATGTATGGAAATTATATAGCATATCAAGCAAAGCAAGGTACGGATTATGATATATATTTATACGATATTCAAAATGAGACAACAACACAGGTAACAGACAATTCCGCTAATGATAATGCTTGCTCGGTATATGGAGATTATATCGTATACCAGAGTCCTCAAGACGGCGATAGTGAGATATACCTGTATAATATCGAAAGCAAAATAACAACCCAGGTGACTAATAATGCGGTTACTGATGCTGGGCCTACAATCTATGGAAACTATATTGCGTATTATGGTTCCCAGGGTGGTGATTATGAGGTATATCTGTATAATACAGCTAATACGACAACACCGGTAACAAGTAATTCTGCTCAAGATACTACCGGTTCGCTATTTGGCAATTATCTTGCCTACAGAAGCAATGGGAGTGGCAATTGGGAAATATATCTGTACAATATCCAAACTAAAACTACCACACCGGTGAGCAATAATTCGCTTTTTGAAGCTGGAGTTTTAATTTACGGAGATTATATTGCATATTATGGCAAAGATCCTGATGGTGATTACGAGATATATCTTTATGATATCATAAACGATACTACAGCACAGGTAACTGACAATTCATCAGATGATATTCTATCCTCATTTTATGGAAATCATATTGCGTATTACGGTGATCAGGGCGGTGATTATGAAATTTATCTCTATGATATCCTAAACGGCACAACTACACAAATAACCGATAATTCTTTTGATGATTCCTCTCCAAGCCTATACGAGGATTCTATTGCGTATAGGAGCAATATCGACGGTGACTATGAAATTTATCTGGCAACATGGGATCCTAACGCACAACCAACTGCTGTGCCTGAACCGTTGACGGTGATATCAGTGGCATTGGCTTGTGTTGCAGGATGGCTTAAGCTAAGAAAATAAAAAAAATAAAAAAATTTTTGCACTTTTATTATAATTGTGTTATATTAAAAATATATTATGAAAATTTTCAATCGCTTGATTGTCAACACTAAGGGAGAAGACTTATGAAATATCGATTGATGCTTATGGGATTGTTAATTGGTTTGACAACAGCTACACAGGTATACGCTCTTTCAACACCGCTTCAAGTTACGACAGATCTTACTTCGCTGCAAACTGCCGAGGGATCAGAAGTGGTAGCCCGTCTTGAATTCGTCCTTGACGATTTTACCGAGGCAAATTTCGATATACATATTGATGGTATCATTTTTACCTCAGCCAGCGGCAACGACCTTATCTTTGATTTTGAGGACGGTACACCGCAAGGATTTAGCGGCGACCCGTTTCCAGCTGATATTGTGCCAACAACCTTAGCTGATGGACAGTATATGCTGGAATTTTCCGATGACTCAAATATAACCGGATATATAACCACTATGGTTCTTAACGAAATAACGTTACCCCATGACGTCATCGCTCTATCGTTTTTGTTCGATATAGAACAGTTCGGCGATGTGCTGTATGACGCGGTTATGTTTCAGGTTTTTTTACTTGATTCCGAAAGCTCCAGCACAGATTGGTTTCCTGCTCCGTTGCTGGCTAATACACCGGTTATTTACTCGTACAATGTCTTTGAAGACAACTATACCTATAACCCCGATTTTACCGGCGTTACCGGCATAGTTGCCATTCCTGAACCGATGAGTATTATTTCACTGGTGATGGGTGTTGTGGCTTTGGTACGCAATCGTATAAAAAAGGCTGCCTGATACTATCAGATAGTAATCCAGTGAAAATCAGGAACGATACTGATGTCTCCTTCAAACGATTCCATAGCTTCGTTTACGCAAGTTGCTACAAAATCGGGAGTCGTTGTTTCCAGGTGAGTAAGCCACAATTGACGGCACTTTGACGAAGCGGCAAGCTGAGCCGCCTGCGCTACAGTAGTGTGATTTTTTTTCTTGTCAGATACCGCCGCGCCAGCCTCATGGATAAGCAACGTTGCATTAAGTGCCAATCCTTCTACTGCTTCACTGCTGGCAGTATCACCTGAATATACCATTGATGTAAGCGCATCCTGCACACGTACCGCCATGCTTGGTACACCGTGTATGCCATACGCGGCCCGCAACGAAAACCCCTGTTTCAGCGGTGTGGAAAAATGGTTCGATTCGTCAAGTATCACAAATCGCACATGGTCACGCATATATTCTTCTATTTCAGGATAGACAAGAGCAACCACTTGGCGGGCTACCTCGGCAACATCAGCGTGGGTTACTATACTGATCAGCTTATCGGATTTACGCGCGTACTGATCGACCAGCAGCATTGGCAGTCCAAGCAAATGGTCGCCATGGCGGTGTGATATGTATATCCAGTCGATTTCATCAACCGTTATCCCCGCGTTATTGAGCTGATTAGCGATACTCGGAGGCGTCTCAAGCAACAGGTAACCCCCATTCAAATCGATCAGATAACTGACATTCCAATTTCTATTAGATGGATATGCCGCTGATTTGCCTAATTGCATAATTCGCATACCTGCTCCTTCCTGTTTGTTCAAATATCTAGCCATAGCGTCTATAACAGTGCATGAGATTGCTTCGTCATTCGGCTGAGCCTCATTCCTCGCAATGACGGGTTGAGTTCTTGTACGTCATTGCGAGAAGCGAAGCGACGAAGCAATCTAGCCTAGAGAACGGTTTGTATTAAGGTAACTTTTGTGTAAATAGAATACCGTTATATCGAGTTCTTATCTTATTAAAGAATACCTCAACAGCCGTTCGCGCGCAATGGATAAACAAGCCTACTTTAACACACTTAGATTTTTGTTTAATAAAAATATAACTCCCTAATAAAGATATTTAGGGGACTACCGATATATCTATAGGGCTGATAAATATTCTGATGTAGTATATTATTGTGCCCTGACAAGATAAAATCTTTATAATAAATGGCTTACTCCAGAAGGAAAAAGAAGCATGTCCGAGACATTGGCTCAAAATGGTAGCGGCAATTTAGTGCCGTATTATCGATTCGAAAATTTCGTATCCGGTGATAATAATCATTTTGCCCTTGCCTTTGCGCGAGCGGTTAGTGAGTCGCCGGGTAAAGAATATAATCCGTTATTTATATATAGCAATGTAGGGCTTGGTAAAACACATCTTGTCAATGCTATTGGCAATCAGATAGTGGAAAACATGCCTGATAAAAAAGTACTGTATATTTCGTCAGCCCAGTTCGAGGCCGAGTTGGTGGACGCCATTCAATACGGCACGATCGATGAATTCCGCAACAGGTACAACTCAGTGGATATGTTGATTCTTGACGATATCCAGTTTTTGGCGTCTAAAGAATCGGCGCAGCAGGAATTTTTCCATGCCTTTAACGAGTTGTTTAATCAGGGCAAGCAGATTGTCATATCATCCGACCGTCCCCCGCGTACGTTATCTACATTGGAAAAACGGTTGCGATCTCGCTTTGAAGGCGGGATTATCACGGAAATTATGCCGCCTAACTTTGAGACACGCCAGGCAATCCTTAGAAAAAAACTTGAGGAAAAACGTATGCTCGTGCCTGACGAAGTTATTGCCTTGTTGTGTAAATCTATCGAAGGCGATATCCGTAAACTGGAAGGAGCTCTCAAAGAGACACTGGCGTTTGCAAAACTCAGCAATCAGGTGGTTACCTACGATCTGGCAAAACAGGTAATCAAACAAAAGTTGTCCGAAAACGAAGATTACGCTGAAGAAAGTACTGTGGTTGACCTTGAAACACCTAACGACGCGGTTAAAAAGGCACAGCAAAACGATACAGCACGTAAAATAAATATAAATCTGCCGCCTACTCCTAAAAAGAAAAAATCGCTTATCAAAGAAGCGACAAAAAATATCGCGTTGCAATCAGGTGAAAATTCCGATCCAAATGAAATGCCTATGGAAGAACTCCTCTCCGATGACGACCGTACAACACAGGTTGGTGTCAGTGAACAGGATTTGGCTAAACAAAAAGCCAGTCACGAACAGGCAGCTGCCAACAGCAACAGTTCTTTTATGGAAGCTTTGAAGAAAAATATGGACGCTGATAACGGTATGTCACTGACATCCGTGTTTTCTTCGCAGGATATCAGTCAGCATATAGAGAAAAGACAGCAGGGGCAACAGGGTATAACAGATCGGCATCCGACACCAACACCGCAACCGGCACCGAAAATACAAACGCAGCAACCGGAACAGCCCGCGCAACCCGCAGCGGCACCAGCGGCTCAGGCGCAACCTGTATCAGCGCAGCCTGCTGCAGCGGCTCAACAAAGCTCTGACGGCAATTCCAATGTGTCGTTGACAAATATTTTCTCGTCACGCGAAGTGAAAGAAAAAATCCATAAAATTATTGCTATAGGCGCGGATAGCGATGCGGGTATAGATGATACTGTACTTGGGACGGCACCTGCCCATCGCAGTCCGAAAAATAATGTTTTTCAGAAAGAGCATAAAAAGAAACTGCATTATGAATTGAAACATTTTGACGGTGTCTTGAAAAAAATCAATAAAGGTAAAATACATATATATTTTCTCGAAGCCTTCGACGATTTTTCCAAAAATCTCGAGCTGGCACATGAAGCATTTGCCACCGAAGAATACCAGCATGGGCTCGATTGTATCCGTGAAGTCAAAAAAGCGTTCGCCGACATGACCGTTAATCGCGGTAAAGACAGTGCCGCCTCTTTCACGGCAACTACAACAGGCGGAGGTTTTTCCGTTTCGCCTATGTTATCCCGTACAGCAATGCTTATTGGCGGGTTGGTGGGAATCGCATTATTGATCGCCGGGGTAGTGTGGTTCCTGTTTTTCGGCTCCTATTGATTTTTGTGACCCTACATAATCTTTACGCACGTACAAATCTACCGGATATCTCGACTGAATAGATAACTTTCTATATTCCTTATCAAGAAACTCAAAAAACGCTTCTGAAGCGGAAAACCGTTTTTTATCGCTAACCACAATCAAATTCGGTTTGTTTTTAGTAAGATCGCCAAGCAGCAGCACCTCTATATAGGTGTGCATGCGGTTGAAAATCGGGTTGAAGTGCAAATTTTGCAGTCCGTAAAACCTCCCTGTCACGAATGAGGTGAAGATAAACCGCGAAGCAGGGGCTCTATCGGCAACAAGGTAGAGTTCGGGTATGAATCCCCATATAAACATCGTGCCGTCAGGCGGTACAAATGATCGGATAATTTTTATCGTGTTCAGGGTATCAAAAAAATCTTTCGGTTCCCTGAAATAGGGATACCGCAGGTAATTCGGCCCGATAATCCGGTAGTTCCTTCTCATAAAACGCCAATGCTGCAACGGTGTATCGTGTTTAACATAAACTGCGGTTTCTACATTTCTATACGATATTCCTGTAACAAAAGTCGGATACGCTATTGCCAAAAGATATATCGCCACAGCGGTACGCACCATTATAGGATATCTGCATACCAACGGTTTACATAGTAAGAACAATCCCGCTACCGCAACCAGCACAAACGAAGGAACCCATTGAACCAAATAGTGGGGATAAAATAATCCGCCCGCAGACATACCTATAATATCAGCGATATGCCATAAAAGTAAAAAAGTGAGCAGCAATCTTTGTCTGAACTCAACGTTACGCTTTGACAGGGCGACAATAATCCCTATAAACCCCAGCGCATAAGGGATAAAGAAAAACGGAAGATCTATGAACGATTGACGGTAAATTCGCCATAATCCCCGAATGATATCTATTTTGCTTATATCTCCGCTGTAGATAAGGTTAAACTGAAAACACTGAAACCAGAAATCGCGAAGAATACCGTTTGAAGCAAAATAGGCGATCAACACCAGCCATATCGACGCGATAGCCGCCGCGCAAGTCACCAGTCCCAGACAAAAATGTTTCCAGCGTGAACGATTGTGATACGCCGTCAGAAGAACCGATGCGACTATGGGCAACAAAATAGTCGCGCTCGGCTGCTTGAATGCCGTAGCTATACCAATACTTAACCCGGCAAGAAACATGTTTTTTGTTCGAAACGTGTTCAGATAACGAAAAACAAACACAATCCCCATCATCGCAAACGCTACCATATATATCTCGGTATTGGGGGTAACTGCGTCACGTCCCAACAGCACGTTTGATATAATGGGATACATATAGCACACAAGCCCCGCACCCACAGCAGGCAAAAACCGGCGTGCGATTTTATAAAGCGTCAGTGTACTGAGAAGTAAAAACAAAAGGCAAACAACGTTGATCATAAAATAGTTTTTACTGCCAAATATATTGAGAATCAACGAAAACAGGAAAAAGATCATTGGCGGTTTGTGATCCCAGATATCGCAATAAGGCACACCGCCGCTGAGCATACTTTTAGCAACCAGTATGTACACCGACTCATCTATATGCAAAAGATGATACGGCAAAAACGGCAGATAAAAAAAGCACCAAAGCAACAACGCCGGGATGACATACCAACGCTTACCGAGATATGACTTTAAACGATTTATCTGCATATGACCTTTCTTTTATTATTTTTAGCTAGAATACTACATTTATGCATTCAGGCAAAGTTTTTAGCGTCTAAAAATGAAAATCATTGTTTTATTTTTGAAAGAATCTTGTATGAGCTATTGTGAAATTACGCATACTATGATATAATTGCACTGGAAAACAACCTCAAAAGAAGGATTTATTTATGAGAAAACTGTACCTTTTACTAACTGCTTTAGCGCTTTGCGCGTCAACAACCGCTCATGCGGCTCCAGTATTGTTTAACAACGTTATGGCATTCGATAACCACAATTTCGCACTGGTCGATTTTGAAACAGGTCAAAGCACCTATAGCGAAATCGACAACTATCTCGCCACCTATGACGCGCAGTTGGTCGGCGGTGATTTTGCGCATATCCACAACACTGCCACGATAAGAGAAGCAACGGGAACATATTATGATTATGTATCAGCAACCCACGGTATTGTAGGGCCGGGTGGCGTGATAACCGTTCATTTTAACACGCCTGTGTATGCCGCGGGTATTTTTCTTATAGGAATGGTACATGACGCATCTTCCGACCCATATACTGGCGGACTCGGTACGCGCATTAAGGTTACTTATGGTGACGGAACAACAGTACTGTATGATTACAGTGCACTGCTCAGCCCGGTTGACAGCATCTATGACGATGATGTAAACGGATTTTTTGGTGTTATGGATTTAGAAAACGGCATTACAGAATTTGAATGTTTCTGGAACAGAGATTCGGCTGATCTTGATAATCTATACTTTGGCAATAATGTAACCATATCTATCGATCTGCTTGGCGGACCAACAAATCTCAATCGGACATATTTTTCTTTGCCCACCTTGAACGGGTCAGAATCTTTTGAAGGTTTCGCCGGAACTGCTATACCTGAACCGGGCACGATTCTTCTTTTGGGTGTGGGTATAACCGGGATTATCCGCAAATATTTTCAATACGCTAGGTAATAAAAAATAATTATATTTAATATATAACGACAATCACACGGAAGGGAACTGATGAGAAATTTATGCATCTTTATTACAGCTTTAGTGCTTTGCGTGATAACAACTGCTCATGCGGCACCAACATTGTTTAACAACGTTATGGCATTCGATAACCACAATTTCGGATTAATCGATTTTGAAACAGGTCAAAGCTCTTATAGCGAAGTTGACACCTATCTCACCACCTATGGCGCACAGTTGGTCGGCGGTGATTTTGCGACTCCGTACCATACTGCATCAATCAAGGCAACAACCACTTATGTGACTGCTACACATGGTCTTGTCGGCGATGGCGGGATTATAACGGTGCATTTTAATACACCAGTATATGCCGCAGGTATTTTCTTGTGCCGTATGGGACATGATAAAAACGAAGATCCGTATACTTACGGACGAGGCACGAATATCAAGGTGACCTATGGAAACGGAAGTACAGTAATTTATGATTTTAACGAAATACTTACGGCTGGAGTTCTTATTAACGGATTTTTCGGAGTAATGGATCTTGAAGATGGCATTACGGAATTTGAATGTGTATGGAGCAGGGATACCGCTAATGTTGACGATCTATATTTCGGTAATAATGTAACCACATCTATCGATTTGCTCGGCGGACCGACTAATACCGTTCTGGCAAATTTTTCTTTACCCACCTTTAACGGGTCAGAATCTTTTGGAGGGCCTATACCGGAACCGGGCACGATTCTACTTTTAGGTATGGGGATTGCCGGAATTATCCGCAAATATTTTTGCAGTTGATTCCGATACAGATACAGACAGTTATGTCGGATAGCATTATGCCAGGTCGCCTGAGCTGTATTTTTCTGTTTTGATTTTACCGCATTCATGATACTATACTGCTCTCATAATACAAAAAGCCGTGTACCTGATAAATTTTGTCAAAATGACCGGTTTGTAATGAAATGATAATCGCCGCGGACAATCAGGTAGACCGCCCGGCTGTTTTTTAACGTAAATAAGGATTTTTCAAAGATATGCCTAACCAGACACGAAGAAAAGATGTACGTAACATAGCCATTATCGCCCATGTTGACCACGGGAAAACAACCATCGTCGACGCGCTGCTCAAATGTACAGGAGCACACGCGTTTAAAGACGGCGAAGTGACCATCATGGATTCCAATCCGCTCGAGCGTGAACGCGGTATTACCATTTTATCAAAAAACGCCTCTATGGACTTCAAAGGCGTTCAGATCAATATTGTAGATACACCGGGCCATGCCGATTTCGGCAGTGAGGTGGAACGTATTCTCAAGATGGTCGACGGCGTACTTCTGCTGGTCGACGCGGTCGAAGGCCCTATGCCTCAGACAAAGTTCGTATTGAAAAAATCGCTTGAACTGCATCTTAAACCGATTCTGGTTATCAATAAGATAGACCGCCCGAACGCTCGTCCTGACGAAATTGCGGACATGACCTTCGATCTGTTCTGCGAACTTAACGCAACCGATGAACAGCTCGATTTCCCCATTGTCTACGCCTCAGGTAAAGACGGTTACTCCATTATCGATCTAGACGACGAAAGAGATTCAATGAAACCGTTGCTAGAAACCATATTACACCGTGTGCTTCCTCCGGTTGCCGATCCGTCGTTACCGTTTCAGATGCTGGTAACTATGCTTGGCAATGATTCGTACGTGGGGCGTATAGCCATCGGACGTATCTTTCACGGATCGATCAAATCCGGCCAGCCGGTCGCGCTGGTAAAACGTGACGGATCTATCCATAGAAGCAAAGTCACAAAGATAATGAAGTACCGTGGTTTAGTTCCGGTTGAGGCAGATTCCGCTACCGCAGGCGATATTATATCCATTGCCGGGATCGACAACGTGGAAGTGGGGGAAACCCTTGCCTGCGTTAATGATCCTAAAGGCTTGCCGACAATCAAGATAGATGAACCGACTATATCCATGAATATATCGCATAACACAAGTCCGCTTGCTGGTAAAGACGGCGGTCGGTTTTTGACCTCGCGCCATATACGTGAACGACTGGAACACGAAGCAATGATCAACGTAGGGATCAAGGTGGAAGAAGTCGACGGCGGAGAACGGTTCAAGGTATCAGGCCGAGGTGAACTACATCTTGCTATCCTGATCGAAACCATGCGCCGTGAAGGGTACGAGCTGGAAGTATCTCGTCCGCAGGTAATTTTCAAAAATACCGGATCACAGGTACTCGAACCTGTGGAAGAAGTTGTAATCGAAGTCGATTCCGAGTTTCAGGGCGCAGTTATGCAGGCACTTGGCGAACGCAAAGCTGAGATGCGTAATCTGTCAGTTACCTCAACAGGCGCGGTGCGTATGGAGTTTATCATTGCCTCCCGTGCGCTTATCGGGTTCCGTAACGATTTTCTTATGATGACCCGCGGAAACGGTGTCATGTACCAGAATTTTCTCGAATATCAAACCTACAAAGGCGATATGCCTACACGACAAACCGGAGTGATGATATCACAAAGCGACGGTAACGCTGTAGCTTATGCCCTGTTCAACCTTCAGCCGCGCGGTACCATCTTTATTAAGCCGGGAGACCGGGTGTATGAAGGGATGGTTATCGGAGAACACACCAAGGGCGGCGACCTTGTAGTCAACGCGATGAAGGAAAAGAAACTCACCAATATGCGCGCGTCAGGATCTGACGAAGCGATCCAGCTGATACCGCCCAAACTGGTGACACTGCAATTTGCCCTTGAGTTTATCGCTGACGACGAGCTGGTGGAAGTATCACCTAAATTCATCCGTCTGCGCAAAATGATCCTCAAGGAAGAAGAGCGTAAACGTCAAAGCAGGGCAAAAAAATAACGCTGTTTATTGCTATAATAAAATAAGAAATTTCTGCGCAATTATTCCCACTGGATGTCATTCCCGCGAAGGCGGGAATCCACCTTGTCCCAACATTTTATGAGGATGGATTCCCGCCTTCGCGGGAATGACAAGTCTGGGAGGATACGCAAATTAAACGTTTGCGATCATTGAATAGTACGAATGACATTTAATGGAGGAATATTAGTCTTCCATTTCTGCGCAAGCGATCCGAATATAGTTGGGTTCAGATACGAAAATATCGTAGAAATAAACGCATTGTTTGCCTCTACGATATTTTTTTATCCATAAATATTAAATCTGTTGATTACAGAACAGGTTTCTTTTTGCTTTTCTTCTTTTTCGCTTTTTTGTTAAGCGGTTTGGCTGGTTTAGCATTTTTGGGAGTGTGTTGACGATGCGAATCGAAACGGTCGTGTTTAGCTCTTGATTTTCCTTTGTCGCCTTTACGGCCATATCTTGAATTACCTTTATTTGAAGAAGATGGTTTGCGTTGATCCTCTGAAACATCTTTAATATGAGCGTATTTACCCTCGTCAAGTTCATGGGAAAAGGAGTATTGCAAAAACGCTGCAAGCATTGACGCCGCATCGTTATCTTCAAGGAGTTCCTGCGCCATATCAATATAGGTTGCCCCCGGCTTTGCGCCAATAATAGCACTGAGCATCTTTTTTATTTTTGTCTTTTTTGTGGTGATGATATCGTCGATACCCGGCAACGTTGCCCGGCGGATGTCTGTCTTGGTTTTACGGCTGATGAACTGCAATTTGCGGTACTCAGACGGAGTAATAAACGTAACCGCGCTGCCTTCTTTACCTGCCCTTCCTGTTCGCCCGATACGGTGCACATACGCCTCCGGGCACTGGGGCAGAGAATAGTTGATAACGTGAGTTAAATCCTGCACATCGATACCACGGGCGGCCACATCGGTGGCAACGACAATGGTAAAGAATTTGCGTTTGAATTTTAATAAAATTTTCTCGCGGTGTACCTGCGACATGTCACCATGCAACCCCTCGGCATCATATCCACGATCCATAAGGTGCTGTGCTACGCGGTCGACATCAAGTTTGGTACGGCAGAACACCAGCCCGTAAAAATCGTCTTCAATATCGATAATACGGCATAACGCCTCGAATTTATCCGATTCTTTGACCACAAAATAACTCTGGTCAGTCTGGCTGATAGTCAACTGCTCGGGGATAACCTTGATGGTTTCATATTCGCCCAGATATTGCCGTGCGATTTTTTCTATTTCAGGCGGCATTGTAGCGGAGAACAACATAGTCCGTTTATCCGCAGGTGTAGATTTGATGATCTGCTCGACTTCCTCAAGAAACCCCATATTGAGCATTTCGTCTGCCTCGTCGAGTACAAAGAACCGTATTTCATTGAGTTTCAGGGTATGGCGTTTAATGTGGTCGATCACCCTGCCGGGAGTTCCAACAACGATATCGATCCCTTTTTCCAATGCCCTGAACTGCAATCCGATAGACTGCCCGCCGTAGATAGGTACAATCCGTAACTTTTTCTTACCCTTAAGCGACTGGAGTTCTTCAGCTACCTGAATAGCCAGCTCACGCGTTGGGGTTAATATGAGCGCCTGCACATGCGACGCGTGTTCTTCTATCATTTCAATGATCGGTATACCGAAGGCAGCGGTTTTACCGGTACCGGTTTGCGCCTGCCCTACAATATCTTTATCAAGATCGAACATTGCTTTGATTGCTTTTTGCTGAATGGGTGTGGGGACTTCAAAACCTTTGTGTCCGAGCGTTTGTAACATCTGTTGTGATAAGCCTAATCCTTCGAATGAATCCATGTACTAATATCCTTACTTCCAAGTTATACGCACACAGTGCGCAGTGTTAAAAGAAGGCAGTATACCATAAATAAACCATCTTGGATACAATTATAATATTACAGGGAATTATTATACGTTTACAGAATCGCAAAATACAGATGTTGTTATAGATAGGCTAGAATAAAAAAATATCGTACTGGCAACTTGCAAACCTACAAGTTACCAGTACGTTTATATAAACCGGCTATCACCGGGCAAGGAACTTCTTTCTCAAAAATGCTATGCCTAAAGAGAGCAGGAGTAAACTGGCTGGTTCCGGTATTACAGTTGGAGAAACCGGTGTCCCCACAAAACCATATTCTTCATAAGCGAGGATATATGTATAGTCGCCGTCCTGCCAGACATCGCCGTCGATAGTGCCTTCAGGCAGTACGGGTTCAGCATAGCTCCACAGAATATTGTCAATTTCAAGAGATAGAGGTTGACCACCTTCAATGCTGTTAAAAAACAGATCGATGAGGGCTTGGATATCGTCATCATCCCAGTTAAGTTTGAAATCGTTGAGAGCATTGATCAATCCCAGCTCCACAAGTTTATACTGGTTAGGTGTCAATAGCAGTGCACGTATTTCGCCGGTTTCAATATTTCCTGCAGTACAAACTATTTGACCTCTGTCGTTAACATCAACTGCTTCAAAAATAGCCCAATTTCCGGTATCGCCTACAAAATCCATAATGTCATAGGCAATATAGTCGTATGTGGCAGTCATGGGGTTCCACTTTTTCTGCCATACAAGACCGCAGTCGCCGTCATACATTTCTCCGTTAAATGGCTCAAAGTAATCCCAGTCGACTAGCTGGCCTACAATAAGATCGTGTTTATTGATCCCTTGCGCAAAGTATAAATAGTCTTCAGGAAATGGAGATCCAAGTTCAATAGCGTTGCCGGTTTCAGGGTCCCATACTACAGCGCTAGCTTTAAAATCATAGTTATCGTAACCCGCAAATGAATAACCGACTATAGTCTCATTATTATTTATACCCAGAGCAACTGAACCGCTGTAAATAGGGCTGCCGCCGTATGTCAGGTCGGGCAGTGCATACAAATTGTTTTCTCCGTACCCAACAAACGCCTTTATCGGTATTGGATACGTATCGGTAGAAGATGTATCCCACTCGACATCTTCCGCATATCCGACAAACACACCACTGTCGTTAATATCGGTTGCCATAGAGCCGTTACTGTATTCTAAAGGAGTACCGATAGGCTTAGTATCAAAACCGGGCAGAAGCCCAAGATTTTCCACATCACCACCGCTATACAAGAGAGCATGATGGTTAGGGTAAACTTCATTGTAATATACATCCCCGTAACCAACTATTTCATCATTGTTGTTGATTGCTACAGAAGCACTGTTATCGCCTGTAAAACCACCATAAGCTGGAATATTGCCAACATACTGAGCTTGAGATGAAGCGTTTTGCCAGTAGATAGCGTGTTCGGTATCTTCGTCATAATTATATCCAACACCGGAAATCATACCATTGTCATTGATATCATTTGCGTAAAATTCATCTAACTCTGTACCCGTGCTAAGCTGTTGAATACCATTGGCTGGTGTCCATATATATCCTATGTATGTATACGATGTTGTATCTATGACACCGACAACTTCGCCATTATTGTTCAAGCCAAGTCCATATGAATCATTATCAGCACCCCCCAGAGTTCCCAGGTTGGTAATAGTGTAATCCGACGCATATGTTTGAGCGTTTACAAACAATGATACCAAAATGATGCAAAAAGCAATGCCTGATGATTTCAATACATTCATTATCACTGACCTCTCTTGAAATTTATCTAATCTGCAAGTTTTTATACGCATAAATAATATAACATATATTTTACAAAATGAAAACCCAAATTATCATAAAAATAAAAATCCAAACAATAAATTATACGTAAGTAACTCAAAGTCAATGCATTGAAATAAAAAAGAAATTACAAGATATAAACTAAGAGAAATTGCACTTATCGCAGCAAGACAATGATTTGTTTTCGCATAACGCCTTGCGAAGGGCATTCACCTGTTTGCCAGTCCATATATCATTCATGCTTAAATGGTTGATGTTTCCGAGTAAAAAATCGTCTAAACCGTGAATGGAGCAACAGGGGGTGACATCTCCATTTGCCATTACAAAAAAACCGCTCCATGGCCACAGGCATTTCGATGGCAGAGATATGGTAATACCATGTTTGGCGGCAACCGGTTTATATCGTCGCAGAAATTCTTTTTTAGAGATTGGTTTGGACAGTAACGGTAATTTATCTATTTCAAATGTATTTGAGTAGTTATTGCGGTACACTTCTTTGTGTTGAATCTTCTGGAATACTATATGGTCAAATCCGATTTGAGCGGCAAACTGTATACAATCTTCCACATGATGTTGCGTTTGATTGGTAATAGTCGTCCAGAATGACAGGATCAAATATGGATTCAAACGGTTGCGGGTTTCTGCAAGTAGTTGGACATTGTGTTTAAAAACCTCAAAATCCGCTCCTGTGCGCAGGTACTCGAATTGATCTTTATGTGGCGATTCCAGCGACACTGCGCATTCATATAATCCACTGGTAACTAAATTTTCTGTAAGTTGGTCGTTCAACAGCATAGCATTGGTGCAGGTGATGGTCGCCATTCCTTTGTCAGAGGCATAGCGGATCATATCGATCAAATGTGGGTTAAGAAGCGGTTCGCCGTTACCTTGAATATTACAAAATATCACGGAGGGAAGAGAATCTATAATACCGCAAAATTCGTCCCGCGATAACTCAACCACTTTATGATCAGGGGAATTCTGCACACACATCCTGCACTGCAAATTACATTCCGAAGTGGGTTCTATTTGTACATACAATGGATCAGGGACTTTCAATGACCGGCGTGCCAACAGGCATAAACTAACCTGATTGATCATATCTCGTACAAGCCTTGTTATGCCGCGGGTTCGTAATCGATGCAAAAATAAACGTAAATAAAGCAATCGCCTGCGACGAAAAACAGGCATAAATGCCCATGTAACTCGTTGTAAATAAGTTGGATGCGTCTTACAAGGATTGATGATTCACCTCTAGTAAAGCCAGGACTACTAATGTATACATGACTTTCTATGTAATCGCTTTATTAGTAGATAAAACCGTTTATATAGAAACAGTATTCGATCTATTGTTACCGCAACGATTCATCTATTGCCGCAGCAGCTTTTTTACCGGCTCCCATAGCTTCAATCACGGTAGCAGCCCCACTGACAATATCACCGCCAGCAAACACAGCTGTTTTGCTGGTATGACCCGATTCATCAGCCACAATGTATCCCCATTTATTGGTTTCCAGCCCCGGTGTGCTGTCAGGCACGATCGGGTTTGCTTCAGTACCAATGGCAACGACGACTGAATCAACATCGATTTCAAATTCACTGTCAGCAATGGGTACCGGCCGTCTGCGTCCTGAATCGTCCGGTTCGCTCAGTTCCATTCTAAGGCATACAGCTTTAGTGACGTTCGATTTATCGTCGCCCTCATACCGGATAGGAGAAGTCAGGAACATAAATTCGATACCTTCCTGTTCGGCATGATGGACTTCTTCTACTCGAGCAGGCATCTCTTCACGCGAACGGCGGTATATGAGGTACACCTTTTCCGGTCCAAGGCGTAATGCCGAGCGAGCGGCGTCCATGGCAGTATTGCCTCCACCGATGACCGCAACCCGATTGCCCACTTCGATCGGAGTATCTGAGTTAGCATACGCTCTCATCAGGTTGATACGAGTCAAAAATTCGTTGGCGGAATACACATAATTGAGGTTCTCGCCGGGAATATTCATAAACTTCGGAAAACCAGCACCACTGGCGATATAAACAGCTCTATATCCTTCCGCAAACAACTGGTCGATAGTTTTTATCTTACCAATTACGTAATTACATTTTACTTCAACACCCATTTTCTCGAGATATCCGACTTCGCGGTCAACGATAGTTTTAGGCAAGCGGAATGCGGGTATACCGTAACTCAACACGCCACCAGGACGATGCAACGCCTCAAAAATGGTAACGCCGTATCCCTTACGACGCAACTCGCCGGCACAGGCCAACCCTGATGGCCCTGCCCCGATGATAGCTACTTTCATACCGTTCTCTTTAATTTCAGGAACGCTTCCACCTGATTCGTGTTCCGCTTCGTAATCAGCCACAAATCGTTCCAGATGACCGATAGCTACCGGTTTTCCTTTTTTGCCAAGCACGCAATACTTTTCGCACTGGTTTTCCTGAGGGCAGACGCGGCTACAAGCCGCCGGAAGCGGGTTGTCCTGCTTAATACGAGCAGCTGCTTCAAGATATTTCCCCTGTTTGATCAATCCGATAAACGTTGGGATATCAACACTTACAGGGCAACCGCTTACACAAACCGGATTTTTACATTCAAGACATCGGGCTGCTTCGATCTGAGCCAGTTTTTCGTCAAACCCGATGGGCACTTCTTCGAAATCTTTGTTACGCACATTCGCCGGGCGTTCGGGCATTTTCTGTCGATTGGTAAACCTGTCATTCGTCATGTCACAAACCCCTGACTTTATCGTAATCTCGTTTTTCTTTATCTCTGAACATAGTTTGACGTCGCATAATTTCGTCAAAGTTCACTTCGTGCCCGTCAAATTCCGGACCATGTACGCAGGCAAACCGTGCTTTACCTTCGACCGAGCATCGACATCCTCCGCACATACCGGTTCCGTCGACCATCATTGTATTCAAACTGACCATTGTTTTGATTCCGTACCCGCGAGTAAGCTCACTGACAGCTTTCATCATAATCAGAGGTCCGACAGCAAGGACAAAATCGATCGGCGGATTTTTTGCATCGATCAATTCGCGTAGCGCATCGGTCACAAACCCTTTTTTGCCAAGTGACCCGTCATCGGTAGTTACTATGACCTGCTCAGACAAGCTTTTCATATCATCGTGCAGGATAAGCAATTCACCATTGCGTGCACCTAATATCGATATGATACGGTTTCCTGCCTTTTTCATCGCGCGTGTTATCGGATATATCGGGGCTATTCCCACACCGCCGCCAACCACGGCGACAGTGCCATAATTTTCGATATGCGTGGCGTTGCCAAGCGGGCCTACGACATCCTGTATAGCGTCTCCAACATTAAGCTGGGATAAACAGTAACTGGATTTACCCACCACTGAAAAAATTATGCGGAGCAATCCTTTGTCTAGTTGGGTATCGACGATGGTCAGCGGAATACGCTCGCCTTCTGCGTCGACCCGTAAAATAAGAAACTGACCCGGTTTGTAGGCGGACGCAATGTCCGCTGCCTCTACCCAGTAACTGAAAGTACCGGGAGCCAGCTGTTCTTTTTGTGTAATTCGAAACATAACAACAACCTTTATGGTAAAAGTTAATCTTTCACAAGTTGTGGTATTATACTATATCGGCATATCATGCGCAATCCTTTTCCACTTATGTTCATACATGCTTTTGTAATTTGACTATCAAAGAGTTATATCAATACAACCACTATAAAGAACTGTGTAAATAGAGTTGGGTAGATGGACATATAACAATTACAACGATTGGATTATTCTAAAGGCAAGGGCAAAAATTTATGTTCATCAAGTTTCTTAACCACAAACCGTAGCAGATCGTTACCAATAAAATGAATATAATATTTGCGACTGTCGGGTGTTTCGGGTTTCAGCATACCTTTGTCTTTGAGAGAGCGAAACAAATGCGAAATCTGAGACTGAGATTTTCCATCAAATTTCGATTTGACGTCTTTTGCCATAAGCGGTATGCTATTGAGCGCCATTTTGAGTATGCTAGCTTCTTCAGATGTAATTGCTTTTTGTTGTCTGCACAAATCAATGGCAGGAGTCAAAATATTTTCTTTCAGTACCCTATAATCCAAGAGATTATCTATCTTCATCATCTCATCTTTTAATCCCTTGACCACGTAGGCACACCACTGTAACAAATCTTTTTTGTTACCGCTATCTGCAATTGCCAGATGGCGGTAGTATTGGTTGCGGTCATTACAAAAGACTGCTGTAGGATTGAGAATCCTTCCACCCTTTTTGACATCAAATTTTTGTTTTATAAGCATGGCATAGGTTAACAAACGAACCGTACGCCCATTACCGTTTGCAAAGGGATGAATCCATGTAAAACGATGATGGGCAAGCGCAATTTTTATGAGACCATATTTGGGAGAAACATCTTTATTGATAAAATGCACTAACTCATCCATGTAATCCTGAATCGAGGTATAATCGACAGGTTTATGTTTTGATTTTGCTATCGATACATTCTGTTTCCGGTACAGCCCTGGTGACGGATCTCCTTCAGCAGTCAAACTATTTACGACCCTCTTATGTAGTTCACGAATAAAAAGGTGTGATATATTCTCATCGTCAATTGTTTTATCAATAAAATCCAATGCCGATTCCACATTTGTAATTTCGCGGAACCGTTCATCACTATCAGAAGGGTTGTTTGACGATCTCAAGTCGACCAACTCTAAAACCGTAGTGTAATTGCCTTCTATACGTGCCGATGCCAAACTTTCAAGCAAATGAAAAAGACTTTTTATCTGAAAAAATATATCAGGTGGTGTTGAACCGAAAATATATTTTTTACGTAATTTTTCTAGTTCTACAATATCATCGGTAAGCGGTGAATCAAAAGGAGGAGTAACCAGTTGCAACGTCGACCGTTTGGCAGGACTCATGATAACTTTTTCCTCATATTTTATACGATAACTTTATCGTAGTTATTTGATTAGATTAACCACAATATTTTAATTTATTTATCATAATTAGCTTAATATAAACAATAACTGACATTAAAAATTAACTAATTATTTTAAATAATAAAATTTATTATTTTAAAAGTCCATCTTTTTTTCGTGTCATAACAACACATAAAATTTCTATAAAATGTAATGTCTGACGACGTGCGCGTTGATGTCATTACATAAAACAACAGCGCAACTCACAAGCTAACCTTGCCTATATATAACTTTGATGCGCAGAACCGCTATCAGGTCTGTTTTTTGGTACTTTTTTTTTAAAAAAAGTACATAACTTTATTCTTATAAACAAAATCCACTATTCCATCAACTCCTGATTCCGGCAAATATTTTTCGACAGCTGCCAGCAACGACAATACACGACGATACGTTGCACAAGCCGATTAGCACCGCCGTCTGATACGATCCCAACAGCGGCAGAAGAAAGGTACCTATACAGAATGATCCTATACATGCCCCGATGTGATCGGACGCGTCAAGCATACCGCTTGAAAACCCACCATGGGGTTGGTTGAGAGAAAACAGATGGACTGCAAGAGGGAACTCTATACCTGTCAAAATACCGCATCCAGCGACCATGGCGAAGAACGCCAACATGGTTTGCCATGGGGCAGGACACATTCCGGCGGCATCTATGGCGACAGGCAAGAGAAACGCGCAGACGGGCAGGATCAGTTCGATAATCAGCAGGAGAATTATAATTTTGTGTATCGATTTAAGGCGGGATATACCGTACATACCGCCGATGACCCCAACGGTCAACCCGAACATGAACAGCGCAACTATAAACCCGATCATCGAATACAAGTACCCGAAAATGTTCTGGAACGCAAACAGCAGCAACATTTCCATACCCATAGCGGTAAACCCGGTAGAGCAGATAGCCCAAACCAGTACCGCCCGCAACGCGCCGGTTTGCCTTTGCGCAGATCGCGATGCGTACACCGCAACCAGCAGCGCGCAGGTAATCAACGCAAGCACAAAGGCGACATGGCGTACCGATACGTGTTCGATTTTCCTAAGCAATCCGGTGATGTGCGACCCTGAGAACAAATCCCACATATACAGATTATAATGATACGCAACCGGGTTGGTATCGGTATTGATTTGCGATGTTTTGGCGCGTGCGTCGAGATTATCCTTCACAAACGCCAGACGTGCCGGGTCGAGCAGATCCAGAAACACCTGTGGGATGAACTGATCGCGGTCGATTTCACGGACAGTGTAGCGTTGTATCAGTTCATTCGCATTAGCAGTGATGGTATCTGCAAAATCGGTGGCGACAAAAAATTTGGTTTCGCCGTGGGTAACAATCACGTTTGCAAACGTATCGACAAGGGTTTTATAGATACTGCTGTTGTATTTGCCCACTGCTTCGCCCAGATAATTAGGCGCAGAGGTAAGTTTCAACGCCACAATACCGCCGGGTTTGAGCGTTGATTTCAGTTCATCGAAAAATTCCCGTGTGTAAAAACGGTTGAGCATGGCGCTTTCAGGATCGGGGACATCGATGATAACCACGTCGTAGCGCCGGCCGGTTTGTTTGACAAAAAACCTGCCGTCAACAAAGGTGATGTGCACGCCGGGGTGCCTCAGTTCATCTTCGACCAGCGCGGGTGCGTCGTGCGCTACGGTAAAAAAATACTGTTTATCCAGTTCGAGGATTTGTATACTGCGAGGATTATGCGACCGGCACGGATCGACCAGACCGGAAAACAATCCCTGAATAATCAGGATATCGTCCGGATGCAGGCTCTGGCACATGACGTACTGGGCAAACATCTCGTTGGTGTACGGATCGGGTAAGGAGCAATGGTATTTGAGGTTGCTGTACAGGTCGAGCTGATTATCGTGGCTGCTGAGTGCGATATTCTGGTATTTGGTATCGACCGAGCGGTCAAGCGGCAACGGTGCGAAAAAAGCGTCCCACCGTCTGTGTATCGTATCCCGGTTGATCGTCGACGGAATAGACCCTATAACGCAAATGACCGCCGCGATTGCAAGAAGCAGCCCCCCTGCGGTAGCTTCTTTTTTTGCGGTACGCATCATGAACAGCAAACAGACTACTGCAGCCAGCCCCAGTTGTATGAACGCTATCTGAAAATAGTTCAGGTACAGGATAAACACAAAGGTGAACAAACACCCGCCAACCAGTGATCCTATCGACTCGGCAAAGTATATTACCCCGCTGGTTACCCCGCCAAACCCTTGTTTGTACGTGATACCGCATGCCATGGGAAACAGTATCCCCGACAACATACTGACCGGCACAATAAACGTACCCAACGCTACAACCAACTGTGCAAACGACAGGTATTCCCCGCGGGTACCGGTCATGAACAGGGGTATCGATGTACGTAGCAAAAAAAGCATCAGCGGAAAAAGGAGGTGGAACGCGGCAAAGAGGATCAGGAACACCTCGGTGCGCCGATGCCTGATCCGGTCGACAACGCGTGAACCGATCAACGCGCCAAGCGCAATACCTGCCAGCCATATTCCGATGATGGTACCGATGCACAACTCGTTACCATAGAAAATGGTCAGGAACTCGCGCAGGAAAATAACCTGATATATCAGGCTCGAATACCCTACAAGAAAAGCCGCTATTAGATAAAGAATCATAAATTACCTGAAAAAACTTGATCGGATAACTGCGATTATATATTATTTCACTATACCAGTATGATGTTTTTTCATAAAAAAGGCAATGGTGTAATATGAAACTATATAATCTATTTTGTTGTATGCTTTTAGTGTGTTTGATGATGACAGCCGGATGCGCGACACAACGGAGCGCACCACTTAGTATCCTGCAGGCACAGCAAGGCCAACTGCGCGATATGATATCCCTTGACGAACTGATCGAGGAGGTCGACAAAAACAACACCGAACTTGAGAGTTTCAAAGCGGATATGAAATTAACATTTATTGACAATATTCATGCTCAGGGCAAACCTGTACACTGCCACGGTAAAATTGCTCTTGAAAAACCGGACAAACTCCGTATGTACGGTACACAGCCGGTTGTGGGCAAAGTGTTTGATCTCGTATCCAATCCGGAACGTTTTTACATTTATTCACCCAAAGACGGACGCGTACTAACCGGCTCAAGCACTCGTCCTGAGAATGTGGCTGAACCGGCAACCAAAATACGTCCCAACGACGTTATGCACGCGTTTCTTCTGTATGATATCATACAGATGACCCAAAAATACGCATGCTTTTTTGAACATAGCGATTCATCGTATATCCTTTATATAGTAGATCAGACTGGCGGACAATATTCGCTGGCAAAAAAAATATGGGTAAGCGATACACTGTTCGAAATAACCCGTCACCAGACTTTTTTTAAGAATGGTGAATTGGAACTCGATGTAAAGATCACCGATTTTTATGATTTCGATGACTACGGTTTCTTCCCCAAACGAATGGAAATAGAGAGCCCGTTCCGTCAACTCAAGCTCGTCATGGAATTTTCTAAAATAGATTTGAATCCCGCGTTCAATGACAACGTCTTTACTTTTGACATTAACGATAACCTCGAAGTGATAGAGCTTGACCAATGACACTACGTACACTGATTACTTTTTTTCTAATTACCATGACGACAACCTGTGCCTTCGCGCAAGGCGATCCGCAACAGCGCGTCCCCATAGACGACCAGCAGAATCTAGATGCGATTATGGCGAAGATCGAGGAAAAACGCCAGAGCATCGTTGATTTTCAGGCGGATTTTGAACAGGTCAAAGTGATTATGCCATTTGAAGATACCGAAACCGCCACAGGCGCGTTTTTATACAAAAAGCCTGACAGGATTATATGGGAATTCAAAGAACCGGAACAAAGCAAAGTGCTGGTTAACGGTCAGCACGGGTTGGTCATAACCGACGCGGTCAAACAGGTACAGATGTTTGGGATCGACGAGCACAACCGGTTCGATTTTATGCTCGCCGGACTGGGTAAATCTATAGACCAATTTTTAGATGATTTTTCCATGCAGTGTTTCAGCGAAACCTCAAACGATGGTACACCGCTGTATGTTTTTGAGATGGAACCTAAAAACGATGACCTTAAAGGAGTGATTTCCAAATGTGAAATCACCGTTGATGCGCAAGAACTTATCCCCGTATCAAGCAAAGTGATAGAAGCCAGCGGAGATATCACAATTCTGATTTTCTCCGGTATCCGCATCAACGACAATCTCGAAGATTCAGTTTTTCATTACGTTATTCCCCCCGACTACGAACTGATTGATTATCGGTGATAACTATTCTGAATCTTCTGATTTCTTGTTTTCATCTTTAGAGGCAATTTTTTCGCTAATTTTCTTGGATAAAAAGGGGATGAGAAAAAGGGCGCTGTTGTCCCCATAATTTCCCGCAGGGAATGTCTACTTTGCGTACAACAGTTTTTCAAATTCTGAATTTTTTAAACTGGAATCAAGTTCAATAGCTTTCTCATAATTATTAATTGCGTCATCTTTCAATCCTAGATTAGCAAAAAAACCTGCCTGATTAAAATAACTAAGAGCATTATCAGGATTCAGTTCTCGCGCCTTGTTAAAATCAGATAAAGCATTTTCATTATCGCCAAGAACCATATAAACGATACCCCTATTTACATAAGCCTTATCATATTCAGGATTCAGTTCTATAGCTTTGGTGAAATCTGTTAAAGCATTGTCATTATCGTGGAGTTTACCATAAACAATGCCCCTTTCATGATAAGCCTTATCATATTCAGGATTCAGTTCTATAGCCTTGCTGTAATCTGTTAAAGCCTTCTTATAATCGTGGAGTTTACCATAAACAATGCCTCTTTCATGATAAGCCTTATAATCTTCAGGATTCAGTTCTATCGCCTTGCTGAAATCTGTTAAAGCATTCTTATAATGGTAGAGTTTACCATAAACAATGCCTCTATTATAATAGGCATCAGCGAATTCAGGATTCAGTTCTATCGCCTTGCTGTAAGCAGATAAAGCATTGTCATAATCGTGGAGTTTATCATAAACGTTACCCCTATTAAGATAAGCCTTATCATATTCAGGATTTAACTCTATCGCTTTGGTGAAATCTGTTAAAGCATTGTCATAATCGTGAAGAGTATAATAAACAATGCCTCTATTATAATAGGCATCAGCGAATTCAGGATTCAGTTCTATCGCCTTACTGAAATCTGTTAAAGCCTTCTTATAATCTTGAAGCTCATCATAAACGTTACCCCTATTAAGATAAGCTATAGGAAATTCAGGATTCAGTCTTATCACCTCGCTGTAATCAGATAAAGCATTCTCATAATTGTGGAGCTTACTATAAACAATGCCCCTATTATAATAGACCCCAGCGAATTCAGGATTCAGTTCTATCGCCTTGCTGTACTCAGATAAAGCCTTCTCATAATCTCCAAGAATAGAATAAACAGTACCTCTATTCGCATAAATAGAAGGAGTGTTTGAATCTTTTTCAGGGTTTTTCAATATTATATTAAAAAAAGATAAAGCCTTCTCATAAGCTTTTAAGTCTAAATAAGTAAGTGCAATATATAAAAGGATTGATTGTTGACTACTATTTTCAAGACAACGAAAAATTTCTGAAGCTTTCTTATATTGTTTTTGATTGTAATATGCCAACCCATATACGAATATAACGATATCTGAAATTTTTTCTGCATGATGTTGCTTAAACTCCAGTTTATCATCTTGGTCGAAATCCATAATCAAAGGCTCAATATCATGCTCTGGGATTTTTAACTCTTGTATTTTTGACAAAATATTAAGCTGAGTATCAAGGTTAAATTCTCCTTCGTTGCCAATTGTGTCTACCCTTACTTTACCGCATATTAAGATATGAGCTTTATCTTTTGTCAATTTTTTTAACTCATTAACAAATTCATCATAACTTAATTGAGAATTATTATAATGTATTTTAGAAACCTCTAATGGTACCCCTTTCTCAATTTTAGCTTTCAGCTCATCATAACATTGATCTTGAAAATTATTTGCCGCGCTTTTCGCATCATCAGTGACAGGAAAATAGGGACCAATAGCAACGACCAATTTATCTTCAGGCAGAGGTTTTGGTAATAAATCATAAAAAAGATATATTCCTAAATAGTGTCGTCACGAGATGAATTATATGTTATAGTGTTTTCATAATCAAAAATAGGAGGTGATTATGAAAACAGCATCACACAGACGACATGATATTTCTGACAGAGTTTGGAGTTTATTAGAGGGGCATCTGCCCGGCAGAAAAGGGCTACATGGCGGTATTGCCCGAGATAACCGACGGTTTATCAATGCGGTTTTCTGGATATTACGAACAGGCGCGCCATGGCGTGACCTTCCGCCTGACTATGGCGATTGGAAGAATACCCATCGTCGGTTCTGTCGTTGGCGTGACCGAGGTGTCTGGGAATCCTTGCTGGAACAAGTTATTGAAGATCCGGATTTTGAGTGGCTGATGATTGATGCCAGCCACATTAAAGTGCATCCACATGCAAGCGGCGCACGAGGAGGAAATCAAGAAATGAGCCGCACAAAAGGGGGCTCAACACCAAATTGCATCTGGCCGTGGATGCGCATGGTATGCCGGTCAGAGTTATTACAACAAAGGGTACCGTTGCTGATTGCACACAGGCTGAACGTCTTATCGCAGGAATAGAGGCAGAGTATTTATTGGCAGACCGTGGCTATGATAGTGATGCTATTGTAAATCAAGCAAAAACGCAGGGAATGAAGTCGATTATTCCTCCAAAAAAGAATAGAAAAATACAAAGAGAATACGACAAAGACCTTTATAAAATAAGACATCTTGTCGAAAATGCTTTTTTACACCTAAAACGATGGCGGGGTATAGCTACGCGATACGCCAAGAATGCAACATCTTTCCTTGCTTCCATACAAATATGTTGCCTGATGTTGTGGTTGCGTATCTCGTGACGACACTATCTAGTGCCAAAATGATAACTATTGACAATATTTGCAGGCAGGAGTGTGACTTTGTTAATGTTTTCCAAGAAGAAAATACAATATATAACCCCCATAAAACACTAACTGCACACGCAACTAGAAAGCATATTTCAAAATTACGAGTCCAAATCTTTTGAAAAATGGGTAAAACATCAGAAAAAAAGAATATCAAAAAGAATATAGGGGATAAAAAAAGTAATTTATGCTTATACAAAAATTTTAAATTTTTTTCGATTTTTTCACAATCCATACGCTTCACCCTCTCACGATGTTTATAAAGAAATATTATTCAAAAAAAAGGAGGGGTGCAATATTTTTTCTACTGAAAAGAGAAAAAGGGGACGAGAAAAAGGGGACAGCGCCCTTTTTTATTGACATACATCGAGGCAATAATCTAATATAGCAGCATTATGCCAAGACAAGCCAGAGTTGTCATACCAGATTGTCCGCACCATATAACCCAACGCGGAAATTATCGACAGGCGATTTTCGATGATCCTGCCGATTACGATTATTACTGCGAACTGATAGAGCTATATCGCGATAAATATTCTGTTAAAATATCGTGTTATTGCCTGATGAGCAACCACATCCATTTTATAGTCACACCGCCTTCGTGCGATTCGTTGTCGAAACTATTCAATACGGTGCATATGCGTTATGCGCAATATATCAACAAAAAGCGTAATGTGTTGGGTCATTTGTGGCAAGGACGCTTTTTTTCGTGTATCCTCGATCCGGCGCATCTGTATAATGCAATGCGGTATGTGGAACAAAACCCTGTCCGCGCAGGTATGGTGGACAAGGCGTGGGATTATCCCTATTCGAGCGCGAAAGATCATACCGGTTGCGGGCAATCGGACATTGCGATAGAGCCCGTCGACGATCAGGACACCTCAATTTCATGGAAAAAATATCTTAGTCAGATGGATACACAATTTTGTGATGATATCCGATTAAAGACGCATCGCGGCTTGATAGTCGGCCGACCATCATTCATACAACACATTGAAGATCAGATGAAACGGTCATTCGCGTCTCGTAATCCCGGTCGTCCGCGAAAAGAATAGATAGAAAAAAGGGCGCTGTCCCCTTTTTAAACAACTATAACCACTGTGAACACCTTAATCGATGATTTATCGAAGCGCCTTTTTATCCTTTTTCCATTAATATTCCCCATTGGACGTCATTCCCGCGAAGGCGGGAATCCACATTGTTGCAACATGTTATGAGGATGGATTCCTGCTTTCGCAGGAATGACATGACTGGGAGGATACAAAAATTAAACTGTTGTTATCATTGAACAGTTTATATATATCTCTTTTACTAATCTGTCATCGAAATAAGTAACCTTTACAATCTCCGCGAAAACGCTAAAAAAGCCTCATTATAAAGAAAACAAATCTTCAGCCGATAGTATCTCTAGAGACAAAATCCCTGGGAGATATAGGTCATGAGACCACTATGTATTGTTTTCTTTTCTGAAGGCATACCGTTTACCGGCGAAACAGTTTTCAATCGTTGTCTGGGCGGTATGGAAAGTTCACTTATCTATATGGCGCAGGAACTGGCAAAACGCGGTCACGACGTGTCGGTGTTCAACTCGTCTACTGCCGAATCGACCAGCCGTGACGTGAAATATTATCCACTCGACTCGTTCAGCGGTTGGAAACAGATTCGCGACATCGACGTGGCTGTATCATGCCGGACTTTCGCTCCGCTTCGTGTTCCGTTCAATCCGAAATTGTTCTTATACTGGACAGGCGACGCGTGGAACCAGCCTTTTGTGGAACCTCTGAAAAATCCTGAAATCCGTAACCGGTTCGATTATATCGTACTGAAAAGCCAGTGGCAGATGCAAACTTTTGTGAGCCATCTGGGTGTACCTGCCGATCAATGCTGGGTTACTCGCAACGGGTTCAATGCCGATTATTATCGCGACCTGCCCGATACCCGTAACCGGCACAGGTTGATCTATACCAGCACGCCTTACCGTGGGCTTGACGTTCTACTCGATATGTTCCCGCGGATACGCAAAGAAGAACCCGATATCGAGCTGCACCTGTTTTCCAGCATGAAAGTTTACAATTATACATCGAAAGATGATACCGCTCTATTCGGTGACATTTATAAAAAGGCAAAACAGCCCGGTGTCTATCTGCATAAAAGCATCCCCCAACCGGAACTGGCTCGGGAGCTGATGCAAAGCGGAATTATGGTGTATCCCAATCATTTTGAGGAAACATCGTGCGTTGCCGCTATAGAAGCACAGGCAGCAGGCGTGCCTGTGGTAACCAGCAAACTGGCAGCGTTGGCGGAAACCGTAGCGCACGGTCAATCGGGATTGCTCGTACCCGGCGACAGCCATAGCGCGGAATATCAAAATCTTTTTATAGATAAAGTACTTACGCTATTACGTAATGAGCAAATGTTCGACGAGATTAGCGCCAATGCCCGCAAACGGGCGTTCGATCAATATTCATGGCAAACTATTGCCGAAGAATGGGAACATTTTTTCTATCAAAATTTGACAACCCCCTGCCGTCGGTATCTGGACTGGTTCATCAAAACAGGTGATTATCCCACCTTGCTTAATGTCATCGAACAGGCTATAGAGCAGGGATACAGGTCTCCGGATCTAATGCTGCTTGCGGCATCGTTATATATCAAGTTCAACAACCCGCAAAACGCACAGTTGGTTCTTGAAGATCTTTTGCGCGATGAGCCCGATAATCCGGAAATCTTATGCCGTCTGGGCGAAGTTTTTTGTATACAGGGTGATGAATCTGAAGGCATGAGATATTTTCGAACGGCACTGGATATCGATCCTGACTATGAACACGCTTTGTTTCAGGTAGCGGCTATCTATGAAAGCAAAGGATATTTGCGCAAAGCGTTATCTATCTATCGAAAATGTCTGGATCACCATTCGGAACACTCGCCATTCGCCAAACAGAAAATCCAGCAAATCACCTCCATGTTGCAGAAAGACCGTAACGGCGCGCCGATTTAATCTTTCAGAAAATTCATTGCATTGCCTGTGAAAATCAATGATCGCTTATTCACCGCTAGCTGACCAGTTTTTTCGTAGTTTTTTCTAAAAAAAGTACAATCATAATTTATAGCCGAACAATGATTGCGTCATTGCGAGCAAACGTAGTTTGCGCCGCAATCTAAGCTCGTTGCACATTTAGATTGCTTTGTCGCTTTGCTCCTCGCAATGACGTTTTTTGTCTTTCAGAGGTTCCTTATTTCTTTTTCTCTACTATATTTCATCAATGCTCAATCCTCAGCTTTCCGTGTACCTGCATATCGAATTTTGTTGTGCTTGCCTGTAAAAACGATTATAGTACAGGATACGTTTGGATATAACATGTTCTCTGCATAGCAGAGCCATAATAAAAGGAGGGGTTTCTTTATGGCGTTAGATGATTTAATGGTAAGTAAGGCGATTATAGACGAGTACCACGATACACTGATCGATTATCTTGATGTGGACGTGGCGATCGTCGGTGGTGGTCCGGCAGGTATAACCGCGGGATATTATCTTGCCAAAGCAGGATATAAAGTAAGCATGTACGAACGCAAACTCAGTATCGGCGGCGGTATGTGGGGCGGCGGAATCATGTTCAACAAGATTGTTGTGCAGGACGAAGGTGCGAAAATCTTAAAAGAATTCAACGTACAGACAAAAAAGTACGCAGACAATTACTATACTGCAGATTCATGCCACACGGTAGCAGGGTTACTTTACCACGCAACAAAAGCAGGATTAAAAGTATTCAACCTGATGAGCGTGGAAGATGTCAAAGTAACTTCTGAAAATGCCGTCAACGGCTTAGTAATCAACTGGACAAGCGTTGAGCAAAGCGGGTTGCATGTCGATCCGATCACTATAGGCGCAAAGTATGTTATAGAAGCAACAGGGCATGCATGCGAAGTTGCTAACATCATTCTCAAACGTACCGGCAAAAACGTATTGTTCACGCCAAGCGGCAGGATAGAAGGTGAAGGGTCGATGAATGCTGAAGTAGCGGAAAGCAGCATCGAAGACAATACCCGTGAAATCTACTGTAATGTGTATGTAGCCGGTATGGCGGCAAACGCGGTGTTCGGCTCCAAACGTATGGGACCGATCTTTGGCGGTATGATGATATCAGGTAAAAAAGTAGCTCAAGATATAATAAAACGACTTGAATCAGGAAAATAAGCAAGGTTACCATTATGGAACCTCAGATAATAACAAGAGATATGTTAGAATCTCACGAAGACCAGATCCTTGCGCCCTACGCAATGCGCAGTATGAACAGCAAAGGGCGCAAATATCCTGAGCCGGAACACGGCTACCGGTCGCTCTACCAGCGCGACCGCGACCGTATTGTGCATAGCCGCGCGTTTCGTCGGCTCGAATATAAAACACAGGTTTTTGTTAATCACGAAGGCGATCATTATCGCACGCGCCTGACCCATACCCTTGAAGTGACCATGATAAGCAGGTCGCTGGCACGGAGTCTTGGTTTGAATGAAGATCTGGTAGAAGCACTGGCGCTTGTACACGATGTTGGTCATCCGGCATTCGGCCATTCCGGCGAACAGATTCTTGATGAGATGATGAAAGACCATGGCGGGTTTGAGCATAACCATCAGGGCTTGCGTATTGTTGAAGTTCTTGAAAAAAAATATCCCGATTTTGACGGAATCAACCTGTCATGGGAAGTGCGTGAAGGGATTATCAAGCACAACTGTGAATACGCTAAAACCATCGGGCACAAATACGACCCCGAAAAAGCGCCTCTTCTTGAAGTGCAGGTGGTCAATCTTGCAGATGAGATTGCCTACAACTCGCACGACCTTGACGACGGCTTATCGTCAGGTCTGTTCACTATTCAGGATCTGGGTCACCTCGACACATGGATCGAGGTGGAAAAGGCGATACGCAAACAGCGCAGCGACCTTAGCGAACGGCTACTTGCACATGCTGTTGTGCGAGGGATAATCGATTCGCAGGTTCGAGATGTACTAAATCAGACGCAAAACAACCTCAGGAAACACAATATCCGTTCTATTGAAGATGTTCACGCCGCAACTGAACCACTGGTATCATTCAGCCCTGACGTTGCCGATAAAAATCTGAAACTCAAAAAATACCTCTATGAAAATTTGTACACGCATCATCAGGTGGAAATCATGAACCAGAAGGGATTACGTATCATACGTGAACTATTTGAGCTGTTTGTCAGTAACCCGCGCCTGCTTGATCCCGATACGAATAAGCGCCTTGAAACAACGTCTCTGGAAAGGGTAGTGTGTGATTATATCGCCGGTATGACCGACCGCTATGCGTTCGACCAGTACCGCAAATTGTGCAGTTTGTCAGAACGCTACAGTTTCTGATGCGATATAATATTTTCGCCTGAAAATCCCTGTAAAAGCTCCGAATTTGAATGACTGCGTTTTTGCCCGTCAATCTCTCATAGAAATTTAACAACAAAGATATTTTACACTTGTATTAATCAACATTTAATGGTATTATTTGTAATATACTTAATTAAATTAAACATACAGGTGCCCAAATGAATAAGATCTATTATATCACATGTTTTTGTATCCTGTTTTTTCTTAAATCGTCTTATTCTTATGAAATTAAACAAATTACAAACAATACGTATAACGACTGGCGGCCTCAGGTAACCGGATCTTACATAACATGGTACGGTACAGCAGCAACAAATAATACTGATGAAATTTTTCGATATGATATAGAAGCAGATGATATTAAGAGAATTACAGACAACAGCACCCACGACCGTTATTCGCAGGTCAGTTCAACCGGCAATGTCACATGGGAAGCATATCATTCCATAGCAAGCCAGTACATGGACGTTTATTTCTACAATGCCACTACAGACACATCACACGCTCTGGTATCCAACACTGTGCCCGACCGTTCGCCTCAGATAGATGGGGATAATGTGGTATGGTATGGAACTACAATAGCTTACCAGATTTTCTACTTTGACGGCACTAGTACATCTCAACTTACAGATAGACCGTACGAACATAGTTTTTTCCCACAAATCGAGGGAGATACCGTGGTGTGGTCAGGTTACGACCCAAATTTAAGCTACAAAGAACAGATTTATTATACCAATCTGTCGAATCCGACAGCGATATCCCAGATTACAGCTTCTTCATCGGATAATTTCAGAGAACCCCAGCTCAGCGGCACGGGTATTGCCTATATCGGAGCAAGCGGTATGGCGGATACGGATGAAATATATTATTACGATATACTCACCGACAATATAATACAAGTAACCGACAACGATTATTGCGATAAAGAAGTACGTGTCGATAACGGATACATAACATGGCACGGCGCTATTGACGGCAGTACATGGCAGGTCTATTTATACGATACCAATACCGGTGTTACTATCCAGCTCAGTGATAACGATACTGGAGGGTATTACCCTGATATCGAAGACGGTAAAGTTGCCTGGGCAGGTATGGATGGCAACATATATGTATATTTCATAGAAACCGGTGAAACTATTCAACTGACTGATACTACATATAACGAAGCCAACCCGGAAATCAGCGGTAATATCATTACATGGGAAGGACATATAGACGACTGGGAAATTTTTATGACTGTATTGCCCGAAGTTGAACAAATTCCTGAACCGCTCAGTATTTTTATTCTGTGCACACTACTCATTCTCAAGCGAGTTACTACACGGACTAAGCGGTAACCCCTTCTTTTTGCAACCATTCGCTCTTACTCAATGGGTATTTACCCTACCCAACGATAAAAAATATATTTATAGTCTTATTGACAAGCGAAAAAATTCGATGAAAAATGATATTTTTCCGCTATAATGTGTCTAACCCACAAGAACCCGATTATAAAAACCATCGGAAAGGTGTTGTATGGATATCATTACCGGAGTGTTACACGAATCGTATTATTTACTCAACAAAATGTCGGTCTATCTTGTATTCGGTTTTTTGTTCGCCGGGATACTGCACATTTTCATGAAAGAGGGTGTTATCGCAAAACATCTCGGCACAAAAAGTCTGGGATCGGTGGTCAAAGCGGCGTTGTTTGGTATTCCCCTGCCTTTGTGTTCATGCGGGGTGGTACCTGCGGCGTTGTCGATACGCAAAGACGGGGCGAGCAAAGGAGCAGTGTTGTCGTTTTTGATATCCACACCGGTTACCGGAATTGATTCTATTTTTGCGTCTTATGCGTTGCTGGGGTGGTTTTTCACTCTGTTTCGTATAATCGCGGCATTTGTGACTGCGGTGTTTTCGGGTCTTGCATCTAACCTGTTTTCGAAAGATACGCCGGATAGTGTAAAAAAAGAAGAAAAACCTGTTTGCAAAACCTGTTGCGGACATGAAGAACACGGCCATGAGCATAATCATTCTCTCTCGGAAAAAGTCAAAGGGGTATTCACTTATGCTTTTGGGACACTGCTGGGCGACACCGGATGGTGGTTGGTGATCGGTATCCTGATCGGTGGTGTGATAGCGTTTTTTGTGCCGGCATCGTTTATAGAACAGCATTTAGGGTCGCCGGTGATATCGATGTTGATTATGATGCTGGTGGGGATACCTATGTACGTTTGTGCTTCAGGATCTTTACCGATCGTTGTGGCGTTGATGATGAAAGGTATGAGCCCCGGAGCAGGATTTGTGTTTCTTGTTGCCGGTCCTGCAACTAATTCAGTAGCTTTGACGGTAATAGCCAGAGAACTTGGTATGCGCACAGCTGTTATTTTTGTCATATCGGTTTTGGTATGCAGTTTTTCACTTGGGTTATTGTTTGACAAACTATGGCATCTGATGGGGTACGAATCGGTATTCGATGTGATGCATCATACACAAATTTTTCCGGCGTGGGTTGAGATAACAGCCAGCTCCATACTGCTTATCGCGATTGCGGTGAATATCATCAAAAAGCGGATAGCCAAACACGCCCATTGAGCGAATCTATCTATCTTTAATATAACCAACTATACTCCATGTAAAAAGGAATAATTATGCCTGAGAAACCATGTGTATTTTGTCATCCGGCTAACCAATACGTGATAGCGCGCAACGATCATTGCATCGCCACGTGTTTCCCTGAGGCGGTAATCAAACCCGGCCATTTTGTGGTGGCGGTGAAAGATCATGTCGCCTCGCTAAGTCAATTGAGCGCAGAACAGGCATCATCGTTGATGTCGCTCTCGGTGGAACTCATGAAAAAAGCGGAGCCTCTTGTTGGCGCGCAGAAATATTATATGGTTGCTATTGCAGATCAGGTAGAACACGTGCATATCCATCTTTTACCAAAAATGCCCGGCGACGAGCCCATTGGAGGGCACATTATGTCTGACGCGGGATGGAAAGGTTTGGTGGGGAAATCCGTACCGCCTGCCGATCTCGAATCTTTTATCAACGCTATGCGTTAATCCTGACAATATGACTTAATAAGAGAGCGCTAATAGAAATCAACCCTGAAATTTAAACAAAATTTTGTCATTGGTTTCCGCAATGATTTCTATCTTTTTTTCTATATCTGAACCGAACCTCTTCAGGTATTTCTTTCTAGTAAAACAATAAAACGTTTTCTTTCCATTAAACATTTTTATAAAATTTTCCGGTTCAATAACATCTATTTTTTCATCTTCTTCAAGCATACTATGTTCGTTAGGTTCAAGTTCACCCAATAACCCTACAAGTGTTATCGGGTGGTCAAGATAAAAGTGAGCGTCGTAAAAAGTAGAGGGGTTCTCATAAATAAAAACCTTGTCCTCTTTTTTTAAAAGCGGATTTAACGTAGCAGCAAAATGTTTGGATGTGTAATCTAATTCTACTATTTTTGTTAAAGCTGAATTAACTGAAAACGTCGCCAAAAACATAATGACGACCAGAGTATAAAAAACATGCCCGATTTTTCCACGCCGGCAAAACATAAAACTAACAAGCATACCGATGAAAGCCATTGTTCCCACATAAAACAATTCATTTTTTATCGGATAATCTTCGTTATATAACGGATAAAAGAATAAAGCCGCAATTATCGCCCCGACAGCAATTACCGCAAAGATTATTATTCCGGTAAATGTCAGTTTGCGGGAATAATTTTCTTCGGTCATTTCGCTCCATGCGTATCCGATCAGCATAAATAAAAAGGGCATTGCGGGTAAACAGTAAGTAGGAAGTTTTGTTTTTGATACCGAGAAAAAAGCTATTATGCTTAAGGCGCATAATATAAGAAAAAGTTTTATATCGGACTTATTATCTTGCCTGTTTAAAAATATTCTTTTAAGCGGCCCTATGAAAAAGGTCCATGGTGAACAAAAAAGAGGAACCAATAAAATGAAAAAATAGAAGGGTCGTTGATGCTCGAAATGATCGGATGTAAACCGTTCTATGTGGTCATGAATAATATATGACTCTATAAACTCCGGTTCCCTAATAGCAATTTGAATCATCCATACTATGGTTATTAATAAAAAAACTGATAGCCATAAAAAATGCTTTTTTAGATATCTTGGTTTCTTGACTTGTTTTGTCAGCACTAAATATAGCCCTATTGGAGGGCCTGTTAAAAAGAAACAGGCAAACCCTTTTGCGAGGAATGCGAAAGCTAAGGATACATAAAATAAAAAGTAAAAAAGTTTTTTATTTTTTGATTCGGTTATCCCGCAATAAAAAAACAGCAGGCAAGAGAGTATAAAAAAGGTGAATAGCATATCGATAACAAGGAAACGCCCAACCTGAAGATACCAGAAATTAGTAGTCATTATAAGAGTTGAATAGATAGCCGCTTTTTTACCTAACTTTTTTTGGGTAAACCAATATGTAATAAGAACCCCTAGAAATCCAAAAAAAGCGGGTACTAGCCTCCCTGCAAATTCCGTTATGCCAAACAATTTAAAAGAAAAAATGATCAGCCAGTAAAATAAAATGGGTTTCGCAAGATAGTCTACGTTATACAGGCGGGGTTCAATGTAATCGTTTCTTAATACCATTTCTTTGCCTATTTCCGCATAACGGCCTTCATCGGGATTATAAAGGCTTCTTTCACCTAACTCATACAAGAAAAGAAAACCTGATAAAATAGATAATATGATTAAAGTTATTAATGAGTTACGCATTATGACCTCTTGAAAGAAAGTTTGAATTCAAGTTATCATATTGCAAAAGAAAGTTTCTTTCAAACTAAAAATTATAAAAACTGACTGAGATATCTCCCCCTAAAACTTGATTTTTTCTTTTTCAGGGTGTATTATATTAATATTACATTGTCATATATTTATTAATCAGAATATCGATCCATAACCTTTAAAGGAGATTTTCTCGATGAAAAAAATAACCACGTTTTTGGTTTTTCTGGGATTAATGATTTTTGTTTCCGCACAATCCAGCCACGCAGTATCGTTTGACTACGATAATACCCTGAGTCCATACGATCAGGGATTTGTGTTGACAGCAGCCTATTCGACCCACTCTGTCACACCAAACGGGAGTTACACTTTATTTCATCTTGATACAGGGTCGGTATGTGCCGCTACTTTTGACAAAGCGATCGGTGCAACACTGGGCACCGGATTCACCATGCGCGTTGACGCCTCAGTGACGGGTCGCGGCGGCGCGTATTTTTATGTAGGAACTCACGTGTTGGGAGTCTATTATGATCCTGAATTTAATCAGCAGGGATTCGGTGTTTTTGATTCTGGGCTTAATAAAATTGAGTCGTATGAATTAGATTCGCGACAACGCCACCTCTACGAAATAACCGTCGATGCGAATGGTGATTACGTTGTAACTTTCGATGGATCAGAGGTTATCACCGGAACCGGTTGGAGTATTGGCGATGTCCGTCTTAGTTTCTCAGGCGACAACTCGTTCCATACTTATACTTTTGATACATACGCCTATGAGTTCAGTTTTGAGGAAAACCCTGCCCCTGTGGCAGTGCCTGAACCGGCAACGATTATTTTGTCGTTGATTGGTCTGGTATCTTTATATTTCAGAAAAAAATAAGCGTTATTGAGTTTATTTTTCCATAACTATAATATACCATCACTGTGCCTGTAATAGGACTGAGTGGGTTTTTGGGAGTTCGATTTAACAGATCATCTTTTGGCATGATACATGCTTTGTTATATGCTACATACATTTATAGAAATTTAACGTCTTTTTGTTGCTTCTAACTACACGATCTGATAGGATTCCCTTTATTATGAAAAAATTCACCACTTCTCTTATGCTTGCCCTACTTTCATCAACCTTGATTTTTTGTTCGGGTTGCCAGATGTTATTGTTCCCACTCCAGATGATTTTTTATCTTTTGGGGACAGTAGTCACAACGTTTTTCAGCCTGATTCCGGTAGCAGCAAAATGTTTGCCCCTGCTCATGCTTTTGGCAAGGGTGGAAGATGACGGCAGCGGTACTCCGGCAAATGAGAACGCCATCATGGTATGTCAGAGCATCGAAACACAACAGCAAACGCTCGCCGCTCAACCGCTTGGCGACGCGCAATCATTGCTTACACAGACTGTGCAATCCACATCTGCGAATCAGGATACACAGCTGGTTATCCTGTCGTTCGACGCGTGGGCAAATCCAAAACAGATAGAATCGGCACTCAGAGAACAAACCCACGGTAAAACCATTGTATCCCTCGAATACAAACTGGTTGACGGAACATCGTTGTATAACAACAAACTATCATTTTTCTCACTGCTTGATTCTCTGAAAAATAAGGGAATCATCTTTAAAGGGTTCGGAACCATGCAACCCACTGTAGACCGTTTTTACGACAAATCCAAAGCCTGACAATCCCCTCAATTCGGAAACATACTGACATTGAACTAAAAACACGATGTGTTGATCTTGCAATTCTTCGTATTTCATGGTATTCTTATTAGTAACCAATTGTTTATTATAGATCGTTAATAAGGGGGATGCTATGAAGTATTGTTCAGTTATGCTGTTGGTGCTGGTTTTGTTTACTGGAAAAGCACAGGCCACGCAAATCGTTTTCGAAGAAGATTTTTCAGGGTACAGCACTATGTCCGATCTGCTTGACAGCGGATGGACGTACGAGGTGTACAATCATAGGACGGAAGAACCGTATTTCGAATATACTTTCGCCCAGGAATCATTGGGAATCAATCAAATGTATCAGGGATCAGAAAACCCGCGCAGTGATCCGACCAGAATGTTGCTTGAGTTCCAATATCGCCTGCCAGCGGCTATCGACGGCGATTTTAGCCTGACTATGGAAATGTCATGGGTCACACCGACGAACGATTTGAAGCAGGAGATTGTGCCTATGTTTCTGGGAGTGGCGGGTAATCATTATACCAGCGTATTTTACACTGACAATAATGCTACGTCACAAGGAAGCTTTTATACCCGTATATATGATATAGGAAGTAACCCCGTGACATACAGTACCGATGTTCCCGCATCTAATAATGCTACCTCAGATGGAACAGCGTTTGTAACCTTTGAACGCATAGGGGGACAACTTACTGTCCGTTCAGAACTTATTGAAGAGAACGGTGTGCCTGTAGCAAGCACTCCTGCCACCACTACCGAAGTGACCAGCAATGATTATTTAGGCGTAGAGTTCCAGACCATATCCCTCTTTTTTGACGCATGGGCTGATCCTATGGGTCAGTTGTCTGTAGATAACGTGTCATTTGTCGGTGAATCGAGCACGTATATCGAACCTGTGGCAATACCTGAACCGATGACGATGTTGTTGATGGCGGCAGGGTTGATTGGCAGGTTTGTCGCCCGTCGCAGAGTATAAAGTCTTTGGAATTAATTATTGCTATGCAATTACCTTATAACAACAAGGAGAATAGTTACAATGCTTAACAGATCACTCTCAATGTATGTTGTCGCAATACTCGTATCGTGTGCATCATACGTTGCTGCTCTTGAATTCGATTGGGCTGAGATTGGCAATGCGGGTAACGCTGCTGATGATACCGGGTTTGGTGTGGTAGATCATTCGTACGCTATTGCGACAACTGAAGTAACCATATCGCAATATATTGAATTTCTCAATGATGCAGCGGCATCAGATCCATACGGGTTATATAATGAGCGCATGAGTACTTCTTCAGGAGGCATAACTCGTAGTGGTTCTTCGGGCAGTTATACATATTCATTACGAAATGCTGATACCACATACGCAAACAAACCTGAAGGAAGTTTGAATTTTTATGATGTGTTGCGGTTTATCAACTGGCTTAACACAGGAGATACAGAAACCGGTGCGTATCATTTCTCAAACGGCACTTTGGTAACCGACTACTATAACGGTGAACTACGCAATCCTGACGCACTATATTGGCTGCCTACTGAAGATGAGTGGTACAAGGCGGCATATTATGATCCGTCACAGGGCATATACTACGATTACGCCACAGGATCGGATACCATACCAGACAACAATGATCCAGCTAACGATACGGGTAATTCAGCCAATTATATGGACGGTGTCGGGAACTACGCTATCGGGCTTCCATATTATAGAACTGATGTAGGTGCGTATACCGATTCCGCAAGTCCATATGGTACATTTGACCAGAACGGTAATGTGGAAGAATGGGTGGAAACATTGGAAGGTATTATTCGAGGCGGAGCATATCCGCGAAATGGCTCATATTTGAATGCGTCGGTTCGGATAGATCGACTACTTTATGATGACAGCACACATGGACTTGGCTTTCGTGTAGCGACCGTATATACAGAAACCACGATGATTCCTGAACCGATGACGATGTTGTTGATGGCGGCAGGTTTGCTTGTCAGGTTTGTGGTGCGCCGTCGGGGATAATCTATCGAAATCGAGCTTGAATTGCGATAAAAACATCGGTTGATTGATCTGCGAAAAATTCTTGTTGCATTTTTTGCGGGCAGTCATATATAATAACACAATCTTTTCGAGGTTTACGCCTCAGCGACATACAATGTTGCACGGGCCCATAGCTCAGTCGGTTAGAGCAGCGGACTCATAATCCGCGTGTCCAAGGTTCGAATCCTTGTGGGCCCACTTTTGTTTTATCCTCAAATTAAGTTCAAAAAAACAGCAATTATAATCGTTAAATTTCTCTATGTTTGATATAGTTGCTAGTATGTGATTGTGTTTCTGAATTTCTTATTTATCCGGCTTAACTCTTTGCGATGTAATGCAAACCTTTATACGGGTTGATTTCTTGCTAAAAATTATATATAATACGTTATACTACTCCTTTTTAAACTAATGAAGAAGATATATAATTATTGACATGCCTAACTTTATAGATATTAACAATTGGGATGAATGGGATGGAATCTCTGTAGAAGGTTCCAGAGAAAAACAGTGGTTTGTTAAAAAACCACTAACAAACAATGATATTCACGGCCATATTTTTTTATTTAAGGAATCCCACAAACGATATCCATGGGAATTCTGGTTAGAAATTATTGCCAGTAAAATTGGAGAAGCTTTAGCGATCAACGTTCCGAAAGTATATTGTGCAAAGAGAGGTAATAAATACGGTGCTTTGATTGAATTTTTTTTAAAAACCGAATGGAAAAAGAATAAAAATACAAGCGACGGGAAACTTCTTGTACGTGAAGACTTTTTGCGAGGAGGAGATTTAATTAGTTTTTTATATCCATCTTTTGATAGAAAGTTAGGTAAAGATCACAATATTCATATGGTTAATATGGTTTTCTGTAAGAGCAGAAATGAAGTTTTATTTAAGGAATTTCTTAACCATCTAGTATTTGATGCTATAATAGGAAATACTGATAGACATCAGGAAAATTGGGGTATTATTCAGGATTCTGCAACAAATGAAAAAAAACTAGCACCCGCTTTTGATAATACGGATTGCTTAGGAAGAGAAATTATTGAAAGTAACATAGATAAAATACTTTCTAATTGGAAAAGTTATATTTTAAGAGGCAAACCCCATTTAAGATGGTCTGACGATGGAATAACTTTAAATCGTTTAAATCATTTTTATTTTTTGAAAAAAATAGAATCAAATTGGCCATTTGTGAGGGATTATATTAATCAAATGGTTTTATTTGATGATAGTGTAATAGACGATATCTTGATTAAATCAACTAAAATTGAAATAGATAATCCAATATATAGGCTAACTCAAAAAAGATGTTGTTTGATAAAAAAACTACTTTGTGAAAGAAGAAATTTACTAAAAGAACAGTTTGGAGTTTAATATGACAATTCTTGTAGAAAATAAAATCTTTTTGATTTGGCAACCTTCTGAGCATAAAAAACGATATATAGTTGGAGAACTCATTCAAATAGATGGGAAAAATTATATATTTAGATACATTAAAGGTGATGATTTAGATGAAGCTATAAAAAAGGGTTTTTCTGGTTATCCAGCTTTTTCCGATTTAGATAGAGAATATCAGGAAAATGTATTGCAAACATTCTCTATGAGATTTCCATCAAGACAAAGCGAAAATTTTAAGAAATTATTAAGATATTGGCAAATTTACGACCAAAATATTAATGATTTTGACTTATTGTCTATAACTGGTGGACAACTGGCTACAGATACTTTTGAATTTATAGATCCCCATTCAAATAAGAGGCCTAATGCATTTTTAACTGAGGTAGCAGGTTTTGTATTTTATGCTGATGAAAAACAATTAAGAACCTTTAATGAAGGTACAAAATTGGATCTCAAGCGAGAACCTGAGAATAACTATGATCCTTTTGCAGTAGAAGTTTTATACCAAGGAGAAAAAATTGGATATATCAAACGAGTTCATGCTGAGACCATATCAAAACTGTTGGAACAAGGTATTAACGTGGAAGCCGAACTTGTAAATATTAATGCCAATGGAATTATTAATTCGGTCTTACTGAAAATATATATTAAATAAAGGCATTAATTTTTCCTATATCACAATGCTTTAAGTATGTGTAAAATATTTTTCGAGTAGTAGAGATATCGCTATATGCGTCATGTGCGACATAATCAATATTTAAATATTGAGCAATTGTTTCAAGTTTCATGTTTGGTGGGTTGATAGCCTTTTTTAGCTTTAACACAGCAGTTAATGTAACGATATCAATAATATATCTACTTACAAATGATGATATATCGACTTTGTTTTTATTTAAAAAATTAAATAAAAAATCATAATCGAATTTTGTATTTTGCCCTACAAGATAAAATTTATCTTCTTTGTTATCTTTATTTAAATATTTTTGAAAGATCTTTATTAGTTTGTCACACATTACAAGTGGTGTGTCAAATGATTTTATTTGAGTTCGGTCAATTCCAGATATTTTTAATGCCTCATCTTCAATAAGATCACTTGGAAACGGTTGGCAAAAATAATTAAACTCTTCTTTTACTACACCATTTATTTCAATAATACCGGCTATTTGAATGATTGCATTTTTTTCTGGATTTAATCCTGTTGTTTCTGTATCAAGAAATAGTAACTTCATGTTTTGAATGCCTTTTATATTATTTAATTAGAATCATGATTTTATCCTACACGACAACTCGTTGAGATATTATCAAGTGTTACGGATAAAATCATAGCGTATCTCTTACTATTATACCACAATTTTTCAATGCGAATATGTCAAATTCTATATTAGTCCTTCATGTAATCATTATACTACCAAATTTTTTTGTTTATTAAAGGGGAGCAGTATTATTTATTCGCACACATTTATTAATTCCCTCAAAACCATATGGTTGCCTATGATGGAGGCAATCACAGCGATATTGCCAAAATCTCTTCTATGTGATATAATTACACTATTATTTAATGTTAACTACAAACCAAGGTATGTGTTATGTCAGAAAAACGAATAATGTCTTGTTTGTATATGATTGTTTTCTCATTTATGATAATTCCAGGAATTGCGTTTACATCTACGATATTTCAAGATGATTTCGATGATGGCACATTAATTCCACCATGGAACATTTCCTTTACCGGAGCAGCGACAAATAATACTTGGACATATTCGGAGCAATCGGCTGATACGTGGTTAACGGTCACCAATATCGGTCGAGCTTATTTCACCTCTAACAACAACTCCGATCTGACACAGGTTTTGCTGACAACTACGTTACCTCAATCTCTGAACAATTTCTCTTTATCATTTTCAATCGCATGGGATACATTTGGGCGCAATGATGCTATGCAACTAGTACAGTTGAGGCTAACTGACATTTTATCATGTAGATATTATGATGCATGGGTGCGAAACAACGGATATGTCAGCGTTAATGATGCAGGTGCAACTTACTCAACAGCATCTGGATATCAAGGTTCAGCGCTATTTCACGTTACTCGAACAGATGGTGAAATTGAAGTATCGATAGATGGTATACCTGTATTTACAACGGTAAATACAATACCACTCAGTTCTCTAACACTCAGTTTTGGAGTTTACAATTACAGTGGAGCTTCAGGAACTGCCACTTTTGGTACGGAAAAAGTTGATTATATCATCATTGAGTCAGATGAGTATGTCGCAGAGTATCCCATTCCTGAACCGATTTCAATCTTTTTACTGGGAACAAGTCTTGTGTCTTGCGTATTTTACAAGAAAAGAGGATTCATAACACATAATCAATAAAAAACCGGGGTTTTTCAATCGCTCCGGTTACGCACTTTTAATCAGCTTGTTAAATTCAGATATTTTTCAAATCGTTCAAAGCTGATTCTGACGAAATAAATTTTAGAAGGAAATACAATATTTTGGATTCTCTGCTTAATTTTTACTTCTTTTTTAAAGTACGGATGAATTTTTGAAAAAAGATAGAGTTGGGTATGTTGATATAGTTATCCTGATCGTCAGCTATGACAGTATAAAATGAATTTATTGCTAAAACTCTGCCTGTTATTCCATCAGGCAAAACCTCTATTACATCGTTGATTTTAAAAGGCGACGCAAAAAATATAATAAAACCTGCCAGTATATTGCCAACAAGACTCCAAACCGCAAAAAAAGCGACTGCAATCATAGCTAAAATACCTGCTATAGAAATCCATAAACTTCTTACATTCAGACCCCATATGAAAATTAGAATTGATATTAATAGGATACCGCTAAATACAGAGATTAATCTCTTAACCGCTAAATATCGAGTTTTTTTGATATTTCTCTTTTTCTGTATCTTCTTAGCTTCCCTTTTCAATAAGTAAGATAAACTATAAATTATAACCACTGCGGCAACAGAAAGAATTGAATTTTTTAAAATTAATGTATCCATTATAAATACCCTTTCTTATTTCTATGTTTTATACCGAAAAAATCTTCCTGTATATTCTAATACTTTACATTATGAATAAAAATAATAAAAGGAATCTTTATTTTGATGATATTTCTAACAAAATAAAATCTCAATGTTTAAGGAAAAAAAGACAAAAGCATGATGGAATAGACGAATTTAAACAATGAATTTCATCCATTAATGACTTAAAGGCGATAGTTAACCATAACTTAAATTATTTCGCCCACAGACACTTGAGTATATTGCGATGGTTTATCCTGAACCAAACAAATGGATATCAGTGTACCCCTGAGAATCTCTATTTTCTCAAATATTTACCGGACAACGTAATCATAGCGCTGACAAGCAATAAGATCGACGTCGGTTCAGGGACAGAAGAAACCGAATTGTTGTTACTGAGCAGAGCGCCATATACCCCAACCGATCCGCTATCCTGGACAGAACTTCTCCACGCTATTAGAAAGTCATCGCCGTTTGAGGCTACGGAGGACATACTTTGTGCCCCTATCGTATATGAACTAACCCTGAACTCATCATCGATAAAGTTACCCTCTGAATCGATCAACTGGGCAAATATACCGAAATCACTGCCATCCTGACTACTGCTTTCCCAAACAACGACAAAATCTTCACCATTTGAGGCTATAGAAGGGTTCATCTGATGGCTTGTCGTGTATGTGTTGATGCGAAACTCATTATTTATAGTATTTCCTGACGCGTCAAGAAACTGTCCGTAAATGCCAAATCCGTTTCCATCCTCAGCGTTACTTTGCCAGGTAACCAGATAAATTTCTCCGTTACTGGCGATGGATATTTGTTCCTGCTGTAACGACGTATAACTATTAACGCGAAACTCATCGCCAATAGCAACGCCTGTTGCATCGATCAACTGGGCATATACGCCGTCACTAGGAGTGACTCCCTCCTGTCCATAGCTTGCCCAAGCAACCAGATAATTCTGTCCATTCGACGCGACTGCTGGATCACGCTGATACAAATCAGTATAAGTATTGACTTGAAATTCTGTGCCCTGAGGAGTCCCCGATGAGTTTACAAGCTGTCCGTATATACCGTGCTGGCTTCCATCCTGACCATAACTGTCCCAGGTAACCAGATAATTCTGTCCATTCGACGCGACTGCTACATCAGCCTGAGCTGCCGTGGTATAGGTATTGACTCCAAATTCACTACCCTGCAAACTGCCTGACGCATCTACTACCTGTGCGCAAATTCCGTAATCATTGTTATCACCACCCTGCCATGTTACCAGATAATCTTGTCCGTTAGAGGCGGATGCTGAAGAGGCCGAATAGACTCCAGTTGCAGTGTTGATCTGAAACTCACCGCCTTGGGCGTTGCCCGCGGCATCTATTTTTTGCCCGATCACGTTGTAAGCACTGCCACCCTGAGTACTTTGCCAGATAACTACATAACCGTCACCATTTGATGAAACATATGGAGCGGTTTGAGTTTGTGATGTGTATGTGTTAAGTTGAAATTCATAACCTAATGTATAACTCGCGGCTAAAACAGAAGATACAGAACTCAAAATGGCTATGGCGCTTAATATAATTGTTATTCTGTACGGTTTCATTGTTATGCATCCTTTATTTTGTAATTTATCTAAACAACAGGAACAACTAAAATAAAAATACCATGCAATATCATAATTGTCAAACTTTTTGTAAAACTTTTTTCACTTGTCATTAAATTTAATCCTTTAGCAACAACAATTTATTATGTCCGTTGGATAAAAGAAGCCTATTAATTCATATACACTTTTTACCGCCTAAAACAGGCTTCACAGTGGTGGGATCTGAGTTCATTTTCTTCTTGTTTAATTACACCATTAAATCTATTTAATATGACACATCCCTTTAATAACAATTGAAGCAGTTTGACATTTAGATACTTATAGTGTATAATCTTTTTAGAATGATAAATTAAACAAACAGACCGATCCGAAGATAATAAAGTTACCTACAACAGGGAGACAATGATGAAACTTCAACTTTTCAGGTTAACATTGATATCGGTATTATTGTTTTCAGGCGCATCACATGCCGCATCATGGACAGTCACAAAAATCGCTGAAGATCCGTATTTATATAGCCCTGCCGGCTTATCACAAAGTGGTAACACCGTTGCATGGTACGGAAATGACGGAGAAGATTATGAAGTATATTATTATGATGGAACCAGTATCATACAACTAACGGATAACTCCACAGGAGATTTTTCACCATCAGTAAGTAACGGTAATGTTGTATGGTATGGACTTGCTTCCGGTGAAGACAATGAAATTTTTCTCTATGATGGATCCGGTGTAACCCAGTTAACAAATAATCTGGTCCATGATACTCTTCCCAAAACAAGCAATGGATATATTGCGTGGCAGGAACAGGTTGCTTTTGGAGCTTATAATGTGAAAATTTATGACGGATCTAATATCGTAACAGTTGGGTCTGCCTTCACACACGCAATGAGCGATAACACAATAGCATGGAGAGAAGAATATTGGACTCCGCAAATGCAGCATTGGTCAAGAATAATGTATTTCGATGGCAGTTCGGAAATAACTGTATATCAACCGGATGGCAACGTTTATAATCCCATAATGAGTGGCAGTAATATTGCTTTCGGTTCTTACGACGGCAATGATACGGAAATCTTTTTTTATAATGGTTCAGGACTTACTCAATTAACAGATAATGATTATGAAGAAGGACATCTCTCAATAGATGGCAATCATCTTGTATGGCAGTCAGCAGAGGGTAATATTTATTACTTTAACGGAAGCAATATAACCTCAATAACCGATGCGGGTATTACTCCTGACGTGAGCGGTGACCGTATTGTTTATGTCTCACATGATGGCGAAGATTACGAAATATTTTTGTATGAAAATGGTTCAACTATACAGTTAACAGATAACAACTATGATGATTATAAACCTACCATAGACGGCGACGATATCGCATGGATAACTAATGACGGAACTTTCGATATCTACATGGCGTCTTACGGCGACAGCGGAACATCGGCTGTCCCTGAACCTGTCAGTATTTCTCTGTTACTGGTTTCGTTATCGGGGTTATTTTTAAGAAGAAAACAGAGCTGATTGTTGTTGAGTTTTCAGTTAATACTTTTAGTTTCAAATTTGTCTGTATTGTACAAGTCCTTTATATTTCATTTGAGCTACACATAGTCTATTATCAAAAAATATTTTTTTGTAATCTTTTAAATTTTCTGTTGTTGTTAATAATATGTGACTTATTATAAAAAGTTCATCTATTGGGGGGGCGCAGCTATGTCTAGAAAAATCTTTTTGGCGACAGCAGTATTTTTCTATATATTTCCACTAACGCTATTTGCTTTCACCGATACGGATTGTGATGGTATGCCCGATGACTGGGAAATCCAATACAATCTGAATTTCACCGAAAATGACGCGTATCTCGATCCGGATAACGATGCTCTGGAGAATATCTACGAATACCAGCACAATACCAACCCGCAAAGTTACGATACCGACGGTGATGGAATACCCGACGGCTGGGAGGTGGATAATTTGCTCAATCCTACGGTATCTGATATAAATGTGGACGAAGATAACGACGGGCTCGACAACCCCAATGAATATCTGTTCAATACCGGCCTTCGTAATCCCGACATGGACAACGACGGGTTGACTGACGGCGAAGAAATGTTTCATCGTGTTATCATGCGTAAAGTTACTTCAGATCAAACCTGTGCGCAGTCCAGCGCGTATATTTGCTGTAGCGGAACAAACTATCTTGTTACATGGTGCAGGGAAACCGATAACGATAACTGGGAAATATACGGTAAAATTTTCGATAATACCGGAATAGAACAAACCTCAGAATTTCACATCAATACATTCACAACAAATTCCCAGACCGATCCGCATTGCGCATCCGACGGAACCGATTATCTTGTCGTGTGGACAAGTGCCGGTCATTATGACAACGGCGAAGAAATTCGTGCGCAACGAATCAGTGCAACCGGTGAAAAAATAGGCGATGAATTCCAGATCAATACCTATACATCGAACCGTCAAATACAACCTTTTGTCTCGTACTCAAACTCTGCGTATATTGTTACCTGGTCGAGCTATACTCGTGCGGGAAGAAGTGCATACGCGGCTGTTGGCAGGGTGCTTGATATAACCGGTAACCCGCTGACCAACGAATTTATGTTCACAGACAACCCGAATTATAGTTTTATGGATACCGGCACTGTTTCAGTAGGTAACGGATTCTTTGCTGTGTGGTATTCCGGTGTTGAAGCGGATATTTTCGGTCAGTTTGTGGATACTACAGGACAGGTAAATCCATATCAGAGTTTTTCGGTAACAAGATATTCTTGGACCTACGACTACAATAATCCAGCTATAGCCGCCAGCAATCATAATATACTGGTTTGCTGTGAACGCAAAGATGTCCCTTCTCCGCATTATAAAGACATAACCTGCGGTTTTTTAAGTTTTGATGCCACAAAAAACGGTTTCCATCAGGTGAACACATTTACAGAAAAGCATCAACAGAATCCTTTTGTTGGCAGTAATGGCGACTATTTTCTCGTCTTGTGGGAAAATCACGGAAAAACGCCGGAAACTATCTGTGGTCAATTCTATCATTATACTGAAGAAGAAATCGGCGATAATTTTGAGTTGTTTTCTACAGCCCTACAACCACAGTACCGCCCGATTATCAGTTCCGACGGCAACGATTTTTTTGTAGCCTGGTATGAAAACTCCAATATTCACGGCGCGATTATTAAGGCAAATGCCGGACACGGTGCTGACCCATATAAATCCGATACCGATGACGACTCGCTTTCCGATTATGAAGAAGCTAAGATATACAACACCAACCCGCGCCGCCCTGATACCGATTCTGACGGCGTTACCGATTACAAAGAAGTAAAATTCTATAATACAAACCCTAATATCGTAGATACAGATAACGACGGACTAAGCGACTACGAAGAAATATACGACTATTTTACCAATCCGCTGAAAGCAGATAGCGACTGCGACGGTTTACCTGATAAGTGGGAACTGGATAATTTACTCAACCCAAACCAGAGCAACATCGGGTTAGATACGGATAACGACGGTATTTTGGATATCGACGAGTTCAGTCTTGATTCATCTCCGACAAACCCTGATGTGGACAATGATTACCTGCTCGATGGAGAAGAGCTTATACACAATACCAACTTATTCGCATGGGATACCGACAACGACGGGTTTGAAGACGGCTGGGAATTTTTCAATGGATTTGATCCGCTGAACCCCGTCATGCCTGATTCCGATAACGATGGGCTTAACGATCCTAGCGAACTGTATTTTAATACTGATCCACACAACCCTGACTGCGATAACGATGGACTCCTCGACGGGCAGGAAGTTATTTCTATCCACGGCAATATAAAGATTGCTAATGACATCAGAGGTAAAACAAATTTCGATATAGCAACCAACGGTCAAACATTTCTTTTAGCGTGGCTATCAACGGAATCAGTAATAAAATGCGCATTGCTTGATTCATCAGGCACAGTAATCAAAACCATTTCTTATATCGGTAACGCGAATTGTACCTGCGGGGTGAGTGTCGCTTCAGACGGTACCGGTTATTTAGTAACGTGGACTCATATAACTTATTATTCAAAAGATGTTCTCGCCTGCAGAATATCCGCCAATGGCGATGTGCTTGATAATCCTCCGTTGCAACTAAATGAAACCGATGACAGCGGTCTTATGGATAACTATGAATCTTACGCGACATCTAATGGCACAGATTATCTTGTTGCCTGGAAAAGATTATATGGTGTTGAAAATTGGACCCCGCATAATGTGTGCAGAAGAATACAAACCGATGGAACTTTTACAGATGATAGTTATATCCCCGTAGGGTTAACATATTATTTGCATATCCTACCTTATTATAACGATTACCTCATGTTTGGAACCAGATATACAGCAATCCCTTCTCCATACTGGCCGACCAGTTACAGGTTTGATGGTGTTCACGCGGTTATCATTTCTGCGGGTGACACAACAAGTTTAGATTATAGCTATAAAGTAGCTGATTATTACGATGAACAACAGGCACACCCATATAACTTATTCTCTTTCGGCAAAAGCTTTTTGGCGGAAATACAATGGGCATCCGATCAATATCAGCTCTTTGAATTGTACCCCGATGAATTGGGGATTGAACCTGGAATTATCGCGGATACTCCTGTTACCGGTCAAAACGATATGGAACTGTTTCGCGCGTATACAACAACGGATAATGATGGAAGTGTTTTGTTCGGCAGGCAATATGGTTTAGATAATCTACCGCGAGGTATTGCGTTCAGGATCAGCAGTCCGTATTCTTTTGAATCGATAGGCAAAGTTTTAACATCTCATATCGGGCATAATTACGGTGTTGTATGGGAAGGCGTGCGTGCTGCCGGCGAATCATCTTCATTATATTTCACTTTCTTGGATTGGAGATATAACAGCGATCCTTTTGATTCAGATACGGATAATGACGGTTTCTCTGATGCCGAAGAAGTTGCTCTTAACCTTGCTCCAACATCAACTGACACGGATAGCGATACAATACCGGATACCTATGAGATAGATCACAACTTAAATCCGAATCTGGATGATACCAGACTGGATTATGACAACGATCAGCTCAGCAACATAGACGAGTATAAAGTCGGTTCCAACCCATGGTTAGCTGATACCGACAACGACGGAATGCCCGACGGATGGGAACATAACTACGGGCTTGATCTTTCCGATAATGATAGTCATGAAGACCCGGATAACGATGATCTTTGGAATATTACGGAATATTCGTATAACAGCAATCCACTCTTATCCGACACAGACAACGACGGTTTATCTGATTGGGACGAAATATATCTGCATCATACTGCTCCCGATCTGTCGGACTCGGACAACGACAATCTAACCGATTCCAGCGAAATGTATCATAATACCGATCCCCTTAATGCCGATAGCGACAACGATGGTCTAAGCGATGGGTTTGAAGTCTTGAGATATTATTATGATGGGTTTGAATCAGGTGACTTTTCTAAATTAAACTGGGTCGAGCATGTAGGAGCAATTACCGATGAAAATACATACAAAGGTAACTACTGTGCGTATAGTGGATCTGTTTTTATCCTCGCTGTTGATTTGCCAGCACAAACAGTTTTATCGTTTTATTATCGTACAAGGAATGCCGGATTGTCTTTATATGTAAACGAGAATCAATTTGTATTTCCCGAAACAGACCGTTGGCAACTCGCTACCTGCATATTGCAAGAAGGTAGCAATGCAATAGGAATATCAACTGATCCGCTTCACATCAATTCACCTCTTGAACCTTATACCTACTTATTTTATATAGACGAGGTGTGTATCGGCGGGAAAGAAATAAACACCTATATTACCGATCCGAATAACCCAGACAGCGACTCTGACGGAATACCTGACGGGTGGGAAATTAATCAGGGGCTTAACCCGACTGAAAACGAGTCGCAAGACGATAATGACAATGATGGGCTTACCAATATAGCGGAATATCAGATACGCACTAATCCATTATGCGCAAACACAGACAACGATAAGTTAGACGACCGGGCAGAACTTATTGCCGGAACTGACCCGCTTGATCCGTCTTCATGTTTTGAAGTCAACGAGGTATTCCAGTCATCCTCTGATTTTGTTCTCTCATGGAAAAGTGTCCCCGGCAAAAAGTACACTATTTACGTAAAATCAGATATGATTGGCCCTGATTTTGTCATTCTCCATGATGACTATACGGCAACCGACACGATATCTTCGTATCACGATCAGGGTAACAGCCAGAACAATATACCTTCTGCGTCAGAGGAAACAGGTGTCCGTCTATATAAAATTGCGATAAAAGAGTAGTTGATGGTCACAGCAGATAAAAATTTCTATCTTCCCGCGCAATTTTTCCGATGATAGAATAATCCTGAGTTAAAAATTGATGTGTGAGTGGAAAAAGAATTGTAATTTTAAACCGACGGGTGATATAATAATCAAACTTGTAGAATAGTCCCTGCCGATGATAGCGCAATTCACATATAGGGGGCGATTGGTTTCGACTGGGATGTGAGGTGCATAATTGCATGCGGAGGTTGTCGGGAGGCCTCCTTAAAAACCTGGCACAACAATAAACGCAAATGACAATATCATTTCATTAGACGCTTTCAGAGCAGACGTACCTACTAACGTAGTTCCGTTCGCATCAGTAACGTCTATGGCGTTAGCACCGGCTATGTAAATAGCCACCGTCTTGCGGCCGACACCTGCTAAGCTGCAAGGCGACAAGATGCAGGATAGCCGATACTGAACGACCCTCGCGGTAACGGTGAACTAACAGGAGGATCTAACCGGATACGACGTTTGTCGTTTTGGGTGTATCCGGTGAGCTTATCGAAACGACTAAGCATGTAGTATATTATGCGGTGAATGTTTCAGGACGCGGGTTCGAGTCCCGCCGCCTCCACCAAAGAGATTGGGGCAAACTGTTTGCCTAAAGACATCGAAAAATGTTTAGAGCCATGGACAAATTTCGATCACGTAAGAACATGGCTAATAGGAAGAGAAGTAGATGAACATTTATGTTGGAAATCTGGATTATCAGGTAACAGACGAGGTACTAGAAGCGGCATTCGCGAAATTCGGACAGGTGGAATCCGCCAAGGTAATTCAGGATCGGTTCACGGGTCGCTCCAAAGGGTTTGGATTCGTGGAAATGTCTGACAAAACGCAGGCTGAAGCGGCTATCAACGGATTGAACGGTACCGAATTAGTTGGCCGTGCGATATCGGTCAATGAATCGCGTCCAAAACCGGAAGGAGATCGTCGCGGTGGTGGTCGTCAAGGAGGCCGTCCAGGCGGTGGTGGTGGTCGTCCAGGCGGTGGTGGTGGCCGTCCAGGCGGTGGTGGTGGTCGTCCTCGCTACTAAGAAAATTCATGCAGTACCAATACACAAGCCGGAGGTTTTCATAAATCTCCGGCTTTTTTTGTCAGGATACGCTTGTCCTACGCAAAAACTAATCTGAGGCTAAAAATAGCTGTTTGGATTGTGCCAAAATTGACCATTTTTCGATGATTAAAAAGAGATAATGCAAGAAATTAACCGATGTTTTTGCGGGAATAAAGATTTTTTCGAAAAATCTATCGCATGTAGACAGACGTATCCTGCGACATGATGCTGGTATCCACAGAAGAGATGATGGTTACGCTGCTCGTCGATAGCGATGATGCAATCCACCGAGAATCGGTGTACTGATAATATCACCCTGCTGTTCTGTTGGTCGGTTGACAGGAGAATCTTTATTGAGCGACAGATGTGTCCTGCTGGTATTGTAATATTCGATATACTCATTTAACACATCGTGCAAATGACGTTCGTTGAGTATGATCAGATGATCCAGACATTCTCTGCGCAGTGTTCCGATCACACGTTCAGTCAGAGGGTTCTGCCACGGGCTATGCGGTGCGGTTGGGGTGTCTTTCAGATTGAACAGTTTGATCTGCCGTTTAAAGTCGTCGCTGTAGATTGCGTCATTATCTCTGATGATATATTTTGTAGACTGATCGAATGCCAGTGTTTCCCGCAATTGCTGAATCGCCCATTTTGAATGCGGACGCGATGTGACTGCGTAATGAACAATTTTTCGACGATCATGCGAGATAGCAACAAACACATACAGCGCTTTAAACCAAATAGTTCTAACCACAAAAAAGTCGATACCAACAATATATTTTGCATGATTTTTCAAAAATGTCGACCAGCGATGTCGTTTGGCCAGATCAGGATTGTTCCGCATATATTTAGCAACGGTGTTGTCGCAGACATCAAATCCGAGTTTACTTAATTCGCCCTGAATACGTTGCGCAGACCACAGCGGATTATCTTTGTGCATCCTGCGAATCAGTTTGATGAGTTCCCAGTTGATCTCAGGTCGTCCTGTGTTCCGCGATTTCCATCGCCAGTAAAGGCGGACCCCTTTCCGGTGCCACGCAATCACGGTTTGTGGCTTGACAATGATAACCGCAGATTTCCAGTCACGCCATAGTTTCGATAGAACTACCCAGAAGATGCGGTCACTCCGTTTAATCCTCGGTCTTTTCATACGTCGATACACATTCAGCTGTTGACGCAACGCAATATTCTCCACAATCAAAGCTGATCGTGTTGTTATGGATGCTCGGAATAAAGATATGATAAATCGAAATATGGGGATCACGATGGTTTACTACATTATGTAAAATTTTACATTTCTAAGTATAGAATCTGAACCACAGTAAAGCAATTAATACACCAGCATAGATAAATATTTTTTCTCTTTCAGAAGCACAAATAGAATGATACAATCTGTAATGTTTGTCATACATATAGGTCTTTATTGCTAATAAAATATATCATCTACAAGAATCATACAACATGACTAATCAAAATTATTATGCGCATAGTTTGCCCGACCATGATACCGATCAATGGCATATCCTGTTGGATCATGTTACCGCAGTTGCTTGCCGCGCGTCAAAGTTTGCTAGCGCCATAAATGCAAAAAACTGGGGTACTGTTGCGGGTTTATTGCATGATCTTGGCAAGGCGTTACCCGCGTTTCAAGAAAAATTGCTATCGGAATCACAAAACCAACGTGTCGACCATAGTTCTGTCGGCGCGCAATATATCCATCATCTTCTCAACAATGAATTTGGAATTTTGCTCGCATATACCATTGCGGGACATCATGGCGGGTTACCCGACGGAAAAGCAAATGACTCTTGCTTATATAAACGTCTGGAAAAACCTATTCCAGATTTACCTGAGGACATAGTCGATCAGATTGGATCTAAAATCCCTCAACTTACCTCACACGACATACCTTTCATATTACCCGACAATAATGACTGGCCTGCTGTTGCCTTTGCGTTTCAGTTTTTTGTACGATTTGTTTTTTCGTGTTTAGTTGATGCGGATTATCTGGATACAGAATATTTTTATGCGCAACACAAAACTGACCTACGGGGTGTCTTTCCTGACTTAAAAAAACTAAAACCTTTGCTGGATGAAAAACTCACGACTTTCCCGCAAAATCCCGCGAAAAACTCTGTTAATTATTATCGCCAAGATGTGTTACATAGCTGCATCGAAATGGCAAAAGAAAAACCGGGGTTATTTTCGCTTACTGTGCCAACAGGTGGCGGAAAAACCATTTCCTCAATGGCGTTTGCGATCAATCATGCATTAAAACATAATTTTTGCCGGATTATCTATGTCATACCATACACCAGCATTATCGAGCAAACAGCGCGAACATTCAAAAGTATTTTTGGCGATGATGTTGTTTTGGAACATCACAGCAATTATGATTATGAAAAAGACAATGAGTACACCGACCGATTAAAACTAGCTTCAGAAAACTGGGATGTTCCCATTATAGTTACAACAAACGTTCAGTTTTTCGAATCACTATTCAAACACAAACCGTCCCGATGCCGGAAGATTCATAATATTGCCCGGAGCGTCATTATTTTTGATGAAGCGCAGTTGTTACCTGTTGACCTTTTACGTCCATGTATGTGCGCAATACAAGAGTTGGTCAACAATTACAAAACATCTATCGTGCTATGCAGCGCAACGCAACCTGCACTGGCAAAAACAGATGATTTTAAATATGGATTCGATAAACAAGCTATTCGCGAGATCGTCTCAGATCCTCAGGCATTACATCTTGCGTTGCAAAGGACAACCACTATCCATGCGGGCAAACTCAGTGATGCCGATCTGGTAGAGAAAATACTATCGTTTCCGCAGTGTCTGTGTGTTGTCAATACACGAAAACACGCTTGCTTGATCTTTAAGGCTATTGCGGACAAAACAAATCTGTTTCACCTCAGTACTTTGATGTGCCCTGCTCATAGATCGAAAACCATTGAGGATATCAAGTATGCGTTGCAACACAATTACCCGTGCAGAGTTATCAGCACCCAGCTTATAGAAGCCGGAGTCGATGTCGATTTCCCAGTAGTATTTCGTGCGCCGGCAGGGATAGATTCAATCGCACAAACTGCGGGTAGATGTAATCGCGAAGGACGTTGCGAGCAAAAAGGGATGGTTATTGTCTTTGATACGGAATCATCTGTACCACCCGGTCATCTTCGTTGCTGTGACGAGCTGGGTAAAGAAATCATACGCAACTACGAAGATTGCCTGTCGCTCGATGCCATTCATCAATATTTCGAAAATTTGTATTCCCGTGCACTCCAACAGGAACATGGACTCGATAAACCGAATATTATCAAAACATTGTCTGACGGGTTGCAAGATATGAATTTCCCGTTCAAAACAATCGGCGAAAAATTTCATTTCATCGAAACGGAACAGCAGTCAGTAATCATTCCTTATAACGACAACGCACAAAAAATTATTGATGATATGCGGCGATACGGGCCATCCAGAGCTTTACTGCGTAAAACACAGAAATTTACCGTGCAAATATATCCCCCCATGTTCGACAAGTTGTTTGCCGCCGGAGCAATCACATGGATTGAAGAACCGTATGCCGTTCTTCTCAATACCGATATTTACAAACCTGATATTGGGCTTGATAGCGATGACCCCACATTCAGGGACATCGAAACTCTGATCTTTTGAAAGGAGGTACACAGTATGTATGGCGTAGCATTAAAAGTATGGGGGGCGTATGCCTGTTTTACTCGTCCTGAAATGAAAGTCGAACGTGTCAGCTACGACGTGATGACTCCGTCTGCCGCGCGAGGCATTTTAGAGGCGATCTACTGGAAACCGCAAATCAGATGGATAATAGATCGGATTCATGTGCTTAACCCAATCCGATTTACCAATATCCGCAGAAACGAGTTATCCGAAAAAATTCCACCCACAAATATAAATAAAGCGATGAAAGATAATAGCTACCAATTATCCATTTTTATAGATGATATTCGTCAACAACGCGCGGCAATGGTGTTGCAGGATGTATCTTACGTTATAGAAGCTCATTTTGAGTTTACTTCGTCGGACGATAGCAACCCCGCGAAACATAAAGATATATTTGAACGCAGGGTTCGAAAAGGACAGTGTTTCCAACAACCATACTTTGGATGCAGGGAGTTCCCTGTATCGTTCGAGCTAATAGAAGGGTCTATTCCTTCCTCGCAACTGCAGGGAGAAACCGATTTGGGATGGATGCTCCATGACATTGATTTTAAAGATAACATGACCCCGCGTTTTTTCCGTGCAACTATGCGTGACGGGGTTATCTCCGTACCGCCATTCAAACAAAAGGTGGCTGTATGATTATCCAGTCGCTCAACGATTATTACCGAAAACTCAAAGATAACCCAAATGAAAATGTTCCCCTGTTCGGTTTTTCCCGTGAGAATATCAGTTTTGCTCTAATTCTCTCTCCCGATGGAGCTTTGATCGATGTGCAGGATTTGCGGATCAGACCGCAAAATAGATTTATCCCTCTTCCAATGATTGTTCCTGATGGAGGGAAAAAAGCAGCTGGCATTAAACCTAATTTTCTCTGGGGTGCAACAGGATATATCCTTGGTAAAGACAATAAAGAGCATAAAGATCCTTCTCGTCCTGCCAAAATGTTTTCCGCCTTTAAAGATTTTCAACATCAGCTGGGTGATAGTCTCGAAGATCAAGGAATGACTGCAATATTACGTTTTCTGGATTCATGGGATGTTGATCTAATAGAACTGTCTCCACTATGGCAGTACTGGCAGGATATGGCAGGGACAAATCTGGTGTTTCGACTCGATAATGATTCAGTCTACATCCATGAAAGTCACGTATTACAAGAAAAATGGCTCGACTATTACAATAATAATGATGAAAGTTATCAATCCTATTGCCTCATAAGTGGCAAAAAGCAACCTATAGCACGCTTACATCCCAGCATTAAAGGTGTTACGGGATCACAATCTTCAGGTGCGTCAATTGTCTCATTCAATTTACATGCATTCTGTTCTTATGGCAAAACGAAAGATGATCAAAGCTACAACGCACCGGTAAGTGAAACGATTACGTTCAACTACACAACGGCACTCAATCATCTTCTGCGCAAGGAAAGTACGCAGAAAGTAATGATAGGCGATACAACCGTTATTTTCTGGGCAGAAGGTACTACCCCAGTAACCGGATTGCTGGCAACCATTCTCGGCGCCAAAGCACAGGATGAAATCCAAAACACCAATGCTGTAAAAAAATTACGTTTTTTTCTGGAAGCAATACGGGATGGCAAAAAGCCGGATCTGCAAGATACTGAAAATATGAAGTTTTTCATTCTCGGATTAGCTCCCAACAATGCCCGCCTGTCTATTCGATTCTGGCACCAAAGCACGGTAGAAGATGTTATGAACAAAGTAGCTATGCATTTTCATGATATGGCATTGGCAACGAATTACGACGACGAAACAGAACCGTCCGTATGGCGATTATTGCTGGAAACAGCGCCCCAACGAAAACCCGCAAACATTCCGCCTTTGTTGGGAGGCAGCTTACTGCGGTCAATCCTGACAGGAGCCATGTATCCGGCAATGATTTTGACCGCAATGCTTAACCGGATCAAAGCCGATCAATCCATAAATTATATTCGTGTCGCAATTATCAAAGCATATTTGGTTCGTATCAACCGTATAAGAAACCCACAGCAAAAGGAGATTACTATGGCGCTTGACCCTGAAGAAAAAAATGTAGCCTACCTATTAGGCAGACTGTTCGCATGGCTAGAAAAAGCTCAAAAAGATGCTATACCCGGTGCGAACAGCACCATCAAAGACCGTTTTTTCGGTTCCGCCTCAGCTACACCGGGAAGTGTGTTTCCTATTTTGCTTCGGCGGGGACAACATCATATTGAAAAACTGGAATTCGGATCATACATTGATAAACAAATAGAAGGAATCCTTGCAGATATTCAGACATTCCCGCGACATCTCAATATAGAAGATCAGGGACTGTTTAGCATCGGATATTACCATCAGAAAAACATGATCTATAAAAAATCGGACAAACAACAACAGCAGGAGGATTAATCATGAGCGCAGTTATCGATAAACGGTATGAATTTGTCTATCTCTTTGATGTCGAAAACGGTAACCCAAACGGCGACCCCGATGCGGGTAATATGCCGCGTATCGACCCTGAAACCAGTTTCGGTATTGTCACCGATGTATGTCTCAAACGCAAAGTGCGCAATTTTGTCGATATCGTAAAAGATAATGAGTCACCATATAAAATTTATGTGCGTGACAAAGGTGTGCTATCCACTGAACGTAGCGGCGCATATGAAGGATTAAGTAAAGAAGAACAAGACGACAAACTTTCCGCTATAGAGCAAGGCCGTCAGTTTATGTGCAAAAATTACTATGATGTACGTAGCTTCGGAGCAGTGATGGCAACAAAAACAAATAATTGCGGGCAAGTACGCGGTCCGGTGCAATTTAATTTTGCCAAAAGCATCGAATCCATAGTACCTCTGGACATAACAATCACCCGTATGGCTGTTGAAACCGAAGCGGAGCGTGAAAAAGAACGGATGATGGGCAGAAAACACATTGTCCCTTACGCGTTGTATCGTGCTGAAGGATACATCTCTGCGTTTTTTGCTCAAAAGACAGGTTTACGCAGGATGATCTGGAGTTGTTATGGCAGGCTTTGATCAATATGTTCGATCACGATCATTCCGCGGCAAGGGGTAAAATGAACGCGCGCAAACTGATTATATTCGAGCATGATTCGGCATTAGGTAGCGCTCCGGCGCATAAGTTATTCGATCTTGTTTCTGTAAAACGTATTGATCAAAGCGATACGGCTCCGGCACGATCGTTTGCGGATTATACAGTAACTATAGATGATACTGCTGTACCATCTGGAGTTAGGTGTATAGACAAATTATAGAAAATGTATGCGGAACAGGATTATATATCAATATCGGCGTTACAGCATTACCTGTTTTGTCCCCGGCAGTGCGCGTTGATCCATCTTGAGCAACAATGGGTGGAAAACATGCTCACTGCCGACGGCAGGGATCTACATGAAACTGTGCATAGCGGGTCAACAGAAACCCGCAACGGTGTACGGATCTGCCGAACAGTAGGATTGTGTTCAAAAAGATTAGGTATTTCAGGTCAGGCGGATGTAGTCGAGTTCCATCGTCAAGAACAATGTTGGGTGCCGTATCCTGTGGAATATAAACGGGGTAAACCTAAGAAGGATCAATGCGATATGGTTCAGCTGTGCGCACAGGCTTTATGTCTTGAGGAAATGACCGGTCAACCCGTTGAGCAAGGAGCATTGTTTTATGGAAAAACCTGCCGGCGTGTGACGGTCGTATTTGATGATGCTTTGCGTCAAGATACAGAAGACGCCATACGTGCCGTACATACAATGTTCTCTCAGGCAAAAACACCTAAGCCAGAGTATGCGTCGCGATGTCATTCCTGTTCGTTGTATTCCATTTGTATGCCAAAGGCTTTTGACAGAAAACAAACGGTCAGCGAGTATCTGAAAAAAGCGACGGAGGGTTTATGAGAAAATATCTCAATACGTTATATGTTACTCAGGAAGGAGCGTATTTGTCAAAAGAGGGGCAAACTATTGTCATAACAGTTGACCATGAGAAACGTCTTCAGTTGCCTGCTCATACCATAGGCAGTATCGTTTGTTTAGGATCGGTGATGTGCAGTCCGTATCTGATGGGATTTTGCGCGCAAAACAATATATCCATATCGTTTTTGACTCAATACGGAAAATTTCTTGCGTGTGTGCACGGTCAAACCCACGGTAATGTATTGCTCAGGCGTCAACAGTACCGTATGGCGGATGATCCTGAGGCGATACGCGATATCAGCAGATCAATTCTGATAGGAAAAATATGTAATAGCCGGTCGTCCCTACAGCGTACCCTGCGAGATCATGGTAATTCGATTGACAAGGAAGCGATACAAGGAGCATCCAGCCGCTTGAAAAATTTTCTAACTAAGTTGAATGCTTTGCAATCGATCAATGAATTGCGCGGTATGGAGGGAGAGTCGGCACATACCTATTTTGGTGTATTCGATCATCTTATTGTATCGCAGAAAGATGCGTTTGTCTTTACGCGACGGAGCCGTCGTCCGCCCTTGGACAGAGTAAATTGCCTGCTTTCGTTTTTGTACACATTGATTGGGCATGATATGCGTTCCGCGTTGGAAACGGTCGGGCTTGATCCTGCTGTAGGCTTTCTGCATACCGATCGTCCAGGGCGGTTCGGGTTGGCGCTTGACCTGATAGAAGAATTTCGCCCATGGCTGGCGGATAGGCTGGCGTTGTCGTTAATCAACCTTAAACAGGTGCGAGATGATGGGATAACTCAATCGGAATCGGGTGCTTGCGTCATGGATGACGAAACCAGAAAAACAGTGCTCGTGGCGTATCAAAAACGTAAACAGGAGGAACTTATGCATCCGTTTTTAGAAGAAAAAGCGCCTATAGGGCTTTTATTTTATATTCAGGCAATGTTGTTTGCGCGGTTTGTCAGGGGTGATATGGATGGGTATCCGGTATTTTTTATGGAAGTAAGGGGTGATAGCTATGATGGTTCTTGTCAGTTATGACGTAAAAACGTCTGAAGAAGGAGGAAAAAAAGCGCCTAAGGCGTGTAGCAAAACATTGCGTTGACCATGGATTAAGAGTACAATATTCTGTGTTTGAGTGTGACCTTGATCCGGCGTTGTGGGTGAAGTTGCGTAGTAAGTTGATCAAAGTGATTAATCCGCAAACAGACAGCCTTAGGTTCTATTTTCTTGGATCAAATTGGAAACATAAAGTAGAACATATTGGAGCTAAAAAGGTGATTGATCTTGATGAACCACTCATCATCTGATTTAAGTGCGAACCATAAGCTAACAATCTCTGAACTTGATGTTAGCAATAAGTATATTGTCTTAATTAACAGGGAGATAGAAAACATGATAATCACAGATAACCTATTGAATTTCAAAAAAACAATTGGTTCGCAAAAAACAAAGAATTAGAAACTTATTTTCAAAGTATTACACAGATACAGTCGCCCCTCTCGCAGGGGCGTGGATTGAAACTTCTTTTGTAAGCTCAATTTCTTCGGAATCTTGTCGCCCCTCTCGCAGGGGCGTGGATTGAAACTGTCTTGATAGCGCAGATGATATTGACGCGCTGGTTGGTCGCCCCTCTCGCAGGGGCGTGGATTGAAACTGTACCCACCTTTGCGTTTTTGCACATCTAATTTAGTCGCCCCTCTCGCAGGGGCGTGGATTGAAACGTGTATGGGTCAATAAAGTCCTCTGGATGATTGGTCGCCCCTCTCGCAGGGGCGTGGATTGAAACCATTCAAACAGACCATATATATCTTGATAATTCAAACGTCGCCCCTCTCGCAGGGGCGTGGATTGAAACATATATAAACAACATTCCATCAGGCTCTATAGTGTCGCCCCTCTCGCAGGGGCGTGGATTGAAACCTGTAAATAACGTATTTTGTTGGCTGGTGCAGGTCGCCCCTCTCGCAGGGGCGTGGATTGAAACTAATGTTTTAAGCTGTTTATAACTAAACTCTCGGTCGCCCCTCTCGCAGGGGCGTGGATTGAAACCGTACATCGAAACACTATAACTGACTAGACAATATTTTAGGTCGCCCCTCTCGCAGGGGCGTGGATTGAAACATGGTCTCTGATGAAGCTGAATCCCAAAAAAATGCAAGTCGCCCCTCTCGCAGGGGCGTGGATTGAAACATGCCGTCCATGGTAGACTTAACCGTAATGAGCTGGAGTCGCCCCTCTCGCAGGGGCGTGGATTGAAACAATTCTCCTGATAGACAATAAATCTAACAAATTGACAAGAAAGTCGCCCCTCTCGCAGGGGCGTGGATTGAAACACGCATACGAGGTTGGCAAAACTTATGACATACTGGATTGCGTCGCCCCTCTCGCAGGGGCGTGGATTGAAACGCATTTTAATTACATCATCTTGCTTTGCTTCATTGACACGTCGCCCCTCTCGCAGGGGCGTGGATTGAAACAATTTGTGTTACAACACATCGACAAACATAATTGTCGCCCCTCTCGCAGGGGCGTGGATTGAAACTCTTCATATTGCTTAACTTTTTCAGGATTTACAGGTCGCCCCTCTCGCAGGGGCGTGGATTGAAACAGTTTACTATCGCTATGGATTAAATGGCAACACTGATGAACGTCGCCCCTTCTCGCAGGGGCGTGGATTGAAACAGTTGATACTTGACCGTTTTGCTGACGATGCAAGTTCGTATGTCGCCCCTCTCGCAGGGGCGTGGATTGAAACGCGCTCATATATGTTGAAAATCATCGAGTCAAGTATAACTTGTCGCCCCTCTCGCAGGGGCGTGGATTGAAACACAGTACTATAGAAACAGGATAGATACAGAAACGGTGTATGTCGCCCCTCTCGCAGGGGCGTGGATTGAAACTTGTACTATAGAAACATATAATACAGAAACTATGTCGCCCCTCTCGCAGGGGCGTGGATTGAAACTTGTACTATAGAAACATATAATACAGAAACTATGTTCGCCCCTCTCGCAGGGGCGTGGATTGAAACCCATATGCTTACCTTAAAAAACTTGAATTTAATACACGTCGCCCCTCTCGCAGGGGCGTGGATTGAAACACTAGTTGACGAACTACCTTATACCGATACTTGTTTGTCGCCCCTCTCGCAGGGGCGTGGATTGAAACTCATAACCAATGGATGGCTGAAAAAGAGGCTGAGTCGCCCCTCTCGCAGGGGCGTGGATTGAAACGTTTGTTAAGTATGTACTACTATTAAAACCTAGTCGCCCCTCTCGCAGGGGCGTGGATTGAAACCTGAAATTGACGAAGAACAAACCACGCTTGAGTCGTCGCCCCTCTCGCAGGGGCGTGGATTGAAACATTGATAATTTCTATTTAGATACATTTTGCTTTGACACACCTTATCTAAAGAAAACAGACCATCTAGCTGTTTTTTGTTGGAGAATCTAAGGATTATCTGTATTATATAACGTAGATATTGCTCTACGGATGTACTTATTGGAGATGCCATGTGTTCAAAAAATGTATATATTGTAGCTGGTTCTAATGGATCGGGAAAAACGACTTTTGCAGATACGTTTTTACCTGAGTATATTCAATGTCCTCAGTTTATAAATGCCGATCTCATTGCCAAGGGATTATCTCCATACGATCCACAACGCGCAGCGATTAAAGCAGGAAAATTAGTCATCGAACAGATTCAGGAGCTCATGCGACAAGGAAACAGTTTTGCATTTGAAACAACTCTTTCCGGCAAAATGTATCAAAAACATTGTAGAGAGTTGAAAAAGGCAGGATATAATCTACATCTTTTTTATTTGTGGATACCAAGTTCTCTGCTAGCGTTATCACGGATAAAAACAAGAGTAGCCGCCGGAGGGCATAATGTTCTAGATCAAGATGTTCGCCGTCGTTTTGAACGAAGCCTCAACAATTTTTTTAAAATATATAGACCGCTCTTAACATCGTGGATGCTTTTTGATAATTCAGGGTTACAGCCACGATTAATCGCAAAAGAAGAACAACAAAAAATATTTGTACAGGATCAGAAGTTATTTACAAAAATAACGAAACATATCGGAATAGCATTATGAAAAAGAAAAAACACTTCATGAGAAAGCAGAACTTGCTCTTAAGAAAGCTGTAAAAAAGGTAGTCGCTGAGCATAAGAAATCTGGTTGTCCTTTGGCAATCTGGGAAAACGGCAAAGTTAAATGGGTAAAACCGTAATGCAAGTTAACCATATAAGGTAATCTTATGAAAACAATCGACGATATCAAAGCATTGATTCACAACAACCGTGACCGGATTACCAGGGAATTCTTTGTGAAGGAGATTGGTCTGTTTGGGTCATATGTAACATCTAAGCAGACTGAATCGAGCGATATCGATATTTTGGTGGAATTCGAATCAGGATCAAAAACTTTTGATAATTATATGAACTTAAAGTTTTATCTTGAAGATTTGTTGCAGGCAACGGTTGATCTGGTAATCAAGCAGTCTGTACGTAAAGAGCTTAAAGATAGGATAATCAGCGGAGCTATTTATGTCATCTGAGAAAGATTCAAAAATCTATTTACAGGATATCCTTGAAAGCTGTGACAAAATTTTGCAGTATACCGACAGAATATCGTTTCAAGATTTTTTAAATAATGACATGTTGAAAGACGCCGTAATTCGAAATCTCGAAATAATCGGCGAGGCTGTCAAACGGATTTCACCGGAATTTAGAAGCCAGTATCCTTCTATCGAGTGGAAGAAGATAGCCGGATTACGAGATATTCTTATCCACGAATATTTTGGAATTGATTATGATATTGTATGGGATGTCGTCCAAAATAAAGCACCTGCCCTACGAACAGCAATTATGTCTATGTTGCTATCCTGACGCATTCTAGAGAAGGTTTGATTGAAGGTTCGTCTACACCACTAAAGAGATTGGGGCAAACTGTTTGCCTAAAGACATCGAAAAATGTTTAGAGCCATGGACAAATTTCGATCACGTAAGAACATGGCTAATAGGAAGAGAAGTAGATGAACATTTATGTTGGAAATCTGGATTATCAGGTAACAGACGAGGTACTAGAAGCGGCATTCGCGAAATTCGGACAGGTGGAATCCGCCAAGGTAATTCAGGATCGGTTCACGGGTCGCTCCAAAGGGTTTGGATTCGTGGAAATGTCTGACAAAACGCAGGCTGAAGCGGCTATCAACGGATTAAACGGTACCGATTTAGTTGGTCGTGCGATATCGGTTAACGAATCGCGCCCTAAACCGGAAGGAGATCGTCGCGGTGGTGGTCGCCAAGGAGGCCGTCCAGGCGGTGGTGGTGGTCGTCCAGGCGGTGGTGGTGGTCGTCCTCGCTACTAAGAAAACAATGCATTACACAATACACAAGCCGGAGATTTTCATTAATCTCCGGCTCTTTTTATCAGGACACGCTTATATCCAAATCAGGCATTTTTGACCAGAAACGATTCTCTAATCGCTGTTTTTCTCTATAGACTCAGGACACACCCTATCGTGTCCTTTTGGAACCCTGCATAGATGAAATTAGGTTATATGGTATGCAAAAAGCATAGCATTTATAGGGAGGGATAACAACAACCTTCTGTTGTGTTAGTGTAAAATGAAAATTTTTTATATAATCGACTTACCTGTAAATAATCCTCAATCGTGGACGATTACTGCTTTTCTCTTTTTAAAGAAAACGTTTACGGTTATCCACCGTGCTGGGGCAGTCATATTCAGCTGTAGTCCGTAATTTGTTCTCAAGCAGTCCTTAGTTATTGTTATTGGTATTGTTGGGGATAGGTGACATTATCATATGCGGCATGAATATATACAATGAAGTACATTATCCAATAATATTGACCGTTCATTTAAACTGTTAGAATAAAATGCAGGCCCTAGTTTTAGGCACAAAATAGCTTCCAATGGTAATTTTATTATCCATCACTTTGCCTGTTACGGATTAACAAGTTGGCTATTACTTCCCAAACAAAACTGCGGTCATCCCATGTGACCAGAAAAGATGATCCGCTCCCAATCTTTTGAAGAAATATTTTGCTCTTTAACCGTAATGCAGTTTATGCTAATGTCATCGTTATCAGCTTCGTTCGGGTCTCCATTTGTCTGCCTGCCAGGATTAGTGTCGAGATTTCGCGGATCAGTAGTCGCTAAAAATTCCTGCTGGTTGCTCAAACTATCATGGTTCATATCGATTGAAGCATTGTTATCCATAAGAGAATATAAAAAATTTGAGGTTTATTCTACAACAAGCCTAAAATATCTTAAAATGGACTTACTGTAATCGCAAACACAACCTATTATAGTAGTTTATAAACTTCCACATAACTAATTGTAGCATTTAACAATCTGCTCCGAAAAAATATACAGAGCACAACTTTGAAAGTTTGTTTACTCTTGTTTGTTTAAAAACTAAAACCATTGTAATATATTACGCTATATGTTACAATTATAACAATTACATTATTATCTAACTATTCCGTAAAATATTTTTTATTGGAATAAATTTTATTGCAAAGTGTCATTATGGATAGAGAAATGTTGGAACCGCCAAATTATGATGATTTAAGCGTGCCTGAGCTGGTCATACTGGCTCAAGAGGGTGATGAAATGGCATTCACGTGCTTGCATTTCAAATTTTTTGGAATGCTTAAAGAGAAATGTCGAAAATTCGGAATTCCCGAATGCGACCATAATGACTTAATGCAAAAAGCCTATATAAAGGTTTTTGCAAAAATTGAGACTATACAGCCCGAACGATTTGCTGGATATATTAAAACGGCAATGCTGAATATAATAAAAAACTATATCAAAGATAAAATTCGCGACGAGGGCATATTTGGACCATTTTATTTACTGGGACAGGATGACGATGATAATCAGAAATCAATTGAGGATCTAATCGGCGAAGCGCCCAAGCAAGCGATTGATATAACTTGTAAAGAAGCTAGAAAGATGATTGCCTTTATTATGGAAAAAATGCCTCCAAAGTATCGAAATGTTTTAGTCCTTATTGACTGGGAAGGATATTCATATAAAGAAGCAGCGGACATTTTGAATATGAACCCCAAAAGTGTCGGGCCATTGCTTTTTCGAGCCCGTCTGAAGTTTATAAAACTCTCTAAGAAATATTTCCCAGGGTGGTACGATGAGTTGTTCTAAAGAAATACTGGTTATGCAATATATAGATGGTGAATTACCTGAATCTCAACAGCAGGAGATCAAAGAACATATTGCACATTGCCCACATTGCGCAAAATTGTATAAGCAGTTTGCGGCACTTAATAATATGATTGACAAAGCGAAGTCTGAAGAAGAAATTGTCGAGCATACTTTTGAAGAAAGTATGATGGCAACACGCAAAATATTGCAACTTATTAGAGATAAAGAAGATACTCCTACAGATAATGAAGACGACTGGGGTGAAAATGAATCCCCTGAACTGCATTCTCCTCAAAAAAAAAATAGATGGATTCAGGTTGCCGCTGTTGCTGCTGCAGTAGTGTTTCTTTGTGCAGTATCTACACCTTTTCTGTATCGTAATTATTTTTCAAAGCCAGTTCAGGTAGCCGTGACTGCACCGGACGATTCGGATAATGATGTCATGCTTGTCCTTCAACCAACCATTATGTTTCCTGATAACGATACAGTGCTTTTGCCTGATCAGCCTGTGGATGTTGCGACTGCTATTCCAGAACCATCAGTAAAGACAGATATTTCATACAAACTAGACGAGAACTTAAATCTCGTAGCGACAGATACATCCTCTATAGAACTTCCTGATAATGACTATTTCATACCGAAATCATCGCTACCTAAAAAAGATGTCGTCCGTGCTGATTTGCATAAATCTGAAATGGATGGGCAATTTTGTCAAAGTGGTGGCACAAGTGTCAAATCAATAAAACTATCTGATGATCCGTTCCATGAACTCATTGCTAATAAGTCTGTTCTCTACAGAACAGCTGGATCCCAAGAGACCTCTCAATCGAGTGCTGAATTATTGGAAATATTTGACGAAATGATGTACGATCCCATTGATTCAATGGATGATTCGCTTCTTATAGCAGAACCTCCTCACCTTCATAGAGGTAAAGGTGCTATGGCATCGACTTTATTGACAGAGATGCTATTTGATACCTATGAAGACGAGGATATGGTAACTGTTCAATTGACACAATATGTACCTCCTCCTAGCTTTATTAGATTACTTATACTTAATCTTCAATCGCACGAGACTGTCCCTTCTTACATTGCAAGACATAAAGAGGCTATCGAGAGTGATGATATGACGCTTGCTCTTGCTATCATTGAAGAAGCCAAAGAATGCTATCCCGAGGATAAAGCAATTGATGAAGCGTATAATACGGCTCTTATTCGACTCGAAAAAGAAAGAATTAAAGAACCTGTTGAAATACAATATGTTGTTTCTGAACAATTTTATGCTGCGGATGTTGCCGATGCAGGTTCGGGGGTTATGCCATCGTATACTAAAGTGACCAATGAGTATGGTGAAACTGAAGACCAATACGACCCTACCAGCTCTGTTAAAGAAAAAAAGCTGGAGGCTCAACCCCATATAGCTGATTTCAGAGAAGAGATAATTAAGATCGTCACCGGCAAAAAAGTACAAGGTGTCGTAATAAACCAAATATCCGCTACCAAAGAAAACAGTGATGTTCTTATTGTTGATATTCCGCGTAAAAATGTCCAGTATTTTATAAGTATTCTCGAAACCTATGGGAAAGCACAACCAGAGCTGGGTCCTGATAGGGATACGTTCGATAAGAATAATCTCGATGTCAATAATGATGATAAAGTCAGAATGTGGATAACACTGAATATTGCGAAAGACACCACGGAATAACAACCAATGAAAAACGTTGTAAACATTACGGTTTTGTTGCTTTTTGTTGGAAACATTACGTTATTTTTACTGGGGTGTAGTGTTACAGATAAACAATTATCTGAGACGTCTCAAGATCCCCAGTTGATGGCATATGTTTGCACGTTAACGGGAAAATATGAAAAAGCTGCTCACGCACTGGAAGAATCTCTCGCCAACGATCCACATAACAAAGATATGCACCTCAACCGTGTATATTGTTACCTGAAAAGTAAAGATGATGAAAAAAGCTTATCAGGCCCTTCAGGATTACGGTACAGAGCAACGCTGATATGGGATACGAATATTATCATCTACACGGTACGATACTATTTGATCACGAACAATTTGACGAAGCCCCTTTCTGATTTCGATAAGGGTATACTGCTCACTCAGGAATTTATTGATCCATCCGTAACAGAGGAAATTATAGCTGATTACTCCAAAAAGGTTAATGACTATAAGGTCATGGTGGAAAAAGGATTAGAGTTTGACATACAAACTACCGACATGATTTTTCTCTCAAACGACTACACGGATGCAAAAGATACACTTGCCAAACTAGAACATGCTTATAGCTGTAATTCCGTATATATAGATATGTTATTAAGAAGGGCTTATATTTACATACTGAAAGATGAATATGAGAAGGCTCGCAGTGATTATGAATCTGCTATTTTACTCGACAAGGAAAATCCCGCACCTTATTCATATCGAGGAGAATTGTATCTGAAAATGAATTTATATTCCAATGCCTATGATGATTTTTCTCATGCTATAGCATTGGATTCTGAGGAGCCTGCTTATGTCCTTGGTAAAGCAAAAACATTATTTTTTCTCAAAGAATATCAATCTGTGGTTGAAGTTATATCCAAAATTTTTAATGATTTCCATAACAAGGGCGACCTGAAAAACAATCAAATTGTCCAGGCGTATCATTTGCGGGGATCGGCGTATCTAAAGCTCAATAACTTTAAAAAGGTTGTTTCCGATTACAATGAATTGCTTGAAATTGAGCCAACACATCTTGCAGGACACTATAATAGAGGTTTAGCTTTAAATGCAATGAAACATCCCGATGCCATGGCTGACTTTATATATGTCACTGATAATGATAAGAACAATAGTGATGCATGGTGCGAACTGGGAATTGCCTGTATGTATACCACCCGGTTTACGGAGGCGGCAAAATATTTCAAACAGGCAAAGAAAATTGATCCCGAATCTTATAAGGCATATACAGATTTGGGATATCTGTATTTTCGCATCAAATCACAAGAATCCTGGATACTCTCTTGCCTTGATAAAGCAACGGAGTTGAATCCGCAATATACTCCTCCATATTTTTATCGTGCTTTTTTATATCGCGATACACAAAGGTATCGCAAGTCTATTGAACAGCTGGATATGATAATTGATATCCATGAAGATGACTATAAAGCCTATTTCCATAAAGCTGTAAATTATGAATTGCTGGAAGATGGAGACAACGCAATTGAGAATTATAGAAAAACTATTGAGTATGCGCCATCAGAAGATTTGTTAATTGTGAAAATGGCCAAAAAGAGGCTTAATGTGTTAATACAAATGTTTCCCCAGTCAGAAAAAGAGCTTGATAAATGATGCAGACAAAGATTATTTCGCTTAGAAAAATTCTTTTTACCTTAATGAAATACATGTTGTTATGTTTGTGTGTAATTTTAATGATTTTTCTATATCTTACACCATCTTGGGCAAAGAGCGATACCACATCAGTTGTATCGGATAGACATTCATCGTCATATTCAATTGAAGATATTCTTGAAAAAATAGATTTTCTCAGATCTGAACAATTCGCGGAAGCCGATCTACTGTACAGGCTCGCTTCTATAAAACGCAAACAAAAAAGCCTTCCTCTAACCGGTCATACAGAAGATATCGTGATTCTGGGCATAGAGTATGATTTGCCTGTGACCGAAATAGCTACTCCTTCTATCAAATTGAATATTGATACGGATAATTTTCTCAGTGCAGCGGATACAATCTTTTCTAAATTGACTAACAACACGAGGAGGGTGCAATGAAACGGTCATACATTGACAACCCTCTGAAAAAAAACAGTTTCTTACAGATATGTCTAAAAGCAGCCTTGAGTTTATGTCTAACCGTTGCTATCGTAACCATTTTTAATGTTCGTAACTATGAAATACTGGGAGTTACTGGTATACCGCTAAACTCATCACTTTTTTTAACCCCTGATACAAAGGAATTAAAAGATATAACAGATAGTACACTGAATGAAGGCTTTTTGAACGAAGAGGAATGGGTAGAGAGCGACTTGCTATATGGGATGGCTACTGAGAGAAGAAAAGATCAGGGTGCTGCTACGGAAAAAATAGCGGAAGATATGGAAGTACTCGGTATAAATAGGATTAACGAAACTAAATTGTCCGATTCGACATGGGAGAAGGTGCTTGAGGCTATAATAAATGACGAACAAAATCCTTTTATCGGGCAAAATCCTTTTATGGAATTTATATATGAACCGAATGCCATGTTGAGTCCTATGTCTATGAACTACAATATCCCTTCATATGGTTTTAGTCCCCATTTCCCGGGGTATATATCCGACTTTTCATCCAGATATTCTTCACCTAATATCAGCCATATTAGTACCTTTGTAGCGCCAACCTATTCATATTATATTACTTATAACCCAGCCTCTATCGATAGTGAAATTTTTACCGTTCAGGCAGTTGAATCAAATTATACTGCTCCGTCGCTGCAAACTACGGGTAGCCCCATAAATCTAAGCGAGTATGATGTTGTTATAGGACAAGATAAGGATGACTCTTATACCCAATCAGGCACAACCATCACCGCAAAAAATTTGGGTGTGGCGATAGGCGAAGGTGTAGACGGTGAATATGTTTTTTCGTCAGGTGAATTATATATTCATCCCGGATCAGGCAATGATGCTTCAGAAGGCTCATATACAGAATATATTGGATTTAAAGGTCAGGGAACATTCACGCATTTAAACGGTAGAAATATAACATATAACATGTTAGTTGGTACTTTTGAAGGATCTGACGGTTCTTACATTCTTGATGGTGGTTCATTATATGCTGATCATTTGATAATCGGATACTCTGGCGTTGGCTCCTTTGAACAAAACATGAATAATGGTAGCGGTGTGCTGAACTCAAGTTATATTTTTCTTGGCTATAATGAGGGCGCAAAAGGATATCTGACGCTAAATGGCGCATCTTATGTACACTCAAATGACTACAACCGGGATCAGATAAAATTCGATATCCACACGCATTCTATTTTTTTGGGTTATCAGGGATTAGGCGAACTTCAGCAGGACGGCGGCAATATGCGTGTCGACTATCTGTTATCGCTTGCTGGCAGTTTTGATGCGACATCATCATATACAAAAAAAGATGGTATTACGGATGCCTACCTGATTGTTGTAGGTGATCGAGGTGAAGGAATCATGAATATCGAAGGTGGGCTGCTCACCAGTGAATATACTTTGCTCGGTAATGGTATGTATATAAGTACAGAAGATTTTGCGCCATATTGTGATAGCGAAGAGCAACTAAATAGATTGTGGGCAGAGCTTATTGAAAAAGAATATATCGAAGAAAACGGAAGAATAACAGATACTTTTTGGAGTTTGGACACGGTGTATCTGTCAGATGAGTTTATGAGTGAGCAATTCATGTATGAACCATATGAAAATGCAGATCCTTTAAATATAATTTATACCACTATTCGCGATGACAAACAACTTACCAAAGGCACGATTGTTCAAACAGGTGCCGATACACGATGCGAGATAACTAATCTGGTTCTCAGTTCTCAAAAAGGTGGGACCGGAGTATATGAACTGTGGAATGGAACTCTAGAAACTGACAATACCTATCTCGGCTATGCTGGCGAATCACAATTCATTCAATACGGAGGCACACATATTGTCAATAACGATTTGAGAATTGCAACACATAATCTTGATGTCGATACAAATCCGAGTGAAGTACCTGAATTATCGACTACGGCAAAAGAAGGAGATCCAGGCTTCTCCAACATATATACTTCTAGCTATGATTTACTCGGTGGAACTCTTGATGTTAAAGGAAGTATCAGGGGTGGCTCAGGTATCTGTTCTTTAAAAATTGATGGCGGGATATTACATGTAGCAGATGACATAAACAATTTAGAAACATGCTACATAGGATATGAAAACCAAGGTACACATACACAGGATGGCGGCAACTATTCGTTTGGTACGTTAGCTCTCGGGTTTATGGAAGGCTCCGAAGGGATGTATAACTTGCAAAATGAAGCTACTTGCACAATTCAAAGTTCTTATTATGGTTATCAGATCAACGGAAATGCTTACGTCGGGTACAATGGTACCGGTACAGTTTCCGTTGATGAAACGAGTGCACTGACCATAGAAAATGATCTTTTTGTTGGGCATAATGTCGGCTCCAAAGGAACAGTCAATTTAGCAGGCACATTAAATGTAGCAAACAATACCTATGTTGGCTACAACGCTACTGATGGAACAGTAAATCAAACCGCAGGAAATTTTACCACAGGAACCTTATACGTAGGGTCACTACCTCAAAGCGATTATTATGGAGTGAATGGATACCACATTGGGTCATCCAGCAATGCTATTTCTAATGACAGTCTTTATTTGAATGGTGGTCTTATCGAGTCACAATCTAATCCAACAGCAGGACTGACGACCATGACTGTGTCTGTGTGGGTGAACCCTGATGCCTACAGATGGTATGCAGAACTCTCTGACGGTACTAATTTGAATGGCAATTTTAAGCTGGTAAGTACAGCATGGTGGTCATATGGCGTTGCATCAGGATGGATACTTGGTATTAATTACCCTGAACTCTGGGATACTAACAACAACGATATACGACAGGAAGTGACCCAAGATAATATTGAATGGAAGAAAGGAGAATGGAACCACCATGTCATTGTGTATGATGGCACAACTATGTATGAATATGTTAATGGTGAACTTAATCAGCAAATGGAGGCATCAGGTACTCCGCTTGGATTTGGTAAGAATCTGGAAATAGGTGCATGGTTGCCGTTTACGGCATATAACACATATGGCTTTATGGATGAAGTGCTTATCTACGACCGTGCTTTGACTCAGGATGATATCGATAAGTTATATGACAAAGACAGTTATGCCGGTGATTTTATTAGCTATGCAGAAGATAATGATTTGGATAGCGATATAATTGCCTATTATTCCTTTGATGCTGGAAATATTGATGACCAGAGTTATATTTTTTCGTGATGAATCAACGTTTGAAACAAGCACGTACCGAATAAGCGGGGATAGCAATCTAGTCACAGATTACATTTATGTCGGTCCATACGGTAACATTGAGCAGTCAGGAGGGACAGTAGCAGATCAAAGCGACATGGTAGTATATGGGAGTTTCACCCAATCAGGTGGGACAACGAACATTGCTAATAGTTTATACGTGCTTGGCAGTTTTGCTATAAGCGGGGATAGCAATCTGACTGCTGATTACATTTATGTCAGTCCATACGGTAATATCGAGCAGTCAGGCGGGACTATTACGGTCAAACAGTCAGTTGATACAACGGATCAAGACCCTGACATGGTCGTGTACGGCACTTTTAATCAAGCAGGAGGAACAGCGGACATAACCTATGATATGGAGCTATATGGCAATTTTAATCAATCAGGAGGCATCACACATATTGCTAATGATTTATCGGTGTATGGCATTCTCACTCAATCAGGCGGAACAACGGATATAGACTATGATCTGATGGTATATGGTAATTTTACCCAATCAGGAGGCGGTAGTGTATCTGCAAAAACACTCACTATAGATGGCTCTGATTCTCAATCTACAGCTAACTATAATCTTTTCTCAGGTACTTTGACTAATTCATCATGTACTGTAGGGGGAAATAATAGTGGCGAATTCATCCAAACAGCAGGTCAACATATTACTGATGAATTAAATATCAAACAAACCGGCAGGTATTCTATATCAGGTGGAGAACTTGAAGCGGACAAAATAATTGTCAGAGGAAATCTCACCATAATGGGTACCCCATCGATTACAGTTGATGATTATATTGCATTTCAAAGCGGCGCTTCTGTGACACTGATAGACGCAATTTTTTCTTTTGGAGTAAACGATTTGCTTTATTCAGAATATCTTACGCTCATCGTTGAAGGGACTGACAATAAAATAGAAGTTTCAGGTATTGATATGGGCGCTGATGAGGCGGGCTATGATGACAATTATTCATTACCCAAACTGAAACTATATGGCACAGTTACCTTGATCAACGATCAAGATCTAGATGCGTTACGAACCGCGATTTATATAGACAAGGTATATTTGCTATCCGGTGCTGAAATTATATATAATGATTTATCTTTATATTGTGACTTGCTCATATTTGAAAACGGAGAAAAAATAGAATCTTACAACGGCCAAGACATTTTCAATGTCAATGAATACATGCAAGCCCGCCAGTCCGAGACATCTTTTCAGATACAACCAGCTCCGGTTCCCGAACCATCCGCACTGGCATTGAGTTTGTTCGGTATACCGCTATTAATGTATTGTATTCGAAAGTACAATACAGCTTCCTGAAAAAAACTATCGTTTTAATTCTTATTGATTAAAATCTTATACAATTTTTTACAGGTTTTATGCGCGTCATGAATATCTTGATCTGTATCTATCCATGATGTAGTAATATTGGATGAATTAGGAATATTATCTTCACATACCAGCCACGGTTCAGAAAACAGATCAACTGCTTCGCCATCAGCATTGGGTGTTTTTTTACACATAACTGTATAGTAACATTCTGAAATAGGCGAGGCATTCCAGATTAACTTGAATCCTTCAATATCATTGCCGTTTTTATACAAGCTAAAGCCCGTTATTGAATAATTTGACGCGGGGTCAAGAGGGTCGGTGGCGGCATATATTTCATCGCCATCAATGCATCCATCGTCATCGGAGTCATCATCAGTTGGATTTGTGCCATGACGGATATTTTTAATGACGATATCATCAAGAAAAGCCCTGTCCAAGCCTTCAGTAAAACTTCTATCTTTTACATAAGTAAATGCTATTGTATTTACTCCTGCGGGTAAATCCACAGAATATGTTGACCACGGAATATCCCCCGACCACTGCTCAATCTCTATAGAGTTGACGAACAGTTTTAATTCATCGCTGAATGCTTCAGATGAGACCTTGTATTTGAATGATAAATTCGACTTAAAGGGATAATTAATTGTCAGAATTAAAGTCGCGCTTTCGCTATCATCAAGATCGGAAGGGGACGATGCACAGTAGTCACCTGCATAAATATCGTCACCATCATAGAGTACCCAGCTTTTATCTCCAGCATGTGACCAAAGAAATACATCAGATGTATTTGATTCAAATCCGTCAGAAAATAAGATAGAGGTATTTTCATCGTAATCAGCAAGCCCATCATTATCGGAATCTTCACTATTTGGATCGGTTTGATAAGTGTTAATTTCATCACCGTCATTGATATAATCATCATCGGAATCGGAATCATTCGGATCAGTTGCATATCGACTAACTTCAAGGCTATCATTAAGTCCATCGCCATCGGAATCGGAAGCCATAGGATTGGTGTTGAAAGTTTTTACTTCGCTGAAATCTGAAAGGCCGTCACCATCTGAATCAGGGTTGTCAAAATAAGTTCCGTATCCCGGATTGAAGATGGCACCTCCGAAAAAGTTATAGAGGTAATAGAGATCTGCATCCCAGTTTTCCAAAAGAAGAATAAAATCCGTTCCATTGGAAGCAATTTTTGGCAACCTTTGCTGTGATAGATATGTTGAGGAATCACTGTACAAACGCAAATTAACCTCATGCATCATAGTATTCAAATCACTATCAAAAGAAAGTGCATGGATTTCATTATAAATAGACTGACCGTACTCTTCCCACCAAATACCATCTTGCCACGCCACAAAATAATATGTTCCATTGAAACATATATACGGGTACATTTGAGCGTTACTCGTTATTTCGTTGATTCTAAATTCAGGTTTAATCGTATTGCCGTAGGGATCGATTTGTTTAGCATATATTCCATACATATCACCATCTTGCAAATTACTCGCCCAAGTGATCATAAAGTTTGTACCATCTGAAGCAACACAGGGAGCAAATTGCTCGCTGGTATCATAGTCATTAACTTTAAATTCGGATATGATAGTATTTCCGTCATTATCAAGAATGCAGGCATGCACATCCATTTCTCCACTCTCAGCATTATGAGAACTCCATGCAATAAGGTATTTAGAATTACTTGCCGCAATAAAAAGATAGTTTGGAGAGTCGACGGAATTACTGTATATTTGCCTTTCGGATCCTATTTTCACACCATTTTCATTAAATAGTTGAGCTCTGATTTCACGCTCTTCACTTATCCATGCTACCATGTAATTGTTTCCAACACTACTGATCCCAACCCTAGTTTGTATGCCGGTAGTATATGTATTAATTTGAAACTCAGTTCCGATTTTATTACCGGAAGAATCCAGTAATTGGCCAAACAAATCTCTTGATTCATTATCTTCTTCATAACTATTCCATACAACGAGATAGTTGCCATTTATACTACAAAGAGTAGAGGCTTCTTGTTTTCTGGCTGTTGTAGTATTGATTTGAAATTCATCAACCTTGATATTTCCATTTGCGTCTACAATAATTCCGTAGATTTCACCGTTATAAGGTTCATGAAGATAATTGTCCCATGTAATCAAGTAATCCATGCCATTACCACACACCGCAGGAAAACAAGGTAACCATGTGGTTTTATCATCAGGTGATGTGGGTTTAAGCTGTGCTATATAAGAATAGCGAATATAAGCATTCATAGATAATGTTTCTTCACAATCAGCCAGACCATCATTGTCTGAATCAACGGCTAAAAGGTTGCTGGCAACAATCAAAACACAACACACAAGAAGTGTAGCACTAAAAGATGTTTTCATTCTCAATCTCCTGAAGTTAAATTTCAAAAATGACTTTATTTAATATATCAAATTACACTAAGTTTTTAAAGTGAATAGTGTTATGAAGATAAAAAAAGGGTTATGACTGAGAATTGAAAATTTCCATATTCCAGTCATAACCCTTGAATATGCATCAATGTGTAGTTACTGTTTTCTTATGGTTATTTTGTAGTATCGTTGATCAACAAAATCCGGTGGTTCAAGGTCATTATCATCGGCATAGCCATTATTATTTTCATCAATACCGCTATCAACAATTGATTGCATCCCGTTAGACGAACACTCCACTTCTGTCAGAAAAACAAATGGATCATCCAGCGAATCAGTAGCATATATATCGTATATATGTCCTGCAACCCCTGACCATGACACCGCTACATCGTCATTCGTGATGCCAAGAGACTGGGTAAATTGTGAGTTGGAATCATTCGGGTCAGTTCCCGCAATGGTTTCAAACCCATCTGTCTGACCGTCATTGTCGGTATCAGGCAACAGCGGATTTATTGATAAATCAAGTTCAGTTTTGTCGCTTAACCCGTCATCGTCAGTATCGTACATGTAGGGGATGGTATGAAGAAGCATAATTTCCTGAAAATCATCTAACCCGTCGTTATCTGTGTCAAATGCTGTAGGTTCAGAGAGAAAAAGCAACAGCTCGTCATAATCAAATACTCCGTCCAGATCAGTATCCCGATGATTCGGACAAGTGCCATACAGAGCTTCGGTATCGGCATCCAATCCATCGGCATCTATATCATCCGGTGTTGGAGAAGCAAGTATGAAAAAGGTTTCTCTTGTCAATATGGCAAAGGAAGCATTCATAGATGCAGTAAAAATTTCATTCGGGTTGCTATAATAACCTGCGTTAGATAACTCAAATATTTTATCATTTAACTCTATCTGTAGCTTGCTAGCTGATGCTTGACGGGCAAATAGAAAAGTATTCTCATTATGATCTGCGCCCATTCTATAATATGAAACACCTTCATGGACTGAATGAGTATAATTAACATCCATTTCATAGTGTCCCCAGATTGTTTTGTTAATCATATGCGAAGCAAACGCGATTTTATCAAACGAAGAACCTTGGTAATACATTTCGCATACATCGTAGAGTCGATAATCACTTCCATGGGAAAGTAATTTCCAACATCCCAGACGTGACGAACGCAGCATAACTGTTTGCGCGTCGACCTGAATGGTATTTTCACCAAGAAAGTCCCAGTCAAGTTTAAAAACCCTGTACCTGATTTCACCATAAAACGGCATACCACCGGTCAATTCTCTATAACAAGCGATTATTAGATCAGATTCGTGCGTAGCTAGCTGTAATTCATATATATTGCCTGTAAAAATTGTATGTTCCTGAGCTTCTTTCGTCCCATCAGGGTATACCTGTATTGCAGATACCCCAGTCGCAGATGAACTGGCATCAAGGTCAATCCAAGCTACACAATAACTTGTTCCTGTTGCACTAACAACAGGTTTAATATGCTGAACAGAATCAGGGGTATTGAGCAGGAGTTGCCCTCCAATAAGATTACCTTGTTCGTCGATAATTTGAGCGCATATACCCATACTGTCAGTTGCATGTGAACCTTCCCATATAAGGATGAAACGATCATTGAGGCTCGCTAATTGTAACGAATAGATAGCGCTATCAACATCGCTATAGATGAACGAGGCAATAGGGATATTGCTTGAAATGATATTGCCATCGTCAGATACTATTGTTGCTTTTAAGATAAACGAAGTGCCTGTCTGCTCAAACCACGCAATCAGAAAAGTATCATCACTTGCAGCTGTTTGAAATTGTAATGGATATACATCAGAAGGAGCTACCGTGATTTCAATAGTGTTATCTATTTTAGTTCCACAAGGGGTAAATAGTTCCAGAGAAATTACAGGCACTGTTTCTTCGGGGTATAAATAGCTTTCACAATATGAAACTAAATAGACATCGTCACTTGCAATCACATTACAACTCGTAAACCAATTATACCCGGAATATGAGTGTTGAGAAATAAGCGGTATTGTAGGGTCAAAATTGTGATCGACTTCATATCCATCGGGTAACCCGTCTTCATCAGTATCAACCACGGTAGGATCTGTTCCATAGATCGTTACTTCTTCATTGTCCTCAAGCGTATCGTTATCGGTATCGACATCCAATAAATCGCTTTTGTAGATAAATACTTCATCATGATCGGATAAACCATCACAGTCGCTATCGGTGAGTGTGGGATACGAATGAAATACAAACAGCTCATCAAAATCGTTTATGCCGTCATTGTCGGTATCACTTGATGAGGGGGATGTTCCGTAAAGATTTTCTTCATCAGTTGTCAGTCCATCACCATCTAAATCGTCAGGGGTAGCAATAGTATATATATTTAAATAGACTTCATGAGAACTTGGCGAATCAATATAGTTACGCCAGTACCATGTTAACGCCATTGAACAGTTTGTCGAAGCAGTTTCTGCGTTATCGGATTCAAAATCATTTATGACTTTTTGAGCAAACAGAATTTTTCCTTCATTATCGATGATTGCCAACTGTGTGGCACCATTACTATACACAAATGACATAGCATGGGCATATAATCCTTTATAGGTAGATATGCTTCTGGATGTTGGAATGTCACCTAACACTATGGGAAATAAAGTGCCTGATAGATTCCCATTTGCTGTTACTATATGTCCAAATGCCATTGGATGGTCTCTCAGATACTTATCCGTAGTATAATAGCTGACCAAAAATTGATCCGTATTGCCTGTCAGTCGCAGATCGTATACAGGGTTGTCTTGGTTTGGTTCATATACCAATGAGTCGCAGTCTGGTAGCATATACACATCTTCGGGGACATCCGTGAGAGTAAATGACGTGACAATGGAAAACTCGGTATTGATTGTTGTTCCATCAAAATCAAATATTTGTCCGCATATCTGATCGACTCCTTCACGATGTACCCAAACAACGGCATATTCGCTACCATTTGACGCAACAGCTGGAGTACCTTGAATACCGTTAAGATCGCTATTTACAAGCGTCTCTGTGCCAATAAAAGTTCCCGTATCAGATAAGAGTTGCATGTAAATATCTGAATTTAATCCGTCAGAGGTAGTGCTTTGCCATACCACCATATAATTCGATTGATTTGTCGCTATCTTTGACGCTTGTTGATTGCCTACAAACGTTGTATTGATAAGAAACTCCGACCCGATTTTTTCACCGTCAGATGATATCATCATACCGATAATTCCATGATTATCAAGAGTATGGCTTCCATCCCATATAATCAGATATGAACCATTCAAACTGGCACAATGAACAAAATCGCCATTACCCCATTGATATGGAAAAGATGCGACCAAACTCACCGGTCCAGATAGGATTTCACCACGTGCAGAAAAAGTCATTGATTTCAGGATAGATTCATCCGAAACCCAGAGAAGCAGAAAAGAATCACCATTTGAAAATACCTGGTGTTGAACCGCATTAATGTCCAAAATTAATTGATCAGAAAGCTCTATGCCTCCACTACTAAAAAATTTACACACTACAGAATGACTACCTGTATCCTGAATTACTGGTCGTTTATCATAGGTCACCATATATGATGATCCATTTGATACTATATGTTGTGAAGCAATAAAACCACCACCCATTACTCCGACATCCAGCAACGTGGTTGACAAAATTACCTGCGGGTTCACGTCCTCCGCATCATTTATGCCATCGCAGTCGCTATCCATAAGTACAGGATCGGTCAGATATGAATAAACTTCAGAACCATCGCTCAAACCATCATCATCAGTATCAGGAGCTATTGGATTACACCCATATATGACAATTTCATCACCGTCATTCAAACCGTCTCCATCAGAATCAGGGTTAAGAGGATCGAGGTTATCGTCAATTTCAGAAGCGTCGGACAATCCATCTGAATCCGAATCACTATTTGTTATACTTGTTCCCAATATTACTTCCTGCCGATTAGTTATTCCGTCACAATCGAAGTCTCCATCAGGTGGGACAAGGTATGTGGCACGATAACCGTCAGTACCATTGAGAACAACTAAAACACGATCGCTATCAACAGCAAAATCAGCTAAGTAGCCTCCACATGATGAGAGGCTCGTTATCTCTCCTACTGTTTGCCCCTGATAATCAATGCATACCAGCTGGTGTCCAAATGATCCTCCGCGTGCAAATAGCATTTTATTATCAAACATTGCGGCTCTCGGCATTTCTGTTTCACTCTTGAGATCAAAGATCGTAAATTCGTCACTTGAATCCTCCCCATTCAATGAATGTATAACTCCGTTTGTACCATTTAAACAGGGATGTCCTGATGTAGTGATATAATCGACATATAATTGCTCGTTCACCGCGTACCTAAACCCATGAGAACTCAACTTTGCGTAGTCAACCACTGTAAACCTGTTATTAAATGCGTATGGTTCTCCAATAATTCGATTTGAAGATATGGGTTCAGGATCTGAAACAGTACCGCTTGAGTCAATGGTTACGCCAAAAATATTCTGGTTTTCGCCCTCCCATGCAACAATATACTGTTCTCCGTTTGAACCGACTACTGCCAGAGCCTGAGGCGCCGGATCTATCTGATGAATTAGAAATTGGTTGCGTACAACAGAACCGTCCTCAGCAGAAATAACCTTTCCATAAATATATGGGGAAGGATCATCACCCTGCCAAGTAAGTAAAAATGTGTCATTAGCCGCTGATACGTTGTGCCAGTAATAATTATTATCAAATCCGTCATTTGCAGGCTCGATTTGAATCGGATCAATTAGCTGGTTGCCACTAGCATCCATAAGAAAAGCTATTAAATCCCGGTTAAACGTTATGATTCTGTCTCCATACACTACCGTTGAGCTGGGTTCAGTAATCGATGTAATTGGAAATGATTCTGTTTCTAGATAAGGCAAGAGCGGATCAGTGGCGTATTCGAATAATTCCTGCGCATCGGTCCAACCATCCATGTCGGTATCAACTGACATGCGGTCGGTACGATATTCCAGTTCATCAGCATCGTTTATTCCATCGCCGTCGCTATCGAGAACTCTAAGATAATCATTCGGGGTGTAAGGATCCGTTTCTTTTACTTCCTCCGTATCATTTGGTACAGCATCGGCATCATAATCATCTGGTGATTGTTTGCGTAGTATTTGCAGGAACAGCTCAGGAGTATAGGTATACACATCCATCCCCCACAAGAAAGCGAATGAATCCCTCCCGGCAGAAGAAGTTCCCAGCGCTTGACCATATGGAATTCTATCAAATTCTCCACTGCCTATTGAGTCCCCGTTAGAAATAATTTTATAACACATCTTTGTCTGTCCGGTAATATCCTGATGTATGTAGTGCATAATGTCGGTTCCATTAGTAACGGTGATTCTGTATCCAAGATTTAACCAACTGGCTGCTTTTTCATAAATCGATATAGGTGACGAAAAGATACACCCATCATTATCAAAGTATTGGCCGTACAATGTTTGTGTTTCAGGTTGGGTTGAGTTGTCATGGTGTATCCATGTCCAGTAATATGTTCCATCCTCTAAACCGGTAATATGCTGGGCGAAAGACCCGGTTATGGGTACCGTGATTTCTTCAGATACTGTCTGTTGATTGAAAAGTAAGCGTCCTCTTACAAGTGAACTGCTGACATCATACCATGTAACAAAATATGTAGAACCGTTTGATGCTATTTTAGGCATACTCTGGTTGCCTATAGTAGTTGTATTCAACTGGATTTCAGGTTCGGCAACTAACCCTGTTTCAGTAATGAATCGTATATAAATTCCTTCTCCATCGCCATCTTGTCCTTCGCTCTGCCATGCAATACAGACATCACTACCGTTTGTTGTTGCGACAGGATATCCTTGGATACCATCAACTGTCACATTTACCTGTGCCGGACCGCATATGACAGCCCCCTGATGATCGAGAAGGACTACAGAAACACCATGCTCATCAAAGGTATTAGACGATTCGTAAACAATGCAGTAACCCCATGGTGCGGCAATAACATCCCATTGTGCGCCTGAAGGAAATGTAAATCCGTCGGCTATTGGAATAATCTCTGAATGCACTCCGGGTTGATCGATAATTACTCCCGAAATCTTATGTTGTGTATTCGCTGTTTCCATCCAACACAATAAATAGGATTCGTCACTGGAGGATGTTTTGTGATCGATTGCGCCGACGTCCAGGATAGTTTCCTCATGTATCTGGAATCCATAAGACGAAGAGATTGCGTATCCGATACGCGTACAACCATACCCATCCCCTTTATCAAAGAGGTAGCTGACAAGGTATGAAGTGTCATTTGAAGCCAGTAGATAATTTGAAGTATCCAGTTTTTCCCATATATAGCGAGCATAGAAATCATATATAGTGGTATATGCGTCTAGAGGATCAAGACCGTGATCTTCTTCGAATGAATCCTGCAATCCGTCTTTGTCACTATCGTAGACATACATAAAACTTTGGGCGCCAAACGTCACAAAGCCATCGCAATCATACGCTTTATAATAAAAAGTCCCTGATGAATATGACTCGGCAGGGATAAAAGAGAAAATGACTGTAGGAGAATTATCACCATAGGTTACAGTTGCGTTTTGAAAATCAGAATCCGAAGGTAAATTTGAATCGTCTCTAATGGCGCACTCTATTCTGTCTATAGGAGAATTACCTGTCTTTTCATCAGACACAATACCTATTATTTCCAGTATTGGTCCGCTGATTTTTCTTTGACCGCCGTCATCTACCCAATTGGTGATGGATACCACAGGTGAATTTTCAGGTACACAAGACGCATCGCGGGGATTGGTTTTTTGATTAAATTCTTCCAAATCGTCGACACCATCGTTGTCGGTATCCTGTAGATTAGGATCGGAAGTAAATTGCCAGCCTCCAACAAAAAAACCGTTTTCCTCTTCAATGTCAAATAAACCATCGCAATCTGAATCAAAATGTGTTTGAAATGATTTATAACTCACAACCGAAACAAACCCATCGTTATCGGTACATTGCAGATACAGATAATAATCAGCGAGATCACGTTGTAAATCGGCAGTTATTTTAAAACAGACTGAGTTATCAGGATTTGTATTTATAATTTCAGCCGTATCCCATGAATACGGCCCGAAGTTATAATAACGTAATGAATATTGAACGGAAGTTATGCTTTTATCTCCGGTTCCCACATCTGAAGCTATTCCCTGCAATGTAAAAACAGGACTATTCCATACCCCTAGATTGTCTAATTGTTCACTGCTTATCCAAGGTGAATTAAACTTATTTGACAAGGGGTTCGACGGATCCGTAGAGTTTTCAAATTCGTCATAGTCGTCGGAACCATCGTTATCGGTGTCTTTTAAAATGGCGCTACTCCGGTATTCGATCTTTCCGATCGACCAAAATTCGTTAGCGTCAGATAAATTGTCATCATCGGTGTCATTGTCACGTGGATTTGTAAACATTTCACGTTCTACACCATCAGTGAGTCCATCGTCATCTGAATCCGCATCTGAAATATCGCTTGTATATATTTGAATTCCATTACTCCAGCCATATAATTCCTCACCATCAGCAATTCCATCATCATCACGGTCACTGTAATTTTTACCATTATCTTCATTGTCAGGTAAAAAATCAAAATCAGTATCATTAAGTAACGGATCTGATCCTGTATATCTTGAAGAAAAGATGTTCGAAGAATAAATTTCTTTTTCAATCGGATCATATAAAGTATCTCCGTCGGTGTCGTTATCTTTTGGGTTCATAGCATAGAAAAATTCTTCATAGTTTGTGAGTCCGTCATTATCATCGTCAAGGCAGTCGTCTTTTGCTGTTTGATTCAAACTGTAACGCACTTCATAATAATCTGGTATACCGTCATTATCAGAATCTGACAAAGGATAATCCCCGCCGCTAATACCGATGTGTGTATTGTTTTCACCGGCATATAGGCATGGAGACGATTCAAGAAGTTGGAAATTATAGGAGTCAACATTTCTGCACAATATGTCATTTGTTCGGATATTGGTACCTCCCTCATTATCAAATAACGCAATACCTGTATTGTCTAATTCTTCTATGTGATTGTTGATGCAATTATATTCAAACGATATATTCTCGACCGAATTGTTGTAAGTGCATAAGACTGTTTTGCAGTTTTGTTCTTCTGATGCAAAAATGTTGTTTGTAATGCTAACGTCTGCAACCGTATCATTATCCAAAATCCTTATATATGCAGGAAGATACAGAGACTCATCATCGATATATACGTCATGGTAGAATACATTGTTTTTTATTTCGATTTGCTCTACAAAATCGTTAAGAGTAATATCAGAGTTGTATATTAAATCCCGGTCATTACTATAGTAAAATATGCCTTCATAAGTATCCATAATGAAAACATTGTTGAAAATGGATATATTATTGCAATGTGTTATTCTGCATTCGTTGCTTTTTAATATGTTATTGCGTAACAAAACATTATCGCTATGTTCGATATATATACCATATCGAGTGCGATAATAAGCTCCATTATCGTGGACACGTCTATTGTAGTTTTTATCCACTATATTTTCGATAAGCTGGCAATCACTTGATTCACTCATAAATATTCCATAGGCTGTACCTTGCCCGCCATTACCATTACCATTTGCCAGATTATTTCGACAAATATTCCTGGAAATGATATTGTTATTGGAATTTTTCACCAAGATGCCAAACGCAGGAATTGACCATTGACAAGAAATATTAAATGAACAATAGTTTGAATCTATTACATTGTGCCCGCCTCTTTCGATTTTGATGCCGCTATAACGATATTTGAAATAATCGAAATATGAGTTACTGCCTGAACACTGATTGTGTTGTACTACGCATTCAGTACAATCATTCAGTTGAATTGATGTGGCGCGATAAACACCCATATCTTCTATCATACAATGAGACAACCAGTTACACGTCAGACCGAGTTGACGGGGACTTCCCTCAAGCAACTTAAATCCTGAAATGTGCAGATATTCAATTTGATTTATGTCTGTGCCACTCACATTGAATTCAGGTATATTCAAATACACTTCTCCCTCTGCCATAATGCACGTAGGCTCTATTTCTGTGCCGGATATGTTTGGGGTGATGGTATTGTCAATTACCACTCCATCCGCTTCATAATACAGACCTTCTTTGACGACCAACGTATCGCCTCCCTGAATATGCTCAACACCATATTGGAGCGATGCCCATGGTTGAGCCTCAGTACCCGGATTTGTATCCAAACCGTCAGTAGCCACGTAATAGGTGGTACCTGCCATACAGACAGTTGAATGTAAGAAAACAACAATCAACATACTTCTCAGTAGACTATTCATAGCTAAATCCTTTCTATATTTTCAAAAAAAGTGTTATTCACTACTCATTTACAAGCTGTTTTTTTACTTTGAAATACCCTTGTTGCGGATTGATATCAACCGATTCCTCTGAGGCGCCTATTAATGTGGGGAGATTATTTAACCATAACGCCGCGATAGTGTTGGTGCCCGTTATTGCCGGACCCATCTCCTGCCATGCCGGATTATCAAGCGATTCACTGTAATACACCTGATACGATTCCCCCAACTTAGCGGGGAAACAGAGGAATACATCGAAATCGCCATCATCGTTGATAACAGGATCTAAGGTATATGGCACTGAATCTAAATTTCCATCGCAATCCAGTTCAGGATATGAACCACGATAAACCACGTTTTCACCGGTGCCATAGATGAAAACAAATTTCCGTAAGCTCGACCACAAGACGAAATACTCCAGTCCGTTGGCAACAACCCATGGTTGTATCTGATCATATTCGGCAGTCGTATTCAACCGTTGCTCGCTGGAACATGGCGTTCCATTAGATGAAAAAAATCTGCCCGCTATTCCCGTATCGTTCAAGTCGATGCCCATACTGGTCCACGATACAAGATATGTTGTGCCGTTAGAACCGACAACCGGAGTTGATTGTTCGTCGTTGACATACTCATTGATTCGCTGAATGGGCTGTAACGCCTTACCGTCACCTGATATGGTCAACCCGTAGATATCTCCCGCGCGTTCCCATGTAATAAAATAGGTTGTACCGTCAGAAGCAGTTGAGAATGCGTCGGCTGTCCTTGATATGCGTATTGGATCGGTTAGAAGTGCCCCGTCATATTGCATATATCGTAACCACAAACCGCATTTATCTTTCCAGCATAAAATAAAGTTTATACCATCTGATGCTATGCAGGGAGATGATTGGGGGGATGCGTTTTTGTTATACACCTCAAATTCAGACGATTCAGCATTTCCGCTTGAGTCAAAAAAACGAGCATATATCTTATTTTGGCCGGAATGATTCGATTCCCACACAGCACAATACCGTACTCCGTTTGATGCTATTGACGCGTTTTTCTGGTCGCCTTCAGTATTGTTAGTGATACAATATTCCCATCGCAAATTTTCATTAGTTGGTGAGATTATTTTGGCGAATAATCCTGTGCTTTCGTTTGATTGCGAATTGTTTTCCCATGTGATAAAAAAATCGACGCCATTTGAGGCAGATCGGGCATCTACTGCGGACGACTCAAGGGTAAACTCGTCAACAACCGGTTGACCGTCTGAGCTATACATACAGGCGCGGGTATTTCCTCCAGTTGTCCATGTAATTAAGTAAGTATTTCCATTTGACGTTCCGGCAGGGTCTGTCTGGTCTTTAACAAAACCCGGGTCCAGATAAAATTCTGAGCCGATCAGTTTACCGTTTCCAGATATCATTTGTGCACAAATATTGTAGTTGTAATAGATTTGCGTAGTATCCCACTCAAAATATGGTATAGGGAAATACCCGATTGGTCCATAACAGATACATCCCAACACACTATTATAATAGCTGGGATATTCAGCTGCAGGGTTTGATATGTATGAAGCACCGTAGTCGCCACCTGACATGTCTTCAATGATTTCTCCATCTTTGTTCCAGATGGTATACATGGAGTAGCAGTCTATCTCGGTACCCCAATAGACATATTTTTTGCCGTATGCATCGTTATCGAGAATCTCGATGAACTGCAAATCAAAGTAACCGTCATTGTTAAAGTCGGCAGGCATAAAATCTACTTCTATATATTTGAATAAAGTATCTATCTGCTCTGGAATATATAAGCAATAATTGTTTTTTCTGATAAGATCAACCGAGAGGATTGATCCGTATACCCCAAATTCCGACATATCCTGAGCAAAGCTCTCCCATATAGCATACATGGTGTTGCGAATAGTACAGAGTGTTGGTTTCTGCTGCCACTGATCGGATGTAAGATTCAATTTGAATGTACGACCTATTTTTTCCATAAGAGCGGAGTAATATTGCCCGTATACTTCATATCCCATACCGTCATTATCGTAACTTGCCCAGCTCACTAAAAAATCGTTGCCATCAGTTGAAACAGATGGATCGACATTATTCATAGAAAAGCTTAAGGAGACTTCATCTGTAGATCCTAGCAATTCTCCATTGCATGACATAGCTCTACACTTAACACGATACCCCGAAGATGGGTAGGTTGTATCCGGAAATAACCAGCTAACATGTGTATACTGTTGCCACGCTATACAAAAGTGATCCTGGTTTGCTGTTAGCGATGGTTTTTCACCTGTTCCAATATAGATAGAATCGCTAAGAAAATTGCCTGATTGATCGATAAGCCGAGCATACACCCGGCAAGGATTTCCATACTTTTGCCAGACAACACAGGTTGTCTCACCGCAGATTGCTAAAGCCGGATTTTGCTGATTGTCCGTGCTCAATGTACTGATACGAAACTCACCGCCTGCAGGCTGTCCTGTGCTAGATATCAATTGCCCATAAATACCGCTTGCTTTGCCTTCCTGTCCATAACTTTCCCAGACAACAAGATAATATAATCCGTTGAATATGACAGAGGGATTCGTCTGTCTGCCATTTGAAAATGTATTGATCTCGATCTCTGAACCGATTGGCGTGCCATCGTTGTCGATCAAACGGGCATAAATACCGTACTCATCGCTATCCTGCTCATAGCTAGCCCACACCGCAAGAAAATTATCTCCGTCAGACGCCACAGCGGGATACCTTTGGTGTTGTTTAGAGGTTGTATTTATCTGAAATTCGCCTCCGAGCTTTTGAAAATCTGTGTCAAATAACTGTGCGTATACATCATACTGATTTTCGTTACGGGAATAATTTTCGTATACCGCAAGAAACGTGTTGTTCGTAGCTGCTACAGCCGGCGATCGCTGATGCCCAATGGTTGTTGAGTTAACCTGTATTTCTTTATTGCCCTGCTTCACGGTACGTCGTACATTTTGCCCAAAGATATTGAAACTATCCAACTCAGCGTCAGATGCCCATACCACGGTATATGTCAAGCCGTTATGTGTTACTGAGGGCACGCATTCGTTATTATCGTGTTCCTTGTTAATGACATTTGGTTTACCGATAGGGATACCGGTTGAACCAATTAGTTGCCCGTAAACATCCCAATTAGTCCCATTATAATTTTGCCACGTCACCAGTAAATCGATCCCACTACATGCTAAAGATAGAGAGCAGGATTCGCCGTTTTGCGTAACCTGATCGGATATAAGAATAGTATCGCTGATTGCTTCGCCTTCCACAGATACCCATTGCGAAAGTATTTTTGTATCGAAACCTGCTTGATTGTTCGGTGCAGTCCAGCATATAACGTAGTCATACCCGTTAGTTGCAACTGTTGGCATGATGTATTGGCTGTTTTCATCTGATATAACCATCTGTTCCCCAATAAATGTTTCTGAATTACTTAGCAGCTGTGCGTACACCGCACTAGCATCATACCACGACACCAGATATGTGCCTTGACACGAAGCAACAGACGGTCTCATGCAGTAACCCTCTGTATCACTGTTGATGTGTATTTCAGATCCTATTTTATTACCATCAGAGCTGACATACTGGCCATTGATACCGCATGAGTTTCCATCGTCGCTCCAATTTTCCCAGACAACAAGATAATCAGTACCATTTGACGCTACAGATGGATATTGCTGGTCAGATAGACAAGTAGAATTGACAATGATTTCGTCGCTAATAGGTGAACCGTTTTCATCAAATACGCGGGCAATGATATCATATCCGTTACCGGTATGTTCGCTTTGCCATGTGGCGAGATATGTTGTTCCATTGGTGGCGACGGATGGCTTGCATTGGTTTTGATATCGTGATGTATGTACTGGAAAAGGAGCGGTTTGCGCGGCATCATCTTTATCAATGATCGAACCGTAAATCCCATACCCGCTTCCATCCTGCAATTCACTTTCCCAGAGAAGAAAACTGGTATTTAGATTAGAGGCAATCGCAGGATAGCTTTGCGTATCCTTATAATACATATTGATCATAAATTCAGGTTTTTCATCATCTGATCCAGTCTCAGTTTGAATCAACAAAGCTGATACGTAACCATTTTGAATCAAGACAAATAATAGACACAGCAATGCTAAATAATATTTTTTCATTATATTCTCCAGGGTATCGAAATTTTGAAATAAAATCTGGGTTTATATCATCAATGACAGATGACCACGAAAATTGTTTCACTATTTAAGACTGCTACATAGCCATAAAAATTTTTAAATGAAGTCAAATGTAGTGAGATAAAGTAGATAGGCAAAAAGTAGTAAAAATAAAATCAATTAAATTTTCAGCATAGTAGCATAAGCGCACTGATGGAAAAGCTATCAACTATTGTGTTTATATGAACATATAAACTGCTATCGAATCACGCTGAATTTCAAAGGATTGAACAAAATGAAGTAAATTATCATGGGGGAAAGATTGAATATGCCAGTCGAGCCTAGTAAGGAAATTGTCAGCCTTAGTTTGCTCATAAAGAGAAGGTTTGTTTGAAGGTTCGTCTACACCACCAAAGAGATTGGGGCAAACTGTTTGCCTGAAGACATCGAAAAATGTTTGGAGCCATGGACAAATTTCGATCACGTAAGACATGGCTAATAGGATGAGAAGTAGATGAACATTTATGTTGGAAATCTGGATTATCAGGTAACAGACGAGGTACTAGAAGCGGCATTCGCGAAATTCGGACAGGTGGAATCCGCCAAGGTAATTCAGGATCGATTCACGGGTCGCTCCAAAGGGTTTGGATTCGTGGAAATGTCTGACAAAACGCAGGCTGAAGCGGCTATCAACGGATTGAACGGTACCGAATTAGTTGGCCGTGCGATATCGGTTAACGAATCGCGCCCTAAACCGGAAGGAGATCGTCGCGGTGGTGGTCGCCAAGGAGGCCGTCCAGGCGGTGGTGGTGGTCGTCCTCGATACTAAGAAAATTCATGCAATACCGATGCGCAAGCCGGAGGTTTTCATAAATCTCCGGCTTTTTTTGTCAGGACATCAGCAACTAAGTGTGTTATAGTCCATTAAAATCGGGATAGATCACGATGTCCCCTTTTTATCTAAAATTAGAGACAGATATTTTTATGCTTTGTGGCAGAAATATTTGATTCTCATTAAAATAAACGATGGATGGGAGCAGTTGAAATCTATAGACAAAGATTTTTTGCATAATAATTGATATACGCCGCTGGGAGTTTTTCACAGGCAGGCTCGATAGATTGCTCGCCCGAAAATAATCGTCAATTATACCGATACTTTAGCTTAACCTCACAACCATTGAACACCTCGTCTTGCGATTCGTAGTGTAGTAACCGCCATCAACAAAATAATTATCTGTAAATAATTCTCAATCGAGGACGATTACTGCTGTTCTCTTTTGAAAGAAAACGTTTACGGTTATCCACCGTACTGGGGGCGGTCATATTCAGCTGTACTCCGTAATTTGTTGTTCCCTGATCCATCCACTCACTTACAGCGTTGGTAACATCAATCTTAATCCATTTATTTTGTCTTGATATTTCAGCAAATGAATACGGATTTATACTAACTGGCGGGCGTGTTTCATAGGTGACTGACATCTCATTCCACTGTTGAAGGATAGTATGAACATAGACAGTGTCCGTATCTGTGGAATTCATATTTGCGAACAGGTAAAGCTGCAATTCAGCATACGCTATCGTTTTTCCTGCAGGGTTGTTCGGTATCTCAAACTGGATATACAATAACTGTTGCGCTGATTCATGATTATTGCTTGCCACTGTAATCTCGTTGTCATTACCATATATATTATTGGGGTGATTCGATGCCAACCATGTATCCTGACCACCTTGGTTGTAACCTTCATTGTTCAGGGTTAGTACAATGTACTGGGGTATGGATTGATCGGATAACGGATCGGTATTTGCAAGGTATTCCTCACTATCTGAAAACCCGTCATTATCCGAATCGCTATTGAGGGGATCAGTTCCAATTGTAACTTCTTCACCATCGGTCAATCTATCCTCGTCTGAATCACTATCAACAGGACTGGTACCGTATATCAGAACTTCGTCACCATCGGTTAATCCGTCGTTATCGGAATCGTTATTAAGAGGATTGGTGCGAGTTTGCCAGTTATATACCGCCGCGTATATTGATGAGCCGGAATTATCTGCATGCTCACTATCCCAAACGATTGCATACCCTTTGCCATCCGTGGAGACTTGCGGATTCATCTGATTACTTTCAGTATGAAGGTTAATCTGAAATTCCGTCCCTATTTTTGCCCCGTCAGTTTCTAGGCGTTGGCCGAATACGGTGTATCCATCTCCGTCATAATCGCTACTGTTGCTCCATACCACAAAGTAATCAAGACCGTTGGACGCTGTTGCCGATGCCATACCATTCAAATACTCAGGATCGCCATTTAGAGTATTAAGTATCCTCTCGCCGCCAATTTTGCTTCCATCCGAATCAAACAATTGTGCGGTTATATTATATCTGCCGCTACTGGTATCATGCCATACCGTTAAAAAGTCATTGCCGTTTGAAGCAATAGATGGCAATAGTTGCCAGTCCGGGGTGGTGGTATTGAGCTGAAATTCGCCTGATAATGGTGTGCCAGATCGGTCATACATTTTGCCACTGAGTTCCCATGGATTGAGTACACCTGCTCTGTTTTCCCACACCACAAAATATGATGTACCATTACATGCCACCTCAGGATAAATTTGATCTCGTGCTGTGCATTCATTAATCTGAAATTCGCCATTAATCTTTGTACCCTCAGAAGAGATAAGTTGTCCGTAAATACCATACATACTTCCATCCTGTCCGCCCTGACTTTGCCATGTAACAAGATAATTTTCGCCATCTGTCGTCATGGCAATGGTCATCTGACGATTAGAAGTATAGCTGTTTATTTGAAATTTAGGTACCACTGTCGATCCTTCGTTGTTAAGAATAACTCCATAGACACCCAAATCACTTCCATCCTGATCAGGCCAGATTACCATATAGTTACTGCCGTTTGATTCAACATCCACAAACCGATGTTCCGAAAAACTATAGGTACCTATTAAAAACGGGCTGGCGATCTTCACCCCATTGGAAGTAAGGCGCTGGCAGTATACTTCATAGTTACTAGAGGAAACCTCTTCAGACCACGCCATCAGATACCCATTCCCATTGGAAGCTACAAAAGGTAACCGTGCTTTATGTTGGTCGGCAATCAATATCTCTTGCACTATCGGATCAACTTCAGCTCCATCTGTAAGTCCATCGTCATCGCTGTCCTCATCAAGCGGGTCCGTGTTATAATCATAAACTTCCGATCCATCCAGAAGTCCATCGTTATCTGTGTCTGATACCAGAGGATCTGTTGGGCCGACAATTTCAACGGCATCTTCGATACCGTCAAAGTCCGTATCGGATAGTGCAGGGTTAGTATTGTATATATACACCTCATCGTCATCTGTTAATCCGTCGTTATCCGAATCGTCCACCAATGGGTTACTGCCGTATATCTGAACTTCGTCACCATCGGTTAATCCGTCGTTATCAGAATCAGTATTGAGTGGGTCCGTGATATAGTTATATACCTCAGCTCCATCCGAAAGATCATCGTTGTCAGAGTCCACATTAAGCGGGTCGGTGTTATAGGCGTTAAGTTCCAATCCATCACTAAGTCCGTCATAATCACTATCAGGAAGTCTTGGATTGCTTAGGCCTGCAATTTCATCACTATCGAGTAGTCCATCGAAATCGCTGTCAGGGTGCATAGGGTTAGTTCCGTATGTATTCATCTCTTCACCATCGGTCAAGCCGTCGTTATCCGAATCGTTATCGAGCGGGTCAGTACCGTATCCCCAGTCATATATTGCCGCATATACTGATGAGCCGGAACCATCAGAATGCTGGCTATCCCACACAACCGCATACCCTTTGCCGTCAGTTGTGATTTGCGGATTCATCTGATTACTTTCAGTGTGCACGTTGATCTGAAATTCCGTCCCCATTTTTGCCCCATCAGCTTTGATGCGTTGACCGAATACGGTGTATCCATCGCCGTCATAATCGCTACTGTTACTCCATACCACAAAATAATCAAGACCGTTTGACGCAACTGCAGAGGCCATGCCATTCAAATACTCAGGATCACCACTGAGAGTATTAAGTATCCTCTCTCCTCCAATTTTATTTCCATCCGAATCAAATAATTGTGCGGTTATATTATATCTGCCACTGCTGGTATCATGCCATACTGTCAGAAAGTCATTGCCGTTTGAAGCAATCGAAGGCAACAGTTGCCAGTCAGGGGTGGTGGTATTGAGCTGAAATTCGCCTGATAATGGTGTGCCAAAGCGGTCATATATTTTGCCACTGAGTTCCCAGGGATTGAGTACACCTGCTCTGTTTTCCCAAACAACAAAATATGTTGCGCCGTTAAATGCCACCTCAGGATAAATTTGATCTCTTGAAGTACATTCATTAATCTGGAATTCACTGTTAATCTTCATTCCCTGATCGGAAATAAGCTGTCCGTAAATACCATACCTGCTGCCATCCTGTCCATACCCACTTTGCCATGTGACCAGATAATTTACGCCATCACTCTTCATCGCAACAACCATCTGGATATTTGTAGTATACGTATTGATTTGAAATGTCGGAACCAGTGTTGATCCTTCATTGTCCAGAATAGATCCATAAACGCCCAAACTGTCGCCATCCTGATCAGGCCAAATTACCATATAATTGCTACCGTTTGATTCTACATCGACAAATCGATGTTCTGAAAAACTATAGGTTCCTATCAAAAACGGTGTATCAATTTTTTCTCCCGCAGATGTCAGACGTTGTCCATAGACCTCATAATTACCGTAAGAAGCTTCTTCAGACCATGATATCATATAACCGTGTCCATCTGATCCGACAAAGGGTAACCGTGCTTTGTTTTGATCGGAAATCAGAATTTCTTTTACTATATTAGGCAAGACTTCCTCACCATCTGTGAGTCCATCATTGTCGGAATCGTTATCCAGCGGGTCGGTTCCGTAGACTAAAATTTCATCTCCATCACCGAGCAAATCATCATCGGAGTCGTTATCCAGTGGGTCGGTTCCGTGAGACAGGATTTCTGCGCCATCAACGAGTAAATCGTAGTCGGAATCGTTGTCATCTGGATAGGTACCATAAATATCGACTTCATCACCATCGGCAATCCCATCATTATCCGAATCAATATTGAATGGATCTGTTCCGTGAATATATTCTTCCTGGTCAGTCAAGCCATCATTGTCGGAATCATGGTTTGCGGATTGCGAAATGATCGGATTAAGTCCGTAGAGTCGTTCCCAACCATCAAGCAACCCATCGTTATCGGTATCAGGGTTATTAGGGTCGGTAGAATTGTTCTGGTCAAATAAGGCCGCATAAATACCATAATCATCACCATCCTGATTATTATCTTCCCAGACGACCAAAAAGTTGGTTCCATTTGAAAGCGTTCGTGGCATTACTTGTCGTCCGGTGGTATAATGATTTACGAAAAATTCAGGACCAATCCGCATGCCGTCAGGAGTCAAATATCGCGCGATAATGTCATAACTTTCACCGCCAGTTTGTTCACTCGACCACACGACAAAATAACCGTCGCTGGTTGATGCTACACTTGAAGCGAACTGATCGCCGGATGCCTGTGTGTTTATGCGAAACTCACTGCCTATTTTTCCGCCATCATTATTGAATAATTGAGCGAAAATACCGCCGGCATCGCCATCCTGTGTACGGCTATACCACGTTGAAAGTGTATTTGAACCGTTTGAATAAGAAGTAGACCCTAACTGCCAGTCGATGAAATAGCTGTTAACTGTAATTTCATCGCCGACCAGCGCTCCTGCCGAATTAACAAGCTGGGCTTTAACTTCCCAAGCCGAACTGCGGTCATCCCATGTTACAACAAAATATGAACCGTTCCAGATAGTTTGAACAGCTATCTGATCCTTAACTGTAGTACTGTTTATTTTAATATCTTCATCTTCAAGAGGTATTCCGTTGGTATCAAACAGACGTCCGTAAATTCCAAAGTTACTTCCATCCTGTCCATAGCCGCTTTGCCAGCATACAAGATAATTTGTTCCGTCAAAGGCGATAGAAGGTCGAATTTGTTGTGTTGTTGTATAAGAATTGATCTTAAATGACGAATCTATTAAGTTTCCTTCATTATCAATAATTTGTCCGAAGAGTCCTGTGTCATCATTATCATAATCGCTATACACAATCAGATAGCGCGACCCATCGGAACACACATCCGCGTAGAGTGAATCGGAGAATGTATAATTACTGAGTGAAAAGTCAGGCGTTACTGGGATCCCATGGTTATTATATAATTTATATTTAACCTGTTGCGTACTTGTACTCAATTGTTCCTGCCATACGACACAATAATTTGATCCATCAGTAGCAATGCGTGGATCGTGTTGAGCATTAGTAGCAGTCGACGGTACTCGAAATTCCGAGACAAAAAGGCCTTTGATCTCATCTATATCAGTAAGCCCGTCGTTATCTGTGTCAGAGACAAGCGGCTCCGTATTATATAGATACAACTCGTCATAATCAGAGATACCGTCATTGTCTGTGTCAAATAATAGCGGGGATGTCAGCGTTACCAAACCTTCGTTATCGGGTAAGCCGTCGTGATCAGTATCCTGATTTCGCGGGTCAGTGCCGGCTTGAAACTCCTGCCAGTTGGTTAACCCGTCATTATCCATATCGATCCAAGCGTCTGAATTGTCAAGTGGATTGGTAAAATTATCGATTTCCCACGCATCGGGCAAGCCATCGTTGTCTGAGTCCCCTGATATGGGGTTGATACCATCTTTGGTGCGGTATACAGCACCGTAAACCCGGGCTGTTGTATCATTTGTATTCATGCTTGCCCATGTGATACAAAAATTGAATCCATTCGATGCAACTTGTGATCGGTATTCTCTATCATCGGTGTATATATTTACCTGAAATTCGTCTGCTGGCACGAGGTTCCCTGATGGATTAACCCAGCGGGCAAATATGTCTTCAGCTGTTCCTCCCTGCCCCACGCTTGCCCATGATACAAGAAAGCGAGCACCATCTGATGCGACATCTGCCACAGTCTGATCAGAAGTTGTATACTGATTGACCTGAAATTGGTAACTTAAAAAACTATGTCCTGTAGCAGTATATGTGATCAAGCGAGCGGCAATATCGTATCCGTTATCTATTGAGTGCCAGGTTACGATAAAAGTTTCATCAACTGCCGCAACGGCAGGGATTAAATTATTGCTGTGTGAAGTATCATTAATTTCAAACTCATTTCCAAGCTTATTGCCGTCATTGTTGAGAAACTGTCCTTTTATTCTATAACCTGACGAGCGGTCTTCCCAAGCCACAAGATAATTATTGCCACAAGAAGCAACCGCAGGATTGCCTTGTTGCCCTGAAGTAGTTGTGTTGATTTGGAATTCATCGCCGATTTTTCTCCCATCCGCAGATACAAACTGCCCTTTAATTTCTTCGAGTAAACTGTCATTTACTCTACTTTGCCATGTAATTAGATAATTATTGCCTATCGAAGCTACTGCCGGTTGCTGTTGGTTGTTTGGCGTATAACTATTGACTAAAAATCGTGAGCCGACTAATTCACCGTTACTTTTTATGATTTGTCCGTAGATACCAAGATGAAAAGTACTTAGTTGAGTGTACCATGGTGAATCATTGTCTGTTTCAGGCAAAACAACCTCATCGTTAACTCCGTCGTAATCCGGCCAGATGAGAATATATGAATTACCATTTGAACCAATGGCAACATCGCGGGGTTCTTTATAATAATAAGTCTGTAAGAAAAACGGATCAGTGGTGCGTGAACCATCAATATTAATGATTTGACCCATTATATCCCATTGCTTAATCTCTGATGTCTCATCAAGATCGTGTTGCTCAGACCATACCAGCAAATAGGTGTTACCGTTTGAACCGATACTGACATATGGGTCGTAAAAAGCAACCGTACTATTAATATTTGACTGTAATAAATCGGAAACAGTAAATTCAGGTATATAATCCGCCGCAAGTTCAGCTCCGTCCATAATGCCGTCGTTGTCTGTATCGGGGTTAAGTGCGTCGGTATAGATAAAACAGGTTTCACCACCACAAGTGTATACTGTTCCTTCTATTGTTTCTTTATAGTCTGATTGGCCATCATCATCAGAGTCCCAATCATTAGGGTCAAAACCATATGTAATTTCTTCTCCGTCTAGTAAACCGTCGTTATCTGTATCGGCGACAGAAGGATCGGAATGAGATACATATATTTCATAACCATCCAAAAGCCCATCATTATCTATATCATTATTGGTCGGATCGGGATCAAATGCATCCCAAAGCCCATCATTGTCAGTATCGGGATTGCGTGGATCTGTCTGAGATCCCATTATTTCTATGCAGTCGGATATTCCATCTAAGTCAGTATCACTATTAGTCGGATCGGTAGGGAGATAGGGTTCCCTATGGATTTCATCATAATCGGATAAACCATCATTATCTGTATCGTTCTTTGAAGGAGATGAAGCGATTCCACAAAGGAATCTACCTTTGAGAATCCATTTATGACTGTCAGGCTCTTCCTCTTCTTCAAACCATACAACCAAAAAATCTTTCCCATCGGAAACTACAGCATATTCTCTATCTAGAGATGTTAAAAGATTAATTTCTCCCACTTCAAAAGGTTTATATAATGGAATCATTTTAGTATTATATAATTGGGCATAAAGTTTTGAGACACCATTTTCTTTCCAGACAAGTAAATAAAACAAACCATTTGTTGCAACAGCATAGGGATATTTGCCCCCTGCAATGATATGATAATTAAAGCAAAGCTTGTCGAATTTGACTTCTTGTATTTGCTGAGTATACATATGATTCTGAAATTCTATAGATGAAGTGTCCTTAGATGAAGTGTCCTTAGATGAAGTGTCCTTAGATGAAGTGTCCTTATCTAAAAACAAAAATGAGTATGATATTTGGTTTGAGGAAGCAATAGTTTTATATGAATCCATTCTAGGAAACAGCTCTTTGGTGGAGCCAATAGATCCCTCATTATCGAAAACAGACAATGGGTCGCCTTCACTATCAAGAAGATGTATTTGAAATTGATTGTTTTGGTTGTTATAGCCCATTAAATAATTATCGCCTAATGATGCAATAGACAGACTTGGATCAGTCATAATTGTATCAATAGAAATATACCGAAAATCATGTGTATTATCAGAGGGTATGAGGATGGCATTTGTATTTTCAGGATATTGAGGATTCTCTAATAATCTTTTACCTAACCCCAGAAAATAGGAAGATCCGTTTGACGCATACTCCAATATTTTGGACGATGATGGGGTGTCTAGTGAATCCTTGACAGGAAGCGATAAAATTTCTTCACATGAATCAGAGATATCTATGACGGATACGATAAATGAAGCTTGACCGTACTCATAGGCCGTCAAATATTTTTTCCCATCGCTTGCGACAATTAAATTCGTTACAGTTTCAAACCCAGTAAGCTGTTTAATATCTAGACTTGCAACATTAATAGTTGAATTAAAATCTACAATATCACCTTCATTATCCAGTAATCCTTGGGTATTGAGATATTGTCCAAAAACGCCTGAGTCATCGCTCCAGACAACGAGGAATGTTTCACCATTTGAAGCAGCTGCGCAAAGTGATACCTGATGGGATGATGTGTGGATTACAAATTCATCGGTTAATCTGATGATTTCTTCGTAATCTTTTGTTGAGTCTCTGTCATTATCTTTGTCTTTAATGGTATAATCTAGTATATACTTTTCATAGAAAGAATAGCCTTGCTCATCTTTGACATCAAAATTTTCCTGCTTAAATGGATCATAACCAGCACGTTCATATTCAAAAAGGTCTGGCAATCCATCCTTATCAAAATCACGAGTACTGGCATCTGGGTCACCGCAATAAAAAACAACTTTATATAGAAGAGTGTCTTCAAATTTAACATCAGGAAAAAAAATAGAATTGGGATCTTGATAGGATTGACTTTTCATTACATCATATGAATCATCAGTATTTATTTTGATAATATCCGCCAATTCCCACTTCGGGTAAGATGTACAATAATAAATCCAACAATATGTAACATCATCACAATTAACAGGGTAAACAAAACAGGCTTTATTTTCATTATCTAATTCATCAATAAAAAGTTTTGTTTCAAAGAATTGCTCTTGCTGGCTTGTCCCATTATCAATTTCAAATGTGGAATTATCCAATTCTATTTCAAGCCTTCGTGATTCAGAATTGCTGGCAATCATAAAAATACACATTATCATTGCGACAGATAAAAAAAGAGCTGAAAAATATTTTCTACTGTAAAAACAATTCATTTTATTTACCTCATCAGCTTAATGAAATTAGTATATCCTGAAAACAATATCCAACATATTCCTGAGATGAACAATAAGATAACAGAAGGCTCCGGCACTGCAACGGGAATAGGAATACAGGTTGCAGGAGTAGTTAAGAATTGTTCACTGTCGAGGTAAAGATAATCGTATATCGTATTATTATAATGAATGGTGCCGTTTTCTATTACAATACTTCCGTTAGTAGATTCAATGTCATAATTTTCAAAATAAATCGAGCATCCATTGAGATCGATTGTTGCATGGGTTTCATCATGAATAATTAACTCACTAACATACAGCCCTTCATCCTCCAGTGCAATCCCCAGCTGATTATCAAAAACATTTTGTACTTCTAGTAAAACAGTCGATCCATTAAACGCTATGGCATTTAATGCAAAATTAGGGTTTGATTCTGAGGTACCAAAGACACCTGAAATACCACCAGCAGCTTCAATTAGATTATTTTCTCCGCAGAATTCGAGAGTAAGATTGGAAAAATCAGTGAAATTTTCGGCGATATTTGATTTAATGATAAAAGCTGCAGAATCGAGAACAATTTGACTTTCAACATCAGATTTAAATCTTCCTGATCGTGTAAACTCAAGTGAATTATTAACGGTGATATCTGCCTCGGAAGATAAGATTTCAAAGTTACCATAACCTCTATTATATCCTACGGAAAGATAGTTCGTTTTCAAAATCGCGTTATTTACACGTAAGGTTCCTTCCGATCCTCTATTATTGCCCAAATATATGTGCCCTGCAGTAACCCTCGGTTTACTAGCCGAGGATTCATTCGATTTACCAATAACAATTTCACCATTCGCATAAAACCCAGCATATACATTAGAAACGTCTACAATACTATTATTTTGAACGCCTAAAAAACCGCTGTTTGCATAGCCTATATACATCTCTTCTGCTTTATGATAGCCGCCTGTTTGGTATAAATTCCCCTTGCCATAGACACCAATCATTTCCTGATTAGTCTGAAATTCACCTCCCTGTAAATAAAATGTTCCCGTAACATTTGCATTATATCCAATGTAAGTTGATATGGTAACATTGATTACTCCCGATGAATGAGTATATTCTGCATCAGTCGTGTTACCAATATACAAAAAGTCTGTTGTAAAGTTTGTCGCAATTTCATTAGATGGTATTTCTTTCCCACCTTTCCAGAAAATGATATTTGATAACGCAGGAGGACGAAATAACCAAGGCTCAGGAAGTATCTCTGTTGAATTATACTTATTTTTTTGTAATGTCCTGCCTACAGCTTTGTTCAGTTCGTGGTCGCGTGAAAAGTAATCTTCTTTGATTTTGATTTTTTCGCGTTCGAGTTCGTTGTCTTTCCAGACCCAGCGATTGCTAATATCAAGCGGTTTGACTTCTGATGTCACCGGGCAAAATGTTTTGGCCAGTTTTGATATAGGCAAGATAGTTTCGCTGAGACTATCCTCCTGCGATGTCTGCTCATTAGAAAAAACTGTTTGAGACGATGGCGGCAGCGATTCAACATATCGTATTATCGCGCGGTCAGATTTATCAGGCTTATAATCATCTTCGATCATAGGTTGCAAAAAGCGCTTTTGATAATCTTTTATCAGGTCGTCAATAGTAATGACTTTCTTATCCATAATATCTTCTTCAAGTCTATCGGGAAGACGATATGATAGATCCAGAGGAATCTCATAGGAATCAGAGTAATCATTTTTTCGTGGTTGAGGATAAAGATCGTTTTGCAAACTATCGGCAGAAGTTTCAATATCAGCAGGCAGGTATATGTTATCTAATGAAGTGCTCTTGGCATATAGTTGACTACAAAAAAACACCATGTTTAACAAAAAACATGCAAAGATGCAGTAAAATACACCGCTTATGAGTCGAACCATTATATTCTCATGATGTAAGTTTTTATAAGCAGCACTCATCTTTCATTCCTTAACAGTCTATAAGAAGATTATATGGTTATTTTACAACAATCTTAAAAAAGTGTCTACAAAAAATCAAAATGAATATATCTCTGAATTCTTTGTTATTACTACAGACAAAATAAGTTTTTGGTTGTCACAAAATTTTTTATGTTTTTTCTATTTGCAGTGGTTCTTGTAAAGGATTGTTTTTTAGCCGTCGGAGTCTTTCGATTCGTTTTTTTATTTCGTTGATCAGTTGGGTATTAGATGTTTTATACGCGCTGTCCAAACTCGAGGTATAGCAGTCTATGGCATTGCTTATTTCGCCAAGTTGTTCGTGAATAATCGCTTTGTAAAAAAATGTTTCCGCACAATGTTCAGGGGTTACAAACGTAATGAGTTGGCTCAGCGTTTCAAGCGCTTTGATATATTGTTTGGATCGTAAATATAAAAGAGCTCTAAGTAAATATGCCTGATTATTATGTGGATCAATCGCTATTGCTTTACTATAACATGCGTGTGCGGAAGGATTGTCAAGCCCTGCCTGATAAATTAAACCAAGGTTGAGATATGTTTCTATAGACTCCGGGTTAATGGCAATCGCTTTTTTAAACCACTCAATACTCTGTTGCGATTTTCCTAATGGGATATATGTTTTCGCTATGGCTTCACAAATTCTTTCATTCTTTTTCTCCATATCATAAGCGTGCAGAAGGTCTGTCAAAGCATATTCATAGGATTGTTTGTTACTCGAATTTCCGTTCCAGGCAGACTGCGTATATAACCCCTGATAATAATACGCAAGACCGCGATAAAAATATGCCCTGTTTTGTGACCTATCGCTTGAAATAATCTGACTGAAATCGGATATGGCTTTACTGTATTTTTTATTATTAAGGTCTTCTATACCTCGTTTGTATTGCAGGTCAATTTCATATTGTTCCAGATGATGCTCCAAAGTTTGTGACTCATCTTGCAAAGAGATCTGTTTTTGAAGCAATCTGTTTATTGTATCACTTTGATCTTGGCGAGAAATTCTTTTGTAGCAATCCAAAGCCTTCTCATATTGATCTGTCTTCTCGTAACATATAGCTTGTCGGAACAATGCTTCTGTCAGATTTTCATCGCGTGAAAGAGCGTGGGTGTACCACATGAGAGCGGTGTCATATTCCGACAATTTAAAATATATATTGGCAATTTCCAGATAAGGAGCGTAGTTTGATGGATCCATTTGTATACACTGCTCAAAAAAGCGTATTGCTTCTTCATATCGATCTGTTGCCTCACAGGAATAACCGCAATAGAAGCAAGATTCTTTAAAATTGTTACTGCCTTTACGTATTTTTTTCAAATCTTCGAGAGCCTGATTATACTTTTGTATAAGAAAATATGTCTTGCCGCGCTCAAAAAGGTACTGTTGATTATCCGGATCGTGTGCAATCGCTGTAGAATAATCGTCCAATGCATTGCCGTACAGTTTTAATCGTGCGTATAATTGAGCACGATATTGGTAGATCTGGGCATCAGACGAATCTGTATTCTGGATTAATACCTGTGAGATATCGTCTACAGCATTTTTTATCTCGTTTTGCTGTGCGTAACAGTAGGATCGTAACAGATACATGTCGTTTACGTGACGGTTAAGCTGAAGTACCGAGGTAAAATCATCTATTGCTTTATGGAATTCCTGTTCGCGCATGTATGCTAATCCTCGAAGATAAAAACCTTTGTACATCTTTGGATTGAGCGATATTGCGTATGTGCAGTCTCCGATAGCTTTAACATATTGCTTTTGTTCCACAAAACAGTATGCGCGTCCTATATACCACTCGGGATTGTCCTGCTCGAGTTTGATCGCCATGGTATAGGCCATAATGGCTTTTTCATAATCTCTGTTTTGAGAAGATTCAGCAGCTATAGCCCGTAAGGCCTGCAGGTCGGTTTCATGCCATGATTCAAGAGAGCACCCGGCCAGAACCATAACGTATAAAGCCAAAATGCTACAGAATATTGCCGTGTGAATTTTGTATGATGAGGTGATCATCTCTATTTAATACTGTTGAAGATTATTTTTAGTTGTTTGAAATCGGATTTTTCAGAAAAACTGGATTCAGTGTCCGATGATTGCTCAATCGATTCAAACGGTTCCAGTTTGTCAGCTTCAAATAACGCATTGATTTTTTCTACAAAGACCGGATAATGCGCTTCAGGGATAGATACTACCATGAATTGTACCGGTATGGACGAATCGCCCGTATCAATGCATGTCCCCAGTATTGTTCCACCCATTGAATCGACAAGTGAACTGGTTTTTACAAACATATCATTAACAACATTATCACGGTTCATAAGTACCGTACCGCCCTTACCTGAAGGATCATATTCTTTGGCGACCGTGCCGTCATCGTATTCCACCGTTTTATAAACAGGAGGTTTTGACGAATCGATACTGGCAAAATCAGGCTCAACTTTTTTCCTGTTGAGAATGAGAGTCAACGTTACCGGAATATTCATAAGCTCATCAGCCGACATACCCAATTCGGTTTGCTCCTTGCCAGGAGATTGAGACGCAACAAGCTGAGTGGGTTCTGAAACTGCTGGTTGCGAAGATTGATCAGACAGCCTGACTGCCTCATCAGTTTTTTTGTGCTGAGCAATCTGTTGTTCACGCGTTTTTTCTTCTGTGGGGATTACAATTTCTTCTTTAGCAGCATCTTGCTGTGCAACTTGCGTAGTACTTTTGTCGTTCATGGAATGAATCAACACATACAAACCGGCAATACATAAAATAATCGTTGCCGCAACACTTAAAGACTTTGTCAGTTGTGACATAGTCAACAGGTGCACAGCGCTGATTTTTTTTTCGTTCAAAGATGCACGGAATACGCGGAGCGATTCTTCTTCATCAACAGGAATTTTCATATCGTGTAATGAGTTAACAAGCTGTTTCATATCCTGACAGGTTTTGTTACAGGTTTGGCATTCAAGCAAGTGTTTTTCTACTTCCTTAACTTTGTCTGGGCTAAGGTTTCCGTCGATATAATCTGATAGTATATTTATTACATTTTTACACTTCATTGGGATATACCTTTTTTAGTTCCTCAAGAACCTCAAAACGCGCGCGGGATAATCGCGACCGCAATGCCCCAAGGCCAGTATTAGTAATTTCTGCTATCTCTTCATACGATAGCCCCTGTATGTCATGGAGTATCAAAACCTCTCGTTTCCGTTTTTTCAGTTTACGGATCGTCTTGAATAATAATTTTGAATATTCGCCGGATATGGCGTCACGGCGCGGGGTGTGATTGGTCACAAAATCTCTCAATACACTATTGCCGTTCAATTGGACAGGGGCGTCATACGATACCGTATGTTTTTTTAGCCTGAACGCAAGCGATGTTACTTTATTGGAACAGGTATTCTTTGCGATTTTGAACAACCATGACTTAAATGTCGATTGCCCCTTAAATTTTCTCAAACCATGATATGCTTTGCGGAACGTATCCTGAAAACATTCCTCGCCATCATGTTGGTTACCAATAAAATGTATGCAATAGTTCTTAATCATTAAACAATACCTTTTGTACAATTCATCAAAGGCCCATTCATGCCCCTGTTTGAATGACTGGACAAGTGACTGGTCATCACTAATCGCATCTGTATTGTTTCTGTAGACCGGATTTTCCATAGACTGTTGCAAACTTTTTTGAATTTATTTTTTTAGTATACTTTATCATTTAATATTTCTTTTTTCAAACTGAATTCTTCTAAGTAATTTTCTAGAAACCAATAACATGTTCATATAAAAAATTAAAAATATTTTGACATATGAATCCTTTCTGTCTGTCTGCAAAATATCTTCAGGTATTGAAACAATTAAAAATTAATAAGTTGGAAACAATTACATAATTCTTTTAACAAGGAGGGAGCAATGCAAAGTCTACGAAAAAAATGGATAGCCATGGTTTGTTATTACAGTTTACTTATCACATCAATTCCAGTCTACGGTACAGAAAATTATGTAGAGAAGATTGAAAATACAGACAACTATTTACGTATCACTGTAAAAAATAATACGTATCATCATGTGCGTGTAGCTGAGAATATTAAAGATCTTCCTGATGTACCTCCTGACCTGATTATTATAGACAATGACGATACTTGCATTGATATCCCAATCATATATGAAAATAGCGAATTTGTTAGACTAGACTCGTATCCAATCTCCTATCCCGCTGATTTTGATGGCGACTACGTAAATGATTTGGTGGAAATTTCATCGTATCATAGTAGCCCATTTAAGATTGATTCTGATAACGATAGCATTGTTGACGGGCGTGAAATATTACTTTTTAAGACCAGTCCTATTGATGCTGATAGCGATAACGATGGAATTTCTGATTCTGAAGAAATACCTACGTATTATAAAGATACAAAATATCATGATTTTAACAATGATGGTTATCCTGACGTAATTTTTGTCAATCATACAGGATATACATATATTTGTTGGGGCGATAGTACAAATTCATTTGTAGTAAAAACTGAATTGCCTTGTCGATATGCTATTCCCTGCAAAGTTGCTGATCTGAATCGCGATGGTTATCTTGATATAGTAATGGGCATTCATCGTACTGCTGCTACTGTATATACAACTAATTCCCTTATATACTGGGGTGATGCATCCTGTCAATTTGATCAAGTCACTCAACTACCCACAGTAGGGTGTATGGATCTGTGTATAGATGATATAGATAATGATGGCTATTTTGATATCGTAGTTGCCAATAACAAATTAGACAGTAATACATTTGCTATTAATTCATATGTATACTGGGGCGATTCTTCTTATAGCTATAGTGAAAAGACAGAACTCTACACTGAGGGTGCAAGCGGTGTAGCGACAGCTGATCTGAATAAAGATGGTTATAAAGATCTTGTTTTTTGTAACACCATTTCAGCACCAGGCACGATTGCGCCTGACTCGTTTATATACTGGGGAAGTCAAAACAGATCTTTTCCTACTCGTTCTAATATTGCTACAAATGGAGCAAACGATTGTGATGTCATAGATTTCGATGGTAACGGCTGGTTGGATATTATTTTTGTCAGTGGGGTAAATGCAAACAGTAATGCATATTTATATTGGGGGGCTGCAAACAATCCCTATGCAACTAAGTTAGATCTGCCAGCATTTGAAGCAATTGATGTATCTGTTGCCGATCTTAATGCTGATCAATATTTGGATATTGTTATAAGCAATTACCATAATTGGGAAGACCCTTCACCATATAGCAACTCAACAAATTCTTTCATTTACTGGGGTAATCCAAATTATACATTTGAGAAAAAAACAGAATTACCCACACGAGGAGCAAAGGCAAGCGATATTGCCGATCTAAACAACGATGGCTGCCTTGATGTCATTTTCGGTAATGATTGGGATGGCACACATTATCTAAATTCATACATCTACTGGGGAGATAAAACACACACTTATTCCCATGAGAACCGTACCGAAATTCCTACAACCGGCGTCTGGGATGTTTCAATAGGGTATGCCACTTTGACAAGTACCGGAGGTGGGAGCGACCCAACTGAAGAAGATACCGATCAGGACGGACTGTCAGATGCCATCGAAAGAGAGATCGGAAGCGATCCAAACAATGCAGACACAGATAATGACGGTATGCCTGACGGTTGGGAATACAGCAATTTTCTCAACCCATTAGATGACAATGATATTCAAATGGATAATGATTCGGATAATCTAAGCAATCTTGATGAATATCTACATGGTTGCCTTCCGGGTAATCCAGATACCGATGATGATGGGTTGACCGATGGTGAAGAGGTTATTCATGCTGGTCCAACAATAAATGTTGGAACTGGCAATGTACCTGTTGTTGCTTCAAATGGCAATAAAATTCTCGTTGCATGGGCAGAAGAATTTACAAAACTTTCGGGACAGTTTATCACTACAGATGGATTTTTAGAGCAGGATACATTTGAAATAGGCGAAGTCTATCCAGTCTATTCTTCTTATTATCCAACCATTACGTCAGATGGATATAATTTTCTTGTTGCATGGCCTAATATGGAAGAAAATATAACTTATATAACAAGCTCCCTTATTGATAAAAATGGCAACTTTCTATCCGCGGAATATAATTATAATATTGAGTGTTTTCACCCTATATTGTCTTCAAATGGAGACAATTATTGCCTGGTCAGTAAATCTACTGGCTTGACATCACAGATTCTAACTCTTGATGGGCTTGAACTTGGATTGCCTGTGATTATTGACAATGAAACGAATGGTTATTTTTATCCGGCTTCTATGGCAAGCAATGGAGAAACATATTTTCTGACATGGTTTGATACAGAGACAATTAATGGACAATTAATGGATAACGAAGGACAAATGATTTCAAATCCTTTTCTGATTGACAGCGGTGGATCGGGTGATCGTTTACTTCTCAATTCATTGGTAGCCTCAGATGGTGTGAGATATATGCTTATCTGGAATATCAATGATGATATATATGGACAAATATTTGACGCCAATGCCAATCCTATCGGCAGACCTCGTAAAATCGGATCTAATACGTATTATTCATCTCTTGCATCTAATGGCACTAGCTATTTTGTTTCATGGTTTGACCAATCATATCTTGCGAATGTTCCATCCGTCTATTATGGACAATTCTTAAACCGTGCTGGTGAAAAAATAGGTACCCCAATTGAATTGGCGCAAATGTCGGTAAATAATTATAGTCCTTCTTCTGCTCCGATAGAAGGTGGATACATTACTGTCTGGCAAGACAATTACAACATAAAAGCAAAGTTTATTTATGGTTATGGAACAAATCCTACATCTGCTGATTCGGATTCAGATGGCATTAATGATCGTGATGAAATAAAGCTCTATAAGTCAGATCCACTTAACCCTGATTTTGATGATGACGGTTTATCAGATGGTGATGAGGTACGCTATCATACCAATATCTTTGATTCCGATACAGACAATGATGGACTGGCAGATAGTGACGAAATAAATTTCTATTTGACATCTCCTATTCTTTCAGACTCAGATAACGACGGTCTATCAGATGGCGATGAAGTTATTACCATGAGTCCAGAGTTTAATATTGGCAATGGGACAATGCCATCAGTTGCATTCAACGGCAAAAATTACTGCGTAGTCTGGTCAACTTGGAATGATATTCATGCACAATTTGTAAATTCTTTCAGAAACACATCAAATAGAGAACCTCAAAAATTCCTGTCAGGAGATATGATAGCGTTAACATCTGATTCTACTAAACAAGTCTGGCCAACAGTGGCTTCGGATGGAAATAATTTTTTAGTAATCTGGGAGAGTGAAAAAGAAAATGATGGGTATGGTTTGCAAGGAACGCTTTTGAATAGTGACGCAATACCGGGCGATCTGATAGATTATTCATTTGATTTGAGCTCATCTGAAGAATATGCTTTTTTGAGTTCTAATGGAAGTAATTATCTTATGACCTTTTGGCAACGCTTATCTTCGACATTCTCTCAAGTGCTGGATGAATCTGGTCATGTTGTTGGATCAGAGCAATTATTTTCTAGTGGACTCGAACATGCTCCTGTGGTAACTAATGGCCAAAATTATTGTTCAGTGTGCTTTGATATGCTCAATATATCGGCTCAATTTTTTGATAACGAAGGATCTCTTGTCGGACAAAACTTTAAAATCCATACTGGTACAGAATATAGTATATATCCATCCATTGCATCTGATGGCAATCAATATCTTGCTACCTGGCGTACTTTTTCCAATAAGCTGTTGGGTCAATATTTTTCTGATTATCCAAAACATATTGGGGAACCCTTTCTAATAGCTGAAAACGTTTCTAAAAGTTTTGTGGCGTGTAATGGCACGAATTACCTTGTTGTACATACTGCCAATGGAAAATGTAGTGTTGAAATTTATAATAGCAATGGGCAACCGATAGAAAAAAACATCATTGATGAAATTAGTATTTCTGGACCATCAAATCCAAATATTGCATCGAATGGCAACGAGTATTTCCTTGTGTGGAGTTCATCTAATAGCATTATGGGCAAGTTTATTAAAGGATATGCAACCGATCCCTTAGATGCTGATTCCGATGATGATGGTATCAGCGATGCTGAAGAAATCAACCTATATCACACTGATCCTCTTAACGCCGATTATGATAGAGATGGGTTGCTCGATGGTATTGAACTTCAATATAACACCGACCCTATTAATCCTGATACTGATAATGATGGTTTGCCAGACGGATGGGAAGAGAAGAATTCATTAAATCCATGTGATACATCAGATGCTTTGCTTGATAATGATTGCGATGGATTGAATAATCTTGCTGAATTCGAATCATTTACTAATCCACATCATGCAGATAGTGATAATGATGGATTAAGTGACAACGAATATTTATTGTATGGCACATCACCGATTATCCCTGATACTGATAATGATGGAATGCCGGATGGATGGGAAACCACAAATCAGCTGAATCCACTTAATCCTGATGACTCAAGCTATGATAACGATGGAGACAACCTTACTAATCAGCAAGAGTATGATTTTGGTACGGATCCATTACAAACAAATATTACTGGTTCAATTCCCGGACAATTTTCTGTCGATGCTTCAGGCGCAGCAGTATACTCCATCCCGATTACAGTACCTCCAGGAACAGCAGGAATATCTCCGGATATATCATTGTCATACAGTAGTAATGCTGGGAACGGAATTTTAGGTATTGGCTGGTCGCTAACTGGTTTATCAGCAATTACCCGTGCTCCAGCTACATTACTTCAAGATGGATTTATAGATGGGATTGACTTCGATGAAAATGACCGTTTTGCAATCGATGGACAACGGCTTATGGCAGTTAACGGTGAATATGGCGCAGATGGTACAGAATATCGTACTGAAATAGAATCGTTCACACGTGTGATTTCTTATGGAAGATCCGGGAACGGCCCTGCTTATTTTAAAGCATGGACAAAAGCCGGATTGATCATGGAATATGGCCTCAGAAACGGCTCGCAGATAAAAGTTAACTTTGAAAACGATCCTGATAATGACACGACGTTGATGTGGTCATTAAACAAAATAAGCGACACAAAAGGCAATTATATTGATTTCAAATATTATAATGATAATGATGGCGAATATTATCTCAATGAAATTGTCTATACCGGAAACGATACAGGCAATCTCAGTCCTTACAATTCAATCAAATTTGAATATGAAAATCGTCCTGATCTCAAGCTAGGATATCAATCAGGTTCTAAATTCAAAAGATCTCTGAGGCTTAAGAATTTAAGTATATTCACAGATACCTTCTCGAATCCTGTAAGAAGATATAGTTTTGAATATTTGCCTATTTCTCTATCCTGTAATGAAAATTTTTATCCGCAATATTCCCGCCTGAATAAAATAACTCTTTATGGAAGCAATAACACACCATTACCTTCCACATTATTCAATTGGCAATCAAGTGTATACGAACTCACAGAACAGGAACTCTATACGACTCCTTATGGCTACGGTTTTGGTGTTTTGCAAGGGGAATTAAATGGTGATGGACTAACTGATCTTGTTCATTGGGGAATAGTCGGAGAAGGACAACAGCTTGCTTTTGAGACTTTTATTTCGCAAGGTAATGGATCATTCAGTCATAATAATAAAATTTACAATACAGGTGATGGGTTTAGAAATGTAACCAATACTGCAGATGATGGCTCCGTTTTTGACCCATTCAACGTTATCCCAATGGATGTCAATGGCGATGGTTTGACTGATTTTGTCCACATGAGGACCGATAATTATACTCATATGATGTTTCTTATACCCCACCTGTCTGATGGTCAAGGCGGTTTTGTCAAACAGGCAACCTATAACACCAGCGATGTCTATGCCTATACAAGTATTTATGGTATTGAACCTTTTGATATACTCCAGGCAGATATTAATGCAGACGGCTTGATGGATCTACTTCATGTGCGTACAGAAGGAGAACGAAAACTTTACGTTATTATGCATATTTCCAATGGAGATGGTACCTTTACGCGAGCAGGTGAATACCATACGAACGATACCTTTACCGACACCATCGGTGACCCATATAACGTGTTCGCTATGGATATCAATGGTGATGGGCTCATAGATCTCGTTCACATGTGTCCGGATACAAACGGGATATTGATCATAAAATCGCATATATCAGACGGTAAAAACTCATTTTACAAGGCAAACGAATTTAATACTGGTGATATTTATTACAAAAATAGCGATGGGAAAGGCCCTTTTAATGTTGTTCCGCTGGATCTCAATGGTGATGGTGCCATGGATTTTATGCATATGATGGTCGACTCTAATGACATTATGACCTTTGTTCCATATCTTTCACGCGGTGATGGATCATTCTTTCGCGCAAGCAATTGCATTACAGAGTCTAACGAACTCTACCACCATAGTGGAAGTGGTAAATTTCGATTATTTCCCTCTGACATGAATGCTGACGGTTTGATGGATATTATCCATATCAGGCAAAAATCAGATACGAGTAGTGCGATAATCGTCACTACATATATTTCTATGGGTAATGGCAGTTTAGTTAAGCAATCTCCATTTATCATGAATGATTCGTATAGCAACCACGAGGTTGGAGAAATGAATATACTGCCATCAGATATCAATGGTGATGCATTGACTGATCTTATACGAATCAGAAGAACAAGCAATAATCTAGTAGCTTTTATGCCATATACTCTTGCCGGCAATCCTCCACAAAATATTACTAAAATATCCGATGGTTCAAACGTTGAAGTGCTTGTAAATTACAAGTCTGCTACTGATAATAGCGTATATGATAAGAAGATCGCGCAAAGTTATCCTGTCAAATATGATCCATCGAATCCAATAATTACCGTTGAAGGTCCGATGTATCTTGTAAGTTCATATACAACCAGCAATGGCATTGGCGGTATGAATACTTACACGTATCAATATGGCAATTATAAAATTCATTTACAACGTGGTCCCTTGGGATTTCAATGGATCAAAGCAACCGATAACCAGACGAATTCACAAACATGTACTACATATAGCCAAGAGTACCCATTCATAGGTATGCCGCTTTCTACTGAAGTTAAATTGCTAACCGACAATTCCGTCCTTACGACGTCACAAAACATCTTGGATTCCATAGAATATGATGCAGGAAAGCGTCATTATCTCTATATTAAGGAATCGCAAGAAAATTCCTATGAATTAAATGGGGATAGAGTAACATCAATCACAACAACCAATAATTATGATGATTTCGGAAATGCTGTACGAATTGTAGTCGATTCAAACGATGGATATAAAAAGACAACTAGAAATCAATATTTTAACGACGTAGACAACTGGTTTCTAGGCAGACTGATTCGCGCAGAAGTTACAGCAGAAGCTCCCGGACAGGCACCTTTAACACGCGTATCGATTTTTAACTATGATTATGACTCCGGCTTGCTTGTTCAAGAAGCAGTAGAACCAGAAACCGATCTCTGTATGATCTCTGATTACGAATATGATGTATTTGGAAATAAAATTAAAGTTAGTTCCCACGGAAATACTGCGATAAGTACTGCACCTCCACTTCTCGACTCCCTGCATGTTTCGCCATGCAATATAACTGTTGCTCTTCACGAACAAGAACAGTTTAACCTTAAAACATCAGAAGGATATGCCTTATCCGGTATAAAATGGAGCATTGATGGAGGCGGTACCATAGACGGCTTAAGCGGATTATTTACTGCTGATAACGAAGGTGTCTACACCATATCAGCTGAATTTTACGACAGAACGGTCACTGCTCAAATACGAGTCGCTTCTATCACCTTACCCACACATACTATTAAAGCCGATCAGGAAATTGAATCGTTTTCCGTGACAACATCAGGAACACAGAATCTTTTAGCCTGGCATAATAAATCATCACAAGTCTATGCACAACTATACGATACACAATGGAATGAACAAGCTGATCCTTTTGTAGTACGTATTGGAAGTTCTATTAACAATTCTTTTCCCGTTGTGGCATCTCTTCAAAATGAGTTCTATGTTTCATGGATTCACGATAGCTCAAGTTCAAATGGTTTAGATGTATTCGGAGACCATATAGGGATATCAGGACAACAAACTCAAGGAAACTTAATCCCTAGAACATATTATGGTGATCAAAATAGTGTTTGTATAGGAAGATCTAATTCGCATTACCTCATTGTCTGGAAAAATGGTTCTTTAATTTCAAGAAGATGTTTTTATCAAAACGGAATGCCTTACAACAACTACACTCAGAACTATGCCTATAATCAAAATTTTTCAGATGGATGTGGAGGATTGAGTTTATATTCTGAAGGCCGTTTTTTGTCTAATCACTCTTATACAATATTACCAAGGAAAGATGTTTTTTACTATCCAAGTGTGTATAACTCGTATATGCAATATTTAAGCCAGCATGAAGAAAGCTATATACCTAATGACTTCATTTATGTCAATGGCAGCTATATCGTCTTGCACGGAAGCTCTTATTCATTACCAAATAATGCTTATCCTGGCAATGATCATAATGTGAACGAAAGATTTACAGAAATAGAAACACCTTGTGTGTTAAGCACAGACAATGCTTTTCTGATTGTTTGGGATGGAACAAAATCTACCAGTAACAATACAGGCATCTACGCACAAAAATGTTCTTCGACAGGTGCTACAATCGATAATAATTTTACGGTTTTCTACAACAGGACTGACGCGTTCAGCACAAATGTTTCGGGTGCATCAGCAGGCAACAAATATTTGCTCACATGGGAGCAGGGTACAGGGAGCACATCGCCAGTCAATAACCGATCGTCATCTGATATATTCTGCCGGATTATAGATACAGATGGAACATTCAACAATGGTAAAGAATTTAGACTGAATACGCCTACGAATGACCTATGTTATGCTCCTGTTGCGGCTTCGTATGGAGAAAATTTTCTTATTACATGGTCAAGTATTGATCAACAAAGTAATACCGCAACCATTTGGGCCTCGTATGTACCTTCCTCATCGACTCCGGATTCTTTTGCTTCAAGCGCTTCAAGCTTCAGGCTCGGATCATATATCGTCGACAATTATGAGGATGACTACGAGACAGGAGGACTGCGTGTCTTTACAGAAGGCAACTATTTCCACATCGTATATCGAGAAAAATCAGAGAATGGCGACTCGGTTAAGACGATAAAAATCCCAAACAATCCACAAGGTGATTCAGATGGGGATTCGCTCAATAATCAAGCTGAGTTTATTTCACATACTAATCCATATTCACCTGATACCGACAATGATTCACTATCCGATGGATACGAACTTCTCTCATCACATACAGATCCACTTTGCTCAGACACCGATTTCGATGGTTATCCTGATAACACAGATCCAGATCCACTGGATGAAAATATTCCTGATCAACAAGACGATAATTCCACTACACAACCTCCTCCATCAATAAGTGATGAAGAAGCACGCCAGACAAAAAGTGTATATGACAATAAAGGACAATTTGTTGTCAAAACAATCAATGCTCTAGGGCAGTCGTCAACTATGACGTATGACTCTCGTTTCGGGACACTGATATCCTCTACAGGGCCAAATAATTTAACAACGTCGTGGGAGTATGATGAATTTGGAAGAAAGATTCGAGAAACCCGAGCCGATGCTACAGAAACAACATGGCTTTATTCAACCTGTGGTTCAAAATGTCCTGATAAGGCGTATTATTTTGAACAGGTCCAGTCAACCGCCACACCACCTGTCACAACGTATTACGACAACCTAGGTCGAATCATCAAAACACAGTCAATAGGGTTTAACGGCCGAACAATATTTCAGGATAAAGAATACAATGCACTCGGTCAGACAACTCGTGAATCAAGAAAATATTATCAGGATGACTCAATATACTGGAACGAATTCACCTACGATGCTATTGGAAGAGTCACAAAAGTCATAGCTCCAGATGGTTCAGAAACACTGACCACGTATAATGGACTCAGCACAATAATTACCAATCCGTTAGAGCAACACGTTAAACATACAAATAACAGCCAGGGCAAACTTGTGCAAGTTATGGAAGAGAAGGGTTACATTACCCGATACGAATATGACGCGTTCGATAATCTTATCAAGACAATCGATAATGCCGGCAATACGGTCACGATTTACTATGATAAACGCGGACAGAAAATTGCCATGGATGATCCTGATATGGGGTATTGGGAATATAAATATAATATCTTTGGTGAACTGATATGGCAGAAAGATGCTAAAGGACAAATTGTTACCCTTGAATATGACAAACTCGGCAGACAGATAAAACGAACGGAACCATCTGGATTAAGTACAGGCGTAACCACTTGGGAATATGATACTGGGAATAAAGCCGTCGGCAAACTCACCAGAGTTAACGGCGTAAATGGATACAAAAAGGAGATGTTCTACGATAATCTTGGACGATCTTCGCAGGTTAATATAACGATAGATGGAGAAACGTACATTGCGCAAACAACCTACGATGATGTAAGCAGAGTAGACACTGTATCGTATCCCACCAAAATTCAGGGTGGATTCAGCCTGAAAAACGTTTACAACAATCATGGATACCTTTCCGCTATCAAAAATGCTCAGACTGACAAAACATACTGGAAAGCAGATGCAGTGAATGCTTACGGTAAAATCACCTACCAGTCTCTGGGCAACGGCTTGCTAACTAGTCATCAATTCGATGATACAACCGGCTTTTTACAAAGTATTGTAACCGGTAACGGAGCAAGCCTCACCGTACAAAATTTAAGTTATACATTCGATGAAATCGGTAACCTTCTGCAACGTACGGATAGCAATCAAGGTATCACCGAAAATTTTTCTTATGATGAACTGAATCGTCTTACGTCTGCAGAACTCGTAGGTATAGAAACAAAATCATATCAGTATGACCCAATCGGAAATCTTACTTATAAATCTGATGTAGGTTCATACGTCTACGGAGACGGTTCTGCCGGTCCACACGCAGTTACATCGATATCGGGAACCTTAAATACCAAGTATACATACGATCTGAATGGAAACATGATTTCAGGTAACGGCAGGACGATACAATATTCCGCCTTCAACAAACCTGAAGTAATTGCAACCGATAATGACTCATTGACATTTTATTATGACACCGAACGCAATCGCTATAAACAAGTAGCACAATCAAATGACACAGAAATAACGACTGTTTATTTGGGCGCATACGAACAGGTTACCACCACAACCTCTGTCAATGGGACTGAACTATCACATACGAAACACAAACATTACATCTCTGCGCCATCAGGTCTTGTTGCAATTTATTTAGAAGAGGATAACGATGCAGGAGAACCATCGCAATCAACAAGGTATTTCCATAAAGATCATCTGAATTCCGTAGATACTGTCACCGATGAGAATGGAAATGTCATTGAACGGTTAAGCTATGATCCTCACGGGAAACGCAGGTACCCTAATGGACAAGACGATCCAGCCAATGCACTAACCTGCGACACAACTAAACGTGGATTTACAGGACATGAGCACCTTGATTCAGTCGGATTAGTACATATGAATGGGCGTGTTTACGATCCTCTAATCGGACGTTTTTTAAGTCCAGATCCACATGTACAGTCTATGGGTAATCCGCAATCGTTAAACCGCTATTCGTATGTACTAAACAATCCGTTAAGTTTTGTAGATCCAAGCGGTTATTTTTCCCTGAAAAAATTCTTTAAGAAATTTTTCAAACCTCTACTTGCCATAGCAGTTGCTATTTTGATTCCAATGGCTCCAATTTTTGCTTCTGCACAATATCTCGGTGCGTTTTGTGGAGGATTTGCATCTGGGCTTATAAGCAGTGATGGTAATCTGAAAAGTGCTCTTATTTCAGGTTTTACGGCGATAGCGAATTTTTAAAGCTCAACGGGAACTATGAATGGGCAAAAGAAATAACACCGACTAATGAAAACACTAACTACTTAAAAATATTTGAATTTAGTAAGAAAGAAGCAGAGAAAATATTGGCTAATGGTATTATCGGAGGTGTGTCAAACAAGCTACAAGGAGGAAGTTTTCAACAAGGATTTCTTTTATCTGCGGGAACAGTTTCATTAAGAGTTGTATACAATAATGCTGTAGGATATGATATTCATCCCGGACCAGTATTCGTAAAAATGAAGCTATTGAATCAAGAATGAGACTTCAAGCGTCTTTGAAGGAAATAATGCTGGTGACCATAATGTCATAGGAATGCAAGGGCCTCAAAACCCAAACGACCTGATGGTTCAATTTTTCAAAAAGGTAATTCTGAAAGTTGGTATGGATATTTATATTATAAAGCATTTCGAGAGCAAGGCAAAGTGAGCAAACGCTTTGAATCTTATACCTGGAATGAATGCTTTAGCAGGGTTTCATGACCAAGGACAAATTCTTTGGCACAAGACTGGAGGTAGTACGCTAAGAAGTCTTTTAAATTTCCCGTCAATTATCCCTGCTGCTGCTGTTACATATGGAGGAATGGTTTCCGGACTACCATCAACACATCTTTTATATAATGAAAAAGAGAGCCGAAAAAAAGAACTTGTTAGAGATAGTTCTAAATTTAGGCGTTTTGATAGCAGAGTATAACGGACAACTCCAATCTTACAAAACCTCAACTAGAGAAGGTTTGTTGTAAAGTTCGTCTACACCACCAAAGAGATTGGGGCAAACTGTTTGCCTAAAGACATCGAAAAATGTTTGGAGCCATGGACAAATTTCGATCACGTAAGACATGGCCCATAGGATGAGAAGTAGATGAACATTTATGTTGGAAATCTGGATTATCAGGTAACAGACGAGGTACTAGAAGCGGCATTCGCGAAATTCGGACAGGTGGAATCCGCCAAGGTAATTCAGGATCGGTTCACGGGTCGCTCCAAAGGGTTTGGATTCGTGGAAATGTCTGACAAAACGCAGGCTGAAGCGGCTATCAACGGATTGAACGGTACCGAATTAGTTGGCCGTGCGATATCGGTCAATGAATCGCGTCCCAAACCGGAAGGAGAACGTCGTGGCGGCGGTGGTCGTCATGGAGGAGGCCGTCCGGGTGGTAGTCGTCAAGGTGGTGGTCGTCAAGGCGGTGGTCGTCAAGGCGGTGGACAGGGTGGTGGACAGGGTGGTGGTCGTCCTCGCTACTAAGAAAACAATGCAGTACACGATACACAAGCCGGAGGTTTTCATAAATCTCCGGCTTTTTTTGTCAGGACACGCTTATCTCCAAATTGGGCATTTTTGCCCTGAAATGATTCTCTCCATCAGAAGAAACATCAATCTGATATTGATTAGTTAAAGAATACGTATTTAAATGCAATTCTTCTCCTAATAATGTCCCATCACTTGACATAAATCGGCAATGTTCAGAGTACCCGATCAAGCCGCCCCGATCGTATCATCCATGACTGATCCCAGAGAAATTCGATCACATCTCTACAACACAATCTATAACACATGTTGTACCTTTTCCGGATATCTAAATAATCTCAAGAATATTTCGGCTTACATTAAGACAACTTAATTAGTTGTATATCAATATATTATCATATAGGATATTAAGATATAGTTTATTTAAATTTAAATTCCTTTATACAATCACTCATTAATAACCTCGTAATAAATTTTAATTAAAAATTTTTCTTGTTTTATTTTTCCATGAATGATAACTCTTGTTATAGAGACATGAAGATTTTAAGAACTTGACACAACTTAGTCTTGCATCATAGTTTTTGATGTCTTTTATCACACCATATTTCTTCGATGTTTTACGTATAGGATATTCTTTCACTTCATATCACTGCAACGCATTATGTGCTTATAGTCTATTAAAATAATCTTTGATAATTATAACACCATATGGAGTACAGAGTCCTATGCGTAAAAACACTCACTATCTTTTCCTTCTTATGTATTTATTGTATGTTGTTTCACCGGTATCAGCGCTACCTCTCAAAACAATCGTTGAAGAGTTTGATGACGGTGCCATGGTTATCTCTGCCGATGGAGTTGTTCTATCCGATGGGTTTCTGGAACTTGAGCAAAACATTCTTCCAGACAATGAAACCAACATCATCGGGTGCTGGCAAATGGAAGACGCCTCAGGCAGCGTTGTTTCGGATGCTACCGACAACCACAGTGGCACATGTTATAACATGGATGATACTAACTGGTGCACAGGGGTATTCGGAATAGGTATTCAGTTCGATGGTTATAAGGAATTTGTCAAAATCCTTGATGATGATGCGCTCGATGGCTTGACTGCGTTCACTGTTGAATGCTGGGCTAAGCCGTTAGCTCAGGCGTACACCTATATCCCTGATCCCATTGTACTATTTACTATGGATGACAACGATTCAACATCATTGCTTGACGATATAGTCAATGGTTACGCGGGTACGCTTTCTTCAGGAACAACAGCATCACTTAGCACAACCGGACAAATTGGCGAGGCTCTTGAATTTGACGGCAGCTGTTATATAGAAATTGATAATGAAACGGAAATTAATAGTCTGGGTGATGAACTGAGTATCGCGTTTTGGATGAATGCTCCTGCGGTAACAGGAGATGCACAACATATTGTCTCCAAAGAAGCCGATAGTGATGCGTATTTCGATACCACCCTTGAAGCATATGATAACGACAGTAGTTTAAATTTACTGCGGATTACGTTAAACGATTACACTTGCACAGCGCAGCCCTGCTACACTGTTCCTGTTAGTGAGTGGACACACGTTGTCATTAGTTTTAATAGTGAAACAGCTTCACTGAAAGTATATATCAATGGAAATCCAGCACAGAGAGTTATCGATCCACGCTTACTGTTTTACGCGGATTATACGGAAGGAAGACTTGATGCGGAATATTCCAAAGGTGATGGAACCGCCGTGTATTCATCATATAGAAACACCGGGAGACCTGCTACTTATTGTGATGAAAATGGGGTTATACAAAAGGTGGTCACAAATCATACGCCTCGGTTTACCCACGGTTATTATGATGAAACCGGTTTTCATTATGAGTACGGTTTGTTGATAGAGAAGCATCGTTACAACTATGCACATTATACAGAACAATTCGATAATGATGCTTGGACGCAAACCAATATGGAAGTTACTGCTGATCAGATATTAGCGCCTGACGAAGAGGAAACAGCTGATCTTTTAGTCGCCGAAGCCGACAACGCAAGCATACTTCAGTTTGACAATGATAGTGTTTCGAGAACCTGCTGTTTCTCTATATTTCTAAAAGGAGCAGGTTCAACGGATTTAGCACAGATTACCATTGATGGCGGTATAACATGGCAAAATGTGACGCTGTCATCTACGCAATGGCGGCGATTTCAATGTTATAAGACAACAGCTTATCCGGAAGTGGGTGTCAGGTTGCCTGACACGGGAGATAAAGTATATGTATGGGGTGCACAACTGGAAAAAGACGGTTATTTTGCGACATCTTATTTTCCTGCAGAATCAACTGATACATATCGTGATTTTGATACTTTGCGATATTATGTCGAGGGTAACCGCGAGGCAGATAATGAAACGATACATGTTGAATGCTTACCTGAATATTTTGTCAATGCATCTGGTCAGCTTACGTATCCCCCTAGTTTAACAGGAACACTCATCGATGGATTGGGTGACAACAGGCGCATGTTTTTTGGATCACAAAACGGTAAACATTTCTTTTTCAGGCCAAACTCTACCGGGGATTCTGCAGCGTGTTACGCTGTAAGCTATCAAGTGGAAATTGTAAAAAATTACTTATATAAACTAACTGCTACCTGTCAGCATAGTGCACCTTATGCGGAAGGATATGTCAATGGCATAAAGGTAGGAGAAGAACTGGATAATGATTTTGCCACCTCTGCATGGGAATCGTATTTCGACGTAGGACGAGAAACGAATCAGAATTCCACGTTTTGTGGTGTTTTTAAGAATTTTGTAGTGTTCAATCAACGTTTGAGCAGTAATGAAATCGGATATATCAATGATTTCGGAATTGAAAGTTTTATCGGTTACGATGATGTGAGCAATATCAATTCTGTGGCAAATAATAATCAAATACGAATCGCTGAAGGATTTATAGGTATCCTGGACGACCTTCGTATCTATGATTCATCGCTTACGCATAAACAGGCAAAAGCTATTTATCAGGAGGCACTTGGTAAAAATTCAAGCGAGCCGGTATTGTATTATACCTTAAACGATAATGATTGCGATGGCATTGTCGAAAATATAGTTAATTCCTACAATGCTCAATGCAGTACAACTACAAATAGTGTCAGCACATCAGGCAAAGTAAACGATGCATTCGATTTTGATGGCAGTGTTTATGTCGAACTTGATAATAATGCCGAAATCAATGCGTTGAGCGATACACTTTCGATATCGTTCTGGCTGAATGCTTCGGCGGTAACAGGTGACCTCCAGCATATAATTTCTAAGGAAGCTGACAACGATGCCTATTTCGATATCACTCTCGAACAATATGATAGCACCAATAATCTTATGCGAATAACGTTATGTGATAACGACACCAAAGTTTATCCAGCTTATTTAGTAGCAGTAGGTACTTGGAATTATGTAACCATTGTGCTGGATGGACGAACTGAATCATCTTTAAAAGTTTATGTAAACGCGGTGCAGTTGCAACCGTTGATTGATTCCCGTCTTTTATTTTACGCGGATTACACAGAAGGAACACTGACTGCAGAATATGCAAGAGGCAGTGGATCTGCAACCTATTTGGCGGACCGCAGCAGTGCCAATCCGGCAACCTATTGTGATGAAAAACGGTTTTATCCAGACGCTGACCACAAACGATACTCCTCGGTTTACTCATGGTTACTACGACGAAACCGGTTTCCATCGCGATTACGGATTTACTCCTTGAACGGTCTGCCTATAATGTCGCTCTTCATTCCGAAGAATTTGATAATGAAACGTGGGTGAAGACCAATGTAACTGTTGATGCCAATGTGATCACAGCGCCTGACAATGATAATACCGCGGATAAGTTAACTGCTTCAGCAGATAATGCAATAATGCTTCAGGACAATGACAGCTCTTCGGAACTAAATTGGTGTTTCTCAATATTTATAAAAAGGTAATGGTTCAACAGACGTGGTTCAGATGTACCATAGATGGAGGAACTACAGGGAAAACGTCACTGTATCCCCTACACAATGGAGACGTTTTCAGTGTTATAAGAAAAACAACCATGCCAAGTGTTGTGTCAGGTTGCCTTATGCGGCGATGAAGTGTATGTGTGGGGGGGGCACAGCTGGAGCGAAACCGCTTTTTTGCTACTTCGTATTTTCCAGCAGTGTCAAGTGTTGTGGCGCGTTGGTCGGATTTCTTGACTACTCAAGCGCAAACAACCGTGAAGCTGATAATGAAACTATGCATGTCGAGTATATACCCGAATATTTTGTCAAGTGACGCAAATCAGTTGATCGAGCCCCAACATCTAATAGTATCACCATATGAAGAACATACCGGATCTGAAAACTGTGACGAACGCAGTATGTTTTTAGGATCGCAGATCGGTAAACATTTTACAGTTAAACCAAACTATACTGATTCCGTCGATTCTCGTGCTACAAGTTATCAGGTAGAGGTTGTCAAAAATGTTCGTTATAAAGTAACCGGAACCTGTCAACACAGCTCGCCGTACGTCGTAGGATATATCAATGGTGAAGAGATACAGAGAGATATAGATGATGATTATGTTACCCCTAACCTTGCAGATACTTTTAGCGTAGGAAAACGAGGTAACTATCCTACCTTCTGTGGAATCATGAAGAATGTCGTAATCTTTGATTCTGCCCTAAGTGCTGATGAAATCGCGTATATCAACGATTTTGGAGTAGAAAATTTTGTTGGGTACGATGACGTGAGTAATCTGCGGTCTATAGCTAACAGCGGAGACATAAAAATCGGTGACGGACTGATAGCTGTGCTGGATGACGTTCGTATTTACGATTATGCGTTGTCTGAAAATGAAATCACAGCTTTGTTCAATGAGAATAACGGTACTGAGGTATACCGGTTTGTTAAGTCCGGGATCATCTCAAAACAAACTGATGCCACTAGTGGATCGTATGCATTACTCAGTAACACATCTCCATCAGTATATACTGCTTCAGGCGAGATGACATTGCCGATCTTTTCTCCGCCGGTTGAGAATGAATGGTCCCACATGGTAATGGTGTACGATAACGATTCACTTGATTTGTATATCAATGGTGCTCTGGCATCTTCAACAACTCTGACTGGAACGATGAACAACTCGGCTGCGGATCTTGTCTTTGGTGTTATCGATAACGATTCCTACTGGCGGGGAGCTCTTGATGAAGTTTTTCTACGAAACGAGGCTTTGACCGCCCAACAAATATTTTCACACGCAAGAAACTATGCCGCAGAAGGTATCATACAAGGAAAATTATGCGATACCGGAGAATATATAGATACCTATGACACCCTAGCTGTCACCATATCGAATTTGTCTGAAGGACAGAGTGCGTACATTTTATTCAGTAATGACGGCATGGTCTTTTACGATAACGAAGGAACCGTGGATAACGGCATTTTTTTATCACAGGGTACAACGGAGATCCATCTATCGTCACTACCGTGGTCCGGTTGTGATTTGTACTACAAAATTGTTCTAGGAAGCACATCTTTCGGATACATCGAGAACTCTGTATCTGTAAATTCAATCCAGTTAACCTATTATGAAACCGACACTGACGGAGATACATTATCCGATTACGATGAAATCTACACATACTATACCAACCCGAACGCCGCCGACACCGATGGCGATGGCATAGATGATAATGTCGAAGTATCAACCCTCTATTATGATCCCAATGTCGGTGATCCACCAACATCGTATACAGATGACACTACAATTCCTACTGTTTCAATAACAGAGTGTTACGAGTTAGGCAATCAATACATTTTTGTTAAAGGGACGTCTACAAATGAACGTCCCGTAAGGATTTTCTTATATCCGCCAGATTTTCCGACAAAACCAACGTTATTATTAACCAGTGAAACATTTAGCCTTCTTTTAGAAAAATCAAAATGCAACATATCAGATGGATATATTTCTGGACTAATTTTTTCAGCTGATAATAAATCACCTGGTTTTTTGAGTTATATAGGTCATGAGATTGATACCTCAGGAGGATTTAAAATACTAACTCCTCCGCAGGGGGCAACTATAAGTATCAGGGGGGAAGAATAATGATAGCACGATGTCATATACACACATTTAGACTGTATGCGGTCGCAATTGGAATGCTTGCCGGACTGGCTTTGGGCAATCATTCTGTTCTTGCCCAAACTGATCCCGCAACGAGCCTAAAAAATTGGCTCGAAGCTAATCAACATGAGAGTTGGGGAACCTGGGGTAGTTCGTATGCGCTCATTCCGTATACCGAATCTCCTTCAACAACACTCAGTGCGGCTATTACGTCTACTGACACAACGGTAACCGGTGCAGATTTTTCAGCGTTTGATAACGAAGGTTATATTTATGTTGGCAATACGGTAGAAACTGCTGAGATTATGTCGTATACAAAAAACAGTTCCACACAGTTGACGGTTCAAAGAGGACAACTTGGAACTGACGCAGTAGCGCATAGCAGTGATGAACCGATCATTTTCAAACCGGAAGACACCATCTGTGAGACATCGATTTCGCAGCTGGCAACTTTGACTGCTGTCAAGGCGCTGTTGCAACTTGATCCTGGCGCGGAATCGGAATCGGTTCAACGAGCGGTTTCATGGATAGAAACACAGGATTTTCGTAATACGGAATACGTCGCCAGACAAATTGAAATTCTTTCTATGGCAGGCAGAAACTGTGATGCTTTTATAGAGAAATTGATGGATTGGCAAAATGCAACTGATCATGGATGGGGCGAAACTGATACATATAACAGTAATGCAGTGGATACCGTTTGGGCAATCCGGGCATTGCTTGTTGCCGGATACCGCAACGATGATCTTATCAGTAATGCTCTGGGAGCCCTGCTGGTCCATTCATCAAACGATCCGGATAATGAGTCAACTTACTCGGATTCATATGTTTGGAGTACCTCTAAGCCGATGGAATCGCCGTGGATACCTCGTAAGACCAATACAGTAATTACTGCAACAGTCTACGAAACGTTTATGGAATATGAAGATTATCTTGATGATCTATTGACTGCTATAAACGAGAACATCTCTACAATAACCGGCGACTGCGAAGATTATCTTTGTGATCAACTAACCGATACTGCAACCAACGTGCATGAGAAAACCATCATAGCTGCCGCTTTAAAACGGTTTGATCCCGATAATGACGCGACTCTAAACACTGCAATAGATAATCTTATCACCTTATGTGAAGATGATAATGATGGTAAACATTTTTTGAACGATCCTTATTTGACTGCCCTTATCCTGAATGCAAAAGCACAACCGGACTCTTTTGTTTCTGTAACTAATATACGGATAATGTTAAATCCAAACTTCTTTTATTTTGAAGCAAGCCTTTCATTAGATGATGCGGCGTGGCAATCGGCAAAATTTTTCTATAAAACTGATGATTCCAATCGAGTTGTCTTATATGACAGCAAAACAAACACAGCATCGTCTGCTACGATATCATCGGGTCAGCTTCCCTATGGCTTGGAAGATCATGATATTGTAGCCGCCTGGATAGATAATCATGTATGGGCACAGATAAACTATAGTCCGTTCTGCATTGATTATGATCTTGCCGTATACGATAAAGATATCAAAATATATGATAACGAGGGTAATATTATCCCCAATAACATTTTGCTAAAAGGGGCACATACGAGCGTTGAAGTCAGGCAAAAGATCCACAATCTGAGTGGATTAAAAAAGCTCGACCGTAGCATTTGTGTTGACAGTACAATTAGCGACCCTTCTTCTGACACGGTAACCCTGCGACCGTACGAGACGCAAGTGTATAGTGATGTGATTGACATAAGTTCCCAGAGTTCAGGAGTTATAGATGTAACTGTTACGGTAGCCAGCACAATCAGTTTATTTCCACATTCATCACATAGCCAATTCTATATTATCGATCCTGATTGCGATTCCGTAAACAGCGAATTATCGGCTCCGGAGAATCTGCAATTCAGGTTGCTTGAGAACAATACTATCTTGCTTTTCTGGGAACCACCTCTTGATGCAAATGTTGTCGGGTATCAAATAGGTTATGCGGATACCGATAATGATACGGTATTTTTCGCGGCTACACTTGATACATCAGTAACATTCAGATTGACAGATATTCCAGTAGAGTTTCGAGTATTTTCGGTTGATGCATCGAGTCGGAGAAGTAGTGCGTACGATGCCCTTATCATCGACTCTACCAACAATCCTTTATCTGATCAGGACAACACACCGCCGTACGTTGCGATTACGTATCCTGATAATGATCAGATAATCAGCGCAGTACGTACCGACGAAACAGATAGTTTCGGTAGTTTGATTGTTTCAGGTTCAGTTCTTGACGATATGTTTGATTATTATGGAGTTGAATTAGATGATAATAATGGAACCATCATTAAGGGCATAGAGCCTGATAATGAATCCTGCGTTTCATACGGTGTTTTGGCAGTATTCGATCTGGATAATGACAACATAACGTCGGGCGAATATACGTTGCGTGTTACTGCCCAGGATTTAGCCGGTAACAATATTTCAGAAAACATTTCTATCACAATATACAAATGGACAAAGGTTCTTGTTCATGAAGGCAACGGATGTTCATCGCCCACGGTCAGCCCCAGTTCAGCCCAAACCGATCAGCAGCTGATATATTCCTCATACCAGTTTTCTTCAAGCAGTGAGAATGACGGATATGTATCCAATCTATGGCATTACGAATATGACAGTGCCTCACCGGTAAACACACAGTTAACCGATACCTATACCAACGATATGGAACCCGATTGGTTTTCTGACAATAAAGTGCTGTTCACATCATACCGTACAGGTGTGCGAAATCTTGTTATCCGTGACAATGAAAGTACCGTAACCGAACGTATGTTTAATGTCCTCCAGACAACAGACGGTACATATCAGGTCGAATACGAAACTGTTGATTTGATCGACGAGGATAACGAACAAGTCTTGTTCCCGAAATCGTTCTATAACCCCGATTGTGCAACTATTGGCAATAAACGCTACATTGTGTCTTCCGATGAATTGGGCGAATTGGTTTTGCTGGTCGATAATGATACCGAAACAAATGTGCATGAGTTGACACATGATTTGCAAGAAAACGACGGCAAAACATTTTTACTGGCAGACAAACCGTCAATCAAGATCACTGGAATAGATCCTGACTATCATATCAATGTGCTATTTGAAGGATACTCTATCGAACCTGCGCAGGATTATCAGAATGAAGATTTTTATATCAATTCTGATGTTTATGTTCTTGAGTGTGCTATCCCTGAGCCCCCTTCAAGCGAAGTGCAACAGCTGATATATGATGACACTCCTACTCAGTCGCCTAATAATAATTATATTCCTGATCGTTTGTTTGCATTTGGTCCTTTTCACTGCCCGGCAAGCGGCTATACCTCCTCCATTGACCTATGGATAGAACCATGGGCTAATACCAACCTCAAGGTCGCCATATATACTAATACCACGGTTGACAATCATGATTTTCCTGGAGACTTAGTCATGGTAAGCGCAGAAAAGCAGCTTACCCAGGCAAGTGTCGCCTGGAGAACCATAACTTTTCCTCAACAAGAGTTGTTACGAAAAAATGAATACTATTGGGTAGTTGTCAATTATACATCAACTTCAGGGGTATATACTTATTTTAGCACCAGCAGTACTCCAAAATTATTTTTTATAGCACATGATTATTCTACACCATTCCCCAATAAATATCCTTCAGAAAACGGCTATTCCCAAGTTGATCTGTCGGCACCTATGAGAATTATCCTTGATGAAGTAATCCCTGAGCCAATCAATCCAAAACTTAAACAACTCACCGATAGCAAATATGAAAGCGAAACATCTCCTGTCTGGTTGGATGACAATACCGCAGATACCTTTCACGTTAGTCTGGCGTACGTGAGCGATAAAGATTGCAACAACGACGGTATACCTGAATGGAACGTATACTTTGCTCAGTTCGATGATACTGCTACACAGGCACCTTATCTATCGCTTAACACACCTATTACCAACGCAGTCATGAACGATAACGACGGCATTGTGTACTCACTTGATTTCAATAACGGTACCCTTGCGTTTGATGAAGAGATATATCTGCCTGAATCGGAAGAGTTCAGGAAACGAATCTGGTATTTGAAAATGGAACAATAAAATTAAAATACAATACAAGTACAGGGAAGGTTTTCTATGAAAAGACAACTATGCTGGATAAGTATCCTGACGACGCTGTTGGTAACACAACTTACAACCGATTCTTCTGCTTTGACCCCGGCGTATATGAGCAACCCGGATTCGCACGCATCATATGACCCCACAGATGCGGATTATCAGGAAACAGATGATACCATCATCACCGATGAGATCAGGCAAAAGGTAGCTGAACTAAACTATGATCCGGTAAAAATCTATGAGTTTGTGAAGAACAACATTGATTACGTGCCGTATTACGGATCAAAACTCGGAGCCACAGGGACACTCTACGAGCGGCGAGCAAACTCCTGGGATCAGGCCTCGTTGCTCATCGCCATGTACCGTGCCATAGGTATACCCTGCCGATATATGAAGGGGTTTATAGGAATCCAGGAAAAAGATTTGATGAACTGGAGTGGTCTGGAGTCTCATGAGGGAACAAAAACTATTTTTTATAGGAACAATATGGGTTTTGACCTTCGTCCAATAACTATCACTGATTTATCGGATATCATTGAGGTTGATACTCAGGGAGCAATCTCTCTTCTGTTAGATGATCAGCCGCATAAAATTGAATTTAATGGATTCAGGAGTTTGCGAGAGACTGGATATCTCCGTTTTGATAAAACAAACGATCCTATTACCAACACAATGTTCAGATTAAAATTTAGAATAGATGAGTTCTCTGCTTATGCAACATTGTCTTTATGGATGATTTCCAATAGAACCGGAGATTTAGCTTCCTGTGCAGGAGGGGATGGCGCGAGTGTCTGTGTACAAGGTGACGATGATTCCTCATTATCTTTATATTTAATTAATTTATCCACTATGTCGGGACCAATTATTCCGATAGAGCAAGGCGTTGAATATGATCTTGTTGTAGAAAAAACAGATGATGTAGTCACAGTGCTTTTATTTTCTGCATCAGGAGGAACTGCCTTCAGGCAAATAGAGTGCACTTCACAGCCTCAAAATTATATGTATGTTTGTACAGGATTTGATTACAATGATTCCGTATATAGTGGTGATATATCGGGTTATATCTCCATACCTACACGTGATGAAGATTACCTTATCTATCATTCATGGGTGGAAGCATACGTACCGTACGGCGGATTGCGGGGCAATAAACTTGCAGATCAGGGCATAAGCGAAACCGATGATCACCTGACGCAGTACAGCGATAATGCGGAAGGGATGTGGATTCCCCTTGATCCGAGTTACAAGAAATACGAGAACAAATTTCCTGTTAACCTACCTGATAACATGCGGGTTGACGCACTCGATTTTTTAAATCAGTATATTTACGCTCCGGAAGAAAAAATGCCGTATGTTTTATATGAAGAAAACCTGAAATCATTTTTAGCCGGGAAATATCCTGAATACAGCATTGATGACTTACGTTTTGAACGCAGCATTGTTCAGGAAAAACTGAATATCCTGCCTGCAACATTGCCGCCGGAGATAACAGTTAATGCGGTTAACTACGAGGACTCGGCAATAGAAGAAGATGATCAATGGAAACTTGAAATAAACGTCGTAGATAATGACAGCCCAGAAACACCAGCAACTACCGATTATCTTCTCAAGGATGAGAGTGGCAACAAAATGGCTTGTACGGTTGCCCTCAGTACAGTATATAATAAAAGAATTACGGTTTCATTTGATGTGGATAGCACCTTCGATGGTGATTATTATGAAAAGATCACCAACGAGTACACTACTAATGCTACAAGGGCTTTTTTAACACCTGTAGTCAAAATAGAAGGTGTTCCACAAAACAGTACGACTCAAACCGATGCCCTCCCCTTAGTTTATCAAGTTTACAACACTTATTATCCGCATAGCGTCAAAATTCGTATGCAATATTCGACACCGCTGGGCGTTCATCCTGCTACACAATCAGTAATCCCTGTTGGTACGTATCTGGCAATTTGCCTCAATTATGACCATATAAGCCCTGAGGTTATGGAATCTCGCTATGAACAGTTGAAATATCTTGAAGAACAAATAGATAACGGTACGGCTGGCAATTGCGATGAAGCACCTATATGTGAAATATTGTATTCCCTTGGAGCACAATATTATAAAAATAGTTCCGATGCGGAGAAGATTGTTGCAGATTATATGAATTGTGATGTGTATACAGTACGTTCACACGCGTTCATCAAACAGCTGATTGTTTATGATGGATCTAATTGGGTTGGTGGCCCTATTAATTTAGATGTTAATTGCAATTCTAAAGATTGGTGGTCCAGAGTAAATGATCAAAAACAGGAGCAGAATTTTGCTCTTCTTGTCGGCATGACATCGTCCGCCGATGAACATAAAGTATTTGAAGATATGTTTAATATAAAAGCGGTATCTACTATGCGGATATTGCGTATGGCACAGGAAGCCGATAACAATGGGGTGGTGTACATTGATGCAGAAGTATTTAATGAATATGATAATGATTATGCTTCTCTCAAAGGAGGATTAGGATTATCAGGTTTTGGAGATGCTGAATATACGGTCAGTTTTTTGGAAAATAATATAAAATTCGATGGAGATAATGCGGATACGCTCTATATTATTCCTAAAAGAATGACAACGCAATCCGAAGCAGGAGCTTCTACAGGTACCGGGTATATTGCAATTATAGACAATCATGGTTCAGCAAAATATATTATCACCAACAGTTCCGGTGAAAAAAGTAACGGCGGTAAATCAGCAGTAAAAAGCACACAAGCCCCCACACCGGTTTATCAGAGTTGGACTGGCTATAACACCGGAAGTCAGGCTTCATCTAATGATTTTAATGTTTCTTATTCGAATAGCAATGTGACTATCTCTACATTTGAAGATACCGGTTTTGATATTGCTAAATCAATCACTCAGTTCGATGTCTTTTCAGGAAATACCGACTACTTGATTAGCTCAACAGTTGGTGGAACAACCGAACATATTGGCAGTATCGATTTCAGCGATGCTTCAATGCAATGGTTTTCTGGTGTTTCAGATACGGTAGCAGCCAGCACCACACTGACCAGTGATATCTCTATAAAACTTGAAACATATAGCGTCAATGGATCTACTTCCCCCAATGCTTACTATCCCGCTACCATTGTCAGTGATCCGATAGATACGCGCAGCGGCGAGTTTTATGCTGAGAATACCGATGTGGAAATACCCGGTAACCTGCCGATCATTGTTAAACGCAACTACTCATCCCAACAGGAAACCTTCGACCTGATGGGATATGGCTGGATTCTCAACCTCAACTATTTTCTATGGGGTAACCAGAAAGCACTCGATCTGGCCGATGATGATAGCGGTAACGACCCTGCATACAAATCGGTTGTACTGCGATTGTCCGAAGAAAACGGATCAGTCCTCGAATATTCATATCTGGAAAACGATAGTACTACTATCACCTTCTACCCTAACCCGGCTAACAACCCTGAGATGCTGAATTTTTCCGATGCCGAATCGCAAATCGTCCATAACCGAATTGTATATGATACTGCCACGAATAAATTTGTCTATACCTCATATAACGGCACAAAAAAAACATTTGAATACAGGCAATATACGAAAGGGTCCGATGTTATCAAAGAACGCCTGTACCTGCTTGAAACCAAAGATATTTATGGCAACTACCTGCAATACGATTACCACGAAGATACCGGCAACAACGGATACGGACAACCGAAACGGATAGTCAACAGAAGCGGATCCTATGTAGATTTCGAATATGATGTCAAAGGGCGGGTTGCCAAACTGACATCATCCGACCGCCGCGAAGTTCAGTATTTCTACGACGAGTTATGGAATCTGGTGAAGGTGATCGACGCGTCAGGCAAAACCATCAAGTATGAGTACGCCTTATCTGAAGACGGCAACACCACTCATAACCTCGCGAAAATAATCAAACCGGATAACCGTATTCTGGAAAATGTCTATGATGACGAACAGGTAGTCGAACAAAGTATGACCATCGGGTTTAACGCTAACCCCGAACGCACCAGCCGGTTCGTGTACGGCGATACCGATAACGAAGGTAACTGCACAACCACCGTGTACACCAGTATCGATAAAGATGAATTCGGTAACTACATCGAAAACGTTACTGAGTACACCTATGAAGATGTGTATGCAAAAAACAGTCAATGTATACTGACTTTTGACAATGAGTTACAAAACGATGCCATTAATACTGGTGTTACCTGTTCAAGCGATTATCCCAATTATAGCGATGATACGTTTTATTTTTGGTCTCTCTCTTCAAGATTGTATGTAGCAAATCTCAGCGATGTTAAAACAATTGAGTTCTCGTTCAAATATTCTTATACCGGTACGGTGCCGATTTACACGCAGGATGGTAACACGATTTCAATTGCAACATCAGGTACCAACCAAACTATAACCGCAAGCTGGTATAATTCAACGTGCACCCTGATATCAACGCAAAACGATCGAGTAACCGACGACTGGTATCATATTTGTATTACGCTTGATACCCGCAATCAAAAAATGAATTTGTATGTAAACGGATTACTTATCGATCAATGCGATTGCACCCAAACCAACCTTGTTACAGGATCAACGGCTGCTGTTTTTGCCTGTGTCACGTCAGGATGTCCCGGATATATGGATAATGTCGGGTTTTACTCTATTACAAAAGCGCCGGGCAGAAAATCGCCTAAACGATTGTTGTCGGTTACGCAAAAAGGGTTTGTCGATGACGATTCGCTCAATGTCACGGTCAACCGGGCATGGGACGACAACGGCAACCTTAGTTCCATCACCGACGCAAACGGCAATGTTACCGCTTATACCTATGACACTCTCGACCGCACAACATCCATAACCCTCAACAGCACGGAAACCACAACCTATACGTATGTTGACAATACCGATGATATCCTGCGCAACAAAGTTGCAACCATGATTGACCCCAATGACACAAAAACCGAATATTCCTATGAATTAACCGGCAACCTCAAAGGCGTACTGCTGAGCAAACAAATTTATACATCCGATAATGATTCGTATATCCTCTCAGACAACGAATCTTACACCTACAATAACCTCGGTCAGCTGGTCACTAAAACCATTGCCTCAGGGACTGACGACGCCGTCACCTACTCGTATACCTACGACCGTTTCGGCAACGTCATAACCATCAAAAATCCCATGGACGAAGTAACACAATTCGCGTATGACGAATGGGGCAATACAATCCGCAAAACCAATCCGCTTGGCGAAAGTTTTGTGTACGTTTACGATAATGCCAATAACCCCATCAAAATCACTGATCCCGAAGGTTTTTCGACAGAAATAGAATACGATAAGAACAGTAACAAAATTGTTACTATCGATGCCCGAGGTAACGAGTCGTATTATCTCTATGATTATAGCGATTCACTGCTCGGAGCCATGGACCCGCTCGGCAACACTGTTGTCACCGATTACGATATTTTCGGTAACAAACTGTTTGTTACTAACCAGAACGGAGCGCTAACCAGTTATGAGTACGACGGACTCAATCGCGTCAGCAAAGAAATTCGTTATGTCACCGATATCAATGACGATCCGTATCAGCTTGTCACCTCATACACCTACGACAACAACGGCAACGTTTTATCTAAGGAATCGTTTTACCAGACAGGCGAATCAAGCACGACTATATCGCGGTCAACGTTCACCTATAATCACCGTAACCAACCGATTACACAAAAAAGCTACACCGATAACGATGGGTACACCAAAAAAGAATTTTTGTACGATGCCATAGGCAACAAAACCGCCGACATTTTGTCTATTGATGCCGACAATGACGGGCAGACTGATACCCGCGATACAATCACAAAATTCACCTACAGTACCGAATGGAACGGAGCGTACCTGCTCAAAACCGCGGAATTCTGCAAATATGTAGACGGCGACAATGATACCGCCCTGCGCACAACAACCTATACCTACGACAACCGCGGCAACAAGGTATCTCAAACCGATACCCTCGGTAACACTACTCTGTTTGAGTACGACGACGCGGATAGGCTGACAGCAACAAAAATACCTCTCGTTGCTGATCCGCAGTCCGATTCCGATTACAGCATTACCCGCAACGTATACGATAAAGCCGGACGTGTTGTCTTACAGCGCGATCCTAACCTCAAAGCTACCACCTACACCTACGACCGCAACGGACGCCTGACTGTCACCACTGATCCCCTTGGTCGCCGATCCGTTGTCACCTACGACGCGGCGGGTAACACAATCGTGCAACAGGCTCCTACAGGTAACACCATAACCTACACCTACGACGCCCTTAACCGCGCCGTGGCAGTTACCGACGATCTGGATAACGTATCGCGTGTGGTGTACGACGGCGTGGGCAACAAACTCCAAACCATCGACGCCAAAGGCAATACTACAAACTACCTCTACGACCAGCTTAACCGCGTTATCCAAACCGTTGATCCTGAAGGCGGGTGCGTGGAGTATTCTTTCTCTTATATAAATAATCCGGGGGCAGACAACGACGGCTTCGCCCTGACAACCATGACTGCTAAGATATCCGACTCCATGGACCGGGTTACCACACAAGTAACCGACTGGCTCGGACGAACATTTCTTGAAATCGAAGATCCTGCGTCTGCAGGGTTGACAACTTCCTATACTTACGACGATTACAGCAGAGTTGTCAGCAAACAAACCCCCAACGGCAACGTGTTGAGTTATAGCTACGACGATGTAGGTAACCTGACAGACCTGTCTTGCGCCGAAGATAAAACCGTTAACGCACAGTATACCTACGATGAAATGGGACGACGACTAAGCATGTCGGATATCACCGGCACAACACGTTACACCTACGATGCCGCAGGTAGGCTGACACATAAATTCGCGCCTGATCAGAAAAGCATCGCGTACCACTACGATAATGCGGGTAATATAGTAGAAAAACAATTTTCAGGGGTCAATATGCCCGATGATTGGGCAGATGCGTCTATCGCCGCCGTAACTCAAACACTCGAGTATAATTACAACCACGCCAGCGAACTGGAAACTATCTACCACAATGGAACCGAAGTCGTGTCGTACAGCTACAACCCCGGTGGGTTGTTGGAAAGCAAAACATACACCGGAGTGGGATCGGTATCGTATACCTTTGATGCTCTGGATCGCCTGAGTACGCTTACTAATCAGAAATCCGATGAATCTCTTATATCGTCACAATCATACAAGTACGATACACTGGGCAATAAAGTACAAATATCTACAACGCGCGCAACAACAACTTTTGCCTCGGCGTATCGCTACGATAGAAAAAATCAACTGGTCGGCGAAGTATATTCTGTAGGCGCAACCCGCCACCGCAATACATATTCCTACGATGGTACGGGCAACCGCAGTGGATTGACTGAGTGGGAAAACGATTCGGGCATATCGACTATCTATAGTGTCAATCAACTCAATCAGGTGATAAGCCAGACAAAAAATACCGCGGTTAATCTGTTGTCCACATTGAATATGTGGGGTGTATATCAGGGAACCGGAACCATATCGATCAACGGTTCATCATCTACCCAGCTTGACAACATTTTTCAGCTGGTCAATTGCCCTGTTGTAGGCGAAACACTTACCATATCGTCCAACGAAGGCGACGTTATTACCCTTGATCTGGATAACGAATCGGATGTATGCTATACGTATGACAATGACGGCAACCTGATATATAAATCGCAGAACGGAAATCAAACGTCGTATCAGTGGGATGCACTCGGACGTCTGACAGAAGTGTATTATGATGTCAACGGAGAAATTAATCATGTAAAGTATCTGTATAATGCAGATGGACAACGGATTTACGAAATCACAAACGGTTCTTTGACAGGGAATTTGTACGACAACGGCATTTTGATATCGGAGTATGACAACAATGGGGTTGTCGTGTCGCAGTACATCCACGGGATCGGGTTGGGTAACGATGTGGGTAGTTTGATCTATAAGCAAACCGCATCTGATACGCAGATTTACTATCACAATTACCGAGGCGATGTGATTTCTATAACCGATGCCAATGGTGATCTAATAGCATCTTATCGCTACGACGCCTTCGGAAACATCATCGGTTCGTTGAATCCAGAACTTGGTTTCGCCTCAAAACGATACAATTCAAGCACCGAATTAAGTTTCTTCGGCGCGAGGTATTATGATGCCTCGCTAGGTAGATTTATAAGTCGAGATCCCATGAAATATGTTGATGGACCGAATATGTATATTTATGTTAGCAATAATCCCCTGCTATTCTTTGATCCTTTTGGTTTGGATGATTACGTAATTGTTTTGCCAGGGACTGATTTTGGAAAAGTCATGAACGGAGGTGATGATGTTTACATGCCGGACTGGGCAAAAGGTAATAGTTCCTTTGTTAAGGAAGTTCAGAATACATTTAAAGTCGCTGATACTAATGTATTAACATTTCAATGGTCTGGCGAAAACAAAATATCTGCCAGAACAGATGCCGCTCAAAGATTAGCACAGATGCAAGCAGATATTAAAAAGCAAGATCCTTCTGCAAACTTTATTGTAGTAACCCATAGCCATGGCGGCAATGTTGCGTTAGAGGCGACTTCGTATGGGGCAGAATATAATACATTAGTAACCCTTGCCTTGCCTGTTAGAGATGATTATATTGCAAAATATAATGCGAATAATGTTGGAACCCATTACAATGTATATGATAAAAATGACTACGTACAAAAGGGTTTAGCTGGATATACAGAAAAAACAAGTGACAGGGCATATTTTTTATCGAATCCTGTTGACAATATTCCTTTTACTGTAATTAGTGATGCCTCACCGCAACTCCATTATGAAGTTGGAGGGGCCGGTCAAACTTTTCCCGGAGCTACAAACATTCAAGTCAATACTGGAGGAAATATTTTTTCTTCTCACAGTAAGGTTCACGACTCAGAGACTTGGCGAAATCAAATAAATTCAAACATAAATACTTCAAATAGTGTAAGTAAAACAGGAAGATGTCCTTAATGAAAATATTAAAAAAAATTATTTTAAGAATAATAATGCTTTTTATTCCATTATATTTTTATTGTGTCATAGTTGATTTAATGATTTTTTTTGTTGGTGTTGAATTTTTTGATATTACTTTTGAATTACCGAATTATCTTGCATTTATAGTTCTTTATCCATTTACAACTTATCCTAAAAACTTTCTTGTTTTTCTGATTTATAGTTCAATAGTGAAAGGAGAAATAAATAAAAAAGTATTAATAATAGAATCTTTTTTATATTTTGTCTTCCACTTAGGTATTTATTTTTATTATGTTTATGATTTAGTATTAAAATATAAGTCTTGAATCAATTTTTGATGTAAAAAAGGGGCTAGCTCAGCGACCTTTTTTTTCTCGACTAGTTCCCCATTAATGTCATTCTTGAGAAAGCGAGAATCCAGTTCTGATCCAACATTGCCTGAGGGTGGATTCCTGTTTTCGCAGGAATGACAGGTCGGAGCGTAAAACAATCAGAATACTGCGATTATTGAAATGATGTAAGTATCAACACACCTCAAAAAGCCGTCATTGCGAGAAGCGAAGCGACGAAGCAATCTCAGCGGGTAGAAGCAAAGATTGGTTCAGCCCATATAGGGCTTCGCAATGATACTTTGTTATCGTGTCTATATTATTCTTCGTCGGACGAAGTTTTTCGCGTACGTTTTGGTTTCTTTTCCGGTTCTACAACATCTTCTGACTGGGCGATTAGTACGTCCTCATCTTCTTTTGTAGCGGAAGAATCATCTTCCGGTTCCATTTCAACGGTTGGTTGAGTTTCTGAGCATGAGGTGATTTTGCCTTCCATTAACCCTTCAAACGTATCGCGTTCCATGACTTCACAAACAAGCAGTTCTTTTGCGACCAGCTCAAGTTTGTCGCGGTGTGAAGTGATTATTTTATGTGCGCTCTGATAACTCTCGTCGACAATACGGCGTATTTCCATATCGACTTCTTGAGCAACATGATCGCTCAGCTGCGGTTCGTCGCTGGTAATATATTTGCCAAGAAAAACCTGATGATCACTACCGCCATAATTGAGCGGCCCTAATTTTTCACTCATCCCATACTGGCACACCATTTTACGAGCCACAGAAGTAGCGCGGTCAATGTCGCTTTGTGCTCCTGTTGAAACGATCGAAAAAATAACTTCCTCGGCTATACGTCCGCCAAGCAGTCCGGCAAGCTGTTCTTGCAACTCCTGTTTGGTCGTGTTATAACGATCTTCAGGAGGAAGCGACCACGTTAACCCCAGCGCACGCCCTCGCGGTATGATGGATATTTTATGCACCGGAGCGGTGCTGGAGCAATAATACTGAACCACAGCATGACCCGCTTCGTGGTAGGCGGTGATTTCTTTTTCACGATCGGATATAATCAGCGATTTCCGTTCAGGGCCTGCCATTACCCTGTCGATAGCTTCTTCAAAATCAATGGTATCGATTTGAGTTTTGTTTTTTCGGGCGGCAAGCAGAGCCGCTTCGTTAACCGCGTTGGCAAGATCGGCACCGGAAAAACCCGGTGTGCGCCGTGCAAGCACTGATGTGGAAACTTCATCGTTAAGCGGTTTACCCTTGATATGTACTTTGATGATATCTTCTCGTTCTTTGACATCTGGAGTATCGATAAATATCTGTCGATCAAACCTGCCGGGACGAAGCAATGCGGCATCGAGCACGTCAGGACGGTTAGTCGCGGCGATGATAATAACGCTCGAGTTGGTCTCGAACCCATCCATCTCGACGAGCAACTGGTTTAGTGTCTGTTCACGTTCATCGTGACCGCCACCAAGCCCTGCACCACGCTGTCTGCCGACAGCGTCGATCTCATCGATAAACACGATACATGGCGCTTTTGATTTGGCCTGAACGAACAGGTCGCGTACACGGGACGCACCGACTCCGACAAACATTTCGACAAAATCCGAACCGCTGATAGAGAAGAACGGCACATTTGCTTCACCCGCAACAGCACGTGCAAGCAATGTTTTACCTGTACCCGGAGGGCCGACCAGAAGGACTCCGCGGGGTATTTTTCCGCCGAGGCTCTGAAACTTTTTCGGGGTTTTGAGGTATTCGATCACCTCCTGCAATTCTTCTTTAGCTTCTTTACACCCTGCGACATCGTGAAAATCGGTTTTCGTATCTTTCTCCGCGTAAATCTTTGCGCGGGTTTTACCGAACGACAATACGGACGATCCGGTTTTGTCCATCTGTCGAGTGATGAAAATCCAGATCATAATCATCAAGCCGATAGGAACTATCCATGTGAACAGAAACTGGGTAAACTTGTTTTCCTGAATTCCCCGGTAGGTAATTCCGTTATTGTCGAGAGCCTCAACCAATCCCAAGTCGGGGATAGGTATGGTTGAGAACGATGTTTTATCGTCGAGGGTGCCGGTAATTTTATCAGGATAGATAGTAACGTCTTTGATACGTTTGGCAGCGATAAGCGATTTGAATTCACTGTACGGAATTTTGTTTTCCGGCGTAATTTGAAACAGTACTTGGAATAGGAAAAACACTCCTATTATGATAAGGAAAAACCATAGCGAAAAGTTGCGTGGTTTGCCTTTTTTAGGCGGCGTAGGCCGTTTATTTCCCTGTTCAGGATTAGTAGTCATAAATTGTCCTCGATAGTTGTGTGTAAAATGGTCAAAAAAGTAATGCTGAATATGATTCAGTTTATACAGTATCATGCACGCTGTGCGCAAGTCAATAAATGGATACAGCCAACATTGCGCAGCATCTGTTGATGCTGCAGCTGCCCCTGTGGTTATTTTTATCTTGAAAGGCAGTATGCGGGAGTGTATCATCTTTTTGACCGCACAAAGCAATATCGGTTCATTGTGCTAATTATTTTACCGGTATGATACCGCAACCGCTATGTAGGATGTTACCCGCGATGGGCGCGAAAAAACAAAAAGGTGTGAAACAGATCTGTTTTTCTGAGGATTTCAGTCTGATTATACTGAGATTCTTCATGTATTTTTGCATTGCCATGTTTGCGACCGGTTGTGGCATGGTGTTGTTTTCCATTGAGCGAAGCAGGATGGTGCCTGTGGCGTTGGTCAGCGGAGGAGTGTGCATTTTGCTGATTCTCATTATGGAGAAAAAAATGTTTTCGGCAGGGTACACTGAGATCAATCTGGAAACAGGTATGTTGCGACAGCGTTTGTTTTTTTTCAGGTGGCGTGTCCTTGATATGGGGTTGCTGGAATATATTCGCGTGGAGCGTGTCATATCCAGAGAAAGAATCCTGATTTATAATATATATATGAAAATAGCCGGCAAGCAGATCAAACTCGGACAGGAAAGCGACCATTCGTTACTTGAAACAAAACTACGTGCCATAAGGCGATGTGTGCCGTGCCCCGTAACTGAAACGGACAAACACTTGCGCGAACATCAATCGGGCGATATTGTTAAACTGATTGGTATTGTGCTTGTATTGATGCTTGTGGTTTATTTTATGAAAACCATGGGAAGCGCATCGTCGCCGTTTCGCGATACCAAACGGTTTTTGATTGTCATTTTGATACCGTTCGGGTATTTTGTAGTATTCTATTTTTTTAAAAGGAGTAAACGACAGGAATGACAGACTGGACACAAATAAAAGACACCATAGAGCAATACCAGACTTTTGTTATCTCGGCGCATATCGGACTTGAAGGCGATGCGCTGGGTTCGGAAATAGCAATGGCACGCCTGTTGCATAATATGGGTAAACAGGCAACTATAATCAATCATGATACAAAAATACCTGTATCGCTTGAGTACCTGATTAACGGCGAAACCGTTCTTTGTGCCGATGATCCGCGCAGCAGCGAATTGCTTGACGCGTGCGATGCAGTGATTATCGTTGACGTCAGCAACTGGGATCATATTGGTAAAGCCGGTGTACTTATCCGCAACTGCGATAAACCCACGGTTTGCATCGACCATCACAAATCCGAAAATCCAATTGGTGATCATGCGGTTATTGACAGTACTGCGTCATCGACCGGCGTGCTGATATACGATCTGGTCAAACAATACCCGCCGGATCTGTTTGATATCGAAATAGCCACCGCCATTTATACCACGCTTCTGACTGATACAGGCAACTTCCGCTTTTCCAACACTAACGCGTTGGCGTATCGAATAGCGGCAGACCTGATAGAACGAGGTGTGGATCATGTGGCAATCTGTAAGGAACTTTACCAGAACGATAACTGGGGCAGGTACCGCTTGATGCATCTGGTGCTTGGAACGCTGAGTAAAGACGCTGACGGCAAAATAGCATCTATGCAGATGAACAAACAGATGCTCAAGGATACAGGCGCAACCTACGCAGACAGCGAGGGGTTTGTCGATATGGCACGGTGCATCAGGGAAGTTGAAGTGAGTTTGTTGTTCCGTGAAATCAATCCGCATGAAACAAAAGTGACTTTCAGGTCTAAAAAATATGTGGATGTGCAGGCAATCGCCCGTCAGTTTGGAGGCGGAGGACATACCCGTGCCGCTGGTGCATTGTTGCACGGCAATATGAAACAGGCGATAGAAACGGTTATAAACGAGGTGAAAAAAGTCCTCTGAGGAGCATGTATGCCGGTAGTCAACCAGCTCGAACACGCCGCTGATTATCTGGTGGAAATTACGGCTCTGGATAAGTCTGATTTGTTACAGGGCGGGATACAGGCAATCGCAGCGCACTGTGTTGCCGATCCTTGCGAATTATCTTCGCATGATGTTACTATACAGGAACCATGTGTCGTTCAGGCTGATTGTTTTGAAGAGTTGTTTATACGGTTTCTCAATGAAGTATTGTATAAGATGGACGAGCAAAACGCCGCGTTTTTCGATATACAATTAAAATCCGTTACCGATACGGGCATTGATGGGATTCTGAATGGAGTATCGCGTACTGATGTGGCTATGGAAGGTGAGATAAAATCCGCCACTTACCACAATTACGTTATCAAATACGAAGACAATACAATACGGGCAATTGTACTATTTGATGTATAAGGAGATAATCTATGCTCACGTACAAAACAGTTTTATTTCCCACAGATTTTTCGAAATTTTCCGATGTCGCGCTAAGTCACGCTGTCTACATCTGCAGACAATGCGATGCGCGTCTGGTGGTGTTGCATGTATTGGAAGACATTCTGTTGCCCGATCCCGTCGAGTACATGGGCGTGTATGAGACGGTCACAGCAATACAAGCCCAGATGGAAGAAGACGCTAAGAAAAAACTGGCTGCCTTTGATAAAGATCCGCGCCTTGAGGGAATATCAATCACTACCGATCTTCAGCAAGGTAAACCGTTTGTGCAGATTGTTTCGTATACGCGCGAGCATAATATCGATCTGATCGTAATGGGGTCGCACGGTGCATCGGGATTAAACCATGTGTTGTTCGGTAGTACGGCTGATAAGGTGGTACGCAAGGCGATGTGTCCCGTTTTGACAGTCAAACATCCCGATCATTCGTTCACCATGCCATGAGAAATATTATATTGACTATATGTATAAAATTAAAAATTTAACAGTTGAGAAAGTGCAGAACATGAAGAGACACAGAAGAGACACAGAAGAGACACAGAAGAGACACGATAACACAAGATGAACTAGCCCAGGGATATAATGAGCTTGAAAGATATGGGTCTTCTTCGGGATATTATATAAATTCCATACAAAATATTGGCAAAATAGATGGTAAAATTATTGATATAGGATGTGGTTACGGGGATTTACTCAAAGAGGTGAAATCACAAAATCCATCCGCTATCTTATACGGGATAGATATCTGTAGCACAGCTGTTGATCATTGTATACAAAATGGCATAAACGCGAAAACCGGCAATGCCGAAGAAATACCTTTTGAAGATAATTATTTTGATATCGCCCTGATGAGTTTGGTGATAGAACATGTTATCAATCAGGATGCCGCGCTTGCTGAGGCACATAGAATTCTTAAACAGGGTGGGCGGTTCCTTTTAACAACGGATAATATCTGGTGGCAATGGATAATGAAAGCAAAAAATATTCTTATGCCATGGAAACCCAAATATGTTAGGTTTCAACAACCTATAGACGATGAATTTACCTATCGCCGTATCAGGAAAATGCTCGAAAAAGCAGGCTTTAAGATTACCAAACGTATGAAATCAGGTCCTATAGCAATTGGCGGAAAATACCTTGGTCGTTTTGACTGGAGTATATGTCTTTATAAACGTCATTGGCTATTGTGCGAAAAAGTGTGATTACGAAACCACTATGGGGCTGAACTAATCTCTGTTTCGATCTATTTTGAGATTGCTTCGTCGCTTTGCTTCTCGCAATGACGGTTTAAAAAGCTTTAAGTAATTTTTTCACCACTCCCAAACTATGCCGTGTTTTTTATAAAACGCTTTTCGATTAATAATCCGGTCAATATATCAACCGGAAAAGAGGTTGTATTTCAGGATGCAGTAAAATGCGCGGAAAGCATCTTTCATACCGATCTTTTTGCCCTCATCGTAGGTTCTACCGAAGTACGAAATACCAACTTCGTAGATACGCAAATTCTTTTTGGCGATTTTAGCGGTAATTTCAGGTTCAAACCCGAAGCGGTTTTCTTCTATTTTGATATTTTGTATTACTTCGCGTTTGAAAAGTTTGTAGCACGTTTCCATATCGGTAAGATTCAAATTGGTAAACATATTCGACAACAACGTCAGCATGGTGTTGCCTACATAATGCCAGAAAAACAATACCCTGTGGGGCCCGCCGCCTAAGAAACGTGATCCATAGACCACATCGGCTTTTCCGTCTATGATGGGGCGCAGCAACAGATGAAATTCGTTAGGATCGTACTCAAGATCGGCATCCTGCACGATAACACAATCACCTGTGGCATGTTGGAACCCTGTACGTAACGCGGCTCCCTTGCCCATATTTTGATCGTGTAACACTATCTGGTCTACTTCTTTTTCGAGTTGGAAATACAAATCTCGTGTACCGTCGGTTGAAAAATCGTCTACAACGATAATTTCCATATCGATATTTTTTACTGCCTTGAGAGCTTTTATGATTGTTTTAATGGTTTCTTTTTCGTTGTATACAGGAACCACCACCGACAGCTTCATACTATCCTCCCCTATATTCTAGTATTTATCATAGAGATACTATTTTTATCAGACAATTAGGCAAACATAACATATTTGCTAAATATATATTATATTAAATACTATATCAATAAAGTTTTAAGGATGAGAAAAATTGCTTCAGTGAATTGGCAATATTTATCCACTCTTCGATCAGAAAATACCGGCGATTTGTTGTCCACACGCGCCACAATGCCCATCTTTCATATTTGTTGATCCGATAAAATAGCTGTACCGCTTGATTACCGCAGTGCCACATGATGGGCAAAAGGTACTTTCATGTGGATGTCCCGGAGCATTGCCAACATAGGCATAATGTAATCCATGTTCCTTGCAAATATCGATACAGCGATTAAGCGTGGATATGGGGGTTATAGGAACATTTTTCAGTTTGTATTGCGGGTGAAACCGTGAAAAGTGTACCGGAACATCTGGCCCCAGTTCACCGGCAATCCATGCGGCCATCTCGTTGATTTCCCGTGCGCTGTCGTTTAGGGTGGGGATCACAAGAACTACAATTTCAAGCCAGACTCCACGCGCCTTGATAGTTTTGAGGGTATTTAGTACCGGTTGCAGTTCACCTCCGCAATAGGTACGGTAAAATGAATCGGTAAACGCTTTCAAATCGACCTTGATAGCTTTGAGATGATCCATCAGGCGTTCCAACGCTGTGTTAGCGATATAACCGTTTGAAATGCTGACACTGTCGATACCCGATTCGTTACCCAGTTTTGCGGTTTCGTACATCATTTCGTAAAAAATAGTCGGTTCGGTATATGTATAGGCAATAGATTTACATTGCTGTTTAGCTGCTGAGCTGACAACATTTTGCGGAGTCATATACTGCGAGTAAATATCTTCCGGTTTAGCCTGTGAGATTTGCCAGTTCTGACAAAACGTACAGGTAAAGTTGCACCCGGCAGTTGCCAGCGAAAACGCCGATGACCCGGGTTTGAAATGAAACAAAGGTTTTTTTTCTATAGGATCCACATGCGCGGCGCATACTCTCGAATGAACCAGTGTGTAATATTTTCCATCGCGGTTTTCACGCACCTTACAAATACCGCGCGTTCCTGGAGCGACAACACACTGTTTGGGGCACAGTGTGCATTGTACAAGTCCATTATCTTTAGAAACATACTCCATCGCTTCACGGACGAAACGCGATATTGATTTGTAGTTGGGCGGTGTATTCTGTGTTGATTCTGAAAGTGGTATTGCCGCGTCGGTTCCGGCAAAAAGGTCGCTAGCTCGCAGGAGTGTTGATCCCATTGCGAGCGCACAGGATCCTTTTATACACCGGGATAAAAATGTCCGCCGGTCGATTGGGTTCATTACAGTTCCCGCTTTGGCAGAAGGTTAATCAACAGTAATCTGGTTGTTGCGTAACATCATATCATATTTTTTGATTATATTATCGGTCGCGGAGTTCAATGTAGGCCTCAAGCCCTCTTCTCCTCTGCAACTTGCGCTTTCTGCGATCAGGCCCTTACCCGATTTAGTTTCGATAAACCGGACATCTATTTCAAACAGCGACCCCAACCGGGCAACACTGCCTACCACCAGATACTGGACGCCGAGGATGCGTCCGAGTTCGATAGCGGTATCGGAGTCTACCGAACCGCTGACGCTGAACTGTTGTTCTTCCATTACTTTTTGTATCTGCGAACGTTCTATTACTTCAAAATAGTGAGATTTGATAAACGCGGTTGTTATCATCTCAGACAACGCGTCGCCATAGTTATGCCCGTTTGAAGCTGTATCGCGAAACGACAACACAGCTATTTTCGCGATTGGTTCATCGGGTACTACAAATACCGGAGTTGGCGTTGCTGGAGCAGGAGTCGGCGTTGGAGCAGGCTGGACAACAACATGTTCTTCATACACAACCCTGCCGGCATTCAGGCGGCATTTGGTGATCGCGTCGTTGACAACACCTTTTAAAAACGGGTTCCAATCGTTTGCGAGTACATCTTCAAGAGCAGGAATGGCTCTGGGATCTCCGATATTACCCAACGCTTCGGCTGATGCCCCGCGGACACTGGAATCGTCATGACGCAGTTTTAGCATAAGAGGTTCGACCGCTATAGGGTCACCGATAAAACCAAGCGATTTTGCGGCTTGTTCGACAACGTCGTCGTCGCTGTCGTGCAACGCATCTATTAACGCGGCGACAGCCCGTGGATCCCGAAACGCCCGTAACGCACGGGCGGACATTTCGCGCTGGTCGGAGTCTGGACTGCGCAACATCATAATATTTCTATCCACAGCATCTTGCGCATAGCCTGGTACACAAGTATTCACAACATATATAATTCCCATCATCATCAGCACAGCAATAAATTTTTTCATCATATCCTCCCCGTTGTTGCTAACTTTTGTTGAAAATTATTCTTTATATCGAAACTTTTTTGGTTTAATCTTAGTCTAATTCGTAAATTCGAAAAATATTATTTTTCGGTCATAAATTTTTACAGTTAATTGTCAAATAACATTACATATTAAAATGGTTGTTGCTATGATTAAACGCTTCACGTGCATTAGTATTGCCGTATTAAGCACAATTAATGCCACTTTTTCGCAAGATAATCCACCGCAAGTTGTTATGGAACCTGATAGCCAATCTTTTGAGCAGGCAACACAGGATAATGAGGGGTTGTTTAATCAGGGATACGCTTATTACAGAGACCGCGAGTTCGATAAAGCCAGATCGATCTTTCAGCAAATCATAGATGCCGACCCCAAAAACTACGCAGCACAGCTTAATATGGGTAGTATTTATCATAAACAAAAACAACTCGAAAAAGCTATTAAAAAATTTACATTCTGCATAGACATTGAACCAGATAACCCGCGGGCATATTTTAATCTCGGGTTAGTGTATATGGATCAGGAAAAATATGATATTGCGCTGGAACAATTTTTAAAGTCCTGTGATCTCGATCCACTCAACGCCAGAACACTGTATTTTATCGGGGATACGTATTATATTCTGGAAGATTACGATAAAGCGTTAGCATATTTTTCGCAAACATGGTCGCTAGACTCGTCTATGCGTGAAAACTACCTTCGTATTGCCGATTGTTACCGTCAACAGGGCAAAATCCATCAGGAAGCCGACGTGTATCGCAAATTGATTGCGGATCAACCATCATTTTATCTGTATTACAGGTTGGCTATGGCAATGGGAAACGCAGGCAATGCGGCACAGGAAATTCAGGCGTATAAAATGGCTTTATCGCTCAAACCTGACAACGTGGACGCGCATTTTAATCTTGGCCTTGCATATTTCAATACGGGAAATATGACCGACGCCAAACAAGAGTTTGAGGCAATCTCTGTCAATACCGACACACCCGACCACGAAGCAATATACTACCTCGGACTAATAGCTAACGCCGAGGGAGATACTTATACAGCGTGGTCGTATTACGAACAACTGCAGAATCTCAATCCGCAGTTCGCCGATCAACTTTATTCTCAACTAAAGCCACAGAGTAAATGATTATAGTTTGATTCAACCAAATAGTAGTAAGATGTTTGTGGTAGTGTATCCATATTTATATCAACCCTTACGGCGAATCTTTAACGCGCCTATAACCGCGCCGGAAAGCAGAAGGATGGTTGCGGGTTCGGGTATGATCGTTTCCGCAGAATTCAAAAAGATCGTGTACAGATACACTCCATCAGAAGGAACACCTGTGATACCATCGATATAAGTTGTCATTGTGCCGTTGGATAGATCGAAAGCGAACAATGAGTAGTCGGTATCTCCATCGTTATACCCTATGGAATATAATTTATCGGAAATAGGATCGTAAGACAATCCATGGATTGTCACTAACGGGTCAGACCAGAATGTTGTCAGGTTATACTGGTCGTCAAGTTTGTAGATAGTATGCCAGTCGTCGTAGTCGGTGAAGAAAATATTGTTTTCCTGATCAGCTTCCATAGTCGTTATTCTGGCTGTGGTCGTGGCAACGGTTGTCATTTCATCCACATTAAAAATAGTTGGCAGTTGTTGTCCTAGATCAGTAGACCATTGAGATACAAACAACGTTCCATCTGATCTAATGACAATCCTGTGCGCATTGTCGACAGTGGCAACAAGTTGAGTCTGTCCTGATGGAGGGTCGAGTTTCCATACTTGATCTTCAACATATTGCACATAATATATATCCGAGGTGCCATCGGTTGCCTGAATTGCCGCGTATGGATGCCCCGATGTCGCATATGAGTTGTAAACCGATCCGTCCCCGTTTAGAATAGTTATGGTATCTTCAAATAGTTCGGGCAGAATCGATTTATCACCTTCAAAACCTGTAAGATACGGACTATATGTGCTGGTGTAGATTTGCGTTGTTGCGCCTGTTTTCAAATCTACCACATATACTCCATCAGCAGGTTGGTTTGGATGTTGACAGGCAAAATATAATGACGCGCCAAAAGAATTGAAGCTCCATAGACTAATAACGGATAAACAAAGAGAAAATAAGTATCGTTTCATAAAAGAATCTCCTAATCCTAAAAAACTATAAAACATATTAATAGTATATCATGTGACAAAGAAAAATACAATTGAAAATTATTTATCAAATTTATGGAGAACTGATAAAGATAGAAATAGTCCAAAAAAATCTTGCATGTATTATATTTGTTGCATAGAATGATAATTAGAGAATGTGAAAGGAGCACATATATGAATACGACTTCGTTGAGACTACCCCTTTTCGCGATCTGTGGCGTGGTTGCCACAATATTCTACTTACAGGAAAGGAGTTTTTCGATGGAATTGAGTACCAACAGTTTTCAAAACGGCCAGATGATGGATAAAAAATATACCTGCGATGGCAGCGATATATCGCCTCATCTGGCATGGTCCGATGCGCCTTCAGGCACAAAAAGTTTTGCGATAAGCTGTGTTGACCCCGACGCACCCATGGGCGACTGGATTCACTGGTTGGTATGTAATATCCCTGCAGATGTCAATCATATCCCTGAAGGAGGACCGGTTCCTGCCGGGTCTGTGGTGATCGTTAACGATTTCCGCAAAACAAACTACGGCGGTCCATGCCCGCCGGGCGGTACACACCGGTACTATTTTACTGTATACGCACTTGATACCGAGAGTATCTCGCCTGTCGGTAAAAACGAATTTTTTAAACAGGTTGAGGCTCATACCATAGAGAAAAAACAGGTTATGGGTACCTACAGCCGACAGAGACGATAATCAAGCTGGACTCAAAATGAATCTCCCCGGTCGTAAGGGCGGGGAGATTCATTTTGATATAAATATAACTGGTGAAAGAATAATTTTTTATGTTTTACTCTATAAAGAGAATTGACATTAATCAAATTTTTTAGATAATTGAAAATAACTCCAACCATATACAACGAAAATTTTATGAAAAAATTATCTATCCCCCAAATTATTATTTTTATTGTGAATTTTTTTGTGATTGTACAATTGTGTTCAGCACAAAACATAACCAGTCAACTTATAAATGAATACGATAGTCCTTATCCTTCTTCTAATCCAAATGAACTCTTTGAACCTGATAATTTTGCAGAACCACATGGGGAAATAGATTTAAAACAAGCCTTAACTCTTGCTTTACGTTGCAATCGTGATCTTGCCATTTATGCTAGAAAAGTTAGAATAAAAGAAGCTTTTGCCAGGCAATCAAGATTGTTGCCTAACCCTGAGATTTCATTTGAAATGGAAGATTTTAGTGGTTCACGAGAATTTCACGGTGATAGGCAAATGCAACTAACTGCCCAGCTAAGCCAGGCTATTGAGTTAGGCGGGAAAAGATCAGCGGCTATAAAGGTTACTGATCTAGAAAAAAAAATAGCTTTCTATGATTATGAACTTAAACGATTAGAAATATTCTCGCAAGTCAGTAAAGCTTTTGTTGATATGATTTTTACTCAAATAAATGTAAAAAACGCACAAGAACTTTTAACTATTGCTGAGCAAACTCATCAAATAATTGAGGCAAAAGCTAATGCAGGAAAGATATCTACAGTAGAAGTATCTAAATCATTGGTTTCGGTAAATCTCTCAGAAATAGACTTCCAAAAAACAAAACGCCAACTTGTAACTGTCCGCAGAAATGTTTCATCTATATGGGGTAATAATAACCCGCAGTTCACAAGTGCGAAAGGAACACTTGAAATGCCCCAGTCTATTCCTGATTTTGACCTGGTCTGTTCATATATTGACAAAACGCCGGAACAACTGAAATATGAACATTTAGTTGCCATAGAAAAAACGAATATTGAACTTGAAAAAGCCAATTCTATACCTGATGTAACGTTAAGCGGCGGTTATCGTTATATGAATGAAACTGAAGATAATACACTTGTTGCCGGGGTAAGTATTCCTATTCCTATTTTTAATCGAAACCAGGGTAATATTCTGGCTTCACGGCATCAGCTTTCAAAAGCATTGGAAGAGAAAGAGGCGTTGCGACTTAACCTTTACCATCAGTTGTCTGTATCATACGAATCTTTAAGCACATTATATTATGAAGCCAGGATGCTGCAGGAAAATGTATTGCCTGAAGCTCAAAAATCATATGACATGGTGAGTGAAGGGTTTAAACTTGGAAAATTCGTATATCTTGATTTGCTAGATTCGCAAAGAACACTATTTTCAGTAAAAAAACGCATCAATGAGACATTGGCAGACTATTACAAACAACTGATTGAAATAGAATCGCTTATTGGGGTTTCAATTCAAGACACTATACGCAATTAAGTTTAAAAGGGGTGCTGATGAAACGATATTATATTGCAGTATTAATCCTGGGATCTTTTCTTTTGTCAAGTTGTAAACCAGCCCCAGAACCTATGGCGCAGGAATCAGAGACATTAGCAGAAAATACGTTTCGTCTTAGCTCTGAAGCAGTTAAAAACGCTAATCTTACAGTTTCTATTGCCAGTCCGCAAAAGTTTTCGCAATCGGTTGTTATTCAAGGTGATGTAATGTTGAATGATGAAAATGTTGCTATTATCACCGGACAAGTTGATGGTGTGGTAAAAGAAATCAAAAAAGGACTTGGTGACCATGTTGAAAAAGGTGAAACAATTGCGACGATAATAAGCAGAGCACTCGCTGACGCGCAAATGGCATATGTCGATACCGAACATAAACTTGAATTTGCAAAAAAAAATCTTGAACGTGAAAAAATACTGCGTGAAAAAGAGCTGACCTCTGAGGAAGATTACCAGAAAAAAGTTATGGAAATAAAAGAAATTGAAACTGCTCACATTGCTGCACTGCAACAGTTTAGAATATTAGGTTATACAGAACATGAGTTGCATGAATATCTTGAACATCCTGAAAAAGTTGATTTGTCGGTTTTCAGTTTAAAATCACCATTTCCCGGTGAAATTATCAAAAAGACAATAAAACTTGGCGAATCTGTATTAGCTGATACCGAATTGTTTCAGGTAGCTGATTTGACTGTGCTCAGGGTACAATGTAATGTTCCTACAAAATATATTGATCTGCTTAAGGTGGGAAATGAAGTATCCATCACATCCCTGAAAGAATCATTATCAGTTAAAGGTGAAATAATTTTTATTTCTTCAATTGTGGATAATGCTACCCGTACTCTTCCTGTAAAGATTGCTATCGATAATTCAAACCGGCAATGGCGTCCTGGAATGAGTGTAAGTGTAGAAATAAATGGCGACCAGATAGAACTTCCACTTGCAGTACCTAGACAAGCGATACAGGAAATCAATGGGAAAATGTGTGTTTTTGTTCAGGTCGATCCAACAACATTCAAATTAAAACGAGTTACTCCTGGCAGGGAGAATCACGACATAGTTGAAATAATCGATGGTCTTGAAGAAGGCGAAAAAGTTGTCTCAGAAAATAGTTTTATACTGAAAGCAGAGTATCTCAACCAGGGAGTTGAATAAGCAATGCTTGATAAACTTATCAAATTTTCGCTTTCCCAGCGATTACTTCTGATTCTCTTTGCAGTAATAATAATTGTTTTAGGAATCTGGACATACAAAGAGCTGCCAATTGATGCGTTTCCAGATATATCTACCACTCAAGTACAAGTCATTATCAAAGCCCCGGGCATGGGTCCTACAGAAGTAGAACAAAGAATAACATACCCTATTGAAATTCAGGTACGAGGTATACCCCGCCAGACGGTGTTACGGTCTATCACAAAATATGCTCTATCAGCTATAACAATCGATTTTGACGAGGGAACCGACATATATTGGGCACGTCAACAGGTTTCCGAACGAATCAATCAGGTTATTGCTGATTTACCAGAAGGAGTCGAAGGAGGCCTTGCTCCGATCACTATGCCTTTAAGCGATGTATATATGTTTCTCGTTGAAGGCGAAGGCTACTCAAATATGGAGTTAAGGAGCATTCTTGACTGGTATATACGCCCTCCGCTGTTGTCGGTTGACGGGATAGCCGATGTTAATGCTCTTGGAGGTGAAGTAAGAAGTTTCCACGTTATACCGAATCCTGATGCCCTTAAAGCATATAACCTGAACATTGATGATATACAGGCGGCTATAAAAAACAACAACCGAAACGCCGGTGGCGACAGGTTTGTCAAAAATAACGAAGTTGTGTTGATACGAACTGAAGGACAAATCCAGACTGCTGATGATATAAAGTCTATAACTATTACATCTCGGGATACGGTTCCTATTCACATAGACGACGTCGCAGATGTACGGGAAGGGCCTCTTACACGCTATGGAGCTGTTGTGAAAAACGGTGAAGGCGAGGGTATTCAAGGATTAGTATTGAATCGACGAGGGGCAAATAGCCGCAAAACTGTTGAGAATATGAAAAAAGCCCTGCAAAAAATATCTGCGTCATTGCCCAGAGGGGTTAAAATAAATCCATTTTATGATCGCAGTGAACTTATTACACTCGCTGTCAAAACAGTGGTTAATGCTCTAATCCAGGCTATCTGTCTTGCTTTGATAGTACTGGTTGTTTTTTTACTTGATTGGAGAAGCTCTTTAACGGTAGGAATGATTTTACCATTAACTGTTTTAGGCACATTTATCCTCATGCGATTTTTTGGGATAACGGCTAACCTTATGTCATTGGGCGGTATTGTAATCGCTATTGGTATTTTAGTCGATTCCGCTGTAGTTATGGTTGAAAATATTTACAGTAATTTTAATAGCAAAACATTTACAGACAAGCGTCAACTTGTTTATGATTCTGCAGTTGAAGTAGCTAAACCTATTTTGTCGGGTGTTCTTATTATTATAGCTTCTTTTCTACCTATATTAAGTTTAACAGGTGTGGAAGGAAAACTGTTTCGTCCTCTGGGTTTTACGGTTGTTTTTGCGATATTGACATCATTAGTTTTATCGCTTACGGTGATACCTGTTTTGGCCAGCATTCTTATCAAGCCCAAAAAACAGGGGCATAATCCTATTTTAAAAGGGCTTCTTGTTATTTATCGTCCTCTTGTAAAATGGTCGTTGCGAAAGCGAAAAATAGCTATAGGTTTTGCGTTGATACTTCTTCTTGTGGCCTTGTTTGTTTTTCCTCGTATAGGTAAAGAATTTTTACCGTATCTTGATGAAGGCACAATTGTTCTCCAAATAGAAAAACTCCCCAGTATATCTTTGGGAAAATCTATAGAGATAGAAAATCAAATACAAAAAGCTCTTATGGAAATACCTGAAATAACAGGATTAGTAGCTAGAATCGGGTCGGATGAATTACGCCTTGATCCTATGGGCCTGAACGAGAGTGATGTTTTCATAATAACAAAACCACGCAGTGAGTGGACAGTAAAAGATCCATTTGAATTACAGGAAAAAATGCGTGTTGTCCTTGATTCGTTTCCCGGCATTAATTATGGGTTTACGCAACCAATAGATATGCGGGTATCTGAAATGTTAACTGGTGTAAGAGCTTCTGTGGCTATAAAACTTCTCGGCGATGATCTTAGTGTTCTTGACCGTAAAGCACAGGAAATTGAGGGGCTCCTTAAAAAAATTCCCGGGAGTATAGATATTTTCAGGACTCCCCTTGAAGGCCAGAAATATTTATCCATAAAAATGCGTTATGATGTAATGAGCCGTTACGGTGTTTCTGTAGAAGATATAAATAATCTGATAGCCTTAGGCGTCGGGGGCAACACTATTACCGAGGTGATCGAAGGGAACCGCAGAATTCCTATATTTGTACGCTATTCCGAATCATACAGGAATTCTGCCGAAAAAATCAGCGATTTACTTATTCAAACAGCAATCGGAGAAAAAATCAGGCTGGGCGAATTGACTGATATACAAGAAGTCGACGGACCGGTTCAGATTAAGCGTGAAAATGGACAACGGCAAGTTATACTCCAAATGAATGTTCAAGGCAGGGATATCGTAGGATATATAAATGAAGTGCGTGAAAAAATTGAAGAAAAAATAGTGTTGCCCGCCGGGTATTCTCTTTCATTCGGCGGTCAATTTGAAAATCAACAACGGGCATCACGAAGATTGGCAATTGTTTTTCCTGTAACAATATTCCTTATTTTTATTATGTTGTTCAGCACTTTCAACTCAATACGACAGGCAGGTATCATTCTTATTAATGTTCCTTTTGCTATGATAGGCGGGATTATGTGTCTTTATCTATCAGGCCTTTACTTATCTGTTCCGGCATCTGTGGGATTTATTGCGTTGCTCGGTGAAGCGGTAATGAACGGGGTGGTTATGGTAAATTATTTTAATCAATTAAGAGCTGATGGCAGCTCAATTGAAGATGCTGTTTATGAAGGTTCTCAACGGCGAATGCGTCCAGTTCTCATGACTGCTATATTAACTGTCCTTGGTTTAATTCCTCTGCTTCTCGCAACCGGGCCTGGATCAGAAATACAGCGGCCTCTTGCACTGGTCGTTGTTGGCGGTACTTTTTCTGCTACAACATTGACACTCCTTCTTTTACCTACTATCTATGCATGGGTGGAACAAAAGGCCATAAAGAAATAAATCTAACAAAATTTAGCACCGGCAAAACAGGTATTCCCATCTCAAGCAACTGAATTGTCAGGTACAGGTTGCGTTCCAGATTAGATGCGTCGATAATATAGAGAACCAAATCCGCATTTTGCCTCCAGTTTTAAGGACAGGCAACGGCGCTGACGCATTGCGTATTGTCCAGCAATAGAATACTTTATAACACGCCTGAAACCATTGTAACTCATTGCCAAAACCCAAATATTGTGGTATACTGTTTTTAGTATTTCATTAAATAAATTTGGATATCATTTAGGACGTGTATTATGGATCTAAAAAAATGCTTACGCAGGATATCATTGCTACTTGCAGTTCTTATCGTTATCCCTGTATTTGCAGCTAAGCAAAGCGATGATCCATTACGTTTATTCATACCCGACCAGATTGGTTTTTCCATTCCCGATAATATTGGTACAATAGAAGATGTCTCGTACGGAAATCTTGGTAAAACCGTTATACTTATACGTGATATTCACGCTCACTACCAGGCGCAGAAAAGCATATCCGATATCCTGCAGTACCTTACATCCAATTATGATATAGACAGCTGTTTCGTCGAAGGTTTTTCTGGAACCATGGACCTGACCCCGTTTACCAGATATCCCGACCCGATGGTCCGCAAAAGTGTATCTGAAAAATATTTACAATCCAGTAAAATTACTGGTGAAGAGTATTTTGATATTACGTTGCCCGGCTCTATGACAATCCATGGATTGGAAGACAAAGAATTATATGAGAAAAACCTCACCGTATTCAGACAGGTACTGACCGACACATCATTGTTGTATGAGTATCTTGATGCGCTGCAACGATCTATAATCGAATCAGCGTCGTCAGACGATGAACGGAGGGTTCTTCAATCGTGGAGTGATTATTTGTCGCTGACCGGCGATGTTGACACCTTCATACACGCCCTCGAAGGTTTGGGCGGTGATGTTGCCGCTGATGCGCAACGGTATCCACAGGTAGCGCGCTATCAGTCAATATTGCATCTTAAAGATGCAATTGACATGGAGCGGTTCCAGAAAGAACACGCTGTTATTTTATCGTTGCTTGAGACCGAGATGTCACCTGCTGTGGCGATATCGTTCAAACTGCTGGTGCGCCAGTTTCTGGCAGGGCGGTTGCCGGAACAGTCATTTTTTGAGGTGCTGACCGACCTGATATCCGATCCGAAACGGCAAATCACTGCGGATCAATACCCGAATTTTTACAGGTATATGGAATTTATAAACCTCAGCCAACAACTTGCGGTTGGCGAGTTGACCGGAGAGTTGTTCGATTTTGCTGCTTTGGTACTCAAAGAAAGCCTTTGCGGCGCACCGTGTATTGCCAAATTCAAAGCCTTGTACCATACGGTCTATATGGGAAGGGTATTGCGTTGCGAACTTACTCCGGATGAAGCAAGAAAACTATGCGCTATGCCCGATGATGCTCTGCAAACTTTATGGAGCGAATCGCTGTCCGTTTCTGTATCCGGTATGGAACCGCCTGTGGCCGAATTGATCGGCACGGCCATCAAACGCTGCAAAGACCATTACACAATTGCCTTTAAGCGAGATAACGCCATGGCGCAACGCCTGATGAAACAGGCCGGAGCTACCATGAGCGTGTGTATCACCGGTGGTTTTCATACGACAGGAATACGTCAACTGCTTAACGAGCGCGGGTACACAACGGTTGTTATCGTACCTGCCATACGCCACCAGGCGAATAACAGTGGTACTTACCGTTCAATCATGCTCAACAAACTGGACAGTGTAGAACAACTATTTGCGCGCGAAACATCGACATTGCGACAGGCTGCGTTGGTATGGCGCCCAGAACAGCACCTTGGTATGCAATACCAACTGCTGATGCGCACTATTGAAATGCTGGCAGAACCGTCACAGATAAAACCTGTGTTATCGCGGTTAATCGTTGAATCGCAGGCTGATCCATCGATAACCGAAGAGCTGCTGCAGTCAGCCGTGCTTTATGAAGACAGGGGAGCATACTATCTGGATATCCCAAGATATGCCGTTACATTGAAAATACGTGCTATGCAACCGGGAGAACAACCGTATATAGAATTGATAAAGCACAGTGGTCAACGTGTGCCGCAACAAGCAGGGAAGGTTGATCTTGAGATAGTCCGGCAAGCGCTGGGTATATCTAGCAGACCATTTTCTAAAGATACCAATCCGCGTGATTTTGCCTTAACTTTATACGAATCCATACCTATCCTTGACTCAAAGGATTATATTCATTTTTTGCGTAATATGAAACGGATGATGAGCCATGAACGCATGCAGGACGATTTTCTCAGGATAATGATTTTTGAAGCCGCACTGGATTATGCGGGCTACAGCCAGGCAGACGAGTTTACACAGCAGGAATTGATCGAACGGTTCAGTGACGCGGAAGTGTATCTTAAATATATATATAAAAGCGATTTTCACAGAAAAGATTTTGTTGCATTTCTCGCAAATTACAACCGTGTTAACGTGCGTTACAATAATTATCTGACGCCGTTATACATTACCGCGTTTAATACCATTACCAACCGCGCATTGACCAGCAGGGATCTGATAAGGACCAACCACGCGTTGTTTCCAAATGCCGAAACAGTAAACACACACCCGTGGTTTGGTATGAGCCAGACACAAACGCTCGATGATTCCGTCAAAGCAACTCTGGTTCCCGAACAGCTCAAAGGGGAAACGACCCCTGACGGTAAACGACAGTTGCGTGTTTTGTTGATCGGGGCTCAGGAAAACGTCGGTCCAAAATCGCCCGGTAAAATGTTGCGTAAATTTCTCGATACTGTACCAAAAGATATGTGGGACGAAATTGTAATCGAATCGCGCGACGCGGTATTCCCTGAAGTTGTGTATCCATTTGATCCCACCTCGGGTACGCCGCAAAAACCGCAGGTCGCTTTTTCATTCGACGAAAACGGTGTCTATTATAGTGAGGCAGATAATATAACGTATCGCAAAATCACCCCTGGTGACAAGGTTTACGACCCGCTTGCCCCTGACTTTGCTCCACAAGACCGTTTCGACCTTGTCATTACATCAGACTTAGGGTTAGGACAGTTCACTACGGTTGAGCAATACCGTCAGAGCATCGACAACCTGCACAAAATGTTGGACGATCATGGTGTGCTGATTTCCGGTATGGGTGAACTGGGGTTTGCTGAAGTCAGCCAGAAACTGGGCGATTCGATAAAAACATTTGATCGTATGATTCCTTTTGTCAATATGAGCGCGTCACAACGACAGATTGATTCGCTCAAAGCAAACGTCACCCACATTGCTCCGGGCGATCATATGATGATCCAAAAAGCAATTGATATCCGAACCCATTATCAAACCCCCATGAACCCATCGTTTGACCTGATAACCTATGCGCAATTTCTTGCGCTGTTCGGTGAAAGTGCGCAGACGGTTGCCGCGTTTATTTTGCAGGGTGTGCCCGCGGAAGAAGTAAAGCAGGTATTCCCTGATGACGCTGTGCAATTGCTCAAAACCCGTCGTGAATTTCATAGGGTTGTATTTGAAGTTCGTTGGGATCAGATATTTCCGGCTGTTATTAACCTTCAGCCATCCGATCCATCAGAATGGGTTATCAATGAAAGCGACGAAGAAGCTATTATGAGGTTTCACGCGACAACATCACAACCTTTTTCCAAGATTTACGATAATGGGCGATATCGGTTTGAGTTAGGGTATTACCGCCATAACGCCGTTATGTTTGTAACTAAATGCCACGAGAATATGAGCAGTACCAAAGCGTTCATCATCAGCAACATTTCTCCTAACATCAGCGATGTTGTGTACCAGTCTAATATTGACGTGGTCACAGCTATGGTAAGTAGTGCGGAAAATATTGATTTCGGTGATGTTCCATTTTTTATACCGGCGATAGCATCACTCGAATCATCTACACCCGAGATCTATTCCAATTATTGGAACGATCAATGGGTTCGCCCGAGCCCGAAACATTTACGTATAGCATCGTTGTTTATCCAGGAACTTGAATCTATCAAAAAAGATGACCTGATCTTATTTAACGGTGTTGTCTATTCAAGAGATATCGCGGAAAAATTTGTAACACATCCATTGGTTCGCAACAACATCAAAGAAGGAGCGCGTATTCTTACCGCATTGTATTATCTCAACCCACAACTGGTTTCGGTAATCCTGCGCAGTCTTAATACCAATTACCTGCCATTTATGCGGTTGCTCGTTATGCAGACTCTGAATGAACAGATTTCCCGCATGATAAATTTTTCAATCAGGCCAGTTAAGGGAGTCGGTAAATTCGCAGGGTTACCGATGAGTCAATATACCCTTTTGCAGTTGCTTGCTCCAAGTACCTTTGACGATGAATATCGTAAAAATATCGGCGAAATTTTTCAGCACCTGCCCGATTCCACATTGGTTACTCTCATGGATCAGCTCTATAGTTTGGTGGTTGACGATTTCCAGGAAGGATGGGCGTCGGCGGTTATGGCGCAGGCGTTTCATACTGAAGTACCTAAAGACAGGAAAACCAGAATTGCTAATTCGCTCTCAAATCAAGCACGTGTATGGTTAGAGAAACAAAAATTGAAACTCGATAAGCCTCTGCTGTCGCTCGCGCAAATTAGGTCATTCTCAGATAACTTCCTTTCGATGACTGCCTTGATAGATGAAATTAGGCAGAGCGCCAAGGTTGATTTTGATAATCCTTCAAAAAAGCTCAAAGCAGTGCTTGACCGTTACAATACCTTGAACATAATAAACAATAATCAGTTATCGGATGAAGATATCGAATTGATTAACAGCGCTATTATCAATGAAAAGAAGCTTGGTATGAAAACATATAACGCTGCTTTAACTAATATATTTATGAATGTTTTTAACGGGTATACCCACCCTGAGGATGCCGCTTTTGCGATGGAACAAATTTATTATCAGCGTCCTGCTCTGGCACGTACCATCCTGCGCAGTATTGCGAGGGGCAAACATTTCCAGATGGGATCAATCTTCTTTTTAATGAACACAGTAGTTCAGACGAAAATTCTTGAGACTGAAATTGAACACCTATCTGATAGGTCGGTACAGCGATTTGATGAATTGGATGGCTTTGCCATGTTCATTATGATAAATTTCCGCCATTTTATTAATGAAAAGGATAATATTCCGCAGGATGAGATGGCTGATCTTATCAAATTGCTTAAGCCTGAAACTATACGTAACCTATTAATAAATGGGTATTATTTTTATGTCAGAAACCCTGAGTCTGCTTATATGACCAGAAATTTTATCGAGTTTGTCATCGAGCAGGTCGGAGAGGAAACAGTTAACAACCTGTTCTCCGAACAAACCGAACAGAATATGAATGTCAAGCAGTGGATTAAACAAGATATTTTCGAAATGGAATCGGACAATATTCAACAAATTGCACAGATGCTCGAACAAAGTCCTGATTACAAGAAATTGCGAAAAACGACCATTACTCTTGAAAATATGGCATCACATCTGGAATCACTGATGTATTACCTCAACGATACCCGCGAAGAAATGCCAGATGGTCGCGTAGATGTTCTTGATAACATGATTCTTAACACCGAACGTGCAATTGATTTTTTTAAGACAGGGTATATCTTCAGAGCCATGCGTGAATACGGCAAAACAGCTGATAGTATAGATTTAATGATCGACGCCAATAAACTGTTTGCGGAAAATACATCGTTTAGGCTGGCGCAATTTTTGTCACATAAAATCGATAATGTACTTTCGCAGTATATTGCACAGAATAATATGGGGCTTGTCAAATCGTTGTTGCCATATGACCGCAATAAAGTTGTGGGCAAACTGCGTATTATCCCAAATACCTCTGATGGGGTAAAGCTGCTGTTTGATCAGGATTATCTGGACGAAGGGTTTGCTGTTGTCAGCCAGTATCCGCAAAACATAGCAACTATGGCAAAACCGCGAGCTATCATAGCTGAAGAAGGGATCGGGCGCGACGAACACGCTGCCGAACGCGCAGCTGACTGGAAAATACCATACATCATTATGCCACACGCGCGTAGCCTGCTGGCCGGGTTACAAAAAGATGGCGAAAAAGAATTATGGGTAACAATCGAGTTGGGCGGCAGGACATCTCTAAACCGTATCAGAAAAGCAACTACTAAAGAAATAGAAGAAGAAAACGCGTACCGTCTCAACGCACCTACCGCTGCGACAAAGCAGCGCAAAGTTATTCCTATCAAACCTGATTTATCGGTACGAAACATAAACCCGCTTGCTACAATGGGGCTGAATAATAATGTCCATGCCGGTAACAAAACCGCCCGCCTTGGATATATGAGAAACAATGGCATGCCCGTTAAAAACGGGTTTGTACTGCCATTTGGTTTTTATGACGATTTTGCAGGTAAATCAGAACTGCAAAGCCGTATACAAGATATACTCTCGCAACCTGATTTTCACGATAATATGACATCGTATCTTGCACAAATACGCAGAATGGTTATGGAAAAAGAGTTTTCACCCGAACAGGAAGCGGAAATTTTAAAGTGGTATCATCAGCATTTGAAAGGGGTACCGGTTATTGCACGTTCAAGCACCAATGCTGAAGACCTTCCCGGATATGCCGGTGCAGGGGTATACGATTCATTCCAGATCTTAAAAACGATGCCGAGTTGCTGGCTGGTATTAAACGAGTTTATGCCTCGGTATGGACTGAACGGGCATATATCAACCGTCAGATGAATGGAATCGAGCATACCGATGTTTATCCGTCAGTGCTTGTACAGGAAATGAGCCCGGCTAAATTCTCTGGTGTGGTTAATTCCGCAAATGAGTTGTCAGACAATCGTGACGAAAGTACCATGAGTATCGATGTAGGGCATGGTGGCGGTGTGGATGGTATGGCCGCTGAATTCGTTTACGATCGTAATAAAAACCTCCTCGTTGATGAAGAAACCGATATCCCCGATAATCTTGCGGGAACTGTTGTGGACGATTTGTCGCTGAAAACGTTTGGTCAACTCGATGCTTTGGCTTTGTCTGCGCAGCGATTGTTCGGTACACCACAAAAAATTGAGTTTTCTTTTGATTCCGACGGATACTGGATCAATCAGGCAAAAGATTTACAAGCGTTTAGATCGGAAAAACCTTCAACAGAACAACAAGCGCCTGCTGAACATACCATGACCGTTATCAATCACAGTGGCTTGTACCTGAAAACCGCACGGCGTTTGGCGGCAGTTGCCGTTGAATATCTTTCTTCTGTAAAAATTGTCAAGTTAACCGGTTACGGGAAACAGACGCCTGATGTGCTGCAAGCAGCTGATGCCAAAGAAATTATGGAATTGCTCGACATGAACGTCCGGCAGGGCGACTCGTTACAGCTTATAGCCCAGGGACCAGACGCACATGATGCGCTGAACGCATTGAGCAAATTGATTTATTATCGCTTAGGCGAACAGGAACATCCCGACGATTTATCTGCTGACATCAACAGCGTTTATCAGGTCGGTCAACCTCAGACACCAGTGTTTACTCCACCTGAACCGGAATTCTTTATTGTTACGGTTCCCAACGAGCTGGGCATTCACGCACGTCCGGCAGGATTGCTTTCCAATACGGCAACTAAGATGGATGCCAACCTTGTTGGACAGAAAATAGAAGTCCTCGAGAATGGTGAAGAAATATACGGTGAAGAATTTGAATTAAATGATCTGCTGGGTATCCTAATGAATGCATTAGCACAAGGTAACCGTATCCGTATATCCGCACAGGGCGACAATGCAGTAGAAGCCATGCAGGCAATGCGTGCATGGTTTGAAGATAACCCTGAAAGATCCGTTTAATCCTAAAAAAGATCTTTCTCTCGATACAATCATACATAACGGTAACATGTTAACTGCTCAGGAAAAACTGGCAGTAGATACCGCCATTGAAAAACTTGTTGCTATGATAGATGCGTTACCCGAAGGAACTGTGCAGGGTGTGGTGTTTGACGCGTATCTTGCTCAAATCGGATATTTCACGGACAGTGGTTTTACTCCTGTTGCCATAGATGATGAGTTGCTGGCTCAAGTACAAAATGCGCTGTTTCGCGAATCAACTACTGCTCAGTATATTACCCATGCCATGGCAACGATTCCCAACATTGTAGTCAATGTGTTTACCGAACCGGCAGACGATACACCTGTCGCCGAAAAAGCGCCTGTTCTCGATTCCATTGTAGCGGCAGTCCTTACAGAACATTCTATATAGTACGGTTAAATAACCTATTAACACCGGGTGGTCTGATTATGACTCATAAGATTAATGAAGAATTTATGCGTATTGCCATTGCTAATGCCCGCTACAACCTGGAGGTCATGGCTGGAGGGCCGTTTGGTGCCTGTATAGTACGTGATGGTGAAATTCTTGCTGTGGCGCGTAATACCGTGCTCTCACAGGATGCCACATGCCACGCCGAGATCAACGCTATCCGAATCGCCTCGCGGTTGCAGATGACATACGATTTGTCCGGCTGCGAAATATATTCTACCACCGAACCCTGCCCCATGTGTTTCAGCGCCATACACTGGGCAAAAATCGGCAAGATTATCTACGGAACTTCAATAGAAGACGTTAAAAAACTAGGGTTCAATGAACTGGATATATCTAATACTACCATGAAAGAACTCGGTCATAGCCCTGTTGAAATTGTCGGAGGATTTCTTGTCGACGAATGCCGCCAACTGCTCGATGACTGGCGCAGTAAAGATAATACCTCAGCTTACTGATCTAGATATGACCTTGGAAATGTGAAGAACTCAATAATCCATCCTAAAAGCCGTCATTGCGAGAAGCGAAGCGACGAAGCAATCTCAACATGGGTAGAAAAGAAGAAATAACGTACTTTTTTGTGAAAAAAGTACCAAAAAATGAATTTAATAGTATGATTCGATGACCGCCCGCACGTCTTTTATTTCGTCAATCGCATCGATAGGAAGGTTAACCCCACAGATAAACGCGTCGTCATACGTGTGCATACCGTTGATGTTTGATTTGGTGAAAACCTGATCTCGATCAAGATGGCTTTTGAGGTCATACCCGTTGTACGGATGCAGGATAATATCCGCGGCGCGGTCTAAGAATTCGCCGCTGTAAACTTCTTCGCGAAGAAAAATTTTGTCGATTACCTTATCGCCATTCTCCGGGTTCTTGAGCCGTCTGAGCACGTCGCAAATCTGTTCACGGACTGCGTCGTAATCGCTTTGTTTGACGGTTCCGTACTGTTCGCGTCCGGCTAAATTAATAAAAACCCGTCCGGGGATAAGGGAATAGCAAACCGTTGAAGGATGCATGGTTGCCAGCGATTTTTCTTTACCTTTCATAAACGATAACAACCCTGCTTTTTCAAATAATGTATTGAGTTGCACTTCGCTATTCAATCTACAGAATCCGTGGTCGGACAAAAGAACAATGCGGGTATCGTCTGATACAAGATCAAAAACTTCGCCTATAAAATCGTCGATTTTACGAAAAACCATCTTGCATGCCTCGAAGTATGGACCGTTACCCGCGGCGGAATCCCAGAAAAAGTGGAACAGGCGATCGGTTTCCATAATATGGAGCTGGAAAAAATCCCATGGCCTGTCTTCGAGCATATCAAACCCGATTTCCAGACGGGCGTCGAGAGCACGGTGAATATCAGCCATAAATTTTTCAGGGGATTCATCAAACAGATGGGCATCAGCGTCGATCACGTAACCGCGTGCACTGAGGTATTCACTGAATTCCGGTGGATACGAGACTTTGGCTATATCCGGCGTCAAAAAACCTCCAACAAGAATACCGTTCACTTCAAACGGAGGATAAGTCATGGGCACATTGACGCTTATAACACGATACCCCTTTGTTGATAACGATTCGTAGATAGTCTCGCATTTGCGCATAGCTCCGGTGTTGAGGATAAGCTCAAGCGGGTTGGCGTTGCGGTCTACAAACCCGAAAATGTTGTGCCCTGCAGGGTTTTGTCCGGTCATAAACGATGTCCACGCTACAGATGATATGGTCGGATACACCGATTTCATCTTTTTATGGGGATTTTTCGCGATGATGTTAGCGAGATTCGGCATATTTCCGCTTTCGCATTGAGAGATAAAATAGTCGAAAGGCACACCGTCAATACCGATTACCACAGTCTTGGGCAAATCCAACATTGCTAGACACCCCCTTCGTCAATATTCGGAACGATGATTATCCCGCCTGCGCATACATCGTTATCTCGTACCAGAACAAACCTGCCCAGTTCCTCCACATCGTTAAATGCGGTAACGCAGACAGGTTTTTCGGTGGTGATTATTACTTCGCCCACTTCCAGATTTTTCAGTTTTGTCGCATCAGTTCCGATGGTCTCAAGAGTAGCGGAATCGATACGCCGCGCTATAGGGTTAAGCGATGCGTACACCTCTTGCGTTGCGCATTGCAAAAGAATACGGTCGCCTTTGGTGTACGGTTTGCGTGCCATCCAGAACACGTTTGCTTTGATCTGCGTAGTTAACGACGGCTCGCTGCCATCAATACAAATCATGTGACCGCGTTCAGCGAAAATAGCATCTGTGGTAGTTATTCCGATACTCTCGCCAGCCACCGCCTGTTTTGGATCTTCCAGAAATTTTTCTATTGATTTGATAGATGTTTCCTGCTCCTGAGGCATGAGTTTAACATCCATACCTTCAGTCATGACACCTGCGGCGATGCGCCCGACATAGACACGTTTACTGCCGTTTTTGTATACATCCTGTACCGGCATGACAAGCGGTTGATGTTGCGGCAGTTGTTTTTTCTCAAGCAGGTCGAGGCATTCGAGTACCGTAGGCCCTTCGTACCACGTCATGGCGTCGCCCTGTTTGGCTACCTGATCGCCCAGCGAAGCGGATATGGGTATATAATATTGCGGTTTGATACCAAGTTCGCCGAGGAACTCGCCCAGTTCCTTTTTTACCTGCTCGTAACGGTTTTGGTTGTACGATACAAGATCCATCTTATTGATTACCACAGCAACCTGTTGCAAACCAAGAAGAGATAAGATATAAGCGTGGCGTTTTGTCTGTTGCTGGACACCTTCTTCCGCATCAACGATCAGGAGAGCAGCTTCAGCCTGTGACGCTCCGGTAATCATATTTTTTATAAATTCCACGTGTCCAGGTGCATCGATAATGACATACTTGCGCTTTTTGGTTTTGAAAAATGCCTGTGAGGTGTCGATGGTGATTCCCTGATCGCGTTCTTCGCGAAGGTGATCCATAACAAACCCGAATTCGATAGGGCGTCCCAGTTCTTCGGACGCCTGTTTGATCTCCGCCAGTTTTTCTTCAGGCAGGCAATCGGTATCATAAAACAGCCTGCCGATCAGGGTAGATTTACCGTGGTCGACATGCCCGACAATAACAAAGTGTAACACATCTGTATCGTTCATCGTTAAAACCTCATCTGATGATTACATATAACCCAGCGACCGCAGTTTCTGCATCATGTACGCCGATTCTTTATCCTGCGCCCTGCCACTGCGTTCGGTTTGGGTGGTTGTTTTGAGTTCCTCTATAATTGCATCGACAGTATCAGCGTTGGAATCGACCGGATTACAACAGGTTTCACAACCGATACTGCGGTAGCGTTTTCCGTTTTTAGCGAAATACAACGATACGATAGGTATTTGCTCGCGTCTGATGTATTCCCAGATATCCAGTTCCGTCCAGCCTAAAAGGGGATGGATACGGATATGCTCGTCTGCCGCGGTTTTTGTCTTGTACTGATCCCACAGTTCCGGCGGCTGGGATTTGTAGTTCCACTCAAACTGTTTATCGCGAGGCGAAAAGACACGTTCCTTAGCGCGGATACCGTGTTCGTCGCGCCGTATACCAAGATACAATCCCCTGAAATTGAAATCTTTGATGGCGTCTTTGAGCGCGTTTGTCTTAAGTTCGGTACAACATTCCAGCTTGCCAGTATCAGGGCTGACACCGCGGGCAATGGCCGCTTCATTTTTGTGAATTTTGAGGTTCAGGTTCCATTCTTTCGCATACTTTTCGCGGAACTCGTAAATCTCCTGGAATTTGTAGCCGGTATCAAGATGTAAACACGGGAACGGGATGTTACCGAAAAACGCCTTGCGAACCAGCCACAGCAGCGTGGTGGAATCTTTACCGATCGACCAGAGCATAGCCACATTGCGGAACTGATGGTATCCCTCGCGGATAACATAAATACTTTGATTTTCAAGATACGTCAGGTGGTCCATAAAAAACCTCTAATATATGTTAAAAAGTCATTTTGTAGTTTTCAGTAATATCAAATCTCAACATTTATAAACCGTTTACTTAGTAACCCTGCTATGAGTGATACTATAAGAAAAATAACCAGCCAGTGCAACTTCCAGCCTAAAAAATTTTCGTCCGACGAAGTATACTCAACCGTCAATGATACAACTGGCGACGATGGATCAATCTGCGGCAATCCTGGGTATAATAAGCGGTCGCACCAACTGCGATATGATCCTATCGGTATTTTTTTCGCGTCAGTATTCCCTGCGACAATCGGCATGGCGCATACCTGTTCATCACCATTTGTAATAATAATCTCATGCGTGCCGTCTGTGACAGGTGTTATGACCCAGTTAATCTCGTTATGCTGTTTGATTCGCAATGCCGGAGTGTCGATGCGTATCCCGTCGTCAACTTTCAACGACAAATCATATAAATCGGTTTCAGGTTTGGCTTGGAGTGATACAGTTACCGGTTCGTTTACCGCCAGAGGTTGTTTGCCGTAGCGGATATCGAATTGCCCGTACATAACCACAAATACCGCGCCGAGTACCACAAGAGGTACTAGGACGTAGCGCATATACAAAAAATTGTAGCCGATCATCTTCATGATCGATCCGAACGAGGTAGAAAACGAATCGCGGTATATAACCACTGCAAAAAGGTTTGCCTTGATCTTATTCTTGATCCGCTTGATCGCAGTCTGGTTTGATGTCATACCAAACAGTTTCAAAAACACCACACCGCCAATGGCAGACAACACTACTAGCCCCACAATAGGGGGGAAATGCGAAAACGGCCACATTATGGCGTCAAAGAATACGGTAATCGCTGATACAATGATATTAAGAAAACGGTAAAACCATTGCATCAATCGATGTATCCTAACCCTTGGAGTTTGCGTTTGATCTCGTCGGCCTGTTCTTCGATAGATTTATCCGAGTCGACCTGTGCAAGTATGATATCGGTTTCTTTTTCGAGGATACTTGTTACAAATTCGTCAACCGAACTGCAACCCAGCAGGTCGGCGGCTTGTTTGCATTTGTCCATCAAATCTTTACTCAACTTCACTTTCGGTTCGAACATGCTGATTGCTCCTTAGTGGTATATTGAAAATTGATTCTCCATCCATCTGCTCGCCTTTAGGCAACCCGAAATACGCCAGTATCGACGGCGCAAGGTCGATCAACGACGGGTCGTCTTTGGTGATACGCCGGTTCGTGACCAGTATACCCGGCACGACATCCGCACTGATACAGTGGTCGCCGCTCCACGGGCTGGTGTTATCGACTATTTCTTCTCTGGGCATTTTTCCAAGAATTGTTTCCCATGATGCCCTGTATCCGCGTTCATACCCGATAATTAAGTCCGGCGCGTCCTCAAGGTACGGGCCGCTGTATACCTCTTCACGACGATACGCATGCCTGATCGGTTTTTCGCCTGTTTGCGGGTCAACGTACGCAAGTAGCATCTGGCGTATTTTTTCGCGGACCTGTTCGTATTCTTCTATAAACACTGTGCCGTAGCGTTCCCTGTCGAAAAGGTTCAGGTACAGCGCGTTGATGCCAAGGTTGTAAGCTATAGTGTTATCCCAGTCAACATTATCAAAATATTCGTGTTGCCCCTGCTCCTCAGGTTTTTTCAGCGTGATGTATCCTTTGTCAAGCAGGATAGTATTGACATTGACTCCACGGCGAAACGATGCGAACCCGTGATCGGACAGGATGATCAACAGCGTATCGTCATCGACATATTTCATCACTTTGCCGATAATCTTATCGAAACGGCGGTACATATCTTCAAATACCATTCCGTATTGCTCTTTCAACTGTTCTGTATATAGTGGATGCGCTGGGTCGATTGTCCTGAAAAAAGTATGGCTAAGCTGATCGCTGATGCAGAAATAGTGGTACAGCAATCCGCCCTGAAAATGTTCGAGTTCGCCATAAAGCCGTTGTTCTTCCTCGTCGAACACCTGTCCGGCTTGCTGTAAAAATTCTTTGTCAGAGAAAACACCGTGCTCAAGAGCTTTGGTATCGGGCGGCATATTTTGTGTATAAAAATAGCCGAACTGATCGAAGAGTTGCTCCGAAAAATTTTCGGGATAGGTAATTGGCAAAACAGGGTTTTCAGGGTTGATGTTAATTGGCGTTACGTACAACTTGAAATCAGGGTGACACTCTTTTAAATAAAATTTGACTATACCCGATATTGATTGCGCATACGGAATAACAGGGAACGATAGTGGTACCCATTCGCTCAACCGCCCCTGCTGCAGAATAATTTTTTGATCGTCGATATCGATACGGGCAATGTCGTTTTGCTTATCTATCCACACTGTGAATGGAACCTGAAGCAGGGAATCGTGGTTGTCCTCATATTTTTTCGGGTTTTTGTATGGATGCGGAGGTCCGTAGAGCTTTGCGTTGACTTTGCCGTCGTCAACCTTCACTCTGTACACACTGCCGCCGCCGATGGTTTCTTTGAGTCCTACATCAACCGATGTATAAAAGGCAAACGAACCCTGAGTACCGAGCAGATCGGGCGTTCCCATACCGGATAACTCGTTGAGCGATTCTGCGTCGTCCGGATGCGATGGCGGGTAGTTTGACGGTATCTGCATGATAGTCGCCGTAATATTGTTATCTGCCAGGTAATGCCAGAACGGTATGCCGCCGCGCAGGTTGATTACCTCACCACCGGACAAGGGGATTTGCAGTTTACCGAAATTTAATGCCGCGTGCGCGCTTTCGGTACTGGTCACGGATAGATACGGAATCAGGGTTTCGGGGTTGCGGTGGATAAAATCGAAGATACCGTGTTTACCGGGATTGGCTCCGATGGAGAAAGATGCCCACGCAACAGGGCTTTGCGGCGGATCGGTGGTTTTCAGTTTTTTAAAGTCACCGCCGGAATCGATGACTTTTTTGAAGTTGGGCATTTTGCCCTCTTTCATGTACATGGACAGCAAATCAGGGTCCATGCCGTCAATACCTATAATGATACATTTTTGATCCTTGTTCGGTTCGGATGCCTGTGTATCCACCGGGCAGGCAAACGTGCTCATCATGGTATATATCAGGATTATACAATACAAAAAACTGCGCATAGTTACTCCATGTAAAATTTGTAAGTCATACTTTTATCAGGTCATGAGATTGCTTCGTCAATCGGCTGCGCCTTATTCCTCGCAATGACGTATAAAGTTAAGAGCCGTCATTGCGAGAAGCGAAGCGACGAAGCAATCTGAGCCACTTAATACATTGAATCATCATTTTTCATTGCTTCCCCATTGGATGTCATTCTTGCGAAAGCGAGAATGACATAACTGAGGCTGAAACTCATATCCAATCCATTACAACAACGGTTCACCTTCCATGTACGAAGGTACGAGTACATCGAACAGATCTAGCACTGTGGGTGCGATATCGTACATGGTTGGTTTATCTTTATCTATTTTTCTATTACAAAACAACACTCCGTCAACGATTTGCGTATCCACGCCGTGGTCGCCGCTCCATGCTTTGAGGTTGTCTTCAAAAATCGGTTCTTTAAACTTGCCTGTTACGGATTCCCACGATATACGGTACCCGTCGGCATACCCGACAATCAGGTCGGGCGCGTCATGTTTGTATGCCCCTTTGAACAGGGTGTCGCCGTCGTACACATCGCGAATCGCAACCGATCCGTCGGCCGGGTCTTTGATACCTGCCAACCCTTTGATGATGGCTGCTTTGATAGACGGCGCTTCGTCGGACGAAACGATCCCCTGCCGTTCACGTCCTTTGCGGTTCAGATAAATACCGCCGAGCCCCACGGCAAACGCTTTGGTTTTCGACCAGTCGACATCCTGAAAATAATCCGATCCGGTTATACCGTTTTTGAGCGTTAAAAATCCGTTGTCGCGCAACCATGTATTGATGTTGATACACCGCCGGAACGATTTGAATCCGTGGTCGCTCATGACGATCATCACATCGCCTTTGCGCAGTTTTTTCTGTACCCGTCCGACCAGATCGTCCATACGCCGGTACATATCGGGTATAGCATCCGCGAATTTTTCTTTGTCGGGTGCGGGTGCCGGATGTTTTGGATCGATGTATCGCCAGAACATGTGTTGGATTCGGTCGCTGGCGTCGAACACGCAGGCGCAGAGGCCCTGTTTGGTTTTATCAATGGCGTTAAAAAACATTTTTTCTCGTTCGTCGTGGTATAGGTACGTTTGTTTCAAAAAGGTATCGTTATCGAGCGCGTGTTCGTTAAGCGCCCATGTATCTTCAAGCAACCCCAATGTGCCGTAGGTGCCAAGCTGTTTGGCAAGGTACACTGCGTAACTCTTTGGATGCGATATAGGTAACGCCGGAGATTCGGGATCTATGTTGATTGGCGAAACGTACAGTCTGAAATCCGGCGACGTTTCTCGCAGGCAAAACCGGCATATACCCGCTACGTTGATTCCAAACCCCGAGGGAAAAGAGAGTGGTATCCAGTCGGTATACGTATCTTTATTTAGTTTTATGGTGGTGTCGTTGATATACAAAACCGCGTCGCAACCGTTGTTATTAGATATAGTTACCGTAAACGGTATGCTGATGGGCGCGTGATCGACTCGGAACGGATGCGGCGGCCCTTCGATTTTTGATGTAACTTTGCCAGCCTCTAACGATACGGTAATGCACGTGCCGCCTGTTGGTACGGCGTTGGTATCGCTTTGGGTGGTGTAGTATGAGAATGTACCCTGCGAACCGTGCAGGTCGGGCGTACACATTGCAGACAGGCTTGCACCGTTAAACGGTTCGGGCGGAAACGATATGGGCACACGCAACGCATGCGAGAAAATACCCGAGTTTCCAAGCACTTTCCAGAACGGCTGCGATTTACGCAACAGCGATATAACCGGTTTGCCGAGCGGTATGGCGAATTTGCCTATCTTTAGAAATTTTTTTGGATCGCCGATATACGAAGATGACAACGTAGGGACGTACAATCGTTTATCGCGCGATAAAAAATCGTAAATGTTGTGTGCGCCGGGATTAACACCTGTCTGAAACGATGACCACGCAACTGGAGATATGGACGGATACGTTGTCTGCAGGTTCTTGAACGAGCCTTCTTCTGACAATGCTTTGAAGTTGGGCATCATCCCTTTTTGCATGTATTGGCGGGTGAGTTCGGGATCGATCCCGTCGAGTCCTACGATGATAACACGTTTGGTTTTGGCGTTTTTGCTCAGTTTTTTCCCAAACATTTTTTTGTACAGCATGCGTAACGGCCATAGCCCGATTGTCACAATAGCCATGAAGAAAGCTATAATGAACACGAATGCCGAACCGAGAAAGGCAAACCCCGCTCCCGGACCGATATATGCATCAGCTTCATAAGGCGCGCCAAAAAGGAACACGCATATAATTAGAAATAAGAGTAAAAATGTTCTTATCATAATCGTATTTGTTTCTAGATACAGTATACCATATATTCAGGGTGTTCCACAAAATTATACAAAAATATTCTGTGTAAACAATGATATACACGTTTTATACCAGAAACAAGGTTGAGGACAGATTGGGGGAAAGTTTTTCATGCTATTTGAGTAAACAGTGTTTAGTGTCCATTATAGGGAGATGGCGCGGTCTCTTTTTTATCCGCATTTGAGTCCGCTTTGTCTTTGAAGTGATCATCAGCATGTACCATCGGCAGAGATATTGTGAATTTTGTTCCCTCCCCGACCTTGCTTTCAACCACTATTTTTCCACCATGGTCTTCGATAATACCATACACTATGGCTAAGCCTAATCCGGTTCCTTTGCCAACTTCTTTTGTAGTAAAAAACGGATTGAATAATTTACTAATATTTTCTTCTGAAATACCTATTCCGTTATCTGCTATTTCAACAAAGACAGATGAATCTTTCTCGTAGGTGGTAATGTGAATTATCCCTTTTTCTTCAATGGCATGGGATGCATTTATAAGTATATTTATAAAAACTTGGTCCAATTGTTGTGAATTACCCAGGATTAACGGAACTTCTTTTAAGTCTTTTGTAACCTGGCAATTATACTTTAGTTCGTTATATACCAAATCAAGAGCCCTATCAATTTCTTCGTTAATATTAACTGGTGATTTTATTTCATCACTGGGATGAGCAAATATTTTCAAATTGCTGACTATTTTTTGAATGCATTCTGCTCCATATAATGTCGCACTGATGAGCTCAGGAAAATCTTCTTGGATAAATTGCAAATCTTCGTGTTCAATAATATTTTTAAATTCTTTATGGAATTCACTATTGGCACTGTCTTGTGAAAAATGTTTTGCTATAAGCTCGTCAGTATCTTTTAATGCTTTAAATAATGTATACATACCTTCTCTTAAAAAGCTAATATTATTCAAAATGTATGATGTTGGGTTATTAATTTCATGAGCAATCCCTGCCGCTAATTGACCAATGCCAGCCATCTTTTCCGATTGCACGAGTTGCTTTTGGGTGGTTTTTAGTTCAGCGTTGGCATCCTTCAACTTTTCATTAGTTTCTTCAAGGTTCCTTCTCTCACGACTCAATTGGTCATTGAGCTTGCCCATCTCAATGGCCCTATCCCTGACCTCTGACTCCAGAGATACCCGACCTGTAACATCGCGACACAACTCAACTCCAGCAATGATTTCTCCCGTATCATCGTACAAAGGTAAACAGGAATTCTCCCAATGGCCATGAGAACCGTCTTTCAGGATTGCCACGCGGTGCACCATAACAGGCTTGCCTGTTGCAAAAACCTTGGCCAGCCCACATCCCTCACAGATCTGGTCCCGGCCCTCATAAACAGCATAACACTTTTTACCGAGCTGCTCTCCGAACGCGTTTTTTATCATTATGTTCTGGTAAATAATATTATAATCTCTGTCCTGAATCGTGATGCCATCAGTAAGACTATCTATGATCTGATTCTGTAAAAAAATATCCATCCATAAACGACCTTTTATGTTTGTTAAATAATTATGCTGCAAGATTGAGTCGGTTTTATGAAAATCAATCGTGTGTTATATCTATTATTAACGACATTAATAAACAAGATCTTTAGTGCTTAGCGTGAAACATATTACAGTAGTTAAAAAAATGTCCATTTTGATCAAAAAAAAGTAGCGTCAATCCTGTGAATCAGAACTGACGCTACTAAGTAAGGCACAAACTAATGTATTATCCCCTTGCTCTGACGTATCTGAAAAACCCCGATGCCAAAGCGGAACATAACAAAGCAATAGAAGTCGGTTCGGGTATAGCGCTGCCATTTGTCGGTGCTTCAAGGGAATAAAAAGTCAGGTCAAAGTCCAGATTACAATTGGAGCCCGAAGACATTTTAATATCGGTTACCGTAACCGGATTATCAAAAGCGACATAATAATAGTTTACAGAACCAACACCATTAGCCGGATACGTGTAGTTGTCATTAACATCACCGGCACTGCCTGCATTACCGTTCTTTGCCGGACGGGTAATAGCGTAAACACTATCATCTCCTATAGGTTCATACCAGGTATTAGCAAATTGAGTGTTACTCCACTCCCTGACTCCCGCGGCAACCCAGTCGATATAGAGCTGCTGCGTTCCGTTGAAAACCTGGATTGATCCGAATCCGGGTTGTTCACCCAATGCATAGACGGCTGTTACTTCCAGCTTGACTACTAAAACGGACAGGGTGGTATCAGTTACATCATAAGAATAAAAAGTACTTCCCGGCCAATTGGTTGTCAATTGCCCCGTTCCGATTTGATAGCAATCCGCGGTATCCAGCGGTAATTGTGTTACCGGTGCCGCTAAAGACAGTGTTGACGACAGAACAACTACTGCCAGAGTAGTTATAAACAGTTTGTTCATGCTAATGCTCCTTTTATCTACCTTTGTTTGGGTTGAGAAATTCAATTTAAATCCTATAGTAGATAATAGCATGCATATCTTTGTTTGTCAATGGCTTGCAAGCTTAATTGCAATAGTTGTCAGAGGTGTCAAAAGACCGATAACTTACAGAAAAACGCCAGATGAAAGGGATGTTGTTCCCTGTATCAATCGGGTCTAATAAAGATATCTATCCGCGACACGGAACGTTATCTGTTTTGCGAGATAGAGGGACATATCACTTAATTAAGGGTTGGGGATTCCCGCTTTCGCAGGAATGATATCCGATGGAGAAAAGTTTCTCAATGCTATTTCTCAAACATTGTTTAGTGTCCATTATAGGGATAGGGTGGCGGTCTGCTTTTTTTCCTTTCCTCTCTCAGTCTGTCCCACTAATTTTTCTTATTAAAGATTTAAATAAAATACCTATGCCGGATATCGATAACAGCATAACAGTTAAGGGTTCAGGGATATAACTTTCCATACCGACACCGTAATAAAAAACATTAAGCACTTCGGAATCGGCAAGCGCTCTTTCATATATAGAAACTTCATCCATGATACCTGCAAACGTTGTTGAATCATTATTTCCTGCTCCGCCGATTTTAACGTAATCCCAGTCATCCCAGTCAGGGTCAGCTGAAGTACTCCCTATGAATTCCCCATTAATATAGAGTTTTAACAGGTTATCCGCGTAAGTAACTGCAATATTGACCCATTCATCTGCAGATAGAGCGTTGCCCATACCGAAAAGTTTACCGTCTTCCAGGTATAACGATAACGTATCTGATAATTTGACAAGAGTTGTTATGCCGCTTAAGCTCTGGATGTACGGTTTTATCCAGAGCTGAATGGTGTTTCCATCAACTCCTCCGTTATCCCAGTGCCATAATCCACCTGTTCCCAAATACTGATAATTTGTAGAGAATTCAAAGCCTGTACCGTTGTACCCCGTTACTCTTGATGGTCCGGCATTGTTAGAAGCTCCATATATACCGCCGTTGTTATAGTTGCGGGCATAATCAACGATATAATCGGTAGTTTCATCAAATTTCCAGTATCCTGTGAGGCTATCCTCATATCCCATATCGGCAGGTAATTCCGGTGGGGTATACGTCACTGATAAATACGGCCTGTAGCTTGTATTGCTATAATCATCCGAGTATATTCCGAAAGTATGGGAACCTGCATAATACATCCACCAACCGAAATTTTCGTCGGGGTGATCCGCAAAATACTGAGCATCAGCTGTTACCGTCCAATTTTTCCAACCGAGCGAATAATAAATATCTTGTCTTTGATATGTTGAAGATACGGATGGACGAGTATTATACGTTACCGTACTTTCTTTCCATTCCGAAGTGTTTTTATATAATCTTACGCCATCGGTGTTCCATCCGTCGTACCAACATTTATCAATATAAAATTTTGCTGAAGATATAGTAGAACCAATAGGAATTTGTGTGGTTGGATTATTGCCGAGAAACTCAGGAAATGAAATTAACATTGAGTCATAACTATAAATATTTATATAAGGTTCATTAGCATAATTTTTATTTGTATCTGAGTTGTAGCTGTAACTTCGTATTCTTGTCGCATAAGTTAAAGAGTTGACATACGATCCTGTTCCGCCTTCTCTGAAAGATAGGGTAGCGGCTTTTGCATTTCCAAGGAATAAAAAAAAGATAATCAAAATGATAAATATCTTTTGCAAATTCTTTAACATGTCAGTTCCCTCCGGGTTGTATTCCTTCAAACTGTTAATTATCAGATTGTATATCATTCACTTTTACCCCGGATTTCATCCAAAAAGCGGTTCGCTCAGACGACGACCCGGGTAAATCGCCTGTATAAACCAAACAATGAGGCGATCAATAAAACCAGAGTCAACGGTTCAGGTATTGGTAAAGACCGATCCGCGTCCTCATTATAGAGAAGAAAAGCTCTTCCAACAGTCAGATCAGGGCTTAAAGCCGTACCGACAATATCGCCATATTCATTTATGTCATAAGCTACAGCCAGTGTCCAATCCACTTCAGGATCAATAAGGCTGTTCAGGTCAAGCATTTCATCATCAATACATAAAAAAGCGTGCATTCTTCCTGATGGATCCCATGCTTTGCCGACAACCATCCCCTTATTATTTATAGCAAGTGCAAAACTACTATCCCCATTGGGAATAGTGCCCAGATCGTTCATTACCCCATTTTCATATAAAAATGCGTGGTATTCACCAGGAATAGAGGTCTCTGACTGACCGACAATCTGACCCTGATCATTTATATCCCATGCCCAGCTCCAGTCACCGTCGATTGCCCCAAGATAACTTACAGGAATTTCATTGTCGATATCGCCACAATGATATGTTGCCTCAATGCCCGGATGATAACTATAACCGACAATCTCGCCGTTATTGTTTATTCCGTACGCGGCCCTGACGGGATTAATATTTACCATCGTTCCATTTTCATACAGATATGCATATGACGGCCCTGCAAGGGAAGAAGAATATCCTACAACCTGTCCGGCATCATTTATCGCGTTGGCATAGCATTCGTTTCCGCCGAGGGTTCCGATATCGTTCATTACACCGTTTTCATAAAAGAACGCATGATATTGATAAGAAGATGTGTACATATCACCGACAATCTGACCCGCATTGTTTATATCGTTTGCAACGCTGCTCAACCCTCCAAGAGTGTCGATATTAATCATTACACCGTTTTCATATAAAAATGCCCGTGTTGTATATCCCGGAGTATGCGCGTATCCAACTATCTGTCCATGATCGTTTATTCCGTACGCAGCACTGGATTGCCCTCCTAAAGTTCCCAACATTTCCAGTCGATAGTTTAGTGCTAAAGACGTCGCAGATGAACACACAAGAAATCCAATGATAGCATTAAAAATCAAAGTATATTTTCGCATAAGACCTCTCTATAACCATTTGTTAGATAATAAAAGCTTACATAATATGATAATACCATATAATCAACATTATGTCAAATAAATAAAATAATCTAATTAGTTTGAATATAAAACATACGGTATAATGATTGTTTATCTATCGTGTTCATAAAAGTTTTAAGCATTTACAATATGTTAGTTATATTTATTTGTCAGAGAGCAAAAGGGGATGAAACAGCACCATTTTTTCTACAAAATCTTACAATAAGATAGTATATCAGTTGTACACAGTGTTTCAAAAAAAGGGACAAATTGAGGTGTCCCGTTACATCTCTCTTTTTTGATCCGATTCTGTTTTTAACAAAATTATATATAGCAATTTGACAAAGCGTTTGTTATGTGATATATATGTTAAATATGTGTGCTTATAATTATAAATTTTTGGGAGGTATTAATGCGCAGACTGTTTACTTATCTATTTGCCATTGTTTGTTTTGTAGTTGCGGTACCGGCTTATTCGGTGGAAGTTACCTATAGGCAAGGCGACGGCAAAGGCTATGTTTCGGAAACCTATGCCACCTATATCAGTAGCCTTACGACCTCTGAGAAAAACAGAAATTATGGAAATTCGGCGCAGATGTATGCAGGCGTGTGGACGTATCAGGTGCTTCTGAGTTTTCCGAATGTCTTCGGATCGGACGAATTTCAGATACCGTACGGATCAACCATTAATTCCGCAATCATTACCCTTACGGTTAAACAGGTCAATAGTTCAGTCGCAAAACAACAAGCAGTGTATCGCGTGTTGACCGATTGGGCAGAAAACACTGTAACCTATAATAGCTTCACATCCGAAGGCCAGGCGGGCGTCGCGTATACCAAAACACGGGTCACATCGTTTGACCAGAAGGCAGCCGGTCCGTATGAGTTCAATGTAACTACCGCGTTCCAGGGGTATTCCGATAAAGATTACGAAAACTATGGTTTTTATATGTTTAGCTCCAGTACTGTATACTACGTGACATGGTACTCTGATAACACTGGTACTGCTACGGACCGTCCGATGTTGACTATCGATTATACACCGCCGCCCGCGCCGGTTTCGGCTATTCCCGAACCTGCGACCATAGTGTCTCTTATCATGGCTGTAGCGTGTCTGCTAAAAAAGATGATTAACTAATCTGTCCGCACCCATCTTTTTTGGAATTATTTCTGACTGCGCAGGAATGACATCCGATGGGGAAAAGTTGCTCAATGGTATCTGGCATTTACAGCGGTCAGCTTTTTATTACATCAATCCCCATAAAGGGCCTGTAATTGTTCAACTGAAGGATGCCCCTGATAATATTCGCCCTGAGGGCCAAGATATCCATTGCCTTTTTTTGTCAACACAATCGCAGTATAGCTGCCATGCCTGTTGGGAATGTTGACGGTGACTCGCTCACCTTCCTGAGACACTGCAGGATAAGATGGCGTTATGACTACAGGCGGTGTTGCGGGAACCACATAGGTAGGATCCTCAACAACTACATACCCACCTTCAACAGGACGATAGTAATAGGTACCGTCATAATAGTAAGGTACCTTTCTTACATAGATAACCTTATGTTGCGGCGGCAGTGAGTTGATTAGTGCTCCAAGCACTAAACCGCCGGCTAATATGGTATCGCCTATCCACCAATTGTTGTCATGGCAACGGTAATGCCTTGAATGACCGTGATATCTCCTGTGATGCCTTGCAAACAGGTTTGAATTGAAACAAAAAGAAATGAACAGCATAGTAACAATTCCAACAGTAATTTTTCGTGTTATTTTTGACATATTATCCTCCTTTTTTGTGAATCTATACTATTTGGACATTATGAGTCAGAGTAAAATTCACAAAATCTTTCAGGGTCGGCGCTCATGGGAAGATGTATTTCCTGAGCAACCCTTTTTCAACAAAATAATATACATGTTTTATACCAGTGCGACATATAGGGGAAAAGAAACAGCGTATACAGTTAGGTATAGTATTGCGTATACGGTTAATTGTGTCATCCTTTCTGAAACAGGAATCACGTTTTACGATGCAAATAGAAAAAGATTTTTGCCATACTGTTGTCTTTGTGTCGGATGTTGTATATGTCTTTGATCAGGAAACGATAAAAGCCCATTGATGTGTTTTGGTTGTCAGATATATCAATAAACTATTTTTTGGATTGACCATCTCTTGCGCAAACCATTTCGCCTGTTTTGCGGTTGACAATCTGCATATTTGATGCTATTATTATAGACAGGTATGAAACATATTAAATGGTCCAAAATTTGTTGTAACGTAAAATGGGAGGAATCAAAATGAAAAATTATTTTACCAGGGTTGTATTGTTATTTGTCTTTTTTTCGGTTGAAGGTGTGTTTGCATACAATCAGCCATATTCTTTAAATACTACCGGTCTTTCAGTGGAAGCGGAAGCAGAACATTCCGTATGGCCATCTGCTGATGCTATAAACGGGGATTATTCGTATGGTAATGGATGGTGGTCAATTGAGGAATGGTCAATATTATTTAAGTTTAATGACGGTGCAAAAATAGTAGATAAAATACAAATCGTCAGCGGCGATTTAAATTATAACGTTATGGAAGGTTTCCAGCTTTTTTATACAACCGACCTCAACCCGACATTAGCCAGCATTTATTATCCGGTAACAAACCTTGTATTTCTTAATACCGTTTCCGGAATAATTACAGGCAATAGTGTGCAAATGATTGATCCATCATATGAAGTGCTTGCCGGGTTTGATCCGGTTGCTGCAACAGGCATTAAACTACTTGATGTGGATTACGGTTACGAAGGGTTAGGGATTTTCTCAGGAGGAACAGTTTATAATGAAATTACAATTGATGAGGGCAGTCTTCCTATAGTTCCTGAACCGTTATCCATTATAACGATTATGATGTCCTTAGCAGGGTTAGGTCTCAGAAAACTTACAAAATAAGTTGAGCTGAAATTTATATCTTAAAAGAAACAACATTATACCCTATGCAGATATCGCATCAAATGCTGATGCCAGCCAAGACAAGCGAAGAGGGACTTAAGGGTTGGGTATTCCTGCGAAAGCAGGAATGACATCCGATGGGGAAAAGTTTCTCAATGCTATTTGATCAAGCATTGTTTAGTGTCCATTATAGGGGAGGATGCTGTCGCTTTTTTATTTCCAATCTTACAATAATAGTGTCTATTTTCGTCCATAGATAAGTAATCAATTATTTTATCGACTTGGTGAGTAGCAGCAATTTGATCATTGAGAAAATCAATGTAGTGCTTACCTTTTTGTATAGCATCCTCCTTCTTCATATCAATTTTAGCAATGATTTGTTCTTTATTGTTTTCCAATGAACTTCGAAAAATTTTGTTAGATTGTTTGAGCTGTTCTAGGTTGAAAACAGATCCAGAAAGAAGAAATGAAATTGCAGAATGCTTAAAGACGAATAATCCTTTAGAGTTCCCATCGTTATTCACATATCTATCAAACATTGCTTTTACACAATTATCATCGCATTGGTCAATATATTCAGAGACTAATGGATCTACTTCAACAAATGGAGTTCCTTCTTCATCCGCGTCATTTTTAAAAAGAGATACAACTTTTTCTTTCAAACAGGCTCGTTGATAGCCAGGACCAATTATATATGGAGGCTCATCTATGTGATATATCTTACCTCGTGTGATATATCCACGACACATAAATCCATTTTGCAGGAGTTTTATTTGAGCTCCCCAACAGTGATGAAGTAAGTTAATAACACCTGCTGGTGAAACTTCAGAAGAAACAATTAAACAATCAGAAATTTGGGTCAGATTAAAATCAAGATCAATTTGTAAATATTTACTTTTGGGGCAAACAATTGGACCGTGTTTCTCTAGTGTTTTCCTTATTGCAGGATTTCCGAACTCTTTTAAAATTTTAATTATTTCATCAAGATTGCTGCCTTTATCAACTAAAAATTTAAAACCTAAAATGTCTATAAAAGCAATAAATTTATCTTTATATTCAGTCATTTTTGATATCCATTTTTCAATTTATTGGCAAAAGACAACAACTTTTTATCTCACAATAAACATAGTATATCAAAGGTAGTTAGGTACGACAAGATAAACGTCTGTTGTCATACGTGGCGTTTTTAGCGTGGATAAAAGATGTTAAATTTCGACTTTTCTGATTGGTTGCGATACGAATGTGAAAAATTCCAGGTTGTTGAGTTTCCGGTTGAATACCAGATATCCCACAAACAGGCACACAAAACACGCGGCAAAAAATCCGTATCCGAACGATTGGAATCCCAGATGGATACTTATGGCTGTGGCAACAATATTGACCACGATAAACAGAAGCGTCAGCCATAGCGCCTCTTTCCTGAACTCAAAATACAACATGATGATAAGCAAAACCTGAAAGAAAATTAACAGGAATGCCGATACCAATCCGATCTTAAAAATGAACAGTTGTGCCCATTGGAGTTTTGCGATACTTACTACTTTAAGCGCGCCTATCAGTAACAGAATACTTATGAAGCCCTGAACTTTCAACAGCGCCATCATACTTTCTTTCAGGTCGGCGATGATAGATTCTTTTGCCTGTTCTATTCGTTCTAGAGATGCTTTATGCATGATCAGCGCGTAGAAATCTCTGTATTTGTGATAAAAACTGGTTTCCACCTGTACAAGAAAAATCGATAGCGAAGGCACTATCGACAGGTACGCCAGAAAAAACGCTGTGTCGTAAACAGGGCAATTATGGAAAAATCCTTTTACCTGAGTCCCATACGGAGAAAACCAGAACAGGAATTTGTCTACCCATACGCCCAGATTGATAGCACAGCCGAGTGCACACAACTCAGGGTATTTTTTGAAATATCGGAGGAAATTGAAATCCATAGGTTTGAAAAAATCGAATTCACGAAGTAAACTCGCCAGCAGGAACTGGAAAATGGTGAACTGACCGATCTCAAATCCCAGCAGGTAGCCGATCATCCCGAACTGTTTGCCCATATAGTATCCCGCAAAAAAGCTGACCAGCGACCCGATCAAAAAACCCCACACGATAATCATGTAGTTTTTTGTGGCGCTGATGAAAATCATGGTATTCCACAAACAACTGATAGTCACATACAACGATGTTGCCACCATTACATATTTCCATTGCGGTACAACATGATAGAAAAATAACCCTCCAAGGATGGATTGCGTGATTACAGTGATTATCAGCAATCCAACATAACACGGCACAAGACTGCTTGGCTCTTTGACGAATAAACGGTCGGCAAGGTAGCGTGTGACAATCATCTGGAACATACCGGTGAAGATAAGCGAGAACGCAAATACATACACGATTGTCGACCTGAATAAAAGGTAATCTTCGGATGACAAAATAGTTAAACTCACCACACCCAGAAGCGCGATACATATGATTGATGTCAGCATCGGCCCTGATGATATAATGGCGGAGAACAGATATCCTTTGAGCAGCCCTGTATAGCTGTCTTCCTTCAATAATTTTTGTAACCGGAACCCGATTCCTGCCATGTAAACAACCTCTTAGTATAAATATTTTTCGTATAAATTCAGATAATTGGCGAATAAATCGCTCTGATTATAAAATCGATGTACCCGCTTGATACCAGCTTTGCTCATGGAATTGTACATCTGCGGGTCGCTGAGTATTTTTATCACGTTCTGTGCTGTCTCGCGTGGTGTTGCCACACCGGTTATAAGCCCCGATATGCCGAGCGCTTTGTCTTCCGGCGTTCTGCCGTTGAGCATTTCGTCGCATGCGCCTACATCGGAAGACACAATGGGTATGCCCATGGCGTTTGCCTCAAGGATCACCAGCGGTTGCGCCTCGCTTTCACTGGTGAGCACCACCAGATCAATCTGCGGGTAATAATCTTTGATGGGCACTATACCGGTGAATGTGATGTTATCGTTGAGTTCCAGCATATTGCACAGGCGTACGCATTCCTCAAAATATTCTTCTTCCTCATCTGTCGGGCCGAGAATGAGTACTTTTGTCTGCGGAAATTTTTCTACAATAATTTTGCATGCCTTGATGAATGTTTTGACGTCTTTGATCGGAACCACACGCCCTACAAACCCTATTGTGAACTGAGTCTGTCCTTTTTCTATAGTTTTTTCCATGGGGGCAAACTTGCTTACATCAATTCCGTTTGGAATGATCGACAGAGAGTCTTTAGATGCCCCGCCTGCGATCTGGAGTTTCTGGTTTTCTTCATAAAGAGTAATCACTTCGCGCGAGTGTTCGTAGCAGACACGTGCCATACGGTTAAATACGGTAATCCACCATTGTTTGAAAAAACTCATATTTTTCTGCGGCCTGTTATCGTCTTGCTGTTCGTCATAAATCCATGATGCCTGAGCGATTTCCATCTTGCGTTCTTTGGTGTATATACCGTGTTCGGTCAGCAGCAGTACGGCATTGTTTTTGATTTTGCCCATAGCTGCTATCAAACCGGCGTATCCGGTTGAAACGGTATGATATATCTCCGCGTCGGGTATATCAGCCTCAAATAACGGTAATACAGGTAACAGGCTGAAACGGTATGTCCAGAAAAAATCGAGGAATGATATGTTGAGATTGTAATGTTTATAAAGATTTCGCAACATATCCCAGCTTGGGCGCGAAAAGAGCATATCGGTAACCGTAAGATGCGGATTATTATCCGGGTTAAACATGGCTTGTACCTGCTCAAAAATAGAAGTGTTGCCGGCTATGATTTCTTTAGAATATTCTTCGAGTTGATTAAATAATTTTTGTTTCTTTCGTGACGGGTTGGCAGTCTGTTTACCCAGATCGTGATCGTGGATAAATATCTGCCTGATATCCACCACATTTGCAGGCAGTTTATATTTCATATCGCGGATATATTCACGGTTCGGCAGCAGGATCAACAACGAGAAACGGATATCCTTCAGGGCACAGATCAACTGGTGTACCCACGATGACACACCACCCGATATATACGGATAGGTTCCTTCTAATACTAAACATACATCGCTTCGTCTGCTCATGCGGCGCAATCCCTGTTGAGTATCTGTTGTAACGATATTTTAGCCAGTTCGCGCATTTTCATGGATTTATGCGTGATCGCCAGACTTGTCAGTTTTTCTATTGCCCGTTGTTCCGACAATGCTCCTACCATGATGACTGATATTTCCTGCATCTGCTCATTCGCATTTTCCAGATTATTGAGAAAAATTTCCGATCCGAAAATTTTCAGCTCGTTCTGACCGGTATATTTGGCGCATTCCATGATAATTTTTATCCAGTTCCAGTTTTCCTGTTCAATCAGGTCAGGGATATTTTCGTATTCTCTCCCAAAAATATTCATAAGTGTTGTTGCCAGTCGTTTTTTTATGCTTTTCTTGCGTTCGCTTATAAAGAGTGTTGAGAATTGCAGAATCATCTCATATGACTGTTTCGGATCAAAATTCACAATTTCATAGATATCGAGCATAGCATTGAAAACATGTTCGTTATGCCGTGACTGCAACAGAAAAGAAAACATGAATTCAGCATCTTCATAAACAATCTGTTGCATTGCCTCGATAACGAGTAACCGTTCGTCTCTGATTTCGCTTTTCATATAAATGTCTATCAGAGGAACTATAGCGCTTTTTTCGGCAATAATTTTTATGATTTCAATACTTAAATATCGGATATTGGCAACATTAGAGTACATGTTGAATGAAATACGTTCGCGTAACCGGGGCGGTAGTTCCCATTTGTCGCGCATCAATCTCCGTTGTAAAAACCGTAAAATGATCTGTTGCGCATGGCTGTATTTCTCTTCTGGAAATTCAAGTATACTCAGGATAGTCTGCCAGTCATCTGCATGCCACAGGTTGGTAAGGGCAAGCAGTGCCGTGTATTTCACTGTCTGTGAGGAATCAAACAAAAACGCGTGTTCAAGATGAGGCACGACAGAGTGTTCCCTGATCATACCCAGCGACTCGGCGGCAATCGCGCGAACAGGTTCTTCCGGGTCGTTGCGCAATGCGTCAACCAGCCATTTTATGGTCGATTTATAACTGTGCGCCGAACCGGCTTTATCAATTACCACTGCACGGATTCGGTTGTCGGCGTTCCTGCGGTTTTTTTTGACCAGTTGATAAAGCATTTTTTTAGGAAAGCGGTCGAGCGCGGATTCGGCAAGAAGCCGGATAGTAAATTCTTCAGCATGAGCCGCCATGTTCAGTAAATATCGGATTATTTTATGGTCACGATATCGTGAAAGAATGGTTATTATTTCGTTTTGTACCGTTGTGTCTGTCTCTATAAAATATTGCTCGAGAAGACGGTTTCTGATTGTTGTGGATGAATAATTGCCCAGCGCCCATATGGCCGCTTTGCGTATTGATTCATCGTTGTGATTGAGATAATCGACAAACCTCGACCACGAAAGGTATTTGTGAAACAACCCCAGTGTCAGCAATATTTCATACAGAATACGTGTATCGTTCTGGTCGAGCTCTTTAAGCAGCCACGGGATACAGGATGTTCCCCGTACGTTTCTCAATTCTTTTAAAATAAGAACTTTGCGTTTCTCGTCCGCTTTTTTGAATATACCGAACAGAATATCTACAGAGCCAAGGATACGGCGTTTGCCGGCCTCGCGTATGGCATAATCGATTACGTTGTCGTTTGTTCCCTTCAGTAAATCGAGGATAAAATCTTTTTTGCCGATACATTCTATTTCCGAACACGTAGCTAATGCCTGCTCAGATACTTCCGAATTGCTGTCGTCGATAAACTGCCGTGCTATCTGCAAACCTGTTCGCGAATTATGATATCTACTTATAAACCGCAGAAAACGTATTTTGACAACCTCGTTTCCATCATGGATCAACGGTAACTCCCGATGCCCCGACGAGGTATACGAAACAACGATTTGCGAAAACCCTTCGTTGCGTATGTGTTCGCTGGGGTTGTTGATGGTTGTCTTGAGAATTTTTATGTCTTCTTTACGCATAAGCTGTCCAGTATTGCGTTATATCCTGCACTGTATCCCACGGCGTTTTTAGTGTGGCTATACGGGCGCAATCGTTTTGTATTGCTTCATATTCGTTAAGGCGAAAATATACTTCGCATCGCCATATCAGTGTCTGCCAGTTTGAAGGATTTTTATCATATGCATTATTTAGATATTTTAAAGCTGTATCGTACTGTTCCAGTTGCAGATAAATTTTACCGGCAGTGAGGAGTCCATCCTCATTATCCGGGTCGATCGATAATACTTGTTCCACAGCTTTTTGAGATTGTTCGTAATAAAACGACGTGCTTGTCTGATCCAGCATACCGGATCTGGCAAACCGGAAATATTCTTTAGCGAGCAGAAGATGTTGTTCTTTTGCCTTTGGTTTGAGCTGTAACTCTTTTTGTATTGCCATGAGATATTTCTGGAAATTTTCTTCTATCTTTTTGAGGCTGGCAGACGCGTAAAATCGAATTTCAGGGTCCTGGTCTTTGAGTGCTTTTTGCAACAGGATGATGTTATCTTTTTTATCGTCATCGGCGAGTTTTTCTATCACGCTGCGTTTCATATTCAAATCGGTACCGTTTAGAATGTCTACGAACGATTCCAGATCCAGGTTTTCCATAACAAATTCTTCTTCGTCCAATGGTTCGTTGAGAGTAGTGTCCACTACTTCGTTTTCCTCAAGGGCAACATCCCAGTCCTGTTCATTCTGACGCTGGGAGTCGCACAGTGTCCTGAATAGAAAAGCCGTGGCGGTGAAGATAATACCCATCACCGGAATCATCAGTCCGAAAATCAATGAGAAATAGAAAAAAACGTAGCGCGATACGGTTTTGAGCTGTAAATAAACCATAGCCGCGCACAAGCTCCCCGCAATATGGCACGATAACGCCATACCAAAATAAATAGTGCCGGGAAACAGATTGAGTAGAGCGCACCCCATAACACATTGTAACGCCATTCCCAGAGTTATCCCGAGTACACTGACTATCAGGTATCCTGCTTTACGCATTGGATGCTCTTTTCTTCCGCCTGTGCGATCAGTTCTTCCATGGTTTCCATAGTGGACGTCATGCCGCCCACACCATAATATACTTTTAACGGGTTACCTTGATTCATCGTATCTATACCCAGATTTTTAAATATACCGCGCAACCGTTGTACAGCTAATTCTGCCTGTTCGCCGCTGGTCATGGTCAGGATCATGGCAAACTGGATAGACTCTTTGTAGCTGGTAACAATATCTGTAAGACGCAGTGACGTATTTAGCGTTGTGGCAAAAAATTTCAGCATATTCAGTTGCCAGTCGACCGGTGCGTCTTCCAGTGCGGGTATGCTGATTAATATAATCGATAGCGGTAATCCATATCGTTTAGACCGGTAAAATTCCTGTTTGAGACGTGTGTGCATGTAGTTTGATGTGTAAATATTAAGTACTTCATCAAGAATATTTTTGTTTTGGACTTCCTTGAAATACAGAGCGTTTTCCAGATCACTGCTTACCCAGTCGGCAAGGAGCGAAAAGATTTTTAATGATGAACTGGTAATGTTGAAAAACGGCATCCGCTCAATCACAAGCGCGCCGAGCATGGTTCCGTCGGTTTTAATCAGAGGAGCAGCCATAACCGGATGATCCTGATCGAGGTTAGTGCTTATTTTGTTATCGAGATAATCACGGATGCTGTATACCCGCCGGCGCATAACACTACGTGCTATCATGTTCGATTCATCGTCAAGTGTTATGATTTCCTGTCGTGTACGTTCGCCTATAGATTCTTTGAGTCGCAGTTTATCCGAGTCGAATACATATACTGAACAATGAGTTACATCCAGATACTGCACCAAAATGGATAATATGGCTGTATAGATTTTTTCCAGATCAAACGACTGAAGCTGTTTGCTTGTTTCGTACAGGCTGGAAAACGTTGATACTTCGTCAAGGATACGCTTTTCCATTTCACTGTTAATTTTGCTGAGTTTTTCGCTCTTTTCGGTCAGCTTTTCATTTTTCTGCTTTTCGTGACTGAGCTCTTTTTGCAGCCTGCGGTTTTGTTTTATATACATCTGCCGGATCTCGCCGACAATCCAGCCTGTTACAAAAAACAAAGTTATCACTTTAAGCGCTGACGGGTCGGTCCACGGTGTTTGTCCGGCAATATAGCGGAGTATCACATAAAACATTCCGCTTCCAACTGTTGCGGAAAACAAACCGCCGAAAGTTCCGTATCTGGTTGCCATCAATAAAATGACCGCAAAGTAGGGGTGTGGGTTGATACCGTAAAAGGCAGGCAGGTCGTGCCAGCCGTAATGATTGGCAACTGCCATTCCGGCATAGGCGATGCATGTTTCTGTAACAACAGTAAAAAATTGTTTTTTCATCGAATAATTTTCTTCACTTTATCGCAAATTACACTGGGCATACACGGTTTTTTGACAAACGGTATTGCGTGTGACAAAAGTTGTTTGCGTTCGGTATTATCAAGATCGCGTATACCGGTCATAATCATAGGTATTTCGCGTCTACTCGCAATATTGTCGCTCCACTGTTCTATGGTTATACCCGGTGTCATAATATCGGCTACAACTGCCGCGAAAGCACGGTTATCGAGGATCTGCTCCAGATTCTCAGTGTCATGCAAAGATATAACCGTGAAATCGTTGAATTCCAATAGCGATGAAATCATCCCTAAAAACGTTATGTCGCTATCGATTAGTAACACGGCTTCTCTCATAAAAACTCTTTCATTTAAGGCTATTCTTTAAATCGGTAACCAGTTGTCTGCATACTTTTTGTGTCGTTTCGTTCAATGATCCCTTATAAAAGAAAAATGGTATTGCCTCTCTGGTTATACTTGCTGCCCAGATGGTTTCTCCGGTATCGGCAACGACAATTTTTAAATCCAAGCCTACTACAGGTGAATCTCGCAGGCCTTTTTTATAATAATATTCCGTAACTGCCCCTATCAGCAGGGTATCCGCATAGATTGCAGAGCCGAGCTGTTGCGGGGTATGCTGTGATAAAATATCCGAAGCTTCCTGCCAGTGGTGTATCCCCAGCCGTTCGTTAACCTCTGCAGGACTCACCATGTCGAACGATCCTTTAGACAACATTTCCGTAATAAACAGATCGGTCGCTATTGCTCCTGCCTGCGGGTACGTGGTCCGGTTATCAAAGGGGAGTACTGCTATGGTTCCAAGCTGTGTGCAATAGGTATCCGGTTTGGCAAACTGACGCGAATACTGACATCCGTTGTATAAAAATAAGACAAATAGTATATAGACGCCTATTTTCAGCTTCATACACCCTCCTGTAAAATAGCTGTGCTTATAGTATTCTTTTTAAAATGTAATCGAACTGTAGATATTGATATATGACGTCCTGCCGGGTTGCGCGTCGATTCCTTTTTCCGAGAAAAAGGTGTAACTGCCTCCGATTTCGAAGTTATCAGTTACTCTACAACGTATGCCGCCTTCAATACCGTACTGTCCCATGCGTGAAATAAACATGTCGCGTTCATCATCATTAGCAACAAATCCCGTGCCATATACAAAAATATTGTTCGAGAATTGATGCTCGACTTTGACGCCGAACTGGTGTGAACGGTTTTTTGAGGCGATGTTGAATAATGGATCGTAATTTCGGTCGATATGCGAATCCGACCAGTAGTAGCGGTAGGTTAATGCTATAAGAGGATCGTACCATAACGACAAATCCGCACCAGCGGTCATCTGGTTGTAATAACCCGGACTGGTGGCCAAGTCGAGACGGCGGACTGTTGATGCAAAACGATATTGCCCGTGGGTTGCGTCTGCCATAAGTTTCAGATACGGTGTAGCTTGCCACTCAACTCGCAGGTCGACATGATCCGATGTTCCGCCAAGCGGTATGGCTACGCGTGGATCGAGTACTTTGTCGCGGAACGAATACCTTACCGACATATTGAGGTTATCGAAGTTGTTGTACAACAATCCCATGGAGAAAGTATACACATCGCGTGTACTGTTATTGATAACCAGTGGGCCGACGGCGATCGACCAGTGCTGGTTGAGAAAATATTCTATCTCAAGATTAACCTCGGTCAGGTCATCGTCCACGTTGGGAAGGTTTTGAAGTGTCGCGTCGTGAAAGAAGTAGCGTGCTACGCCGGTTTTAAGTAATACATTATGGAGCAGATACATCTGGAAATTAGCATAGTACATCTGCGTATCTTTTTTGATCTGGTCGATGAGTAAATACCCTGTGGTGAGTTTTGGATTATACTGCTCAGTAAGCGATTTTTTCTCGCTTTCTATCTCTGCATAGCGGTTCCATGACGGCGGCTGGCGTCTGAGCAGATCATCGTACAGTTTGATAGATTTATCCCACCGTCCATTTTTCTGAAAGATGAATCCTAGGTCTGCCTTGTAGTCGCTATTGTCAGGGCTTTGAGCTATAACCTGTTCCATGAGTCCTATAGCTGTATCATACTGCCCACTCGACGCGTACGCCATTGCCAGATGGTGCATTACCGATCTGTTCTCACGTACCTTCTCCGGCGCTTTTTCGACCATAGCGATAACATGCCCGTACAGTTCAAGGCTGAGAAGCATATCAATGTACTGTGCATATAACTCGACATTATCAGGCGATTGTTGCAGTGCGGTCGTATACCAGTATATGGCGTGGTCGTAACGTTTGAGTTGTTGATACAGTGTGGCATACAGCGCGGCATCATCATCGGATGATTCTTTCTTGCTTAACGCTGTTAGCGCATGAATATAATGGAGCCGTGCCTGACGTTCATTGTGCAGTTGCTGGTTAAGGTATCCGGCGTTGTAGTGCGCATCTACGTTGTCCGGTTTGGCTGCGAGCAGGATATTGAAATAATGTAGCGATTGGCGTGGTTGGTCGAGTGCATTGTACGCATACGCCAACTGCTCAACAATACCCATATCGTCAGGGCTGAGCTCATTTATCATTGCCAGATATTCTATCCCCTTGCTGTATTGCTCTTGTGCAATGTACAGATCGGCAAGCTGGCGAAGCAGCAGTGCGCGCGTTTTGTCATCCGCAGAATCAACAAGCGGTTGCAGTAGGTCGATTGCCGGCTGATACTGTTTTTTGTCGATATAAATATCAGCAAGCAGGATTTGAAGTTGTTTGTCGTTGCCGATACTACTTTTATATTTTTCAATCAGCTCTTCAGCCTTGTTTGTTTGCCCTGTTTCTATATACAAGCGTCCCAGCTCTCGTGCCCATGCGATAGTGTCGCCCTGTTGATTAAGGAGTTGCTCGTAATAACCGATTGACGCGTCGGTATCACCGTTTGCATCAGAAAGCCATGCAAGGTTCTGTAATATTTCCACATCCGGTTGTTGAAGTGTCGCGTATTGTTTTAGCATCTCGTACGCTTTGGATTGATTATTGGTATCCATGTAGAGGTATGACATCTGACGCAATAGGTCAGCATCTTCAGGATTTTTTGACAGCAGTTCAGAACCCATATCGAGCGCGAGATTTGTCTGTTTGCTCGATTGGTAAGCGGAAAATAACGATTTGATATATTCCATTTGATCTGGGTCACTTGCCAGTAGCTTTTCGAGAAATGGTATTGCTTTTTCATAATTACCTGACCATTCATACAGACCCGCAATGCGTTTTACCAAATCCATATTGTCAGGTTGTTGGAGCAAAACTTTTTCAATCATCTGAGCCGCTTGAGCCGGTTGGCTGCTCCATTCGTAGATATCTGCCATCCGTAGTATGGTGCGAGTATCATCGGGGTTCTTTGCAAGCAGCTCGTGAGCCCGTTGCTGTGCCTGATCATATTGCTTGAGTTCTATCAACAGCGAGATTATGTTTTCTTCTATATTCGGATTGTCAGGTAGTTTTGTTTCCAGTGCGAAAAAGATATCCAGCGCTTCGCTATATTGCTTGTTATACTCGTATGCGTTTGCAAGCGATAATTGATTTTCCAGATTACCCGGATTTTGTTTGAGGAGTTTTGCGTATAGCGGTATGGCCTGCTCGAAATCGTTGATGGCAAAAAACGAGTCAGCCAGCCATTCACAGGTTTCGGGATCATTTGCAAAGAGCGGTACCATATCGCTATAAATATCTTTGATGCGTGCCGTTTGTTTTGTGGAGTTCAGGAACGATATCATCTTAAACCAGCATTCTTTATCGTGATAGAATAAAAAGACCAGCTTGTAGTAAACTTCGGTAGCGGCAGGGTAATCACCTGCCAGATATGTTGTCCACGCGCCTTTTTCTAAGATTGGCTGATTGTCGGGATATTCAGTGAAGGCTGTATTGGCAACTCGTATGGCGTTGACGGCGTCTCGCTTTCGTACGTACAGGTCCATAAGGTCAAGGTAAGTCTGTTGTGTCTGCAATCCCAATGAGCAGATTGTTTCAAGCAGATCAATCAGCTTATGCCATTTTCCATGTGAGGAGTAAAGGTTACGAAGGTTCATAAACGCTTCGTTGCGGTAATTAATAAGTTCCGGTGTAAGTGATGACGATTTGAGTTGTTGCACAAACCTTTCGTATTCTCCAATTACTTTGGACGGCTGGCGGTTCCACTGGTAAAGGCGTACCATATTGATATGCGCATCAAGGTCTTTGGGGTTACGGGCGATGATTTCCTCGTAATAATACATGGATTCATCGGGTTTGCCCACGGTTTCATATAGCTTTGCCGCCTGATTGAGCGTAGGCAGGTCGACCTGTTTGTCCAGCGCAAGCTCAACCTGTTCGATAGCCATAAAATACATACTGCTCTTTTCGAACAACGAGGCCATCTCAAGATGGTTAGGATAGATATTGACCGCAAGAGCCAATATCAAAACGAAGAAAAGCAGTACTTTCCAGAAATCAATTTTCATTACCGAGCCGTAATCCTTACATGACCATTCTTAATTCGTGTATATGACGGAAACGTTATTTTTAAACTGCCGTGATCATCGGACAAAATTGTTTCGCTGAATGTATCTAAAGTAACCTGATATTCACTGTCTGGATTCAAATTGGCAAATTCGACTATGCATTGTCCGAATCCGTTCATCACAAAATTGATTGAGTTTTTACTCATAGCCAGTTCGGTGAGTTCCGCTGTGGATGATACGAGGTATACGTGATCGTCGGACGATCGGTCAGTCAACCATAATTGAGCTTGTTTAAATTCGTCAAGATGCACATACAACGATCCTTGATAATGCATGTACCCGATGACTCCGGTGCATTTTCCAAAATCAGGATGTGCTGTGCAGTCATCTATCCGAACTGTGCGGCAGTAGCCGTTGTTGCTGATTTTATAACCGTGGTTGGGTTCCAAAATGTTAATATCAGTTTCAAACCAGTCCCTAGCCATGCGCAGATACGTGGATGCAAATACCGGATGATAATGCTTTTCGATAACATAATCGTATACCGTGCGCAACGCTCCAATAGACGCGTAACGTTCACCGGAATAAAAATGGTAGTAGATGTTTGCAGGTTTTATGCGCACAGGAGACTCGGTATGTTTAAAAGTTTCGATCACCTGTTTGAACCCGTAATAAGGTCCTTCCCACAAATTTGTGTAGATATTTTCATTGCAAGCGGCTGTATAAAATTGCCATCCGTTTTCTGAAAATCGTTTAATCGGGCATAGATACGTGTATGAATCGTATTCTTCATCGAACAACGGGTCGCCGCCGTTGATGCATAGTATGTCGTTTTCCTCACATAGTTTAAGTGCCTGTTGTTGCGGTACACAATTGCCAGTCCAGAACATCGTGTGCGCTGGCGCTATCCCTTCAGGTATAAGATTGGTATTTATGTAATCCAGCGAGCTGATGATTTCCTGTTTAACCATTTCTTCCGGTGTTCTATCGATAACAGCCATGTCCATACTCAGGCTTTCGTATGCGGTTCCTTCCATTGCATCCATGTTTTCTGCCGAAACTATTTCTGAATATCCGGGTATCAAAATTGCCGTCAGCTGGTTCTCCCAGTGGAGTGGATGGGTGTAGCCATGCGATGCGGGTTCGATATTAGGCAATAAATACATTTTTCTGATCGGGTCGATAATTTCTGTTTGCACATCCTTGATCCACAGTTTTTCTGGAGCTGTAAGGATTTCGCCTACAACTATGGAGACTGAGATCGGGAACGGGTATTTCGACAAAATTTCATCAATGACTACCTGCCCGCACAGCTTATTTTGTTCTGCCAATGAGAGGCTGATAAATCCGTCACCGTCAATATGACTGAAAACCAATCGCTTACCGTAATAGGTCGTGGTGTCTGGTACGGGGGCCGTTTCAAGAAAAAGAGCTTCTTTGAAAAGGCGGAACGGATTAATACGCCAATGGGTTTTGTATGTTTCAGGATGAAGATAGTACACATACGGGCTCATTACCATTGCGCCAGCTTTGCAGGTGAAAATCATCGCTGAAGCGCTGTCTGGAATGTCGGTACGGCGAAGGATAAGGTACGGATTGATTGATGGATCTATTTGTGTATACTGAATATAGCGAGAAACTTCCATATCCAGTGGGCGTTCGAATTCAACCATTGATGAGTCTTTATACGCTATTTCGATCAGGAATGGATTATTTGTTTCGTTATACGTCATCTGTACCCCAAACAAGGCGAACAGTTTGTTGAGTTCGTCCAGTTCAACCTGTGTTCCGTTTTTATCGTAAAACGCTCCTAAACTTCCCAGTATTATTGCTTTGCGTCCTGCTTTTATCTGTTTTGCGAGCCACTGTACATACTCTGCTGCATGAGGTATGTTGTCGTCCTGAAACCAGCTGATAATACCACGGTAGTGACTCATTTGATCATCAGTGGGTAGTTTTTGGGCGATGTCGTGGTAGTCGACAATCAAACCCATATGATTCAGGATCACTTCTGCATAGGTGTGAATCAACGTCTGGTCCACATCAGCGTCTTCGGTGCTGTCGTAAAGTGCGAGGATATGGCGTTCGAATGGTGTCGTTTCACCGTAACAGTGGGTGCCTGACAAGGCAATCAGTATGTAAGTCACTATGTAGAGTGGTATGTATTTTATGGAAAATTTCATCGCGCGCCTTCCTTTTGTATTTGTGCAGGTAAAAGTTCAAGATTTATATCGCCAACATGTGGGTAAAAACCGTCAAGCACGCTACTTGACTCTATAGAACGTTTTCCGGTGGTATCGTTAGGATCAATATAATCAAGAGTTAAAATGGGTACATGGTAACGTGTAGAAATATCTGTCAGCATTGCTCGGTGTTCTTCTGTCACGTGTGGGTCCTGAATGCCGTAGGTTCCGGTTTCAAAATCATAGGTGGTGTACAAATCTTCCACCAACACCGCGTCAATATATGGCGCGATCCTGTACAGGAGCGGATACCCGTTATTCGATACCATAACAATCGACGGATATCGTTGGCGTATAGCTCGTACTAAATCAACCATACCATCCACCGCACCTTCGTATTCATCGGGATATTTCCATTCCAGATATTCCGCGGTGTCGAGAGTATCGAGAAAAATTCCTTTGTAACCGCGATTAAGTACTTTTGGGATTACCTCATTTATCAGCAACGATTTCCATTGTTCACTGCGAGGATCGATGTAATAGTTGCCTTCCCAGTCTTCATTTTCCTCGATGATGAATGGCGCGTCTTTGATATTCTCCCAGTAAAACCGGTAATCTTCAGCTTCACCAACACTTACGTATCCTACACATACGGTACCGTTTTTAGTATATTTTAAGACGTTAGGTACGTTATCAGGATCAAGAATCGCCAGATCGATTGATTTCAATGACGATCCTTTTGGAATTTTGCCGTAATAACAAATCCAAGATGATGGACGCGGCATGCGCAGGGACGGCATTGTTGCGCATCCTATTGCTAAACAGCTGATAAAGAATATAGATACAATACGCCAATACCCCATAGTACCTCCTATGGTATTCTGAAAGTTAATCAAATTTGTTGCGCATCAAAAGTCGGGTTGTTGCCCGATCGGTCGTGTATACATTCATCCAAGTTTTATTTTCGGTATTTCAGGTTAAAACTTGAATTCGAGCCATAATTTAAGTTTTTGATTGAATTCAAGGCGAAACATATCTTACAATTTGCTTAATAAGAAAAATTGGTTGTCATGAACGTACAATAAAAATTTTGAGGAGGAAAAAACATGATAAAGGTGAAAATTATCGGTGCCGGCGGTTACGGCGGATGCGGATTGCTTGAGCTGTTACTGCGTCACCCGCAGGCGGAAGTGACTGGTGTGATCGATATTGCAGATGTGGGCAAACCTATTGGAACTCTGTTGCCCCACTTGGCGGATTATTATACGTTGCCGATTTCCGCACCTGACGATCCTGCGAATTTCACCGACGTGGATGTTGTTTTTTGCGCTACTCCGGACGGTGTAGGGATGAAACTCGCGGAACAATATCTGCAAAAAGGAATAAAATTTATCGATTTTAGCGGTGATTTCCGGTTCAATAACAAAACCGATTACGCTGGATACGCTTCTCGTATCGGCAAAGATGGTGTCCATGCTTCTGAAAAGTTGCTTGGTAAAGCGGTCTACGGGCTTACGGAACTTCATAGAGGCGAATTAAAATCAACTAACCTTGTGGGGAACCCCGGTTGTTTCGCGGTAAGTTGTATTCTGGGTATGTCACCTGCACTCAAACACCGTCTGATTGATAGTCCGACGATCATATGCGATTGTAAAACAGGTGTATCCGGCGCGGGCAAAAAACCGTCTCCTATATTCCACTATCCAGCTCGATACGACAGCATGAACGCCTACAAACTTACAGGTCATCAGCATGTATTTGAAATCAAACGTGAGTTGTCAAAGGTTGGTGAAAAAGATGTGAACATCATTTTTACTCCGCAGGTCGTCCCTGCGTGCCGGGGAATTATGTCGACTCTGTACGCAACGCTCAAACCGGGTATCAATGCTCAAGCGGTGCTTGATGCGTACAAAAATTTCTATCAGGATGAACCGTTTGTCAGAGTGTTTTCAGCTGATCAGCTTGTTATGACATCTTCCATACGCGGTACGAATTTCTGTTATCTTACGGTAAAGGTGGATGAAGAATGCTCGTCGCTGCTGGTAATATCCCATATCGATAATCTTATGAAAGGTCAGGCTGGATCAGCTATTCAGGTTATGAACGTCATGTTTGATGTACCTGAAACACTTGGACTTAATTTACCTGCACAGTATCCGTGATAGTTTACTGATACCGTTTTCTTCGAAAAATATCGCGTTTGAACGATCTTACGTTATCGAGAAACAGCAAGCCGTTGAGGTGGTCTATCTCATGCTGGAAAATGACCGCCTCGAATCCGGTTGATTCTATGGTATGTTCCTCAAAACTTTCGTCTAGATACCTGAGCGTAATGGTTTGGGACCTTACCACGTTACCTGTAAAATCCGGTACACTAAGACAACCTTCGCGAAATATCAATGATCCTTCACAGGCTGTTACTTCTGGATTGATGCAAATCAGCTTGCCGTGCAGTGAACTTGTTTTCTTTGCCTTTTTCGACGCGGAACGGGTGGCGTCAACAACAATAACCCGCCACAGCTCGCCTATTTGCGGGGCGGATATACCAACACATCCGGGCGCTATGGAAAAGGTGTCGTCAAGATCGGTAATCATATCAGTCAGTTGCTGAGACCTGGTTTCCACTGGCTTTGATATCTGTTTCAGCCGATGGTCGGGATATGTCAAAATGGTTCGTTGTGCCATGGTTACATCTCTTCACAAAAAGTTATAGGCTCGAGTGAATAGTCGACTTTAATTTCTTCGCAAAGTTTATTTAAAATGGAGTTTAACGATTCTTCAGTGGTTGCGTCAGGTACGACGATATCGAGAATCATAGAATATAGCGGATGTTTTGAACGTGTACACTGTGTTTCCAGATCGATGATATTGATACCTTGCTCGGCCAGCATATCTGTTATTCGATATACAATACCCGGTTTGTCACTACCGTAGATGGACAAGGCGTAATTCGGAATCAGTTCATCCTTATGATCGGTGATTTCCCTCGCTGATAATGCTCTGAAATTGACAGTCAAACCTAATTCCTGCGCTACAGGCTGCATGGCCTCTTTGACATTATCGAGCGTGGTTGCTTCGGGCATACTGATAAGCACGATCATGGCAAAATCGTTATGTAGCAACGTCATGCTTGATTCTTCTAGGTTACAGCCACAACGGTACAAAACTTCCGTAACTGCGGCAACTATTCCCGGTTTGTCAAGCCCTACTGCTGTGAGTGCGGCTATTTGAGTCATGATTCACCCCTTTTCAGTTTTTCGGGTGTTGTTTTCCATCGGTTATGCATCCATACCCATTGATCGGGGTAGGCGCGAATATGGTTTTCAACCAGTGTAGACCATTTTTGAGTGTTTTCTTTAAGATCATTGAGATCCTTTTTTGATCCGGTAAGTTCAATTGGAGGATACACTTGTATATGATGACGGTATTTACACGATGGGTCGCGATTAATCAGCATGGGGATAAAAGGTGATTTAGATGTTTGAGCTATGATTATCGGGGCTATCGGCGTATAGGCTTGATGCCCGAAAAAATCCACAAAAATACCCTCAATTTTGCGTATATCCTGGTCAGCGAGGATACCAAGAAGACGGTTTTCTTTCAATGCACGGAAAATCCCGCGTGCGGATTCGTCTCTATCTAATACCTTGCATCCTTTTGATTTGCGCATCCTGACGAGAATATTATTGATGCGGTCATCGCGAAAAGCCCGGGCAACCATTGTGCCGCAATGTCCGCGTGCGGCAAAGTATGGGGGGATCAGTTCAAAATTACCACAATGAGCAGTGAGGACAACCGCCCCTTTCTTCGCGTTTAAAGCGTCCCATGCGTATTCGATGCCTGAACAGGTGATTCGCTTTTTGAGCTCGTCGAATGTTAACGATTCCCAAATAAGCAGTTCCGCGAAATTGCGTCCCAGATTAAGAAAAGTTCCTCGCGCGATAGTAAAAATCTCTTCAGGGCTTTTTTCTTTCGAAAATGCTTTGGTTAGATGACGGATTGTCTTTCCTCGCTCTCTCCTGAAAAGACAAAAACAAGATAGCGCGATTCGCTCACAGCCGAAAAAAACTACTGATTCAGGCATGTATTTCGCTACCTTTTGTAAGCTTATAATCAGATAATACAAGCAGCTGTATTGTACAACTCGTCGAGCTTTTTTACATTTCTTTTTCAATTTGTACATGGCAATCACGTGTTTTTTGTAATGTTAAGATGTTTAAATTGTTATAATTTTGTGTGCAAAACCACAGCTTACATTGTATTCTTATGATAAAAATGATACAATATATTATATAGGGTCAATAAAAAATACATAACTTTTTTGTGTATTTTGTACCTAAGAGTTTAAGTTGACTTTCGGTATATTAAAATAAAGCTATTTTAATATGAAGGTTTTTTTGTGTTTATGTATAAAAAGTTACCGCACAGATGATAGCGGATCAAGATTTTATCTATGCTAAATAAAGAAAGATACAAATAAGACAAAGGAGTTGAAACCATGTTTTTTAAACGAAAGAACCGATTCGTCATGCGTATCGTGGCGTTGGTGGCGTTGGAAGCGTTGCTGTCTACTTCTCTGGTATCGGCTGATGACCTGAAGATAAACAGGTTCTCAGGACGCGTACTGGAAAAATTCGCAGGCAGCGATGAACGAGTTATCGTTCATATCAAGGACGCTCACTGTAACTACGACGCACAATCCAATACCTTCAATATCATAAAAGAGCTGTCGCTTCAGGGCTTTTCGCTCATCGGGCTTGAGGGTGCTCAGGGGCCGGTAGGCGCCTCGGATATAACCTCGTTTCCCGATAAGGAAGCTTTATATGATGTAACTAATTATTTTATGAAAGAAGGTATTATTTCAGGTGCGGAGTTTTTTGTTTTGAACGATGCCGAAGGTAAATCTCGCCTTGTTGGTATCGAAGATAAAGACTTGTACCTGAAAAATTATCAGGCTCTTCTACGATCGCTTGAAGTTCGCCAGAACGCTAAGAAGTATTGCTCCAGCCTCAAAGATGTATTAAGCCGTATCAAAGAACACCTGTTTACCGGCGATCTTGCAGATATAGATCGCATTGCGGATACATATCGTGAGAAAAGCATCAATTTTTATCAATACAGCTCATATCTTAACAAATTTATCGAAAAATACGAAATCGATTTGTGGTTGTATGAAAACTACAACGCTATGCTCGAAGCTCATGAATTGGAGCAGAAAATCAATCTTACGGCAATCAAAGAGCAACGTCACAAACTGGTTGACTTGCTTGTTGAAGAATTACCTGAGGATGAAAGCAGTGAACTGCTCCAGCAGAATCTGGCATACAAACTTGAATACATGAAACCACTTGAGTACCACCAGATTCTTGCGCAGAAAGCACAGGAATGCGAACTGTCCATGGACGATTATCCAGCGCTAAAGCTATACATGAAATACCTCGATCAGTACGAAAAAATCGATATGCAGGAGTTGTTCCGCGAATCGGAAGATATTTTGAACGAAATTAAACGTAAACTCTATGTGTCTGAAGGACAGGAACAGCTTGATGCCTATTACCGCACTGTAACTATCCTCGGAAACTTTTTTGAGCTGAAGCTGTCAACTGAGGACCTCAAATATTATATTGAAAATAAGGAACAGTTTCAGACTGGCAATATCATTGCGTTTATAGAGAAATACGCTAACCAGTTCCAGTTTATGTACTTTATCGATTCCAATACATCGCTGATCGATAACAGCCTGCCTTTGCTTGAAGAATTTTATGAGTTTTCCAAAAAACGCGATTCCGTGTTGCTTGAAAATATGCTTATGGAAATGGATCTCGAGGGAAACAACAAAGCCATCATGATTACCGGTGGTTTTCACAGCGAAGGTATCACCAAATCCCTGAAAGAACAGGGGATTTCCTATTACGTTGTCGCTCCGGTTATCCACAGCAGCGATGACAAAAGCAACTATATCTCCATGATGATGAATCAGAAGTCGCCGTTTGCCCAGCGTCTTGAAACGTTGCTCGAAAATACGAGCACACTTGCGGTGGCGTCGAAACTGGGTAACCCCCCTCTGATTGACCAGATGGGGGCTGACAGTTTTAAAGTCGAACTGAAAAGTTTGATGGTAGCATACGCTGTCGAAAAATTTGCCAAAATGGACAGTCAGGCTGTTTCCTCACAGGACGCTATAGCCAGCTTTACCGAGATAGTGAATAATTTTTTCCTCAAAGGGTGGGCAGAAGGCTCGTTTGAAGAGTTGACCAGGATCAATATTACCGAGGCGTCCGATGGCGGGCTTGATGTTTCTCTGGTTATTGGTGATACTCCGTTTGTATTTTTTGAAATCGGCAAACAAGAAATGGATGATATTGATCCTTTGTTGACCGCTACCATCAACGGTAAACCGATAGATATCGTTGACGGCGACGCTTATCAGGCAAAAATGGCTGCCTTGAAATCCAGAACCGACAGCGCTATTGCGGCGCTTATTCCTATGTTAAGCAGTTTTGATACGGTTGACGAAGCTACGGTGTCCGGTTTGATCGAACGTTTACAGCAACCTGAGGCGCAACTGCTTGATTCCGAGAAACAAATAGTCGACAGGCTTGCTCAGATGAACGTATCGCCTGCCGATCTGGCCGCGATATCACCAGAATTGCTTGTGAACCGGATGATCAGCCTCGGATTGGTCACCATGAGCGGTACTCAAAATCTTACAATTGCCCCCGGTGCCCGCTTGATAGCGAAATTGCAGGAACAGACAGCAGAGTCACGCTATGAATGGCAGGTGAACGATGATAGGGCAATGCTGCCCCTTGCGGTTCGCAACTTTATTGACCGTAACGGTATAACCACGATTACTATAGAAAACGGTGTGCCTGCGCAGTTCTGGTTCTCATTTTTTCAGAACCCTCCGGCTGACATGAACAAACCCGTTGTTGTTGATATGCAGGCATATTCACTTGATCTGTTCAATGTGCTTGGTAAAGGGACAAACCTTTCTGTATCGCTCCTTGAAGCTACTCCCGAACTTCTTGACAAACAAATTCAGATTGCCGAGCAGATGCGTCAACTGCGTGAGCAGGCTCAAAAAGAACAATTCCTTGATGTCGCTTCAGGCTATACCGAATTTGACGAGCCCGCGGCTCCGATTGAAACAGAACAGCAAGAGGCGATTGACCTGCAAGACGGAGAACGTGTTGAGGAAAATGACTTTTTCTTTATCCATAAGCATGATGGTACGAGGGTTACGATTTTCAGTAAACAGCTTAATGAGGAATTAATAGGGCTGGTTGATATAGCCACGGTTCGTTTTGAAAGCCCGCAGGTGGTAGTGGCTGTTCATACCGACGGCAGTATATCACGCATCAATCAAAATGGCCGTATTGAGTACAACGGAACGGTGATGGTTGAGGGACGCGATGAGATACCTGCGTACACCCCGCAGCAGCAAATTGCTCGAAAGACAGTTTCATCATCTCAACAAATTCAGGCTGTGCTTAACGATATTGCCGTGTTTAAAGGCAAAGAATTATCGTACGACGAAATTTCCGACCTTGAAACTAATCTTAAGGCGTTGCTCTCTCAGGATTATCAGACATCAGCAGATTTTATGGCAATCCGTAATGAACTGGCATATTGGTCATTATCTCAAAACAGCCGTTTGTCGGCGGTTGCTACGGGATTGATCGATTCGCTAAACAAATCGCTCGCAACCAACGCGGTATCGTTAACAGACGTTGGTCTGTCGATTAATTTTGATAAGGCTATCGGTTCATCCGAACAGAATCTCGTACGTCAGATGATCCAACAATCCAGTGTAGTATCTGATGCGTTATTCGTATTGCATGGTTTGAAAAATATCGATCCGCAATCTATAGAAAAATTTTCAGTTGAACAGATGGATGCCGCTGACGGAATGGTGGCGTTCAAAGTTACTGCTACCATTGCTGGAAATGAATATAGTTTTGTAATCAAAGGTATTGCCAATCCTCAGGTTGATTTTGCCCTGCAGGCTCAGTTGCGCATGACAGCAGGAGCGTTGGATAACGCGCCGGTAGCGCAGATAGTCAATAATTATGCACAAACTGCCGGTTACCAGATTTATGCCGAAGGTTATCTGCAGGATAGAGGTTATCAGGCTTTAAGTGAAAAAATAACCGACTTGCCAAACGGCCAGAAGGCAACTATGCGCCGTTCCCCGTTTATCAAGGATACTGGTGAAAATCAGGAACAATACCGTGCTCGTATGCAATCCATGGTCAGTGCACTGGTTGAGGCTCTCATATCGTTTGCCGAATCTAACGATTTTCAGCACATTGTTGCTTCACTTGATTTTAAAGACCTGTTTTTTGAGATCGGAGGAAGAGACCAGTTCCGCGCAGTGATTGAAAATATCGATCAGGCGCAAACGCCACAACATAGTTTTGAGATTATAGTGGCGTTAGCTCAAGTGCAAACCGCACTGAGTAATCTGATGCGGGGCGACAAAACCTCGTTTGATATGGCGAAAAAAGATATCAGCCTCGAAGCGTTTTTTGAATCACTCATAGCTAACGCGTCAGCGGACAGAATTGAGGCTATACAGAAGGCGCTGGCCGATCTTTCTAACTTCCTTGAGCAGAATGCGGATAAACCGGATAATGCCGCAGGTATTACTATTGGTCAAACAGTGATCACTATAGGGCAGTTGCGTGGCGTCAAACAAAAACTCGAAAACGCGTTTGATGATGTTAATATTGCCGATATAGGCGTAGACGCTGCCGCTCATGCGGCTGTCAATGCCGTAATCCGTGATGCTTTCCGTAAAAAGCAGATAGAACGCAAGCCTAATATTACTATAGATGGACAGGAAATAGCGGTATATGTGATCAAAGGGCGTGATGTCCTGTACGGTAGCCAGAAAGCGCACGCAGGTATACGCAACAACGCTATATATATCGCTGAAGGAGCATACAGCGAACAGTTGGTACAACACGAAGCGGTTGAATTACGCTTGTGGCAGCAGCAGGCATTTTTGATAGCAGGTATGGATAATGCCTTAGACTGGAATTCGTTATCCAAAGGGTTGTTCGGAGGTAAGCAGGCTCAGGTGGCAAATCAACTGCGTGCATGGATTAAACAAAACCCTGATCTGGCACGCGAGCTTGAGCAGGAGTTCCATAGTCAGGCATCAGAGGTAGCCCCCGCAACCTCTGAAACAGAGCTGGTTGAAGATACCAGAACCGAAATTGTTCTTCAGCAGGGATCCGGTTTGCGCGATACTGTTGTATCAGTATTCGACCAACTTAATGACCTGAAAGAAAAAACGCTGAATGAAGAGGGTGTACAACAGGTACTCGATTTACTCGACCAGCTGGTTGCTCTTCAATTCTCTAATGCTCAGGAATACAGGGCTATACGCCGTGAAATGGCGTGGTGGAGCGCATATGCCAAAGATGATTCACCTATACGTGAACAGGCGGAGAAACATATTGTTGACCTTAGAAATACGCTACTCGATAAACTCTCCGACCCGGCAGATGAAACCGCCCGCAGATCTTGGAAAATTAATGCTTCAGGTGAATATTATGAGGAATACGGTCCCTTTTTCGATATGGGTACCAATCTTGGCCCCAAAAAAGTGTCCGATATTGTTAATTTCTTTAAGCAAAGCAATGTTATTAAAGAAACGTTGTTTGTACTTTTTGGCCTTACCAACGTAGATCTTGCTGATATTACATCCATTCAAATAGATTATCTGGGATATGGCAATATAAAACATGTTCACGGCATCACCGTGAACATTGCAGGACATAGCCAACCGTACAAGTTTGCCCTTGATGAAAATAAAAAAGGATTTGATCAATTTGAAAAAGAGACACGCGGTACACTGCTTGTTTCCAGTTCGGATGGTTCCAGGGGTATAGTACCGGTTTTTGGAGAAATTTATCCGGTTGGCAGTCCTGGTGTTAAGGCTTCTGTAGATGGATCTGGCTACGAGAGTCGTGGTAATGATCGTTTTTTTACCGAAGAGTTTGTGCCCGGCGTCATTGTTGCTCATAGGAAGACGTTTCAAAAAGAAGGCGAATTCTTTATGCGGGATGGTGAAACACCCTCAGAGTATCGTTCACGAATTTCAAACCTTGTTAAGGCTGTTACCGATGTCTTGATGAAACAAGCGATAAATTCCGGTTTGAAAGCACTTTATTGCGATCATAATCCAGATAATATCATACTTAGTACAAACGAAGATGGCTCATACGAAGCAACTATCATTGATTTCGGTCATATCGATAGGATTGTCCGAAAGACCGATATATTGTTATTTATCGATAGATTTTTTGCGCCTTTGGGAAGACGCGACATTGCAAACTCAGAAGATATGTTCCAGATATTTAAAGAAGCACGATCTATAGAAAGTATCCTGGGGATTATTTTAGAAAGCCATCCGGATATGGCGATTGATTTTATGCTGGAAGTTAATAGCGAGTTGCAGGATATTTTGAAAACAGGAAGCCGGAACCCAAATGCTGTGATTTATGGACAACGCGGAATGTTTGGGGAATGGACTCGTCAGGATGTACTGGATGCTCTTGCCCAGGTAGAAAAAGTGTTGACCGAACAGGGTGTACCGGTTCCGGTTGCAACAATCAAACCGATACAGAAAGTTGAAGCCGAGTCGGATAGCGCGTATACCAATCGCATGAAAACCGATATTATTGCTGCTATGCTCGATCTCTTTGAACAATTGGAACAAAAGAATTTTGATCTGTCGTTATTAGAACTTAATTTTGCCGATATTCTTGGCGAATATTTAGAAGTTACCCCAGCGTTACAGGAATCTTTAGGGGAACTTGCATCACCACAAATGATCAGCCAATCTTATAAGGTGCTTTTGGCAATGCAGGCGGCATTTGTCGATGCTATTCGCAGTCAGCTGGCAGATAATGAACAGGTACAGGCACTTTTTGATAATGTAGTGTCTTTCGAGGCACTTATTGAGACTCTTATGTCTATTGCATCTCCAAAAACAGTTGACTTTTTGAAACAGGCAATGGACGCACTCGAACAATATCTTGAAGCCATTAACTCAAAACCCGGATCAGCCGAGGTGATAACTGTTGGATCAGTTACATGGACAAGAGACCAGCTTGTTGCTGTTTACGATCTCCTCAATAGTTATTTAGAAGACATCAATATTGCTGATATCGGGCTCGATGCCGAGTCACACGCAGGTGTCAACGCGGTTATCCGTGAAGCCGCTATTGATGGTCGCCTTGAACGCAAAGATGATATCGAGATACAGGGTCAACAGGTCGAAGTGTACGTTATTAAAGGTGTTGCCAGCATCTACGGCGCACAGAAAGCTCATGCGGGTATACGCCGTAACGCCATTTATATCGCAGAATTTGCCTATAACGAAACCATGGCACGACATGAAGCCCTCGAAATGATCGCATGGCAGAAAAAAGCTATGGCCCTTATAGGGTTGCCATCTCAGATGAAGTGGACTGATATTCCTGCCAGCGGATTGGGTATTACCCGCTCTAAAGCAGCTCAGAAACTCAGGGAATACATGCGTAACAATCCACAAGAAGCCTCTGCATTGGAAGCAGAGTATCACCGCGTCGCTAACGCAGAAGCTCCCGTTGAAGCCGCTATGGAATTATTTACTGATACACGTGTTGTCAGTATTATGGATCAAAAGAATCTCGAACAGGAACTTGGTGCTACAAAGTTGCAGATAGGGTCTATTGTATCTGCATTGCAGTTGCTTAAAGATAAATCGGTTACCGATCTTACCGTAGAAAACGCCCTTTCTTTGCTCAAAGCGCTTGATGCGATTGATTTCAAGGACTCAGTTGATTTCCGCGTTATACGAAGAGAGTTGACATGGTGGGCTGTCAACGCCAAGGACGATAAGATAAAAGCTGCGGCTAATGAGTATCTTGACAACATGCAAGCTAAACTTGATGTCCTCATGGATGATTCCGCTGCACGAAAATCTGCTATTGCCGATCTGCAAATAAAAACCTCATCCGAATATATGGATACCTACGGCCCGTTTTATGAAATGGGCGAAAATCTTGGTCCTGCAGTTATCCGCCAAATACAAAAATTCTTGGCCAATACCAATGTAATTAATGAGATGTTGTTTATTTTGTATGGATTGACGGATATTAATTCAGCGGACATTACAGATGTATCGATAGACTATCTGGGTCAGGGTAACTTTAAGTTTGCTCATAAAATTACGGTTAAAATTAAAGGCCACGATACACCGTATTCATTTGTCCTTAAAGAACCAAGAAAACCACATACTAAATTTGATGAGGAGGCTCAAGACACTGTCCTTTCCACAGCAGTTAATGGAAAAGACGGAATTGTACCCACACCGGGAAAGGTCTACAACTTTGGTGAATATCATTGCTATACCGAACAGTTGCTTGAAGGTATGCAACTAGTGCCTAGTAACAAAAGCGCTTCAGAGGGTGGTGTTTTGATACGGCAGGAAGGCGAATCGGTAGAAGCATATCAAAAGCGGGCTCGGGCGGTTATTCAGGCAGTTGCCAAAGCCCTGTTTAATCAAGCTAAACTTTTGGATTTTCAGAGGTTTATGAATGATTCAAAAATCGACAACTTTTTTATAACACAACTTGATGACGGTAGCTATGAGGCAACTATTGCTGATATGGGTACTATTGCTCGTCTTGGATCTCCGGCTGAACTCATTGTCTTTATACATAAGATGTTTCAAAAATTTGCCAGCTCTTTGGATGCAGATACGCAGCAGGCTTACAATGATGTGTATTCGCTGGATCTGGTTCTCGATGCAATCGTCAAAGCCGATCCTGTACTTGGTGTCGATTTTGTAAGGCAGGCACAACAGCAAATCAATGCGATTGTAACTGAAGAATCAGCAAACCGCCAGCAAGATGGGCTGGTATTGCTCCATGGGTCTCCAAATCCGTCCCTGAAATTGGATAACATAGAAATTCTCGGCAGAGAAGGAGAAACCAAACAGGGCAAAAAGGGCAGAAACTATGGTGGGTTCTACGCTGTCGGTGTTGAGAGCCTTTCCAAAGCTGAAAATTATGCCAAGATGAAAGACGGGATACCCACTGTATATGAAGTTACCATTAATCAGAATGTGAAAATATATGAGGCCGAACGCAACGGAGAAATAGAACGATTGTCAGAAGACCGCATCAAAGAACTTCTCGATCAGGGATACGGTATGGTGCGGGGCAAAAATATTCTGGGTACCGTAACTGAATGGGCGATTATTGACAAGAATATGATACAGCGCATCAATAAGCAGGGCGAAGAGTTACCTGTATTTGAAGCAAAAGGTGTAACTGGTGTTACGCTGTCTCAAGCTGAAAATATTTTGGGTTCTTTGGACAATTATATATCGTCATTGCATCAACAGCGCGAAGGCGAGTTACCTGTTCTGGACGTTTTTGAACAGGAAGAACGCACACAGGTTGCTTTTGATCTGGCAAAATTGATCAATTCTATCAATACCTCGGAACAGATAACCCAAGAGATGCTCGATCAGCTCGAAGAGTTCGCCCGGCTGGTTGAAACACGCGGTTTTACCGAAGCGGCACAGCATTTACGAGATTACGCCGCAAATGCCCAGCAGATAGTCGCGCTGTCAAATAGCGAAGACCTGAACAAACGACTTGAAGGCGCTTTGATGTTTAAGAATTTACGTACCCGCCTGAATGCCGATTTGTTCTTCCCTATGGGGTTTGTATTCAACGGTGTAGGTATTGTCGACTTTTATAACGATGTTGTGGAAGAACATGTTATTGAGGTTGACGGTCGTGAAGAGACTGTTCTAATATTCCGCGGTGAGCGCATCAGAGATCCGTTCTCGCCGATTCCGCCTGCGCAATATATCCTGCGTGGAGAGGTTTACCCGATACCCGGTTATCCAAATGGAGCGCATATCATTTATATGGAAACCGGTGAAAAACTGGAAAACCATATTAAAAGTATCAAAGAAAAACTTGAAAGAAACCGTGCTGAGAATGAAATTGTAGCAATTCTGGAAAAACATCTGGAACATGTTTCTAATAGCGATCTTGCGGCATTGCTGGAACAATTGCATAAACACCATGAACTCGGTCATTTCCTTGATGACCAATATGACAGCCCGGTCAATCAGAATGTAAACGCCGCTGAGGCATCAGCGGTTTACGCGCCGCTGATGGCAATTGTCGCCCAACTTGAACTGGAAGCCGACCTTACTGACCAGGAACGAGAAACGCTGTACAAAAATCTCGATACTTTATGCGGGCTTGAGTTGATACAGCATATGTGGGTAAAAAGCCAGTTTTTTAAATACTATATGCCCGGCCACCCAAAAATCAGGTATCAGCTACCCATGCTGTTGCTGGTTGCTGAACTTGTTTCTCCTGAAACAGTCGATGCGGTTATAGCTAAAATCCGACAAATGGAAAAGGATCATCAGACCGCTGATTTTAGTGTCCTTTCGGAAGAAATTTACCGCATCATCGAAGACCGTACTCCTGAAGGCCAGTTGAAGATGCCTTATAAATGGATCACCACAGATTTTAAACAGAAATATGCGGATTTCATGGAAAAGTTCCCCGATAAGACACAGCGTGGTAAAGAAATCGCTCGCGCCTTGCAAAGCCTTATGAAAAAACTCGCTACGGACGACCGTTATGCACCGTTTGCGAATATGGAAGAATGGGGCGCGGTCAATGGAACTCAGACACAAGATAATGTGAAGATTTTTAAAGGTAAACTTCTTGCGCGGGGTAGTATTGACAATGGCTTGATCTATAGTGATGCGAGCGAAATGTCTTTATCTCAGCGAGACTCTATCTTACAGAATCTGCGCGCTGCCGGTGAACGGCTTGAAGGCCTCCAGAAAACGTCAGAACAGCAATATCGCGGTTTGACATTCTCGCTGGCTGATCGTCCGACGAATTTACAAAAATCGTCGGAGGAAGCCGGTTCGGTAGTGCTCGATATTTCCTTGTTCAGGGAAGGTAATATCAACAACGACCTGATCGATCTGGAAGTAGAACAGGCAGTTGTGCGATCCACGTTACAGCAGATAAGTGCAACCGACGCAATGTTTCCGTTATCGTCTGGGGCCATAGAATTATTCGCGGCGCAGCAGTATGTCCAATCCTTTATCGATATTGCTTCGCGTGCCGCTTCGCCTCAAGAGGGCAAAGATCGTCAGCAGGCAGTGGTTGATCTTATGGGACGGATGGGTAGCCAGTATGATGCTATCGCAATAGTGTTGCAATATGTAATGGATAACAATATCAAGTCGGCTGTTACAATTCGATCTATGATCGCAAATATGATAAGCAATAAAGAAGAGTTCGTCGGTATAGGTAATTATGCGCTGGACATCCAGAATGAGGTTGCTGAAATGTCGGCTTTGGATGTACAACGTCAGCTTACGCATCTACAGAACCTTATGGATTACAATTTACTGAGTGATATGGTAAGTCAGTCGCGTACTTCCAAATACGCACAAAATGTGCGGGCTCACAAAGAACAGACTATCCAGCGTATTCTCGATGGTAATGATGTTCAGCTGGCGTATTTGAAAGTCCAGAATTTTAAAGGTGTTTTCAATACGTTTGGATCAGAACTTGGTATAGGACATTTGCTCGGTGATGTTGGTATTATGGTTATCAGTAAAGTTCTCAAGGAAACACTTGAAGAGCGCCTTGCTCCATTCGGGGTAACTATCGATATTGGTAATGCCGGTGCAGAATATTTCCTGACATTCTCAAATGTGGGAACTGCTGACATCAACGCTGTGCTTAACGATATGATCGTGAATGCTGCGTCTGATTTTAGAAAAGCGGTTGTGCGTGAGACCAAACAGGCGTTACGCAACTCCTTATCGGAACAAGCCTATGCCGCGATCGAAAACGAACTTAATACAGGGTTCCTTCCGGCAAATGTTCATATGTACGGCAGTTTGAGCGAACACATGCGTGGTTCCACAAGTGAAGCGGCTTTAACAGATACGGAACGCATCAATAATGCGGCCCAGACTACGGATAATCTCTACAGCCAGGCATTTCAGCTTGCTAAACATCAACAGATGAAATTCTCTCAGCAGTACGAATCTACCCGTGCCCGTGTGCGCAGGGCTGTTGGTACGGTTACCGATGTGCAATTGGTCGATATGTTTAAACCCGTTGTGCAGGATTCCGCAAAGGTTATGGAAAGCGGTATCATGCCCTACTCCGAACGTACTATGCAGGAAATTACGGAAAACGGTCAACTCGGACTCAAAAATGAATACCAGATTTTCCATCTACCCATTGCACCGACGTATGAGCATCATCGCTCGCTTAATGTTATGCTTGAGGAATACCTCAAGGCTATTGAAAAAGGATATAGCCTCGGGCAAATAAATGAGTTGCGCAATCGCCTGCTTGAAGCCATGTTGCGTTATCAATCCCCAAATATTACTACAGAACAGATATATGAGGGCAACGAACATTTTAAACGTGTTATCAATTTTCTTGTAAAAACTCAACCGCAGGATGATGTTGATCTTACTTTCCGTGTCGGCGGCGACGAGTACAGTAAAGTTGTCTGGAATGCCGAAAACAAAGAAGTAACCATTTACCGTTTCGACGGCAACAATGTCGGCGCGACTAATTTTGAATGGGGTATGTCAATCGGTGATAAACTGATCGATGAATCTCTGCGAATTATTTCCGAAACGGAAAATATATCTGATTTACAAAACAATGTATCGAACTTTTTTAACGATATGGGCGATCGTGCTTTGAAACTGAGCGATGAAGATGTTCTCATGCTCCAGCGTAAAGCGCCTAATTTCCATGTTATGTCTGTTAACGAGTATATAGATTTCAAGTCAACAGGTGCTTATGTTGATGCCGTAGCTGATAAATCGGCAGTTGCGATTGAAAAATCTGACGGGTTGTATCTGGTTAAATTTCCGGATATTCATGTGCCGTATGTGTTACAGAAAGACAATATTCGCTTTGACAGCAGTAAACTGCCCACATCGGCAGACGCTGAAGGCGCGTTACCCATCACTTTACGCGGTGACGATGCTATTGTCGATTTTGTCATGGTGCGCGACGAGTCAACAGGCGGTGTTATCTTAACGTCAACTAATCCGCGTGCTCCGCCGGCTACTGCAATCTCTCTGGAACAAATCCAGAACGGTACCGAAATATTTATTCCTGTTGAAGGGCGTCAGCCGGTTTCTATCGCAGTAAGCATGGAACAGGAATACGGCCCGAAATTTATATTGAACGGCGATATCATGCTCATTAACGAGCAGGAATTTGAAGCACGCCGTGAGAATCTTATCGAAAAAGACGGTAAACCCGCTATACTCGTGACATCCCGACCGGTCGTTAGTACCGGATATATAAGCATTGATACAACAAAAATACCAGCCTCTGAATTCAACAGGGATTTCGCGTCCATACAGGGACGGGCCGATTCAGCTTCCGATATTGCTAAAGAATCTCTTAAAACCTATCAGGTGTTAAATAATGGGCAGGTTAATACCTCGTTGACATACCTTGGCGCAAGCGAGCAGTTCAACGGCTCAGCGCAAGAAATAGCGTCTTTCAAGGAAATGCCATTTTCCGGATGGGATACCATGATAGCCCAGTTCTTACTTGATGATCCGGTAAAGAAACTAGATAGACGCCTTGCCTATCTGCTGAATCCTGATGTCGCTATGACCGCAGCGGACGTATCTATGTTGCGTGATTACGTAATGCATTATAGCTATGAAATGATTGATGATACCAAACAGGATATTGTTGATCGGCTCATGGATAGCTATTCATCTGATGTGAGCGCTCAGGCTCGCCAGCTTATTCGTGAAACATTGTCTGATATGGTAACTAATCAGGAATTTGCAGGGATTATTCAAAGTTCTTCGCAATTGAGGCGTATTATTGGTAATCCGGTTCTTGCACGGGGACAGGTTGGCTCCACGTTGTTCTTTAACGCTGACACCACAATGAGCACCCAACAGCAGAACCAAATCCGGCAGACATTGCTGAAACTTGGCGAACAACTTGAATTGCGTAATAAAACGACCGAAACAACATTTAAATCTATTCAAATTGAGCTGGTTGACAGCCCGACTGTTTCTCAGCGCGTTCAAGCCCGTCCAAATACACTGGTTCTTGATGTCTCATTGTTTGATGAGGCTTCGTATAACGAAGAACTGATAATGATGGAAATTGAAGCAGGCCTTACCCGTATACAGCTCGATAAGTTATCACTCCAGCCGGAAATAACCAATATTGATCCGGGCGTGCGAGAGTTGTTTATACTCGAACAGTATGTACAGTCGTTTATTGATATCGGTACGCGTTATCCTGATACCGCTGTTGGCGCGGCTCAACAGCAGGCGGTTATTGATGCGCTTCAATCTTTAGGCGGCGCTTATTCTGATACTACAGAGTTACTACAGGAAGTTCAGAAAAACGGTATTACCGATATCGCTGATGTCCGCGCGGCGCTTGTCGACCGGATCGCATCAGCTACATTGCAGGATTCATTGCGTTATCCTGAAGTCGTGCGTAAACATTTGTCTTATTTTGGATACGGCGAAGCATTGGATCTTATGCCTCAGGAATTGGATCGCTTGGCTAACCTGGCTCAGTACGCACAGGTCGGCGACATTGTCAGCCGGTCGCGTACTTCTAAATACGCACAGAATGTGCGTGCTCATAAAGAAACCATGATTAATCGTATTCTGGATGGCCGCGATGTGCAGATGGCATACCTCAAAATACAGAATTTCAAGGATGTTTTTAATACTTTTGGTGCCCAGTTGGGTGTGGGGCATATGCTTGGTGATGCAGGTATTTTTATTGTCAGCAAAGTGCTCAAAGACCAGCTCGAAAAAGAACTGGCTTCTTCTGGTGTTACGGTTGATATCGGTAATGCGGGAGCAGAATATTTTGTTTCATTTTCAAATGTGGGTGTGACCGATGTTGAGTCGGTTTTGCGTAATATACTGGAAGATCCCCAGTCGGAATTTAAAAAACAGGTTGTGCAGGAAACTAAAAACGCTCTTCGTGATATAATCGGAATTGAGCAATACGCTGATGTCGAACAACAGCTTGACGAAGGGTTTGTTCCTTCACGCATACATTTGTATGGCGGTTTGACCGCTGTGTTACCCGGTAAAGGCGCAGTTGCAGGGTACACTTCGGCTGACTGGACACAGCGTGCGGCGCAGTTGACCGACGAGCTGTATGACCAGTCGTTTGCACTGGCAAAACATCAGCAGATGCAGTTTAGCAATCTGTACGAAACAATACGGCAGGAAGCAAAAGCCAAAAGAGGGCAGGTTAGCGAAAACGATCTGGTCAATTTGTTTAAGGCTGTTGTTCAAGATTCTGCCAAAGTGCTTGAAAGCGGATTAATTGCCTATTCTCTGCAAACCGAGCAGGAAATACAGGAAAACCTGCAGTTAGGATTGCTCAATGAATATCAGATTTTTCAGCTGCCCATTGCGCCGCGATATCATAGCTATACCAGTATAGAAAGTTTGGTGCAGAATTATCGTGATGCGGTTAACAATGGAGCCGATGCAAATACTTTGCGTGAACTGAACGATCGTATCCTTGAAACCATGTTGCGTTATGATTCTCCCAATATGACCGGTGACGTGGTTATTTTTGAAGGCAACGAACATTTTAAACGGATTATCAATTATATTCTTCGCGAAACACCATCGACCGATATCGACCGTACCTTCCGTGTCGGCGGTGACGAATACAGCAAGCTTGTATGGAATGCCAGTTCACAGCAGTTGTCTATTTACCGTTTCGACGGTAACAATGTTGGCGCGACTAATTTTGAATGGGGTATGCGTATCGGCGATAAACTAATCGACGAGTCGCTGCGGATTATATCTGAGACAAAAAATGTCAGGGAACTTCAGAATAACGTTACCGCGTTTTTCAATAATATGGGTGAACGGGCATTGACGTTAAGCGAAGACGAAGTTAAATCCTTACAGCGCAAAGCTCCCAATTTCAAACTTATGGATAAGTCAGAGTATGACAGCCTCAATAAGGCCGGTACGTTTGAACAACAAACCGCTGTTAATAGTGCTGTTGTGGTACAAGACGGCAGTACATTTTTGTTGATGAAGTACCCCGATATTCACGTACCGTACGTTATTCAGCAGGATCAGGTGAAAGTTGACAGTTCAGAGTTGCCGCTTGATGCCGATGACCCGTCGGCTATGCCTATAACCCTTAAAGCGGGTGACGATGTAGTTGATTTTCTCATGATTCGCGACGATGTTACTGGCGGTATTATTCTGACTTCAAAAAATCCTCGTGCTCCGCCTGCAACCAACATTACCCGCGAGCAAATAGAACAGGGTGCTCAGATAACCATTGATATAGGTGGAGTTACCCCTATTAATATTCAAATCGGGCTGGAACAGGAATTTGGTACCCGGTTCTATATCAACGGCGACATCATGACCGTCAACGAACAGCAATTTGAGGGACTTCGCGATAACCTTACCCAAAAAGACGGCAAACCCGCTGTACTAGTTACTTCAAGACCGGTAGTGAGTACCGGATATATAGATCTGGATTTATTAGGAATCGACAATCAATATCGCAATAAAGATTTATCAGTTATTCAGGGCCGCGCCGATACAGCGGCAGATCATGCCAAAGAAGCTGTCAAACTGTATCAGGTGCTCAATAATGGACAGATTAACGCTCCGCTTGCATACCTGCATGCGGCAAATCGGTTTACAGGCAGTTCAGAAGAACTGAGTTCATTTCAGAATATAGAGTTTTCTTCGTGGGATACCATGGTTGCGCAGTATGTCCTTGAAAGTCCAGAAGATAAAATACAGCGTCGGGTCGATCTTTTGTTATCGCAAAAAGCTCTTACCAACGCAACCGATGTATATATGCTTGCTGATGTAATGTCAACACATGCCAATATGCTGTCAGAAGAACAGAAAGGCCAGGCGGTTGACGTGCTGACCATTACTTACAATCAAACCTCGGATAACGATATACGCGATATTATACGCACTGCCGTATCCAGTCTTTCTACTAACTCAGGATATGAGTCTGTTATGTCTGCGCGAACCGAAACAATTACACCGTTGCTCGGACAACCTGTTGTCGGGCGCGGGCAGATTACTGGCAATATCTTTTTTAGCGCGGAATATGGATTCGGCCTTGATGACAAAAACGAAATACGCAGTAAACTTCAGGAAATCGGAGAACAGCTCGAGCAAGCTCATAAAACCACAGAGCAAGAGTATATGGGCGCTTATTATGAGTTTGTTGACGGCGTGCAGATGAGCAATAAATTTAATGCCCGTCCAAATACCGTCGTACTGGATATCAATTTGTTCTCGGAATCGATGCTCAATGACGATGTAATTCGCTCTGATGTAGAACAGGGAATTTTACGCCAGCAGTTGCGCAATATAAGCATCAGCCCGGGTATTCGTCCTATCAATCCGGCAGTGCAGGAACTGTTCATATTGCAAAATCAGGTTCAGTCGTTTATCGATTTGTGGGCGAAGAACCCTAACCCGGAGGAAGGCAGGATTCGTCAGCAGGCTGTAGTTTCTGTTATGGAACAGCTGGCAAACGGATATACCAATCTTGCTACCATCTACCGTCATGTGATTGATAATAATATCCGTGACGCAGGGTTTGTGCGCAGCGCTTTGATTGACCTGATAGCCAACCGTGGTGAGTTTGCGGGTATATCGACATATCCCGCTGAATTACATGCTGAAATGCAGGCATTGCCAAGAGCCGCTATACAGGCCGATATGGTACGCTGTGACCAGTTGCGGCAGTCATCGTTTGTCAGCAATATCGTTACTCATTCGCGGACATCAAAATACGCCCAGAATGTTCGGGCTCATAAAGAAGACACCATCAAAAAGATTATCGAAGGCAGAGATGTCCAGATGGCGTACCTGAAGGTTCAAAACTTCAAAGGCGTTTTTAATACGTTTGGTTCCGAACTCGGTGTCGGGCATATGCTCGGTGATGTGGGTATTGAGGTAATCAGTAAGGTCTTGCGCCATAGCCTTGAAGATTCACTCTCACAGTATGGCATTACAGTTGATATCGGTAACGCTGGCGCGGAATATTTTGTAACTTTTTCTAATGTGGGTAATATCGATGTTGGAGCAGTATTGCGAGAAGCAATAGAAAATCCGGATTCATCTTTTAAAGAGCAGGTTGTCGTAGAATGTAAAAAAGAGCTTTTCGATCTGCTCGGCGCGGAACGGTATGGCGCTGTAAAGAATGCTATGGACGAAGGCTTTTTGCCGGCTAATATCCATATGTACGGTGGTTTGACTGATATACTGCCTGCCCGGAAAGGTGAAGTAGATCAAGCTGCTATCCGTCAGGCGGCAGAAGCCACGGATCAGTTGTATAATCAGGCATTCCAGCTGGCAAAACATCAGCAGATGGAATTTAGTAGCATATACGACCAAATTCGGACTGAGGCCTTTAACTCCAAAGACAGCCTGTCCGACCGCGAAATGGTGGATATGTTCAAAAAAGTGGTGCAAGACGCTGGCAAAGTTATGCGCAGCGCTATTATGAGTAACTCTGAAGAAGTGGAAACCCAGATTCAGGAAAACCTCGGCATCGGCCTGAAAAACGAATACCAGATTTTTCATCTGCCTATAGCTCCCCGGTATACCCAATATACCAGCATCGAAAGCCTGACGAATAATTATCTGAACTCTATCGAAAAAGCACAAAAACCGGAATTGCTTACGGAACTCAACGATCGTATCGTGGAAACATTTGTGCGGTACGAATCGCCGTCTATCCAATCGGAATTCATTTTTGAAGGCAACGAACATTTTAACCGTGTCATTAATTATATTATACAAACTCAGCCTACTGCTGATGTAGCTCGTACGTTCCGCGTAGGCGGCGACGAATACGCCAAAATCCAATGGAACGCGGAAAACAAAACTCTTACTCTGTATCGTTTTGACGGTAACAATGTGGGCGCGACGAACTTTGAATGGGGTATGACTATCGGTGATAAACTGATCGACGAGTCACTGCGTATTATCGAAGAAACCGATAATATCACCAACCTGCAAGCAAATGTCGAACAGTTTTTCAATGATATGGGCGACCGTGCGTTGAAGTTATCCGACGCAGATGTTGCTATGTTGCAAAATAAAGCGCCTAACTTCCTTGTTATGTCTGGGTCGGAATACCAGCAGATGCAGGCACAAGGCACCTTCATAGAACAAACAGCGGCAAACTCGGCTGTGGTTGTTGAACGTACTGACGGTATGTATCTGGTTAAATATCCTGATATCCATGTTCCGTACGAATTGCAGCAGGATTCTGTGAAAATCGACCGCAGTAAACTGCCTTCGTCACCTGACGCGGCAGAAGCCCTGCCTGTTTCGTTCATGGCTGGCAATGAGGTAATGGATTTTGTTATCACCAGAGACGAAGCAACCGGTGATGTGATCTTAACGTCAACCAATCCGCGTGCTCCGCCGCGTACTGCTATATCTGTGCAGTCCATCAAGGATGCAGGAAGTGTGACTATTCCTATTGAAGGTGCTGAAGCGCTGGAAATTTCTTTGCAATTGGAACCAGAGTACGCCTCGCGATTTTTCATCCATGGTCCGGTAATGAAAGTCAATTCGCAACAATATGAAGAATTACGTGACAGCTTGACAGAAAAAGACGGCAAACCTGCTGTTCTGGTTACTTCCCGTCCGGTTGTCAGTACCGGAATGCTCGAGATAGATGTATCCACAGTAAGCCCGCAATACCTTGCGCGGGATATATCGGTTATTCAAGGCCGTGCCGACAGTGCGGCGGATATAGCTAAAGACGGTGTAAAGCGACATCAGATTCTCAATAACGGTGAAGTTAACAAGAGTCTTGCTGTTGCCGGTCCGGTTGATCCGTTTGTAGCGTCACAACAGGTTATGGAATCGTTTAAACCCATGGAACTATCGTTCTGGGATACCATGGTTGCCAAATATATCCTTGAATCTCCTAATGATCGCATTAGCCGCAGAGTAGGGTATCTTACGTCTGAGCAGGTTGATCTGAATCAAACCGATATGTTTTTACTTGGACAGATGGCTGATCGTTATGGATCGACTTTGGCTGAAGTGCAAAAAGAAAGCCTGATTCGAAAACTCTTGAATGTCGAGCGAACCACCAGTGATGCCCAACTGCGCAGTATGGCAAAATCAACATTGGAGCAGTTACTCAACAATGCTGATTTTTATAATGTTATTGTATTTCATTCTTCTGATTTTGAAGATTTGTTCGGTGAAGGCACTATGCTGGATCTCGCATTACGAGAAGAACAGAACCGCGTTAACAACCTGCTAGATCAACGTGGTATTCAATCCTCACAGGTACTCAAAACATACGAAGGTAACATCCGTCTGGAAATGGCACGCTTGTTTGCTCTTAATGAAATGACTGCCTCGGCTGCGAAACGTAACCAGCTGGTATATCACAATGAACATCATGTAAACGAGATGCTCGGTTTTATCGATGCTGTTATGCCGGGTATGTCGTTGCATAATACCGATCAGGCGTTGACCATGGCGCGCATGGCGTCATACCTGATGACTGTGGGCTATGCCAGGGCACAGGGTGATTCGCTTTTGGATGGCGCCGTTGAAGCAGGTCAACAAGCAGTTATCGATTTGTTTAAGAAAAATATAGACCGTTATTGGGTTGATATCCTATCACTTACTGAGATGGGGAACTTGCGTTATATCATAAGCCGCACTCAACCTTTGACCGGTGACGCTCTTGCCGATCAAATTAAACATGATAACCTGATTTATCAGATGCTCGATGGCAAGGCACCTATTACTGGCGAAAACCAGCAGCTGTTAGAAAATTTTCTGAAACAATTCTTCCCTGCGTTGAAGATAGACAAATTGACACAGTCATACAAAGACGCCATTATGGATGCAATCAGTACTGCCCGTATCGTTGCCGCGGCCGATATCTATGGCCAGTCTGATATCCAACCGTACGCTATGGCGTTGCTCAATGATGAGTTACGAACCGATGGCAACGCGCTTGCGGCGCCGACCCGTCTTGAACAAATAGCTAAAACACCGCAAGTGTACGCTCAACAATGGAATGACCGCATCGATATGTTGCTCAAGGGTACTGACATACCTTCCTCTATTTCGATGGCTCAACAACAAAATCTTGAATTGATGCAGAATATTAACGACTGGCTGCGCATTTTGCGTGAAAATCAGGAACCGGCTTTTGTGGAAGAAGTAGTGCGCAACCTCAAAGATATGATCGAGGCGGGAAGAACGTATCAGCTTGATAACGGCAGTACCGCTCAGCTTTACGATCAAACTGTTGTCGACCAGTTGTACGACGAAATACGGTCGTTAGCTGGTGAAAATCATGCCGATCTCGTTAACTCGATCCTGAATGAACAAACAGGGCAGATATCACCTGAAACCCTCTTTACTGATGAGCAAATCGATGGATTCACTCTCGATGAAGATTTTGAGATGGAAGGTTTGGATGATACTGAAGATGCAGTAGATATATTGCAGGATGTTATGGCGTATTTCGGTCCACTTGGATATTCTCAGGAGGATATTTCTTTTATCGTATCTGTGACTGAGCATTTTATGCCGGATATTACACGTGACGCATTGCTTGCCGACCTTGAGGCAATCCACGAATCTAAGCTGAATGCCGGTAAAAATATACCTGTTACAGGGATTGCTTTTGCGGTATTCGGGTTGTCTAATTCCGAAGAACGTATTCTCGAACAGAAAAGTATCCAGAACGAAATCGATATGCTGCTCGAATCTATGGACGGGATTGAAACTTTCACAGAAGCGGAAGTGAAAGAACTGATCCGACTGCGCAGTAACAAAGCTAAACAACTTTATCCGAATCAGGCATCAGGTATAGACCAGTTCCAAAACGGATTTCCGCAGTTTGAGTCGTATGAACACAATGCCAGCTTGCTTGGTGATTTTGTGGACTCGATGCTCAATAATACTCCGGGCGAAAATGTTACACCTGTATACCTGACTCGTGACGGTGATATTTTCTACCTGTATCAACGTGCGTTGCGCAATGATGTCGACGGATACCTCCTGCCGGCAGGAAGGGTGTTCCTTGAAGAACATGTACCTAATATACGCAACGCAGTCAATTGGATTTACTCTGAAATACAGCGTACTATGGCACGCGAAAAAGGTGTGGATAAATCGGAAATGTCTAAAAATTATGCCATAACTGGTGAAGAAATGACACGCCGGTTTATGGAAATGTACCGAACTATCGCTACATCGGAATCTGCAGAAAGTGCGATGGCGCAGTTCCAGGAACAACAATCGTTCCTAACAGGTGAATCTATTATTGATAAGCTTACTAACCAGCCTAAATCACTGTCGCCTCTCGAATTGCTCTCGATTATACGCGATGATGTTTTGGCCGCTCAGGAATTGCTGGCTCCAATTATTTATGATTATGCCGGTGTTAATGATGGACTAAGCGGTGTGCGGTTCATTGATATCGGACACAAAGGTATTGCTAACCTGTTGTTTATGGGTATGATGGCTGTTGACCATCCTGAAATAGATACTTATTCATATTTGTATAATACGTCTCGTTTCGCTGCCGGACCGGAATGGTCATTTAAACAGGACGAAATTGACGAAGCAACTGAAATCGAAGTCATGGGTAAACTCGAAGAGTATATTGGTACTGAAGATGGAAAAGTACTCTATCGTGCCGGATCGGTGTTGTATGAGGAAGCCTCAAGCGATGTCAACCTTGCAGATTATAACGGAGCAAGCCAGCTTGACGCGTACCTGAGCCAACTGTTGACAATCCGCGATGCAAAACAACGTGCTAATAGCGCTGTAACTAAAGTGGAACCGGTAGCCCAAACTGCTACGCAAGTCATTAATTCAATCGCTGTACAGAATAACCTGATGACTCAGACGCAACTCGACGAGATGTTCCAGGTATCTGGCAATCAAATTTCTCCACAGGAAGAGGCTTTTATCAGGGCTTTGAATAGCCTTTTACGCGGTATTTCTATTTCAGAGCAACAACGCTTGCAGATAAAAGAAAGATTGGGTCAATCCCAGAACGACTTTTTATCTATGATTGAATCAATGGACAGTGGAAAACTGCTCAATATGACAGATGCACAACTTAATCAAATGAAGGATGCTGTAGGCGCAGATGTGTTTGATGCGATTATCAACCGCTATGCGCAAAAGGTACGTGATGCCGTATATAACGCTGTAGTAATCGATTTTGACGGAACTATGCTCGACGAAAACGGCATGATTTCGGAATTCATGGAAGAAAAAATCAACCAGCTTACCGAATCAGGTGTACCGGTAGTTATATTAACAGGACGTAGCCAGGATCAGATGGGATTGCAGCTGGATCCTATAAAACATCCTAATTTATATGTATTTGTTGATAACGGGATGTATGGATATTCGTCTACAGATGAAGAAACAATTATTGAATCGGCGGGTAATCTGCAGGCAGCGCAAACTAAAAAAGATAACCTTGTCTCTGAACTTGTAAATAACTTTGGGTTTGTGCAGGATGATTTACGTATCGGACCGTATTCTGTGGTGGTTACGCAGAGTATGGACAATTTTAATCGTCTGCTTAATGAAAATCCGGCATTACAAGAATATCTGACCGCAAACAATATCGTGGTTAAGCGGCATACGGACTCTCGAATCGAGTTGTCACTTACCAATAAAGGTCTCGCTCTTGCTAAGATAGCAAGTACCCTTAAGGTTGATCAACGAAGCTTGATGAAAGTGGGTGATTCTGTTGATGAGTATGGCAACGATTTCGAAATGGTCAGGCGTTTTGGAGGGTTTTCTGTTGGCAACATCGAACACCCATTGTTGGTATCAGTGCATGATATCGACGGCAGTCTGTTAACCGGTTCAGAAGCAGTATTACAGTTGCTGGAGACCGCTAATCTGGTTGGTACCGCAAAGGCTGTAGAAATCGATCGCGCTACCGCATTGCTGCGCGATTTGCCAGCTGGTATGGCTGAGGAAGTCGCACCCATTGTTTCTGGTCTTACGGATGACTCTGTCAGTGCAAATGATCTGGTTGGCGCAATCATTAATGCATTTTTCGGTCTGCAGGGCTTTGATAATCGTGAATCCGCAATGAAAGCAATACTGCTGCAGTTGGATATGTCTTACGAGGAATTTGCAGAGGCGTTTAAACAAAAAGTGGGCGTAGTTCCACATATGGCAGCAACGGATTTTAGACCGGTTCATGATGTCTTTTCGAGTCAATACCGGCAATCACTTCTTTATGAAGGTCAAGTTGATGATATGAAGGCGCTCGCTCAGGAGATGGCTACTATTTTGATAGATGGTTCAACCCTTGATTCCGATACAGGCTCGCAATATCTGGATAGGGTGATCAACTTTGTAGGATCAGCTAAGACAGGCGTTGCTCAACAAGCTGCTTTACAGGAACTTGTCGCTATGACATCACGCATTGTCAGCAGGGAAATGGGCGATGATATATCGATCAATCTGGCGGATTTTAACCGCTTGTTTAAGTCGGTCACCAGCCTTTCATTATCTGAGATAATGCGAAGTGTGCCATTTATGTTTGCGCAAGGCAAAGCTATAGATGTCATGAATCTGGCATCCCAGCTTGATACTAAATCGTTTGGGACACTTATCAAGGCGATCGATATCATAACCTCTCAATCATTTTTATCTGAGGATAGTTACAACGATAATGTATTGAATGAAAATATAGGAGCTTTGCAGGAAATTCTGGCGCAGTATCCTACTCAATCCGACCTGATATTGCATTATATGGCTATGGTCGTCAACGATACGTTCGGCTCCAACATCGAAACTTTTGCCGGACAGTTTGCGAAACGGGCTGATAACGTTACTTTGCAATCATTGTTTGGCGATGATCTGGTAAATCCTTATCTTAACGTTGAAAATGACCTGCAGGTATATCGCCAATACTCCGATGCAGAATCAATTACAGATCTTATAGAAGATGTGACTCCCATCAGCGAGCGTGTTTCCAAAGTGGCTGATGAGGATGAATTGAACTTTGATATGGATTTAGGTTTTGGCGATGATATGGGGTTTGCTGAACCGGCGGCAGTCGCTAATTTCACTTCCAGAGATGATGATCCTGATTTGGATCTGGATTTAGATTTGAGCCTTGACGATGATTTCGACTTGGGGTTGGATCCTGAAGATGACGACGAAACCAACCTTAAACGTAAATCGGTCACTAATGTCAACGAGCAGATACGCAACAATATAGAGGCAGGCAGAGCTGTACGCCTGGCACTAAAAGATCTGGACAAATCTATATCCGAAGATATTGTAAATCCGTTGTTCGAAGGTAATATGCAGCAGGTTCTCAATAATCTGCAAAACTTGTTTGGCGATTTGCCACAAGGCGCTGAACAGCAATTGATGTTTGAACTCGCTAATCCGGTTGGAAAAGAGAGAATGAGGCAATCCCTCATTTTGGGATTAGATGTGTTGCGCTCTTCGCAGTATCTTGATAACTTTACCGATTTTACTTTTACTATGCTCCTTGACTGGGATGGAGCGTTCCATAGCGGCGAGATACTGGCACATGCAGGTCGTGAAAGAAAAACCATTTATATGAATCTCACTACTTTGATGTATGTTGCCGAACTTGAACCAGCCGAGCAGGCAAAAGCAAAACGTGTATTGCAATCGGTCTTTGAACATGAATACCGCGATTGGAAACGCGGGTACCACGCCGAAGATATCGGTACGGCTGATCAGGTATATTTCCAGAATGCACCGATCACCTTCAAGGATGTTGATGCGTTCTGGAATGATTTGCAGAATCGTCCGGCAGAAGAGAGTACTTTGCAGGTGTTAAACGGTCAGGTCCAGGAAATAGTGAGCATCAAACTTGATGGAATGGCTGAATTCCGTATCTCCTCACAAGCGCTTTCTGAAATGGGTGTTTTTTCTGCAGGTAAATTTATGGCGCTTTTGAGTAGAGCTGCGGCTCTCAAACATAAAAATCCACGCAAGATGTTTTCCGATACTAAATTTAATGCGATCGATGTCAGCGATATTGCATCATTCAGTGAGCAATATGGCCTTGATTTAAAACTGTTTTCGCGCAACGTACCGGTTTCCGATCTGGAAAATTTTGAAGCGCTCGAAACCCATCAGGTGCAAAATGCCGATCAGTTGAAAGATCTGGAATTCGGATCTGATTTCTTCATCATTTCACCTGTGTTTAATCTGGAATCACGCCTTACCGAGCAGGAGCGCAGCGAAGGTAAAAGCATGATCCGCGACATTATCGAAAAATCCTACGAAGGTGGTTATCTCGATAAACTGCTCGTCCTTGATGATGCTTCTACCGACGGAACTCAGAATGTGCTCAAATCGCTTAACCGCCGCTATAATCTTAATCTGATCAACCGTCAACTCGAAGAAATTAAAAAAGAACTGGCTTCAGGCACGATTTTAAATGTTCGCCGTGAAGATTTGTTGCGCAAACAAGCACAACTTAACGCTGACTACGAATCGTGGAACAATTATATCAATCCACAAACCGGCGGCAAAGCGTATGATTTCAATATGGTTTTACGCGATGTCAATGGGCACCGTACTGGCGCGATACGTGATGCTGTACTGGGGCTGTATTCGTTAGCAGAACGTGGTGAAATCGATAAGTTGCCAGAAAAATTGTTCATTATGGATGGCGATTCGTATATTCGCGGAAATGATATAGCAGGAAGCCTCAAAGATGCGGCTAACCTGCTTGGCAGTGTCGATAAAAACGGTGACAGGGTAATCGCTACCATTTTACCGTTGTCAACTCATTACGGAGCGTTGCCGTGGCGTGGTACCAGCCTGATGGAAAAAGTCAACTACGTGTACCTCGCATGGTTACGCGGGTTCAATACATTGTTTGCCAAGTCAGTTCCGGGCGGTGGCGGTGGATATTCCGTGCCATACCTTGTACGGGCATTGACCAAACATTCGGGGATTTTTGAAACCGATGACGCGGAGCTTTCAGCGCTCCTTCGAGAAAATCAAAAAACTAAATTCCAGTTCTTTACCCGCAAAGATTTCAGGGTTATTACCGATATGCCCGAAACACTTAAAGATAAATGGAAACAAAGCCGCCGATGGTCCGGTGGATTGTTCCAGGTATTACAGAAATACGGGCGTAACCTGCCTAAAGGTATGTATAAGACTGCTATAATGTCAATGGTGGTGTTCAGTATTCTTGGTGTTGCCATCCCGATGTTTGTGGTTGCCCCGATTGTCGGTCTGATCATGATGGAAGGGTTGCCTATACTTGTACCGCTTATTGGATTCGGACTGATTGTATCGTATGGTCTGTATGTCCTGCCGATGCTGTTTATGAGTAAAGATACAGGCTGGAAAGAAAAGGCATATGCCTTTGTCCTTGCTCCTGTTATGGGGTTGAATTTCCTTGTCTTCACCTTTATTACGGCGTTTTATGAATATTATGCCGCGATGTTTAATATTTTACTGGCAAATCCGGCTAAAGCTTTATGGGCAAAGGTGACTACGCCTAAGCCTGTTGATGAAGGTTTCTATGAGCAGCCGTTGACCTTACGCCAGCAATGGGCAAATGCAATGCAGGTTCTGCGAAGTTCGTTTGCGACACCTCAGCAGGCAGCTACAACCGTTACATTTGTCAGTGTTTTAGGCGGGTTGATAGGTAACTTCTTTGGCAAAGTGATTGTGGCAGATACCAGTCACTTTGTGACAGGATTGTTCCATGCAGTGTTTACTATGATTGGTGCGTTTTCTTCCTTTACCGTGCTGGTTAACTATCTGCAAGCTCGTATGGGAATAACGGAATCACCTGATCGAGCAAGATTTGATGATGTCGAGGATAGTGAGGAGAAGAATCTGGCTAAACCCGTGGTAGCTCAAGCTGTCAATGATGCTATACGAGAAAATATTGAGTCGGGTAATGTGGTTCGCGTGTCGCTTTCAGACTTGAAAGATACACCGTCATCCGAAATGGTTAACCGTATCTTCACCGGTAGCACAGAGCAAATAGCAGACAGGCTACAGCAATTATTCAAAGATGTGCCAACCGCTGATGTTGCCCGCAAAAATATGATTGACGAACTGTCTAATCCGTTTAATCAGGAACGTATCAAACAGGGCTTGATGCTGGCGTTTGACGTATTGCGTTCGTCGAGAATTGTGGGAAATCTCGACGATTTCTCATTGAGTGTTTTATTCGATAAAACCGGCGTTTTCTCAAGCGGTCAGGCTCTGATGCATGCTGGAGGACAGAAACAGACGTTTTATGTCGATCTGAAAACATTACTTCATGTAGCGCAAATGTCGCCAAATGAACAGGCTAAAGCAAAACGAATTTTACAGGCGGTATTTGAGCATGAATATCGCGACTGGCAACGCGGCTACCATGCCAATGATATCGGAACAGAAACACCTGTTTATTTCCAGAATAGAAAAATTACGTTTGATATGGTCAAAAAGTTCTGGGATAACCTGATTACAGTTCCTGAAGAACAACGACTTCAAAAGACAATGCCGGATGGTTCGGTATCCGATCTTTGGCTTATTGAATTGCCTACGGGCGGGCAAATTGAAGTCTCTTCAAACGTACTTTCTGAATTGGGTATATTGACACCCGAAGCGTTTCTTGCTTTGCTAAGCAGGGCGTCGGCACTTAACGGGAAGTCACTCAAAAAACTGTTCCCTGAACAGGCAACAGCGGTTACCGTGACTGATGTAGATGCCTTTGAAAGTGAATACGGTATCGATTTGCGCAGGGTTTCCCCTAAAATTCAGGTAGATCAACTTGGAGATTTTAACACCCTTCCGGTAGATAAGGTTGTCCATGCCGATCAGCTTAAAGATATGGAATTCAAAGCCGATTATTTTATCATTTCTCCGGTTTTTAACCTGTTATCACGGGAAGATCCCGGTTTGATGCATGAAATTTTAACCAAAGCATATGAAGGTGGCTATAACGAACAGCTTGTCATTGTCGACGACGCATCCACCGACGGAACACAGGATTTACTCAAACGCCTTAACAGACGTTACAATGTAAAACAAATTGAAAATTCTTTTGCCCAGATTGCAAACGAATTGAAAAATCCTGCATTGACCGCAGATAGTAAACAGGAATTGCTTAACCAGCAGCAAAAACTGCAAATCGATCTGGAATCATGGAATAACTATATTAATCCGGAAACCGGTGAACAGGTGTTTGACTTCAATATGGTGCTTCGTTCGGAAAACGGGCATCGTACAGGAGCGATTCGTGACACCGTACTTGGGCTGTATTCATTGTCATTGCATGGCGAAATCGATCAGTTGCCTGAGAAAATGTTCATTATGGACGGTGATTCGTATATAGCTGGAGAAGACATAGCAGGGGGGCTTAAAGATGCCGCCAATATGATCGGTCATGTCGATACTGACGGCAATCGTATTGTCGCCACGATTTTACCGTTGTCTACCCATTACGGCACTTTACCGTGGCTAAAATCTAGCATTACCCAGAAACTTAATTATCTGTATCTGGCTTGGTTACGTGCCATGAACGCTACCATTGCCAAATCGGTGCCCGGTGGTGGCGGTGGGTATTCATTACCGTTCCTTGCCAGAGCGTTACAACACCATTCCGGTATTTTTGAGACAGATGACGCAGAGTTATCCGCAAATATGCGCGCTCACAAACATACCAAATTTAAGTTTTTCGGCAGAAGAGATTTCCGTGTTATTACCGATATGCCGGAAACCTTATCGAACAAATGGCAGCAGAGCAGACGCTGGTCGGGCGGTATGTTCCAGGTATTGCGTAAATACGGTAAAAAGACTCCGAAAGACATGCTTATCGCTACTGTCGGAACTATGCTGGTTTATTCTGTTCTGGGCGCAATTCTTCCAATATTTGCGGTGGCGCCGCTTTTCCAAATGGCATTTTCCTTCGGTATTATGAGTCTTGCCCCACTTGCGTTGGGTGCTTTGCTGTTAACATTTGTTCTGTTTACCGCCCCGATGTTTTTCTTAAGCCGCGATGCTGACTGGGGAGAAAAATTCTATGGATTATTGCTCGCACCGTTGATGGGTGTGAATTTCTTTGTATTTACATTTTTGACCTCATTTTATGAATATTATATAACTGTCTGGCATTTTGTTGTCAAGTTACCATCAAAATATGCGTATCAACACTGGTTGTCACCAGGATTTGGTAACCTTGCGACGGCGTTTTTCAATTTTAAAGATCAGCTGGCAAATGCTTTCGCGTCCATTGGCAGCGGATTACGCCATGCTTTTGATGTATCAGGTGCTTCTACGGGCATGACTCCTATTGGGGAACGTATCGGTTACGCTATCGATCCCCAGGATTCGGTTGGTATGGTCGGGCAATTTGCTAAATGGATTAACATGTCCATACCGCTTACCGCCACGACGACACGCGCTCCGGCGATGTTAGGTGCGCAACAACTTAATACAAGCCTTGCAAGAACATCTGTCCAGAAAGAAGTCGACAAGGAAATAGCTTCTTTCATTGAAAAAGGTGACGCGATTCGTATTGACCTTAAAAAATTGCGTGATTCATCTATGAACTCACAAGATATTGTTTATAAGATTTTTTCGCAAACATCAAAACCTGCGAAACAAGCGGTTCAATTACAGAAACTGCTCGATGTACCCCGTTCGCAACGCAAACAGATGGCAAGGAATCTTGCGAAACATCTGGAAAATCCCAGAGTCAAGTTGCAATTACAAAAGTCATTGGAACTGGCGTTTGAGGTTTTACAAAATTCTAAATACCGTGACTATTTGGCTGACTTCAATTTTACGGTTCTACTCGATTGGGAACGTATTTTCTATCGCGGCGATGCTCTGGCTCATGCGGGATTAAGCAAAAAGACACTGTATATGAACTTAAGCACACTCGATCATATTGCCTCTATGGAAGACGGTTCACAGGAATTTGGAAGGGCTGTCCTGCAGTCAGTACTTGAGCATGAGTTCCGTGACTGGGTTCGTGCGCAGGTGGTCAAACAGGGGGTTGGAAATATTAATTCTCTGGCCGTTTTGCGCCGTCTTAATGCCGACCCGTATGCCGCATGGTTCCATAACTGGGTGGAAGCTATCAATAATGAAGGTTTTATTGATCCACATCAAGCGGATATTGGTAAGCTTGACCTGATATACTATCAAGGCGAAGTAATCGATTTCGAAAAACTCAATGCGTTCTGGAAACATTTGCAATTGACTAAAAAGCCAACAGTTGAGTTTATGGGCAATGTTATCGATCTTGAAAATGAAATAGAGCGGCTGGCTTATAGTGATATACCTCAAGAAGATAAAGAACAGCAGATTAAAAAACTCACGTCTGTCTATCTTGATGCTGTAACAGACCGCCTCACTGAAGCGCTCTTTATAAACTACGACCTGTATGCAACCATGTATGACCGCGGTAAGGCTATACAGCAGGCTAAAAATGATGCGAAGGTGTTTTATAATCAAATCATCTTTAATCTGATGAAGTATAAATCGGTCAGTAAAGTCGATCTGAACAGTGAAATAGCTGATATGGAAACCATGTTGCGCCTGTTTGACGAATACCATTTCGATCTGGGAACACAATATTATGATTCCGATTTACAACGACCGCATGCGCTCATTAAGTCGCTTGATTATACAATGCTAAAAAGTAACGGTGTTCTTGATTTAATCAAGCAGGTGCATGATAAAGGGCTCAACGCTTCGGTTTATCTTGATTCGAGAGAATTAGATACAGATGACCAGGATGCTTTGATTGAACATATTAATATGGTACTAACCCAGATGTTACTTGTTCCGCAGCCACTGCGTGAGTTGTATCCTCAATGGGGTAACATTTTCATGTTTTCCGCCCGGTTGAAACCAGAAACAGAACGCGCCGGCAAAGTTATCAAGAAACTTGGTTGGAGACGTGTCAAAGAAATGTTCGTTTCTACCGAATCGGCTGAGTCTACTTTTGTTCATGAATTTGTAGGTCATCACCTGCTTATGACTTTATTAGAAAATGCTATGTTGTCTTCGGAGCGCCTCGAGGAATTCGAAAAGTTTCTTCCGGCTGACGACATCATTAAAATTCTTCTGGTTTGCTGTGCAGAGTCGTCACTGGAATCCGCATGGAAGAATGGCAGGTTTACTGTCAACATGGCTTCAGTGACTGGAGCATTCACTTCAATTCAAGGAATGATCAACCGCTATAATCGTGAACTTTCACCCGGTGGTGTGCCTGTAGTCGCAATTAAAACTGGTGTAACAATACTCAATATCAGCGATATAACATTTGATTTCCTCAAATGGGTCAAAGATAACGACCGCGGATTATTCTGGCAGATGGTTTATAACAGGTTGTCTTTCCAACCTTCCGAACTTGATAAACAACTGCTTTCGCTCAAAAAAGAGTCACCGGATGATTATTATTGTAATATTCTGGAGATTATCGCGTACGCCACTGCCGATCAAAATGGCCCGAAGGGAAGCAATATCGGCACGTTTAACTATAAAAAAGATGCAGTTCGCAACATACTGTCAAAAAATTATTTAAAAGGATGGACATGGTCTAAGAAAACAGGCTGGGAATATGATTCTTTTAACTTTGACGATACAGAAGTTTCTTTCAATCCTAATGAGGAACTCAGAGCAGCCGCAAATTGGGTTGCAAAAGCGCCAACTATTAATCCGGTGATGGCCGGGGTTGTTGCGTCATCGTGGAAGAAACAGTCGTTCTATCCATATATGTCGTATTTCCTTAACGAGTTCCAAACTACGTTTACCCAGACGCTCGAAGCGGAACGCGACCAGTTGCGCGATCTGCTTGATCCGGTTATCGGTTGGGATCGGGCTCATATGGACGATTTCGCTGTCATTGTCGCTCAGATTACAAAGCAGGTTGCTAATATCAAAGACGAACAAAAATCTATAGTTTTGGAAATACCCGGGTATTCCCGTCCGGTTCGTCTATATCTTGTGGAAGAACAGGAATTAGCTCAGCTTGGTGTCGATGCGTTGACCCTTAAGAAGGACGATCATCTGGAAATGTATTTGCCGGTAGAATACGCTGGCGGAACCAATATACACATTTTCTTCCAGTTATTGAAACACGAACTGAATGAGGCGGTGTACGGTATTCCTCATACCGTATCCGTATTGATGGAATCGCTGTTTAACCATTCCGCTATGACATTGGGCAAAACAAGCGACCGTATCAAAAATACCTTTATGCAACGCCTTGAAAGCGCCACGACATTGGAGGATTTGTATGAACTGCAGGAGTATTTCACCGATATCGTCGATAACGAACCCGATGCGATAGTAAGAATACAGAACCGTACCGATTTGTCACCCATGCAAAAAGATAATTCAAGCCGTCTGGCTAAAGACATATCGTTGTATGCACGGTTTGCCGCTATGCTCGTCGAAAATAGAATAGCTATGCAAGGCGGTTGGGTGCGCGGTTATACATTTAATAATCCGATTGAGGAAGACCTGATCAGCATTACCTATCAGGCAACTAACGAAGACGGTGAACTGGTGTTGATCCGTACACTCAAAAATCCGTCACTGCTGTATGCCAGCGTTGAAAAATTGTCTGGTATTCTTGATTTGTGGAATCAGGAATTCGAGATGCTTCAAACCGCCTATCCCGGCACGGTTACCCGGTCAGGTGAATTGAACGAGCTGCAAAGTCCGTTTATCGTTATTCCTGAAATAAAGGGACAGAAACTTGGCGTTATCATGCATCAGCAACCCGAATTAGATCATAAGTTTGATCTGGTTGAACAGATTGCCGAAAAACTGCAGTTACTCCATAATAACGGGCTGGTATACAACAATATCAAACCTGCAAATATTGTGGTTGATAAATACGGGCAGGTGTTCATTCGTAACCTTGGCAGAGCCACTCGACCTGATTCTGCTGTCATGACATTTGACTATACAATCGGCGCATCCGATGCCTCATATATTTCGCCAGAACTGATTGCTGTTCAGGCAACTCAGGATGTTTTGAGGGTACTTGTCAATTCTATGTCCGATGCGCAAACACCTGAGGACCTTTCGAGTCTTATTAATCGCATGGAACTTATTTTTACCACCATGTTCAAGACCAACGATCTGGCAGGCAACAAATCGTATCAGGAATTGATAAACTCAGTTATCCCTGATATTAAGAAAGAAATTGCTATTTCGGGTACAGTGCCGCAACCGGCGGTTATACAATCTATGCAGAGTCGATTGACAACGGCTTCTATGCAGTCTTTATATGAGTCACTTACACCGCAGTCGGATGTCTATTCGTTCGGTATATTGTTATATGAAATGTTCACGGGAATTCATCCCGGTTGGGAAAAACTGCGCAATATGCCTCGCAATGAGTATTTGAAACTCGATCGCGATGCTTTTATGCGCGAAGTTATATCAAATGCTCAATTTGATTATGACCTTTTGGAATCTAATGTCGGCCCTGCTCTTACACGCGTTATTCGAAAAGCGTTGGCGCTTGACAGGCAAAACCGATACGACTCCATAAATGAACTACTTAATGACATTAAGGAAGCACGGGAATATACCGGCGAGATTACGCCACTTCAGGTTGTTGGAAGCGATTTGGGATTTGTATTTAATGAACAATCCTCTATCAAACCTGAAGATATGAGCGTTTCGGAGACGCCTGAGGAAGATACAAAAACTCCACCTGCAGGCGACCGCGACCAGCTTGCTTTCGGTAATGTTGCTTCGCAAAACCGTCTGCAGCATCGCGCTCTTAATAAACAGATAAAAGATGCTCTTTTCCAGATACCGCAGGTGGGCGCGATTCGTACAGAAACTCAGCGCAACCGCTACGAAGCTGTTGCGCGCGGGCACGACTCTGATGCGCGTCAAGCCGCTCATGATATGTTAGCCCAATTGGACTATGACACATTAATGAGCAACGATATAGCCGCGAATATATTGAAAGCGCAAGGTATTATGTCCTCTGAGGACTTTAATAAGTTTATGTTCACATTTGGCAACAGGATTGATCAGGCATTGATACATCACCTGCCTGCCCGACAAAATTTATTCTGGGTAGGCAATACTTATGCCGCGGCTCATTATGGACGTGGGCCTCGTAAAGATAGCGATAATCTGTACATAACCGAATCGTTCGCGAATTTACTTAATGACCAGGAAAAGGCAGTGATTATCCTGCACGAAATGCTGCATCTGGCAGGGTTCACCCACGAACAGGCGGAACAGTTGCAGACTGTTATGGACAGCCAGCGTGACGCATATGAAAATGTATCTAATTTTATGCATATCGTTGCTGCTTTGGAATCATCCGACCTGAACAAAGATTTGCTCAATAAGTTTCTGCCCATTTTTGCGTCGGTTATCAGGAAAGCATTGGCAACCGGACAGGTACTGGGTAACCAGCGTGGGTTTGATCTGTTGATGAAGAAACATGGGTTTACCACACCATCATTCGTCAACGGTGTGTATACCGAACTTAATGATTTGCTTGCAGCTAATGCAAGAAACCAGTCGCTTGCAGAACGTGTACTTAATCGTCCTGTGAGCGAAGCAGACAGGGATCCGGCCAGAATTGCTAATTACGTTACTGCGTTGGGCAGTGACAATGTGCTGGTACAGACCAATGCTATATCCAAACTCATCGCTATTGGAGCCGATGCAATACCGTTCGTTGCTGAAGGGCTTGGTAACAGTAAACCTGTTGTACGCGAACTATCTGCGCTTATTCTCGGTCAGATTGGTGATGCATCGGTACTGGAAGCATTGTTCGCGGTGACTGCTGATCCGTCCGAATCGGTTCGAGAAGAAGCACGAGCTGCTGTTTTAAAGCTGGTCACTAAAGATCATGTGATACTTATCAAAGGTATTCTTTCCCGCAACAAGAATGTCAGCGAGGTACATACCGCCTTGCTGGCTCTGGAAAAACTGGGCGTCTCTGCATCTCTTAATATGCCTGACTATATTCAGAACCCTGATCCACAGATCAGGAATGTTGCCGCGCGTATCCTGAAAGCTCATGGGATTGATCGTAGTAAGGAACTGAAAGAATCTCAGGATGTGTGGGATTCTATTTACTATCTCGCTCGTCTTGAGGATACACAGTATTTTAACGAGGGTATCGATCAGGTACGCCAGTTCGGCGAACTAGCACTGCCTTATTTAATTAGAGCATTGGAAATAGAAGATTCACATGTTGCCGACTGGGCAGCTATACTGCTTGGCGAAATGGGTGATCTTACAGCAATCAAACCGCTGTTACATCTTGCTTACAAAGAACGTACTTATATGAGCGACCGAGCCCGTGAATTGCTCAATAATGAAAAATATAATGAGCCTCTTATGGAAATATTCCAGAACGGAACGAATATCGAACGTGAACAGGCGGCTCTTGCTCTTGGTCGCAACAACTATCAGCCTGCGTATGATATGCTCTATGATTCGATTGTCAGTATTCAGACGCCGTATGTATTATATGTACGAAAAGCGGCATTGTATGGACTCGCCGATTTATCCGCTGACCGATTCGGACAGACGATGAATCAGATAGTTAATCGTTTGCGCCGGATAAATATCAAATCAGATGACCGGTACTTGTTGATCGAAATACCAGCCATCGTACGGGAAAAAGGCGACAAGACGGCATTGCCCGGTGTACGCCAGTTGATGTGGGAAGATCGCAATAGCCTGAAACGGGAAGTTATACGCACACTTGGACAAATGGGCGATGCTAAAGATATAAAATCTATTAAGGCGCTTGCCGCCCGTAACCCTGAGTTCCGTGCTACGGTTGAAGAAGCATTGCAAGATCGCAAACCCGGCTTGCTCGGGCGGATATTGTCCGGCAATGCGGCATATTTTATCGGTGGTGTGCCAGCCGAAGAGAATTTGACTGACGGTGATGACATTTATAAAAACGCTATGACCGGCAGACAGGAAATTATCGATAATTCTACCTATCAGGCAACGCCTATATCAATTGATATAAACGGCACGACTTATACGTTTACCCTGAATATCGACCTTGATTTCAGCGATCCGAATTGGCCTGTACCGCTTTACGCCAATACGATAGAATCCTGGGTTAAAGATATTTTGGCCGATCAGGAAGCAGTCCTGAAAAATATACAAGGGCGAGAGATATCGTTGACATTGTTGTCGCAGTCGTTCCGTATCAGTGAGAACCATTTGAACGACGATTTTATCGGTATTAACCAGTCGTTATTCAACATCAACGATGTAACCGTGCTGGAAACATTATTGAAAATATTCATGAAACACGAGTTCATGCACGAAGGCGCTCAGGCACCGGAATCGGAAGAAGCATTGATGGCATGGGAAAGCGAAGAGTTCCGCAGAGGAATCGAATCTATCATTACTGCTATTGACGGAAAAATGTCGCTTAATGAATTTATCCGGCAGATGAGACCGGCATTTTCTCAACAGTCATTGTTTATCGATGTGTTATCACTGATTGCCGCTGACGTTATATCGCTTGATCAACTGGCGGTTATTGATGATATTAATCTCAGCCAGTCTTATGAAACGTTACTCGATGAAGTTGCAGCCAATACAAATATCGCTATCGGTTCTTTGTTTGACACAAAAGATGAGCAGGCGCAATTACAGCAAACATTGAATGCTCTGGGTACGGAAAAATATGTCTTAGCAACTCAGGGCCAACTGAATATCGACAAAGTGGTGAATTTGCTTAACCGGCTGGCGAGTATACCATACTCAACACCTGCTAATTTTATAGAGGCACGCCGTGAGTTGATATGGTGGATGATGAATTCAAACGACTCTACCGTATCGGGTGTTGCTGATAGAAATCGCGATGTAATGATTGAAATGCTTGATTCCGTTTTAGATCAAACTGCTCAGGTACAGCCTGTAAACAGCGGGTGGCGGTTGATTCGCAAGATAATGCCTGCCTCGGTGAAGGCCAAACAGCTCCAGAAACAGCGGTCAGGATGGCAAATATCGTTCTCTGATAAATATAACGGGGCGTTTAGTGAATTGAACCGTGAAGATAATATGGTCAATTTTGGGCCGCAAATTGTCAAACGCCTTACTCAGGTACTTACCGGTACTAATTTCCTCAGACAATCGTTGTTTATCATACACGGTCGTACTGATATTACTGACGATATGATCGAACGCATTGATGTAGATTTTATCAACCGCGGTTACTTCAAAATAGCCAATTCGGTATCCGTTAAACTGAAAGGTGAACAGGAAGCGTTGCGGTTTGTAGTTAAGACCAAACGCTACTCCAAAGCGTTGTTCCGACGTGAGGTTGCCGATTTGATATCAGCCCATAGCCAGGGGGATAAAACCAGCCCTGTGCCGCTTATGGGTGTTTATGTCAACCACGGTGCGTCGATGGATGAAGAATTGTTCAGCGAGTCGTTGACAACCGGACAGAATATCCTGTTGTTTGATAACAAAGGACGTATATCCGGTGGATTCCTCGTTAAAGGTCCTAATGAGACTGCTGAGGCATATGCCCAACGCTTTGGCGATGCGGTTCGCGCTTCTTCTCAAGCGTTGTTAGATATCTTTAAAAACAATGGATATCAGTGGTTTTATTACGACAAACACCTTGAAAATATTATGTTGTCAGGTACGCCTGAAACCGGATATGACGCTAAAGTAGTGGATGTGGGCAAACTACAGCGCAGTGACAGGTATGCTGACTTTATGTTGTTCCTTGTACGCTATTTCTACATAGATATGGCAAGCGTGATGGGTAAAACTTACCCTGATTTTGCGGATTACCTGCGCACTAATCCAGCGGCATACTCGTGGCTGTTTGACGGTATCATGAAAGCTAACCCGGATGAAGGCCGCAGTTTCTTAACTCAGATGTATTTCGATTTTGTTCGCATTCTACGTGAAAGCGAGGGTTCTGATGATATCCGACGTATCGGTATATGGCCGCGTACAACTATATCCGATCTTACTGCCGCACTTAACCGTTATCTGTCTAACCGCGATGTTGATCTTAATGCACCTGTTGTCGCGGTACAGAATGATACGGATGCTCAACAAGCACCGGAGGTATCTCAATATGCTGTGCAGGCACAGGAACAATTTTCATGGATTCCACAAGATGTGTGGAAATCCTTTAGCGAACTTAATAACTATATTCAGCCCAGAGTAATACGTCTAATGGGCGACATGAATTACAATGCTCTGGAACTGCGGTCACAGCTTGATTTGTTAAAGGACGAATCTCGATTGGTCGTTGTTAACTGGTTTGACGGCACTACAGGCGAATACCGCATTGTGATCGATACTGTTAAGCGGTTGCGTGAATTGTCGCATAAAATTGTTAGCGGCGATATGCAACAGGGTGATTTCGAGTTCTCAATTGTTTTTAGAACATTTTCTACACTACAACAAACACAGTTGCAGAATTTTTCTGTAGGACGCCTTCATACTGCAGAACTCTCATCTAATGATGTGCTGGATAAAACGTTTGCTAATTTTGCAGGTATGCTTCGCGCCTATTATCCGGGCGTCATACAGGCAACCAATATATCTGACGATGTACGTAACCTGATGCGTAAGTATTTTGGCGCGGTTGAAATAGGCGCTGGACGCACAGAAGGTATCGTCACAAGACGAGACATAAATATTGCCGATATCGGGTTGGAAGCATTGCCTCACGAAGTAATTAATGATGTTATCCTTCAGGCAGAAGCAGATGACCGTCTTGAGGAACGCGGCGAGTTTGAAGGACGCAAAGTTTTTGTCATCAAAGGCATCAGTGCATTCCCAGGTGGACAAAAAGCCCATGCGGGTATTATGCGTAATGCCATTTATGTTGCGGAAGGCGCGTATTCCGACGCACACGTCAAGCATGAAGCGGTTGAGTTGGGGCTATGGCAGCAAAAAGCACTTGAACTGGCCGGTATGGATCCGTCAACCGACTGGAACGGTCTGGATTACGATAAACGGGTGGAACTTGCTAAAGGTGTCCGCTCATGGATATACAATAACTATAAGGATGCAGTGAAACTGCAGGATCAGTTCCATAATGAAGCTATGAAACAAACACCGGAACTGGAAAATAAAGAAGAAGCCTACGATTTGCTGAATATGCTCAAGCAAGCATTAATTAACCAGAATGCTAAACCACAGGATATGCTTGAACTTCCAGACGAAATTTTAGAGATATGGGACAACAAATTTGTCAATTTAAACGAAGAGATACCCATTAACGGTAATCATTTGATCCGCAATCCAGTCACCTATAGACGCCAATTTTCGTCCAACGAATTTGAAGCTGGGGCCTTCCATATGTATTCCGGGCCGGTAGTGATGGTTCACGGCAATACAAAAGACGGAATGCTCTATATTGGAGATACTCCTGCGCATGAGTTGGTTAATCGTCTTGCAAAAGAACGCGGTTTCAAAAAGTTGTTGCTTGCTGTATGTAACCCAGACGGAGGAGACTTGGGGTCTACTGATATACCTGTAATGTATTCTAACGGTGTTGTCTCTCTTGCGCCAATGGGATATACTTCTCATGGTAAATGGGTAGCCAGCGGTTCAACACCGCTTGAAGATTTGACTTACCGTTTTGGTGAGGGCGGCGATATCAATATCGCTGATGTAGGTTTAGATGCTGGATCTCATCAGGAAGTCAATGATGCAATCAAAAAAGCTGCTGACGAAGGCAGGCTTGAAGAACGCGGTACGTATAACGGTAAAGTGGTCTATGTGGTAAAAGGTGTGGACAAGTTGACCGATAACCAGCGTGCCCATGCCGGTATAGCAGGTAACGCAATATATGTTGCAGAAGGCGCGTATAGTTTTGCTCTGGTTAAACATGAGGCTGTTGAACTTGAACAATGGCAAAAATTCGCTCTTGAAATTGCTGGAAGAGGCGGTGAAGATTGGTCGGCGCTCACCATTGAAGACCGTAAACAGCTTACTGCTAATTTGCGGACATGGATGACTCAGAATCCGAAAAAAGCCATTACCATGCAACAACGTTTCCATGATAACGCTGAAGCGCTGTCTCCTGTGAGTGATACTATGGAATTGATATCGGATAGCTGGGTTTCGACTTTTGTCGAAAAAGCAGCCGAATTTACTCAACGCCGTGCGGAACAAGAACAGGTTAAACGTGCACAGCCTGATGTCCAGCCTGTTGCGCCTGTTCAGGCTACAGTAACCGCGCAGGCGACAAATGTTGCACAGCAACAACCGGTAAGGTTTACGTTTGCGGATTTACGCAGTTATATATTGCTTTATTCCGATATTCCGGTTAACCGTCTGTTTGGTTATCTTAACACAAATGGTACGGCGGAAACTTTTGATACATTTGCTAAAAATCTTTTCACTGAAGTTCAGGCCAAATTCAACGTAACAGATAATTCGCTTGTTAACCAGACGACTTTGGCTAAGATTCAAAATTATATCAGTAATAGCGTGCAGCAAGTGATTGATCAAGCAGCTCCGTCTCAACAGGAGAGTCAACCTGTTGTTGTTCAGAGAGTTGATATGAAAGAAGTGGTCAACCGGGCTATCGAACAGGCCGGATCGCTCGATAATTTGCGTCCGCAGGGTCTTAAAGAAAAAATGTTCCAGATAGGCCTCGAATCTATCCAGCAGAAGATAGATCAACTGCGCGATACCGAACCGGCAACCGCGACAGAACTGCAATCGGTGCTTGACCGGATTAAAGGGTCGGTCATCGCTGTTGTTCCTTCACAGGACGGATCTTATGGTATAACTACCACAGAAAACGGATATCAGTTTTCTTATGTATCTCAAATAGACGGACAGGACGTTGTTGTCCTCGGCGAAGGATTTTATGATACCCTCTTAACCGGAGGGTTGGATGAATTGCTGGTGCATATCGGTACACAGTTGTACCTTAAATCGCAACCTGACCTTAATCTTGATGATACGGCAATCAACCAGCAGGCCGCAACCCTCAGGGCACAGTTTGGTAACCGCTTGCCAGATATTATCGAAGACCTGACCCTGAAAGGGATGCATAACCAGCGCTATAAACCGTTGGTTGATTATATTATGGATTTGGGTAACGTCAAACCTGCGTATCCATTATCTCCGGCGACAATCAACGAAATCATACCGCAGTTGCAGGTACTGTTCAAACAGGCGTGGTCTGATCTCGATCTGGATATAGAAATATCCAAACTACCGTACAGGGCAGACATAAATATATCTATGCAGTTGCTCGACAGCGCGCTTGAAATCATCAAGGTTGCCATGGCGAAACCTGATATCTACCTGTTCCCGAAAGATATGGTAACCGGCAAATTGACACCTGTTAACTTTATGTTGCGCGAAACCTTCAGGAAATTTAAAGAAGAAAGTATACGCAACGAAGGCCGTCACGCGGTATTTGTCGCTGTTTCGCTCGGCGATCAGACACCCGGACAGTTCAAATCTGATCTCGATACCAGCACGGTTCGCCGTGAAGGTGTCAAGAGCAACGAGATGTTCGATTTTATTGTGACGGTCAACACAATGGACGAATTGCTTGAGCTGATACGTCTTGAATACCCGAATTTCAGTATGCCTGATCTGGTCAACCGTGTAAAAGTGCTCGATATCACAGACGGTGATTTGTCAAACTATGCTTCGAACAATGGATATCGATATCAGACGGTTGATCCTGACGCTGTTATGGATGTGATGCATACACAGCAAAAAGCGGTGTTTATGATCGATCTGCTTCGCGCGTTCGGCAATAAGAAAGTCCCTGAGAACCTCAAGGTTCTTGATATCGCCGATTCAATCACGCTTGAAGATACCTATCAGCAGAGTATCGGTGATGTTATGGATGCTTTCATGCAGTTTATTAAGGCAGTTGAGAAAACCCATAAACGGACATGGCCTGCCGAGACATTGCTGGATATTTTCTATTCGTCGGTTTATCCGAGTTTAGGTGCTACAGTGCAGGGTAAGTTCAAATCCAGGGCCGACGCAATGGCAACACTGGTCAGCGGTGAGATGGAGTACAGCGATTTGCCCGGCGTATTTTATAAATTCGTATCACCTGATGCCGTAGGCGCACAGAACATGCCGTATTTACGCGATAAACTCGGCGAACAGCTGAATCTTCATCGTATCAAAACTGTTTATCAGCGGCTCAAAACGATCAATAACAATCCGCCGACTATTGGTGAATTCATGAAACGGATTGACTCGATCCCTGACCTGAAAATGGATCAGAGCTTCGCTCGGTATCTGCAAGTACAGGTCGATTCGAGATCGGTCAACAGTAATGTGATGGATATCATCAATCAAAGCGCCAAGTTTGACGAATCGGCATAATCGCCTGTCTGCTTACAATATGTTCAGATGGATATGTTTCGTTGACAGAGGGATACGTGTGTCATTATGACCCCTTATGAGGCTGGAATAAACTTGCTGTTTTTTGCATTATGAGGTATAATTTTATGTAGATTTTAGTCGTTTTTCGGTCGAAAATATTTTCTGCAATGGGGGTACTCATCTATGCGCTGCGTGCTGTTAGCGTTGCTTCTTATAGTTTTGATTGCTGTAAGCAATGTTGCGGGTAAAAGTACTGCATCGGTAGAGCATGCCGCGCATATTCCGCAACAGTACGGCGAAGTTATTGATTCCTTTGAAGGTCTTGAGGATACGTCGATACTTATTATCATGGATGCTCATTGCAATTATGCCGCCCAGAAGAATATTGTCGCACTTCTTGATCTTTATGCAAAATCAACCTCATCCCCCCTTATCGCTTTTGAAGGTGCGCAAGGCGGATTGGAAGTCGATGATTTTTCTACTTTTCCTCTTGATCCTGTACGTAATTCTATTATTGAAAGTTTCCTCAAATCAGGAAAAATTAGTGGCGTGGAATATTTTTCAATGCTCGCCGCTGAATCAGATGCTCCGGCATTGGTTACAGGTGTGGAAGATGGGCAGTTGTACCGAGATAACCTTGCTGCATATCAGTCTGTAACGGATATATCTCAACCTGTCCGTACTTGTATAACCGATTTGCTTGCTTACCTTGAAAAATATGCAGATGAGCGCGATTTGTTTGGAGCGTCAGATCTGTATTCCGTGCAGAGATCGTATCGAGCAGGTGAATTAGCGTTTTTCAATTATTGCTCGCGTCTCATTGACTATTCTATGGCAGCTCAGATCGATATTGCGAAGTGGAAAAATATTGCTTTGTTTGCCGAATCACTACAGGTCAAAAATACAATTACTCCAGATAAACTTGAGCAGGAAAGAATGCAGCTTTCACGTCGAATGGCGAATTCTGACGCATGGGATGGATCCCTTGACAGCATGCTTCAGGTGGGAGCTGTTGATCCCGATGACTATTTCCGGCGCATGGCATCAGCGGCAAAGGCAGCAGAGGTTGCCCTGAAACACTATCCTCAGGTCGCATCGTATTGTTCGTACCTCGAGTTGATTGCCCGCATTGATAATCGTTATATTTATATCGAAACTCAAAAATTAAGCGAGACTTTGTCACAACATTTTTTTACCGATTCTAATGCCGCCAGTGTCTATCGCTGGATATGCAGGTTGTGGCATCTGGATAAATTACTGGGGCTTGATGTGTCCGCCGCAGAATACGCGTCTCTGGCTGATGATCCATGGAATATTGCGGATTTGATAGCGTTTGCCGATACTTTGCCATTGGATTCATCAATCGATAATTTGAAAACCCAAAAAGATTGTTTGACCTCAGCTCTAGACGGTATTCATCATTTTTACCGGTTGGCAGGGCAACGTAACGAAGCGATGATCGACAACATGGTTTCCGAACTGGAAATGGAAGGAAGCACAACTGCTGCGCTGGTCGTAGGCGGTTATCATATAGACGGCATCTGTGAATTGCTTCGTGATAAAGGTGTTTCGTATCGTGTCGTGTCGCCCTCAATGGAAGAACATAGCCATACAGAGCTCTACCATGCTCGTCTTAACAACGAACAGTCATTGTTTGAACAGCGTCTGGAAACATCTATCAGCACGCTACAGGCACAGTTGGACGATACTCTGGCAATAGCGTCATTTATGGCACGTACTCCGCTTGCCTCTGCAGATAGTGCGCAGGCAGTTAGAGTTGAAATGAAATCTGTTATGACCACATCCGGGATAAGGGCTTTGGAGCAAGCCGGGTTATATAATATGGAATCTCTCAAGGCTGAAATAGAAGGGCAGCTTATGCGGCTCTGGGCAACGGATCATTTTCCTCAGCTTGACTCTTTTACCGTGTATCGTGATTTGACAGGCGATCTTGTTGTCGAATTGTCCGTTTACGGCACTATTTATACTTTTTATGATTCATCCACGCCAGTGATCCCTTCAGATGATAAAGCGGATAGGGTATTGGCAGAATTTGACCTCGGTAATACTAAACTAACTGTTACAGAGGGGTCAACCTATCTTAGAGACCAGTCGTTTGTCACTGCTGACACTATTTTACATCAGCTCGAAGACGGGCCAGTGCTTTATGACAAGCTGTCAGCATTGCCTCACGCAAAATCCGTCATTGATCGATGGACACAGCAAGGTTTGCTTATAAGTGATGTTATTGATGGCGTATCCCATCTGCGGTTAAGTGATACTGCATTATCAGTTCTGGCGCCTGCAGGTATGTTAAGTATGAACTTATCTCTTGAATCAGAGGCATTAGACCAATTGCCCGATACGATTAAAAACAGCCTGGAAAAAATGTCGGTTTCTGAACTTATGACAGATGATTCCGTTCCGTTTAGCGTAATAGTTGAGTTTTTACATACACTTCCACAAATTGATTACGAGTTTGTTCACACCCCACCACACGTGACGATGCTCTTTGAGGTTTTGACCGAAACAAGGGTGTATTTCGCTCAGTCGGCCAACCGTGGCCTCCCTGGTTCAGGCATGCGCATTGAACTCCGGATTTTAGATCACGGTTCAAGGCCGTTTGATGAACAGACTCGTAATGACAAAATCTCGGATATTTATCAAGATTCCGATATCATAGACGCGGTTACCATTCAAAATGAATCCCAACCAGACAACTTTGTGTCGCTTAAAGGACACAAACCTGAGCAACCAGTTGTACCTTTGACCGAAGAAGCACGTGACCGTGACGCTGTTTTAGAAAATTTGTATCGTTTTATCGGTGACGCCCAGACATTTCCTGACCGTCCAAAGGCTCTGGTTTTTGATCTTGACGGGACGCTTCGGATACGTGAGAACGGTGGTTTTTTGCCCATTGATGATGACTTGCTCAACACGATGCGTTCGTTTATTGAAATGGGTATGAATATTGTCGTCGTATCAGGACAGGGGTATCCTGAAATAGACGAAGCGTTTGTCTCGCATTTTACACCTGAGGAACGCAAACGGATGTTTGTGTATCCCTCAAGCGGAGCGGAAGGTTTTTCATTCGCTGAAGATGGCCAGCCCGTAGAATTGTACAGCCAGCCTCTCAAGTTGGTCTTGAAGGAAAAATCCTCCGACCATTTTTTACAGGAATTGAAAGATATCGCAGATGCCTATGGCATTACAGGGTATCAAACTCGTGTTACCGATTCTCAAATCGCGTTCCGGTTATTGCAATCGACTAACGAACAGCGCCATTTGATCTTCGATGAATTTAGAAAATATGTGTCACAGTTGGGATACCAGCTTAAAGTAGATATCGCAGGCAGGTTCAGTATCGATATTTCCATGAGCGATAAGGCGTACGCCATTCGTGATTTTGTTCATTCGCGTGTTCCGCTGGATACGGACGATATTCTTTTTTTCGCAGACAGCTACCACGGTAACGATGAACCTATGGCTGAGGCAATGCCGGATGGATTGCATTTTCATGTGGGAACTGTGCTTGAAGACGAACAGATCCCAGAATCAGTTACCTCGACTGACGGCAAAGGCCCTGCAACAACATTGTCTATTTTACAGCAATTACAAGATCTGATAGGCCTGGTAGTACGGGATGGTGTAGACGAGCGTCCTGCGCAAAAGGTTATGCGTAATCTTGCAGCGTACTATGATTTCCACGATCAATTCTCCACAATTACTCCTGTAGATGAAATGGAAGAAAAACTTATGTGGCCCATTTTGTTTGAAACTAAAGAAAATCAATGGGAAATTCCTATAGAACAACTGGAAGAGGGTGATTTTTCTCAAACTTTAATCGGTGTTGGTGTTGGTGGTGTAGGGCTTTCATATATCGCTGCGGCGCAGCCTGAAAAAGCTATTTTTGCCGATACTCATCCTTGGATTACCCAGTATTTTATACCGTTGCGAAGCGCAATGATCAGCCTTTCCCGGACGAGAGTCGAATTTATATCGCTGTTGTCAGGCAGACCGGTCAAAATAGAAACCCGTGACGGCAAAAAATATTTTCAGACAGACCAGCAGTTAACAGGCCAGCCAGCGCAGGAAATTTCAGAGGATGCTACTCTTGAGGAAATAGCAGCGTTTTTTGCTCAGATTCCTTTTTATGAAAAATATTCTCAGAATGTTGTTGAAAGCATGGTGCGTTTGTTTCCCAAGGAAAGACAGGAATATGTTCGTATGTTCTTTAAAGAGTTTTTTAATCAGTTTAACCTTACTCATATGCTAGAAGCATTGATTAAGGCCGACCAGCGGGCTGGCAAACCAAGCACATGGTTGTCTGACGAAACTCGATACCAACGCGTTAAATCGTTTATTGAGGAAGGACGATTATTCGCTACTGAAGCAAACTGGGCAACAAATGATATACCCAAAATCAGCTCTATGCTTGAAGCCCATAACGATAAGGTGAGTATACTGTACCTGTCGAACGTCCACCACAAAATACCCATCAAGCAACAACCGGATGGATCTTTACCATGGTTGAATTTTGTGAGCAATATTGCTTCGTTGCCAAGAACTGAAAACGCGCTTATTCTGAGCGATCAGACATTGAGTAACGACCCATTTGACTCTATATCTCAGTTCAATGATTCTAGTTATGAAAGTAAACATCTTTCGTACGGAAAACAATATTTTAACCCTGACTTGCTGTACCCTGTTGATGATAACGCAACCAGTCTGTTGCGAATTAACGAGTTCGCTTCACTGGTAGAACAAATATTAACTGATATGGGCAGAGACGAACTTGCCGCTTTTTATCACAAATCAGACTTGCTGATGCGTGAGGCTATACTTGACGATTATGCACAGGAAATATACCGCTCATGGACTAATCTGCGCGGGCGGATCAGGAGAAATGAACCGTTAACAGGTGATGATAGTATAATGGCGTCTGAATTGTCTGCTGCTCTTGGGTACGGTTTAAAGGATATAGATGCCATGGTAAATCGGTTTTCCCGTCCTGCTGAATTTTTTATGGCAATGTTGCGGTTACCATATTCACCTTACGGACGCCTTGGTGTGTCGCGTACCCTTATAGATATGCAGGCGCGACTTGCATCGACCATCGATATGTATCGCTCTGATCCGGATGTGGTACTGCTTGATGCATCCTTTTTGACTGCCTCGGCAAATACACAGAACTTTGCTTTATCTGAGGTGCTGAATTCTTTTAGAAACGAGCACCGCAACCGCCACGGGCGACGTGTTGTTTTTGTTGGTGTAGACGACACTCATTCACAGATTATACCCGCTAAAGACGATCTGGATACATCATTGTACCTGCGCGGTGATTCGTCAGATATGCTTGACCAGATAATCAGCGCGGGATTTGATCCTGAGTATTCTCCCGACCGTGACCTGATGGATCAGATACGGGCTTTTATTTCGCCGGAACAACTTGAAGATGAAGCGCGTACGCAGTTAGAAAATATCGGTGTTACCTCACCGTCACAAACGCAGATTGATCAACAAATCGATCAGTTGTTACAGGAAAAAGCGCGCTATACGAAATTTCGTGATCAGTTGATATATCTTTACGGTATATCGCCTGATACGTTGTCCGAACGCATATCTATACTGACCGGTAGAGACAGCTTTTTGTATAACTTTGCCGATGCGGTGGCCGCAACACGTCGGTTAGTGGATATTCCTCAAGATGCTCCGGTTGATGAACCGATGTCAGAAGGTGTGTATCTGATCGATATACTACGCTCTATCGGTGACGATAACTTACCTGCTCATTTGCAGGTTGTCAGTGTGAAATCTAATATTATTCTTACTGATGAACAACATTCTTTTGGTTTTGAGCAGTATGTGGAGTTATTTTCATCGATCTATGATGTGTATCAATCTATTGCGGATACCAATCCGACTTATGCGTCATTCGTGAAAGAGATTAATCAGGCAGTGGAGCAAGGACGTATTCCTGCATCGCAGGCGACACTGTTGTTCACGAAGCTTCAGTTGAATACTATTTTTGAGTTGCAGATGAATACATCGCTCAATGACCAGTCAGTCATACCGTTTTTTATTCAATCGGTACAGGAACAGTTTACTACCCGTGAGAAAAACGAGTTGATATCACTGCTTGCGCGCCAGATAAAGCTGATACGTCTGACGAATGTTTTGCAATTGAAACAAACCCAACAAGAGACTGTCACTATTGGTGATATGATGAGTGATCCTGCTATAGCAAATATAGATTTCACTGATGTGGCATCCTATCTTGAAGTCCAGATACCACCCCGTCCAATCGAGAAGAATCTAGGTGACGCAATTCAACGCCAGAGATTGCTTGATACATCGGCATAATGTTTTCTTCTTGTATGCTTTCTTGAAAGGAAGCTTATGACATATTGTTTGTTCATAAATCGGAGACTAATATTCCCACTGTCATTCTTGAAAAAGCGAGAATTTAGTTGTGATCCAATGTTGCTTGAAGATGTCATTCCCGCCTTCGCGGGAATGACATCTCGAGGCGAAAAAGCAAATCAAAATACTACGATCATTGAAGTGGTGGAAGCATTAATGCACCTAAAAATAGTCATTGCGAGAAGCGAAGCGACGAAGCAATCTCACGGTGGGTAGAAGCAATGATATCGTGCTGATAAAAAATCGGATGACCGGCGTATTGCCAGCCATCCGATGAGTATATCTTTTATTCAGTGCAGAAAACTATTCGTTGTCGCTTTCATTATCGCTTTCGGAAGCGCCTTCTTTAATACCTACGAGTTCGATATCAAAGTTGAGTGTCTGGCCTGCGAGCGGATGATTGAAATCGAGCGTAATAGTATCGTTATCAACTTCATGTATTTTTACACGATGTGTACGACCGTCAGGTGAACCGACAGACAGGATCATGCCAACTTCAGGAGTAATATCGTCACCCAGTTTTTCGCGAGGTACTTTAGCAAAGGCTTCCTCATTAAGCGGACCGTATCCATCTTCGGGAGCAACCTGAAACGATTTCTTTTCGCCTTCTTTCATACCGATCAATTCTTTTTCAAAACCCGGTATAAGTTGTCCCTGTCCTACAGTTACTTCCAGTGGGCCGCGTCCTTCGGACGAATCTATAATTTCATCGTTTACGGTAAGTTTGTAATCAACTTGTACCACATCACCTTTTTGAACCATGCGAATATCTCCTTTTTCCTCTTCCTGAGCGTTACAATTAAATGTGTAGCAAGACAATGCAAGCGTTATTAAACATAATGATAAGCAGTTACGGATCATATAATCTCCTTTGGGTTTGTCACAAATAGTTATTTGTGGGACGTTATTTGGCTTTGTATATTTTTATAAAAGGGCGGTGTGTCCTTACTTTATTACACTTAACCATACCTCAGCAGTGAAGTAAAGGTTTTTCTACTACATTTAGCGAGATAGGAGACGGCACGCGTTGTCGTAAAAGAACGCTGATTTGCGGTCGGGATCGAGACTAAGCTGATCGACAAACGACACTGCTTCCGATTGGTCCATCCATGGCGAATCAGTGCCGAACAGGATATAGTCTGCCGGATGTTTTGCAAGCAGACTGGCGATGTGTTCAGTCGCTAAAAAATCTTTGCTGTACGAAAATTCCATATAGACAGGTTTACCGATCATCAGTCGTTCCACTTCGTCCCAGTCTTCCCATGCGCCTAAGTGCGAAGTAACCAGTTTCAGCGATGGATACCTGTCAAGCACATCCATGATCTTCTGCGGGTCGCATATACGGTCGCGGGGGAACGCGAGGTCAAACCCTGTATGGCAAAGGAGAATAAGGTTGTTTTCAATGATCGCTTCGTAGATATCAAACATCCGTGGGTCGTTTAGTACAAATTCCTGATAGTACGGGTGTAGTTTGATGCCTTGCAATCCTTCCTGCGCTATGATACGTATGTGTTCTGCCGCTTCGGTATCGTCGGGATGGATTGATCCGAAAGGTATAATTCGTTTGCCAGCTATCTTTTTAGACCATGCGAGTATCGGTTCGAACTGGGTGGGTTTGGTGGCGATAGACGCGATTACAGATGCTTCGATTTCAGCTTTGTCCATAGATCGTAGTAATCCGGTTACCGTTCCGTCGATAGCTGCTTTGCATGGGTTTCCTGCTTCAAGGGCGCTAATAGCACGTTCAGCTATGGCGTCAGGAAACGCATGGGTATGGAAATCTATGACGGTCATTGTATCTCTTTTCCTGCTGATAGTTTCAGATCAGTAGACAAAATCTTCGCCTGCGAAATCTTCTTTTTCGCACCATATGACCGACCCGTCTTTGAGCATGATATTACATCCGCTGGAATGACGGAATGACGGATTGACCATTGGAAAAATGTTAAAGTTTGTGGGATCCTGTTCGCTATCGAGGAATAGAATACTGCGCGGGCGAATTTTCTCGAAAGCTTTTTCGTTCTTCAAATTTTCATACTGTTGGTTAACAAGCGCGTAGTCGCATATCAGCTGTGCTGATTTATCCGCGGGCTGTTTGTTTTTTGTCACCGGACACAAAAGGTGGTCAGGATCGATACCGGGCAACAAGGTATACCATGGTTTTTGTGGATTTTGCGAAAATGCCTCCGGATTTTCACGCATGAGCAGGTGCAGGGCTTCGTATTGCTCTTTGAGGTGGCCTGCGCAGGCTATCTGGCTGAATTTGTCTATCCCGATACGAATTCGGGTTTCAGACAAAACCACCAGAAAAATGATTACAATAAATATGGCTATATATTCTTTCATAATTTGTTGTCAAAAAGATAAGTTTGTTTTTTGTATATATGGTTCTGCATATCAATAGCACTCATTATATGTCATCATCGGGTTTTTTGCAATGATCCAACGGCACATAATTTTGTACAACCGGTATCCTGCGTCCTTCGCCAAACGCTTTGATCGATATTTTAAGCGCTATAGCAGCTTGACGGCGTTTATACTCGGTTCGGTCCACCATCTGTACTATACGCAACACGGTTTCTTTATCAAACCCCATGTTGACAATTTCTTCTACACCTTTTTGCTGTTCTATATACTGAATCAACACTGCGTCTAGCAAATCGTATTCGGGCAGTGTATCCTGATCGGTCTGGTTATGACGCAGTTCCGCTGATGGCGGTTTCGTTATGGTCGATTCGGGAATGATGGTTGTATCTTTATTGATGTATCGTGCAAGCTGGTATGCCCGCATCTTGAATACGTCGCCGATAACCGCCAGTCCGCCGCACATATCGCCGTATAAGGTACAGTATCCGACCGCCAGTTCCGATTTGTTGCCTGTGGTCAAAACCAGCCACCCGTGCTTGTTTGACAGTGCCATAAGGATATTGCCGCGGATACGAGCCTGCATATTTTCTTCGGCAAGCCCTGGCTCTTTACCAAAGAAGTATGGTGTCATATGAGCCAGCGATGCTTCGAAGATCGGTTCGATAGGGATGGTATACATATCGATGCCAAGCGCGTCGCTGAGCTCCTGTGCATCGGTCATACTACCTTGAGAAGAAAACCTCGACGGCATACTTACACCGATAACATTTTCGCTGCCCAGCGCTTTTACAGCTATTGCCGCTGTCAGCGCTGAATCGATACCACCGCTTAATCCAAGGACTACTTTAGAAAACCCTGTTTTATGAGTATAATCGCGTACTCCCAGTGATAATGCTTCCAGCAGATCGTCATCCTCATCGGGCAACTGGCGACTGCATGGTTGTGGGAATTTATAGAGATCAACGATAAACGGTTCTTCAGAAAATCGAGGCGATAGTGCACATATATCGCCCTTGCTGTTTGCCACAACCGCCCCGCCGTCAAAAATGATTCCGTCGTTGGCTCCAACCTGATTGACATACAGGACAGGCATAGCGTGGCGTTTGGCTGTGTCGGCTATAAGATCGATACGGGTTTGCAGTTTTCCTTCCTCAAAAGGTGATGCCGATATATTTATCAGATAATCAACCCCCTGCTTTGCGATTTTTTCTACGGGATCAACCGGATATTTCGACTGGATCGGAAACCATAAATCTTCACAAATTGTTATTCCTAATCGTTTGCCGTGGGCTTCAACTATTGTTACTTCAGGTGATGATAGGAAGTAGCGGTCCTCGTCAAACACGTCGTATGTCGGCAACAACATTTTACGCGCCATATGTTTGATTTTTCCACCCGATATGAATGCTGCCGCGTTATAAAGGTTTTTGCCGGATTTCGACTCGTCGCGGTCAACGCATCCAACTACAATATCAATCTGTTCGCTCAGGTCGAGCAGATAGCTGAGCGCGGATTTTGTATCGGCTATAAACGATGGTTTGTCAAGCAGGTCGCGCGGAGGGTAACCGCATATTGCCAGTTCGGGAAAAATTGCCAAATCAATATGATTATCAATACACCACCGCAATTTTTTTCGAATAGACCTAATGGTATTGTAAATATCTCCGACAACAGGATTGAAAGGGATAAGCGCTATTTTCATAACTGTCCTCATAGTTAATAGTAGCCGTAATTTGACCGGTTACAGGGATAAGCCCTAGTCTGTCACACACAAACTTGTCTTAAGCTTAGTATATACCGCCACAATAGTACGAAAATACAGCGCAAAACACAAACGATAAATGAGTAATACTAAATTTCGCTTTTGTGAATTGATGATTTATGTTAGAATATTCATTTCTACAAAATCGAAAATATTTTGTAACCGTTACAGATTGAGTACGTATGAAAACGCTGACGTTACATGATTGCATCCGTAAACTTAATCCCTTACAATTACGCTCTATAACAGAGCGATATGGGATTGTACTCATTCCTTTCTCTTCACGGAATGCGCGCGAAGCGTTGCTTGCCGCATTGACTGCTGAATCGGCAACAGCTACCTTTGAACAGTATACCCCTTTACAAAAGACTGCACTGATGGTTCTTGATATGCTGTCCGATTACGCTCCTGCTCAAGTTATCAATGGTGTTATTGAAAATATCAGTGAAAATTCGGAACAGGCAAAGGAGCTTTTTGAGTTTCTGTTATCAACCGGGGTGGTGTACCTGTTACAGATCGGAGCCGATAATATTTACCGCTATGCTATCCCCGAAGAATTGCGCGATGCGGTTAAGTCGTTTGCTCAAAATCAGTTTATGGAGAAAATAAAACGTCATGAACAGCCGGTGTCGCAGGAATTCCACGAGCATATGTCGTTTGAACTCTCTATGCTGGCCATGCTGATCGATACCATAAAAAATGATGTGCGCCTCAATATCGATAATACGCTCGGCAAAAGGGTGGTCAACCGTCTTACCCCGTATTTGGGGTTGCCGGCTGATTCGTTTGATGAAACGGTCATCGATAAATACACCAATACAATTTTTGCTCATTTGAATGATATGGCGCTGATCTCCAAAGAACATCATGTCCATGTGCATGCCGTGGAACAGTGGCTCGATTTACCGGCTGGAAAACGCCGCGAACTTTTTTTTGATTTTTTATTGTATGGCAAACAGACCCCGTTTAATTTTCAATATTTTGCATATGCGTTATCGTATATTCCTGAAGATACATGGGTAAGTATTGACATTCTGTTTCGAGTAGTGCAACTGTTTTTTGGTGAGAAAAAAAATTCGCTCGAACAATTTTCTGCTCATCCTTTTTCTTCGTTTCCGGTTATGTTGTTGTACGTAAGTGGTATCGTTTCGTTTGCCACTCAGGATTTACATCATTTTAGCGCATGGCGTATTACACCGTTTGGGAAAACCCTGCTTGAAGGCGGGTCGCAACCGGATATCATACATCAGACCGATAACCATATTATCATTCAGCCTAATTTTGAATTTATGATATCGCGATATGCCGATATCAAACTACTGTGGCTGGTGTATCGGTTTGCTGATCTGGTTCAGTGTGAACAGCTGTTGCGGTTCCATATTTCGCGTGATTCAATTTATCGAGGCATGGCAAGCGGGGTACGTAAAGATGAAATTATCGCTGTTCTAGAACGCAACGCAAAAGGTTCTGTATCGCAAAATGTCATTTACTCTATACAGGAATGGTGTGAAGAATACGGTGCGGTTTACTTCATGGACGTGTTTTTAATGCGGTGTAAATCGAAACATATCGCGGAGCATATCCAGATGCATCCACGTACCAAAGATTATATTAAAGGATCCATGTCTGATACCGATTTGATAGTTAGAAGATGCGATGCCCAGGAACTTATCGACCTCTTAAAAACACTTGGATTTATGCCGCTAGAACACATTGTCAGGCCTGAAGAAGACCCTATGCAGCCGCCCGGTATGGCAAAAAGGCATCGTAGTAAAAAATTCCATGAACGAAACACCGTATCATTTGACTATACGGATGTGAAAATACTATCGGAAATATCGGAATTAACATGATACGACATGACAATCCACTTATTGTACAAGGCGATAAATCGGTACTCGTCGAAGTCGACAGCCCGCGTTATGAACCTGCACGCAACAGCCTGATTCGGTTTGCGGAACTGGAAAAATCGCCTGAACATATTCATACATACCGTATTACTCCTTTGTCTTTGTGGAATGCAGCTGCAAGCGGGTTGACTTCGCAGCAAATCATAGATGATTTGCTCGAATACGCTAAATACGATGTGCCGCAAAACGTACAGCGCGATATTATCGAGTATACCGCCCGGTTCGGGAAAATCAAACTCGACCGAACCGATGATCCTGGTGAACTGTTACTGACATCGGATGACACGTTTATCATTGAGAAAATTATCCATTATAAATCGACCATTCCGTATGTAGACCGTCTGATTGACGATAACACTATTGCCATCAAAACGGAAAACCGCGGGATCATCAAACAGCAACTGATCAAAATGGGTTTTCCGGTCGAAGACCTTGCAGGATATCAGGAAGGTGATCCGCATCCTATTAATGTACTCGACGAAACCCGTTCGGGAAAACCGTTTGATTTACGCCATTATCAGATTGAGGCGGTAGAAGCTTTTTACCAGTCGGGCAGTGTACGCGGTGGGTCGGGCGTGATTGTGTTGCCCTGCGGGGCTGGTAAAACCATTGTGGGTATCGGCGCTATGGATAAGATCAAAACACAGACTCTCATTTTATGTACTAATGTGGTAGCGGTACGCCAGTGGATCAGCGAGATTATCGACAAAACAGATATAAAAAAAGAAGATATAGGCGAGTACAGCGGAGAAAAAAAAGAAATCAAGCCGATCACTGTATCTACTTATCAGATATTGACATACCGTAAAGATAAAACTTCAGGTTTTCCTCATTTCAAGCTGTTTAACTCCCGTAAGTGGGGATTGATTATATATGATGAAGTCCACCTGTTGCCCGCGCCCATATTCCGTATTACTGCATCTATCCAGAGTACACGCCGGTTGGGGTTGACCGCTACGCTGGTGCGTGAAGATGGCAGGGAAAGCGATGTTTTTTCGCTGATCGGTCCGAAAAAGCAGGATATACCGTGGAAAGATCTGGAAAAAGACGGATGGATTGCCACTGCGGTTTGCCATGAAATTAGGGTTAACCTGAAAGACCATCTGCGTATGCAGCATGCGGTATCGTCGTCACGGATACAATACCGGATCGCGTGTGAAAATCCCGCTAAAATCCCGGTAATCGAGTATCTGCTTGATAAACACAAAAATGATAATGTCCTGGTGATAGGCCAGTTCCTTACACAGTTACACGAAATAGCCGGTCACATCAATGTACCTATTATCACCGGAAGCACCAAAAATGAAGACCGGCAACAGCTGTATGACGATTTCAAAAAGGGCAAACTCAAAACCCTTATTGTATCTAAAGTTGCCAATTTTTCTATAGATCTTCCCGATGCCAACGTGGCTATTCAGGTATCAGGTACGTTCGGTTCACGACAGGAAGAAGCGCAGCGGCTAGGGCGGATTTTACGTCCTAAGAAGCAGGGCGAATACGCTCATTTCTATTCCGTTATTACCCGTGAAACCGTTGACCAGAAATATTCCGCTAAACGCCAGTTGTTTCTCACCGAACAGGGCTACAGCTATGAAATAATCGATGGCGAAACCCTGATGAATGAATGATAGATCGACTCTTTATCAAACTATCCCTCTGAATAAGAAAATACATGAAACATTTTCAATGATCATAAGCGTTTAATTTGCGTATCCTCATAGTCATGTCATTCTCGCGAAAGCGGGAATCCACCCTCATAAAATGTTGGAACAAGGTGGATTCCCGCTTTCGCGAGAATGACATCTAATGGGGAATATTAGTCTCTGATTTCTGAGCAAACATTTCTTTCAATTGGGGAATGATAAGAAAAAATTTTTAAATGATTGATTCGAGTTCTTGGTAAATAGCCATTGCATCAGGAGAAGTGATAATGCGTTCGCGCCGTTTGCGGTCGGACATAACACGGGCTATTTGACCGAGCAAATACAAATATTCTTCTGAACGAGAATTCGGGCCAAGGATACTTATAATCAGATGAACCGGCTTGTTGTCAGGGGCATTATAGTCAATACCATCCCTGCACACCCCGACAGCAACAACAATTCTATCTAACTCGTCAAGCCTGCAATGAGGAAAAGCAATTCCGCCGCCTATAGCGGTACTTTCGTAAGCTTCACGTTCAAATACGGCTTTATTTATTGCGTCGACAGGTAAATCCGGGCACTGACGGCAAATACGGTTAATGAAGATGGTTAGGAAACCGTCTTTCGGTAATTTCGGAAGATCGGTGAATATTAAATCAGCGGAAATATAGTTCTGTAATTTTACCTGCATACGGCCTGCCTGTAACGTTTAAGTTTCGCTACCAATTCTAAAAAATATATCGGCCGATTGCAATGTAAAAGTTAATCATTTATCGGTAGAATATCCGTGATACATTTCAGTATGCAGTCTGTAGCTCCTTGCCAACGTTGAACCTCTTCTTGTGCTCGGTCGCCAAGCTCTTGCCGGTAAGATACATCGGTCAGCAGACAATGGGTTTGTTCTATTAATTCATCGGGTGTATGCACCATGATAGCGGCTTTAGCGGCAAGCAGCTTGTTGACTACATCAGTGAAATTGTCCATGTATGGACCGAACACCACTGGTTTAGCCAGCGATGCAGGCTCAAGCACATTTTGCCCGCCACCTGGTTTAAGCATACTTTTTCCAACAAATGCCACTGTGGCAATAGAATATAGATGACGCAGCTCTCCCATCGTATCAAGTAAAACCACGTTGCAATCTTTAAATGACGCTGTACTTGTATCAAGCGCAGTTTTTCGGTTCAACGCTATACCATGTGATCTAAAAATCGATTCGGCTTCATCAAGTCGTTCAGGATGACGAGGCGCAACTAGCAGTTTAAGGTTCGGCACTGATTTTATAAGTTCAGCATATGCCGCGGCGATCATATCTTCTTCACCATGATGTGTACTGCCCACAACCCAGATGAGATCCGACGATCCCCATGATGCCTTTTTCATCAGATCCGACCCGATCTGCCTGTTAAGCGGCAACGTCAAAAGTGCTTCGTATTTTATGTTACCGCATACGGTAATAAGCTCATCGTCAATTCCGATTTGTCGTAAGCGGTTGGCATCGTCATCATTTTGCATGCAAAACCATACTATGGAACGTACACACTGGCGCAATAGAGCGCGTATGGCGTAATATCCTTTAAATGAATTGGCGGAGATACGCCCGTTAGCCATAATTACAGGTACACGGGCAACGTACGCTTCCATCAGGAAATTGGGCCAGATTTCTGTTTCAATCAGAATAATCAGATCGATTCGGTATGACTTGAAAATATTGTGGAATGTATGCCAGAAATCCAGCGGAAAATACATCACAGTTATGCGTGGGTCAGCGCTGGTTGCCTTGCGAGCGACCGTGTTACCGGTTAATGTGGTTACTGAAAGCATAAAGGAATGATCGGGATACTTTGTTTTGAGGCTTTCTATCAACGGCAATGCTGCCTGCACTTCGCCTACAGATACGGCATGCACCCATATAATGTTGTCTCTGGAAAAAGCGGCTTTGCAGTCTTCAGATAAAAATCCCAGCCTGCGCCATATACCGGCACGGTATTTTTTTGTCGTAGCTACCTTAATGAGAAAAAACGGTGATGCTATAATGAAAAAGAGGTACATTCCTATAGAATAAAACAACTGCACAAATGTAAATAACATACGTTCCTCTGATGATTGCGTTGGTGTTTTCTTACTATGCCCGTGGATGAGCCTTCTTGTAAACCTTAACCAGCCGTTCCGGCGATATGTGAGTATAAATCTGGGTCGTGGACAAACTCTCATGCCCCAGCAACTCCTGTACTGACCGCAAATCCGCCCCCGCATTTAGCATATGTGTCGCAAACGAATGGCGCAATGTATGAGGCGAACAGTCTCCGCCCAATCCTATCTGACGGGTATACTTTTTGAATAATCTTCGTATACTCCTGTCGGTCAGGGTAGTTGCCCGGTGATTGATAAATACTGCTGCAGTCTGTTTGTTGTATTTCATCAATAAAGTTTCACGTACAACCAGATACTCTTTCAATGCGGTTGTTGCCGGCGGTCCCATAATAACAATACGTTCTTTTTTTCCTTTTCCTAACACGCGTAAGGTTTCGCCTTGCAAATCTATATTGGTCAGTTTCAGGTCGACCAACTCTTGCACACGCATACCGGTACTGTATATCAATTCAAGTATTGCTCTGTCACGAACACTGGAAAAATCAGTACCTTTGGGTAAAGATAATAATGTTTCAACCGTCTCAACGTCAAGAACTGCCGGTAATTTTCGCCCTTTATTGGGTGAGGTGATATCGGAAAAAGGTGTTCTTGCTGCAGGATTCATTCGGCAAAGGTATTTGTATAACGATTTCAATGCTGATAGTTTACGGGCTATCGACCGGTCAGTCAAGCCCGATCGTTTAAGAAGCGCAAGATAAGCCGGTCCGACAAAATCAAACATCTGCAATTCGGGGTCGTAATCAGGGTACTGATTATCGAGAAAATCCAGGTATTCCCCGATGTCAACACGATATGCTTTGATGGTGTGAGCCGATGCGTTGCGCGCAACTTCGAGGTACTGTAAAAACTCATCTGTGGCTGTATGCAGATGATTAAGATTCATTCCCGTCGTTCTTCTGTTCGAGCTCTTCGAGTGTTTGTACGGTAAATTTGCAATCAGGATAATTGGAACAGCCGTAAAAAGGTTTACCCCGTCGTCCCTTTCGTTTTATCAACGACCCGTCGCAACCTTCCTGCGGACATTTGACCGCGGTTTCTTCGGGTTTGATATACCTGCATTTGGGATAATTCGAACATGCCAGAAACGCGCCGTATTTGCCGGTACGTTCTGCAAGCCGCGAATCGCATTTGGGACATTTCTCATCGGTAAGTTTTATAGGCTGTTTTTCTTTTGCCTCTTCTTCCGCAGGTTGATTTATTGGACGGGTGTAGCGGCACTCAGGATACCCGCTGCACGCGAGGAATTCGCCATACCGTCCTTGCCGTTTGACCAACGGTTTTTCGCAATTAGGACACGTTTCTTCTGTTAGTTTAGGTTGTTCGGCCGGCACAATTTTGCCCTCCGCATCTTTACTATAATTGCACGTATATTTACAATCAGGGTACCCGGAACATGATAAGAAACCGCCGTTTCTGCTCCAGCGAACTACCATCTGTTTACCGCATTTTTCGCAGACAAGGTCGGTGGGAACAGGGGTGATTTTCATCTCTTTGGCTGCTTTTTCTATGCTGGTATTAAAATCTCCATAAAAACCTTTGAGCAGTTCGACCCAATCCTTGCTGCCGCTTTCCACATTATCGAGTTCATTTTCCATCTCAGCAGTAAATTTTTCATTAATAAGGTCTGTAAAGCTTTCTGTAAGAGCTGTTGTAACTATAATACCCAATTCAGTCGGATGAAACTTGCCTTTGAGTTTCTGGGTATACTTTTTATCCTGAATACGCGACATGATAGCGGCATAAGTACTTGGACGGCCGATTCCGTTTTCTTCAAGGGCTTTGATAAGCGTTGCTTCGGAATAACGCGGCGGAGGTTGGGTAAAATGTTGCTTGGGATTGAGTTTTTGCAAAGAAAGTGATTCTTTCTCCTTCATATCCGGCAGAAAACCCTCTTTCTCATCGCTATCGTCATCGGTCGACTCTTTGTCACTCTTCTCCATATATAATTTCATAAAACCGTCGAATTTGATCACAGAACCGGTAACGCGCAGACTATAGTCACCAGCGGCAATATCAATGGTGGTTTGAGCAAGTATAGCGCTTTTCATCTGAGACGCTATAAAACGTTTCCAAATGAGGCTATACAACTTATATTGATCGGTAGTAAGAAATTTCTTTATTTGTTCCGGTGTACGCGATGGAGAAGTAGGACGAATTGCTTCGTGAGCATCCTGCGCCATTTTCTTTGTGGTGTACACGTTCGGTTTCGGCGGTACGTAATTATTCCCGAATGCTTTGGTAATAAACGATCGCGCATCATTAAGCGCGCTTTGGGCTATACGGGTTGAATCGGTACGCATATAGGTGATCAAACCAGTTGTGCCTTCAGACCCCAGATCGATACCTTCATAAAGTGACTGGGCAACCATCATGGTTTTATTGGCGTTGAAATTAAAATGCCGCGCCGCTTCCTGCTGTAAAGTACTGGTAATAAACGGAGCATACGGATTGCGTCGTTTATCCTGTTTTTTAATGGTATCGACAACGAAAGGCAGCTTTTGCAATGCGTCAACCGTGCGTTGAGCTGTATCGGCATCGGAAATCTCAATATTTTTTCCTTTATACTGGCGAAGTTTAGCTTTGAAGGATGCTTTTGCCGATGTTAAAAGATCAGCGGTAATTGACCAGTATTCTTCTTTGACGAATGCCTTGATTTCAGCTTCTCGGTCGCAGATCATTTTCAACGCAACCGACTGAACCCTGCCTGCGCTAAGCCCGGTAAACAGCTTGCGCCACAACAGGGGGCTTATCATGTAACCCACCAACCGGTCGAGTATACGGCGCGCTTGCTGGGCATTGACTTTATTAAGGTCTATTTGTCCCGGATGCTTGAAAGATTCTTTGATAGCGTCTTTTGTGATTTCGTTAAAAGTAACGCGATAAATTTCCAGCTTTTTAGAATTGAGTTCGTTGGCGATATGCCAGGCAATGGCTTCTCCCTCGCGGTCAGGGTCAGGCGCAAGGTACACGCGTTGTTTGTCTTTGGTTGCTTTTTTTATTTCGTTCAGTACCTTTTTCTTACCTTTAATAACAGTATATTCAGGCTTAAAATTTTCTTCGACGTTGATCCCAAGCGAGCCTGTAGGCAAATCGATCACATGCCCCAGCGACGATGTAACCTGAAAATCTTTGCCAAGATACTTATTAATTGTTTTTGCTTTAGCAGGTGACTCAACGATAACCAGTGATTTCGCCATTTCTTTCATGTCCTCATCTAAGTTCCAGTGTAACCACGTTCTGTGCCAAGCTGTAATATTTACCGGGAAGCTGTGCTACAAGTTGCTTCATTTCAAGTGTCAACAACAATACTGACAAATGCGGTGCACTCAAATTACTTGTTTCTGTCAATTCATCCATATGCAATGGTCTGTGTTCGAGTAATGCTAACACTTTTTTCTCTTCCGCTGAAAGATTTATTTTTTCTGCGGTGTTATCTACCTTTTTATCATTTGGTTGCGGTGTTGTGCCTGTCAATGTAGATAACTCACGGAAAACGGTATCAACCGATTCATACAATACTGCGCCTTGATGTATCAAATGGTTTGTGCCCGCTGAAGTAGGCTGGTCAATGTTGCCCGGTACAGCAAACACTGTTCTGCCCTGATCTATTGCAAACCCTGCGGTAATAAGAGATCCGCTTTTTGCCGCGGCTTCTACCACAATGGTTCCCTGTGACAAGCCGCTGATGATCCGGTTGCGAATAGGAAAATTGGAACGAAACGGATTAGTTTCGAGCGGGAACTCCGAAATTACCGCCCCTTGCTCGATAATCGCTCGTGCCAGTTTATCGTTCTCCTTCGGATACAACCGTAGTAAGCCAGATCCGAGTATCGCAAGTGTCCTTCCACCTGCTTTAAGAGCGCCACGGTGCGCTTGAGTATCCAACCCTTTCGCCAGACCGCTTACAACGGTCACTCCACGTTGAGCAAGATCATGACCTATCTCAAACGCCATGGTTTTGCCGTACTGCGTAGGTTTACGGGTACCGATGATTGCCATGGCATTGGCATCGGCATTGGTCAGTTCACCTTTGACATATAAGACCAGTGGCGGCGTGGCAATTTCTTTTAATTGCCGTGGATACTCATCGTCGTCTATTGTCAGTATAGTACAACCTGCCTTATCGGCAAGTTCCATTTCTTTGGCAACAATGGGCAGTTCCCGTTTCTCCAGAATCGCCTCAATACTTTTCTGGCGAACACCAGCCAGATGTAAAAGGTGTCCTCTATCTGCCTGTATAGCTTCTGATAAAGATCCAAACTCAATTTTTAGTTTTTGTGCTGTACGGTATCCTATACTCAATAAATTGAGAAAAATACAACATTCCCTGTCGTTCATAAAAATCCTCATGCAAGCAAATTTTATCAAGGCAAAAATATTTTAGAATGTACAACTTACTCCAATATCGTTTGTATGTACACAATACCGATAATCAGAGTACATGGCAAGCACAAACTTAAAAAGAATACATTTGTGCTAAATCCAGCTTCCAGACACCGTCTTCCTTTATAAGCGGTAGTTTAGCCGTGTTTCCATCTTCGTCCTCAATATACAAAATGGCATGGTTTCCGTCGACTTCCTTTTTTACAATTTTGGAGGAGTCAAACAAATCACGGTTATACTGGGCATCCGCCCCCTGCTGGTTTTCTCCTTTTTGCTGCATAGAGATAAAAAACGACTTGCCGTCAAGAGTATTCATTTCTTCTTCAGTCATACCCATGGACTCAAGCATCCGTCCCCGCATGGATTCAGGCAGGTTGGTGAAACTATTTTGCATGAACTTCACTTGTTTATCGAATTTATCGCGGCTGTCCTGAGAAAGCATATTCCAGTAAGCGTTCCAGTCATTTTTAATAGCCGCTTTTTTGGTGATTTCAAAGGCTTTTTCAGGACTATCAGCTTTTTTTGAACAAGATGATACGGCCATGCAGGCCAAGATACAAATTCCGGCCATCCATAGCCGATTGAATCGCGTTGTCATACAGTTTCCTCCTTAAAAATTATTATGATGTTTGTGATGCTTGTTTATGCCAGAACGGTGACATTTGCCGCAAACGTTCGATGATGGGCGGCAACAGTTCTATAACGCGGTCTATTTCATCTTCAGTGGTATATCGTGATAAGCTGAACCGAATAGATCCGTGTGCCGCTGTAAACGGTACTCCCATGGCTCTAAGAACATGGGACGGCTCGATAGCGCCGGATGTACATGCCGAACCTGAAGAAGCGCATACTTTATGTTCGTCAAGAAGCAGTAAAATAGCTTCGCCCTCTATAAACTCAAAACTGATATTGGTCGTATTTGGCAGGCGCGAGTCTTTGTGTCCGTTGAGCAGTGATGAGGGAATTTTTTCTAATAAGGTTTTTTCCAGTTTATCACGCAACCGTTTTACTTCGGTATTTTCATATTCCATATGTGATCCCGCAATTTCACACGCCAGTCCAAGCCCGACGATAGACGCTACGTTTTCCGTACCGCCGCGTCGTCCTTCTTCCTGATGTCCTCCAATGACATACGGTTGGAAGCGGGTCCCTTTGCGTACGTATAGCGCACCGATCCCTTTGGGTGCATGGATTTTATGGCCTGACATGGAAAGCAAATCAATAGGAGTTTTACGCAAATCAATAGGTAGTTTGCCAACCGCCTGCACCGCATCTGTGTGGAACAACGCGCCTTTTGCTTTTACAATCCGGGCAATTTCGTCAATGGGGTACACGACTCCGGTTTCATTGTTGGCATACATTATACTTACAATCGCTGTTGACGGGGTAATTGAGGCGTTCAGTTCGTCAAGATCGATCATGCCTTCACGGTCAACAGGCAGGTACGTGATAGAGTAGCCTTTACGCGCAAGATGTTTGCACATATTTAAAATTGCCGAATGTTCTACTCGTGTGGTAACGATATGGCGTTTTTCGGGATAACTTTCCAGGGCAGCCATAAGTGCTGTATTATCGCTTTCCGTACCGCAACTGGTAAACAGTATCTCGTCCGGATCCGCGTTAAGCAATGACGCCACCTGCTGGCGAGCGGTATCTATATAGTGCATAATCTTACCTGCAAAGGTATACATGCCGGAAGGGTTACCATAATCTTCCTGTAAAAATGGAAGTATTGCCTCAAGCACTTTCGGATCAACTTTTGTAGTGGCGTTGTTATCAAGATAGATTACGCTCATTGTTTCACCTCCTCGACAAATATATCTTCGTCGACCAGCTCACGCAGTTTGGCTTCAACGGCATGTTTGAGTGTAAACTGAGCTGTACGGCATCCGACGCAGGTACCTCGAAGGCCGACAAGAACCTTGTTGCCTACGACATCAATCAAATCGATTCCGCCGCCGTCTGCTTCCATTTGCGGCCGGATTTCCTGTTCGATAGTCTTTTGTATCAATGTAATTTTTTCTATATTTGTGAGTATTTTTTTGCCGTCTGCCGGTTTAGCTTGTTCAACCACGCTACCTCCGTGAACCTGACGAATAATATCTTCGATATCAGGATGACATTGTCCGCATCCGCCGCCAGCCTTGCAGTAGTTAATGACATCGCCTAATGTATGCAGGTTGTTTTCTCGTACTACTTTGGCGATATGCGCATCGGTGACACCGAAACATTTGCACACAATTACCCCTTCATGGTCGGTGTGTTCTTCGGGGGGTTCTTCACCTAGATATTCAGCCAGTGCTTTTTCCAGAGCTTCCTGTCCCATGACTGAACAATGCATTTTTTCTTTGGGTAGTCCGCCGAGGCGTTCGGCGATATCCTGATTGGTAATTTTGCGGGCTTCTTCGATAGTTTTGCCCACCAGTAACTCGGTCAAGACTGATGAAGATGCGATAGCGCTGGCACAACCGAAAGTCTTAAATTTAGCTTCTGTAATAGTTTGTGTTGCTTTGTCAATACGCAGCATAAGGGTGAGGGCATCGCCGCATGCCATGTTGCCAACTTCCGCGTACGCGTCAGGATTTTCTATTTCACCTACATTACGTGGATGTAGAAAATGATCGTAAACTTTTTTTGTATAATCCCACATAGGATCCTCCTCTGTTCAATTCCTCAGCGGAATGATTTTATCAGCTTATATGCCATATATAGTAACCATAAAACAATACAGACACCAAGCACTTTTATTATACGCTTTTTAAGTTGCAGTTTTTTACGGCGTATAACAATTTCATCTTTCTGTTCATTTCGATTTTCAGCGGATACATTTTGAGTTTGATCTTTTTTGTCCTTCGCGGGTTGCTTTTTGGATACACTTTTTTTAGAGGAAGATGCGGGTTTGGGTTTATCGACTGTTTTTTTAAGGTCTTTCTGTGTATCCGTTTCAGCCCCAGACCGATCTATATCAGGTACTGCTGCGGCATCGTTATCGATTAGGGGCGATGGGGCATCCTGATGTTCAATGCGTTCGGGAGATACTTTCTGCGCCTGATAGTAGTTACGTATCTCAGCAATGGCAACCGGGCCAATGGTAGTGAACAGGCGCTCAAACAGTTTTTCGTCGGAGTAATTTTCCATATGTAAGGAATGGATATGCTGTTTTTTGACAACAACCGGTTGAGAGTCGGCCATCAGATCGGCATAGACAGAAACTTCCTGCTGGTTTGCTGACAAGACAATAAGCCCTGTATACTGTGTGCCGTCGGTAGTAACAAGCTGATCTTTATTTATATATGCGGGATAGGTTTTGCCATTGGTCCGGTCAGTGATTTCTATATACCACCGGCTGGGGTCAGCATACGATTCACCTTCCTGTAACCAGATGGTTTCCGATTGATCGGGCACAACGTTAAGGTAATGCACCTGTTGTTCTTTGGTGACATTAAGGCTCTGGTCGAAATATGATATAGTACGCGTTTCATTGTTGGTAACGCGAAAACCGCCAATCGACTCGTCACGTCCGACAAAATAGGTTCTTTTTTTGTAATTGATCTGGTTCATATATTGTGATTCACCAACAATATTGAACCCCATAAACGTCAAAGGAAACTCGACAGGTTCCATATTGCCAACGCCGAGCACGAATTGAGGGCGATGCGCCAATTGCACCAGAAAATTATGGGCTTCCATAGATGCCCTGTCTGCCGGGTATCCGTCAATAATGGCCGTGAATTCGGTGATAGCGCTAATCAGATAATCGCGTTTGAAACATGTATGAGCGTATTCCAGCAAACGGTCGGGAAGTGTGGTGTTGGTAATATGCTGTTCCATGTTCTGATACAGTTGCATATAGGTATCTGAAGTACTATCAATGACCGCCTGTTGTATGAGCCACAAATAAAACCCCAGAGCTTCTAACCATTGTTTTGCCTGAATAAAATATCGAAACTTTGCCAGCAACTGGTCGTTGCCGCTGTCAGTCGTGCATTCGGCATACGATTTTTCCATAATTCCCTGTGCGTTCTGAATACTGCCTGTAGTATGATCCGCAATGGCGTCATCTTCAAAGGCGATCTGTTTAACCGATTCTCCTGCCGGAACAGTAACAGTTACCCTACCAATAGCAGAAGTATCGATTTCACCGTATACTTCGTATCCACGCCTTGTAAAGAGGTTATCCAAAAATAAGTGGGCAGTACAGACCGTTCTAAGGGGAAAATGCACAAGTTGTGTAGAGAAATAATGGTACTGTTGTTCGTCATACTTTTCCTTCAGGCGATAAGGCATATTTTCCAATGATGTCAATTCCACACCACGAATTGAATCGTAATCGGTTACCTGATAAAACATTATTCGCCCGCCCATAGGTACATCGCAGGTAGAATTATCATATTCGAAGCGATGCAGCGTGGTGCCGTCATCTATAACAGTCCCTACATAAATCAGTTTGGAGTCAGGCGGCTCTATACTGGTCACCATGTAACGCATACAAACCGATTCAAATACAGATAACAGCAACGACTGGATAACAGAAAACTGTTTTCGGTCAGGAAACATATACATAAATTCACAGGCGCGCTCAATTGTCTGATATGTCGGTTTGGTTTTCAATGAATCGATAATTTTCTGGTAGAGCAGCTGAGGCGCTATTCTTGTCGCTAATGATTGAAGAATTTGCTCGATGCTTGATTTTGCTGTGACTGCCGCGGGAGCATCAGGGTATTTCACAACAAGCTGATTATAGTAGATAAGCGCTTTGGCGAAATCACCTTCATCAAAAAGATGATTAGCTTTTTTCAAAAGCAATTCCTGGGCTTCCTGATCTACCGTAGCCGGAAGCTGGGTGTCGGAAACAGTGTCGGTCTGCGCGTAGACCGATAGTGTAACAACAAAAATTATAAGTAAACAATGTAACCACAATTTATGCATCAGGCACCGGTTGGCTGAGTCTGTCATTTATTTGGATTATTCTGTTGCAGATTTTTGCTTATAGCATAGCAAACTGTTAAGCGCGTTGGCAACCCAATTATATCGCTTGCTGAAACAAGGTGTGCCGTCTGTCTTCGTGGAATGCTTGTTACGTGTTTTTCTATGGAGAATACCATGTTTTTACCTGCTTGTGAAAAAATATTTTTTTTGGAAATATTTTTATCAATTGGTTGTCTTTTTAAGTAGTTGCCAATCAAAATAATTTACAAGGAGGTATCCCCTATGAATACGAACATCAGAAGAATTTTGCATTGTATAATTTTAGCATGCTTTGTTATGTCTGCATCACGTGTTACAGCTCAGTCGGGATCGCAGCAGCGGGCGTTATGGGTATGGGGTACCTCCATGGATATAATTCAAGATACACATGGATACGATCGTGATGAATTTTTTAGTTTTGTAGCCGCTCCTCATGGGAACCCGGATCATGCGATCACGCGTATTTTTATGTATCTTGATGAAAATAACCTTGTCGGCCATGCCGATGATGTGCGTGATTTTATCGCCCAGGCACATAGCAGAGGATTAGAGATAGAATTGCTCAATGGTGAACCTGACTGGTCGCTGACAGTGAACATCCCCAACACCAATGAACCATGGAATCAGCCTGCACTCGATCTTGTCGACGCGGTTACTGAGTATAATCGTAACAGCTCAATCCCAGAACGGTTTGACGGTATCCACATGGATATCGAACCACATACTTTGAATAACTCGGTCGCGGATCTTAATTGGGATGAAGACTCTGCGGCTATCTTTCCTCAATTTATCGCTACTATGCAAGAGATCAAAGCCCGTATCACCGCACACAACACAGCTACCGGTGATTCATTAATACTGGGCAGCGATATACATTGGAGCATTTATGACGGAGATTTTAATGGCAACACTATAAGCGATTACCAAGAAATACAGGATATCGTAGATCAGGTTGGTATAATGAATTACAATGTCCGCAATGACGAAAATACATTGAATAGGGTCTCTCAAGAAATGTCCTATGCCGAGCAAAAAAACTATGACCATTCTGTATGGATAGGATTTGAAACACAGGAAGTTTCGTGGCGTGATTATGATAAGGATGAAGGTAATAAACTTTATCAAAACGTCACATCGTATTGGAATTATGGTCTCTCTTTACTTGAAGAAAGAACAAATGATTATGTCGATAAATACGCTCCTTCAAGCGCATTAGCGGGATTGGCGTTTCACTATTATGAAGACATTCACGCGGGAGAAACCGGATACCGCAGTTTAGGATTCCCTACAGACGAAAATCACGCTCCTGTATGTTCGATATTGTATCCATCGGGTAACGAATATCTCTCTGGTTCGACAACCATTCGGTACACCACAAGCGATATAGATGGAGACGCGCTTGGAATCACCATAGCCTATCGTAATGTTAATGACACTGCATGGACGACAATGCCTGCGATTGATACAGAAAATTCCCCCATGCAGACTAATGACGGAACCTATTCTTTTGATGCAACATCATTAATTGAAGGGTATTATATTTTTAAAGTCACTGTATGTGAACTGAAACCAGACGGTATTTCTTCGTACGATACATCGGATTATCCCGTTAATATAGTATATCAGACGCTCGAGACGACTCAACCATACCCGAATGGATTGGAAGCCATGGTAATTCCTCAAGGTATCCGTGATATACCTGTCGGATGGATTTCGTATTTCGATGACGAATCGGGATTATCGGGATATTGGTATTTACTTGATAATCAAGATATGTCGCAGGCATCATTTACTCGTGCAGATCATACCTATGTACATTGCGAAACACCCGGAACCCATACTCTTTATATTCAGGCAGTAGATCGATGCGGTAATCGGTCGGATATTATATCAAAAGATGTTGTGTTTTTATCTGATATGGATAACGACGGCACTGCCGATGAGTACGATAACGATGCTGATGGCGATGGTGTTGGCAGAGAAAATGATCTGGATGACTCAAATCCACTTATTAGCCGCTATGACATTCTGATCGAGGCATTTGAATTTGACGATTCATTGGCCAATTCATTATCCACCATCAACAGCACGCTTAATATAGTTGATCCAACTTTATTTGATACAATCGATGTAACAGAGGTAAAAGAAATCACTTTGGAAAAATATTATTACGATGGCAATTATGCTATGGGAACCGGGTGTTCATATGTTGATGATAACCAGATATACAATGGAAATAGAGCATGCCGTATACAGATAGACGCAGCAGGAAACGTAGTCAGGCTTTCCGATAGCGTAAATACAACCGAAGATGCTACTCGCGCATTAACCTTTGAAATGTGGATCAAACCGGAACAACGTTTATATACCGAGAACTATCATGTCCCATTAGCGTTTGTGGGAAACCTTGATAAAGGAATAGCTTTAATCTTGCAACATGAAGCACATTATATGTCACTCAGATACTACATTAATCAGTATAAATTTATCGGCATCAGCTATCCCAATGATGCGGTGTTTGACGGGAACTGGCATCATATAGCATTTAGTTTTAATGGCTATGAAGGCACTATGAAGCTTTATCTTGATGGTGAACTCGTGGAAACACGAGGTGGATTGCCAGATACTATTACCACAACTGAGGAAATGCGTTTGTTTAATGCTGCAAGCCCGCATGATTATATTTACAATAGTGAAGGAGGTTGGTCAAAATATATAGAAAATAGTGCGATGTTTTCCGCATATTCAGCTGGTATACCAACCAAATGGACGGTTGACAATTTTGTCAATAACGATGGTTGCTGTTGTTACGAAGGATTAGTTGACGATATACGAGTCAGCAAAGCTGCTCTGCCAGCGCAAAGCCTGGGATATTTCAACCGCCCGGCTGACCCTCAATCCGATACTGACAGCGATGGTGTGACAGATTTTCTCGAAGCATACTTTCAGACGAACCCGGCGGAATTGGATACTGACAACGATGGGTTGACCGATTACGAAGAGCTTTTTCAATATATCACCAACCCGAATTCACCAGATTATGACAACGACGGATGCATTGATAAGCAGGAACTCAGAGCCGGAACTGATCCGTGGGACGGCAATTCGTATCTGAGAATGGTTGTAATGGATCGTGTGTACCCATCGATAGATACAGGAAGCGTGTTTATCGGATGGAACAGTGTTCCCGGTAAGAGCTATTCAGTATATGTACGCTTTGATGTAGAAGGCGAAAAATATCTTATAGGAACTATTAAGGCGCGAACAGAATATACGTTTTGGATCGATCAGGGGACGGATACCATTTTGCATCCGGGACTTGACGCATCGTCACGGTTTTATCAGGTTACCGTAGTCAATGAATAAGCCTGCTGTTGTTATGAACGAGTGTGTCGGTGTATGCGAATCGTGTTCTCTGGTATGGTTATACAGGATTGATGGGATAACGTTGTTTATCCATGACTTTATAACGTAGATGAATTATACACATGGCTAAGAAAAGGGGGAACAGATGTTCCTCCTTTTTTTTCAAGAGGTTCAAAGATTTAGTCGCGTGGCAGGGCTATATAAAAAGTGGTGCCTTTTCCCCATTCGGATTCCAGCCAGATTCGCCCATTGATCTGTTTTAGGATACGTCCGACAATACTTAACCCCAATCCGTCGCCGGAACTGCTTTCGGGGTGAAGCTGATAAAAAATTTCAAATACCTTTTCGTGATGTTCAGGTTTAATACCTATCCCGTTATCAGCTACCGCATATATGGCTTCGCCATCTTCAACTCTCCCTGAAATAGAAAGGGTACCTTTGCGTTCGGGTGACATATATTTTATGGCATTATCAATAAGGTTTGAAAAGATATGTAAAACCTGTTGTTCGTCAGTATTACAACTGGGCAATTCATCGACCGTACAGGTGATATCTTGTTCCTGTAACTTAAAAGCCACGCCAGAGACAACTGCGGAAACAATGCGGTTCATATCACATTTTTGAAACGTATACTCCAGAGTCCCGACAACAAAGAGGTCTAACAAGCCTTTAAGCAACATTTCCATTTTCTGAGTACTGGAATTGATAAAACCTATTGAAGCGGAAATATCCGTCCATACATCATTCAGCTTGGATTGCGCGGATGAAGGGATATCTTCAGTTTGAAGTATTTTTTTCATATCTTCCACTGTTTTTTTCAATTCACCGCTAAACCCCTGTATATTAACCAGCGGGGAACGAAGGTCATGGGAAGTAACATGGAGCAGTTGTTCGAGTTCTTGATTGCGATGTTCCATTTCCAGAGTAAGTTTTTGTAATTCGTCGTGGGAATTTTTAGATTCGCTAATGTCTTCAGCTATGCCGGCGAATCGGTATAACTTTCCGGATTCATCATATACAGGAACAGCATGAGAGCGGATCCAGCGAATTGTACCGTCAGGACGGCGAATACGATAATCAGGAAACTTTTTCCCCTCTGTTCCGGGTACAAATGGTTTTTTGATAGCAGCTTCCAATGCTGTTAGATCTTCTTCCAGAACATAATTCATCCATGACCTTGGTGAATCAAACAATGTTTCAACAGGTTGTTGCCAGAGCTGTTCATACGCAGAGTTAACATAAATTACCGTATTCCAGTCGGGGGTGACTAAAAAAATCACTTCGCGCATGGCATCCGAAAGTTGTTGAAACTGCTGTTGTACCTGTACTTTTGTCAGTTCCGCCGTTTTTCGGTCGGTAATATCCTGTATGGTTCCTGCTACTTTATATACCTTGTCATGTTTTTTATATCCCTGTCCGGTAATATGAACCCATCGCCGATTTCCTTTAGCTGTAACGGCTTCGACTTCCAAATCATATCTTTCACCCGTTTCCATAGCTTTTCCAACTGCTTCTTCTACAACCGGACGCACATCAGGAGGGAAAAAAAGAAAACAGGCGTCTAAAACCGGTATGAATGAGGTTTCGAGCTCAAAAATATGGTATACTTCTTCCGTCCATTTCCCTGTGAGTGTTGATATCTTAAACGACCATCCACCGACTTTAGCTAGTTTCCCCGTCTCCTGCAGTATCCTGTTACTTGCGAAAAGCAGGTCTTCGGTTTGTTTGCGTTCTACAGCCAAACCTATTAACCGGGCGGAAGTATGCAAACGTTTCTTTGCCATATCTATAAGATATGCAGGATGTGAAACATATTTGCGGCTTAATTTTGTCAATTTATTAATATCAACCTTATATTTTTCTGCTATTTCTTTCAATACCGCAGAGTCATGTGGAATATTACCGTACCCAAAGATCAATGCTCCGATAACCTCATCATGCGCAAATATCGGAATGGCATAAATTTTAAGTTTTCCATGACATTCTATTTCAACCGGTTTTTCTTTTTCTATACAGGTTAGAGCCCCCTGGTGCCAGCAAGATTCATGGCACAGCCATTTATGGCAATTCAATGCCTTTTTAAAATCATCAGTATCGCAGAGTTTTAATGAAGCGTCGTTGAGCAATTTGCACCAACTGGACGTAAAAACCCCTAATACATAATCACCATTTTTCTCAAAAATTGCGAAAGAAGTTCCCAATAGCTCAATATATTCATCCACAATGCAGTCGATAATATCTTTACCCACAGCGTCAAGGATAAGCCGCGAAGTATTATAAGCAGATAAGTCAATGGATTGCTGCTGAAACAATAGATTATCCCGCGTATCATCATCCGATAACGCTGAGCGTATAAGATGTCCGGACTGCATCTCGGAATTTGATGTGACATTTTCGCGAGGATTATCTTCTGAATTGTTATGCATTCATTTAACTCCACTTTGTTTGTCACAGTTCACGTAAAAGCGTAATATTATAGTAGTATGCACATATATTCTAAAAAACGTCATATTATCGATTTTCTGAACTAAATTTTTATAAAAAACAGCTCTTTTGTGTGTTTAAATGTTTTTGATAAACATAAACAATTGAACCTTAAAACGATATTTATATATCTTACGAAATTATGCTTAAAAGAGCAACATAACAATCATGAAAATTTCTAAATTTACTATAATACGTTATCGCGAATTAAGTTGAAAATTTTTTGGCACAGCCATGTTTAGATTTCGAAATGGCATCATTAGGAAATAGCATAAGAAGATTCATTGCATTATCAGATTTTAGTTGTATAAAAAATTACTCATGCATACAATAAGAAGATATGGCGAATGCCGTGCATTCTACCATTGTACAGAAAGGATGGCAGATGGATTCGATAAACAATATCGCGGTTATGATGGGAAGCGCATGGGGGTCGGGCGTTAATTTATATTTGACCATTGCAGGGCTTGGTATTGCCCATCGGTTACACTGGACAACTTTGCCGGGCGATATGGAAACTTTAGCTCATCCACTGGTCATAGGTGTTGCGATTTTGATGTATCTGGTAGAATTTTTTGCTGATAAAGTCCCGTATGTCGATTCTGTATGGGATACAGTTCACACTGTCATTCGTCCCCTTGGTGGGTCCATGATGGGATATATGGCTGCTGCTGACGTAGTTCCGGCGATACAAATACCGATAGCGCTTGTAACTGGGGCAATAGCTTTGGATTCTCATCTGACCAAAGCTACTACGCGGGCAGCGATCAATACATCGCCCGAACCGGTAACCAATTCTGTCGCCAGCGTAACCGAGGATGTCGGTGTGCTTGGCGCGTTATACCTGATGCTTTGTCATCCGGTTATACTGACTATACTTGTAGTTGTTTTTATAGCTTTTTCTATTTGGTTTCTCATAAAAATGTTTCATCTGGTTAAAAAAATATTTAAACGCAAAGACAAACAACCCGCAACGCAATCAACAGCATAATCAGTCACTCGAAAGGAGACAAACTATGCCAGGTATTTTAGGATTAGTTATTTTCATTCTGGACATTATCGCTATTGTAGATTGTATTAAAAGCTCTTTTCCTACTAATAAAAAAATATTGTGGATCATTTTGATTCTTTTGTTACCGGTAGTCGGGTTGATTCTCTATTATTTGCTCGGCAAAAAATAAATTTTGATTGTTGTCAGATTATTTCAAAACTAAATGTAATACACTATAAGGATATCTATGCACAAAACATGTTTCGTATGCGGTAAGGAAAATTGTTCGGGATTGGGAATATCATATTGTCTTGATGAGCATGGCAATGTCAAAGGAGAATTTTGTGTAACTCAGGAATACCAGGATGGAACACAATCGTGCCATAGAGGTATTATCTTGACTTTGCTTGATTCCGCTATGGTGCATACCTTGTTGCAGCGCAATATGTCGGGGCTGACAGTCAAACTTAACGCGTCTTTCCACAAAAAAATTCCCACAGGTACATCGCTTGAAATTACTGCCAGAATAGTCAACCACCATAAGGGGCTTTATTACACAACCGCGTGTATATCTTCTCAAAGTACCATCTACGCAACTGGCGAGGCGACGTTCTACGCCCAACAGCAAAAAAATTCCAATTCTTCAACATTCTGATTGCCTATGAAGTTTTTCTATATTTGGCGTTTTGAAAATTTTTGCAATTCCTTAATTTATGTTTGTTTGTGGCAAGCTAAGAATAGTCTGGTCTGTCTTTTGAAATAGGTGTATACTGTGTCAGACGGTTTTTAATCTTTGTTATAATTTAAGATAAAATTTGGGGGTGGTATGAAACGATTGATCAACTGGCAAATTATGTTTGCTGTTATCCTTCTGGCATTGTCGGCAATTTTTTATTGTGTGCATTATATAATATTCAAAGACGCGCATCATATTTTCATTTATATGCTCGGCGACATAGGATTTTTGTTTCTCGATGTGCTTATAGTAATGCTGGTGCTGCACCGATTATTGGAATACCGTGAAAAACAATCTATTTTGAAAAAACTCAATATGGTTATTGGAACCTTTTTCTGGGAAGTAGGTTCTGTATTGCTCGAAAAGTGTACTGAGTTTGACGAGAAACAATCTGAGATGTCTAAACAACTCATCGTTACAAGAGACTGGACGGATCAAGATTTTTCACGCATGAAACAAAAAATCAAGCAACATGCCGTGCGGGTAAACTGCTCTCTATCCGATCTGGATGGACTGAAAACATTTTTGATGGAAAAACGCCCTTTTATGCTGAATTTGTTGGGTAACTCTAATCTGCTCGAACACGAATCGTTCACGGATTTGCTGTGGGCTGTGTTCCATCTGACGGACGAACTGGCTCATCGCAATAGTCTAAGAGGATTACCGGAGAACGATTATACTCATCTTTCAGGTGATATGCAGCGTGCTTATCAACATTTGCTTGTGCAATGGCTCGATTACATGAACCATCTTAAACAGGATTATCCGTATCTTTTTTCTCTTGCTATGCGAACCAATCCGTTCGATGAAAACGCGTCAGTGGAAGTTGCCTGACCAGCCGGAGAATTTTTTATACCATTTTGCAACATTTCCTTGGAATTGCTGTCATAGAATATTATGAGGCAATTTGAATAATTGCAGGAGGGTGTTTATGTCAAAAAAAGCGTACATAGGTATATTTGCTATAGTACTGTCACAGGCTGTGTATACAACTTATCTTGTCAGGGAAAATGTCCAGCATGAAAAGCAGATGCGTGAACAGAGAATAGCCCTGTTCGAACAATTATTCCAGTTATCCAAAGAAAACCGCAACACGACAATCCAGGAAACTGCTCCACAGCCAGTTCAACCTGTTTCGTCGGACGAAAATGTATCCGATCGACAGATAGAGCAGAATGATCCTGTCGATGATACTCCCCAGATAAATCATCTGCTTGACATGGCAAAAGAATACGAGGAAGCAGGGGCATACGAAGATGCATACCTGCTCTCGCTAAAAGCATTGGAAATCGATCCGGATAATCAGCGCGCACAGTGGGTCTCCTATAAGATGAAACAGGCAATGGATCGCGACAAGGAGTATACACAGCTTGCCAAGTCTGCTCCTCAATCGGTAAAACGATCTGCAAATACACGTACAAATATACCCCGACAAAAAAAATCTTCTCAAAAGGAATCCTCTTCGATGGATGAAGACGAGCCAAAGCATCTGCATGGCAACAGTACCACCTATATTGGCGTTTCTCCCGGTTATACGCCACCAAACACCGTCTATTACGCCGCAGGCTACAAAGAAGATAGTTCGGAACCTTCATTATCTACTCCAACTACGCCAGAAACAGAAGAGGAAAAGCCTGAATGGGATAATTTGTATGAGTTACCCTCATTACCGGAAGATCCAGAGTTAGGTAACCACGAGAAGATGTATGCATATCGGGGTAGCGTAGGTTTTTTTTGTCTTCCTCCATCGGTCTTGGGTTGCTATTTTGATCCTGACGTCAATTATATTCCCGAAGATATGGCCTTTGGTGATCAAAATGACAAATCCCACAAGACAGGCGAACAATATTTTCAAGAAAACCAAATCGATAGCACCGATAAAACGCTGTGGCATGATAACGAATCTATGAAAATTATCTATCGCTATAAACCTCTTGGACGGTCGTTTTGCGGTGCGTATCTGAAGCTTCTTGCTGATATTTCGGAATATGGCACTATAACTTTCATGATTAAGGGTGAAAACGGTGGTGAACAGTTCCAAATCGGCATGAATTGCAACATATCGAATCGTCGTGAAGATGCGGTATTTATCGGTTCGATCAACCGTTTTATCACTGGTGGTAAAGTTACCCAAGATTGGCAGATGGCCAAAATTAATGTCAGTGAATTTTCTGGCGCTGATGTTTCTAACGTGATTAGCCTGTTTTTTGATATTAACGAAGAAAGTTCTGGAAAAATTTGGATTGACGATTTTAGATTTTATAGAAAATCTTTATATAATACCCTTGAAGAAGCAAATCGATCGGGATGTTTATTGTTGGATAACTTTGACTTTAGCTACCTTAACCTTCTTGGGAAAAAGACAAATACCTATAAAAAACTTCCCTCTGTGTGTCATCATACGCTTGATGAAAAAGTATTCTATGGTGAGTGCGGTAAGTCATTGCGCATTGATTATGATAAGCAGGAAACAGGATGGTCCGGCTATTATTCAATGTTGAATCACAGTGATGGTGAGAGTTTTGATTTATCCAAATTTAATCATGTTTCATTCATGGTTAAAGGTGCAAAGGGTGGAGAAACTTTTGAAATAGGTATGGCCGACAGGAATTGGCTTGTCATAGATGATTTTCTCAAAGGGGGAGCAGTTGAAGATTATCTTCCTGGTGGGGTAACTACTGAGTGGCAGGAAGTCGTTATACCTTTTTCAAAAGTTGGTGCCCTTGATCTTACTGCAATGGGTTCGTTTGTGATCAATTTTAATAAAAAGCAAAAAGCCACTATTTGGATTGACGAATTGAGATTTTATAGAGACACACCACCCGATTTAGCGTCTAACCAACAGCTAAATGACAAACAAGATGAAATATCCCAAGAAAAAATACAAAGTTATGATGACAGAGTATCACTTTCAGAACCAATTGAAGCTTATAGCCATGATGACTCTCAAGATGAAGAAAAATCAATTTCCGATCAAAAACAGGCTGAATTGTCGTTATCGACAGGTAAGAATGAACGTTATTCTGACAGAGAAAAAGATTCTTCTGTGATAGATGAAGACCGCAAAAAGCATTTGCATGGCAATAAAACCACCTATGTTGGCGTTGAAGATAACATTGGACAGCATAAGACCCTGATCGATAATTTCGATAAGCAGGGTAATGAAATGGGCGGAAGATCGAGTACATATGTGCAAGAACCATCCGGGATATTTGCAGGGAAAGATGGCGATATCAAGCATGGCGATTCAGGGAAATCCCTCAAACTTCGTTATAAAAAAGAAAGTCAGGGCGGTCCGTATGGAAAAGGCGGATGGTGTGGTTATTATACTGTAATCAAAGGAGGCCCTCGAACATACTTCGATGCATCTCGTTATAATTATCTGACTTTTTGGGTCAAAGGGGATGAAGGCGATGAAAATTTCAAAGTCGGAGTAGCCGATGAAGCTCAGGAAAAACGCGAAGATTCTGTTAAAACCGAAGAAATAGCAGTCTACCTTCCTGACGGAAAAATAACCACCGAATGGCAACAGGCAAGAATACCGCTTGATGAAATCTTTGTTGACCTTTCAAAATTGGCATCCATAGAAATTTGTTTTGAAAGCGATTGTTTCCCTGATGGAGGTGGTAAAGGTACGGTCTACATTGATGATATGTATTTTGAACAATAAAATTTATCTAAAATTAACCGGATTATAATTCATTATAAAGTATATACGGCATTCTCTCTGGCGCATTCAACCTGACCGAACAATGTTTTGGCGTACTCTTCTTTCTTTGCCACCTGATCATCGTTGTCGTTGGGGTCGTGATGGGTGAGTACCAGATGTTTGGCTCCTGCCTTTTTTGCTACTTCCACAGCCATATCGATCGTGCTGTGCCCCCATCCCTGACGTGACATAGCAGGGTTGCTGTATACCTCGGTGGTAAACTGGCTGTCGTGGATGAGCAGGTCGGCATCTTTGGCGAACCGTATTAAACGCTGGTCTCCGCCTTCGTATCCTTCGGTATCGGTGGCGAATACCATCTTCTTGCCTTTATACGTGACTGAATAGATGTACACCCCGCCTTTCGGATGCGAGTAGCCGTGCAGAACCCTTACAACAATACTATCTTTGCCGTTGTTTAGTTTTTCGCCATGTGTGTGGATATCTTTCGGACTACCGTTGGAAGGCGATAACTCAACTATATCGCCGTCAGATAGTTCCTGAACCAGTTTTTTCGATTTCATCTCAAAAAATTCTACAGGAAAATAAGGCGGCAACATTGCGTGAGACAACACATCTATGAGTGCCTTAGAAAAAGTATTCGGTCCAAAAATATTTATTGTGCTCGACTGAAAATAAGCCGGCTCGAAAAATGGAAATCCTTCAGTATGGTCATGATGTATATGGGTGAAAAATATGTTGGCGGTTATCGGGTTGCCAGATTTTTTATGAGCAGCGACAAGTTCTTGTCCCAGAGATATAATACCGGTGCCCGCGTCGAAAATAATCAGGCAATCCTCAATACGTACTTCCACACAGGTTGTGTTACCACCGTATATAATAGTGTCTTTTCCTGGTTTTGCGTAACTTCCGCGGCAACCGCGAATAGTAACAGAAAATTGATCTTTCATATCGTTCTCGCAATCATGTTTCGAAACAGGCTCATTGTTAATTAGAGCCTGAAACGACTGTTCAAGTTGACACCGAACCGTAACTGATGAGGATTACAGTCCGTCCCCCCATGAATAAACATAAACTATGCCAGGGCGTCAAGAATTGCCCGGCAAAATGCGGGCAGGTCATCGGGTTTGCGTGACGTGATTATGGTACCGTCTTGAACCAATTCTTTATCCTCATAAATGCCGCCGGCGTGGATCATATCGTCCTTGATGGCGCAATATGAGGTAACGTGTTTGCCGTTAATAATATCTGCTGATGCTAAAATCCAGCCGCCGTGACAAATAGCGGCTACCACTTTTTGGTCCTGATACAATTTTCGGACAAATTCCATAACGCTTTCATGCAAGCGCATATGATCTGGAGCCCAGCCGCCGGGAATGATAACAGCGCTAAACTCTGACGGGTCCATATCTGCAACGTCGGCATCGGCGGTTATCGCTATACCGTATTTGCCAAAATAGGTATGCGCTGTGCCTGTACCGAGGATTACTACTTCAAATCCGGCCTCTTTGAGGCGGTAATATGGATAGAAAACTTCAAGATCCTGAAAGTCTCGCTCTACCAGAATAGCTACTTTTTTCATAGACTCTCCTTTCGCCCCCAGCAACAGCAGTATAGTATTACGTGATTTATTTTAAGGAGACTCTAAAAAATAGCCGAACAGCGCTTGTGTCATTGCGAACAAACATAGTTTGCGCGGCAATCTTAGCTCGTTGCACATTGAGATTGCTTCGTCGCTTTGCTCCTCGCAATGACGTTAGAGGTTCCTTAACTATTATTTTAAGAGTATACAACAAATCCAGTTTAGTTACGAAGTTTTTTTTATAGCTTTTTAGAATTTTATCGGCAATGTGTGTGTTTTTTTGCAAGAAAAGGTCATAGATTCCCTGTAATTTTTAAATGATTTGGTTACCGGCAGTTCAAAAGGAATAATTTTAGACAACTGTTTTTTATTTCTTCAATTTCCTGACAAAAAAGCCCAACGTACTTACCGTCAATAGAATCATCGTTGCAGGTTCAGGCACAGCGGTAGTATAAAGAGAATCGTCATAAAAATACAAACTTTTTCCATATACCTCGCCGAGGCCTAATTGATTTATAATTTCACCGGTTTCAATATCGATCATAACCATGGTACCGTTTCCAGAGACATACAGATTATTACCAAATCCAAATGTCAATCCTTCCGGCCATGCACCAATTTGCGACGTGCTGATTAATTCGCTGATAAAATCACCTGTTGTTCCGTCAAACACATCGACTCCACCGCCAATGGTGTTTGCTACATAAAAATTGCCATCAGGGCCAAAAGCAATTTGAGTGGCATAACTAATTCCCTCTATAGCAAATTCGTCTATATAATTACCCGTCGATCCATCATAACGCAAAATTTTACCGTTTGTACCACTACTGACATACAGATTACTATCAGGACCAAAAACAATACCTATAGGAAGAGATATATTTCCGCCAGACGTAAACGTATCAATCAATTCACCTGTTTGAGCGTTAAAACGAAGCACCGAATTTGTATTTCGATTTGCGACATAAAAGTTTCCGTCAGGACCAAACATCGATACATGAGGATTGGAAAGTCCAGTTGATGCGAATTCATCTATAAATTCGCCGGTTTTTCCGTCATATCTAAGTATCTGGTTGGAATCTCTGCTTGAAACATATAAATTGCCGTCTGCACCATAATCACAAGAGAATGGTCTATTCAAGCCACCACCTGAAGCAAACTCATCAATAAACTCTAAAGTGACAGGGTCATACCGCAAAATGCGATGATTAGTATAATCAGATACCAATAAATACTGTGCAGCATTTGCAGGAGTATATATACCCATGTATACAACGAATAGTAAGAACAAAAATATTATTTTTTTCATAGCCTTCCCTTTTTTGTACTTCGCCTTCTGTTTTATGAGTCTTTATATAGTATATCTTAACATGTAAAATCTTGTTTTTCAAGAAGAAGCGATTTTTTAGATAAAATATCTCACTCCAAAAAGTATTGTCTTTGCTGTGAAATATGAATAAACAGGGTTCAAAAAAATTCGTTTTGCGAAAACCATGATTGACGCTATACTACAAACAGTTGATAAATATAGAACAACCTCCCAGAGATTTTTGAGCATGAAAGAAACCGTTTATAAACCCGATTATACCCTCCATTACGGCTGGCGCGTGTGGGGACGGATGATAGCCGACCTTGCGGGCAACCATGAACTTATCTGGCGACTCATGATACGTGAGTTATCGGCAAAATACCGCCAATCGCTGTTAGGATGGGTTTGGGCGGTTATTCTGCCGGTCATCAATGTGATCGTCTTTACCATACTGCGTAAGAAGGTTGTGCCCATATCTGATACAGGAATCCCTTATCAGGCGTATGTTTTCTGGGGAACTACGATGTGGCAGTTGTTTGCCCAGTCGCTGGTATCGTCGTCAAATGCGTTAGTTACGGGGGCGAACATGGTAAGCAAAATACGGATTTCCAAAGAGACGCTGGTCATCGCCTCAATCGGGCCGGCGATGCTTGATTTTGTAATACGGGTACTGTTGACACTCGCAGTATTTTTACTGTTCAAAGTCCCTTTTCATGCAGGAATGCTCATCATACCATTACTGCTGATTCCGTACATTTTGCTTACAGTTGGAATAGGTCTTTTCCTGTCGCTGGTAAACAGTTTATTTCGAGATATCGCCTCGGTGATCCCAATGCTTATGGCATTTGCTATGCTGTGTACTCCGTCGGTGGTGTATCCTCCGGCGCAGGAGGGGATGATGAAGCTGCTGCATATCGCTAATCCCGTCAGTGTGTTTATAACCGCTACACAAAACATTATTGCGGGCGGGTCGGTTACAGCACCGTTGCTTGTTGGCATAACCTGTGCGTATTCGATCGTGTTATTTTTTATACTATGGTATATTTTCTATATTTCATCGCCGCGTATCGCGGAACGAATTTAGGTGGAGTCCATGAACGACGAAATCCTGATACAGGTAGACCACGTATCGAAAAAATTTTGTAAATCGCTCAAACGCGCCATTGTGTATGGCGGTATGGATATCGCCCGCAATATATTCGGGCGCGACGTGAACAGCGATTTACGGCAAAACGAGTTCTGGGCTGTTAACGATGCTGATTTTATAGTCCGTCGCGGTGAATGCGTAGGACTCATAGGACCCAATGGAGCGGGCAAAAGCACTCTTCTAAAAATGCTTAACGGCGTGTACCCGCCTGATCAAGGATCAATTACTCTTAGAGGTACCATCGGTGCGCTCATCGAGCTGGGCGCAGGATTTCATCCTATGCTCACCGGCAGGGAAAATATTTTTATAGCTGGCGCCATCAAGGGAATGAGCAAAAAACAAATCACCAAAAAATTTGATCAGATAGTTGAGTTTGCCGAACTTGCCGAGTTTATCGATACTCCAGTCAAATTTTACAGTTCAGGTATGTTTGTCCGTCTTGGTTTCGCGGTAGCCGCTCAGATGGACCCTGACGTATTCCTGATTGACGAGGTGCTAGCAGTCGGCGACGTGGGGTTTCGCAGTAAATGCTACAACTACGTTGCCCATGTGAACAAAAAGGCGGCGATTGTGTTTGTATCGCATTCAATGCCGCAGGTCGTGCGTATCTGCGACCGGATTATAGTTATGAATCACGGACAAACCGCCTTTGACGGCGATCTGGTAACCGGTATAGATCAGTACCGCTCGCTTTTCCCGCTCGAAGAATCGTCAGTTACCGGAAGCGGCGAGGCGAAACTCCATTCACTCACTATTCAAGGGCCAAAACAGGACGATGCGGTTCGGGTATCATACGGACAACCGTTTGTATGCGATTTGTCGTTAAGTGTAGATGCCAGCCATAAATCGTTTGTCATATCTACCACGTTTATGAATCAGGATTTACAATTGGTTGCGCAATGCCAGTCATCATATAACAAACAGATTTTAAACAATACCGGCAAACCTATGGATATACAGTTGACCATTCCGCAACTGATGCTCAACCCGGGAAAGTATGCGTTCTCTATACTCGTATACGACAGCGACAATAAAAAACAATTGCTGTGGCACCACTGTATTCAGAATATGCAGGTCGTCGCTGATTTTATAGGCGGTGCACCGGTGCAATGGCAGGGTCAATGGAGTGTATTGTAACAGATGAAGAAAACCCACCTGATCGATAAAAACCTGTGTCATCGATGCGGAGCCTGTTTATATAAAGATGCGCTGGGCGTACTCGATCAAGACGCAAAGGGATATCCGGTCATCACCGATCAGGATTCTGTTGATACTGATGCACTGCTTGAAGGATGTTCAGGGCGTGCTTTCCCCATAACAGATATCTACGCAAATCGCTATGGCGAAAAATATGAATACAGTTATGACAGTGCTGATCTGGGATATGTCGAACAAGCCGGGATTGCGTACAGCAAGATAGAACAAATCCGAAAAGCAGGGCAAAGCGGCGGGGTCATAACGACATTGTGCCTTGGCGCGTTACAGATGGGACTGGTTAAAGCTATCTTATGCGTAAAACGATCCGACACAAAACCATTTGCCGCCACATATCATATTGCCAGTAATGAAAGAGAATTGCTCGAGGCGGTTCGATCAAAGTATGTCATCTGCTCACCGCTTGAAGGATTGTCTGAATTGAAAGATATGGGTACACCGTTTGGAACTGTATCTTTACCATGTCAGACACATTCCCTGCGGCTGCTGGAAAAATCCGATTCTTTTGTCCGCGACAAACTAAAATTTGTTGTGGGGCCGTTCTGCGGATTCAATCTGGAAGAGGCGGCAGGAAAAACAATCGCCCGTGTATGCGGTATCAATCCAAAGAAAACGGAGAAATTTGAAAATCGCGGCGGCGCGTTTCCCGGTGTAACTCGTGTGATCAATAACAAAGGCAAAGAATCCTATCTGATAAGAACATATCACCGTATTTTGTACCGCGCATTTGTACCAAACCGTTGTTATACGTGCGTCGATTATACCAATGAATTTTCCGATATCAGCATAGCCGACGCGTTCATGCAAACCAGAACAGGATATGCTTATCCTGAAGGGGCAGCATGGGTGCTAACACGTTCCGATACGGGAAAAAAGGTGCTCGATTACTGTATCGAACATAAACTGATCGAATATATACCACAGTCAATCGATTACCCTGCCGAGTATTGGAAACAAGCTGTGTCTTATCGTAAAGTCAGGGCTTTCAATAGAAAAAAACGGTTAGGTAACAGGGGGATTAGCGTACCTGATTATGCGATCACCCATGAGTATGTCAAACGGTACAAACCGGTTGACCGTCAATTCGCGCTTACGGTTGCTCTGCTTCGCAATCCGCTAATCCGCTATCCGGCGATGAAATTTTTCTACTATTGCGCCAAAGCCAAAAGCCGGACAGGCAAAAAACTTTATACCTTTTTGGGTAGGAAAATTTTCACTTACAAAGACGATGCCATTCCAAAAATTTCGTTCAGTCATTTTTTTAAAGGATGTTTTAAATTAGTGAGTTATATTCTATTAAAAATTCCGGTATTCAATACTATATTAACTCGCCTTGCCATATTTTTCGGATTATCAAAATCGGAAAAAAAGAATAAAAATATTGTTATTTCAGGTGGATACGGATACCGAAATGTGGGTGACGAAGCTCAGCTGGCATTCAACCTCAGTTTTATTAAGAAGCATTTTAGCGATTATAGACCGATTGTGCTGTCGCCGAACCCAGATTATACCCGTCAAACTCACGGTGTGGAATCGGAATACGCACCACGTGTTGTGTTTTTTAATTCGAATTCACGTTCTCATTACGGAAAGTCAAACCTGCATTTCAAACTGATGTTTTTCTTGAAAACACCCCGATTGCTCCTCAATGCGCGTCTGGCATACGCAAATCTGCCTCTAATATGGATACATCCAGACGAAGCACGGTTGCTTGGTGTCCTGAACAACGCCCGTGCCCTGTTGCTGTCTGGCGGCGGTTATCTTACAGGATCTACGCTCAGCAGGTTATGGGATAACGCACTGCTTATCCGGCTGGCGCACACCATGAATATACCTGTTGTGGCGTCTGGTCAGACAATAGGTGTGTTTAAAAGTTTTCCAACTCGTATGATCGCTAAATGGGGATTAAAGAAGGTGCAGTACATAACGGTTCGTGACAAACAAGCGTCTCTTGAAGATCTGGCGTCCATAGGGTTAACCGGATCTCATATCAGTTCAACCTTTGACGACGCCCTGTTTTGTGACGCGTCAGATACCCGTCACATGACAAAATTGCTCGAAGACAATAATATTTCTACAGACAAACCTTATGTGGCAATCAATGTTCATTACTGGGGACAAAAACCAGAACTTGCTGAAGAGATTACAACGAAACTCGCACGCTTTTGTGATTTTCTCGTCAAAGAACGCGGTGTGCGTGTAGTCCTGCTGCCCATGCATCCGGTTGACGAACAGGCGTGTGATGATCTGATCAAACAGGCAGGTAACCCTGATATAACCAAATTCGTGTATCCTTATGATTACCGCGACGCGCGGGGGCTGATCAAACATGCCCGGTGCTGTATCACCATGAAACATCACCCTATTGTATTTGCCTGCGGTGAAGCCGTACCTGTGATGAGTATGGTGTTTGACGATTACTACAAACACAAAAATCAGGGTGCGCTTTCGCTGTTTGATATGCAGGATTATGTACTCATGTATGATAGCGATACGTTTGATCAGAGGATGATCGATATGTACGACCTGATAGATGCCCGCCACGAGCAGATAAAGTCTACCATGCAGACACAACTAAAAAAATATATGCCCGACGCGGGTAAATGTTTGCGATTACTCTTTGAATCGATCGATGGAGATCAGCCGCATGACTCGTCATCATGATATACCATGCCCATTTTGCAATGGGCAAGCGTCGTTTGTGTATACCATGGATACATACGGTATTTATCAATGCCGTACCTGCGGGACAGGGCAGGCATCGCCCATGCCCGACGAGGCAGCTCTAAAAAATTTTTACAACAACTTTCGACCCAACCTCTCACTCAATAACCTGACCCGACTGCTTGATAGCGCACACAGGATGTTCCGTGAATCTTCTTTGCCGCAGGGAAAGAATCTAAAAATGTTAGATATAGGCGGTGGCGGTGGATACTGCTGTAAGGCATTCGAACTTCTGGATTACGGAGAAAGTTATTATGTGGATTTAGACCCTTATTCCTGTGAGTTTGCAAAAAATAAACTGAAACTCGAACGGGTTTACAATTGCGACGCACTGGAACTTGCGGAGAAGATTGACACCAAATTCGATTTTATCCATTGCAGACATCTGATAGAACATCTGATTGATCCAGCAAATTTTCTGATTAAAACTATGTCTTTGCTCAGCAAAAATGGGTTGTTTGTGATGGTATGCCCTAACGGCGCGTCACGGGAGTATCTTGCATATCTAAAAGATACACGGATGAAAAACAGGATTGATCTGATCAGTTCATCCAACTCGTGGTCAAAGCTGAAAACATGGTTGACTCTATTTCGAGGTGCAATGAACCATGGTATCGACCCGCCGCGTCATCTATGGGCAATCACCCCTGACGGAGTACAACGCCTGATGGAATCATACGGATTCAAATGTGCCACCGCCACGCGACTCATCACCGATCAAACCCACTCTATTTTTTATAAACCCGACAAAAATTTTTCCAGCAGAATTCAACGATTAATAGCTCGCAAATTTTTTGCTCCACGCAGAGGTGCATGCCATCTGGTTACCACCATACAACATGCTGATAATTATTAAGACATTCAAAGGAATATGAGTAACTTCAAAGAGGGATAGATGATAATCCTTATTGTTTGAGTATGGTATTTTCAGAATGCAATGGCCTGATCGGTTTCAGGTGCTTTTTGTGCATAATGGGCAAGCGCATCATCTGGCTTTGATCGGATAAGAACCAAGGATTGATAATGATAAAAATGTACTACGGTTAATGATGTGTTTATGAATTATCATCGGTATAACTATGCCCAACGGAATAGACGTGAAACACGCTACAATAAAATATGACGCCGGCAGATGAATCATTTGAAATAACAATATATTAACTAATCCCATAGGAATAGTATGCAAGAGGTAAACGCTCATAGCATATATGCCTATTTCCTTTAATGAGGAGATAATCCAGTTTTTTTTAGCTCCAGAGAAAATACTTGCCAGCAAAATACACAGAGAAAATACACAATATGAACCCGATGCCCCGCACAGGACATGCAATAACCCCTTGAGAAAATGAGACTGTATCTGGGACGTTGTCAAATAAGCTGAACAGACAAATAAAACGGTAGACACAAGTAAAACAGCAACGCAGTTTTTTGGCGTTTTTATATGCTCAAAAATATTCTTTGAAGCGGTGATATATCCCAACATAAAAAATAAGAAATATTTTCCCATGATACTCAAGCAAAACGCCGTTGGCAAATCAACAAAATATAATATCACTGAAAAAAGCAGGATTAATATGTCAAATCTCAAAATAAGCTTAAGCGGATAAAATAGAACAAATATGACAAACAAAGTATAAATAAACCATAGTAATGTGGCAAATCCTCCGGCAGGATTCAAAAAGATATATTTCAAGGCGTCTTCATTTATTGGATGGTTTAATTCAAAAAACTTACTGGCTATTAGCTTGAGAAGCAACAAAATCAATGTTATTGAAAAATATGGTATACCAAGGCGCTTAAACTTTGTTTTTATGAAATAAAAATAGTCTTTCACAGTTTCAATCTTGGCGGGCTTGAAACCGAACAGGTATCCTGATAAAAGCATAAAAAGTGGCATATGAAAAAGATACAGAATACGCACAAAGCTAATCCAATTTTGAGGAGTTACCTTGGGTATATCTAAATGCCCTATCACTACAAGAGAGATACCTATTCCTTTTGCCAAATAAATTGCGTCGCTGATAATCTTTTTATCAATTCTATACATGTTAAGATTTTTCTCTAAATGGCTGTAAACTTTTTGATTTACATAAAAATAGCGCATTTTTTAGTTCAAAGAAAGAAATTTTTTACATCAGCTAAATTCTTTGATCAAAAATTTCTATTTAGCATTAGGACAAAATAGAAACTATTTGTTTGCGATCTCTAATTTTATCCAGCAGTCGTAATATTTTCGTTTTTATTTTTTGTTGGATGTATAACATTAACATAACCAAAAAGTTAAAGAAAGTGCCGGATTTACCGAAAAGTATAATGGAGGGCTTCTAACTTTTATGGTGGAGAGAGTATGAGAAGAATTGCTGTGCTTTTATGTGTTTGTTTTTTTGTATCGGTTCCAGCCTTTGGTTTCAGCGAAAATCCTTTTGACTACTTTAACGTTTACAGCTTGAATAATATCGGTTCATCGTCCAAACCGTATGGCAGTGATTTTCAGGGTACTGCAGGCGCTGGTGGCAACGTGTATTTTAAATCGTTCTCGGGCAATACAACCGGCGCAAACGATTACAGCCTGCATGTGGGCGGAGATGTTGTACTCAAAAATGGTTCCTATTCAAAAGATATCGAAGCAGGTGGCGACATTACTTTGAAGGGCGGAACATATATGGGTGGCAACTTGTATTCAGGTGGAAACGTGACTGCCAGAGCGGGAAATTCCGTGAACGGAAACATCGATGCTTCAGGAACAATTACTATACCGCGGCAGACATGGGTCAGCGGATCTAAAAATTCGGGTGCAACGTATTCTCCTTATGTAGACACGCAGTATATATCCGATTATTTCCTGTCAGCTTCCAACTATTACGGAAGCCTCGCACCGACTACTACGTATACAAGCCCATGGTGCAGTTTGCTTGAGATTGATCTAAAAAACGGTGTCAATGTGGTTATAATAGACGCTGAAACGCTCAAAAACGCTTCAGAGATACGTGCCACAGGCGCTGAAGACGCTACGCTGATTATTAATGTAGTCGGTACAAATGCTAATCTCGATTATACCGGTTTGACATGGGATAGCGACATAAACAGCAGTCAGGTTATGTTGAACTATTACGAAGCGGAAAACCTCAATCTTACAAGTTCCAATGACTTCAATATCCTTGCTCCTCAGGCTGATACGTATTTCTCAAGCGGGCTGGTCACAGGTCATCTGATCGTTGGAAACCTCACCGGAGGTGGGCAGGTAAATGTACGGTCAGGATCGGATGGCGGGTATTTCAACCCGGATATTTTCACAGATCCCGTTACCCCGGGTATACCTGTAACTCCGGGCATTCCTGAACCCGCGACGATTCTTCTATTGATTGCCGGTTTAGTGCGGTTAATTGTCTGCAAACGGTAAATCTGAGTTCTGACTCGCTGACAAATACTAGCAGTTTTTGTTTCTGGAGAATCTCCACCCTGCGAATGCCATTATAAAAAGAATGATCGACAGCGGTTCAGGTACAGGATAAAGATCAGACATGTTGAAATCGACAATCACAGTACGATTTTCGCCGTCGTATTGAGCTTGACACAACAGTTGGCTGTTACTATTCATTGCCCGGGCATTGAGCAAAACATACCCTGCGGTAGGATCAATGTAATCGTTCAAATCATACGATATCCATGCGGTATCTTTTTTAAGCCATAACGTTGCTACGCCGTATTGCGTACCAAAAATGCTTGTGCCATCATTACTTAAATAAAATGCACGACCGGATGTATCTACGACCTCCGGAGTCTCATTTGGGGAATTCCAGAACAACGGATACACATTATTGCTCTCATCCGAAGCATTACCAATAATTTGATCGGCAGTATTGATATATGCAGCGTAGCTATTATCTCCCGCAATGGGGTTTATCAATAATGTAGATGACGAAGGGCTGGACCAGTATGTTGCCTGTCTGTTTACTATTTGACCGCTCCAGTTATATGCTTGTCCTATAGCATGTCCGCTGATAGGATTGACATCGAGAATCTCCGCGTTTCCAAATCCGCCGGGAGTCACGTAGTCGATATGGGTTGTAGGGCTGGTCCAATGGGTTGCTGTAGTTCCTCCATATCGTCCATAAATATCGCCATTGGCAAGTATAACCTTTCCTGTATCATTGATGCCGGGTTGATAATTAACAAACCCGCCGGAAACAGTCCAGGTAAATGCCACATTAGTTCCCGATGGAGCGTATTTGCCTGCCACAACACTGTTATCATTAATATCTAATCCTTGCCCAACAGCTGATGAAAGTTCAATAATACCCGATCCACCCCAATAAAAAGCGGTTGTTGTTCCTTGCGAGTCAACCAAATTTCCTGTTACCTCGCCATTATTGTTTATGGCAATACCGGAAACGGATTTATCATTGTATGTGCCTATATCTGTAAAAGCCAGATATGCAAATACCGTATGAGCATGAAGCATAACCACTGTTATCAGAATAAACATTTTTCTGTTCATGAGGCTCTCCGCTTACATTCTGATGTAATTCATTGACACTTAAAAGTATACCTTATAATTGGCAATTTCGCAAATATTTTCTCTATAACTAATATTAAAATGGGGTGACATATTTTTCAGGTAGCGTATTTTTTAGATTAGATCTTGACCTGATTGGTGGATATTGTCATCCAATCACGCAAAAAATAAGGATTGATGCGATAAAAAATATTTTATATCGTAGGAGGAACAGTTGTCATTCCTCTTTCTTATTTTAAAGCAAATCCAGAGATCGAAAATACTGCTCGACTATTTCGCGGGCATCTTTGCCTGACGGATTTTCTCCTGTAACGTTGCAGGCGAATACAAAGATGCTCTCTTCGGTTACGAGAAATCCGACAAACCAGCCGACACGATCGGCTTCATCCACATCCGTACCCGATGATCCGGTTTTGCCATATAAGGTAGCTTTTTCTGTTTCAGATACCTGCATGATATCCAGCAGGACATCGATATTTTTCAGGTCAAACGGCAGTTTGTTATCCAAAAGTTCGTTTAACAGCTCAACCTGTTCGACTGCGCTAATCTTTAGAAAATTTTCTTCACGGCGGGGAAGCCAGAAAAGATCTATACCGGACGATATATCGAGGGTTCCATATCTGATTTTATTAATGTATAATTGCATGCGGGCGGAGCCAATTTGTCTCGCCAGCCCTTGAAACGCCGGAACACATGATACACGAAACGCTTGTCGAAGGGTTAAATCTGTATTCCATGCTTCAAAATCGCGCGTAATACCGTCCCACGTATACCACGGATCGTCCGATCCGGGTAACAACCCGAGTTCAAGCCCGATCAGCGTGTTGAATATCTTGAATGTCGAACATGGAGCTAGCTTACGCTCGCACTGAGATTGGTTAACGTAGTTCACATCACCAATGGACCGGTCGAAGACAACCAGTGCGGTATTATCAGGAAACTGCATTGGCTCAAATTGTTGCTGATCTTGTGATTCCTGTTGATCCTGCGCATAGGAAAGTGACGGAATGAATAACAAGGCGATTAACAAATATCGTACAAACATATTGCCTTCCCTTTCTTTGATGTGTGAAACCAGCTGATTAGATTATCGTAGAATGAAATTGATCCGTCAAGGAACTTTTGTAATCAGAGAAACCTTAACTTATCTGTAGTAATTAGAATAACTTTCTACGCGAAATAGAAGTTAATATGCCTATACCAAGTAGTAACATTGTTGTCGGTTCAGGAACTGGCGCTGCTGGATTTTCTTCTATCTCAAAAAACAGTGTTGCCGAATCAAAATTGATATCACCATCGGTCATATTGACAGCAAATTCAACAATACCGTCTTCAGAAAGATCATTTAATGTGTTTACGTCAAAAACAATCGTTTCAGATACCGAACCACCATATCCGGAAACGACTTCGTAATTATTATTGTAACGATAGACTGTGCCTATTCTTGGGAAATTATACGTCTCTTGAAAAGTTCTGTCTATATAGGTTTGAGGAATCGAGTAACTTTCTGTGGCAAATGACGTAGACTGAAGATCAATGCCATCGTGAACCATAGATATGTCTCCAGATTCACTGGCATCAGTATAATACCTTACAACAGTACGCCTATAGTCTTTATATGCTGCACGGATATAGTTACCGTAAGTTGTCTGAGTAAGTGACAAGTCGCCGTCATCGGACAGATTAAACTCCGCGTATGCTGATACAATCACATACGGCAAAGTGTAGTTGTTTTGAGATAAGACATTTGTTACAGTGGAATTGATGTCAAAATTGTTTCCCGAAGCGTCAACTTCTAAGGCAATAGGGAACGCTATGGCATTGGTCATTGCACAAAAAACTACACAGATGCTAAGGATTAAAGAAATTTTGAAAGATTTCATGATGTTTATCCTCTCAGTTGATCTTGCGAATAGTTACCACAACCTAACTTATATATACAAGTTATCATAATAATTCTAAAATGTCAAATCAACCATGTGAAATAACAAAACAGGCATCCGAAGGAGAAAACAGAGTTTCTACCGGGATGTGTTGACCGTCATTATAGTCTTAAACTCAGTTTCTTTTTCGACGAACCAAACCTGTAACTCCAATCAACACAAGCAGTATTGAGGCAGGTTCGGGAATAGCTGATGTCGCTTGAAATTCAGCAAGAATCAACGATGAATCAAGCGCGGTATCGTAGAGCCTGATTTCATCCATCCATCCATAATATGCTGATGGTGCATAATTGGGATTATGCCCGATAAATAAATCGTTTGGAGAATCGTTCAATGTACCCGACACCGGTTGTGAGTAGACTTCGTATCCATTATGATATATTGTCCACACTTCAGCGATCGGATCATACGTTGTCGCTACCTGTTGCCATTCATCTGAAATCACACCTGTTGTGCTTTGAACGTCAACAGGACTCGTAGGATTCGGCTGTGTTTGAACCTGCATAACACCAGTTGTGTCAACTATAAATGTAAATATACTGTTGCTATATGGTTCGCCAACCAAACGCCATTTGTGAAGCATGGTCAAACCATCGGTTTTAAGTGGTTTTATCCACATAATAATGGTCAGGCCGTTTGCGAAATTAAAATCGGAATGATCGCTTACAGTGAGATAATTTGAGTCTGATCCGTCCAGATAAAGCGAATTTTCAAAATTATAGTTGCTGTCTCCGGCATCGCTGTACGATGATCCCGCATTCCACACAGCTTCATGACTATTCGCACTGCCTGATGTATCTACAGCGTTACCGCTTGTCTGGTTAAATTGCCAGTAAGCAATCAGATTATTGTCTAGTGGTCCTGCATATGTTGTTGCTGTAAGTAAAAGAATCCCGCATAAAATAATGAAAACATATTTTGTCATCGCTTGCTCCGAATATCATCCGTGGTTAATGGTTATTACAAATTTGGCCTGTCTTTATTATCGCATATCTTTTGCATTTTTTTGAGTAGCACAGGTATATTAAGTCAGTTGGAAAACTACCTGATCGATCTCTTTTTGATCAAGCCAACAATTCCCAGTCCAATCATGATGATCGATAACGGTTCAGGGATCGCAGAGTCGTTGATATCTAAGATTAGCTGCGGGCGCAAAGACGGATCGTCTGTATAGTCAGATGAATAAAATTCTTTGCTGTTTCTAAAATAATATTCCATAGTTAGCATAAACCCATAATTATCATACGTACCGGCTAACCAATAATTAATCATGTCTGCCACGTCCCATTCAACCCATCCGAAATCACCACTTCCAACACTTTGTGTGGATCTGCCATCCGATGTAAAAGATGGCCTGCCGTTGTTCCACGATACAGTGTCTTCGTCCCATGACTCGAGTATTCTGTTAGCATATACTTCTTTGGGTTGTCCATCATCAGATATTCCATGCCAGTAATATAATTTTAATGTCGCACTGGATACGGTTAATCCGGTATACGCAGAAAGATCAAACTTTATCAATGGCTGTCCTAGACCTGATCCATCAGTATTTATCGTATAAAGCGTTGTGCTATCTCCATAAGTATAATCAGGATAACCACCATAAACAAGTGAATCGTAGCCATCAACAGGACCAGGTTGTAGCGTCACTTCATAAGCATTAACCTTAACAGTTACAAATAAACTGATCAAAATAGCTTTAAAAATTAAATTTTTCATTTTCCACCCTCATTTTTTGATTCAATAAAGTCTCCTATCTTATTATAGCACAAATATTTTCAAAGCGGCAACTTTAATTATGAGGGGTTGGGAATTGAACAAGAAATACTATCCCCATGTTGTGGGATTAAGTTATGTGAGCCTATAATTGATAAACTTAATTACTGAGTATTTACAGTGTCGTCCTCCTTTTTAAACAAAATGAAAATAATGAAATATTTTCTCAAGATAATTGTCTTTTTAGATAAAGGAGGAAACTATGATTGTGTTTTTTTGGGTAAGTTTTTTTAGTGGGATATTTACAGTTATGCTTTATAGGATTTTCTTAAAAGAAAGAAATATGCAATTGAGCATAGTTTTAAGTCATGTACTGTTTTTTTTGTCAACATTCATGGGTGGAATTTGGTTTTCCTTAATTATATTTCTTTTCCTATGTATCTACCTGCGATGGGTCAAATTAGTTGCAAAAAACAATAGAAAATGGAAAAATATCTTTTTTATTATAACAAAAGCATTAGTTATCTTCATTTCTATTCTGACGATCGCTTATATGCCAATGATACATTCAAGATACCCTAAGCCGTTTTATATTCTTTATGACCTTCTACCTCTTTTTGGGCTTACGTGTTTAAGTATTGTATTCACTTATAAAAGGTCAAGGCATAGAACGTATCGAGTATGAAAATGATATGACAAAAAGGGAGATGAGGTATCCCTTGTTCCGTGTCTTCAACATCGTGGAAATTTTACTTAATTGCTAGCTCTAGAAATAATGAAGTGATGTGTACCTCTATCTGCAGTAACGTTCGCTTTACTGCTCATTGTATTGCAACTCTGAGGCTGGCTGATTTCCTTCGTTGAGTAATCTTATTTCTTTATTTCTTCCAGTTAAAATTCTTTTGTGTAACGTCTTCTTCCCATTGTACACCTCCTCATAGTAGTATAATGGCTACTATTTTCGGTGTCCATTACAACCCGTGGTAGATTAATGTGTCACTGCAATTTTGTACACCTGGTTTTACTTATGGGCAGAGTTACGTTTTGCACGAAACAATACCGCAATCGATATTCCTGATAACAACAATGTAGCAGGTTCAGGAATAGCGACAACCGGGTATATGCTCAAAGCGATGCCTTCCTGGTAACTAGGCAAGCCGAACCCACTGAAGCTGTTTACAAGTTCAGGGTTGGTGAATGTCTCATTCCCGTCCCAGTCCCAGCGGTATAGCTCGACAGACGAGTTAGTTTTATACGCCATGTAAAAAGTGTTGTCAGGACCAAAGCTCAAAGCGATGCCGTCCTGGTAACTAGGCAAGCCGAACCCACTGAAGCTGTTTACCAGTTCAGGGTTGGTGAATGTGCTATCCCCGTCCCAATCCCAGGTGTACAGCTCGACAGACGAGTTAGTTTTATACGCCATGTAGAAAGTGTTGTCAGGACCAAAGCTCAAAGCGATGCCGTCCTGGTAACTAGGCACGCCGAACCCACTGAAGCTGTTTACCAGTTCAGGGTTGGTGAACGTGCTATCCCCGTCCCAGTCCCAGGTGTACAGTTCGACAGACGAGTTAGTTTTATACGCCATGTAGAAAGTGTTGTCAGGACCAAAGCTCAAAGCGATGCCGTCCTGGTAACTAGGCACGCCGAACCCACTGAAGCTGTTTACCAGTTCAGGGTTGGTGAATGTGCTATCCCCGTCCCAGTCCCAGCTGTAAAGTTCGATTGACGAGTTAGTTTTATACGCCATGTAGTACGAAGACGCATACGCACCAGTTGAAATACATATTATTAATAGAGACACATACAAAATACAATAGATCTTACGCATCATGAGTTCCCCTTATAGTAAATAACCATAGATAATTTCTATAATATGATAGCATATCTTCTATTAAAATACAATTTTTTATACATTACCATTTGGGGTAGAATTGACATACACGAATAAGTATGCTATATATTTAGTTAGCAGGAGTTTTAAATAAATAGTATTTCAAATATAACATTAAAGGAATAAACGACAATGAATCGAATAACTTTCACTATCCAGATCTTAGTTATGTTTTTTTTCTTTACCACATCCAACGGACATGCGTCTAATTTGTATGTTGGGTATTATTATAACGCCTCTGATCAGTTTTATATCGACAGGTTTGCATGGGACGGTGCGGATAGCTTTACCAAACTGAATGAAAAAATAGATCTGATTGACCTCAATTCGAATGTTGCATACAGTGCGGCAATGATGTCCTTTGGACCGGATGGCAATTTGTATGTTGGTTATTATTATAATGCCTCTGATCAGTTTTATATAGACAGGTTTGCATGGGACGGTGCGGATAGCTTTACCAAAGTGAATGAAAAAATAGATCTGATTGACCTCAATTCGAATGTTGCATACAGTGCGGCAATGATGTCCTTTGGACCGGATGGTAATTTGTATGTTGGTTATTATTATAATGCCTCTGATCAGTTTTATATAGACAGGTTTGCATGGGACGGTGCGGATAGCTTTACCAAAGTGAATGAAAAAATAGATCTGATTGACCTGAATTCGAATGTTGCATACAGCGAGGCAATGATGTCCTTTGGACCGGATGATAATTTGTATATTGGTTATTATTATAATGCCTCTGATCAGTTTTATATAGACAGGTTTGCATGGGACGGTGCGGATAGCTTTACCAAAGTGAATGAAAAAATAGATCTGATTGACCTCAATTCGAATGTTGCATACAGCGCGGCAATGATGTCCTTTGAATACATTGCTATTCCCGAACCTTTGAGCATAGGTCTTGTTCTATTGAGTGTGGGTGGGCTTATGTTTCGTCGAATCAAGAAATCTTAATACTTTATAATAACCAGAGATAAGTAATTATGGCGATACATAACTTAATTGCTACCACAAGAAATAATTAGGTGAAGTGTCTCTATATCTCCAAATTTAAGACCAGTGTTCCTCATCGGATGTCATTCTCGCGAAAGCGGGAATCCATCTTGATCCAATGTTGCCTGAGGGTGGATTCCCGCCTTCGCGAGAATGACATGACAGGGCGTAAATGCGAACAATGCGGCTACGATCATTGAGATGGTCTTCAGCGCATGGAGTTATGAAGAAATATCAGTTAATTGCTCGCTCAAGAGATAATTTATGTGATGTGTTGCTATATATCCTGAGATTTAAAAATTTAAAATATTTGACAATTATAGCAATATTTGATATCTATTAACAATAGAGCTAACATGAATTTGAGGATTGTTTACAATGAAAAAAATCCTGATTGTCAACCATGATTCATCACTCACATTTTCTTTAAACGAATTGATAACTTCTTTTGGATATAAGACAGAAATCGCCACTACCGGGGAATCTGCGGTACTTTTAGTTAAACAAATTCTACCCGACTTAGTTTTGCTAGATTTAAATCTTCCAGACATGAAAGGCATACAAGTGTTGCAGGAAATAAAAAAAAGTCAGTCAAATTTGCAAGTTGCAATATTGTGTTCAAAAATTAATAATAATGCCTTAACAGCATTAAAATTGGGAGCATGCGATATTATTGAAACTCCGGTAAATCCTAGAGAATTAGAGCTGATTATAAAAACTAATGTTGATACGACCAATGCATCAAAAGATTTGATGCAAAATTTACGTGATGATTTTGAAAAGTTCAAAATAGAAATCACCAATGAAATTGAATTATTAAAAAAACAATTCAAAAGCGATGAAAAGAAATCTGAATGCGCCTTAAATTTATCTTCTCGGAATGCTACTGATGCACACACAAAAACAATTGATGAAGAAATGACTCTCAGCGATATTGAAAAGATCGCAATAACACGTGCATTAATACGATATAATGGAAATAAGAATTTGGTTGCACAGAAATTAGGTATTAATCGAACAACTCTGTATACAAAGATAAAAAAATATAACTTATAACTCTATTGCTTTCTCAAGAAATAATTAGGTGATGTGATCTATCCCGGTTTTAATGGACAGTTAAATTAGTGAACAGCTTGTTTTTCAAACTGCTCAGGAGTTAGATAGTTCAACGACTGGTGTAGTCGCTGTCGGTTATAAAATATCTCAATATGTCCCTTTAATTTTTTAACATTAGGCATAAAAAGATGGTAAAATCAAGATTAATGCCGCACATTAATCAGAACAAAATCAATAAAATCCATGCCGAATTAATGATTAGGCGAGAAAAATTAATAAAATTCGCCTATGATCAAAATCTTCAAATGGACAGGCTAGACAGGGAATGTATAATCTCATATTTCGAACATTGGGGAATTCCGAAACGCCCCAAAGATATTCCTACTTTGATGAAGACATTTTTTACTAGTTGTTTTTCATACGCTAGACTGAGGAAATATCTTATCTCCGTAGCAGGAAGCATCCCTAAACCAACTATGCTTCCTAGCTGTTTAGCTGATGTTTATTCCGAAGAAGAATTCCTTCAAGATCAAAACTGGATGCCGGGCAAGCTACATGACATTGCATCCAGAATTCAACAAAAAGAACATTTTGATCTAGCATCCAGAAAATATAAACCTAGAATGATACGTGTCATTTTAGATGGCTCTAAAGAAATGGAAAAACGTCTTGAAAATGGCATAGAAAATTTTTATCAGGAGCTTGATGAAATAAATAATAGTACAGCGGAAGAAATGTGGAAATATGTGTCAGAATTTCCAAAACAAATTCGTAATGTGGCCGAGGTTTTGGTTTGTGATTTTCTGAAAAATATTGGATGTGATCGTTTTGTAAAAGTTGATTATCATTTTTCAAAAGAATTTCCTTATCTGCTTGGACTTAATGACTGTAAAAACCTTAATTCCAAGGAACACTTTATTTTGTCACAAGAGATCTCAAACATGCTTAAAATGAGCCCCTTTCATTTAGATCATCTCCTTTATCAATGGGGGCGTTACAAAAAATATGAATTACGCTGAACATCATCCAATTTAGCCTAAAAAGCTTTTTTCAGGCGATATACAGCGATAACAGCATCAATCAAAGAGTTCGATTTACGAATCAACAAATCTAGTTTGGTGTTTTTGAAAAAATGTGTCATGATATATAGTATAAGATTATTTTTTACACAAACAGCCGTTTTATGTACGATTATCTTTAAAATAAAGGGCACATGATGGAAAAAACAGTTAACCAGAGTATGCTGCAACGGTTGAAAAAATTACCGGACCGCTCGCAAAAGTGGTTGCGCGGAAGACTGGTTCCTCATTCCAATGTGACAAACGCGTTGCCCAATCATGTGTTTCCGCAACAGGCAGATTGGGACCCATCGCTGTTCACCAATACCCATACTGCCATCAACAGAGTGTCCAGACAGGGCATCATGTTCATAGAACTTTTGTTCAAAACCCTTAACACGACTTTGCAGAAAATAGATTGCGAACAACACTGTTTGTATCTGTGGGGCAAAGACATCGAATACGCAAAGCGATACGAAGGTTTCGACAAAATGTTTTTCTTCGAACATGGATGGTTACCGCGCTCGTCATATCAGATGAGTCCGCAGGGATGTAATTTCTCAGGGCATTTTTCTAAATGGAACCTGAAAAACGCGTATTCGCCTGCTCTCGACGACGATCAATTCAAAACGGTTTGCCAGACCATGCGTACGACTATGGCAGGGCAAAACGCATCGTCATCAATACCGGAATTTTTCAAACAACCGTTTATCCTGTTCGCGTTCCAGTTATGTAACGATTACAACCTGAAACTGGCGGGTGATCCCTTCAGCGAGTTTTTTAATCGAAACAAACTTGAAAACCATCGCTACACGCAATTCTGTATAGATTACATAACCGAACATAACCCCGACATGCCGGTAATCTTCAAACAGCATCCAATGGATATAACCGACACAAAATTGCTCAAAGTCCACCGTCCGCAGGATCGTCTGATAACAAACGAAGAACAATTATCTTTGAGCGATATCGCAAAATTACCCGTTTGCGAAGGTGTTATTACAGTCAACTCAAATTCCGCACATGAGGCGTTGGTGTTTGACGTACCGGTAAAAATCCTCGGTAATTTTCTGACCACGAACACAGAATACGCTTCAGTTTTCGGATCGATGCAGGACGATTTTGTCAAAAAACCTTTGCAAAATAAAAATGTACGCGCTTATCTGCATCATGTGTTATCCTATCAGTGGTACTCTAGCGATTTTGCCAATCCGCTGATCGTTGCTGAGATGATCGAGAAGAACGGGTTGGTATGCCCACGTGAATTAAGGGAAAAATACCGGTATATGCTCTAAACCATGGATTCCAAAAAATTTCTATTTTATCTTAAACGTTTTCTGCAAAAACATCCATTGCTGTGGATGATTGTATCTCGTCTGTCCGGACGAAAAATTTTTCTATATGTAATCACCTACGCGCATAATGCGGGGGATGATATAGAATTGTGCCTGCAATCGGTGTACAACCAACGCTACGACAAACGGTTTTATCGGCATCTTGTCATAAACGATGCATCTGATGATGCTACAGCAACGGTTGTTCGCAAATTTATGGCGTCGCACGAAAATCATTGCGTTGAGTATGTTGAGCAACCTCAACTGCTGGGTCGTATCCAGTCGCTTCGCCAGTGGTGTTACAGCGCAAAATCAAATATGGTGATTATCGAATTCAACAGCGATTACCGATTCGATAACAAAAATCTGTTTCAATCCATCAACCGCATCTACAGCGACCCGCACGTATGGGTTGCCTGCGGATACAAGAACGGTAAAGCGAAGCAAAAGATAAGCAAAAATGCTATAGCCAATCTTGAATACGGCAGCCTGTTTGTTACTTATCTGAGTAATTTGTTTGGTTACATCAAAGAAAAATATTTTTTCAAAGATATTTTAGAGGAACAGTACTGGGATGATAACTGCTGCGCATCGTATCTGATGCCGCTTTTTCAACTGGCAGGCAGTCATATCCATATGATACGCAAGCATGGCGTATCGCAATCGAATCCGATAAAAGCGTTGTCATCTGATCAACTGACCGCCATTGCTGAAAGAGAACCGAGCAAGCCTATGCGGTCGCTCACATCGGATATAGCGTTCATTTATCGTCAACACGCGTTGATGTCGGCGTTCATGTTGCGAGTCATGCAATACACTGGAATTACAGTGGAGCTGGTTCCCATCGATTCATATTATGGATGTTACCGCAAGGTGATTATTCCAAACGGATTCAGCCCTAAATACAAAAAAACTATCCAGAGGATTCCCGCGGATAAACGTGTCTTTACGGAAGTGGCTTTTTTTCCGCAGATGAAAAACGCCTATTTCGATACCAAAGGTATACATGGTTACTCGTCAGTGCGCGATGCCGTTCTTCCGGATATTACCGACGCGCAACGTAAAGAGCTGGAACGGTTCAGGCAATTTTATACAGGCCATAATTTTACTAAAATTGGCGAGACTTTTTGCGAGTACGATGCCGACGAAGGCAAAGACAAATACAATTATCCGTTTATTTTTGTCGCTTTGCAGATGGAAAACGATACAGCCTACGATCTTTGCCCCTTCAACAATAATCAGGAGCTGGTAACGTTTGTAGAAGGTTGTTTTCCTGACTGGAAAATCATTTTCAAGAACCATCCAAACTGGCCGGCGGAATATAGAATTTCTAAGAGAAATCTTCTTTTACCTGTGGATAACCGTGACTTACGCACGTTGCTCATCAAGTCGTCGTATGTTGTAAGTGTCAATTCAACGGTTTTACTTGAAGCGTTGATGTACGGCAAAAAATGCGCGTCTTTAGGCGAAGGTTTTTCGACTAACCATAATGTTTGTCTCGAATGCCATAACGATTTGCCACGCCTTAAAGAACTCATTGGCTGGGAACCCGACTGGAAACAGGTTGACCGGTTCCTATATTTCTTACTTCAAAAACAGATTCCAATTGATTTCTGGAAACAGCCGGGTGGGATCGAAAAAGTCCGCACACACCTTGCGCAAGTGGGGATCATCTAAAATCGAACTTGAGCAATTTTATTAATCGCACTGTCCTCCGTCATATCATTCCCGCAAAAGCGGGAATCTGCTGGCGTAATATCTTGGCAAAAAATAGATTCCTGCTTTCCCGGGCATGACATCCAAATGGGATGAGTTAGCCAATCTAAAAAGTATCTATATCGCTCAGTTTTAATTAAACACATCTATTTGACAAACAATAAAATATATGCTATATTTTTAAGGTATTAAAAACACAAAACACATGATAAAGGAGGTTGTTATGAAACATTTACTGTATGCAGTTGTATTCTTGTCGTTATCCATGTCAACAATGTGTAAAGCAGTGCCGATTCCGTATTCGCTCAGTGGCACGGGTGATTTATCGATTTCGGTCACTACCTATCATTCTGTATGGCCGCCAGCACCAGCGATTGATGGGGTGTACCAGCTTAATTCAGGATGGTGGAACCCCGGCATCGATGAATCCATCATGTTCACATTCAACAGTGGTTCGCTGACGGTGAATAAAATTCAGATTTTTAGTGGAAGTACTCTCACCAACCATACGGTAGAGCATTGCAATCTTTTTTATACAACCGACCTGAACCCGACATTCAGCAGTACCTTTATGCCTCTTACGAATTTGTCTTTTCTTAATGATGTCGAAGGTCAGATAACTGGCAATGACGTGTATATGCTTGAGGCAGTAAACGAGTTGCTTATCAGCTTTGATGCTGTTACTGCAACTGCAATACGAATCCTCGATCATTCCGATGCAGTCGGAGGAGATGATGAACGTTTCTACGGGCGCAGCATCTATAGCGAGGTGACTATTGATGAAGGTACGTCTTCATCGGCAATACCTGAACCGTTATCAGTGATATTGTTGTTGTCATCGCTGGTTGTTATCAGGAAACGGCGGTAACCGTCCGATATTTCTCTCAAAAATTGAGTATCGCCATCGACTCGCTAGTAGATGGCGATACTTTTATCTGCTGCTTTCGCATATTTTCTCAATTGATTTACCAGCCGTAATGACGTATACTGATAGAAATGTTAGTATACTGTTTTGTTGATTATAAATTTTATAGTTACGATAAAGGAGGAAACCGTGTTGGCAACACATGAAGATATCGACATTCTTTCGTTGGGCAAAGAAGTAATCGAGGCGGAATTGAAGGAAATCACAGCATTGCGCGACAGGATTGACGACAATTTTTCACGCGCGGTAGAAATGATGAGCTCATGCAAAGGGCGCATCATCGTAACCGGTATGGGTAAATCGGGTATTGTCGGGCGAAAAATATCGGCATCACTGGCAAGTACAGGTACACCGTCGTTGTCGCTGCATCCTGCAGAAGCTTTGCACGGCGATCTGGGTATGGTACAACCTGACGATGTGGTTCTTGCGTTATCCAACAGCGGTGAAACCGAAGAGATTACCCGTCTTCTGCCTACCATCAAAAAGATCGGTGCAAAGATGATCGCCATGGTCGGCAGGGTAGAGTCTACACTGGCTCGCTACAGCGATGTAGTACTCGATGCAAGTATCACCAAAGAAGCTTGCCTGCTCAATTTGGCTCCTACATCAAGCACAACGGTAACCCTTGTACTTGGTGACGCGTTGACTATATGTGTATACAAGAAAAAAGGATTCAAGATTGAGGATTTCGCGTTCTTTCATCCTGCCGGATCGCTCGGCAAACAGTTGTTGAAAGTTGAAGATATTATGCGAACCGATCAACATAATCCGATCGTCAAGAAAGATACCACAGTCAAAGATACCCTCATTGCCGTGACAAGGGCACATGCCGGAGCGGCATCGGTGGTTGACAATAATGGTAAACTGATCGGATTTTTCACTGACGGTGATTTTCGTCGTGCGGTTGAGCTGTACGACGATGTCCTCGTTCAGCCGATACATATCTTTATGACCAAAAATCCCTTATCGATCAAACCGGATTGTCTGGCAACCGAAGCGTTGAAACTTATCAAGGATAAGAAAATCGACGAATTGCCTGTCGTGGATAATGACGGCAAACCTGTTGGTATGATCGATGAAGGCGATCTGCTGGGCTTATAAAATACCTCTAATAAAATAATGTCATTGCGAAGCTCAGAATGAGCTGAAGCAATCTCAAGTGGATACAACATGAGATTGCTTCGTCGCTTCGCTTCTCGCAATGACGTTAGTGACTTACATTAAGCTTGTTTTTATATATTGCCTGCATACTTCTTTTCACCCATTAAATGTCATTCTTGCGAAAGCGAGAATCCAGTTCTGATCCAATGTTGCCTGAGGCTGGATTCTTGCTTTTGCAAGAATGACATCCGATGGGAGTATTCGTAATACAAAGTTTATAATCAATAAAGCGAATCCGCATAGATTGCTTCGTCGCTTTGCTTCTCGCAATGACGGTCTGCAGAGTAAAGTCAACCTTGCCCACATATCACACATATACACTTAACCGCTAGCAGATCCGTTTTTTGGTACTTTTTTACAAAAAAAGGACATATCTTTTTATAAATCAATATATCAAGAAAGAAAAAATCTCTATCTGGATTTTCTGCGGGCAAAATAATCTTTTGTCAGGCTGATAACCAGGGGAGAAAGCACAACCAGAGCTATAAGGTTGGGTAACGCCATCAGTCCATTCATAGTATCGCAGAAGGTAATGATAACCGGAAAATTTACTACTGCTCCCAGAAAAACAAACACCACATAGATAATCCGATACGTCAATACAGCCCCATGCGCATGTGATCCGAACAGGTAGTCAATAGATCGGTCGCCGTAATACGACCATGAAATCAGGGTGGAAAACGCGAAAAAGATTATACCAAGCGATACCAGCCAGCCTGTACCGGGCAATCCCAGTTCAAATGCCGCGCTGGTCAACCTGCCACTTATTGATGTATGTTCTGTCGCGCCGGTACAAACAATTACCAGTGCAGTGATCGAACACACCACAATGGTATCGATAAACGGGCCGAGCATAGCCACCAATCCTTCACGAACAGGCTCTTTGGTTTTTGCCGCACCATGAGCAATAGCCGCAGATCCCATACCCGCTTCGTTTGAGAACAAGCCACGGGCAACCCCTGCCTTGATAACTCCGCCAAGCAACCCGCCGCTTACCGATTCCGGAGCGGAAAACGCACAGGTGAAAATCAGTTTAAGCCCCGGGATAATCAAATGGATATTGGTTGCCAGTATTATCAATCCACCAAGTACATAAAAAACGCACATAAACGGCACGACTAATCCTGCCACTTTTGCGATTCGTTTAATTCCGCCGATGATAACCAGCCCCACAATGACAGCCAGTACAATACCCACTACCATATTGACGTAGATAGGCGGTTTATAATCGTATCCATACAAAATAGTGTTAAGCGCCATGGTAACCGAATTACTCTGAAACATGTTGCCGATACCCATTGACGCCGCGACAGTGAAAAACGCGTAAAGGCATGCCAGCCATTTAAAACGAGGCCCCATCCCCTGTTCGATAAAATGCATTGGCCCGCCGTGTGTCTCGCCTGAGGAGTCAACCCTGCGGAATTTGACTGCCAGTGTACAACTGGTAAACTTGGTTGCCATTCCGACCAGTGCGGTAACCCACATCCAGAAAACCGCTCCCGGGCCACCGATGAGCAACGCTGTGGCTACACCGACAATGTTGCCGGTACCTATGGTTGCGGATAATGCTGTTGCCAAGGCTTTAAAATGATTGACCTCTCCCGGGTCGGACGGATCGTCGTATTTCCCCTGCACAATAGATACCCCATGGGCAAACCCGCGCATCTGAATGCCCCGCAGACGGATAGTCAGATAGATACCGGTGCCCACAAGCAGAACCATGAGCGGAACACCCCATACCAGTGCGTTTAGGGAACTCAACATAGACGATATAGCTTCAAACATAATCATACCCGGGTTGGTTATTGTAGTATTAAATCAATTTCAACATAACAAAATATGATTGCCAGATAAAGATTTTTATGCGCGTTTTTTCTATCAGTATCGTATAAGGCTATCATTTTGATAAACAGGTTGGATGATACGCCGATATACATAGCAAGAGACGATCTGTTATTTTTTTATCCATTTTATTGACAGCCACGCCGTGATCATTTAGTATAAAAAATCGTGGAACGTGATGTCATAGCTAACCAGTACATGAGGATTAGATCATGAAAAAATCACCTGGTATTGCCCTGCTTATCGTATGCCTTATGATATTTGCCTGTATAACACCTGTGTTTGCCGCCAAACATCCCGGCGAAAAAATGGCGCGCGGGTTTATAAATGTATGGAACGGACAATATGAATTGACCGATCAATGGCATGAATCAATGTATTATGACGGTCCAATCGGAGTTCTGACCGGATTTATCGCTGGCGCAGGCAGAATGGCAACACGCATGGCTGGCGGTGCATACGATATAATAACCTTTTTAATACCGTTTCCCCGTAAATACGGGCCGGTTGTTGAACCGGAGTTAAATTTCTAATGATGTTTAACCGTTTTTTCTGTTCAGTTTGTATAGGGCTGATAATGTTTTTGCTTGCGGGTTGTGCAAGTACACCAAAAGATACACCTCAGGCCCCCGCTGAAGAAGCGATTGAGACCACATTGAGCGCCTTTACTCATACTGCGGAGTTTGCTCGTGGCGTCACAGAAAAAACAGGCAATATTACTGAAGGAATGATAGAAACATCTACAGCTGCGATTAAGGAAATAATAGTTTCACTCGAAAATTTGCGTAAAAAAACTATTGAAACGTTCGGTCAAAAAGAAATCACCAAAACTGAGGTTGTAGGCCCTGCGTTGATAGAATGCCCGTACTGCAAAAAACGCGCGAAAATATCCGATCCTCCAAAATCATCTAAAGAAATCCAATATCAGTGCCCGTACTGTAAAAAAGAATTTATTATCAAGTGGGTTGATTAATAACGCGGTTGCGTTCGTCGACAAATACAATAGTAGGTTTAAAATCATCCATTTCATCTTCACTCATCATACAGTATGAAATAATGATTACTTTATCGCCGGGTTGCACTAATCGCGCAGCAGCGCCGTTGAGGGTAATTGTGCCACTATCAGCTTTACCTGAGATAACATAAGTTTCAAGGCGTGCGCCATTGGTTATATTGACAACCTGTACTTTTTCGTATTCACGAATATTACAGGCATCCAGAAGGGTCTGGTCGATGGTGATGCTACCCATATAATTAAGGTTCGCATCGGTCACGGTTGCGCGGTGTATTTTAGCTTTGAGCATATGTCGCCACATCATATTAAACTCCCCGGGCGGCCAAGGCCGCTGCATCGAATCAGGTATTGACCGTATTGAGCGGCTCGACGCGGAACTTAAACGCGAATTTATGCTCGCCGACATTCAATGTCAACAGCGTATTCATACGAGTCAGCAACAGCCGGTAAGGCAATTTGACTTCGTGTCCTTCAATGTTGATGCCAACATACGTATCGCCCAAAATATCCTGCACTTCGCGTACAGTCATTACCAGTTTTTCGAACTTTTTGATTTTTCCGATCAATGTCTTATCGAAAATATACTGTTTGCCACAGCGCGAACAGATGATAGTATGCCCTTTTTCAATCATCAAAACGGAAAACGGAATGGCATTCTGACATTCCTCGTTCAAACACAAAAATTCGAGTGTATCATAATCGTTCAATGCTCGTCCTCCTGCATATGCTAGACGGTACAACGTGCAAAACTATCGTTCAAGGTACATGCCTACAGATTCGTCATCATGCTGGCCAACAAAGTATGATTGTTCATTGATGCCGGATATAAAAATCGGGGCGAGAGGATTCGAACCTCCGGCCTCCTGCTCCCAAGGCAGGCGCGCTAACCAGGCTGCGCTACGCCCCGTTAAACTACCGTCGTTTTCAAAAATAAGGGCTATTCTACGGGAAAACCATTCAGAAGTCAAACATAATCTTTTCTAATGATGCTATATCTTATGTCTCTGCTGATAAAGAAACTGCAAATTGGTGCGTTAATTTGAACACGGCGATAGTACCGGAAGTTTTCCAATTAATCAACAAATTTTTTCGTATTAATCTTAACAATAGCATTACTATATATGTTATTTTCTTCTAATCAAGAATGAAACAAGCCCTGTCAGCATAAGAACCGAAGTTGCCGGTTCCGGTACAACTATCGGAGCATCTTCAATTTCACCCTCAAACGAGAAAGATTTCAATGTGATTTCACCAAAGTCGCCAGCCGAATTGCCGGCAAACGCAATAGAGAAATTGGTAAATACTGTATCAAGAGGTATTGTAAACGTATACTCCGCATACAGCGCTCCCGATTCTGCACGTAACGTCAATTGATCGCCAACCCTTGTATACATCAAAATGGCACTGCCTGCTACCGGCAGGTCTCCGGGAGTCGTAGAATCGTAAATACCGCTCTGGCTTGTACGCACAATTAACCTTCCATGATCGGTGGCACTGGAATCGATATATTCTGCCCGAAAAAGCTCTGTTGTCGGGCTGTAGGCGATTAAAGTTATGTCCGAGATAAAATCAAGAGCAGGCACGCTTGCCTGCGTGTAGTTATTCCAATCGTATTGCACCACTGCGGTAAAATCACTGATTACCGGACGATAGAGATACTTACGCAAAATAAAATTCTGCCAGCCCACAATTGTTGGAGTAACATCAGTTACATGCATGCCATCAGCTTCATAATTATAGCTATAGGTCATATCAGGGCTTTGATCCCACATGTAGCCATTATTCATCCACATTGCATCGCTTTCAAAATAATCGGTATACGATACATACTCTGCACGTAAAGAACTCGTTGTGCAAATAATCGACAACAGGCTAATAACTAGCGTTAGCGTGAATTTCACCAATGTTTCTCCTTAATGAATTTTCTTAGACAATCTCTTTTCGAATCAAGACAACCGCTACCAGCAGAAGCTGTAGCAATAAGAAGGCGATGAATAACGACAGATGGCTCACACCACCGCAACGAACAATAGCTTTGCTCTGCTCGTTATCGCGATAACGCCTGTCGATGCGGCGTACTTTGTGCCGTACAGCCCTTAGATACAAATAGTTGCCGTATAACCCGCAAATAAACAGTAATCCAAACGGCAGCATAATCAGGTATGGGCCCGCAGCACGAAGAGCGAAATCTATCTGTTCCGGTGATACCGACACGTAATGTTGAAAATGCATTTGAGCAGAAACTGTCGCAATAATACGGCTGAGCTCATCGCTGTATTGCAAACAGTATGAGTTCAGGGAAAGCGGCAGAATGCATAATGTAAACAATACGAACAAAAAGAGTGCATATCCGTACATTTTACGATATGCAAACCAGATAAAACCGAACATAAATGCTGCCCAGTTCCAGCTGCATCGTAAAAGGCGGTGTTTTATATTACCCCATACAAACATGTAGTATGCGTGTTTGTAGCCTACGTATTTGCGCATCAGTGCTATTTTTTTGTACTGTTCGCCACCCATACTATCAAGACTCCTCACGAAATAAGCCAATAATTTTAACATACACTAATTTATAGTATAGCATACTACTATTATAATCGCAAATTTTTTCAATAAAATCTTTTAAATATGGGTAAGTAGTTATTTTTGAGGAGTTTTTTCAGTCGGAGCTACTGTAATGTTGGCATCATCATAGATTTGAATCATATACTGTTGTTGGTTAAAGTGTTGAGATGTTTCATCAGCGGGAAACAGCATGTCATACATATACAGCGATAAAGGCATGATATATTTTCCGGTAAGCGACTCGTTAAAAATATATCGTGTAACCGAAGGTTGACGGATCATACAAACCAACACAAACAAAACGGACAAAATGCAAATACCTCGCATCATTCCTGCCAAAATCCCTCCACCTTTTTCTAGCACCGCAATGAAAGAAACAGACATCATTTTATGGACAATATAGCGTATAACATAAAATATAGTATAGATAAGCACAAAAACGCCTACATATCCCAGAACAAACGCTATTCCTTCAGGCATGGCGAGGCTTTGGTGAAGAGCTTCGCCAACATATCCGAAAAAGCGATAGGCAAGTATCAGCGATGCCAGCAAACCGACCACTTGTAAAATTTCACCGGATAAACCGCGGCGGTATCCACGGATGGCAAAAACGAGCAAAACTATGCCCACAAAAACATCAATCCAGTTAATTGGTATCTGCATCCACAAGTTCTCCTGTTACAGCGTCGCCGTTGAGGGTCATCAAACGTACCGGCATGATTTTATTTGCACACGATTTCTGTGAACGAAATTTTACTTTGATATACTGTGGGGTAAAGCCAACCCACATACCAGTCAAAGAATCTTTTCTGGATTCTACTAATACAGGAAAGGTTCTGTCAATAAAAGCCTCTTTAATTTCGTTGGACCGTGAAACTGTTTGATCTATGGCAATGGCAGTTCTGCGTTTTATTTCTTTGGCGTCAACCTTGCACGTCAATGTGTTGGCTTTGGTTCCGGGCCTGCATGAAAAGGGGAACACATGCACCTTGATAAAACCTATCGACAAAACCGTATCCAGGGATTCTTGAAACTGCTTTTCTGTCTCTCCGGGAAACCCGACAATGAGATCTGTAGTCAGCACAAGATCGGGTTTTCGCGATCGGAGTGAATCGACTATCTGAAGATATTCTTCGACAGTATATTTGCGGTTCATAGCGGCAAGCACATCGTTGTGCCCATGCTGAATCGGTAAATGCAAATGGGGCATGATGGTAGCTGATGAAGCAAACACATCTATTACTTCATCTGTTATATCCTGAGGTTCTATGGAACTCAATCTCAAACGGTACGAATGAGGGATATCTATCAAAGCGCGAAGCAGGGAATCAAGGGTATTGCCTTGCTCATCGCAATACTGTCCAAGATGGATACCCGTAAGGACAATCTCCTGATAACCGGATATGACGAGCTGTTCTATCTCTTTACGTACATCTTCAAGCGGCCTGCTGACTGATCTTCCTCGAACGTAAGGTATTATGCAATAGGCACAAAATGAGTTGCAGCCATCCTGAGCTTTAACAAATACTCGTGTATGATTGCCAAAATCTGATATATTCTCACCTATACCAAAAGAGCTGATAGTATATTCACAAGTGGTCATAATTTGACGAATTGCCTTAGACAATTCTGAACTTCGTTCCTGCCATGTAGCACCTTGAGCAAAATAAATGTTGTCGAAGCCGTCAAATACATCATGTTGAGTATCAGCCCCGCAACCGGTAATGACGACCACACCTTCGGGGTTCAACCGTCTGATACGTCTTACTGCCTGACGTATTTTGCTGTCGCTTTGTGCGGTAACAGTACAGGTATTTACAATGAAAATATTGGCTTCGGTGGAACTCGATTCAGCATAACCGGCAGATTTGAAAGATTCCCTGATTAATTGTGACTCATATTGATTGACTTTACAGCCATATGTAGCTATGTGGAACGTTTCTCTCACTGGACTACGCACCCTCCATGGTTGAAAGCAACGCGTATTGCATGATGCCAACAGCAGTAATGGCAGCGGTTTCGGCACGCAACACGGTATTGGAGAATCGCCACGGCATATAATTCGGAGATTCGGTGCAAGCGGCCATTTCCTGATCGGTAAACCCACCTTCAGGACCAATAACCAACAAAATATTTTTACATGAAGCAACCGTTTGGGAAAGATCTAATGGTGCGACATAAGGAGAACCCATAAAAACCGCGTCATATGATGCGAAATTGTCTGTCAGGGCGCTGAGTTCCATAAACGGGTCGACTTGCATAACCACGTTTCTAACGCATTGTTTTGCGCTTTCAACCGATATTTTTTGCCATCGTTGCAGTTTGGATAATTGTTTATTTGCGGCAACATCCACAACCGTATTCGCTGAAAAAATCGGGATCAGGCAATCCACCCCCAGTTCGGCGGCCTTCTGAATAATCAAATCCATACGTTGTGATTTGATAACCGCCTGAGCAAGAGTCAAACGTACTGGCAAAACAGGCTGTGAATCTTCCATAGCAACAATATCAAGGACAGTATGGTTTGATTCAATAGAGACTATACGCGTTTTCGCGCATTTGCCCTCGCCGTCGAAACAGGTAACCGTGTCGCCCGGGTGCAAACGCAGTACGGAACGGATATGATGGCTCTGTTGGGGATCAAGGACAATATGGCCGCCCTGCCAGCATGAAGCAGGAGCAAAAAACCGTCGTTGTTTCAATGGATTATATCACCCTTTGAAAATGTTTTTTACTTTTTTGAAAAACGAATGCATCATCGGGTAAATATCTTCACCGCTGATTTCCGCAAATTTTTCTAGCAATTGTTTTTGTTCGGACGTCAGTTTAGTCGGGACTTCCACAACAATTTTTATTTTAAGATCGCCTTTTCCAAAACCACGTAAATCACTGATTCCCTTACCGCGAATACGGAATACTTTTTCGCTCTGTGTCCCGGGCGGTACTTTGAGTTTTACTTTGCCTTCAAGAGTAGGCACCTCAACTTCACCGCCAAGCGCTGCTTTGGGAAAACTAATAGGAACCTCGCAAACAATATCGTTGCCGTGACGGGTAAAAAAGGGATGCGGGGCAACGCGTATCGCTACATACAGGTTACCGGACGGGCCACCGTATGCGCCGTCTTCGCCTTCACCGCTTAATTTCAATTTAGAACCGTTTTCTATTCCCGCAGGTATATGGATAGATAATTTTTTATCTTTAACAACTCTGCCGCTTCCCTTACATGTAGTACAAGGATCTTTTATAACCGAACCTGTTCCGCCACACTGCTCACATGTACGATTAATGGAGAAAAAACCCTGTGAAAGCCGTATCTGACCAGCTCCGCCACACTGCTGGCAAGTTGCCTTACTTGTACCGGGTTTGACTCCTTCACCCTTACAGGTGGCGCAAAGGGTTTTCTTTTTGAACGATATTTCGCGACTGCAACCGTTTGCCGCTTCGACAAACGATATTTCCATATTGTATTGCAAGTCACTGCCGCGTACTCCCTGACGCGCACGGCTGCCTCGCCGTCCGCCACCAAAGATTTCGCTGAAGATACCGCCGCCACCGCCGAATAGGTCGCCAAAAATATCTTCGACATCAGAGAAATGACTGAAGTCAGACCACTGGAATCCGCCCTGACCGAAACTGGAACTGACACCTTCATGCCCGAATTGATCGTAGCGCTGCCGTTTTTCCGGTGTTGATAGAACTTCATACGCCTCAGCAGCTTCCTTGAAACTTTCTTCAGCTTCTTTATTACCTGGATTACGATCCGGATGATATTTCAAGGCGAGTTTCCGGTATGCCTTTTTTATTTCATCATCGGACGCGCCTTTATTGACACCCAGAACTTCGTAGTAATCGCGTTTTGACATAATATATAAAATTCCTGCTTATTAATTCTTGTCGTCGTCCATCACTTCATAATCAGCATCGACAACGCTTTCATCTTCTTTCGACTCCTGAGCAGTTTCCTGTTCCTGCGGGCCTGCCTGAGCTCCCTGTGCGCCTTCAGCTCCTTGCTGTTGTGCCTGTTGCTGAGCCGCTTCCTGATAGAGCATCTCGCTGATTTTATGTGATGCCTGCGTGAGGTTTTCCATGGCTTTTTTGATGGCATCCGCATCGTCTGATTCCAAAGATTTACGCAAATCAGCCACTGCTGCTTCCACTTTGGCTTTTTCGTCATCTGATATTTTGTCGCTGTGATCTTTGAGTGTTTTTTCCACACTGTACGCAAGAGTATCCGCCTGATTCTTGGTTTCGATCAGCTCCCTGCGTTTTTTATCTTCTTCAGAATGGGATTCAGCTTCTTTGACCATTTTATCGATATCCGCTTCGGACAATCCGCTTGATGACTCGATACGGATTTTCTGTTCTTTGCCTGTGCCAAGGTCTTTTGCTGATACGTGCAGGATACCGTTTGCGTCAATATCGAAACAAACCTCGACTTGCGGTACACCGCGCGGCGCAGGTGGTATATCGGTCAGGTCAAAACGACCGAGGGTACGGTTGTATGCCGCCATATCTCGTTCACCCTGCAGGACATGAATGCTTACCGCCGGCTGGTTGTCTGCCGCAGTAGAAAAAACCTGTTTGCGCTGGCAAGGGATAGTAGTATTACGTTCGATCAGACGGGTAAACACGCCGCCCAATGTTTCAATTCCCAGCGAAAGCGGGGTTACGTCGAGAAGCAATACGTCTTTAACTTCACCGGCAAGCACACCACCCTGAATAGCAGCGCCGATTGCAACCACTTCGTCAGGATTTACTCCTCTGTGGGGATCTTTGCCGAAAATATCTTTAACAATTCCCTGTACGGAAGGCATACGTGTCTGGCCGCCGACAAGGATAACTTCGTCAATGTCGCTTGCTGATAAATTTGCGTCTTTAAGGGCTTGCTGACATGGATTTTTTGTTCTTTCAAGCAGATCGCTTACCAGTTGTTCCAGCTTAGAGCGGCTCAACGTGAGCGAAAGGTGTTTCGGACCGGAGGCGTCTGCTGTAACAAACGGCAGATTGATTTCAGTCTGCATGGTAGTTGACAATTCGCATTTTGCTTTTTCAGCGGCTTCTTTCAAACGTTGGAGAGCCATTTTATCCTTACGAAGGTCGATACCGTTATCTTTCTGAAACTCTTCAGCCATCCAGTCGATGATCTTCTGGTCGAAATTATCGCCGCCAAGGTGAGTATCACCGTTGGTTGACAACACTTCGAATACTCCGTCGCCAAGTTGAAGTATAGATACGTCAAAAGTACCTCCACCGAGATCGTAGACAGCGATTTTTTCGTCATGTTTTTTGTCAAGTCCGTATGCCAGCGACGCGGCAGTAGGTTCGTTGATAATACGAAGTACTTCGAGCCCTGCAATCTTACCGGCATCTTTGGTAGCCTGACGCTGACTGTCGTTGAAATATGCGGGAACAGTGATAACCGCCTGTGTAACAGTTGTACCCAGATAATCTTCAGCGGTTTGTTTCATCTTCTGGAGTGTCATAGCCGATATTTCCGGAGGTGTATATTCTTTATCTCGAACAGAAACAGCTACCACACCGTTTTTATCAGCAACCTTATACGGTACGAGTTTCATTTCTTCATTGACTTCGTCATAGCGACGTCCCATGAATCGTTTTATAGAAAAAATAGTATTATCCGAATTGGTAACTGCCTGACGTTTCGCAGTCAACCCTACCAGTCGCTCGCCTGTATTGGTAAACGCCACGACCGAGGGGGTAGTACGCCCGCCTTCCGCGTTTGGAATTACGGTAGCCTCTCCACCTTCCATAACGGCAACACACGAATTCGTGGTTCCCAAATCGATACCGATTACTTTTCCTTTTGCCATATCAAACACCCCTCCATTTAAAATGTATATTTATGTTTATATATAAATTCCTTAATGATTTTACTACAGGTTCAGCCCTATTCGGCCTGTTGCCCAGACGGTTCTTTAGCAACGATAACCGCCGCTGGACGAAGCAGTTTACCATGCATCATATATCCTTTGCTGACTTCCTGCGCGACGTGGTTTTCCGGCACATCGGTACTTTCAATTTGCTGCAAAGCATTATGGTAGCATGGATCGAATGGTTTTCCAACAGTTTCCAGTTCCTGCACGCCATTTTTTTCGAGCATTTGCCCTAACTGCCGGTAAATCATCTCCACTCCTTCAAAAAACTTATGGTTTTCAGGAATGACATGTTCTTCTAGCGAAGACAACGCGAGGCGAAAATTGTCTATTATAGGTAATAGATCAAGCAATACTTGTTCGCCAGCGTATTTACGAAACTCGTCCCGTTCACGGTTGATGCGTTTACGGTAATTATCGAATTCAGCCTGAATGCGAAGCATCTGGTTGAGGTAATCCTGCTGTTGCTCATCCAACTGTTCAGGTTTGGCTTCCTGCTGTTCCTTGTCGGTATCTTTCTGAGGTTGTTCACCTTCAGTTCCGATTTCTTCGACAACAGCCTGCGCCTCATCTTCTGTATGTTTGTGCTTTTTTTCGTGTTTTTTGTCTTTTGTCATCCCCTGCTCCCCTTTGAAACAAACACCGTAATTTTATGGTAAAAAATGTCATTTTCGTAAATTTGAGGTAATTATATTTAATTATCCGGGCGTCTCTTGTCAAGATATATTTCGGACATGCCTTTGATTCATCAGGGGACGACAGGTTTAATTTGAGGTTAAAAGCAGGTAAAAAGTATTACTGGCGTTTTAGGACAAGCAGGGTAAGGTCATCGGTGAAATTAGACAGACCGGAAAACTTGGATACCTGACCGGTAATTGATTGGAGCAATTTTTGAGGTTTTTTACTCGCATTGGAACGGATCACCTGACACAAATTATCGCGCCCGAATTCACATCCGGCCTTGTTTTGTGCTTCTATAACCCCGTCGGTGTAGAGTGTAATCGAGTCGCCTGAGCCTATATGCAGTTCGTTTTCCTCAAGGAACGAATCGAAATCTTTGCCGAATGTCATACCCATCATAACTCCCATACCGGAAAAGGCGTGGATGGCTTCTTCCTTTTTGGAATAATACAAAATAGGTTCGTGGCCTGCCCTGCTCCAGACAAGACGCCCTTCTTTTGGGTACAAAATGGCGTAGAGGGCAGTGATAAACATATCTTCCTGCATTTCACCGTAGAGCCAGTTATTGATTTCAACAAGTACTTTGGCAGGAGATTCATAGCGCACCGCATAGTTACGGAATAAACTACGGAAAATAGCAATGGTGATCGCGCCGGGCACTCCTTTACCTGATACGTCGGCAATGATGATACCGTAGCGGTCATAATCGAGTTTTACGATATCGTAGTAGTCGCCACCAAGTGTGCGGACAGGCTGGCTGATAGCCGCCAACTCGTATCCATGGATAGGCGGTATTTTTTTAGGAATCAACAGATTTTGTATATCGGACGCGACCTTAAGCTCCCATTCGAGCTGTTTACGTTCCGCAAGCTGTATAGACAGCCGAGCGTTAATTAAAGCAACAGCAGCTTGCTCGCCAAGTGATTCAAGCAAAGCAAGTTCCTGTGGTTTGAATACGTCATGGTATCGTTTATTTACCACAGCCATAACGCCGAGAACCCTGTTTTTCAGTTTCAAGGGTACCACCATAAGGCTTTTTATGCGCAAAAACTCAGATTTATAACGCGGGATGAGCTGGCTGGTATCGATTTCTTTGCTGTCAAGACAGACTGCCCGTCCTTCTTCGAGAACTTTGCCTAAAATTCCTTCGCTTCGATGGACAGGATACGATTTGATAATATCGTGAATATATTTTTGTTTACTGGTCCATTTGGTTTCGGTATTAGAACCGATTTCTATCATAGGAGGAAACAATCCCTCAATCACTCGGGCAGACATATTGCCGTCTTCCTCTACCAGATAAATGACACCGGCGTTGGCATCGGTAATACGTTTGGCGGTACGCAAGACGATGGTCAGAAGGTCATCTATCTGTAATGATTCGGAAAAGGCGGTTCCGATTTCCCTGAGAAAATCCACCATGATATTGCGTTCTTCAATCAGCGAACGCTGCAGGACTTCAAGGTCACGACACCGTTGAATAAGACGGAGCGTAAAAACGAGAAGCAGTACACTGAAAGCCAACAATATAGAGGTAACTATAATTCATCCTCCCCGTAACAATTCCTTCACCGTTAGTGATCAGGAATTTATGTACAAAACAGACAGAAACTTTATTTTTGATTTTTTTTCTGCTGTTTTTCTTCCGACTCTGTTTTTTCGTCTAGTTTTTGGGCGAGTTCCTGTTCAAGAGTTTGTTTAACCAATTTAAAACGGTCTACATTTTCGTCATTGGCTTTCATCAGGTTGTCGTGGGCTTCAAGGATATGCTGTATTTGTTCGATTGCTTCGTCAGGATCTTCGGGGGTATCGGTGACCGACTGAAATTCAACATCAAAAGTGCAGGAGTCTTTCATTACATCAAAGAAACGAATTACTCCAAGAGTTTCGAGCAATTCCCGGTTACATTTACCCAAATTAGCAATAAACAAATGCTTGTTGCTTTGACGCAACGCCCGCAGGGTTATGCCGGTTAAAACACCTATAAAGGTACTGTCCATACCGCAGCAATCTTCCAGGTCGACAATTATATTCGTATACCCTCTGGATATCAACGCCATGACAGCCTCTTTGAAATTGCGGCTATTGAGAAAACTCCCTTTTCCCACAACCCTGATGACCGCTTTATCTTCCATCCAGGCTATTTCAATTTTGTTCATACGCCACCTTATATGTAGATGAGACTTACATTTTGATTCTTTTATTCCGCCAGCCACTTGTATATGAAATTTATAAAATTTGCAATGCAGTGCATACCAGCGGTTTAATTACTCTAATAATGCGGCTGTAATTTAAGTTTATATTGTTATATGAACCGCAACCGATGTCAAGAGAAATCGATTTTTTGAGAAACTCATTTGATTTGTGTGTGTTCTGTCATTCAGCCATAATTATCTGATATAATCTAGAACCTCATTTTCAAGTACAATATCAAACATGTATCTTTACAACAAAAACCTCAAGATAGTATAAAAGAACAATGAAAAAATACTACGCGTATTACAGTTTAGCTTTCGGCGCCTCGTTGTTGATCCATTTTTCAACAATGGAGGGGATTTTTCGCTATGTGCCTATTCAGGAACCGACCAAACCTAAACCCATAACGCGCCAACAGGTTAATATGCAGTTCATGGACGCATATAAACAAAAAGAACAACCGCCTCCTCCTGATCCGACACCGCTCATCGGAACTGACAACAACATTGCGGCTCAACCCGAACTTCCGGATGAACCGGTGGAATCAAAAAATCAGCCCTACATGAAAAAAATATCTGAATCGAAACAGATCAGAACCCAGGTTGCCAGACCATCAGTAGCTCAGCCACCGCAGGTACTTACCCAATCTTCTCAACCACAAACTGAACAGTTGGATTCAACCGACTATACGGAAGTGCAAAAAGAAAAGAAAAATATTGTAAAAGAAGATGTTTTCGAGAAAAAAGACGCGGTAGTCAAAAAGAACGAAACCCAACTGGCAAAAAAAACCACCGAAACACCTGAAGAACAGATAACAAAGATAGCCAAACAAACACCGTTTAGTGTAACTCAGAGCCCGTCGCCTGAAATAATACCGCAGTCAGGAGCAACGCAAAGTACAGCGCAATCGCCTATGGACGGGCAGATAGACGAGTTGATACATCAGGAGAAAGTAGATGAAAAATCGGTGGCAAAGTTGATTGGCGCTTTACAATTCAATATTGCGAAGCATAATCTGGGTGAATATTATTCGCGCATGAAACGTACTATAAGCCGGAACTGGCAGACACGCATCATGCTTAATTACAGTGGCCAAATGTTTGCGAGCAAATCGTTGATCGTCTTTCAGGTAACGGAAGACGGCAGTATCGGTTTTATTAAAATAATTGATTCGTTTGGCAATCCATTTTTCAGTAAGGATTGCGAAGCAGCGATCATTCAATCAGCCAAATTCGAACCATTGCCGGAACAATATGTGAAAAACAGTGGCAAAAAAGATCTTTGGCTATTTATGTCGTTTGGATATAATACGGATTGACCAACCGGTATCGTGGTTGCTGATACTGTGGATTTTTAAACATGTACTTACGGAGGATATATATGGAAGCGTTGCAGGCGCTGATTGCCAAAGGCGGATACATCATGTACCCCATCTTATTTTGTTCACTGCTATCACTGACAATTGTGCTGGAACGGTTGTTCGCGCTCACACGTTTCAGAGTAGCCCCAGTAAAACTGCGCATAATGGTACAAACCTATGCTCCGTCAAAAAACGACGAGATAATCGAATATTGCGATAAACACAGCAACCCTATGTCATCGGTGGTGAAAAAAGTTATCAACAATGCCCATTTGCCCAGCGATCAAACCGTTGAAATGATAAAAGTAACCGGCAGGCAGGCAACCAGCGGGCTTGACCGTGGATTGTTCCTGCTTGAGTTGATCGCGGCAATAACACCGCTGATGGGATTGCTTGGGACGGTGCTTGGCATGATCGAGGTGTTCGACACCATCGCCCAGCAGGGTGTGGGGCAGGCAGGCGCGCTATCGGCTGGTATATCCAAAGCGCTCATAACTACTGTAGCGGGGTTGACTGTGGCTATACCTACGCTTGCGGCGTTCACTTTGTTATCACGCAAGGCGGAACGGCTGACCGAAGAGATAGACCGCCATATAACACTTTTGTTCGGTAAAATATACGGGATACAAATAGACTAATATGTTTGCGGAAAAGAAAACTCATCGACAACGCTCTGTCATTAACATCACTTCATTAATTGATGTGCTGTTTTTATTGCTCATCTTTTTTATGGTATCGTCGACATTTGTAGAGAAACCCGGTATCGAGGTTACTCTGCCGCAGGCAAAAACAGCGACGCTTAACCGGGCCGACGAAACCATTGTCACCATCGAACAGGATGGTACTTTGTATTTCAATGACGAAAAGATACAACCGCAGGAACTGCATAACCGGCTTGCTCAGGTACAGCTGAAAAATATTGACGAACCGATTATCCTGCAAGCTGATGAAAACGTAGCTTATAAAACTGTGGTTTTTGTTATGGACACTGCCCGTCAACTGGGGTTTTCCAATATCGTTTCACTTACATTACATGAAGGAGCGCCACCGGCTAATGAGTAAAATACGTACTGTAGTGCTCTTGATGATATGCCTTGGTATAATGGCAACAGGGGTGCATGCTGCCCCGCATCTGCTTGTCTCGGAAAAAACGATACAATTCAGGGAAGTTAAACCTGGACAAAAAGTATCCAAAGAACTGTCGCTTACCAATACCGGTGACGAACAACTGGAGATAGGGAAAATCCGTACATCCTGCTCATGTATAGAAATAGACTGGCCTATCAAACTTATCGCTCCCGGCAAGACTGTTCCCGTCACAGTTACATTCAATTCCAAAGGGAAAAGTGCTGGACAGGGATACTACCAGCTACTGATTTACTCCAGCGATCCAAAACAGAAAATTGCCCGCGTTCCTATACTTACCGATATCACAAGAAATGGCAAGGGATTGGCCATCACCCCCGAAGTTCTTGACTTTGGAAAAGTAATGGTATCAAAAGGTATACCGGTGATGAACATCACCGTTTCAAATAGTAGTTCCACGTCATTTCATATACTGGAAGTTCGCCCTGGCAGTGGTGTTGATATACCGGAACTCCCTGCCGATACTGTTGCTCCAGGCGATCGTATTACTATTCCTGTTACCCTGCACGCATGGATTCGGGAAGGTATATTCAATTCAAGTTTGAAGATCCGTACATCCGACCCGTCGATGCCGTCATTCCACTGTACTATCCGTGGAATTATCAGAAAATAAGCTGTGTATTGACACGAAGCATAACAATTTTATATGCTATGAGTCATTGGATAACCAACCTACAACCGCAAACAGGGAGATTGTCCCATGATTGCCATTACCGGTATTTCAGGATATATCGGCTGCCACCTCTCACATATGCTTGAACAAAATAAGACATCGCACAAGGGGCTTATACGAAAAAATACAAAAAAAGAAGACCTAGCTATACTTGATAAGCGGAAGGTTCCGTACAGTCTGGTCGATTTTACCGACGAGTTATCTATCTACAACGCGCTTGACGGTGTCGACTATATTGTGCATCTGGTAGGCAGCATATATAAACCCAAAAATATGAGCATGGATACCATGCACAAAGATATTACCGGCAATCTGATTGCCGCTGCCCGGCGCAGGGGTATCAAAAAAGTGGTATACGTCAGTGCATTGGGTTCGAAACTGGAGGCTCCGAGCGATTATCATCGCACAAAAGCACTTGCGGAGATGGAAATTAAAGGCAGCGGCCTGCCGTTTGTCATTTTGCAGCCGTCGCTGATATTCGGAAAAGTGTATGGCTACCGTAACAGCAAGCTGATTGCAAGGCTCGGGCAGTCGATTCAGAAATTACCGTTCATACCGGTACTTGGTTCAGGGCAAAACAAGTTGCAGCCGCTGTATATACTCGATCTGGTACGCTGTATCTGTGATTCACTGAAAGACGACAAAACGAACATCACTATCGAACTTGGCGGCCCAAAAGTCATGCCGTTTGAGGATATAGCTCGTTTGATTGCCAAAGCCGCTGGGCAGGATCAGAAAAAATGTGTGCATATCCCTATTCCTGTTGCACGTGTGCTGGCAAGCATCATGGAAACCATAAGTGCGCAACCTAAGATTACCCGTGATCAGGTGAAAATGATTCATTTTGACAATATTTGCAGCAGTGATACCATGCGCACCATTTTTCCGTTTAAGGCGACAGCCATGGACGATGTGGTTGATAAACTACTGTGACACATTAAATAACTAGAATATATTGGAAAGTAAGAATTAATAATTAAATTAAGGTAAAAACAATGGATAACAAACCACCCATCATAGCTATGGACCTCGAAGGGGTCCTGATACCAGAAATTTGGATAGCCTTCGCAGATAAAACCGGTATAAAAGAGTTACGCCTGACTACCCGTGATGTGTCGGATTACGATCAGCTTATGCGCGGCAGGCTGGATATTCTCAAGCAAAATTCTTTTACTATCAAAGATATTCAGGAGGTCATAGCAACGCTTGATCCGTTGCCCGGTGCGAAGGAATACGTCGATCGTGTTCGCAGTATAACCCAGTTGATTTTACTTTCTGATACGTTTTACGAATTCGCGTACCCGCTCATGAAAAAGCTTGATTACCCGACGTTATTTTGCAATTCCCTGATCATCGACGAAAACGGAACAATTACCGGCTATACACTGCGCCAGCAGGACGGCAAACGCAAAGCAGTCAATGCGCTGAAAAGTTCAGGGTTCCGTATTCTGTCTGTCGGTGATTCGTACAACGACACCACTATGCTCTGTGAAGCAGACGCGGGTATTCTGTTCAATGCACCCGATATAGTGGCGCAGGAGTTTCCTCAATTTCCGCGCCTGACCTGTTACGACGCGTTGTATGATGCTGTATCAAAGTTTGTTGCGTCATAACGGCAAAATTTTATTTTTCTTCTCATCTTTTGGGCAAAGGTATGTTATAGTAGTGCAAACAATATAATATATAATAACTGTTTTCATACACGACATATTGGAGGAACAGAGCATGGACAAACTTTCGGAAATGTTTGCATTACAAAAAGAACTCAACCAGCGTATTGGTGTAGATACCGACTCTATGAACGAAGATCAACGTAAAGAATGGCTTCTTAACTACTCACGGGCACTCAGTCAGGAACTTGCAGAATTGATTGATAGTGTGCCGTGGAAATGGTGGGCAAAGTACCAGAAGTTCGACAAGCAAAATGCTCAGGTTGAGATAATCGACATGTTTCATTTTCTTATTTCTCTTGCTCAGACAGCAGGGTTGTCCGCTGACGATGTATTCAATCTTTATACAAAAAAGAATAAAGTCAATCACGACAGGCAGGATTCCGGTTACGAGAAAAAAGATGAATCGGATAATTTGTCGATGTTCGCAAAGTCAGGCGAATGAAATTCTTACGCTAAGGCAAAATCTACATAAACGTTTTTTGGGAAAATAATTTAAAAAAAATCCCAATAAAGTTTCTTTCGCATACGTTATAGTGTATGAAGAAAGGAACTGATATGCAGATTATTGACGATACAAAATTATTCAAACAGATCAAACTGGGCGATACCACTGCCGCCAGCCAATTGATAGAGCAGTGGCATCCAATGTTCAGCGGATTTCTTGCCCGCATCGCCGGTATTGATGATGCTGCCGACATCGCCCAGGATGCATATCTGAAATTTTTTGAAAAATTCCATACCTTCAAAAATGTGAGCCACGCACGTCGGTTTATGTATAAAACCGGTTACAACCGTGCTATCGATACATACCGTAAAAAACAAAACCACGCATCGGCGCATAAAGAAATCAAGGTTAACGCTACAAACATAAATCATAGCTCAAGTCATCATGTAAAGCATGATTTGCATGCGGCTATAGCTACATTGCCCCCCAAAGAACAGGCGGTCATCGCCCTGAAAGTACAGCATGATTTTACCGCCCGTGAAATTGCCGCTCATCTGGGGATACCAACCGGTACCGTTTTATATCGTATACATAAAGCGCTAAATAGAATGAGGGAATTTTTATCTTCTCATCATATACAGGAGGGTATGTCATGAAATTTAGGGGGATCAAATCAAAAGAACTACTCAGTCAACTAGGGGCTCATAAAGACGAACTGTTTTCGCAGGATAAGCCGCAAAAGAAGTGGAAGGGGCTTGACGAACGGCATCGTCAGACAATACGGATGATTCCGGTAAAAGCGCGCCGCCGATCAATGATTCTCGCAACAGGGGCAATTGGCCTGATGATCGGTATTCCAGCGGTCAGTTTATATATATGGATATCTGACCTGCCTCAACCAGCACCGGTTAATCCGCCCAAACAGACCGCAGAAAAGATGGACTGGTATACGGCTGAGTCGGATTCTTGGGCAACATTGTTTGATAGTTCAGAAGTTGATAATGCGGAATCTACAAAAGAAAAAAAGACCACCTCAGATGTTGAGGAAATTCTTGACGCTATACCGGAAGTAGAACAGAGTTTTTATATAATTGATACTCAATTGCAGTGGCTTGCGCAACCACAATGGTAATAATAATAACCACCCAATAAGAAGGAGATGACACCATGAAACCTTTAACCGTGCTCAACACAATGTTGGTCATAACCGCTTTAGCAACCAGTTGCTTGGCTCAACCAATCGATGGACCGCCGGAAGGGATGAGGCAAATGCGCCCTCCGTTTGGCGGTAAGCATCCTATGATGGATCAAATGCGCGATCGAATGGAAAATGTTGATGAATGCATCGAAACCTTATCCGAGTATGATCCTGAAATAAAAACCTTATTCGAGCAGGTTCAGAAATCAAAAACCCCCGGCTCTCGTAAATTTGTGCACCAGTTAGCTCGTGAAGGCAGGTTTGTCATGGCGTTGAACCATCCGGGTAGCAGTGACGAACTAAAAACCCTGTTTGTATCGTATGTCAAACTGGAACTCCACAGTATCCTGCTTGCGGATGAGATAACATCGTCAACTGATGAGGCGGATAAGGAACAGCTTACTGCCCAACTACGCGATCTTATCGCTCAGTCATTTGATATAAAACAGCAACTCCGCGCACAAAGACTGATCTTTTTAGAGAAAAAACTCGAAGAGACAAAAAAACAACTCGATGAGCGCGCCGCAAATAAAGACAAAATTATCGAACAACGTTTCAACTCACTTCTCTCTGTCGATGACGAACTCGAATGGTAATTATCGCAACAAAGCGGGCGATGGAATAAATACTGCATCGCCCGCTCATCTTCTGTTTTACTGCCACACAAAATGAACTTTATTAATCCCATTGTTTGCCGATAATATGTTATAGCGCTTTTTTGCGTTATCATAAAACAGGTGTTTTTCTCTTTTAAGAGAGAAATATAATTTGGTACAATGTTTAAGCAATGGAGATTTATAATGCGACGGCACATACTTTATACATTTTGTATTCTACTGGTTGTTGTTTTGGCGGGATGTTCTAAAAAGCAAGATGAAAGCGCAGTATTCATCGAAAATGCCAGGGACAATATTGCCAAAGAGAACTATGAACAGGCGATAGCAGATTTAACAACGGCGCTTACAAAAAATCCTATAAACGCCGGAGCTTTTTATTATCGTGGTATTGCTTATATAGGTAAACGGGAATACGAAAACGCTGTTATAGATTTTACCCGAAGTATAAATATTGATGCTGATAATGAAACAACATTTCTTTGCAGGGGAGCTGTTTATGTACAGCTTGAAAAGAAAGATGAGGCGCTTCGTGATTTTGCCAAATCCATACGCCTTAATCCAGATAACCCAAAGATTTATCAATACCGAAGTGCATTCTATCGCAAGGTAGATGAACCCGATCTGGCAATGGCGGATATGGAAAAAGTTGTGCAACTGATCCCTGAATCAGCTGAAGATCATTATATTCTGGCAAAATTATGTGAAAAGAAAGGCGACTTCGAACGCGCGATCGCCGAGTATAAAAAATACCTGCAGTATGTACCTTCAGACGAAAATCCAAAAATAATAGCGCGGGCAAAAAATAAAATAGAAATACTTTCGGAAAAATGACAATTACTTATTACAATTTATTTGTAAAAATTCTTTGTCTTCTGATGCTTACATTGTTAGTGTCGTGTATCTCGTCACCTCCGGCAGTCGAAAAACTTGAACAGGCAAAAAGACAATTAGACAAAGGTTTGTACGAACAGGCCATAGAAAGCTGTACGTCTGCTCTAGCTGAGAATCCGCTTTTGCCGCAGGCGTATCTGTATCGCGGTATCGCCCATCAAAAGCAAGGTGATACAGATGGCGCACTGGCCGATTTTTCCTCAGCCCTGCAAGTTAAAAACACGTTTGCGCCGGCGTTTTATCACAGGGGATTGATTTATGAGGAACTCGGCAAAATCGATATGGCAATCACAAGTTATACAAATGCCATAAACCTCGATGATGAATACGCGGACGCCTATCAGCACAGGGCGGCGTTGTACGAAGAAAAATTACAGTTTGGCCGTGCCGGATCGGATTATGCCAGACTGGTTAAGCTGGAACCTGATAACGCGGAAGCTCATTTACGTCTGGCGCTCATCTATCTGGAAGAAAATTTGTTCAAAGATGCAACCGACCATTGCACCACAGCTATCCGCCTTGACCTGAAGACTCCTCTATTGTATCAAACTCGTGGGTTGGGTTACCTCTTTTTAGGCTACTACGACGAGGCTATCAAAGATTTTACAAAATCCATAGATCTGGATAGGGCGCAAACAGATCCATATATCTACCGGTCTATAGCATATACGTATAAAGGTTCCTTAAACGCCGCGCTAAGTGATTGCGACATAGCTCTCAGCCGGGAACCAAATAATCCGCGAGCACTCAACAGCACAGCATTTATAAACATACAACTACAACAGTACGAGAAAGCTATTGAATTGGGCAGTAAAGCAGTTCAAATTGACCCTGATTATAGCGAAGCATACGTTACGCTGGGCATGGCATACGAAAATGCACAATTATATGACCGGGCTGTCGCGCAATTCGACAAGGCCATAGCCTTGAACAGCGAACTGATCGAACCATACTTCAAAAAAGCGGAAATCCTTGAAAAAACAGGCGATATTGCCAGAGCGGTCGACGTCTACCGGGTTTTCGTCAACAGCGTATACAGCGCTCCCAAGTTCAATCGCACTCTTGCCCAAAAAAAAATACGCGAACTGGAATCAAAACTGCGTACAATGGCAGAATAGACGGTTCGGGTCACAGACAATCCAAACCCAGTAAAATCTTGAAATGGTCTTTATAAGATGCTATACTAAATAATCCATACGTAGTATACATCAACTACATGACCAGCCAATGAAAAGGAAAACAGTATGCGCAGCATTTATTTTACCGTAGCCATCATGAGTATTTGTGTTTCTTTTATGACAGGATGCAACCAATCAGACGATCTTGCGAAACTCAATAAAGAGCAACAAGCACAAAACGATGCTTCGCAATATTTTGAGCAGGCAAATACCTTGTGTATGCAAGGCGAATATGAAAAGGCTATAGATAGCTGCACCAGAGCGCTTGAATTAACTCCTGAATTTGCCAATGGTTACACGTTGCGGGGAAGAGCGTATGCAAACCTCGGGCAGTACAAAAAAGCTCTTACCGATTTTGATACCGCGTTAAGGCTGAATCCAGATTATATTCTGACCCACTTTTTTATGGGTAATACTTACGCGGAGATGGGCGATAAGAAAGCCGCTGTCGACGCGTTTCACGCATTTATACAACGAACCGAGCCTGATCTTGCATTTTTACAACAACAGGCTAAGGACAAAATAAGTGAACTTGAAAATGCTCAATAGGATCTACGGTATCCTGACTGTAGTAGCGCTCTTATCGTTATGTGGTGAAAGACAAACAAAAAAATGCTTGAACTGATCAATGTTTTGTAGAATAATAAAATTACTTTCTCAACCAACCGGGATGCGTGTATGGGATTAAAATATTTTCTAACAATTACTGCCTCACGAAAAACCATTCAGTTCCTTATTGTCTGCAGTACGTTAATTTTCTCACTTACCATGTCGGTATACGCAACTATGGATAGCCCCCTGATACACAAGGTCAGGCGTGGAGAAACTCTCTGGGAAATATCCATCAAATATAATATTCCGCTCAGCCGTCTTGTAGAGGTCAACAATTTACGTGATGTTGACAAAATCAAAGTTAATCAAACCCTTGTTATACCTATAGCACCAGCCAAAAGCGATCCTATAGCCGCGGCAAAAAAAGAACAGTCAGGCATGTATCATCGTCTTCAGAAAGGCGATACAATATGGGAACTTGCACGGAAGTATCAGGTTCCTTCAGAGACTATTATCAAAGCGAACAGTATTGTGTCCCCGCGCAGCCTGAAGGTTGGAGAAGTATTGTTTATTCCGATGACTCCCTCGGAGTTGGAATCACTCAATTCGGTAGAAAAAATCAAAATGAGTATAAGAAAACTCATAACCGTACCTGCCGGTGTAAAACAGCGCGACTGGCAGTATGTAGTTGTACACCATAGCGCGACCGATGTGGGTAACGCGAAATCATTCAATTATTTTCATAAATTCAAACGCCACATGGTTAATGGATTGGCATACCATTTTGTCATTACAAACGGCAAAAAAGATCGCGATGGCGAAATTCAAGTAGGGAATCGATGGTCTCATCAGCTCCATGGAGGTCATGTGAAATCGGACTACTACAATAATTATGGTATCGGTATTTGTCTTGTCGGCAATTTTATGAAATATCTTCCCACGGAAAGCCAGTTTAATTCACTTACGGCGCTGGTACAGGTATTGCAGGAACAATTCGGCATTCCCGCTCATCGAGTAGTAGGACACGGCGAAGTTAAAAAAGAATTCACCGCCTGCCCCGGTAAACTTTTTCCCATGCGTAGGTTACGCTCTAAACTCCTGTATTGACGCATTTTTTTGTTTGCCATTCTCTTACAAATCTTGATTAGTTGTATAATATTATCATCTTCTGCTACCTGAGCTATTTCTGCATTTTCAGTTCATCCTGCTTCCGGGCAATTTTTCTAACTAAACAAATTAGTGGTTAAGAAAATTAAATAAAGTGATCTATAACATATTATAATCTAGGTTTTTATCAAAATATATTGTTGTAGAGGGATTGAAAAGATTAACTTTCTATGCTATAATAATTGTCGAGATTAAATAATAATCGTTTTCTGTTATATTAATTAGGGGGATAGAAATGAAAAAATTGTTCTGTATGGCGGTTATCTTTTTATGTGCGGCACAACTTCATGCTGCACCTTCACAGGTGTTACCGATTGACAGTAATGATCTTACTGAAGTGGGGTCAGGGCAACTATCGGTCATTTTTGACACGGGTTCTTTTTATTCGTATCAAATCGCAGAAACTACACTGACTACGCTTATGATTAAAATGGAAATTACCAATGTCATTAACTATGGTAATCAACCAGGCCTTGGCGCAATTCAGCTGTTTAACGGCTCACAACAAATTCAAATCGATTGGGTAGCCGCGGCAACTACTGACTGGAATTCAACACAATCACCTGATGTATGGCTTCCTGTCGGAGGTAACGACCATTTTCATGCCATTACCCGCGCTGCAAAAAACGGTAATGAGGATTTCGCCGGAGGCGTTAACAACAATTATACTATCCATGGTTCGGGAGTAGGCACAATCAATTATTATTACGTTGGGTTTGAGTCACCTGAAACCATAACATCTGTCAAACTTGGTAACGGTACAAATTCAACCGTGACCTACGATTTGACGTTCTATTCAAGCGGTGACGTTTCTGGCGGAGAATCTGCCGTCCCTGAACCGGCATCTATGGTGTTGCTCGGATTAGGTGTTGCAGGTTTGATCAGAAAAATTAAGAAATAAGGGTAAGACAACGTATTGTCTATCTTTTACATATGATGAATGACCAGCTTAAAGCTCACTTTGGCGACAAAGTGGGCTTTTTTTATATCCAATGTTAGAACTAAACCATTAAGAGGCTGAATAACATTTTGTGGATATTTATAAGGAATTTTTGATATGATTTTATATAGATAATGTACTTTTTTTGTAAAAAAAGTACCAAAAAACGGATCTAAAACACGTTACACAGCAGAACAGCTTATGATACAACATAACTAATGCACGTGAAAATCACATTAATAGGCAAGGATTAACCTCATGGATGTAATTGATGAAATTTTTTCATATGTTGAAGAAAGAAATAATCATAAAAAAAGCAGATTAAATCTCGGTAAAATTGAATCTTCAGAAGTCAATGGATATTGGGGAACAACATATTTTTGCACCGCTTTGGTTCCTGAGTTTTATGCTGATAAACTCTTTTCTTCAAAAGAAGGTGCTGGACATTGTATAGATTTTTGTGATCCCATTGCAATAAATGATGAAAAAGATTTATTCCAAGAAAAATATTTTGTATATGGTTTGTTTTCAGATGAAATGCATTTAGAACCACTGGTTGCCTCTTGGAAATATCATAATAAGACTGTATATTTTCCAGAGATTAAATTTTTAAGGCATTATCACTTAATTTCAGGAATGACAATGAAATTATTTTTTGGGATGATCTCTCAAAGCCAAAATTTGAAGTAGTTAAAGTATTAGCAACCTCAGAGTACGATATTCATAAAGAACATAGTCTAGCCATGGTTGAAGTAGAACGTGATTATATAGAAGGCTATGCGTTGTTAAAGAAATGCGTTGTCGGCGAATTTTATTATGAGGAAAGATGGGTAAAAAATAAAAATGATAAATTAGAAACTTTATTAGGAGACGAAGAATGTATTACCAAACGTGAAACGAATAAAAAAATTCAAATAACAAAAGGCACTTCTCCGTTGGGATTATATCTTATACAAGTTTGGGGACGCAGAAAGATATTAGAACCTTCGGTTGTTTCCAAAACTCATTCAAAACCATTAGTTTTGGATTGGCCAAGTTTCAAACCTTCCTGTATAAAAGATGAAGCAATACGATCCCATATGTTCGACTATGTATATGCTAAAGATGATTATTTGATACCATTTGAGAATGAAGATATGTATACAATAAATCCAACTACAGGAAGCGTAAGTTGTGCAACTTCTTGGTCTATATCATATTGTCAAAGAATAGGAAGAGATTTTGTCCGCTTTGAATTGAAGAAATTATATGAAGACCTACCGACTGATTTAATTATAGAAATTAACAAATTTGCTATTTCAGAAGAAGAAGTAAAACATAATATTAGTGAATATCGTGATAGAAATATTGGTATACGAGCTAAAGAACTAATTTATGGGTATCTTGAAATGTTTAATCTCCTATCAGAACTTTTTAAAAGATGTGGAGTAAATGAGTATGATGACAAAAATTATGTTCTTGGTCACGACAAGAAATAGACAATCGCGCTTGGTTTCGTTTCATTGAACTTAGAAAGCTTGGACATGTAGTAAAGAAAGAGATTTATGAAACCGAGTTTCAAAATAGATGTTCACAGTTGAAGTCTTTTTTTGAATCAATTGAAGAAAGGCCACTTCGTGTTTTTTTGAAAAGTATTGGTATTGATGAAAAACGGATTGAAGAAAAAAGATCATTGAAGCTGTTGGAGCTTATTGTAAAAATAATTAATATTTCCGTGAATACTGGTTTATCAATTGTAGTTTCACCGAAAGAAATTATTTCACGGGTAAAGTTTAGTGAAAAATCAGAAGAAATGAGTTGGATTTTCTATTTAAATGATATCAGAAATTTTGTATCACATAAACCGGGAGAAGAAACAAAAGAGAATTATTTAAGAGCACTTGAGTTTTTTGATATTAATATTGCATACATGAAGACACATGGGTGGGGAACTGCTGTTGACAAAATATATGATAAAATTATTTCTGCTGAAAAAGATATTTCAAAATTAATAAAAGAAAGTATAGAAACTCTTTAAAAAATCGGAGGGGAAAGCTTACTGCACCAACCAGCTATCTGATCTGTTTTTTGGTACTTTTTTTACAAAAAAAGTACATTATCTATCTAAAATAAAATCAAAAATACCTTATTCATTCTCAACAAACTAATTACATTAAGATAAACTACACTTGCGGATAGTGCAGGAAACCTGGTTGCAGGTAGGATTGGACGTACCGCTTGACGTTATCGATGAACTTATCTGGTATTTGTGGGTAGCCTGCGGCGTAGAGTTTGGTCATATCTGCTTTGGTGTGATACTGATACCGACCGCGAAGTTCTTCTGGCATAGGGAAATACTCGATGTTGATCGGTTTGCCTAACCCCTGGAGTAATCCTGTAGCCAGATCGTTGAAGGTGTGAGCAAGTCCGGTTCCGATATTATAGATCCCGTTAACCGATTTGGTTTTGAGGATAAACTTCAGTGCGTCGAGTACTTCATCGATATATACAAAATCGCGTTCCTGTTCACCGTGTTTATAATCGTCTCGATGTGATCCAAACAGACGAACCAAACCTGTATCGCGTGCCATGGGAAACGCCCTGAACACCACGCTTGCCATGTGTCCTTTATGATACTCGTTAGGACCGAAGACGTTGAAGAACCGCAGACCTGTTACTTTGTCTGCCAATCCCTGTTCAAGAACCCACATATCGAACAACCATTTAGAAAAACCATATCCATTGAGAGGACGGAGTTTAGGGGTTAATGTATCGTCATCGGAAAACCCCAGCGATCCATCTCCGTAGACTGCTGCTGATGAAGCATAGATAAACCGTGCGCCCTGAGCGTGTGCCCACTGGCATAATTTTTTTGAGAAAGTCACATTGGTTGCATGAAGGTAATCAATGTCCGGTTCGGTAGTATCGGAACAGGCGCCCATATGGATGATGGTATCAATCTTTTTTGCCGTGGGATTGTTTTCGAGATATTCAAGCAGGGTATCGCGATGGATGAATTCCGCGAAACGTAGTCCGAGTAAATTGTTCCATTTATCTTTTTTACGAAAAACATCGCACAGCAACAGGTCGGAATGCCCTTCACGGTTGAGCATACACGCTATTGCACTGCCGATAAATCCGGCTGCTCCGGTTACCAGTATCATGCAAAAATCCTCATGGTAATTTGGTTTAAAGGTTTTCTTAGTCTATGGAGTCGCGAACGGGTTATCGTTCTAATATACCATTAGAGCCATTTTTTGAAAAATTTCAAAACTCCCTGATCCCAACCGACACGGTGGGTGACACCAGTGGTATGCTTGCGCAACAATTCTTCTTTGTGCTCAAGGTACCATTTATGGGAAGTGATCAGAGCGTCTTCGTTGGAAAAATTAGGTTTCCAGCCAAGTTTCTGCTCAATTTTATCGGTGCTGACAAACGAGTCTTTATCGGCTGTTCCGTAAACCCATTTGTACAATGGCGATACTTTGATCAGTTCAAAAAACGCGAGCATCGGTTTGACTATTTTCGCTGGTGTAGGCATAGGACGCGCGCCGGTACCTGCGAAATCGCACAAAGCGCCGACATCGAGTTTAACTTTTTGAAATACTTTTGCTCCGACATTAAATGTATCATTAGAGACTTTCGGATCGGCACCAGCGGCAAGAGCAATTGCCTGTACAAGATCGTCCACTTCGAGCAACTGATAAAGATTTTCGCCTTTACCTATGATTGGGATACGTTTACCGCTGTCAACCCAATCGTACAATATCTGAAATACTCCCAGACGCGCAGTTCCGATAAAAGTCTTTGGACGGATGATAGTGATATTCATACCTTTTTTCATGAACTCACGACATACCTGTTCACCAAGTATTTTGGATTCACCGTAATTGCCGACACCTTCGAGCGGGTCATCTTCGACCAGCGGATGTTTATCAGGTACACCGTAGACAGCTGTTGAGCTGATGAACACGAATTTTTCCACATCGTTCTGGCGAGCTACTTCAAGCGTTGTACGCAGACCACCAACGTTAGTAGAGAAAATTTCTTCTTTTTTCCATAATGGTAACGCCGCGGCACAATGAATGATAGTATCGATTTTATTATCTTTAATCAATTTATTCATTGCTTCGCGATCGCGCACATCAACGTTAACTGTCAAAGAACCTTCAGGGTATTCTCCTTCAGGGAACGAATCGATATCGTTAAACGCCAGATACGCCGCGCCTACCAGAGGTAATCGTTGAGCAAGGTGAAACCCTAAAAAACCAGCGCCTCCAGTAACAAGTATTCTTCTTCCCGCGAGAAGATTTTCTACAGCCATTGTGAACTCCTCAAGTTAAATTCGTGTTCTATTATAAATCTACAGTATACACTATTATTATTAGGATCTTCTTTTACAGATATCGATACTCTAATGAAAAAACTTTATTGATATAAGCAAACAAAATCACACAATACAAACTTACCTCAATAAAACGGATTCCATTAGGATTGTATTTTCGATATATTGCTTCCAACCGGCTGAGCTAATTTTTCCGAAAAATGAAACTCAGAGCGTTTCGCGTGAGCCTTTTTGTGATAACCATACGATGCCAGCAACGGGAATAGGACTGTTGCTTCACCGTACACCATCTGCTCTGCCCCCTGATCGACTTTTCCCCATGAATTTGCTTCTCGCAATGTCGAACCAGACAACCCGCCGTCACGCTCATCGGCTACGGTAATCTGGATTGCGTACTTGTGCATTGGAACGTCGAATCCAAGCACTTCTGCCGCGACGACAATATCCTGAGCGAAATTTTTCGGTACACCGCCGCCGACCATCAATAAACCGGTAGCGTTGCACATCAATTTAATTCTTGTCAGATCGAGAAAATCCTTAGCGCTGTCAATACTTGCCGGTTTACGTCCTTCCTGAGCGGCGCGCCACTGGTGGTCTACAAAACCAAAACCAGCGCTACAATCGCTGAATGCCGGACAAAAAATAGGTACTTTTTTCTTGTAACAGCTCAATACAATCGATTCGTTATCAGCATGATGTTTATTGAGGTACGCGCCCATCTCGCGGATAATTTCCCATGAGGCATAAGCGCCGGGTTTCAGGGAATCAGCTATTTTGCCCATGGTCTCGTCGCAGACACGCAGGTCGTCTTCGTCGATGTAGGTATCATAAATTCTGTCGATATGCAAAAGGCGCAATTCGTTATCATCTACATCCGGTTTACCTAGATAGTGCAGGAACCCCAATCCCTCAAAGAAATCCTGATCTACAATATTTGCTCCTGTAGAAACGATGGCGTCAACCATATTGTTTTCTACCATCTCAACGATAATTTTTTTCAGCCCCGCGCTGATCAAAGATCCGGCAAGACACAGGATGACTCCGCAGGTAGTATCGTTGAGCATTTGCTCATAGAGTTTTGCCCCGCGCGAAAGGTTACGAGCCTGAAACGCCATGTACTGCATTTTGTCAATCATTGATACCGACTGAACATCATCCATAGAAATATGTTGTATCGGCCGTGCTAAATAGTCTTGTTTTTTCATGATATGTATCCTTCTTTTGTTATAAATAAATATTCACTTATAAACACACTGCACAATAATACATATAATACAAATGAATTGATTTCTATTCAAGAAACATTTAACGTTAAAATAAATCTGCCAGTATATCCAGCGAAGATTTTAATGTACATATGAAATAATTCGCTTATGAACGATCATTAAAAACCTCACACAGACAATCCCCACTCTATCAATAAATTATTATGAAAAATAATATCCATTAAGTGCTAAAAATATGTTTTTTGTCTTGTCGAGATTTTGTTGTTTCTGATAGACTGTATTACATAGGATTAAAGACGTTTTATATAAAATGAGAGCAGGTTTTTGGCTGCTCATAATAACTCAAATCAGGCTTATTCGATGACTCAGGAAAACAGTAGCATTCAGACAGAATCTATCGAGGATATTACAAAACGCCTGCGGTATTGCATTGTCGATAACGACACCATAACTGCCAAAATATTGTATGACTATCTGGCAGGTAAGGGCATTGAAAACATAACCATGTCCACATGGAACAATGCGGCTGATGTTATCGCTGATCAATCTCCGGATGTTTTGCTTGCGGGTATCATTCAACCTGCGTCAGAAGGACTTGAGATATTGCGCCCGTTACTTGATAGTGCCGATACGCGTACCGAAATAATTCTGATAACAGCATATACAGAAACCATGTTGTCCATAGAGGCATTGCGGTTGGGTGTAAGCGATATTCTGACCAAACCTATCTGTCCTGATGATCTGGATAATGCTCTGGCAAAAGTCACTAAACGTATGGCACACAAAATTCGTCAGCAACAATATTTCAAGAAGATTCACGCGGCACTTGAAGAATCGCATTGTATCGATGGCGACACTCAGCAAATATCCTCATTGCTACGCGGTACTATACATAATCTGAACAGCCCGTTGAGTGTCATTTCAGGTAATGCGCAGTTGCTGGAAATATGGGTAGACGACTTGATAGAGTTTATCAAAAACCAGAAAAAATCATTACCTGCTCCATTATTTGCGGAAGTATTGAAAAAATTGCACAATAAACGCGATGTAGTTACCAATATTTTGTGCTCGACCGACAAAATGAAAGATATTATATGCAGCCTGTTGTCACGCTGGACAAAAGAAGCGGAAACTCAGGAACAGGAATTTTCACTGCATGAGTTTCTCGAACTTGAGTTATCATATTTAAACACCAATTTATTTTTCAAAAATAAAGTTCAACTGATTCGTCAATACGACGCCAGTTTACCGTTAGTCAAAGGATTGTATTCCGACTTTTCACAGACATTTCAGAATCTTATCAATAATGCACTGGATGCCATGCATGACACTCTTGTAAGGCAGCTCACTATATGCGCCCATCATGACGAAAAAGTGGCATATATTGAGATATGTGATACCGGTTGCGGTATTTCCAGCGATAATATAGAACGTATATTTCAGCCTTATTTTACAACAAAACCCGCCCACACGCCAACTCTAAGAGATGAACCTACCGGCACAGGATTAGGTCTGTCCAACTGTATTGATTTAATGAAACGGTACGAAGCGCGTTTTAAAGTAATCAGCGAACCACAAAAAGGAACACGGATTATATGGGAAATTCCTCTCCTGCCGACAACCTGCAAGGAACCGAAGGACGATGCCGCGAGGGATAACGATTATAACCTCCAAGAATCAATCTGAAAATTATGACTAAATTAAACGAATTTACCCAACACATACAGGATAAAGATTTATATGAGCTGTATATTTATGAACAGCTTATAGATGCCGACCCTGATTTTGAGGAAGCGTTATTCCCACTGGCAGAACTTTATACACAGTTAGGGCAATACGATAAAGGACTTAATGTTGACCTGAAGTTGGCTCAGCTTTATCCTGAAGATTGTGCAGTAATCTACAACCTTGCTTGCAGTTACAGCCTGTGCGGGCAACTGGATGACGCGATAGATACTCTTAAAAAGGCTATCGGTCTTGGTTGGGATGACGTGGAACACATGCAAACGGATCCCGATTTAGAAGCAGTACGCCAACATCCCCTGTTTAGCGCACTCTTGAATCAACTAAATAAGAGATCGCGTTAATCGTGTTTTAGATTAACTGCCTTGTTATTGCTTTTACCAAATACTCCACTTAATTTTATCTTTTTATATCTTATTTGTATGAAATACTTATAACATAATTAAAAATCATCGTGTTTTTTTCATTAATGATATGTTATAGTGATTGATAGGGGGAAATAACTCAGGAGACTAGTGTTTGAAAGGGTTTACAGAATATTTCATTAAATCCATGGGAAAACTATTCCGTCATCCTCAAACAAGATTGATTTATAACATAAAGACTGTTTATGTTACCCTGATCATGTTGTTGTGTTTTTGTCTGTTAATTGATTTACATGATATATTCTTTTGTGGTGTCTCTTTTATTTTTATTGCACTAGCTTCATTTGATAAAATAATAGTTTGTGATAAATTTCCTTGTGGTTTTACTCCTGTCCAGTTCCCCGAAAAAATATTTTTTAAAGATACCGACCTTGTCTACAGGATGGCAAGCCATACATACGCCGAGTATTTAAATAGCACAATAGCTGAAATACAAGGCCAAACGGATTTTGATTTGTTTCCTCCGGAACTCGCACAACAACTTGAAGATGATGACAGAAAAGTTTTAGAGAACCAGAAAACCCATGAATTTATCTATGAATATCAATCTAACGCTAAAAGACAGATTATAAAAACCATCAAATCTATAATGATAGACAAAACAGGTAAAATGGTTGGTATAAGTGGGATAATGCATGATGTTTCTGAAGCTACCCTCCTGCAGGAGCAACTGGCAGAGAACCAACGTAAACTGTCAACTCTGTTGTCTAACCTGCCGGGTATGGCATACAGATGTCTAAACGATACTAACTGGTCAATGGAATTTGTTAGTAATGGATGTGAGGAATTGACCGGTTATCCTGCGTCAACACTTATTAATGACAGTAGCCTGTCGTATAACAGCCTCATTTATGAAGCCGACCGAAAAATGGTATGGGATGTTATTCAAAGACAAATCGAACAGCATAAGCAGTTCGACATAGAATACCGTATTGTATGCCGTGATGGACAGATTAAATGGGTCTCTGAACGCGGAGTAGCGGTATACGGAGCAGACAACACCGTTATAGCATTAGAAGGTTTTATTACTGACATAACAAAGTTGAAAACTACCACTAAAAAACTTGAACAAAGTGAAAAGACCCTTATGACTCTTCTGCAATCCGCACCCATAGGTATTGGGTTAGTAAAAAAACGGGTACTGGGATGGGTCAACAAACAGATAAGCGAGATCACTGGCTACAAATTTTCCGAATTAGAAGAGAAAAACGTACAAATTCTTTATCCGACCAAAGAAGAATATCTGCGTCTAGGTAAGGAACAACAAGCTGTTATTCGGAAAGATGGAATTGGAGAAACATATGCACAGTGGTTAAGGAAAGATGGCGATATCCGAAATGTTTTTTTAAAATTAGCTCCATTGAATCCCCTTGATTTTGATGAAGGATTCATTTTTACCGCTGTAGATGTTACTGAGCGGATACAGGCACAGGAAGAGCGCGAATCCCTTATTAAACAACTGGAAGATCAAAATGCTCAACTGGAGCAATTTACATATACCGTTTCACACGATCTTAAAAGCCCTATTATTACAATAGACGGATTCGTGAGTATGCTTTCAAGATATCCAGCTATACAGGGTAGTAAGGAACTGCAAAATATTATAATACGTATCAGAAACGCCACTAAAATAATGGGTACACTTTTAACGGGATTACTGGAACTTTCACGGGTTGGCAGGATAATCAATCCTCCTGAACCGTATCCCCTGAGCAAATTGATTGAGGATGCTCTGGAACTGGTATCAGGGAGAATTGAACAAAACAGTATTAAGATTAACGCTGATTTGGATTTGCCAGTAGTATCTGTCGATTCTAAACGTATTGTCATGGTCCTTATGAACCTGATTGATAACGCGGCCAAAGCCGTCGAGCATGTTGAAAATCCTCAAATTACCATTGGCCAGACAACAAATAACAGCGAAATAGTGTTTTTCATTAAAGATAACGGAGTCGGGATAGAAGAAAAATATTTTGGTAAGATTTTTGGCCTGTTTAATAAACTCGAGAGCAATGTTGAAGGAACAGGTATTGGGTTGGCACTGGTAAAACGAATTATTGAGTTCCATGGTGGACGAATCTGGGTAGAGTCTGACGGACTCAATCAGGGATCGACCTTTTATTTTACACTTCCGTTACATTGTCCTTAAACAAACCTGTTTTGTTTTCATGAATCCATGCTATTGCTTCATCTCTGGATGATAATTGATCATCGAGCTGTAAATATTCTATTTCTGACAATAACTCGCTCCAAAGAGGGCCGGGCGTTAAACCAAGATCGTGCAGGTCTTTACCTGTAATTAATGGCACAGGGAACAATTCAATGCGACTGAGAGATTTGTAGTACGATTTCATGAATTTGTAACTGTCAAGGGGACAACCCAACGCAGTAAGATGCATACGATGAAACGCCAGTTCGTATTTAAAATTCTTAGAACGCATATATTTTTTAATCGATCCTTTGGATAGCCGGTCGGCAAAGATGAACATACGATGATTTTGCAGGATATCAATGATCGTCCGACGATCATGATTGCTGAAAATATATGACCGCAACAACGAGGAAACTAATGCGCTGTCGCTTGAGTTGATCGCTTCATCCGGGGATGACGGATAACGCAGAAACGAAGGCAAACTCAATAACGCTGCCATACCGGTATGGTAATTCGGTTTACTCTGGGTATCAAACAACTGTGATATCAGATCAAAAGATGTTGTCTTCAAATCATGCAAGCGCTGTTCATATAAATGATCCAGATCCGGAAACATTACCCGGAATAACCCAGTCTCACGTAACAACGCCATTCCTTTTGACGCATTGCGATGCGATACAATTTTGATCAACTCGTCACGGATGCGTTCGTTACTTACACCCTGAAGTTGATCGGTATTGTCTTTGATAGCTGTAAGTATATCTGGATCTATGCTGAATCCTAAAGTTGCGGAAATACGTACTGCCCGTACCATGCGTAAATAATCGTCATTGAAACGCTCACGCACAGAACCTATGGCGCGAATAACCTTGCGACTGATATCGTCTTTTCCGCCAACCCAATCGAAGACCGTATCGGTATGCGGATCATAGAATAATCCGTTGACGGTAAAATCTCGCAGGAGGGCGTCATCCTTTGCACTGCTGGTGTTACCCCGATAGGTGCTCACCTGGCATTGTACATTTTCATGTAACACCATTACTACCCCAAATGCAGCTCCGACAGGTACGGTTCTGCGAAAAATCGCCTGTATCTGTTTGATATTGGCATTGGTGGCGATATCATAATCGGCAGGAGTAATATCCATGAGCATATCGCGTACACAGCCACCCACAAAATACGCTTCGAATCCATGGGTTTTCAGGCGCTGTACAATATCTTTTGCCCAAATACATGTTTTTTTCTGCTTGTTGGTGGGTTGGCGCACGGTTACTCCTAATGAGAAATTTTTTGTAAAAAGTGAAATCAGTATATCATGGGCATATATTAAAAGACAGTTTTTTAATTCAAAACAAACTTAAAAGCTTAGCATAACTGACTTGTTGCTTTCGCAAGAATGACATGTCAGAAGTAATCAGCAAGTAAAGAATACTATCATTTTTGTAACCACATGAGATTGCTTCGTCAATCGGCTACGCCTCATTTCTGGCAATGACGTACAGGAGTTAAACTCGTCATTGCGAGAAGCGAAGCGACGAAGCAATCTCATGTGCAATTTGCTATGATTCGCAATATCGGCTGCTTTTTTCCATTCCCCATTAAATGTCATTCCTGCGAAAGCAGGAATGACATGACTGAGGGTATACGCAAATTAAACCTTTGAGATCATTGAAAGATTCATGCTCATCGCTTATTCGTTTATAACTTTCAAGGTTTCTTTTTGTTGTCATTGCATAATGGATATATTGTATACTCGTTGCATATGTCTACGATAGTAACTATAGATTTAAAAGTGGGGCATACTATGAGCAAAAATTTTTCGAGCGATAATATACGAATATACGGTGAGCCTCCATATAGTGTCGCGGTAGTCCATGGCGGACCGGGGGCGGCAGGTGAAATGGCTCCGGTTGCGGAACAATTATCTATCTGCTGTGGCGTCATCGAACCTTTACAGACAGCCGATTCTGTCGAAGCTCAAATAGAAGAATTGCATTATCTTTTGTTAAACAGTGGCACCCCACCGCTTACACTGATCGGTCATTCATGGGGAGCATGGCTGGCTGGATTGACAGCTGCGCGATATCCTCAGCTGGTCAAAAAATTGATCTTGGTGTCAAGTGGTGCATTTGAAGAAGAGTATGTGCAGAATCTTATGGATATACGATTGAGCCGACTATCTCCTGAACAGCAGGAGGAAGCACACCGTATCATGGCATCAATGGCAACTTCAGATAATTGCGACAACGCCTTGCTAAAACGGTTTGGAGAGCTTATGTGTATTGCGGATACCTACGATGCGATCGAAGATAAACCGCCTGTAGTCGATTGCAAACTTGATATTTTTAACAAGGTATGGACGCAAGCTCACCAGATGCGCAAAGACGGAACATTGCTTTCCGCTTTCCGTAATATCAGATGCCCGGTCATTGCTATCCACGGCGATTACGACTCTACTCCTGTTGACGGGGTACGTATTCCGCTTTTAGAGACAATTCCTGATGCGAAAATACATGTATTGGAGAAATGCGGACATTCTCCATGGATTGAGCGTTATGCAAGAGAACAAATTTTTCGGAGGCTTTTTGTAGAAATCGAATAAGAAAAAACATCAATGACGGCAGGAATTGATACGCTCGATAATTTGATCTCGAATACGTTGATAATCATCAGTTGTTGATATATGAATGATTTCGGGACGCAACTCGCGGATATGCGGAATTCCTTTTGTATAATTGCATAAAATACTACGCAGTTTCATGCATCCCCAGTGTTCACCGTAAAATGAGAACATCAACTGCGCATGGCGTTCCATAGCGGTTATCCACTCATCAATGCTGGGTTCTAAATCTCTTCTTTCGATAATATTACGAAAAATCCACGGTTTGCCAAGTGATGCTCTTCCTACCATGACAGCATCGCAACCGGTTTCGTTCAGCATACGCTGTGCATCGTCATACGAACATATATCGCCATTTCCAATTACCGGAATTGACACAGCCTGTTTGACTTGTGCTATCACCTGCCAGTCAGATACACCGCGGAAAAATTGTTCTCTGGATCTGCCATGCACTGTAATAGCATCAGCACCTGCTGATTCAGCTGTTTTAGCAACTGTAACAGCTGTGGGGCTTGATGTATAAAATCCGGCACGTATTTTCACATAGACCGGTATGTCGATCAATTTTTTGACCTGTTCTACGATTTGTCCAACGAGTGGGGCATCTTTCATTAATCCGGCACCATATCCACGCTTGACCATTTTGGGAGCAGGACAACCACAGTTTATATCGATTGCGTCCGCACCGGCATCCTGTGCCATACGAGCGGCCTGCGCGAAAACGTCCGGCTCTCCGCCTCCGAATTGGACAACCAGCGGATGATCACTGTCGTCACTATTAAGCAATTCGAGGGTCTTGGCGTTGTGCTCCAATAACCCGCGCGCCATAATCAGTTCCGACCAGCACATACCGCAACCGTATTCACGGGCCATGGTGCGGTACGGTAAATCTGTATATCCTGCCAGTGGAGCGGAAAAAACAATGTTTTTAGGAGTGAGTGATCCGAAAGCTATAGTCATAAGCGTATCACTTCCGTGCGTAGTCAAATAGCGATACGCCAAATCTGCCGAGCAGGTTATCGAGAGTACGGACAGGTAATCCCATCACATTAAAAAAGCAACCGTCGATAGATTCAACAATTAACGCTCCAGCTCCCTGAATGGCATAACCGCCAGCTTTGTCGTATGGATGGATCAGCTCAATGTAACGCTCAATACGATGATCATCAAGTTTGGCAAAGGTTACTTCTGTCTTAGCCACATCGGCATGCAGGGTATTGGTTGAGGTATCCAGTATTGCCAGTCCGCTGTATACTGTATGGGTGTTACCGGATAACTGCCGCAGGTATTGACGAGCGGTTTGAAAATCAGGTGGTTTTATAAGAATTGACCTTTGAAAATACACAATAGTATCGCATCCGATAATCAACGAATCGGCAAACTGATCTGCTACAGCCTGTGCTTTTGCGCAAGCGTTATCCATAACGATAGAGTCAGGGAGATTATCCTCTGGATGCAGCTCGTCGGCATCAGGTGATATTGCGGTATACGGCACGCCTATATCAGTTAAAATGTCACGTCGTCTCGGTGACTGCGACGCCAGTACCAATGGTTTCATATAAAAATCCTTTATTTCGTTCCTCACAGGCGCGCAGTATACAATAGAATCGTCTTTTTTGCAAAATGTTTATTCCCTGTATGCATTACTCTACTAAAGCGAGTTCCTCTTCGACTTCTGCAGGAGTTTCTATTTCAGCAGGGTGCTTTGTCATGAGTGCTATTCCTGCAGCAATGATACATAAAATTCCCGCAGGGAGAAAGGCGTACAGGTAACTTCCGGTCAAATCGAAAATACGACCGCCCAGCAGTGGCCCTGCAATACCCGCGATACCGTATGCGGTATAGACAAACGCGTAATTGACTCCAATATATTTTGTACCGAAAAAATCCGCTGTTGATGAAGGAAACATGGCAAAAATTCCACCAAAATTAAATCCGATCAATGCAGACGCAATGGCAAGCAATGTAGTGGTAGACCCCATGTTAATGAGAAACAGCATAACTATCCCCTGAGACAAAAACATGAGGCTCATGGAGCGCCCCCGTCCTAATTTATCGTAGGCAATACCCCATACAATCCTGCCGGCACCGTTGAACAGTGCAAGTATTCCCACAGCTGATCCAGCAGCTACAGCGGATAACCCGTTCTCTACTCCAAACGGTTTGAGGTTGCCGATAACCATCAATCCGGCTGACGCACCGGTTATGAACATAATCCATAACATCCAGAACTGAACAGTACCTATCATTTGTCTCCATGTATAGTCAACTGGGCCTGTGGCATCGGAAACAAGCGGAGGAACCCATCCAGCCGGTAACCAATTTTTAGGTGGATTACATAATAGCAATGCAGCGGGTATACAGACAGCAAAGAAAATAAACCCCATTTTAAGAAAGGTTGTCATGAGACCGTCTGTAACTATAAGATGGTCTGCCAACTGGGAAAAAATAAGCGCACCTGCTCCAAACCCGGCTACAGCGACTCCGGTCATCAATCCTCGTTTGTCTGGAAACCATTTGACCAGCGCGGCTATGGGGCATACATATCCAAACCCGATACCTGCACCGGCGATACACCCAACGGTTATTAGCAACAAAGGAAATGATCCATTGGTAAACGAACTGAGCAGATATCCTGCTCCAAACAGGACAGCACCTATTACAGCGGTAATACGAGGACCTATGGTATCCTGCAATCTTCCTGCGAAAATCATAGTCAAAGCGAAAACAGCGAGGCTGGTAGAAAAAATCGCCTGTGACTGTGTTGTCGTGTAGCTATATTGAGTTTTTAAGGGATTAACAAAAATACTCCATGCATACAGCGATCCCAGACATAATTGAATCGCAAGTGCTCCAAGGACAACAAACCATCTGTTCATTACTCGTTTTTCTTTCGGCATACCATAGAATCCTTTTTTTGATGTGCTCCTTTGTCAACTAGTTAGAATAATTAGCGGCGTTTTATGTCTCCGCCACCGGAGCTACAGTATGCCATGAAAAAATGAAAATGTCTGCAAAAAAATGGCTATATTTTTATCCTTAATTTGTTAAATCTTTTATTTCAAAGACTTATGGTTATGGAGTTGTGTGTGAATGTTGTTCTGTTTATCAGGTTGACGTGTATACCCGCAAAAGGTATTATGATATTAACTTTTTGAAAACTTTTTAGACACTGGTGCAAGATACGCTATGACAAATTGTTCAACTAGAAAACATCTTATCTGGATATCAATTGCCGCAGGATTGGTGTTTTCATATTTGCTGTATCATTTTCGCATGTGGTTTCTGGATGATAGTTTTATATCAATGAGATATGCCAGAAATTTGGCTTTGGGTAATGGATTGGTATTCAATATTGGTGAGTGGGTAGAAGGTTATACAAATTTTCTGTGGGTAGCGTTAATGAGTTTGGCCTTCAAACTCGGTTTAAACGTACCTCTAATGGCTCGTGTTAGCGGTATTGCGTTAGCCGTTTTTGTCTTTGCAGAAATGAGCTGGTATTTACTGAAAAAAAGCGGATTGCCTCACGTATTATTTGCATTTATGATCTTTGTATTCGTATCGCAAGGGGCTTTTGCTGTTTGGGCTAACAGTGGTATGGAAACCATGCTATTTACATTTTTGCTGACAAGCTCTGTACTGCTTACTACTCAATCATCTGATAACCTCTGGTGTCTTTTCTTTGCGGGTGTTGGATTTGTACTGGCAACGCTCACTCGTCCTGATGGTATGATTGGATTTGTTCTATCAGCTTTTTTTATATTGATATGTGATACTCACGAATATCGTGTATCAAAACAGAATACATTGCGATTTATTTGTTTTGTACTGACATTTGCTGTTTTGTATACACCTTATTTTATCTGGAGATATAACTATTTTGGCTGGTTATTTCCAAATACGTTTTACGCGAAAGTTGCTCATTCCAGCTATCATATAATACGTGGAGGCAAATACGCCCTTTCTTTTATGATTGATCACTGGTTTCTCGTTGCCGGTTTGGCTGGAATATTTTTTTCTGCAGCAAAAAAAAGTCTGCTGATCCATTATTTTATGCTGATTATTTCAGTCTATACGATGTATATTATCTATATCGGAGGCGATGTTTTTCCCGCGTATCGTTTTTTTACACCCATATTACCGCTACTTTACCTGTGTTTTGCTGAAGGGATTATCTCTTTGTGGAATATGGATGGAACATTTACGCGCAAATTTATAGTTATTGCGCTCATATTATGTGTCTTTGTACAGATGATACAACTGCCGTTTCGAGAAGACTATAAACGCATTTATGCTGATAATGTTTCGGAAGCAGGCAGAAAAATAGGGTTATGGTTAAGAAAAAATGTACCTTCTTCGACGGTTATTGCGCTCAATCCGGTTGGAGCTATACCGTATTTTTCGCGGTTATATGCCATTGATATGCTGGGGTTAACTGATGAATACATAGCGCATCATTCATCACGGGTTAACTCGATTTTGCCGGGTCATGAAATCGGTGACGGCTCATATGTTTTGTCACGTCAACCGGATATTATCATATTCGATGGTCCCTGGGGTGATGTCACCCCTTTGTTCAAAGGTGATTGCGAGCTGGCCGCAAAAGATCGGTTTTGGGAAGAATACGAGTTGATGAATATTCCTGTGGATAGATTTATCTTCCAATGTTTTGTGCGCAAACAATCTCGGTTAGTAAGGGAAAGGCTGAGTCGTTTCAGCATGTGAGTTGTTATTCTGAAATTTTCTTCACTCGTACATATTGAACTGCTATAAGGGAAAGAATGCTTAGCCCTGTACCTACCAGAAACGGTATTTTGTAATTGAGCATCCACAAATATCCGCCAACTACAGGCAAAACAACCGCGGCAATGTGGTTTATAGTAAAACTTACTGCAGTGCTGGCTGAAATGTCTTTAGGGTCAGCAATTTTATGAAAATACGTCCGTATTGCCATTGCACCGTTGAACGAAATATGATCCAGAATATAAAGCATCATGATAATCCATTTGTTCCCGCAATAGGCATAAGCGGTAAATATTACTATCAAACTGCCGTATTCAAATGTAAGAATCAACCGTTCACCATATTTTTTGATAGCTTTTGCAATCAGTGGCGTTACAAAGTAGTTGATGAGATTATTAATCACAAAAAGTGTGGTGATCGTTTGTATTGTGAATCCCAGCCGTTTGACCAGTAGAAAAACCGAAAATACCATGAATATTTGTCGTCTGGCACCAGAAAGAAGCGTCAGGATATAAAATAAAGAATATTTTCTGCGAATAATCATCTTTTTGTGCTGAAGATGAGATTCATTAAAATCATGTCTGAAACACAACCCCCATATACCAACTCCAACGACCAAACTGCCTATAACGGCAAACATGGCCTTGTATGAGAGATGATACGAAAGTACAAACACTCCGATTCCCATCAGGATACATACTAATGACATGATGCTTCGCTGTTTTCCCAACACCAGAGGCGATTCGCCCTGATCAAAATTTTGCAGAACTAACGATTGATTTGTCGTCTCGTAATAATGAAACCCGAAACTCATCAGAAGTGTTGTCATAATAAGGCCGGGATATGAAGGGAAAAAACCGGTTGAAGCTATTCCAATTCCCATCACAATAACCGATATGGCAGAAAGATGATGTTCGCGTATCAGCATGAGAACGAAAATAGCGCATAACGCCATAAAGCCTGGTACTTCACGTACCGATTGGATTACACCTACATGAAAGCCGTCCAGTCCTACCACATCAACTGCAAAGTTGTTGTACAGCGTTCTCCAGCCCTGCAATCCGCCGGCTGAGGCTATCGTAAGCGCTATCAAATACCAGTATATAGGTTTTTTCTTAATGTTTTTCATAGCTGACAAGTATATCTTAAAAACTTTTTATTAGAATAATTTTTATTAAAAATACTTATATAACTTTTTTACCGGACTCGTTTATGGATTGCTCGAAGATCTTTGTAAGGGGTTACCCCAACCGCCCCCGCCGGGGGTTTCTATGTGCAGGATATCTCCGGGGTTGGTTTGCACAACGGTTCGTGATGGTAACTCTTCGGGCTTTTTCTTGTCGGATTTGATAAGCTGGTTGACGCCGGATTTCCCGGGGTTACCGCCGTTCATGCCGTAAGGCTGATATTTGCGTCGTTCAGTAAGGATAGACACGGTAGCGGGTTTAATGAATTCGATTTCGCGTATTACTCCATCGCCGCCCCGGTAGATACCTTCACCGCCGGATTCTTTACGCAATTCAAATTTACGCAAGCGTACGCCCGGGTGGCGGACTTCCAGTATTTCCGGATCGGTCAAACGGGTATTGGTCATATGGACTTGTACGCCTGACGCGCCGTGATGCCCTTCGGTTGCTCCCGACCCACCGGCGATAGTTTCATAATAAGGAGGTTCGCCGTCAACAGCAAAAACAATGTTGTTCATGGTACCTTGTGATGCGGCGGCACAGCCGAATGCCCCTAAAAGAACATCGACCACCCGCTGAGATGTTTCCACATTGCCGGATGCCACTGCCGCGGGATGTTGAGGGTTGAGTATCGATCCTTCCGGTACAATCAGTTCCACTGGACGCATACAACCGCTGTTAAGCGGGATATCGCTGGCTGAAATAGTACGCAATACATACAATACCGCAGAGCGGGTAACTGCCAGGGGAGCATTGAGGCTATCATTTGGATGTTGCGGGCCAGTACCGGTGAAGTCTATGGTTATGCTGATAGTATCAGGAGGGTGTTCTCCCGCGGAAATTGTTATTGATACGCAGATAGGAGTATCGTCATCAAGATGATCGGTGTATGAATGTTTGACCTGAGGCTTACCGCCCATGAAACGGTACAGTGCGTGCCTGACACAATGCGCGGCGTTGTCCTGGATATGATGCATATAGCTGTTAACAGTATTCCATCCGTAGCTTTCTATCAGGCGGTTTAATTCTCCAACCCCCATATTGCAGGCTGCAATTTGTGCCTCAATATCGCTGATTCGTTCAGGCAGGTTGCGCGCTGGATGAGGCGAATTTTTGAGCAAATCGGAGATTTTATCTTTAAAAAATGATCCACCGCGTACGATCAATTCTCCGTCAATGAGGATTCCTTCTTCGTCTATATGGTTTGCCTGTGCAGGCATTGACCCCGGCGTACTTCCTCCAATATCGGCATGATGGCCGCGAGCTGCAGTATAAAACAATATTGTCTGATTGTCCGACGAAAATACAGGGCATACCACGGTAATATCCGGTAAATGCGAGCCCCCGCGATACGGATTATTGGACAAATACATGTCTCCAGGCTGCATGGATTGTTCGTGCTGTTTGCGGATTGCCTTTACTGTGTCCGACATAGCCCCCAGATGTACCGGAATATGCGGTGCGTTGGCCACCAGGTCTCCATTCGAATCAAATAGCGCACAGGAGAAATCACATCGTTCTTTGATGTTCACGGAATGAGCTGTGTTTTGGAGTGTATGTCCCATCTGTGTGGCTGTATGAGAAAAACTGTTGTTGAATACTTCAAGCATCACGGGATCGCATTGACTCGATTGTTTCGGGTGAGCATCGTTATATTTTGTACGTTTCAAAATAAGCATCCCCGTATCGGATATGGTAGCGGAAAAACCGGGTTCTATAACAAACGTCGAATAACTGTCTGCATACAATGCCGGTCCTTCTACTGTTCCCGATTTGAATAGTTTCTGACGTGTATACACTGTGGCTTCTATCCATTGGTTATCGTAATAAATACGTTGTGATGGAGCATACAGCACGTACTCTGTAGTATCGGACGTTGAAAGAAGGCTTGGGAATCCACAATCTTCGCGGTCAAAAAATGTAGTTGCCTCTTGTCCTTCAATTCTGATATTGACCACCTCAAGGTTATTCTGATCGGGCTTGAACCCATAGACGGATTGAAATTTTTCTACATACTCTCTCAAAGTATTTTTGTATGTTGTGTATGCAATTGTAAAGAATGAGTTACTACCTATGGGGCGAAGATCGATTTCGCGCACTACAACACATCGTGTTTTTTTATTTGAAATTTCATCTAACATGAAATCAAACTGAGCAGTAAGTTTTTTATGGTTTTGTTCCGTATATGGGAGCAAAACCGTTTTCGTAGCCTTGCGTGTCGGGCGCGCCAAGCCTATACCGTAGGCAGACATGACACTGCTTAGCGGATGAAAAATAATGGTAGATATATCAAGCAGGCGCGCTATCTGGCATGCATGTTGGCCACCTGCGCCGCCAAAACAGATCAGTGCGTAACGGCGAACATCAATGCCTTGGGAAATGGAAATTTCTTTGATTGCCGTAGCCATCTGTTCGTTGACAATTCGCAGGAAACCAAGCGCTGTGTCTTCTATAGACATATTTGTACCGGTCGCACGATTGATTCGCTCGGTTATCTCGGCAAAAAGACGATATGATAGCGAGGGGTCAACCGGTTCGTTACGATTTTTACCGAATGTTTCAGGAAAAAATTCTAAGACGATTCTGCCGGTTATTATGTTTGCATCGGTAACTGTTAACGGACCGCCAAATCCGTAACACGCCGGACCGGGGTTAGCTCCTGCGGAATGAGGTCCCACGCGTAGTTTGCCTGCGTCAAACCATAACCTCGAGCCGCCGCCTGAGGCAACGCTGACAATACGCAGCATATCGCTTTGGATATTAATGCCTGCTACTGTTGTTTCGTGTAACCGCTCGAACTTGCCGTCAAAGCGGCATACGTCGGTAGATGTCCCACCCATGTCAAATCCGATTGCGCCGGGCAGGTTTATATCATTAACAATTTTGGATATAGCAATAGCGCCACCTGAAGGGCCGGAAAACAACGCGTCTTTACCCTCGAATAGTTCCGGAGCGCATAATGATCCGCCACTGGTCATAAACGATATGGGAATCGATTTAGTTTGCGACTGGATGCCGGTAAGATAACAGTTCATTATGGTACTCAGATATGCGTTAACCATGGTGGTTTGGCCACGGGACACTATTTTGATAAGATTCATGGCCTCATGCGAGGTATAAATATTCTCAAATCCGGCGTCACGTAAAAACGCCTCTATGATTTTTTCGTGAGAAGAGTTTTTCCATGAGTGCATACAAACAACGGCAACAGTGTTAATGTTGTTTGAACGAAATTGGTCAATTGCGTCAACTAGTTCTTCTGTGTCAACGGGTTTAATTATTTTTCCCGTGGAATCAATGCGTTCGTCAATTTCAGCTACTTCCTCGTAGAGCAGAGCGGGTTTTTCTATATTCAGAGCGAAAATATCGGGCCTGTTCTGGTACCCGATAGAAAGAAGATCGGAAAACCCCTGGGTTATCAGTAACCCAACACGGCATCCCTTACGTTCAAGCAACGCATTAGTTGCTACAGTGGTAGCAAACCTGATTGCGCGAATACGATCTTCTGGTAATAGCTTATCAGGAGATATGTTAAGTATACGTTTTATTCCCTCAATAGAAGCGTCGGCATACTGTGGTGATTCTGATAAAAGTTTGAGTGCATGGAATTGTTCGGTATCGTCAAGCCCGACTATGTCGGTAAATGTACCACCACGGTCTACTGCAAACAGCCAGTTTTTACTTCTGGATGTCATAGTTAAGGCGTCCTCCTTCAGGAAAATGGTTACAGCGTCGGTGTCAGTATACCAAATTAACTTAGATCGTCAATTAATTTAGATTAGGGAAATTGCGAGTATATAGTTTGTTTTGTTGTAAGAGTCGGAAACATCGGTTGTTATATTATATATTTTATGGTATTATTTTAATAAATTATCTGCTTTTAACCAAAAAATCTCTAAATAAAGGAGGAATCTATGAAATATTCTGTTGTTACTATTGCGACTATCTTGCTTTCTTGTTTTCTGACTCAATCACGCGCCTCGGAATACAGGATAAAAACTTATTATACAGGTTCAAGCCATTATGGGAATGCGTATAATTTTGATGAAACCAATTCGTTCAGTGATCAAGAACGAGCTTTTGTTCTGAATGACGCTAATTTTGGTGCTGGAGGGACGGTTTCTGATGTGGCTTTTATAAGTATCACGTCTATTTCTTCATTAACACCCGCTAATTTTGTCGATGCGGAAATTCTGATTGTTACTGCTCCGGGTTCACCTAGCCATATTATTACCACAACCGAAGCAGGGTATTTACGAGATTTTGTAAATAGTGGCGGTTCGCTTATCTATTTTGGTGATTATGATACAGGTTCGATAACTTGCAGCAATAACATTGGAGCAGCTTTTGGGGGGATCACTTTTGGATCGGGGTATTCTGGAGGAACTTTTATTATTACAGACTATTCCACAACATTAACTGATGGGGCGTTCGGGTATGTTGAAAACTGGACTTATGGTTCAAATGCGACGTCGAGTATTGCTTCTCTTGGAACACAAGCAACATCTATTGCTACCGTTGGTGGTTTGGATATGATCGCTAAAATTGATTCAAACGGTACATCGGGATCAGCCGTGTTTTTTACCGATCCCTATTTGAGTGTACTCACAAACGGTAATCTCTCTTCTGAAGAAGGCCAGTTTTTTGCCAACTTGTTTCAATACTCAGCTCAAAGCGTGGGTGGTTCAGCCCCTGTAGTACCTGAACCTGCAACATGTATCTTGCTGGGGGTAGGTGTATCTGGCGTTGTCCGTCGACTCAGGAAGTAAGCGATTCAATAATTGATGTTTTTTTTATATAGCGGTATGACAAGGGTGGAGGATGATTATGCTCTTGTTGTATCGCTTTTTTTGCTGCGCTGGTAAGGATCAAATTATCATAGTTTACTCTCCTTGTCACATCTCTTACTTTTCTTTAAATTTTGTTGAACTTTTACATGTTTAATATCTTAGGATGGCAATTCATCAAAATTAATGTAAATAGATAAATAACTCTACTTGTAAAGTGTCAGAATTTTATGCAAATCAGCCTGTTTGTACTTAACGCATTACAGGTGAAATCAAAATAGTAAAAATATTATCTAATTTATCACACAGTATCACCGATAATTCTTTTAGTTAAGTTGTTGTGGTTTTTATTATAAGCAAAAACTATCAGAAACAAAGGAGACATGAGGATGAAGAAGTACATTTTATTGAGCATCGCAGTATGTTTTACTTTGCAGGCAGCGTGTAGTGTTTTGGCTGAAACAAAAGAAGAAGTTATCCAGGCGGTAAACCAGGCGGCACAGATTCTCGAACAAGAAGGTGAAGCAGGGTTGCCTAAAGTCAAAGATATCCGTTTCGGTGATAATAATTATGTATTTGTGAACGATTTTGATGGCAACACACTAATGCATATCAAAGAACACCTGATCGGAAAAAATCTTATCAGTCTCAAAGATGATACCGGCAAACGCTTTTTTGCCGATTTTACCAGTATGGCACAATCTTCAGAGGCAGAAAAAGATGGCTTCACTTATTGTAATGGTGAAGGATGGGTGAGCTATCGCTGGCCTAAACCCGACCAGAAAGAATTCAGTCCTAAAAGCTCGTATATAAAAGGTTGTCTCATGGGCGACAAGAATGTCTATGTTGGTGCAGGTATTTACGAAGAATAATTATCGCATTGACACATCAATAGATTTCAACATGGCAAAGGACGTCTTATGATGCGAGCTACTTGCAAACAGAAGATTATTTTCGGGTTCTCGGCGTGCTTGTTTATTTTTGCCCTCGGTATGATCGGTAATTTGATCATTATGAACAAAATATCGAGGGAAATAGCGTTCGCCAACAAAACCAATCAATTGCTGAAAAATATGTATCTTGTGCGTGAACAGCAGAAGGATTTCCTGATCACGAAAGATCCACAATATGTTGAAGCTTCAAATGCAAGTATTGCAATGCTTACAGGATTGATTGACCAATTGAACTCTCAATGTGCAAGCTCTGTACAGTGCGAAAAACTTAATGATATGGCTCGTATCATAGATAACTATGGCAGTGCTTTCCAAACAACTGCCGAGAATATCCAGCAGATGGGAAACTACAAAAATGAGATGGCATCTATTTCGGAACAGATGTTGACTATATGCAAAACCGAAATTAAAGAGAAAATAGCCGACATACAAAATATGGCACTTGTCATGGGTGAAGAAGTAAGTCCGGTCTATGATGAAATCGTCAAAGAAAGTGACGCACGAGTGCTCAAACTTAATGATGCCCGCACCTACGAAACCACATTTATTATGTATAATGATCCGGAATATATCGAAAAATTTCGTGCGAAAACCGCTGAATTGGATGCATCTTGCGACGATTTCAAATACCTTATCAATTTATCTAAAGACGATGAACTTAAATCCACAACGGTAAAAGTACAGGCTTTGTTCGATGACTACAAATCTACTTTTGAGCAGATAGTACAATTGTGGCAGGCTAATACACAGATTACTGATGAAATGCTCAGTCACAGTGACGCTATGACTAACCTTGTTGTTCAGCTTCAACACGACAGCGAACAGCAAGTGGCTGCGGCACGAAGCCTTACCGTTAGGCTGACGGTACTATTGCTTGTAATGGGACTTGGGATCGGTTTGGTTGTGAGCTGGCTGATAGTTAGAAGTATTACAAAACCATTGGAATCCATTCTCGATGTAATTCACCGCATGGCAGACGGGGACCTGACACAACGTATTGAAATCCATAATCATGATGAGTTAGGCGAACTTGCGTCTACGATCAATACATTGATATCCAAATGGAGAGAAATTCTCGCAAGGGTACTCAATTCGAGCGTACAACTTAAATCCAGCTCAAATAAAATGAATTCATTTTCCATCGAAATTTCAGAAGATTCCAAAAAACTTAATGAAGTTTCCCGTGAAACAGCGACTACCATATCGGTGTTAGTCGAAAGCGTAACCGATGTGATTCGTAACATCGAAGAACAGACAGATTCGGTTGTTCGTACTACATCATCGAGTTCACTGATGGCAACCAATATAGAAACTTTGCAAAACTCTGTTAAAGAACAGGTAACGCTTGTGGAAGAATGTTTTTCTTCTGTTGAGGATTTGACTGAATCTATAGAAAATATATCCGACAACAGCCGCCAGACCAATGAGCTGGCCGCTGAAATGGACAGGAAAGCAAAACAGGGTGACGCTGCCGTTAAGCAGGCGTTGGACGGTATGAAAGATATTGTCGAAGGATCAAACCAGATTACCGGCATAATAGAGGTGATTACCTCTATTGCAATGCAGACAAACCTGCTGGCGCTAAATGCCGCTATCGAGGCGGCCCGTGCCGGTGACGCAGGCAAGGGGTTTGCCGTTGTTGCCGACGAGGTAAGACAGTTGGCAGATCAAACATCAGAGGCAACCAAACAGATTGAACAATTGATCATAGATTCCAGTACACGTGCAAATAAAGGCGTGGAATATATGAACGAAGTCGATCAGGCAATTACCAGTGTGCTTGAAACAGCCGATCAGGTTACCGGTTTGTCCGAAAGTGTTGAAAAAGCGACCATGCAACAGCGTGAAAAGTCAAAATCAATCACTCAGTCGGTAGAAAATCTTAGTAAATTCAGCCACAAGATACTTCAGATAATCGACCAGCAAACAGAAAATACTGTGGAAGTCAGTGAGGCAATGAAAAATCTGTCTCATATATCTGAAGAAATCAATAACGCCATGAAAGATCAGGTAAGCGGTACGAAAAAGATCGAGCAATCGATTACCGATGTTCAAACTGTTGCTCAGCAAAATGACGCAGGAGCAGCGGAAAGTGTCGCTGTATCCGGTGATATCCTGAAAGATGCCAGTGAGTTAACCGAGCTGGTAGCTCTTTTCAAAGTTTAGTCTGCTATTGTATGATAGCGAGTTACTGAGTCTGGCGTGTCTCATTTATGACAACTTTGGTTCCAACGGGAACTTTGTCGAAAAGCTCAACCACATCGGCGTTGCGCATACGGATACAACCGTGCGAGGCAGGTGTGCCGATGAGTCCTTCGTCGGCGGTACCGTGGATATATATGTAGCGTTTATAGGAATCCACCCCGCGCCCGCGGTTGATTCCTTCGTCAAGCCCTTCAAGCCAGAGAATACGCGAGGTAATAATATCTTCGTTCAAAACTTCTTTGGTATTGTTGATGGTCGCTATTTTACCTGTATTGGCGCGTGATTTGAAAATTGTGTTGATAGGAGCCTTTTTACCGAATTTTTGTACTACACGATGGTTCCCAAGCGGTGTCTGGTTACTTCCTGCTTTGCTGCCAACTCCGTATTTTGATGAGGATATTAGATACTCAGACACCACATTCTGCCCGTTTTTCAAGTACAACTTTTGTTCATCAATAATGATTTCTATGTGTGTATCCATATTATCCGGTTTGTCAGCCTCAGTAGTTGTTGCTTCTTGAGCTTGTGTGACAGGATGACGCAAGAATATGCCAAATGCGCACACAAGCAATCCCAATATAATGCGGTAGACAAAGATTCGTCCACGATTATTCAGTAATATCGGCATAGGCATCCTTTCGAGTCTAATTGAATTTTGAACTGCGCAGGCTATACTATCACACGCATGTGCATTTTTGAACAGATAAATTAATGAAAAAATCAAAAAAAGCAGCCATTTGACGCTTCCAAATATATTTCTTGCACATTTTATGCTAAAAAGGTATACTATGAGGTCAAATTATTAAATCTAAGTAGATAATGACGGAGGATGGGAAGATGCCAACATACGACTATCAATGTAAAGAATGTAACCATACTTTTGAAGCGTTTCAGAAAATGAGCGATGCGCCATTGACTGAATGCCCGGAATGTTCAGGATCGGTTAAACGCCTGATCGGTACCGGTGCAGGCATCATTTTTAAAGGTTCGGGTTTTTACTGCACAGATTATAAGAAAAAAGAAGAACCAAAGAAAAATATCAAACTGGAATGCCAGTCGTGCCCCAACGCCGCGTCGTCAGGCTGTGCCGGCAACGATTGATAACCTGGATACCCCGCAGGATATGTCCGCAGACGATCAACACAAAGAACTCAGGGAACGAACCAAGGTAACACCGGAATCTCTTTTTTCGCCCCGATGTATTGTGTTCATGCGCGATACCATTGCGTCCGCAAACGGAAATGAAGTCTTTTTTATAGCAACTACCAATGATACCGGCGTGGTTGATACTGTCAAAGTCTATGCACGCGGCAATCAGCATGAAGTCCCAGCTATCCTTGATGCCCCTGAACCGGGATGCATAATTATCCATAACCATCCATCAGGTAATCTGACACCTTCATCTGCCGACTTGTCCATCGCGTCTGCCCTTGGACAAAAAGGGGTTGGCTCATGTATTATCAATAACGAGGTTAGCGATTGTTATGTGATCGTCTTTGCGGAGAAAAAGAAACCGCTCACCAAACTCAATATAGATGAACTCGCCGCTCAAATCGAACCCGAAGGGTTGTTCGATAAACAGTTTCCCGATTATGAATTCCGTTCACAGCAGGTAACCATGCTCAAGCTGGTTGCCCAGTCGCTTAATAAATCGCAAGTTGCAATGGTCGAGGCAGGAACAGGAACAGGTAAGAGCATGGCGTATCTGATACCCATCATCCATTGGGCTGTGACCAATAAAGAACGATGCGTCATATCCACTAATACTATCAATCTGCAGGAACAGCTGGTGTATAAAGATATCCCGCTGCTCAAAAAAATGCTTGGATGCGAGTTTTCGTTTTGTCTGGTCAAAGGACGCCAGAACTATATATGCCAGCGCAAATTGCAAATGGCTCTGGAAAATCCTGAAGCATATATTGAGGAAAACCAGGTCGAAGAGTTGCAGGAACTTAATCGATGGATGCAGAAAACCGCTGACGGCAGTTTGTCCGACTTAAATTTCGTTCCCGATCCCGATATCTGGGATACGGTAGCGTCTGACAGCGAATCGTGCCTGCGCGCTAATTGTTCGCGTTATGGTGAATGTTTTGTCACCCGTGCCCGGCGTAAGGCAAGTTCGTCTAACATACTAATAGTCAACCACCATTTGTTGTTTGCCGACATTGCCATAAAAAAAGAGGTCGAGTTTACAGGCGATATCGGAATACTTCCTCCGTACCAGCGGATTGTGCTTGACGAAGCTCATCATATCGAAGATGTTGCCACATCTTATTTCGGTGACAGGATAACCGAGCTTGGTATGTTACGTACCCTTGGAAGGTTGTATCGCCAGAAAGGTAAACAGGAAAAAGGGCTCTTTGTCGCTCTGGCAAAACGTGTCCGGCAGGTGATGCCCGATAAAGAGGCGTCTGACATTACGCATTCTATCTATTCACAGTTTATAGAAGGTAAAAAAAATCTTGAGGAAATCGTCAAAAATACATTCTATTTTATGAAAGATTTTATCGAGTCTCAAGTCAAAGGCGGTTCGGAATCCAAATGGCGTATCCCGTCAAGCAAAGAAGGGTTGCCGCGTTGGAACGATCTGGTTCGTGATCCGCTATATGCCTTGCATGGCGAGGCGAAACGCTATTTTTCGTCGCTCAAACTGTTTTTGCAGGATTTGGCACAGGCCGCGGAATATCGTAATGTCCAGCTTGGTAACGATATAATCGAGCTCAACGCCGTTCGAAATAAGCTGGAACGCATGATTTCCTCTATGGAATCGATCATGCTCAGCGAACAGGATGACGCCGAAACACCTCATGATGTGCGATGGGTTGAACAAAGTAAACGGTCGCGCCTGTACATTAATTCTGCGCCGATTGCTGTTGCCGACGAAATTTATGATTACGTCATATCACGTTTTCCGACAATTCTGCTGACTTCAGCTACTTTGACCATCGAAGAAAAATTCGATTTTATTTCACAACGCCTTGGTTTGTATCATGCCGACAAAGAACGTCTGGTGACTGAACTTATCCCATCGCCATTTGATTATTCCAAACAGGTGATGATTGGTATCCCAACAGATTTGCCTGATCCTGATAATGTATTGTTCAGGGCAAAGTTATCTGAATTTGTTGCAGGAGTATTGAGGATTACGCAGGGTGGGACGTTTGTGCTGTTTACGTCGTTTGCATTGCTTAAATCGTGTTTGCGTGATCTGATGATGACTGACATATACAAAAAACTGCATATCCATCAGCAGGGTGAGGAACCGCGCCATACTCTCCTCGAAAAATTCAGGAAAGACCGCAGGTCAGTATTGTTCGGAACAGATAGTTTCTGGGAAGGGGTAGACGTAAAAGGAAAATCGCTCGAATGCGTGATCCTGACAAAACTGCCCTTCCGTGTGCCTACCGATCCGGTAGTCGAGGCTCGTATAGAATATATCAAAAAAGGCGGAGGAAATCCGTTTATGGATTACATCGTACCGCTTGCGGTCGTCAAATTCAGGCAGGGATTCGGACGGTTGATCCGTACCAAGACCGACCGTGGATGTGTGCTGATTACTGACCGTCGTGTCATGACAAAGAACTACGGGAAAAAATTCCTGCATTCCTTACCGCAATGCCACTATGTACGCGACATTACACCGTCAGTGTTCACCGAAATCGAGCAGTTTGTTGCTCCTTCTTCTGTGTAGAGATACTGTAATTGAGCGCTATCTTTTTACAGCACTTATTTCCTCTTATTACTAATGGTTTATAAATATATGCTATATGGAATAACCAATTACCGTTAATTGTCCTATTGACTTGAAAACAGGACAATTGTGTGCTATACAACTATAGAAGTACTAATCAAATCTATTTAATCTAAACTATTTGGGGGTAATTATGAGTCTTATCAAAAAGTGTTATTTGTTTTTGTTAGTGTTGGGGCTGGGTTGTAGTTCTTCACTATATGCCTATTCGCTTATTGAAACAACATCAAATTTGCTTGTAAATCCTGGTGCAGAAGATGGTATAGCTGGCTGGCAGTCTACAGGGGCTTATAGTGTATATAGCAATGCGACACAAGTTGGTGCCTATGGTCCGAGATCAGGGGGCTTTCATTTTTATTCTGCAGGTTCTTCTGCAGCTAACCAGAGCGCAGCGTTTAGTCAGACAATTGATCTTTCATCGTATGGTATAACATCGACATCAACAATGGATGTAGGTGGTGTTTTTTATGGTTATTCAACCCGTCTGGCATATGCTGCCCTTATCGTATTATATATCAGAACCTACGATAACATTGGTACACAGTTGTCAGAGCAATACTATTTACTTTGGGATTGGCCCATGTCGATAGCGAACCCGTATGCCGATGTTTCCTATACGTTATCAATCCCTGAAGAAGCGGCTTCAGCCTCTTTTGTTCTGAGTATGTTTGATGGAACCTATTCTGCTACCCAATATGGTATGGACAACATGTTTTTTATTCTTAATGATGTATATGATGAGTCAACCCCTGACCAAGGTCCGGTACCGGAACCGTTGTCAATTATCTGTTTGGGTGCATCTATTATGGGGCTGTTGAGCAAAAAAATTCGCTGAGTGTCACATTGCATCTACCTTACAGCTATGATATCATCTTCAGATAGATAAATAGAAACGTTGATCTGTCATGGTGGTACTATGAATAATGATTTTTTTGTGGATAAAAGTTGTGCGCTGATGCTTGGCGTTGCGATCGGTGACGCGCTGGGCGCTCCTGTTGAAGGACTCAAAGCGGCGCATATCAAAACTTTGTTTAAAACTCTCGATGGCTATGTCCCTGTAGAAAAATATTTGAAGAAGGGAATCAAGCACTACTGCGAACCGGGGTTGTATACTGATGATACCCAGCAGATGCTGGCTGTATGCGATATGATCCTTTCCGATGAAAATTTCTCTCCAGCCGACCTTGCCGATCTGTTTATGGAGATGAGTAAAGACGATACCGCAGGCGGGTTTGGTGTCTTTCGCGGTACCGGAAGATTCTTTCGATATACCATGCGAGATATGTTAGACGGTATCCCGTGGGAACGTGTCGCGGGAAATACAGCGGGTTGTATGGCCGCTGTGCGTATACCTCCGCTGGTTATCAAATTTTTTGACGATCCGATAAAACTGCTCACTTCGGTAATCAACGCATCATTAGCCACGCACAAAGATCCGATGGGGATATCCGCGGCAATCCTGCAGGCATTTTTTATCCGTGCTCTGATGCCGCTTACTCCGGGTAAATCTATCGATATAAAATCTATCTTTACTGAATGCAAAGAGTATTGTGAGCAGGGAGAAAAGATTTTAGCGTCGCAGTTTAAACATGTTATTGCCTCTAGTCATCCTGACGGTATTTATGCAGTCAGCGGTATGATCGATCGTTTGGCTCAGCTAATCGATAATGGCAACGATAAGGAGGTCAACGAATATATCTTCGATTACGCCAGTCATTTTGCATCCATGCCAATCTATAAACTGACCGTACCGTTTGCGTTAACTCTTGTTCCGCTGGCACTGAAAATTTTTCTGCATAATATCCGATCGTTCTCAGAGCCGATAATAGTCGCAATTAATGGCGGGGGAGACACCGATACCCTCGCATCACTTGTGGGTGCGTTATCAGGCGCTTACTGGGGGACAAAGCCGATACCGCAAAAATGGTTGCAGGGGTTGGCAAACATGAATCAGATAAAGATGCGCTCTGAAGCTCTTTCCGGTGGTAAAAAGGGGATCGATATCAAACCTATCTGTGAAATGGAAAAACAGCTTACTTTCCACCAATCGCAACAGGTGCAAAAATATGTGCTAACCAAACCACAGAAAAAACCGTCCAAACCTGCTCAACCTAAACAGTCATCATTGCCCATATCCATAGATGACGAACAGCCGTCGCCAGTACCAAAGAAATACGAAAAGGGTGCAAAGCGTCAGTTTGATCGTCAGAAATCCCTCAACAAAAAAGAACGCCGGAAAAACAAAATCATCTGACCGCGCGTAAATTTGTTTTTACTCATTTCTTGTAATTTCTTGATTTATATGCTAGAATGTCAATGAATTTAAAAATCAAATCAATTACTTGTTAATTAGGAAAACGTTATGAAGAATTATCTAATTTTGACTATATGTTTCTCTTTAGCATTATTGATGTTTACCGAATCGTCTGAGGCATATCAGGTAGTTTGGAATTATGCAAATAGAACCGATTTTTACAATACAAACCCCAGCCCTGACGAACATGGAAACGATAATGTCTGGTATTATCAGTATGGCCCTCTAAATTCGAGCGATTCATCGACCTATACAAATATGGCATATAAATTGACGCAGGGATGGAAATATTCCTCTTCTACATCCGACTGGTATCCTGATGTTTGGATGAATAGTTTTCACGCAGGCCCTTCGAATGACTCTATCATCGGTTTTCGAGCACCTCTATCCGGTGAATACAGCATCCACTTAGTAATAAGTCATTTGTATGATTATGGTGATGGTCAGAAAATTTATATACAGAAAAACAGCACTATTCTTGCTGAACAGATTAACCTTGTTGGTGAATCACATACATTTGATCTGGATGTAACTCTGGATTCAGATGACGATTACATTTATATACGGCTTAATAAATATTTGTCTTCGCACGGGTATGACAGAGTTACAATCTCTGACTTAACTATAACCGGTACATTTGCTGATCCGATTGTTATACCTGAACCGGTATCCTGCATTCTTCTTGCTTCTGCTTTGATGAGCGCAGTCGGTCTGAAAAGCTTGAAGTGAAATCTATTACAGGGGCATTTATGAAAAAGAGTAGTATTATTAACTCATTAATTATTTTGATAGCTCTGTGTTCTTTAGCATACGCCGATTCGATTTCTTTATACGATGCTACACTCAGTAACGAATTGCCGAATAATCAATCTGAGTATATCCTGCTCAATACCTATGAAGTGCCAGGATCTGCCTCATATATGACCGAAGGGTCAGATGGTTTTACCCGCATAGATACCATCGCATCTAACGCTACGCGCTACGCATACCGTGTTAGCAAGGTTGCCATGGACAGAACACAAGGCGTAAATATCGATTTTACTATACGAATTTATTCCTCAATAGGCACCTATGACCAACGTGGCCCTTTTTGGTTGCACATAAACACCAGCGACAAGATGGGATTACAGTTATATTTTCGAAGTGATGAGATTTTTTCTATGAGTACCGATTTTTTGCGTCGGGTATCCACTTCTTACGATACCACGGATTTTGTAGATTATAATCTGTATATATCAGGGAATTCGTTTACCTTATCCGCCAATTCGACGGTTGTTTTAACGGATACACTGGTTAATTTTCCGGATGATTCCATATATTTTCATGCATATCCCTATATGTCTTTCGGAGATGCGACTACCGCGGCTAGCGGGCTGATTGATATTGCTTCAATATCTGCATACGGCGATGGAGTTAGTTCACTTTTGCCTGATCCGGAACCTGTTGCAGTGCCTGAACCTCTTTCTCTTATATTGTTTGTTGCCAGTTTGCTTGGGTTCGGTTTGAAGCGATTTGTGCTATAAGAAGAAAAGAAATAGAAAACGATTGATGTCGGAGGTGTTTTGTTATGTATAAGGTTTTATTTACAGTTGTTCTTTTGGTGGTAGTATCAAATGGGTATGCCGCTAACTATTCTATAACCGACCTTGGTACTTTTGGCGGTAACGACAGTTACGCTATGGATATCAATGACGCAGGCCAGATAGTCGGATCAGCTGAGGATTCTTCGGGTACATTCTATGCCTTTATTTACGAAGATAATAATATGAGCAATATCGGAACGTTTTCCGGCAGTTCATATGGAATGGGTATTAATGATTCAGGTGAAGTTACGGGTTATTCACAAACCTCATCTGGTGTATCTCACGCCTTTTATTATTCTGATGGTACGATGAACGATCTGGGTACCATCGACGGATATGAAAGCCAGGGGTATGCAATCAATAATTTATCAAAAAGCGTTGGTAGAGCATACAGTTCTTCTACCAATCATTATGCAGTTAGATATGGCACTGACCAAATAGATGATGTGTTTGGCGGAACAGACAGCATAGCCTATGATATCAACGATGCAGGGATTGCTGTCGGAACAACTTCCTTTTCGGGTGATTCCGGTTCAGCCTTTTATTATGTAAACGGTACAATGACTCCTTTAGGTACATTAGGCGGTAGTGCCAGTAACGCATTCGGTATTAACGAACAAAGCCAGATTGTAGGTGGATCTAAGACTGCATCTGGATACTATAATGCTTTTATCTATGAAAATGGTACGATGACCGGTTTGGGAACATTAGGTGGCAGTACCAGTTACGCATTTGATATCAACGAGCAGGGACAAGTCGTAGGATACTCGTATTATGACGCATCGGATACCTTCCACGCATTCCTGTATGATGATGGTGCAATGATTGACCTGAACAGCTGGTTACCCGTAGACTCAGATTGGATATTGCAATACGCATATGCCATCAATGAATTTGGTGATATTGTCGGAATAGGTATTAATCCCGATGGCTACACAAGAGGGTTTATCCTCTATAACAATGATGCCGATCGTCCTGTTACAGACCCGGTCGTTCCTGAACCTATGACAGTCATCTTGCTTAGTTTGTCTGTATTTGGTTTGGCAAAAAAGCAATCTCGGGCGTAATTCAATCAAAATCACTACGCTATCAAATCTGAACTCACGGATTTTTCTAATCTTAGCTGATTTTATTCTTCTATTTTGCCCTACTTTTTCAAAAGATCAACTAACAATCACTGTTGTTTGACAATAAGTAATTTGCATGTTATTATATATATAACTATAGACAAAATAAGGAGAATGTTATGTTAAGATCCATTTTAGTTTTATGCCTGCTTTTTTGTTCAATTCAATCAGTGTATTCTGCGGAGATTTATCTGGCTACACGAAATGTTGACGGCGGTATTTTCAAAATTGATTCTGAAACTGCGGTCGCTACCCGCATCGATGATTATTCGAGCTCACATTGTTACACATCACTATCTATATACAATAACGAAAAGTTTGTCACTACTGATGTGATAAACCTGCGCATTATGATGTTTGATTTAGATGGCAATTATGAAACTGAATATAATGTTTATGAACGCCCTGAAGATGTAGTTATGGTTGGCGAAGATCATTTTTATTATGCCTCGTACTATTCAGCGGAAGTGCGGGAATACAATAACGGCAGCAATACCCTCTGGTATAATACCGATTCTACAAGAGGGTATGCTTTAGCCATGCGAAGCTACAATTCCCTGTACATTGGAACAAATAAAGGTGTGTATAGCGGTTATTTGATTTCAGGATCTACACCTCCTAGTGGCTACCATTTGGTAGTGGACGATGATGATAATTTGTTGTACGCACAAAATGGCGACGCAATATATATGATTAGTTCTACAAACCAATATTTCACCTACTGGAGCAAATCCGCTGGCGACCCTGATATAAGCGCTATATATTCTCTGGCGTACAATGCTTCTGATGATGCCTACTACGGCATTGGGGCCGATCTGAGCGGCGAGATTAATCTTTATAGCTTTGTTGGTGATGCAGGAGCTGTTACGGTCACAGAAGAAATCAGCAACATTACAGGATTAACTGGCGGCTACGGTTATGTACTGTCCGAAAGTAATCTATTAATTACCGGGTCATTTGAAGAACCACAGGCAATTCCTGAACCGCTATCTATAGGGTTGATTGGCATAGGTTTATTTGGAATACTTAAGAAGAAAAACAAGCTTTGATTGTCGTATAAGTTTTAAGTATATGAGAGAGAGTTGCACCTAATAATGCGGTACTCAGACGGTTTGTTCTACTTGTAAATCGAGCAGATCTACGGCAAGCCCGTGTGCGAATCGGCTTAGATATGGATCTCTTGCACCCATGACAACTACGGTATCACCGGGTTGTACCTGTGGTTTGATCACATCAGCCAGTGTATCCATCAACGGTACATACTGAGCATTCATGCCTGCCTCTTGCAAGTCGGTGACAAGATCGTTTGAGTGGATTGACCTGTCCGCTGTTCCCCCGGCAATCGAAAATATCGAGAAAATAAATCATATCGGACGGAGATAACGCGTTACCGATAGACTCAAACCAACTTCTCGCGCAACATTTTCATTGGCCCGTATCCGTGTGGACGGAAGATAAGGTAAACACGATTGGATGTTTTTTTCAAGGTATTGAGTGCCGCGTACATTTTGTCGGGATTATGGGAAAAATCATCGTAAATACGGATATCATTTTTCTCAGCAACCAGCTGTAGGCGACGATGCATACCGCTGAATCGTTCAAGCCCGTCACGAATGCCTTCCCGATCAATCCCCATAGACTCCAACAACGCTATAGTAGACAATGCGTTGTAACAATTATGCAAACCCTGCACCTGCAATCGGTATGAAATTTCATTACAGGTAAACTGTACGCCACTGCGCGTTAAGGTTATTTTTATTGGCTTGATAATCTGCCCGGTTGTTGATACCAAAGGTGACAATGTTTTTATCGTGAATACGTGTTTTCAGCTGCATGCTCGACAAACAGTCGGCGTTCATGATAAGCGTATCGGTGCATTGCCCGGCAAACTGCTCGAACATATCGAGCAATTCGCGAATACCTTTATGATCCAGAGAAATATTACTGATTACCGCCGCTTGGGGGTGATACAGCACAGGGCTTCCGTCGCTTTCGTCAACCTCAGCTACCATTATGATATCTTCGTCGGATAAATCAGGAGAATTAAGAGGTAATTCGTCGCAAATATCGTCGCCACAATAATAAATATGTGCTTGATTAACATGGCGCAATACGGTGGTAACCATACCGGTGATGGTAGTTTTACCGCTGGTTCCGGTGATACCGTACCCGCGATGTGAATCGAAAAAGTCAGCCAGCAATTGCGAACGGGTGATGATTGGAATATTCAGCGAACGCGCTTTTTGTACATCGGCATTGTCATCTTCGATAGCTGCCGATATGACCACTTTGGTTATATCGCTGGTGATACCGCTACCATCCTGTGCGAATAGCGGAATATGTTTGACAACCAGACGTTCAAGCATCGGATGACCTTGCTGGTCCGGGTAAAACCTGTCCGACCCGCTGACAGGTATCCCTAATTTATTAAACAGCAAAGCCAATCGGCTCATTCCGGTACCGGCGATTCCAACAAAATAATAATTTTCCATACGCTCCCTGACAGTGCATCACATGTTACGATTAATAATCACCTTGTATTGTGAAGATTTTTGGGTCAAATGTAAAGGCTTATTTTGAGTTTGCACAAAAATACACTACTATAGTATTTATAGAAAGTAACATGTATAGTTAGATCAATATCTATATCAATTTTTACTGACAGGTACGTGTAATACGATTATCCTCTGCGACGGCGTATCAAAGCTACTGCTCCCATGGCGAACAACGCGCATACACCCGGTTCAGGTACGGACGGCACAGTGATAAACACGTTTTCCGCTTTTGCTTCGTCATAACCGGTGTTGCTTCCACCATTAAGATTACCTTGTATCCGTACAGTGTACCAGTTATAACCCTTGTCATTATAATCAGTATCTTCCTTTAATATCCAATCATCAAAGGCAGCTCCACTTGGTGACATACTCCATAGTCTTTCGCCAAAAGGACATTCGTAGTTAATCCATGTATCGCTATCCCATGAAGATCCTGTGAGTGGTTTTACATCGGAACCATAGATATACAACTGAAAACCGGATGGGTTTTTCTGATAATATAATGATATATCAATGGTACCCGGGTGAGCCGACATAGTTAACTACCTGATAAAGCTGTGATCGCTCATCACCTGCCTCGGCGTAATAGGTGCCGTCCAAATCATCGTCCAGTGATTTTGACCACTCTCCATCGGTCAACCATGCACTTTCCGCCCCGTTGTATGTGTCTGTGTATAAAAAAGCTTCTGGTAAATCAAATGCGGGCGTCATGCAAAATACCCTGCGCCCATACTGATGATGTTAAAGCAATTAACACACATATACCTTGCACTACTAATTTCATTACAAATCTCCTTTAGATGTTATATTTAGTAAGAAACAGCAATACAAATTTACATTATTTTGATTAACAAAACAAGATATTTTTCATAAAAAACATTCGATTTCTGGCGCGTCTTTTCATTAATATCTCCATACCAGATAGATTTACACAGAGGTGTGCATACACCATGGTTTGATGGGACAGGTGTCGCACATAGGCCCTCGTGCTTTGCACACTAACCTGCCGTGCCAGATGATCTGATGATGTAGGGCTATCCATGTATCTTTTTTGAAAATATTCATCAGGTCTTGTTCTACTGCATCAGGTGTGGAACCGTCTGATAAGCCGATACGGCGGGAAACGCGGAACACGTGGGTATCCACGGCAACAGCAGGGATGTTATAGATAGTTGCCAGCGCCACATTAGCTGTTTTTCGTCCTACTCCGGGCAACGACATAAGTTCCTCGTGAGTTTGTGGAATTACTCCATCAAATTTCTCTAACAGCATTTTTGCGCAGGCTCGTATGTTGTGCGATTTGTTCTTGTATAATCCGCACGGTTTGATGTATGAAATCAGTTCTTTATCAGAAACTCTCGCAAAATCTTCTACGGTAGAAAAATTTTTGAATAATGAGCGGGTAACCTCATTAACGCGCACGTCGGTGCATTGCGCCGACAACATGGCGGCAACTAAAAATTGTATAGGTGTATCGAACAGCAATGCTGTCTGAACATTGGGGTACGTCTTGATTAATGCTTGTTGGATTGATTTACATTGGTCTGAAGTTTGAAGGCAGGTCATGATTTTAAAAAGTCTATCAGCTCCCCGACTGTATTGACCGATTTGCTACTGAGTTTATCGAGAAATTGTTTAAAAATGAGCAATGCCATCAAAGCATCGCCATAAGCGCGGTGACGCGATACAAAAGTAAACCCGAAATAATCGGCAAGGGCATCGAGAGAATAGCTGTGTAAATTGGGTAACAGCCGTTTAGCCAGTGTGCAGGTACATAGCGTAATATTGGATAACGCGTTTTGCCCGCAACGTTGTAATTCGCTATTTATAAAACGCAGGTCAAAAGTACTGTGGTGTGCCACTAAAATGGTGTTTTCAACAAATGACTTCAAAACCGGTGCTATATTGCAAAATAGCGGTTTATCCACGAGCATATGTTCCGCTATCCCGGTCAGTCGTTGAAGTTTGACAGGTACGGATCGCATGGGGTTGACTAACGATTCCACATGTTTGTCTATTTCACCTTTGTATAGCTGTATCATGGCAACTTCGGTTATTCTATCGAAAAGGTGGTTGAATCCCGTGGTTTCCACATCGACTACACAATAGCGTGCCTCGTGGATATTAATAGCCAGAATATCGTCTTTGGATTCCCATGCTTCTTCAGATGAATCGAACGAAAAGCGGCTGTCGTTGATCAACATGTTATTTAAAATATTATGCCTTATTTTTTTCTGGCGGGGACTGGATTTGAAAAACAGGCCGAATAGTTCGTCTTCGCTGCAACGGTGGCAATGTTTTCGTGAAAGATATGAAAATATTTTGTCTGTAGGATTCATTTGTCCTCGAAAAATTTTTATCTCTACTCATCCATGAAATTTGATTCATTATCACGACAACATGTTCATGCCGCATTATATATGTCGGAATATTATCCGAAAAGTAAATGTTTTGCACACAATATTCTTACACTCTTCTAAAAGTATAGCACAGAGTTAGGTATATTTGCAATATCGAAACAGTCTTTTTTCGGAAATCTATAACATATATTGCTTAAGATGCAGGGAGAGCATGATTCATGTAACTCTTTATTATATGTTAAAAAGTGTATCTATGGCCAGTCAAAGCGTTAAAAATAAATGTTGTTATGTATATCTGATGAAATCGATTGCTGTTAACAGGATAATTAGTTAGACGGGGGTGAAAAATTGTATTCTAACTATTTGTGTTTCGTGTTATCTATCTTGACGCATAGGGCGTTGCTGTGTCAGAATATGAGAAACAGCATATACCGTTTGGAGTTATTATGCCGTCAACCAGTGACTATTTAAAAACTGCCGCGATGATAGCCGACGAGGTAATCGCTCATACCGTTCATGGCGATCTGTTGACCATCCAATGGGAATCTGCCGATATTGCGCGACTCAAAGATCAGGTAGCCGGTGCGCTTGCCATAGAACCGGATAATCCTCATATACAGTATATAGATGCCTGTCTTACTATTGCGCAGGGACAGCATAAAACCGGGTCGGATACTATCATGGAGATCGCACGCCAATACCCTGACTATATTGAGGCTCAGGGGTATGCGGCTCATCCTGAGAAATGGTTTTCCCCGTTTTATTATCCTGTATGGAATGAAGGCCGGCCACAGCTTCCCGATCATTTTGCCGGATTACCCCGCGAGGGCACAATGCTGGTATCCATGCGTGACGGTGTAAACCGAATAATCAGTTTTTTCCGTCATTGCGAACCGGGATACTGCACGCTATCGAACAAAACAAAGTTTGATATTAATCTCAATCTGCTGGACACTCCGTTTGGACTTGTTGCCGGTGTGTATCTTATAATTGATCCCGGTAAGCGAACAGGGCGCTTTAGCGAAACTATGCTATTATGCGACGCAATGCCACTTGAGTTACAAGACATGAGCAGTTCCGGTTACTGGTTATTGCGTTTGTTTGCCGCTCAGTCATATACATTCATCATGCTTCATGATACCCAGTCAGGCAAAGTGAATTTCAAAAAACATTATTTTAACGGTCAGCAAAAAAGACTTTTGGCGTCTATATCAAAACAGTTTGCGGATATTTCACCAGGTGGTGATTGGGACAGGGCGAAATTTATTAAGGCACAGCAATATTATATGCAACATGTAACTATAGATAGTTTTTACAAATAGACGAGGAAAACCCAATGAAAGAGCCAGGTGAAAGCAGTACGTTTGACCATCAGGATTTGACTACCATTGTTGAAGTGTGCAAATTGATGAACAGCGCAATGCATTATGATCCTCTTATCGAAGAAATTATGGAATTTTCAACAAGGGTCATGCAGGTTGAAGGGGCGTCTATCCTTCTGCATGACGATACTATCAATAAACTTATTTTTCACATGAGTACTGGTTCACGCTCGGATAGCTTAAAAAAAATCGTGCTCAATACCGACGAAGGTATTGCGGGATGGGTATACAATAACTCAACGTCAGTGGTATCGAATGATTTGGCAAATGACGAACGTTTTTGCTCACGGGTGGATACCTCGGTAAATTTTGTTACCCGCTCAATCCTTGCGGTTCCTCTAACTCACGAGAATAAGACGATAGGTGTTTTTGAACTTGTCAATCGTAAAGGCTCACAGGGGTTTGCAGAGCGTGACCTGCTGCTCGCTGAAGGTCTTGCTGCTCAGATTGCTCTGGCGTTGGAACGTGTCCGCCTTATCAACGAGAATATGACGGTCAACCGTCTGGCTACAATAGGGGAAACCGTCACCGGTCTTGCGCACTATATAAAAAACATTCTGACAGGACTTGACGGGGCTCGGCATCTTATCAGCATAGCGCTTCGTGAAGACGATCAAAATCGTGTACACAAAATGTGGCCTGTACTGGAAAACAGCATCCATAAAATATCTACTCTAACTCTCGACATGCTTGAGTTTTCAAAAGAACGAAAACCAGACTACACCTGCAAAAATATCAATGAGGTCATCAGAGAAGTGGTGGAGCTGTGTGAAAAACGGGCAGCCAAACAGGAAGTTACCTTGCACACTCGCCTTGAGTCGTCTATCGAACCGACATTTTTTGATTGCAACGGTATTTTTCGGTGTCTGCTCAATATGGTAACCAATGGCCTCGACGCATGTTCAAACGCGCCGGACGCACAAATCACCATTTGTTCACATATTGACGATGATCAACTGCGTATCAGTGTATCTGATAATGGATGCGGTATGTCGAGTGAGACTATCGAAAAGATATTGCTGTCAAAATTTTTCAGCACCAAAGGATCAAAGGGGACAGGGCTTGGCGTGCCGGTGACACGTAAAATTATAGCCGAGCACAACGGTACGCTTGATATATCTTCTCAGGAAGGTCAAGGATCTACGATTGTATTCAAGATTCCGGCTCTGAGCGAACCACCTGCGGAAGATACGATCTTATTTGAGTAAAAACATTTTTTAGGATATTACCACGAAGAATTTTCAAAAAGAGGAAATTTTTCGCGCAAAAAGACAAAATAGACCGCCGCGGCAACGATCAAAACATAAATAATAATACTGACAGGATGAAACAATACTTTGCGGATAAGCAATGACAATCTGCTGATATGAGCCAGTTCCTCACGGTTATGTTCCAAAGCGCCGAGCAGTTTTTGAAATTCGATATATTTTTCATGCCATACCGCAGTAACCCGTTTAGCCATGCCTTCAGATAACGCTGAGGCGTCTTCCAGTGTGACCACATGGGTAATTATTTCAAGCGCTTTGGAATCTTTCTCATTCTCGAGACCGAGAGATTCCATCAAAACATTATAATTACGTGCGATGGTTGTTTTGATTTCAAAATATCGTTGTTCATCTTCAGGGGTTATACTGTTTTTAGCGAGAGCTTTAGAAAACAACGCGTGAAATTCTTTCCAGATTTCGACAAACTGTTCTACATGCTCGATCTGTTGTTCCAGTTGTTTATCTCTCAACTCAACATCCCCATAAAAGTGTTATTTACGCATACCGACCCGTTGTGCAGCCTGAAATACTTTACCTTCAGTCTGAATTGACGGAGCAATGATGATCTCGGTCAACTGCATCTCACGGATATTTTTAGCACCGACATTACCCATAGATGTCTGAAGTGCGCCAACAAGATTCTGTGATCCGTCATCAAGGTTAGCCGGACCAAACAAAATTTGTTCGAGTGTACCTGTAGTACCAACCTGAATACGAGTTCCACGAGGCAGATTCGCGTGTGGTGTTGCCATACCCCAGTGATATCCGCGACCCGGTGCTTCTTCTGTACGGGCAAACGCTGAACCTACCATTACAGCATCGGCACCTGAGGCGAAAGCTTTACATATATCGCCACCGTTACTCATGCCGCCATCAGTGATAATGGGGACATACTTGCCGGTTTGTTTGTAGTAGAAATCACGAGCTGCTGCACAATCGGCAGTAGCGGTAACCTGCGGTACACCGATACCAAGTACGCCACGAGTCGTGCATGCTGCACCCGGACCGATACCTACCAGCAATCCGCTGATGCCTGTTTCCATAAGAGCGAGAGCAACTTTATAGGTTACACAGTTTCCTACGACAACAGGAATACTCATTTTTTTGCAAAATGAACTGAAATCGAGTGTTTCGTATTCTGATGCAATATGTGTAACCGTGGTCACGGTTGACTGTACTACAAAAATATCAGCTCCGGCTTTCTGTGCTATTTCTCCAAACTGCACAGCTCTTTGTGGAATAGATGATACCACGGCCGGTACACCAGCGTCTTTGATTGTTTTAATACGTTTAGCAATCAATTCTTCTTTGACTGGTTCATTGTAAATACCCTGAACTAGTTTGGTTGCTTCTTCTTTGCCGGCAGTCGCTATGGCATCGAGTACTTCGTCAGGGTTTTCGTAGCGGGTTTGAACACCTTCCAGGTTCAATACAGCGATACCGCCCAATTTTCCCATTTTAATGGCAAATTTGGTGTCTACCACTCCGTCCATTGCCGCTGCAAGGATAGGAACGGTAAACTTCATATCACCGATCTGCCAAGAAGTATCAACCTCATTAGGATTGATAGTAATATCGCCCGGAACCAGTGCAATTTCGTCAAAACCATAACATCGTCTAGCCTTACGGCCTCTGCCAACCCACATACCCATAATCTTGTACTCCTATACTGTCTGGTGCTATTGTAAATTTATTATCAAAATATTTTTATAGTATCGATATTCATATTTAATTTTAATTAAGATTTTATGGATTCACTATATGACCTGATTTCAATGGCAATCAGGCGCGAGGATCAAAGTAATTAAAGAATACTAGATGAGAGGATTTGCTTTGTCAATGTTTTTTTCATGAAAACATATTTTATCTCATTGTTGAAGTTATAATAAGTAGTGGTGTAAATACTTAATGTAGAATTGATTAACTGAAAATTAGGAAGAATTGAATAGCAAAAAAAGTCGCAGTTAGTATGGAATATGATGGCGTTATATAATCAAAAAAGCCGGACTGAATTATTATATCAGTCCGGCTTCTGAATTTATGTACAGGCTGGGGTTTATTATAAAGTGAATTGCGAAATAATCGATTGAAGTACTTCGGATTCTTTGGCCAGCCCTTCAGCTCCGGTAACAGTATTATGAGCGCCTTTATCTGTTTCTTCAGCAACATTGCTAACCAGTTCAACGGCCTGTGTGACTTCCTGCGTACTAGCATTTTGTTCTTCCATAGCAGTGCTGACTTCCTCAGAAAGTTTTGCCAGGTCTTGCATTGCGATGGATATATCCTGCGAGCCTTTTTGTTGTTCATCCATAGCATTAAGGATATCCTGTGAAATCGAATTGAGAGAATCCATCAACCTGGTAATTTCATTTGCGCCTTTAAGCTGTTCGTTTGTGGCTGTACCCACCTGATAGGCGAGGTCCTTTACCTGCTGAGAAGATGCTGCTGTAGCTTCGATGACTTTTTCAACAGCTTCAATCAGTTGAACACCTTTATCCGCTTTATTATTCGATTCTTGAATAAGTTCGGTAATCTCTTTAGCTGCCTGAGCCGATTGTTCCGCCAGGCTTCGTACTTCGTCAGCTACGACTGCGAAACCTTTACCCGCATCGCCAGCGCGGGCGGCTTCAATAGCAGCGTTAAGTGCCAGCAAGTTGGTTTGCGAAGCGATACCGGTGATAACACCGATAATATTATTAATTTGCTGTGCGCTGCTGACGATATCACGCATACCAGAAACACTTTCTTTGACCGCTTTATTTGCTTCTGCAGCCTGGGCGTTCATTTCCTGAGAAATTTGATTCATCTGCTGAGAGTTATCCGCAACTTGTTGTATAGAAGCGCTTAATTCTTCGCTGGCAGCTGCTGAATCTGCCACTGCTTTTGCCTGTTGTTCGACATTCTGGTGCACTTCCTGAACATTGCGCGACATCTGTTCGACTGCGGCGGAAGTTTCTGTAACCGAGGATGTTTGCGATTCGATACTTTTGAGCACTTCCTGTCCGTTTCGAGCGATTTGTTCCACAGCGCTGCTTGTTTCCTGAGCAGTTGAGGCCAATTCTTCGGATCCTTTTGACAACTCTTTAGCAGTGACACTCATCTCTTCAGAACTGGATACTATTTGTTCCGTACTGTTTTTCAGTTTGCTGATAATATCACGCAAATTATTGCTTAAGGCATTGAATGCTTCACCGAGTTGTCCCACTTCATTTTTAGATTTAACGTCAATTTGATCAACAGTCAAATCGCCTTCGCTAATACGTATAGCTACTGATGTTACTTTCCGAAGCGGATTGGCAATGCTTCCGGCAAGCCATAAAATAAGGAGGCTTCCCACAATCATAGCCACTACTATCCCGCCAATTATGACATCGCGGATAGTATATAATGCACCCATAAAGTCGGACAGGTAACTGCTAGACACCAGAATCCAATCTTTTTGAGGAATATACGAAAAAGCAGCTATTTTCTTTTTTCCTTCCCAGATATATTCCAGATAACCGTTTTTCATGGAGACAATTTTCTGAATAAAATCTTCGTTAGAAAGATTTTTACCTTCTATTTTTGGATGGAGAACCAGATCACAGTTGCTATTCAACGCGAACATGTAACCTGTTTTTCCAACGGTCACCGCCAAAATCTGTGCGCGGACATCATTAATCAATTGGCGTTCACCAATTTCTTTTGCAAAGCGTTCGCCTTGTTTTACAAGATTTTGCCCCGCAATACGACACTCTTTTTTCTGTTCTTCAGTCATGCTCTTAGAGACAGTCAGTCTCATAAATTCTTTGTATTGAGCAATTGTCTGCTGAAGATCTTCATATTCAATACCACTCTGCTTGGCAAGTGGAAACAACGCTTCAATTTTATCGAAATCTTCTATGATCCTGTTGTAGAACATTTCTATTTCACTCTGGGGAACTTTATCCATATACGCAAGCATACTTACCGCGTTTCTTCTTACATTAAGAAGATATGAGCGATAATGTCCTTGATAGTATTCAATTTGGTTAATGGAATTATTCAGCAACATGGCGTAGGTTTTAACTTGTTCTTCCATTTTCTGTTTTACTTCATTTTCAATACCATTTTTGGAAGAATTATATGTTAAAAATCCAATACTCAGTACTGTTGCTAATAAAAGCGCAAGAGAAAAACTGATAAGTTGTGCCTTGATTGACCAATCTCGAAAGTTGAGGTTCATTGCTACAATCCTTTCATAAATTTTGGTTGAATAGATGTTAAAAAATCCGGCTGTCAGTACAAACATTTATTATCTTTTGTTCTATTTGTCGGTAGTATGAGAAGTTGAATTAAGAAAAATTATTTACATCATGATTCGGTAAAATCACTTGAAACTAATGTAGTCAAGAGATTAGTTGGGCTTATGCTGGATCGTTATAGCTTAATATCAATAATATGTTATTAAGTTACATAAAATTATTTTTGTAAAATAATTAATATGAAAAATTTAGGGATAACATTGAGCGAAGAGTGAAATTTTGTAATTATGAAAACATCTTGTTTATGTAGAAGGCCGGCGGATTATATAATTAATCTACCGGCCTTCTATAAGACGTCGTCAATATGAGGGGAAGTATGACGCGCCGTCCAAATAATTAAACTTGAAACTGTTCAACAATAGTTTCAAGAACTTCAGCTTCCTGAGCAAGGCTGTCAGCAGCCTGCACAGTATTACGCGCGCCGCTATCGCTTTCTTCAGCGACCTTGCTAACCATATCAACAGCCTGAGTGACTTCTTGAGTAGCCACATTTTGTTCTTCCATGGATGTACTGACTTCCTGCGAAAGTTTGGCCAGATCCTGCATAGCAACTGAAATTTCCTGAGTGCCTTTTTGTTGTTCTTCCATAGCGTTGAGGATATCCTGGGAAATGGAATTAAGAGAATCCATCAAACGTGTAATCTCGGTTGCGCCTTTAAGCTGTTCATTAGTAGCTGAACCAACCTGGTGAGCGAGGTCTTTGACCTGCTGTGAAGATGCAGCTGTTGCTTCAATAACTTTTTCGACTGCTTCGATCAACTGAACGCCTTTATCTGCTTTTTCATTAGATTCTTTGATCAGATCGGTAATTTCTTTAGCTGCCTGTGCGGACTGTTCAGCAAGGCTACGCACTTCGTCTGCCACTACGGCAAAACCTTTACCCGCGTCACCAGCACGTGCAGCTTCAATAGCTGCGTTGAGGGCAAGCAGGTTGGTCTGCGAAGCTATACCAGTGATAACACCGATAATGTTGTTAATCTGATGAGAACTGTTAACGATGTCACGCATACCGCTGACACTTTCTTTTACCGCCTGGTTTGCTTCTATTGCCTGATTATTCATTTCTTCAGATATTTGATTCATCTGTTGGGAATTGTCAGCAACTTCCTGTATGGATGTGCTAAGTACTTCTGTAGCGCTAACCGATTCGCCGACAGCTTTTGCCTGTTGTTCGACATTGCGGTGTACTTCTTCGACTGTGCGCGACATTTCTTCTACCGCGGCCGAAGTTTCTGTGACAGATGATGTTTGTGCTTCAACACTTTTTAACACTTCCTGTCCGTTACGCGAGATCTGTTCTATTGCACTGCTTGTTTCCTGTGCGGTCGATGCCAGTTCTTCAGATCCTTTGGATAGCTGTTTGGCTGTGACACTCATTTCTTCTGCACTGGATACTATCTGCAATGTGCTGGTTTTGAGCTTTGAGACGATATCTCTTAAACTCTGTGATAATGCGTTAAACGCAATACCCAGTTGGCCCACTTCATCCTGTGAGTTAATTTCCAGATCATCGACAGTCAGGTCGCCATGGCTGATACGATTTGCAAAAGACGCGACCAGATTAAGCGGATTGGCAATACTTTTTGCAAGCCATAAAATGAGTAGTGTGCCAACAAATACGGATATCAGAGTTGCTATGATTATAAAATTACGTATCGTATTCAATGCGCCCATAAAATCTGACAGATAACTTCCTGACGCGAGAATCCAGTTTTCTTCAGGAATATATTTGTAAGCAACAATTTTCTCACGTCCTTCCCAAAGATATGAAGTAAATCCAGTTTTGTTTGCAACCATTTCTTTAGCAAAATCATATTTAGATGCCAAATTTACGCCTTCGCTTGTAGGGTGCATAATTAATGTTCCATCAGCAGCCATGACATACATATATCCTGTTTTACCAACTTTAGCTGCTAAAATTTGGCTGCGAACATCATTAAACAATTTTTTCTTGGCCACATCATCTGTAAAACGTTCTCCTTGTTCAACTAAATGTTGCCCTGTGGTACGGAATGCTTCCTTATCTGCTTCTGTAGCTTTTTTATCCACCGTAAGCGCTAGATATTTTTTGTACTTTGCAATAGTGTTGCTTAAGTCCTCATAATCGACATTGTTCTCTTTAGCAAATGGGAATAGCTCTTCAATCTTTTTAAATCCATCGAGTGCCCTGTCTTGAAAAGCTACTATTTTGTCATCCGAATATTTTCCCTGATAAGCTAAAATACTTACCGCGTTACGGCGTATATCAAGTAAAAATGATTTGTAGTATCCTTTATATAAAGGGATTTGTTCAACAGAGTTGCTTATTAATGTTGCATATGTTTGTGCCTGCTCATTAATTTTTTGTTCTACTTCTTGTGTAATACCGTGTTCTGCTACATTATAGGTTAACCAACCTACAGCAATTACTGTTGAAAGCAATAAACACAACGAAAAACTGATAAGCTGCGCTTTGATTGATAAGTTTTTGAATTTGAATTTCATTTTTGTTCCCCTTGTCATAAAGTTACGGTTTTTCGGTTGAACATTTTCTGGTTTATTTTTATTAATATATTCTTCTAACGAACGATGTAATTATTTATAGTACTTAGTTTAGTGACAAATAATGACTTACATTTTAATTTCTTTTTATTAATTATCGTCATGTACATAACAATCATTTAGCAAAATAATGGTTGTTATTCGATAGAAGCTATATTTTGTTTAATTGGAGGGGTGTTAGAATGATTTAAAATGCTTTCTGAAAGTTACTTGTAATAGATTGAAAATTAGACAAAATAGATTATTTAGATTATGTGAATGTGATCAAGGCTATATATCATAAAGAAAATTTTTATGATAAAAACGCTAAGGTGATCGACATTTAAGTCGATGATACGAATACTTGAAGATTAAACAACCACCACGGATGGTGACTATGGAAGATCCTATTTGTTATATCAAAGTATTACGGGACGACGAGAACAAAGAAAATTTTTATATTGAGTACTCGTTTAATGGAATAACATCTCATAAACGGTTTTGGCTGTCGACTGACAAGGAAATGAAACCGTTCAATAAAGAAGTGATAACAAATATCCTTCGTAAAACTATACTCGAAATTACCAGCCATAATCGTTTCTGGGAACCACTTCAGGATTTGCTTTCAAACGTGGGTACCCGGCGTATCAAAAAACGCAAACGGATACCAAAATCGCGCCAAGAGCATCCGGAACAACAATCTTAAGATCCATAAACTATTCAAAATACGACCATCTACAGATACATACTCTTTTTTTACCTGCTTAAAAGATGTTCATACGAACTTTTCAATGATAGCTAAAGTTTAATTTGTGTATATTCCAAGTCGTGTCATTGCGAAGCTCTGAAGGAGCTGAAGCAATCTCAAGTGGACACAAGATGAGATTGCTTCGTCGCATTGCTTCTCGCAATGACGTTAATATCGCGAATTAATTCTCACTAATATAAGCATCCTTTAAAGAACATTGAATTCTGTGGTTTTGTTCTCGAAAGTTTTTGAAGTAAAATAACCCTTTTATTAATAAGTTGCGCAAGTATATTAATATTAAACTTTATTAAAAGTTAATGTAAAGAATATGTATTATATTGCAATATGTTGTTAATTAGCAAAATACTATGATTTAGGCGGAGCCATGAATTCGGGTCCTACAGGTTGCGCTATTGTTTCGTGGATAACCTGATCGGCTTTCTGAAAATCTTCTGTGGAAAAGATCTCTCGCTCCAATACTGTTATATTCTGTTCCGCTTGTTTGGCGTTGCGTGCGCCTACCAGCGCACAGGTTACCCCGGGTTGATGTATTGTCCACTCGAGCGCTAATTGTGTCATGCTGGCGTTTTTGGCATCGGCAATTTTCTTCAATTTATCTACAGCGGTAAGGCATTTGATAAATTGATCGCCCTTGAATTTTGGGTCAAATTTGCGAAGATCCCCTTTTTGAAATGTGCTCTTTTTAGAAAATTTTCCAGTCAAAAGGCCCCTGCACAAAGATCCGTATGTGAGCGTAGCTATATTATTTTCACAGCAGAACGGCAACAGGTCGGATTTAATTTCCTGTTCGAACATATTGAATGGCGGTTGTAGGCTGTGAACAGGCGCATACTGCATACTTTCTTGAATCTGTTCTACAGTATAATTGCTTACGCCGATTGCGCGGATACGCCCTTTGTCATATAGTTCACGCAATGTTTCCATGGTTTCCTGCGCAGGTGTATGTTTATCAGGCCAATGCACTTGATAGATATCGATATAATCGGTCTGCAATCGTTGTAATGAATCTTCAAATTCCTGTAACAATCTTTGTTTTGATGTATTGCGCCGTATACGCTCGTTTTCGTCCCACTCCAATCCGAATTTTGTGGCAAGAATGATTGAATCGCGTTTACCTGTTTCCTTTAGCGCTTTGCCCACAATAGATTCTGATTTGCCAAAACCGTAGATAGGAGCTGTATCTATCAGGTTCACGCCACCGTCAAGTGATACTTTGATCGCGTCTATGGCGTCCTGCTCATCAGCTCCGCCCCACATCCATCCGCCCATAACCCATGTTCCGAGTCCTATGGGTGTTACCTTTATATCTGTGCTCCCGAATTTCCGTAGTTCCATTAAAACCTCCTGAGTATGTATACGAATTTTTGTTTTGATCTGTTGACGGATTTGCTTCATCAAACCTATACTATATCAATCAGAGTATTGTATCAAAAATTTTTATTAAAGGGCACATTCATGAGAAAAATTTTTCGCGGCTCATCAACCAAACACGGTCTCGAGTTGAGTACCAGTGAAGTGCGAAACCTCAAAGAGGTACAGCAGGCATTTTTACCTAAGATATGTCCTCATTGCCTGGATATTCCCATTGCGGCTAAAAATGTAATGAAATACGATTTCGGCGGTGATTTTTACGATTTCACAAATCCTGATCCCAACCTGTGGGGTTTTTGGATCGGAGACGCGACCGGTAAAGGTATCGTTGCCTCGAGTGTATCTGCAGTCATGTACGGGCTGTTGCATCATATGTGTAAAGAAAAAGCATCTCCCGGAGAGGTAATAAAAGAGTTTAATGACGCTTTGTACCTCCTGAATACTCGTGTTCAGGAAATGGCATATCCTTTTTCAGCCACTTCGTTTTACGGTATGCTCGATTCTAAATCGGGAGTATTTACCTATGCAAGCGCCGGGCATCCCGCTCCATTATTGCTCGATGTACAGACGGGAACTGTGCAACAACTGCGACCGACCGGCCCGCCACTTGGATTCTCACCGGAATGGAAAGCGGAAGAAATTACCATGACGACCATAACAGGAAAAAAACTTGTAATGTTCACTGACGGGTTACTTTACGGCAAACAGGATACGGGTTTCACCTCAACAGAACTTGCTTCTTTTATGCAGTCACTGGTGAATTTATCAGCACAGGAAATTGTAGATATTATTTTCTCGGAAACACAACAACGATTTAACGGAGATTTTGATGACGATCTTACTGTCATAGTCGCGGATTTCTCACATCTGCCGGCATCAGACAAATGCAAATTACAAGGTCAAAAATAAGCGAATGAATATATCTATCTATCAAATCGACGCATTTGCAAATAAAGTTTTTGAGGGAAACCCGGCTGCGGTGTGTCCGCTTGACGAATGGTTGTCCGATGAAGTTATGCAATCTATAGCCCAGGAAAATAACCTCTCCGAAACAGCGTTTTTTGTGAAGACAACCGCAGGTTTCCATATCCGCTGGTTTACCCCTGTAGCGGAAGTTGACCTCTGCGGGCATGCTACACTTGCGGCGGCATATGTGTTATTTAACAATCTTGGTTTCAAGGAAAAGACAATTATTTTCGAATCGAAATCAGGCATCTTGGAAGTGACAAAAAACAACGACATGTTGACCATGAATTTTCCATCCCAACCTCCTGAACAATGTCTGTGTCCGCAGGAGATAACCAACGCCTTCCCTGTAACTCCACTGGAATGCCTCAAAGCGGAAGACTATATTGTAGTATTTGAAGATGAACAGGATGTTTGTAATATTAGTCCTGATTATAGTGAGTTGTATAAACTTGATCTGCGCGGAGTGATCATTACATCAGCCTCAAAACAATATGACTTTGTCGTCCGGTTTTTTGCGCCAAAATACGGTATCAAGGAAGATCCTGTCACCGGTTCGGCGTATACCCAACTCGTTCCATATTGGGCAAGAAAACTGGAAAAAATCGATTTCCACGCTAAACAATTGTCCAAACGAGGCGGACACGTATATTGCCAATATGAAGGAGATCGAGTCAGCATATCGGGAAAAGCAGTCGAGTATATGCGGGGCAACATAACAGTATAATGGAGCATCCTCTTTAATCTATTTTTTGATTATTTGTATATAATTTTGATTATATTTTCTCATTAATTGACGTATAGTTTATAGTATCCATATGGTCAAAATCTTTACGGGGAGGAAATAGAATGAACTGTCCGGCTTGTGCATTACAATTGGAAGCAATCACTGTTGGTGAAATCACCGTTGATGTCTGCACCCATGGCTGCGGTGGTGTTTGGTTCGACCAGTTTGAACTGAAAAAAGTTGACGAACCCAATGAATCAGCAGGTGAGATCTTATTGAATATTGATATAGAAAAGACAAATTCACCGGACCCTTCTCAACGGCGTATGTGTCCTAAATGCGAAGATATTATCATGATGCGCCATTTCTTCAGTGTTAAACGGGAAGTGGAAGTTGACGAATGCCCAAATTGCGGCGGTTTCTGGTTGGATTACGGAGAACTTGCAAGTATACGTACGCAATTTGAATCGGAAGATGACCGTAAAAAAGCCGCTAACGCGTATTTTGAAGATATCTTTGGCACAGAGCTCAAAAGGATGCAAAACGATAGCGATCAACAATTGGGCAAAGCACAAAAGATTGCCAATATGTTTCGTTTTGTTTGTCCAAGCAGCTATATTCCCGGCAAACAAAAATGGGGCGCATTTTAAGATTAGATAGAAGGCTGCACCCTGACTCCGGCATAAAAGATACTATCCTGAACATACTATGCGAAGAAACTAGATACTCTCGTTCGTCAACTTGATATCGTTGAACAATGTATCGAAATTCGCAGGTTCCGGTGTAGGCACAATGTCTATATAATTTATCACGATGTTTTGTATAGCCACAAACAACAATCCAGCAGACGACATATCTTCTTGATAACTGCGTATTAACCCGGCAACCAGATTTCGTAAGGCGGGGTACAGTACTGAATCCTGTCCAACAGCGATCTGATTTAACGCCTGCAAAGATACCAGTTCCATCAATGTTTCGCGGGATGGATGTTCCTGGAGGTTCATGGTGCTGTCGACTAATGACAAAATGCGCAATTCCAAATCGATTTCATCACCAAGATTAATCGATTCGAGGAACTGATGGATCATAAATGCCCGGTCAGCGCCTATCTGTAATTCGAACAATTGCCGTTTAAAGCGTTTATCATATGCTTTGACTTTTTCCACCAGGTCTTCACTCAGAAAAATAGCTAACCTGTCGTAGTGGTATGATCTGTCTTCTGTTAGCATCCTGATGAGAAGTTCAGGATTCGCAGCTATTTCCACAGCCTGTTGCGCGTGAAATGGGGTCAAACCATTTTCTCCGAAAGCCAGAATCTGGTCTGCCCACGCAAGGACATGCGCAACGTTTTTCATACGTTCTATGTCTTCTATGGTTTTGCTGTCAAACAAGGTGATCAGGCGCTCAACCCATTGTGCTTCCCTGTATTCGTGGTACGCCACCTCCTGAGCTATGGAAGTGATTTTTCCTTCCTCGGTCAAAGGTAATCGGGTGACAATGACCAGATGTGTTTCTTTGTCGATAAAATGGTATCCGTAAAGATCGGCTGGCATTGTATCGGCATCAACAATAAATTTTGCTATAACCGGTTCACCGGCAATTTCAATAGTCAAAAGAGGAGCTTGTTCTGCTCTGCTTCGCCACGATTTGATCAAATCCAACGGAATGGGTGTTGCATCCTCATCGCTTATGGCTTTGAGTGAACCGGAATTTTCATCGGTATCACGTTTGATCAATATTTTGTCGTTACTTACTTTCCATTCGATTTGCAGGGAGTCACCCTGCCGGTCGATGGTAAGGGATCTTACATCATCAGATGCTGGTTTTTCAGCAAGCATTTGTACTGTGTTAGATAATGTTTCACTATCGGTAAACACGCCACCGACTAACATACCACGATTGAAAACCTTTAACATATCACTATAATAACGAATCATTTTAAGCGCGTTTTTAAGCATCCATGGATCAATCATTTCTTTTGGCTCATGAGCCAAAAGTTCATGCAAAGCCTCACGAATGCGCGCACGATCAATGCTAGATGCCCTGTTGTAAACCAGAGGCATTACGTCCTGAAAGTATTCCAATATAATTACACTGCTTCGGTTATGGACACCGCTTCTATAAATTTCGTATCTAAGGCGGTCATTGAGGAATGAAAGAAATCCTTCCATAAACCGATCGAACTGAGCTACAGTCATGTAGGAAACTACAGGACTGTTGGTGTTGAGCATCTGCGCAAGACGAACTGTCATCATCTCATTGGGAGATGGTTCAGATATTAGTTTATCTATCCGCTCAAACACTTTCAGATTGAAAGAATACGATCTATTAAGCACGCGTGATATTTCTTCAACCATATTTTCCGTGCCTTCTAACATCGACCTGTCGCCATCAAGGATATTCGCCATTCTGTCTAATACTGCTATCAGTTCGTTATCCTGGGTACCTGTAGCATAAAAAACAATTGGCTTACGGGAAGCTACCAGTTTTTTCAACTGCTCTATCTGGTGATCTTCAGCTGTATCGATTAGCATGATGAGATCATCTTCAAACCGCTCCAGTTGTTCGACGGCGGCATCAGTATTTCCCATTTGCAGCCTGCCAAACTGTGACAGACGTACAATCAGCCTCCCTACTTCGCTATTAGCCTGAGCCATGGCCTCCATGCCATGTTCAACAATGTAGCTTTGAACTTCTTGTTCAAGGGCATCAGGCGGATATGATTCCATAGGTGTTGGCATTGCCGCTACCCCATCTTGCAGTTGTCCCGCGTCTTTTATCAATTCCCGGTCAGGAGGAATAGGCGATATCTGTTGAGCTTCTTCGTGAAACTTTGCCGATAATTCCTTAGCCTGCTTAGTATATGCTACTGACCAGGCGCGAATCATTTTACGTAGTTCACGCTGCATCCATGGCGAGAGGTTATCCCATGCCTGGGCTCGTTGTTTGCGGTTCATTGTTCCCCATCCAGCAAGATGCTGAGCATATTCCTTTGATAGCTGGTCGCGGTATTGCCTCATGGTTCGGATAGTCTCATCCATCTTGCGTTCTTCCGACTGACGGTTAAAATCGCGAGCTAAATGATCTCTGCCGTCGCTGCCTAAATCCAGTAATCCCGCGGCAAACAGATGTTCGTATTCACCACCCATATACAATTTAATAGCTTCGTCTTGCCAGCGTTGTAATTCTACTGCTTCGTGGGCGGCATACTTTTGCAGTAACTGTTCGTCTATTTGTCCGTCAACGCTTACCGCACCTCTTGCAATATAAATGGCATTACGCTTGATACCTGCGTGCCCGCTCTGGCCTGGGGCTAATTCCGTCAATCGTTCGTCACCGACAAGATAGATGGATTTGCGCAAAATTTTCTTGGGGTAAAGTTCCAGATTCCCCGTTCTATATGCGTTATTAATCGCGGCATGTACCAATGGTTCCAGATGTTCTGCCTCAAGACCAATGTCAGCTATGACAATACCGCCCATACGGGGATTTTGAAACAACGGATGAGAAAAATTATTTGCCTTTGCTGCATGCACCAAAAGTTCGTTGATGTATTCAGCAATAATCCGGTCGTTGACCTCGGAAGGAGCTATTTTATGCGCCGAGGAAATTTCAGATATGAGTTGCTGTTTTATATTGGTACGCAAAGTTCCTTTGAAATAGAGTTTGCCCTGTATCTCCTGCACGGCTTGAACATGCCCTTCGATGATTCCCTGTATTAAGTCAGCACGAGCTTGTATCGGATTATTCCAGCCCTGTGCGTGAGGATGATTTGCTAGTCGTATATTTTCACGCAGTATAAACAGTTCCTGCCGACCAAGTAACCTGACTACTTCACTGCCGGTGATGCCTGCTTTCTGACGCAATGTTTCCATAAACTGGTGAACCTGTTGTGACTTAACTCCCATCTGCACCAGCCGTGTTTTTTCAGGAGCTATCCATACATCCTGTTCATTGATGATTCCCGCATTGCGAAGGTTTTGCTTCAAGGTATCCAGATTGCCATCGGTATCTTCCACCATCACTATACGAACAGCGTTATCAAGGTAACGTGATCGTACAGGATTTGACACAGGCGCATCCTTGGCTAGATCGGCCAGCGGTTGCAGCAGGGCAATCTGATCGATCGCGCCCAGTTGATTCATGACAGCATCCTTACCTCTGAAATTTCTGGAATATACCTCATTCAGTTTGGCAGCGGCAAGCTGTTGCATTATAGCGACACGTGCTATATAAAATGGAGTGGAACGCTTATTTTCAGCTTGATTATATTCCTGACGCGCTTTGATATAGGTTAACGCTTCTTCCGGTGTCAAATCATACGCCGGTGTGTCGCTCAGGATAGTAACCGCCTGATCGAAATTACCGTTAAAAGCGGCGACAATAGCATGGATATAGGCTGCTTGCAAGGGTGTAATATGACTGTATATATCCTGCAACACGTCTTGCTTTTTCTGTTCAAAGGCGAAGTGTTCCGCTGTTATATCGACTGAAGGGATAATATCCTGTTGCATCTCTCCAGCCTGGCCAACTTTTTCGAGAAATTTTCTTAGTAAATCGATATCTTTATTCAAAGTTTCAGGGCGCATATCAAAAACCATGGTTTTTCCATCCATACCCGTAAAATAGGTAGGTTGTATAGCCATAGTCAGGATTAAAGCTACATTTTGGATATTATCCTGGTTGGTAAAATCAAGGGAATCAATCCAGTCAGCGGCATAGTCGAGTAAGGTTTCTTTAGAAATGTATTCCAAGTTTAAGTCCCCAACGCTGGTAGATTCTACAGAATTGATCAGTGGCAATACATCGCGCATGAATGTTTCTCGCTGGCGCAATAGATCCATAGTTTGACCCATAGATATTGGAAGCGCTTCCTGCTGTTCACTCTCAGGGGTCTGTGCAACTTTTTTGAAAAAGGTTTTTAAAATAGCTATTTCTCTGGCTTCACGGTTAAAATCACGTATTACGGCTACTTCCAGATCAGTATCAAATCGTGTAATTATCAACGAAATTGCATTTGCCATCATTAGTCGGTTATTGCGTACAGAAAGATCTAAGCGGTCATTGTTTAGCATATCTTCAAGCTGAGCTAACATATCACCTGAAGGATCTATGGCCAACCGCATATTATTAAGTATCGCAGTTCGTTGTGAAGGTGTGCCCAGCCGGTCTAAAAACGCGTCAAGACGGTTAAGCAATTCACTGCGTTCCTGAATGGCGGCAATAAGTTCATCTTTATCAAGAGCATGATCAACCTCAGGTTCCTGTGCTACAGCGGATTGGACAGGCTGTGTCGGACGAAGCCGTTGTAAGCGTTGTTCAAGATTGTTGATACGGTCGGTTACAGCTACACCGCCATGCAAATCCTGCATCTGGTCACGAACGCCTTTTTCAGGGAATCCTTTCAGGTTAACCCCCTGTCTACCCAAATGCAAAGCGCCTCCAAATCCTTTAACCAGCCCCAGATCCATACCGAATATATTGTCGTCAATATTTTTGGCGAAAGATCCCGGTGTATGCCCGAAAACAACACCATTGACGCCCAGATTGTGGTACAGGTTATCAAAACGCTCGTCGATATTGGTAATAACCTGTGGAATAAAAGAATAGAGCATTGCTACCACAGCTTGATGCTCAAACTTTTTTCCGGATAAATCGATAAAGATACTTGCGAAAACCTCAAGTTGTTGTTTATCAAAATGATGCATAAGGACATAGTCTGGTATTCCCTCGACAAAGGTTTGTGAACTGGGGCGCAGTTGTCCATTTGCCATAGCAATAAGATTACGCATTATGCGCACCACAGCCATAACTTTTTCCACATTGGCACGCTGGACGACATCGCCGAACGGTACCCTATCTTTTTCGACACTAAGTTCCTGTTCACGTGAAGCGAGTTCAGTATCGAGCTGTTCCAAATTTGCCTGAGCGGGCAATTCGTCACGAATAACCGCCAAATATTGTTTGAACCGTTCTAGCCTCTGTAAAGAATCAAACCACGCGCCGCCACGTACCCACAACGGTGACAATTCCGAATCGGATATAGCGGCAAATATAGCAATGGGACTTTTTCCCTGCGGCTCAAGTTGTTTCTGTAATTGTATGTCTTGATCCGAGAGAGGTCCTGCTTTAATCTTCTGCTTAAGCGCCTGGTATTGCTGCATGTATTCTACTGCCCACACACCTTTTGCGGGATCGGCCATAACTTCTTTGAGGTCCTGTTGCATCTGTTGCAGGGCTTCCATACCAACTAAACCACGATAGTACAAATCAACTCCGCCTTCAGCGTCAAGAGGGATACCTGCATGTATATAGAGCATACCGTGGTCGGGATCAAGGTAATACAGCTGCATATTGTCTTTCATCCACGATAGAATCTCTTTCATTTTAGGATGATTGATAACTGCACGATGAAATTCATCAAAACTTGTAAATTCCGATTGGTCAAGTCCTGTGAAATCTTGTATAGCGACATCTCCGCCGTTTCTAAACCAGTTGAAAAAGTTAGAGAAATCGCCTAACCCGGCAAGCAAAGTAAACAGGTCGTGGTTACCAAAAAGCACTTGTACATCAGCGACAGCGACACCTTTATAGGATCCGGTTTCTTTGATGTTTTTAATCATCTCGTAAACCTTGAGATTCTGTTTACCCCGGTCAAACAGGTCTCCTAAAAAGACCAGACGGCTGGCGCCTGCTTCAAGCACAAGATAATCTAGCAAACGTTCAAGCCCATCGGCATCGCCATGAATGTCAGGGACAACGCCGACTTCAGGAACTTCACCTCGTTTAAGGCGATCGATATACATTTGAAGGTTTTGTGTGTAGGCCTGATTCAAATCCCATCCAGGAACGTTTTGCGGGGTTTTTTCCTGTGCGATTAGCATATCGTACAAACGCACCAAAAGAGCATCTTCAAGGTTCATGACTCGCTGATCGAATTCCCTGCTTTCGGTTCTACGGTGAAGCATGGCTTTAATCAAATCATTGGCAAACAAACCTAAGGTTAAGCGATCAGCTGTATCAATTTGTTTAAGATATTCATCAAGCATGATGAGTGCATTAAGGACATCCTGTGTTTTAAATGAATTTCGCAAGGTGTCGATACCTCGCTGTACAAATAGCGGCAACTCCTTCTGTGTTGCCTGTTTGGCAAGGTCTTTAGCCGCATTCTGGAGTTCGATAAATTCGACATGCGCCAGTTCACGTACTTCAACATCCTTAATATTAAACATTTGTTTATAGATTGCCAACCTCGCGTCAGTAACCATCGCCAACGCTTCAGGTTTGACGTTATCGATCATGGATTTTAACAAATTCTCCGCAACGTCTAAATCCTGTCGTTCTATTTTGCGGCCAATACTAAGCAATACCTTGGTAACCAGTGCGTTTACTTTGTCTTCAAATCCCAGGGAAGCGGCATTGTTGATACTCATGAATATATCGTTGGCATTGACAACCGGTGTACCCGTCCCTGCTGCGAAATCACGCACTATATCTGCATTACGAAGAGGGATAGGATTGATTACAATATTTTGCGGGATATTCTTTTGAGCCATAATGTTGTCTACTTGATTATGATCTACCTCAAGAGCGTAAGCAAGCGCTTCGTGAATAATATTATCTGCGGTAACATGGATACCTTTAATATAAATACCTTGTTTACCGGCATGTCCATTAATACCCGGCGGTAACCCTCGGACAATATTTATTTTATTTTGCTGGCGCAAATCGCGCAAAATTTCGGCAACTTCTAGACCGCGTGAACCAAATTCCAATTCAAGCACATCAAGGGCTTCATCAAGCACATCTCCATATCCTGCAGTGTCTATTGACTTAAAGTCTGCCATACGGGAGTCTACAACAACTTCATGAACGATATACATGATATCCTGAGCTGCCAACCCTTCGTACAAATCAAGAGCGGCTTGCACCTTATCCATAATGCTTTGTATCTCATCCGAACTGAAAGGGTTCCATACCGGATCAGCTGAATGTATCAGTACCATTTCGTGTTCAAGCCCCATCATGACAGCAAACGCCTGCTTGACATAATAGACTCGTTCCTGCGGTGCTGTGTCGGATGTAATTAACGGTACTACCAGTGTTTGTGACAAAAATGATTGCATATTCTCAAAACTCAGATGTTTCCCGCACATACGGTCAAGGTATATCTGATCAAAATTGTCAGTACTCGGATGCGGAGACACAACCACATATGGAATATTTCTCTCACGCAGGATATCGGTAATGCCCTGTGTATGGAACCCGCCTGTTACCATAACTGCGACATTATGATTTCCATCGGCCATGTGAGTTATAGTATTGTCAACCATCGTATGGTCACGCCGGACAGCCAGTTGATAATAATCTCTAACCTGATTTAACGCCTGCGTTATAAACGGTGTGAGCTGTGACGATACCTCAGTGCCCATTGTCTCACGCATAGTTTGACTCACAAACGCATCGATTGCCGCTATATCACACGCAGCCGGGTTGCGATCGAGATAATCGAGTATATAATGGGTAGATTTTAATGCGCAAAATTCGTTAAGCAACCGCAAGCCCGCACTATACGCCACAAGGCGTTCCTGTGTCTGGGTTTCACACAGGTGGCGTTTGAGGTCGCTCAAAAACAGATCCAATTCACGGGTTACTTCAGAAAAATCGATCGAACGCGCTACGGATATATAATCGATATACGCGAGCAAATCCTGATACGCATCGCCGTCTATATTGCGTTTTATATAAAGCAGGTAGGTGTAAAGCGAATATAGGTATCCGTAAAAATTTTCCGGTGTGATTTTGCGCAACTGGAAATGCATAGTTTGCGCCATAAATTTGTCTGCTTCTTCTTTGTCAAGATTTTTTGCCAGAGTACGAATAAGCATTTCACGTTGGAAATCGGCTTTGGCAAAATTAATTGTCTTTTCCAGAGCAAGATATTCACGGTATCGCATCAGGTTTTCGTAATCTACAGGCGATATTGATGCCTCCTTGACAAATGGAGCAAGGTTATCAACAAGTTGTACTACTGACAACTCGCCAGCCCTGTATGACTGAATATGTCCGTCTACTGTTTTTAAGGCAGGAGAATACACATGCGATTTCAAAGTATCGGTATGTTTCTCAAGGGTATCCAGATACGTTTGCACAATTGCTTTTCCGGCCTGGTTTTCCTGAAACGAGTCGATATGTTTTAGGTATTGATCGTGGTTTTCAACACCAATAGTGGTAACACCGAGTTGCGGGTTGGTTATCTGGAAATATTCTACACCTGTAAAAAAGCCTTGTTGTAAGAAATATTTGGCTACTTTGTCGCGTTCTTTGTCGTTAGAGAAAGCGGTATAATAGCTCGTGTCGAGCTCGCGCGATGCCCCTTCAAGACAAACAAGGCGTGCTCCATACTTGCTGTACAATTCATTGATAATATGAGAAATATTTAATTGCGCGGTCGGGTCGACGTGCCGATCCCTTACACATATAACAAGATACGGTTCAGAGCCGTTGCTGATGTCGGCAATATGGCCGTATGATTCTGAAATAGCGATAGTTTCAGGTTCTGTTGTATGGTTGTCAAGCTCTCCATTTGTAGCCCATGCGATTTTACAAAACAATAGCGATATCAGGATCATAACATTCACAATACGTATATATTGTGAAAAAGTATGTCCGCGTGCTTTCATTTTACACCTCATATTCTAAAAGTTATGTTAAAATAAAATATACTCATTATGATATACTTATTATAACTTATTATCATCTATAAATAAAGTTAAAAAACTATATTTAGCAGAGTTTTTAAACGCAAAACAAGTCTTTGCCGAAAAAGAAAAAAATTTTAATAATTTAACACTTGTTGATGTAAATGTATTGACTGGAAAACATATTAGCCGTTCACAAATTGTATATGTCTAGAAATGAATTAATGCTCAGGAAAATGATAATTCATATCGCGAGAGACAAAGAAGTGGCAATATATGTCAAAACAAACTCTTTCCATATCAGATAAAGCATTTTTTATATAGGTATACAATACGAGGTACGATACGATTTGTTAGTCGTATATCTTTAAGACTTGCTCTTGCGAGTATGTTGATAATCAGAATCTTATAGGTTGATCCGTTTATGTAACCCGAATAACACCATTAAAGCTGATATAAGCGTAATGATACTGGCAGGTTCGGGAACAGATACAGGTTCGTCAACACTACCCACGAAATTATCATAATCTATTTTTCGATTCAAATGGTTACTTGAACCCAGAGCAATATATCCACCATCGTCATGTTGATATCCTGATGTATCGAAAGCATCAATAACTAACTGGCCATCGACCCAAAACTGCAGGTTTGTCTGATCTCCAAAGCCTTGGACTGCAAAAGCCAACGTGCGCCAACTTTCAAATAATGCTGCTATATTAACTGTCGCTATTTGTTGCTGCACGTTTGGTTGTACTGCATTATATATCGTTACCGAGTCATATTTAACCAGAGCATAATAACCATGGTCAAAATAAGGATTACTTCCGCTGCCTGCATCACCGTTACGTAATCGCAAGTGAGCAACCTTAGTAGACGTAGATGCACCATCGAAATATGCATCTATCTGTAAAAACTGACTATAACCAAAACTGTCGTCTTTCCAGATGATACCGTAATTGTCAAATGAACTTTCCATATACGTGCCGGGGTTAGACCAGTCTCCCTGCTTTTCTGTCCAGCCTCCTAAATTGCCATCATTGAAATTATCTGAAAAAGTTATTCCATAAGAATCTGATGTAAAATTAATTATTGCAAATCCTGCTACCATCCATAGCATTATCCTGTTCATTATGCCTCCTCTGTTAAGATTGACTCTTAAGTAATCTATCAGTTTTAAGGATTAATGTAAATAGAAATCACTCAAAGGTTAAGGAAAATATTGTGTAAAAAGAGCAATTTCATTAATGTAATTTAAGTTTTGAGAGTATGGAAAAATTGAGTTTATAAGAAAAAAGAGATTCTCATATACAGAAACTGAATCTTGACAAAAAAAGTGATCATTAAAAGGATTAAAAGAAATGATATCCAATGAAGTAGTGAAAATAATATCGTGTAAATATGTAACTTGTCTTGTTGTGGTTCGTTATGCAGGAGGGTGTTCTGTGTTATCGGGTTCCTCTGGTAAGGTAAAGAAAATGGTTGTGCCTTTACCAATACCTTCCGATTCTGCCCAGATAGTTCCATGATGCGATTCAATAATGCGCTTGACGTGGGCAAGCCCGATGCCTGTACCTTCTGTATGTGGATTGAATTTTTCAAATAATGCGAAAATTTTATTAATATACTGGGGTTCTATACCGATTCCGTTATCCCGTACGAAAAATACCGGGGGATCCATATCGGATTTTACGCCGATTGATATTCGTGCATCTGGCCTATTATCGACAGCTTTTATGGCATTATCTATGAGATTCAGCATGACATCCATCAAGCGTTCCCGGTCGCCATGGACAGCGGGTAATCCATCCTGAATTTCAATCTTAATCGTATGGTTATATAATTTACTTGCCAGTAATTCCAATGCAGTGTCGATAAGTTCAGAAAGGTCTATTTCTTCAATTTTTCCTATAATATTTCCCACTTTACACAATTCGAGCAGTCCATCGAGTAGTTGACGCATTTTGACAGCGGCCTTGGTCATTCGTGCAATATGCTCATTTACATCAGATAAGACATTATTATCAAAATCTTTCTGGAGTATATCTAGAAAACATTTTATGGTAAGCAATGGTCCTTTGAGATCATGGGAAACAGTATAGGTAAATGCTTCCATTTCTGTGATTTTGCGTTCGAGCTGTTCTATAAGTTCTTCACGTAATTTTGCCTCTGTTATTTGCTGAGTAATATCGCGTGCTAGAATTATTCCGTTGGGTACACCGTCAATTTGATGGATTGTTAAGTTCATTTCCAGATATATAATGTCTGTTTCATTTGGATGAAAATCGACCAGAAAAGTTTTGTCCGATGTGTTCAGATGAGTTTCTTTTATAAACGATACCATTGTCTGCCATGTATCTTCACCGACAATTCTACGCATACTGAGATTGTTTAACTCTTGCTCCTTAATGTCCCATAACGCAATGGCAGGTTTATTGATATCAAGGATGTTACCTGAGGGTACGTCGAAAATAAACATATACTCGTGACTGTGATCGAGCAATAAACGGAACCTCTGCAACTCTCTTATTCTCTTTTGGAGTTGAGGATAGTAGCTTTTATGAAATGATTTCTCGCCCAGTCCGAGTATACTGTTTCGTAAATCCTGTAAATCATGATTTTTTTTCACACGTTTTACCATATAATTTTTCGATATCTTTTTGTGAAGGATATTTCGGGTTTGTTGCTATACATGGATCATTGTGTGCATTATACGCCAGTTGTTTTATGTCATCATTTGTTAAGGCAGATTCCGCAAGACCTTTCTCTATGCCGAGGTAATCCAGCATTGAACGGAGTTCTTTAAGAAGAGCCTCTTTATGCTTGCCGGGAGATTTGAATTCTTGCTTTATTCCTATGCATTGTCCCATTTTGCAAAACGCTTGCGGGGCGCTTTCATAATTATAATCCACAACATAGGGCAATAAAATAGAGTTGCATTCTCCATGTGCAAGATCTTTATAACCGCCCAGAGAATGTGCCATGGCATGTACCAATCCCAGACTGGCATTAGAAAATGCCATGCCGGCATGCAGGCTGGCAAGCATCAGGTTTTCCCGTAATCGAATATCATCAAGATTATTCACGAGTTCATATATATTCTCATGAATCAATTCTAGCGCCCTGCATGCGTGAACATCGGTTATCGAAGAATGTGCCAGAGATACAAGCGCTTCTGTAGCATGCACAAATGCGTCAAGACCTGTATAAATGGTTAATTCTTTATCCATAGAAAGTGTCGTTTCAGGGTCTATCAGCGAAACGTCGGGTATAACCGATTTACTGATGATTGCAAATTTCACCTTGCGTTCGGAATTGGTAATGATCGCGAATTGCGATATGTCCGCTGATGTTCCGGCAGTAGTCGGTATACAAATCAGCGGGGGAATTGGGTTTTGAATTTTGTCAACGCCTTCAAATTCGTTAATATGTCCGTTATTGGTAGCTACTATTGCGATACCTTTTGCGCAATCAATTACACTGCCACCACCTATAGCCACAATCAGGTCGCATTGTTGTTCCCGATATATTTCGCATCCGCGCATTACTTCATAATCTTTAGGATTAGGCGTTATATCCTGATAAATCACATAGTCTATATGAGCTTCATCGAGTATTGCCGTTATTTCATCAATCCAACCTGCTTTACAAATGCCCGGGTCAGTTACAAGAAATATTTTGCGTGCGCTTAAATTGTTTACATATTGCGGAAGCAAATGCCGGGCTTTGCAACCGAATATGAATTCCGATATTACGAATTTTCTTAAATTCGAAAAATCTTCCACGGTCATCCTATTTCTCCTTAGCAAAACTATATTCCTACAATATAGTTGGCATAAATGATGAAATTGCTACACAAAAAATCATAACATAATAAATTATATGGAAAAAGAGAAATAAATGATAATTAATTTAAAAAGTGTGAGTATTAAAATTGTTTGTTTTGGGTGATTTAATTGAAATGTAACTTGGATTGGATTCTGTAAGATGTTGTTTATCTGTAAGTGTCTGTGACTTAAAAAGCTTGAAGTGTAACTGTATAAAAAGCATAGAGAATAGTTGGCATCATCTTGAAAACAAGTTTGTTGTGGTTTCTCTGGCTAGCATTTAATAATAGTTTTGGTGTCATTGTCTTGATTTTTGCGTAACCATATAATGTACTCCGGGAAAAGATTTGGTGGTACGGTGGAGTACACCTTGAAGGTACGATATTGCAATACCGTAATTGGTGATAGGAACCCCTTGCGATTTCGCAAGCAGGATTCGGTTGAGCATTTCTCTTCGATTGAACATACACGATCCGCAGTGGATAATCATCTTGTACCCTGTTAAATCATCGGGATAATCATGGCCTGAGTGTTTTTCGAAAACAATGTTTTTGCCAGTATATTGCCTGACCCATCGCGGGATCTTAACTGTTCCTATATCATCTCCGATTGAATGATGCGAACATGCCTCGCCGATAAGCACTTTGTCGCCGTCCTGTAGTGAATCTATGGCAAATACCCCTTCCACAAAACTGTGCAAGTCGCCTTTATATCGTGCAAACAAGATAGAGAACGTGGTTACCCGTACGTCGTCGGGCACGTCGGCGCAAACTTTTAGTACTGCCTGTGAGTCGGTTATAACAATGGACGGTTTGCGGTTGGATAACTCGAATACATCTATCAACTCACGTTCTTTCACCACCAGTGACATTCCGTCGTTGTCGAGGATTTCACGGATAACCTGTACCTGCGGCAGAATAAGACGTCCTTTCGGTGCTTCAAGATCGATTGGCACCACAAGCACCGCCAGTTCGCCGGCACCGCATAAATCGGCTACCAGTGTTGGCGGGTTGATCCAGTCATCGGGAACAGCTTTTATGATTGCCTGTTTGAGTTCCAGTATTCCCACATTGTCTTTTGCGCTGCAGGTGATTATCCGTTGATGTTGTTTTTCCAAAGACTCGATATGCGATGCAGACGGAGGTGTGATATCCGCTTTGTTTATCACCACAATATACGGTACGTTTCGGTCGGTGAGGCGTTTGACGATTTCGTCCTCAAATTCACCGAATTGATCGCCTTCACAGATAACCAGCGCAAGGTCGGTACGGTCGAAAATTTTCTTTGTTTTTTCGATTCTCATACCGCCAAGTTCACCGATATCATCAATTCCAGCAGTATCTATGAATACCACAGGCCCAAGGGGCAACAGCTCAAGAGGTTTTTCGACCGGATCGGTCGTTGTGCCTGCTACATCTGATACGATCGATACCTGCTGATCTGTCAGCGCGTTGAGAATGGTGGATTTACCCACGTTGCGCCTGCCGAATAACCCTATATGTAAACGTAACCCTTTTGGTGTTTTCAGCATGTGTTTAGTCTCCCTTGTATTCCGAAGGGTTAAACCCCAGCTTTGAAAATTGTTCCGGGGTTAAAAACGAATCAAGTTCTTCCAGTGTCATCAGTCCCTGTTCTACGATGATTTCGGACGGTGATTTACCGGATGTTTCCGCATCCTGCGCAATTTTTTCCACCTTGTCATAGCCGAATTTCGGCAATAAACCGGTCAGCAACCCGAAACTATCTGTTACATATTTTCTACAAACCTGTTCGTCAGCGGATAGCGTTGCGATACAACGGGTACGCAAAAGGGTATCCGCATTGATAATTAGCCTGAGCGATTCGATAAGGGCAAATCCCAGCAATGGCAAAAAGGCGTTCAGTTCGAGTTGACCCTGTGATGCGGTTTCGGTAATAGTGAAATCATTAGAAAATATTTTGACAGCGCATTGTTCGATCATTTCAGGAATTACCGGATTTACCTTTCCGGGCATAATTGATGACCCTGCCTGTAACGGTTGGAGTCGCAGTTCACCGAATCCGGTTCTAGGTCCTGATGAAAGCAACCGCAGGTCAGCTGCAAGTTTACGCAGGTTAACTGCATGGGCTTTCATAATGCCTGAGACTTCCACAAACGGATCGTTGTTCTGTGTGGCGTCAAGCAGGTTTTCACTACGGCTGATATTGAGCCCTGTGATGGAACGCAGCGTATCGCATACCATAAAAATATAGTCGCGCGGTGCTGCAATGCCTGTTCCAATCATAGTACCGCCCAGATTGACTACCCGAAGTCGCTCGCGCGATTTGAAAATGCGCCAGCGGTCACGGCTTATTGCATCGGCATACGCCGCGAACGTGCGTCCCATAGATACCGGTACTGCGTCTTGCATTTCCGTTCGTCCTGTGCGAAGAATGTGGGCGAACTCGTGTTCTTTTTTCTGTAATTCGTTCTGCAGTTCTGCTACAACTGTCTCTGCTTCGTTAAGCAACAGCAGGGCCGCTACTTTGATTGCAGTAGGGAAAACGTCGTTGGTAGACTGGTGCAGGTTGACATGTTTGAGCGGATGAATGTGGTCGTACTCGCTCTTTTGCTTGCCTGCCAGCTCAAGAGCCCTATTGGCTATCACTTCGTTTATATTCATGTTGGTAGACGTGCCTGCTCCGCCCTGCAGCGGATCGACTACGATGTGATCGTCAAGGCGGTTTTCGATAAGATCATCAATTGCCTGCAAAAGAACGTTTGCACGGTCATCATCCAGATACCCAAGCCGATGATTAGTCATAGCACATGCTTTTTTTACCAGCCCAAGGGATTTGATGAACACCGGATCTAAACGGTAACCCGAAACCGCAAAATTTTCCATGGCACGTACAGTATGGATCCCGTAGTACACATCAGGTGCTATAGTTTTTTCGCCCAGCGCGTCGTGTTCTTTTCGTGTCATGGTGTTGTCCTTGTTGTATCGTTATAACGCAGTGAGTGACCGTATCCGGTAGCAACGGTGCGCCCTTCGTTTTCTATCATCCGACAAATTTTTTTATACGATTCATATCCGTCTTCCGTAAAACATTTTTTGTTGGGGTAGATGGTGTAATGTAAACGGTACTCCAACGGAGTGAAATTGGGCATTACAATATTTGCTCCTACGCCTAATGCTTTTTCCCTGCCGAACTGATCGATTGAGCTGGTAGCGGTGGTGGCAGGCAAATGAGCCTTCGGGCACACAATACGAGCCAGTGCAGTCATCTTGAGTGTTTCTTCTATAGTACCGCTCGGTTTATCGGCAAGTGGTGTATCGTCACTGCTGATAAACGGGCCCATACCGATCATATCGGGCTGTTTTTCCTGCAATAACATGATGTCGTACGCCATATCGTTATGTGTCTGGCCCGGTGAGCCGATCATACACCCGATTCCCACCTGAAATCCGACTGCAAACAGATCATCCACACATCTAAGCCGTTCCTGCAACGTCGTACCCGGATGAAGTGACGCGTAAAGTTCCGGTGACGCTGTTTCATGGCGAAGTAAAAAACGGTCTCCACCGGCATCGAATAACGCCTGATACTCATCGCGTGTTTTTTCGCCTATCGACAAAGTAATCGCCGTATCAGCGTCCTGCTTGATTCTTCGTAGAATATTGCACAGGATATCAATAGTGAAATATGAGTCTTCCCCTGACTGCAAAACAATGGTTTTTATTCCGAACGATACGATTTTTCGCGCGTTTTCCACAATTTCGTCCGGTGACATCCTGTAGCGGTGTTGCGTTTTATTGTCTCGTCTCAATCCGCAGTACAGGCAGTTACGTTTGCAGTAATTGGAAAATTCCAGTAATCCACGCAGATGCACCGCATCGCCAAAATTTTTCTGGCGTATATTATCTGCATGTGCGTAAATTTGTTTCCAGACTGATTCGTCAGACGAATCCAGCAGCGCAACTACATCGCTATGAGTGAGGGGGGTACCCTGTAGTAGTGTATCGAGAATCGTATCTAACATGTTTTTCATGTCCACCGGTTATAGATTGTTATCCAAAACAGTATTTTTACAGATAAATATCGCGTTCGCCGTCGATAATCTGCTGGAATTTCTGATGAACACGTTCGGTTGTTATTTCCGCCATTTTTTCTTTAACCAACTGCATACCCGCTTCTTTTGTCTGTGGTGAAGCGTAGTCTACCAGATACTCGGCAAACGTAAGTAAGGCGTTTGGATGACAGAATTTTTTTATTTCACCCGGTTTTGCCAGTTCCATAAAGTCAAGCCCTGTCCTTCCGCTTCGGTAACAGCTGGTACAGAACGACGGGATGTATCCCAGTTTGACCACATCGTGGACCACTTCGTCAAGCGGACGGGTATCACCAAGTGAAAATTGTTCAGCATCGGCTTTTGTGGCTGGTGAATCAACTTTGTAACCGCCCGGATTAGTACGGCTTCCGGCGCTGATTTGTGAGATACCTAACGCCAAAGCTTCACGGCGCATCTGAGCATTTTCCCGTGTGCTTAAAATCAACCCTGTATAAGGTACGCTGATACGCAGTACGGCAATCAGTTTTTTGAAATCACGGTCAGATACCGGAGCGGGTGGATTCGACGCAATGGTCGACTCATCAGCGGGTTCCAGACGGGGTACGGATATCGTATGTGGACCCATGCCGAATTCCTGCTCCAGATGATCGATATGCTGGCGAAGCGCAATCAGTTCATATCGGTAATCGTACAAACCGAACAGAATCCCGATACCCACATCGTCAATCCCTGCCTGAAATGCACGGTCGATAGCATGCAGGCGGTATTTGTAGTTGCGCTTTTTGCCGCCTATGTGCATCTTTTTGTATGTATCATAATGATAAACTTCCTGAAATAACTGGTAAGTACCGATTTGAGCGTCTTTTAATCTTTTGAATTCATCAACCTCAAGCGGTGCGAGGTTGATATTGGCGCGCCTGATATTTTTACCTTTGCCACGGTTGACCGAGTAAACAGTTTCTATGGCTTTGAGCACATAATCGAGCCCTTCTTCCGGGTAACTTTCTCCGGCAACGAGCAACAGGCGTTTTTGCCCCTGATCTATCAGTGCGGCTACTTCCTCGGCAATTTCTTCCTGACTAAGTGCTTTTCGTTTGAGATGTTTGTTCGTCGCACGGAAAGCGCAGTATAAACATTCATTGGCGCATAAATTCGATATATACAACGGAGCGAACAGCACAAGACGTTGACCGTAAATTTCGTCTTTGATCTTTTTTGCGGTATCGTAAACCGATTCAAGCAGGTCTTCGTCTTCTATCATCAGCAGTTTCGCTGTTTGTTCAAGTGAAATGCCTTTGAGGTGCATTGCTTCCTGCAGGATTTCCTCTACTTCTTTCCGGTCAACTTTTTTACTTACCTCGAGTGTTTCTCTGATTTTCGCGTCGTCAATAATCATTGTGTCGCGGTCGTTGCTATAATCCATACTCGTTTTCATGGCTCCCTTCCTTTTGTATGGTGTAATACGTATACACGTAGTCTAATTTTAAAATAACATTTCCTCGAAAAATCTGCTACTGAAAATGAAAAGGTATGCCTGTTAGAAGCAATTTCTAGCAAATAGTTCAAACATTTTTCTAATCATTAATTTAGCAAATCGTTACTTTTCAATGTCATGTGATGTGAAGACTGGATAGAATCAGTCTAGATTTTTTTTGCGATAATCGCGCATTCGAACCCCTGTGGATCGTAAGGCGACCCTGCAACATCGGCGTACAATTGGTCTATCGCAAATCCTGCCTGCTCGAATTCCGTGCGCAGATTTGTTTCGGAAAAATATTGTAGCCAGTTGTAAACGGTTCTACTTCGATTAGATTCGATAATAGTGTACTTATCGAGGATAACTTTTTGATCTTCGTATTTGAAGGTATTGAGAAATCCGTAATAGGGGGCAGGTGACCAGAATTGATCTAGCATATTTTTTTCGTATACCGCTGTTTCTTCACGTTGGTTAAAGGCGTTTATTGTATAAACATCAAGCAGTACAGATCCACCCGGTAACAAAAGTTTATGAAAAGTTTGAAGCATGTGTGTTCGCTGGGTTGGGCTCAGAGCACAAAAGTCGCACATTATCATGAGAATCAGATCGAATCGCTCTTTTGTATCGAAATCCAGATAGTTCTGGTGAATGTAATTTATTGATAATTTTTGTTCCGCCGCCTGCTGTTTTGCATATTCGATAGAACGTTTCGAAAAATCTATACCGGTTACTTCAGCGCCTTTTTTTGCCAGACGGGTTGTGTATAATCCAGGCCCGCAACCGAAATCGATGATTTTTGTACCTTTATGGATATTGAAACGCAATGCTATCCACTCTACTGATCTATCTATAAAAGTCGCGTTTCTGGATGATATATCAACTTGCTCATTAAGATGGTACTCAAGCATTTTTTGCGATGTATATTCATCTGTCCAAAGATCGGCTGCAGTATAAAATTCGAAGGGTTTAGGACGGGTGTTAATTTCTTGTAATTTATCAAACATTGTTCGCCTTTAAAAATCTTTATCTGTTTACGCTGGACGGCGAGTTTGGACTTTGTTATAACACAATTATGGAGACTCTGAAAAATAGCCGAACAACGCTTGTGTCATTGCGAGCAAACGTAGTTTGCGTGGCAATCTCAGCTCGTTGCACATTGAGATTGCTTCGTCGCTTTGCTCCTCGCAATGACGTTTTTTGTTTTTAGAGGTTCCTTGATATATAAATTGATTCCTGATTAGTTTATAGCAAAGGAGGCATTATGAAAAAGTTTTTTTTATTCGTGGTGATTTGCATGTTCAGTATCTGTTTACAAACAGCCTATAGTTACTCTACGCCGCCTGTTGAAACAGAACTGGATATCATTCCAATAACCGATTCCATATACATGCTGAAAACAAATGGCAGCGGCAACATTGGTGTCTGTGTTGGTGATGACGGTGTTTTTATGATCGACGACAAGTTTGCCACATCAGCCGATGCCATCAAAACTGCGCTCTCGAAGATCAGCGACAAACCGCTTACCTATATCCTCAATACCCACTGGCATAACGACCATACCGGTGGTAACGAAGTTTTTGGTAAAGAGGCTGTCATTATCGCCCATGATAATGTACGTACCCGGTTATCTACACGGCAGGAACTCAAAGTGCTCAACAGAGTTTACGAACCTAAACCCGAACACGCTTTGCCTGTGATAACTTTTGATAGCGCGATGACATTCTACTTTAACGGCGAGCAGATAAAAATCGCCCATTTCGCGCCCAGCCATACAGATGGCGACAGCGTGGTATTTTTCACTAAATCCAATGTTGTGCATACCGGCGATTTGTTTTTCAACGGATGGTATCCGTTTATCGATCTCAATGCGTACGGTAATGTGCAGGGCATGATAGCCAGCGTGAACAAACTTATCGATACGTTACCGCCTGACGTGAAAATCATTCCGGGTCACGGTCCGTTGGCAGGTATTGACGATCTGAAAAGTTTTAGAGATATGCTTGTAGCTACATCAACCATTGTCAAAAGGGCGATGGATGAAGGAAAATCGCTTGAAGAAATCAAAGCCGCCGGATTACCTGAAGAAATAGATTCCGTATGGGGTCAGGCTTTTCTAAACGCAGACAAATGGATCGAGCTGCTTTACGGTAGTTATACACAGGAATAATAGAATTCCGATTGTTTTTCGATAATTGCATTTTTTCCCTGCAATGATGAGTTGCTATTAAACTAAAGATTTGCGTTTCATCTTCCGTCACAGTATAGTAAGACAACAGGAAGGTATTTTATGGCAAATACTACGGTTATGACCGGTGAACAATTTTGGATGGGTAATATCGCCTGCGCGGAAGGAGCCATCGCGGCGGGATGCCGTTTCTTTGCCGGATACCCAATCACACCAGCCACAGAAATAGCCGAACAAATGGCGTTACGCCTACCTGCCATCAACGGAACATATATTCAAATGGAAGACGAGATAGCGTCTATTGCCGCTGTGCTAGGAGCATCGTGGGCTGGTGTAAAATCCATGACCGCTACATCCGGGCCGGGTATGGCGTTGATGCTGGAAAACATCGGGCTTGGTATCATGACCGAAACTCCTTGCGTAATCGTTAATGTTCAGCGCGGGTCGCCGTCAACCGGGTTGCCGACACTTGTCGGTCAGGCGGATATGATGCAGGCACGGTGGGGCACTCACGGTGATTACGAAATTATCGCATATTCTCCGTCATCCGCTCAGGAATGTTTCGATTTGACTGTACTGGCGTTTTCCATGTCGGAAAAATACAGGGTTCCGGTATTTATCTTGAGCGATGGATTCGTCGGTCACATGACTGAAAAGGTGAATGTGCCGTCTGCCGATTCGATTCAGGTATTCGAACGGATCAAACCAACTACCCCCAGAGAAAATTTTTTGCCGTATATGGCAGGAGCCGATAAAGTTCCCCCTATGGCTGTTTTTGGAGATGGATATCGTATCCACGCAACAGGCCTTACCCACGACGAGCACGGTTATCCTGACACAACTGTTGAAGCGCAGGACGCTTTAATAAAACGTCTTATGAGAAAAATTTCTGATAATATAGATGACATAACCCGCTATGAAGCAAGTTGCATGGATGATGCTCGCGTTGCTGTGGTATCGTATGGAGTTACATCACGGTCAACGGCAAAAGCTGTTGAAATCGCAAGAGATAACGGGATGCGAGTGGGGCATTTACGCCTGATATCGGTCTGGCCATTTCCTGATCATTTAATCCGCTCCACGTATTCTGATATTACCCACTGGATAGTACCGGAAATCAATATGGGGCAGATGGTGCGTGAAGTCCAACGTGTTGTTGACGGATCTACGAAAGTTATACCGGTTTCACACGCCGGCGGTGAAATTATCAAAGCGCAGGCCATAGTTGATGCAATACAGGGGTGTTTATAATGAATTCCGGTAACCAATTCTCACAAGATGATTTTTTACGTACTGATCGAGGAGAGCATATATGGTGTCCGCAGTGTGGTATTCGTCCATCGATACATTGTTTTGCACGGGCGTTGGCGCAAAGCGGTATCGACCCCGATTCCATCGTGGTTGTATCGGGAATCGGGTGCGCTGGGCGTATCTCAGGATATATGTATTGCGATTCGTTCCATACCACGCATGGTCGCGCAATACCATTTGCTACTGGAGTCAAACTTGCCAACCCAAAATTGACTGTTGTGGTGTTTTCCGGTGACGGAGATTTGTTTGCCATTGGCGGTAACCATTTTATCCATGCTACACGACGGAACATAGATATATCGGTGTTTTGTATCAATAACGGGGTCTATGGTATGACCGGCGGGCAGTCGGCTCCTACGACTCATCTGGGAGCGTGGACGGCAACGTCGCCATATGGCAGTTTTGAGCCTCCGTTCAATCTGCCGCATCTGGCGGAATCGTGCGGAGCGGTGTATGTCGCTCGTTGGACCCCTGCGTATATGGATGAACTGACTCAGTCGATGTGCGAGGCTATCCAAACCCGCGGGTTATCTTTTGTAGAAATTGTCACCCCGTGCCCTACAAATTATCTTCGCCACAACCCTACGGTTAACGCAGGTAACAAAGCGCATGCACGGGTCGATCATAAAACCGATATTCACAGCCTTGAATTTACCCCTGAAGCGGAGGTGGTTGTGGGAACATTTGTACGGCGCGAACGCCCAACATTTGACGATCAACAACATAATCGGTCAGGAATATGATAAACACAGAAAAAACATTCAGGATAGCAGGTGTCGGTGGACAGGGAATTGTACTTGCGGGATACATCCTTGGCAGGGCGGCGTCTATCTTTGAGAAAAAGTATTCGGTGTTTACCCAGCAATACGGTCCTGCGGCACGTGGAACAAACTGTTATTCGTCTGTGATTGTTGCGGATGAACCGATTGTGTATCCGGTTATTGATCATGCGTCGGTATATGTGTGTATGTCGGATAAAGCGTATACTGCTGATTCGACCTGCACGATTACACCGGAAACGATGTTTTTTGCCGATGCGTCGGCAGAGCAGACTGTTGCTGGTATCGGAGAAAAAGCGTATTGTGTCGATGCGTCTCATGAAGCTCGTAAACTGGGTACGCGCATGGTTGCCAATATGGTTATGCTGGGGTATGTGACTGCAGTATCGGGAATTATCAGCAAAGACGCGATGATCGAAAGTATCCGCACGGCGGTTAATACAAAATATATTGATATTAATCTGACTGCTTTTGATCGGGGTTATTCGTTGCATACCGGGCTGTAAGCAGCAGGGCGGTTTACCGTCATTGCGAGAAGCGAAGCGACGAAGCAATCTCAGTTATTCGCACATTAGATTGCTTCGTCGGTTTGCTTTCGCAAGCCTCCTCGCAATGACGAAGGTTTGTTGGCGTAACGGTTGTATATGACGATATATATAAAAATTGAAAAAAGAAATCTATATGAATAATCAAACACAACCATCTAAACGGGCTTTGACTTTAGACGCACTGCGAGGCGTGGTGATGATCCTTATGGCGGTTCGGCATGCGGAAATTTTTCTGACAAGCTACGTTACTCCATCGGAAATGTGGGGCGGGCCGATGCCGGATCTTATCTTTGGGGTGCAGTATTGGACTCGTTTTTTCGGTCACATGTGCCCGACAGGATTTTTCTTTCTGATGGGTGTTGGTATGATGTTGTTTACTAAATCACGCATCAAACGTGGTTGGAATTTTTCACAAATATCAGCGTTCTTCATCAAACGCGGGGCATTGCTTGTGCTGTTCCAGTTTATTATTGTTAATCCGCTGTGGATATTCGATAACCCCAGCAGGGTGTACCCCGATCACGAAGCGGTATGGTTTTATTTTGGCGTTTTGTTTTCGCTGGGGATGTCGTTTATGCTCAACTCGCTTATCTTGCGATTCAATAGTTATGTGGTGGCGGCAATATCGCTTCTCGCTATAGTTGGTGCGCAGATAATCTTGCCTGACCCGGCTTTGTTCGATACTCCGTTTTCGGTCATTGCCCGTGCATTGTATATACCCGGTCAGACGAGTCATACGCTGGTCTTGTTTCCTGTGGTTCCGTGGCTTGGATTTACCAGTTTGGGGATACTGTTCGCACGGCTGTTTATCGCTCATAGGGAAAGAGCTTATAAGATGAGTTTGTGGTTTGGCATTGGGGGGATTATTCTTTTTGTTGTATTTCGTATGACTGCCGGATTTGGCAATTTGCGTCCTTATACGGGTAATGACTGGCAGTTGTTTTTCTTTATCTCAAAATTTCCGCCGAGCCTTGCTTATACCAGTATTACATTTGGTGAGATTTTTCTGCTGCTGTGGATTATTTCAAAAGCGGAACACAGTTTTTTGAGAAAATTTATCGAGTCGTTAGGGGTATACGGCAGGTGCTCGCTGTTTTTCTATCTGACCCATATCACTCTGTTTGTTATAATAGGACAAATTTTCTTTCGCCATGGTGCGAGTTTACCGTGGATGTTTGCCAGTTGGATTGCTCTTATGTTTGTTATGTATCCTATATGCTTGTGGTATGGATCGTTCAAACGTAGTAAACCTGAACAGTCATTGTGGCGGTTTTTTTAGCATCAATGATGCTTTGATAAGTTTTTTATAGTAGGAGACTCTAATAAATAACCGAACAGAGCTTGCGTCATTGCGAGCAAACGCAGTTTGCGTGGCAATCTAAGCTTGTTGCGCATTGAGATTGCTTCGTCGCTTTGCTCCTCGCAATGACGGGTTTTTATTTATAGAGGTTGCAGAATTAAGTAGGGAACTAATATGCCTGTAGATTTTTCTATCAAAGATTTTTTTTATCCGGTGTCTCTTCTGAAAATGCGGTGGTTTCTTGAGAGAAGCCAGTGGTTCTCAAAAGAGCGTCTTGAACGGTATCAGATAAAACGCCTGAGAACAATTCTTAATATTGCTTATAAACATAGTGATTATTATCAAAAAATTTTCAATCATTTGGATATACACCCAAATGATATTAAGAGTATGGACGATCTAAAAAACCTACCTTTGCTGACGAAAGACGATATCCGTGCTAATTTTCATAGCCTGCAAACATCACTTGGTGACAAGTATCATGCGAAACAACACAGTACGTCGGGTTCAACCGGTCAACCTGTGTCGTTTCTATTAGATAAACCGGCTAATGTGCTTGAATTTTGCTATTACTGGCGTCATTGGTCGTGGGCAGGGTATCATTTGGGAGCCAGGTTTGGCGAGTTGACTCCTGGATTTTTCTTGAGACATCCGGAGTGCAAAGATCATATCGCGCACTTGAGCCGTTTGACAGGCAGGGTACAGCTCAACAGCCTGATGATAGGGGAACAGACGGCAAAAAAATTTGCGGAGGCTATCAGGCAGTACAAAATCAAATTTTTAAATGGATTGGCGTCGACCTTGTACTATTTTGCCCTGTTATGCAAAAAAGCAGGTATAAACGATATATCGTTCAAAGCGATATTTTCTCAGGGCGAAATGTTGTTGCCGGCGTACCGTTCGGTTATCGAATCGACATTTAATTGCAAAGTGTACGATTCGTATGGACATATGGAGCGCACGGTTGGAATTTGTGAGTGCCCTGCAGGCGGGTATCATATCAACAGCGAATACGGTATCCTCGAAATAATTCCAGATACAAAGCATCCCGATGAGCATGTATCGAGCGGTATCGCGGTTGGAACATCTTTGCATAATTTTTCTATGCCGTTGGTGAGGTATGTGATCAATGACAGGATCGAACTGGATACTTCTGGCAAACAGTGTTCGTGCTGCAGGGGATTACCGCTCATAAAAAAATTGTGGGGCAGGCAGGAAGATGTTATCATGACACCAGACGGACGACTGGTGACCGATATATTTACCGTTTTCGAGCAGGTGCCCGGCATAGAACTTGCACGTATAGAACAGGTAGACAAAAAAGAGGTAGTGGTAACTGTAGCACGTGCTCATGATTGGCAGGATAAGTCTGAACTTGCGCTCAAAGCTGATTTAGAACAATATCTTGGAACACAAATGTGTATAGAAATACGCTACAGTGATGTACAAACGTTGCGGGGCGATACCGGAGGCAAATTTAAGGTGGTTATATCGCATTTGAAACCACTGATGCCATAGACAGGGGAATACATGAAACCAGCTGTATCGATTATTATACCGGCATATAACGAAAGCCATGCTATAGATCAGGTCATTAGCGATGTAAAACAAAGCATAGCTAATGAACAATATTCTTATGAGATTATTGTTGTTGACGACGGGTCAACCGATGACACTGGCCAACACGCTTTGCGCTGTGGCGCACGGGTTATCAGATCAGAGAAAAACCGTGGGTATGGTGCGGCTCTTAAAAGCGGTATTGTTATCGCTACGCACGATATTATTGTGATAATAGATTCGGACGGTACGTATCCCGCAAAAAATATTCCGCTGTTAATCAATGGATTACGTCGCGCGGATATGGTGGTCGGTGCTCGTACTGGTCAGAATGTGAATATTCCCTTAATTCGTCGCCCTGCCAAGTGGGTTCTTCGTGTGTTGGCGCAATATATCACTGCAGAAAAAATTCCCGATTTGAACTCAGGATTACGCGCGTTTCATCGTACAGACGCGTTACGATATCTTGCGTTGTTATCGGATAAATTTTCGTTTACCACGTCAATTACTGTGGCGTTATTATCGCATAATTATAAGGTTGAGTTTATCCCTATCGATTATTATAAGCGAAAAGGCAAATCAAAAGTCAAAGCCAGCAATTTTATTGATTTTCTTGTTTTGGTACTACGTTTGTCTATGTTGTTCAATCCTGCCAGAGTTTTTGCGCCTATTGCCGTATTTTGCCTGGCGCTGGGATGTGCGAAATTCGGTATTGACCTTGCTTTCGCTTTGCGAGACGCGGGCGGTATAACCCTTTCGTTTCTGGCGAACAAAGTTATTTCGCAAAGTGCCCTTATTCTTTGGCTTGCAGGATTGCAAATTCTATTGTTCGGGATGGTTGTAGACAGCATTTCACTGCAATTTGCCCAGAGCAGTTTTTCTACCACAAAAAAGTATCGCTACACCGAGCTTACCCCGTCATCTCAGATTGGTGCTGATTCAGATAATGCCTGATCAGCGGTCGTAAATCGGGATAAATTTATCGCGCAGGTACTTGACAAACTCTTCAGGATTCAACCCTGATCCGCATGCCTGCGATATGATGTCGTCTGCCAGCATGGATTTACCTTTGCTGTGTACATGTTCACGCAACCATTTGAGAATAGGTTTGAAATTTTGTTTGCTTATCATTTCCGGTAAATCCGGCATTGTTTTAAGCAGGTGGTTGTATATCTGGCTGGCGTAGATGCTGCCGATCGTATATGTCGGAAAATATCCAAACGCACCACCTGCCCAGTGAACATCCTGCAGGATACCTTCGTTATCTGTAGATGGTACGAGATCGAAATAGTGTTTGGTTTTCTCGTTCCACGCGTCTTTGGCGTCTTCGACTGATAGATCGCCATTGATGAGATCTCGTTCGATTTCGAAGCGTAAAATTATATGTAAGCAGTAGGTTACTTCATCTGCGTCAACACGTATGAATGACGGTTTTACCTGATTTACCGATCTGTAGAATGATTCGGCGGTATACGATGAATCGGAAAATGGCGCGAAATGACGAAAATATCCATCCCAGAAAAATTTATTTTTTGCAACCATGTTTTCCCAGAACCGCGATTGCGATTCGTGTAGTCCAACCGACGCGGCAAAGAATAAAACCGTATCGCGATACTGTTTTCCGATACCCAGCTCGTACAGAGCGTGTCCTGCTTCATGCACCGCCGCCAGAAACGAACCGATCGGATCGATATAGCGTGTGGTTATACGTACATCGTTCTCGCTTAATTTTATAGAAAATGGATGTGTAGATACATCGCATGATGTACGGTCGTTGGGGAATTGCATTTTTTTGAGCATTACATCGATTACAGATTTTTGCTGATCCTGTGTCATTGTAACCTGCGCCGGTTTCTGTTGGCTGAAATACGGCGTCCCTTTGATATGGTCGACAATTGCGATCAATTCTTTTTTGAGATAATCGAACAACACGGTTAGTTTTTCGGGTGTCATGCCTTCTTCATATTCATTGAGCAAAACTGCATAGGGTTTTTTATCTGGATCTAAAAAATTCGCTTCCTGACGTTTGAGGTCAACCAGTTTGGTGAGATGTTTTTTGTACAGATTAAAATCGTTTTTGCGCCGGGCTTCTTCCCATGCCGATTGAGTCATGACAACTGCTTTGACCATTTCTTGCGAAAAAGCCTGCGGAATACGCCGGATTTTGACAACGTCTTTATACAATTCTTTTACGACCAGAGCGTCTTTGTCGGTTAAACCGTCTTCGCGTAATTGAGATAAAATATCAAACAGGCGGTCATCGGTTAGTTTTTCGTAGATAAGATCGTGCAGCAGTGTTTGTTGTTTAGCACGGCCCTCGGCTGCTTTGCGCGGCATATGGGTGCGTTCATCCCAGCCCAATAAGGCTCCAATGCTGTATAAGGTACACAGGTCTTTTTGTGTGCTATACACGAAGGCCAGATCTTTTTTCATACTGTTTTCTCCGATCGATAGTAAATTCCCTGTTTATATTTGACGATATATACTATAGCAAGCGATGTAACTTGTAAAGAACGGTTGTGATACTAATCGTCAAAACGGCTCGGAACTTAATGCCGTCGATGACCAAAGTGAGGTGATTTATGAAAAAGTCTATGACTATACTTCTTAGTGTGTTACTTGTAGTTTGTTTTTCCACTTTTGTACAGGCTCAGTGCGGTATGTATTGCCAGCCGTGGACTGAAGACGAAAATTCTCAGGAAGAATCGGGCAGCGCTTTGGAGCAGCAGGGTAGTGATATGGTTGATGAACATCAGTCGGATGTTGTGGGTGATGTCGGGTTTAGTATGGAAGAAGAAGGCAGCCTGGATCAACTTGAATCACAAATGGATGATAAGTAATGTAAGTGAGGTGGGCTGTTTGATCAGTCGATGTTGGGGATAATGTTCCATTGCAGCCAGAATGTACATATAGCTTCTGCCATGGCAAGAAAATCCTTAAAGTCAATGGGTTTGGATATATAACTGTTTGCCAGGGTTTCGTACGACTTTACCATGTCCGCGTCGGCATTGGATGTGGATAAAATAATAACCGGAATGGTGCAAAGTTTTTTGTCTCTTTTAATTATTTCCAACAGCTCCAGACCGTCAATTTTGGGTAGACGTAAATCAAGCAAAATAAGTTTAGGGCGAGGACTTGTTTCCGGATCAGCATAATCGCCTTTTCTCTGCAGGTAGTCGTATGCGTCTTCCCCATTTGAGATGTGATGAATTACGGTGTCGCAAGGGCATTCTTTAAAGCTTAGACGGGTCAGTTCTGCGTGGTCGATATTATCTTCAATTAACAGAATGTGATGTGGTTCGCTATGCATAATATCATCCCTCTTTGTTGTCATGAACAGGTCTGGACGGTAAAGAAAAGAATATGCTTGTGCCCATGTTTTTTCCTTCGGATTCTGCCCATATCCGTCCGCCATGTGTTTCTATGATCCGTTTGACCAGTGTTAACCCTACACCGCTTCCGTCTGTTTTTGGATCGAGTTTGTTAAACAAAAGAAATATTTTATCTATATGTCGTTTTTCAATACCGATTCCGTTATCCTTTATATAACAGATAACTTCATTGTCAGTTTCGTGTGCACCGATTGTAATAATCGGTTTTTTCTGATGTTTAACAAACTTTATGGCATTTTCTAATAAATTTTGCAACACTTCTGATAACCGGCTGGGGTCGGCAAACACTGTAGTGCAATTAATGTCAAGTAGTAATGAGATATTATTTTTTTCAAGATGGCCGGTTAGCATGGTAATCGTGTCATTGATGAGTTGTTGAAGGTCAATTTTCTCTACTTCGTTGATTACCCTTCCTATACGTGAAAGTTCAAGTAAGTCATCGAGTAATTTTCGCATGTGAGTTGCCGCCAGTGATATCTTGTCTATATATTCTGTGCTGGCTTCATTTTCCTCTTCTATCTGTTGCCGTAGTATTTCAAGAAAACAGTTTATAGTGACAAGCGGGCTTTTTAAGTCGTGTGAAACTGTATAGGCGTATTGCTCCAATTCAATATTTTGTTTTTCCAGTTCTTTATTTTTTGAAGCTAGAGTGGCAAGCAGTTCTTCGCGTTCTTTTTCAGCTTGGACCTGATGGGTTATGTCTCTTATACTGGTAACATATGCTATCGGTTCGCCCTTATCATTTTTCATCAGGGAACAACTGGCATTAACTGGAAATTTTGTGCCATTGCGGCTTATTTTAAACATTTGTCCACTAAAAAAACCATTTTTTCTGGCCTCTTCAAACATGTTTTTAAGCGATTGGTGCTCTGAGGATGGGTATGTTCTGGATGCTGTGAAAGATTTTAACTCCTGCTCTGGAAATCCATGAAGTTCTACGTACGCTTCGTTGAAAAACAGGTAATTTTCGTTTAAATCGATAACAGAGATACCTTCTTTACTCTGTTCAATGGCTGAAGATAGGAATTGTATTCGTTCCTGCGCCTTTTTAAGATCTGTTATATCAAGTGCGGTATAACCTATATACAACGGTTTGTTCCACTGATTACGGACAAGAACACCTGCCATGAGCATAGGAAACTCCAGCCCATCTTTGCGCATGTGCCATATTTCATCCGCCTTAAGGAAACCATCGGTCAGGATTTTCTTTTGCATTGTATTAATAATATCTGTCATATGTGACTTGTGAAAAATGCTTAAATTCTGTTTTAAAAGTTCATCCTGGATATACCCATGTATGTTGGAATAATAGTCGTTCGCATACAAAATACGTCCATCAATGCTGGTGATTAAGACACCGTAACTAGCGTTATCAGCAACGGTTTTGAACTTAATGATTTCTTTTTGTGCTTTGATTCTCAATAATATGTTCATAATAAGCAAGGCAATGATTGTCGTTTGAATAGCGATAAATCCGACAATCATCCAAAACAGCCGTTTGTTTTCTTCGTACAACGAAAATGGTTTGTTAATAAGTATGCTGTTTGCCGGAAGTTTATCGAGAGAAATTTTGTATCGAGATAACAACTGGTAATCAAACATGTATTTGTTTGCTTGTTCTTCCTGGATAGGAGGATGCTTTTCTGTAGGATTATTCATTATGTGTAATGCCAATTTTGCGGCCTGGACACCTTCCGAATAACCGCTTTTGACAAAACCTCCAAGCCCTCCGTACCCAACATAAAAGTCACGGAATACATAGATGGGCACATTCGCATTTTGCGAAATTAACTTCATACTATCGCGATAGTTAAATGAAGCGCCCGTGCTGTCGCGAACAAATGATATTAATATAATTGCCGTGTCCTCAGGCAGGCAGGAGATGTTTTTGGATATTTCATGCATCGTGTAGTGTTCAAGATAGCTGAAGTCTATAGATGTGAACTGACCCTCAAGTAGCTGTACCTGTTTTTTCAGGGCCTGGCCGGTGGTTGTTGGATCGGTGATGATTACTAATTTTTTCACATAAGGTTGTAAAATAGGAATAAGTTTGATTGTTTTGTCAATATCATATGTCTCGATAAGACCTGTAATTTTTTTTTGATCCTCAAGCAGGAGAGGATTGAAATCGTTGATTCCACAAAAAACTATTGGAGTATCTGGAAATAAATGTTTCCTGTATTTAAGCAGGAACAACAACGCGTTATCATCTGAAGAGATTATTAAATCGAATTTCTTATTCTCGAACTTGTGCGCCATCAGTTTGAAGATATTCTCGTAATGCTGGGCGTCAGAAATGTGTTTTGTATAGAGAAACTCAAAATTTAAATTACATAAATATTGATTTTGCTGCCTGAAAACATCTTCTATACCGTCCATCAGGCTGTCAGACCATGCCAAACCCTTATGGTATGAATTCACTACTAGAATATGCTTGATCTTATAATCTGTACAGACGGCATTTACTTGTATAGGCAGTATCACCAATACAAAAAAAGCCAATAAGGCATACATTAAATTTGAATTATAACGAGAAAATGAGAACATTCATTACTCCTCCTGCCTATGAAGCAGAAGTTCATATTATCGATAATCTTTTTGTAATGACAATACAGCAATCTTTTCTGACATTTTCTCTATAATATATCCAAATATAGCAAGAGTCTATGAGTTTTTTTGAAAACGGATGCTCTGATGTTAAATGAGGATTTTCATGGGATGCAGTAGAACACTATAGTAATGAAGATGATAGATCAAGATGTTTCGGTTCATTCTAAAACCGATTTTTGTCTTGCTCAAATTCAAAAAACTTTATAGATCGAATACTTTTTACCTTCCGTGCTTGTTCTCTTTTCAGCGAAAAACGACTGGTTTTAGTCTTCTGTTTAAACTTTGGTATCCATTTTTCCACGCTAACCTCCTACTGTGTTATTAGCCTTCTTTGTCATTTTGAGTGATGATTCAAATCTGTGTGGACGCATTATCACTATTTTTGGTTACCGCTTACATTATAGCATATGATTTAGAAACATATTTGATTTTTATGTTTAAAAAATTAATTTAAAGCACGCGATATGAAGATAAAAAGACAAAATATAGCATTTGAGCTATATTTATCTCTTGAAATGCAACTAATTGAAATAAGGTGAGTTGTGGTGAAATGAGTTGACAAAAAAAGGCTGTACCGTTTATCTGGAAGTTGTGACAGAGATTACTTTAAACAGCATAGTAATTAATTTCCCGTATGCTGTTGTCAAGACTGTTCACAATTTGAAATTGTGCATACTGATGAACGGTACAGCCGAAATTGGTGCTATTTATGCTTTTACTACATTAACTGCCTGATTCCCCTTAGGGGTCTTCTGGATTTCGAATTCGACTTCCTGCCCTTCTTCCAGAAATTTATATCCATCACCTTGAATCGCTGAATGATGCACAAAAATATCTTCTGCGCTTGATTCCAGGGTGATAAATCCATACCCTTTTTCGTTACTAAACCATTTTACAGTTCCTTTTGCCATGCTGGTACTTCCTCCTACATAAAACCATTAATTAACAAAGTGGGATAACCCTTTTTGCACAAGTAGCTGCTTACGCTGCTGGCGGGCTTTCCCAAAAACGCTATCAATCATATCCTATAATTTTTGCATTTGCAACAAAAATTTGATTAAATGTGCATTTTTATTGTTTTTTACATAATTATTGAAGCTCGATTATCTGGATAAATGTAACTCTAGTGTAACAAAATGAAAAAATTTTGCTTAAAAAAACAATGATGTGATTGTTGTTGTGAACTTTGTTTCTCAATAATAGCTTTCCTGTAGACTTACAGGCTGTTTTGGTATATGGTTAAAAAAACTTTCGACATTCAGAACTATGATAGAATAATAATCATGATACAGCTTATTAATATTTCAAAAACATATGCCCAAAAAACACTATATTCGGACACTACCCTTGTTCTTAAACCCGGTGAACGGGTGGGATTGGTAGGTTCCAATGGCAGTGGTAAAACCACATTGTTACAGATTATCGCTGGCAACGTTTCACCCGATGCAGGCGAAATAGCTTTGAGCAAAGGGTTTCGTATCGGTATGCTTGAACAGGAGTTTTCGCTTGATACCGAGCAGACAGTTCTGGCAATGCTCAAACAGTCTGTCTTTGACTATGAAGCCGATATCGAAGACCTGAAGAAAAAAATTTCCGAAGAAACCGATCAGACAAAACTCCAGCGCTATATGGGAATCTATAGCGAACTCGAACATAAATTTGAATTGAGCGGCGGGTATGATGTCGAGTACAAATGCAAAAAAATACTCGGAGGGTTGGGGTTTACCGAAGAGATGATGTACCGCAGTTGCACAAAGTTCAGCGGCGGGCAACGGATGCGCATCGCTATTGCCCGCTTGTTGCTGGCTCCGCTTGACGGAATCCTCCTTGACGAACCGACAAATCACCTTGACCTGCCTTCGCTTATATGGTTTGAATCGTTTTTGCAGTCGTATCCCGGTTTGATCGTCATGGTTTCTCACGATCAGACATTGTTGAATAATGTGGTGAATAAAATAGCCGAAATCAGTAACGGTAAAATTACCACATATGATGGTAACTATGACCGCTACTGCGATCAGAAGGAAAGACGGCTGGCCAATCTGAGAGCGGCAAAGTTACAGCAGGATAAAAACCGGGCCCAGACCGAACGGTTCATAGAACGGTTCAGGGCAAAAAATACCAAAGCCAAACAAGTTCAGAGCAAAATAAAGGAACTGGAAAAAGAAGAAATTATTCAGTTGCCAGACGATGAACAGCGTTTATCGTTTGATTTTGTTCAGCCGGAACGTACCGGATACGAAGTAATCAAAGTCGAAAATATTTCTAAGAGCTACGGATTTCTTCAGGTACTCGATAAGTTCGCCATGTCTATCAAACGTGGCGAAAAGATCGCTCTCACAGGTAAAAACGGGACAGGTAAATCAACTTTGCTCAAAATTATGGCGGGGGCTATCGAGCCGGATAACGGTACAGTTCGTCTTGGCGCCAATGTGCAGGTGGGATATTTTTCTCAGATTCACGCCGAACAGCTTGATCCCAACAATTCGATCATGGATGAAATGGATAAACTCCGCGGGTTCCGTCCTCCAACGGATGTTCGAAAATTGCTGGGTAATTTCTTTTTTACCGGAGATGATGTTTTCAAAAAGATAGGTGTGCTCAGCGGCGGCGAAAAATCTCGCGTCCTGCTTGCTCGTCTGTTGCTGTCGCCAGCGAATTTCCTGTTGCTCGACGAACCGACAAACCATCTTGATATTCCGACACAATCTGTACTGATAAACGCGATCAAAAGTTTTGAAGGTACTATATGTTTTGTATCTCATGACAGGTATCTTATCAATCATGTAACTACCCGTCTGTTTGATTTTGAAGATGATGGTATCAGCGAATATCCCGGAACCTACGAGGAATATCAGGCTTGGAAAGCCAAACAGATCGATCCTAATGCGGATGATGAAGAAAAAAATGTATCTGTGCGCAAGGAACAGAAACGCAAAGAAGCCGAAGACCGCAACTACCGCTATAAACATCGAAAAATTTATGATGATAAAATAGCCAAAATCGAAGAAGAACTTGAGCAGTTTATGGATAGACAAACTCAGATCGAAGCTCAGCTTGCCGATCCGTCAACCTATAAAGACGAAGCCGCGGCAAAAGAAATCACCGAACAATATAAAATCGTTAAAGATACAATAGAACGCCTGACCGAACAATGGGAACAGTTGTCCATTGAACGGGAAAAATGGTTGTGAAAGGATTTTTCTATGGGCCAGTACACGCAAAAGGCAACGGAGTATTTTGAAAATGTACGCACCGATGTATTAGCGCTGGTGCCCGCTAATCCCGATAATGTCATGCTCGAACTTGGCGCCGGTACAGGCAATACACTGCTTAAAGCTAAGGAAATGGGGATTGCAAAAGAAGTTGTTGGAATCGATGTCATGGAAGTGCCCGGCAGTAACCAGACCCATCCCGATATCGATCGGTTTATCGTGGGCGACCTCGATACGCTCGAACTGGATTTCCCCGAGAAAAAATTTGATGTGATTATCGGCGGCGATGTGCTCGAACATCTGCTCGATCCGTGGGCTGTTGTTGGAAGGCTACGAAAATATCTTAAACCCGGCGGGTTGTTCATCACTGCCATACCAAATATCAAAGAGATGAAAACGCTCTGCACCATTGTATTCAAGGGTGATTTTCGATACGCCAAAAGCGGTATACTCGACCGCACGCACCTGAGGTTTTTCTGCAAAAAAAATATGATCGAGTTGTTCAGCGCTAACGGATATACTGTTGAACGCTGTTTTTCCAATATCGATACATTCAAACTGTTAGCAAAACGCAGGTTACTCAACGTGTTGACGTTTCATCTTTTTGACGAACTGATGGCAAAACGCTATTTCATCGTAGCACGGAATTCGTGAGATTAAATATGAGATTTCTGAATAACTTTTTTAAAAAGTTAATCTACACAAACAGTATTGCTGTTTCTATTTTTACTCCCCAGATCTGTCATTCCTGCGAAAGATTGTTTGCTCAGAAATTGAAGACTAATATTCCCCATTGGATGTCATTCCCGCGAAGGCGGGAATCCATCTTCATAAAATGTTGGAACAAGGTGGATTCCTGCTTTCGCAGGAATGACATGACTGGGAAGATATGCAAATTACACGTTTGCGATCATTGGAAAGCTGTTACCAATCTGCCCTCGAAATACGTAACCTTTACATGGAATGATATCCAATGGGGGAAGTTGCTCATCCTGATCTCGTTTGTGTTGTGCTCACCATCCCTATATGCGATGGGTGATACTTCTGGTAACCGTGCTCCGCTTGAGCCGTCTCGGCTTAAACCGTGGGGTGTGTCGTTGTGTCAAAATACAACGGTTACTCAACGGTCACAGGAGCTGGCTATGCTATACGATACCATCCGATACGATCTTATCAACTGGATTGACCGCCAGTCTAACGCTGTCCGGCAGGGATACATCTCGCAACTCAGTGTTCCGGTTCGTGGGTTATGGGCGAGCTATGAAGATACCCCGAGCAAATGGTCAAGATATCTCGCATACTACGGCAGGATGTTCGTGTATGATACCGCACTCGCTTTGTATACCTCTATTATGATCGATTCGTACCGCAACGATTTTTCACGCTCCAGACAAGCAGTAGATGTGATTTTGAAATTGTTTGAGCGCGAAGAAGCGAAATCGCAGATCGGTCTGCTGCATTTTTCTTACAATACCAACGAAGACAGTTTTGTCGACCCCCGCGCCATTACCGGTGCGAACGTGTGGATGTTCAAAGCCTTGTACGCGTATATGCTAACATCGGGCGATTATTCTATATATAAAGAAGTAACCCGTTACGCGCGCCAGTATCTGTTGCCTCTGCAGGTGCTTGACTCGAAAAGCCCGCTGTATGGATTCATCACCGCAGGATATGCCCATCCGATGGGTATGGAGCAGGGCGGGTATCAGATCTATGCCGATCTTAATGCGCTCAATACCCCCAGTGACATGGCGGTGCTCGAACATAATGCCGATTTTATCGAACTACTGCGACTCATGGAGTTTGCTTCGCAAAAATGTTCGGACGAGTCATCAGACGCGTTTCACGATGAATTAGTCAATCGTCATGCGCTTGTCATGCAAGCCGCAGCGCGGGTACGTAAATCTCCGCACTGGCCTACACTGATTACTGCTGGCGGAGAAGTCAACTGGTCTATGGCTGTGGATCATTATACTTGGATGGCGTCTACCTTTATCGGACTTGACAATGATGTCGCGTGGCAAAGTATCGGCGTCTTGCAGGATGTTTTCACTACAAACCTCGATTCCATGGAAATTCTCATCGGCCCTATCCCTAAAAGACTTATGTTTTCGAAGGATGCTACCGGATTGATCTTTTTCGAGCGGTCGTTTACCGATCCGTATGTCACGTTATCTGAAAAAGACCGCCTTAAGCTGGAGAATCTGATTCAGCCCGAGGCAACAGCAGGCGGTATTGTGTTTCTCTACCGGTTTGCCCAGTCCACAAGCGACTCTGACCAGGCCGATACGGCATTGACGTATATGGAAGAACTGCTTGACGGCTTATCGGTTATCCACGAGAGTTACAAATCGGTTTCGCGGGCAGGGGGGATGCCTTATGCGACCGAGAACACGCATCAATATTTCAATTCCACGCCGTCAATGGCAGCTACAGCATCGTATTATATGGCGTTAGAAGTTTTGTTGACCGGATACCCGTATTTTCTCGCAGTTCCCGCGCCCGATACGTTCTCCGATGCTTTAACCCGCACCATCGATATTGATGCAATACCTCGACCAATCAAATTTTTCAGGCGTTAATGCGCTGACAAAAAAGATAAGCAATCTATCTATAAGTTTTCAATGATAGTAACGGTTTAGTTTGCGTTTACCCCCAGACATGTCATTCTTGCGAAAGCGAGAATCCAGCCACGGGCAATGTTGGATCAAAACTGGATTCCTGCTTTCGCAGGAATGACATTTAAAGGGGAATAGAGAAAATCCAGCCGGAAATGGCGTAGCATAGCGTGTTGCGGATGAGATTGCTTCGTCGCTTCGCTTCTCGCAATGACGGATTAGTCCTTTGTACGTCATTGCGAGGAAAGAGGCGTAGCCGATTGAGGAAGCAATCTCATGTGCTGAGAACAACAGTTTAACAAGCACGTTTGTATTTAAGGAGGAATGGAGAAAATTCAGCCAGAAATGGCTTGTCATAGCGTATTGCGAATGAGATTGCTTCGTCGCTTTGCTTCTCGCAATGACGGGTGATTATGCTAATAGTAAAAAAGATTAGTGCGATAAAACTGAATGAAGGGTCATGTTGAGCGAATGTACATCGACCGGTTTGCTGATGACTCCGTTGAATCCGTAATTCTCGAACTCGTTCATGATCGGATCGTTGGAATATCCGCTCGATACAAACGTCTTGATTGATGGGGCAATTTCTTTGAGGCGTTTGATAGTTTCTTTACCACCCATACCGCCCGGGATAGTCAGATCCATGATAACCGCTGATATTGTGGTGTTGTCTTTGAGCGATTTCTCGATGATATCAAGGGTTTCCTCGCCGTCTTTGGCATACATGACATTGTAGCCGAACGTTGCGATAGTTTGCCCAAGAACCGATCGAACCATTTCGTCGTCGTCCATAATCAGAATTGTACCTTGGCCGGATTTTATTTCGCTTTGTTCCTCAACGACAATCTGCTCGTTTGATTTGGTTGTAGATGCAGGCAAATATATGCTGAAAGCAGTACCCATACCCGGTTCGGAATTAACGCTGATGTGCCCTTTATGTTTTCTCATGATAGAATAACAGGTCGCCAACCCCAATCCCGACCCTTGCTGCTTGGTTGTGAAATATGGATCGAAAATTTTTGACTGGTGTTCATGCGGTATCCCGATACCTTGATCCTGTATAATAATTTTGACATATTTTCCTGTGGTTAGATTCGGTATACGCGGGGTTTTCAATGTGATATTCGAGCAGGTAACCGTAATCTTCCCGCCATCTGGCATGGCGTGGTTGGCGTTAATAATCAGGTTGTTGATTACCTGGCTGATCTGTCCTTTATCTATCTCAACGTTCCACAAGCTCTTGTGCGCGTGTATTTCGCATTTGACGTTTGATCCTTTGAGCGAGAAATTGGACGATTCGTGAATCACCTCTAAAATAGAGGCGCTTTTCTTGATAGGAGTACCTTCTTTGCTGAAATTGAGTAACTGCTGGCTCAGGTCGCGCGCACGGTTGCTTGCTTTTTCTATGTTTTCCAGAAATTCGTATTGGGTTGAGTCAGGCGGGCATGACATCATAGCAAGCGAGCAGTTGCCGAGTATTGCCGTAAGCAAATTATTGAAATCGTGACCGATACCGCCAGCAATCAATCCGATAGACTCTATTTGTGTAGTCTTGTGAAAGGCGTCTTCCATCTTTTTGTGTTCAAATTTATCAAAAATTATCGATATAAGGTCGGCTATGGAACTGGCGTATCGTTCTTCGTATCTTGTCCATTCACGTTGCGGGCCGATATGTTCATGGCAGAGTACGCCGCGTATTTTGTCGCCGAACGAAATAGGGACATCCAATACCGAGCTGATTCCTTCCGGAGAAAGGTAATGTTCGAAAAATTCTTTTAGCCGTGGATCCTGTGATGCGTCTTTGACCGAAATATGAGCGCCTTTTTGCAGTGCGTCACAAAATGTAGGCAGTTTGTCCGCTTCAACAATGTCGCCGTTGGTGTGGATGTTCAGGCGGTGGTTGTAAAGGTCGAACAAATTGATCGAACTGCATGTTTCGTTAAATACCCATATACATACGCGATCAACTTCAAGAAAATCGGCTGTTGATTCGGTAATTTTATTGATTATGTTATTTAATGATTCGTCATTGAAATTATTCATCCGCGCGAGATCGAACAGTATATCGTTTTGAAGCCTGACGAATTGCTCTTTTTGCCGGATATTTTCATGGATATTAGTTTTTGTCTGGCTTATTTCATCGAGGTCTATCTGAAATCGTTTAATTTTTGGGGTTGGTGATCCGGTTATAAATGCTTTAAATCGTCTGAAAAATTCTTTTTGCGTTTCTTGCGAAGAAAACTTATTGAGTAACAAAAATCCGATTATCAAAGAAAAGCAAACAGTGATTATCGTCCATAACCCCGCATTATGCACCTGAGAATTAGCAGTATACTGTTTTTTGAGAGATACGGATAACACTTTGTTGCCATATATATCAGTGTATACCATAGATACCGATAATTTTTTATCCTGATGATTGTATACACGTACTTGAGTACCCGCAGGAAGTTGTGTATGAACATCGGTTTGGCCGGATTGAGCGTTTATCGGTGTACAGATGATTTCGGAATCAATATATTGTTGCATGCTCTGCACGAATTGCTGGTCCATGCGACGTGCGAACAGTAATGTGGCTTTGGCTGTGTTGTCATTGGGGTTGAAAACCGGTGCAATGGCAATCATGTATATATCACGGTTTCCCTTGATCAAACCGTTTACCGGTTGTGTGCTGAATTCGGGTAAACCCGCTATTATAAAATCGTTGCCTGCTTTTTCTTGCTGTTCACAATATACAATATTTCCGGATGGGTCGATGACAGATAAAAAATCTATAGGCATCCTGTTTTGTATTGTTGCGAGTAAATTTTTGTCGTGTAGATTATTATAAGGATTTGTGAGCGATTGTATGTCCGGGCTTTCTGCCCAAATATCGCAATATTCCTGTAATAGTTGGAATTCAGAATCGATAAAATGCTTGCAATATTCCAGGTCTTTATCGATCGAAACATGCATGGAATCGAGCTCATTAGACATGATAGTGTGGTAGTACACCGTGTATCCGATGACACCGGTAGCGATAATGATACTCACTTGAAGTAACTTCGTGAAATATTTCATTTTATTGGATAAAAATATCAATCTTTGTAATTATTTTGATTATGTTGAAATTTATTAACTTTCAACAGTTTATACACTTCCCTAGTTATTAAAATCGAACTATTTACGCAACACTTTAATCTTTTATGCTATAAAATTACTTTATGTAGCTTTTTTATCGTATAGGTGTAATGTGTTAAGATGAAATTTTAGCTACAAACTTTTTTTAATAGATGGTATAACGTGCTTGTTGTAATGTGTGTCGTGATAACTTTAGGAATGATAGATGATCGACAAATTATGTAAGAAACTTCTTAGTCCATGGATACTGGCAGCAGTTACAGCCTTGTTGCTGGTAGCAGTTTCGTTTCAGGATCACATAGCCCCTGAAGAGGGAGTGTGTTTCTACACCGCTCAACAGTGGATCTCAAGTGACGCTCCTTTGTATACCTCATTGGGCGATAGCGCTCAGCCGGGGATCATTTTTGTTTGCGCTTTATTTTATGCTTTATTTGGCAATAATATTATTGCTGCACGGTTGATAAGTGTGCTTTTTGTGCTTCTTGCACAGTGGTTTGTGTATGCTATCAGTTGCAAGGTATATTGCCGTATAGCAGGATTGATTGCCATGGGAATATTCGGGATCATGATGACATGGCCGGATATTACCAATGGTTTTTCAATCACCCCCGATCTTTTTGTCGTGACGGTATGCTCTGCAAGTTTGTATCTTCTTATACGTTCATGTGAAACCCAAAGTAAACTATCTCATTATATCTTTATTGTATTCAGTGGGATTATGCTGGGAATAGTTGTTTTGTTTAAGCAAACGGCGCTCTTTTCCGTGTTGGGGATCATAGCTATATATTACAGTATATACATGTATAAAAAAGCTTCAATCCTTAAGGTATTTGCTGAGGTTGTCTGTATTCTGGGAGCATCTACAATTGTTATTGGAGGGGGTGTTTACTTTTTGTCTCTGCAGGGCACAATGATTCATGATTATATGTTTTGTTCTTGGAGCTCATTACAATACTTTTTGCCAGAGTCATGGTATGAGTGGACCAAAGATTGTTTGTTCACGTTTCAGCGTAGAAATATTATTGTTATGTACCCATGCGTTATGCTGTTTGTCGTATTGCGTAAGAAAATCGTATGGAAACAACGTCTGGCAATAGGATTAATTTGCTGGTTTGTTTTGGAATTGATAGCTTCCATTTTGTGGGGATTATTGTTTGAATTCGATTTGACCCAGCTTGTGCTGGTCTCGTCATTGATCGCAGGGTGCGCTCTGGCATTTTTACTGAAGCATTTATCTCAGTATACATTATGCAGGAATACTCTGCTGCTTATCCTGGGAATCATTATTATTGGAATTCCCTATGAGACTATTTATAAAGAGAAGAGGCATTCGTTCTTATTACGAAAAAAAAATCATTATGCCTTTTTCGGCAGATGGCTTGACGCACAGACCGAGGCTAATGAGCCTGTTTTGATAGCAACTCCATGGGCGCCTCAAGTATATTTCTATTCAGAACGGAAGCCGCCGGTACGGTTTGTCCGTAGACAGTATTTAGATGTGCAACCGCTGGAAAACGAGTTTCTTGCCGATCTTGATGCCAATCCACCGGAACATATTGTATTGCCTGAAGAAGGTGATATACCGGAATGGTTACGCCCGTATATCACTGAAAAATATAAGCGTAAATTATATACAAGTTTATGGATCAAGCATAATTGCAAAATTTATCAAAAGAAGGTGTCGGAATGAAACCGGCTGGGAAATCAGGTACAATTATTAGAAGATTATTTCGCTTTGAACATATCATGCTGGTTTTCCTGCTGAGTCTTATAGCTTTTTCTTTATCGCTCATTCCGTTTCGGTTTGGTATGGAAATCGATGAGGGTATATGGAACTATATTGCCCGTATGTGGCATCTGTACGGTTTGGCGCCATATACCGATCTGGTTGAAAATAAACCGCCGGGGATTTTTTATGTTTTTTATATATCAAATATTTTGTTCGGATTGAATTTATGGTTTCCCCGCCTGTTGGCTGTTTTGTCGTTGACAGCGACTTCGGGGGTGCTGTATCTGCTCGGCAAATCTTTGCACAACAAAACGACCGGCCTGTTTGCCATGATGTTTTTCGGTATGTGTATGTCATCGTATGTTGTTGGGGCTTATACGGTGTCTACAGAATCGTTCATGGTGTTTTTCTCTACCCTGTCTTTTTTGTGGGTAGCGTATGCTAATCACCAGCAGGTGTACTGGCGGTATGTGGCGTGTATACTTCTGGCAGGTATCAGTATCGGTTGCGCTCTGGCTTTCAAGCAGATAGCACTGGCTGACATGGGAGCGTTGTTCTGGTTCTACTGTTTGTATGGATGGAAACGATCTTCACCCCATAGAAAATTTTTCAGGGATATGTTGCTGGCATTTGGCGGTGTTTTTTTAGCCACAGTGCTGAGTCTTATTCCTGTTCTGGCAGGCGGGTCATCCTTTGCTTCGTACATTGAGTGCGTGTGGAAGTTGATATTGTTTTCAGGGACAGTTCATCCTGAAACAGTTACGGTTAAAAAATCGTTCAAAGTATGGGCTCAATCAGAAATGGTATTCTGGTATGTGGCGTTGTACTGGTTTATAGTAAAAAGTAAGCTTTTCAGGATTCATGGCATACCGGTGATAAGTATACTGGTGTGGACGGCCGCGGCTTTTGTAGCGGTTAATTCGGCGGGTACATTTTGGTGGCATCATCAGCAGCAGGTGATAGCTCCAATGTCTCTGGTTATTGCATTGACTCTTGGGATATTTGTTGAAAATTTTTCGCTGACCGTCGCGGCACGACGTAAAGTGGTTCTTTTATTCCTCATTCTTATGATAGTTGTTTTTATGCCGTTTCCTTCCATTGCTGATTATGCGCATAATCAGGCATTGTTTTATGACAACAATCCGCGAACAGTGGGCAAAAAGGAAGTCGGGTTGTGGGTCAAAGAAAATACTAATATAGATGATACTGTTTATGTGTATGAAACCATCGGGCCGGTCGTGCTGGCTTATGCCGACCGTCGTCCGGCAAGCCGCCTTTTTTCACGTATGTTTTTTCATAACGAAGAATATGTACGTGAATTTATGCGCGATGTACGTTCTGATCCGCCCAGGTATCTCTTGATACGCAGTGGCACTTTTTTTTCAAAAGGATTCAAGCACTTCATCTCTGAAGAATATAAAATTTCGGAGAAAAAATTCGGATATAATATCTTTGAACATAAATAACGGCTTGGCTTAAATATTTTAATCTTCGACGACCTGATCCTTAAACCTCGATGCGTGCGATAACCACTGGCTGGTATCGAACGACATGTCTTCACGAATACATGATACGGCAGTGTATGCCATGTCCATATCGTGGTGGACATTATCATGCAGGAATAATCCCTGCCGCCCGATAGAAACAAGATTGGTTATACCCTCCAGGAAAGTGTTTATGATAGTCATCTTCCATCCATATTTCAATTCGTAGAGCGGATAAGCGAACCGCACTGGTTTTGTCTCGACGTTTATTATCTCGCATCTAACCGGTAACCCGGCTTTTTCGAGATCAGCCAGTACTTTGCTTTTGAGGTAATCTTTTGATGCGTTCCATGTATCGTCATTGTAAAAACAGGGGATTTCCACACATAACCCTGTTTTTCCCTGTACAGGTGAATCGGTATAATTGTTCGGTTCGCTGATACGTGAAAAGATAAGATCGGTTTCAGGAAAATAATGTGCGTCAAATGGTGTGAATTGTTCGGTATCAAGGATCAGATACAGCATGATAAGGCTGCGGTAGCGCAGTGAGTCAACAGTTTGTTGTATCGGAGAACCGATACGCGGTACCAGCAGCTCAAGTAAAACGGGTATGGGCAATGTGGAGAACACAAGATCGGTGTTGGATGATTGTTTGCCGGCATTGGTGTTGATCTGGTGTAATCGGTTGCCTTTGCTGTGAAGTGCTGTAACCTGAGTTGCTGTTTGGATCTTTACACCGCGCTTTTTGCATTCTTGAGCCAGAGTATCTGCCAGTTGTCCGAAACCATGACGCGGATAGTAGAACCAATTTTTTTCGCTCGTTTTACTGGAAAATACTTTTTTTAACAGCGCTAACATTCCCTGTGACGCAACACGCCGGCGTGCTTGAACTGGAGCTATTTCGTGCGGTTCGATACCCCATAATTTTTTAGCGAATGGGAAATAAAACGTGTTGCATATAGTAGAGCCTAAATCATTTCGCAATGCCTGCGCAAAATCTGTTGGCGCAAGAAGTCGTGGCGATAATGGGCTTAGAAGCATGTCTTTTATAAACCCAAAAGTGAACGACCATGGTAATTGACTGATCATTTGCGCTGGTTTGGGCGGAAACGCAATATAGGTGTCAAGCAAGCGTATCCGTCCGTTGCGAGGACGTTTGAGTAGGTCATCGCCCATAAATTTTTGAAGGTCATCAAATATATGCGAGGGTGTGGCTGAATGCAAACGGTGACTACCGTAATCGAATGTCAGCCCGTCAAGCCTGAATGATCCTGCCATACCGCCGGGTGTTTCGTTCATTTCAAAAACCGTGACGTCACATTTATCCTTGAAGCGCCGAAGCAGCTGGAGCGCGAGTGTCAGCCCGCTAATTCCTCCGCCGAGGATATGAATTTGTTTCTTCATAAAAAGAACCTTTTTTCGCGTTTGAAAATCCGATACAGAATAGTATACCGCCAATTAAAGCTATAGAGAGTGAAAAAATCAGTTTTATGCCGGCAAATATCGCGGCTGGTGTTTCGTTTACACCAAACCAACCGAAAAATACGACGTACCCCGCTTCGCTAATTCCGTATCCGCCAATCGAAGGCAAAAGTACGACAAAAAAGATCAGGGCGGTAACTATAATAAAACTGTACCATGGAGCTGTAAAACCTGTAATTGCAAAAGATACCAGATAGGATGCGCCGATCATAAAACACTGATTGATCAATGATAAAATAAAAACCAGTATCAATTCAAATGGATGTTTTTTGCAGATATTTAATACAGCAAAAAGATCGTGGACAAATTGATATACTGCTTTAATCGGTATTTTTTTAGCGAGAAAAAGTATCACTTTTTGTATTAGAGGAATATACAGCAGTATCATACCGCAGACGATCAGTGCGGCAAGTAGTCCTGTCGCAAAAATCAAATATTTGCTGTTCGATAATTCACTCGCAAAAGGCAGGATAGCCAATACGCACCCTATTGCCACCATAACTCCGGTGATTCGTTCGATGAGAATTGATCCGGTAACGGTGCCGAACGATACGTTGTAGCGCCGGGCTATCATACCTGCACGGACAACATCGCCGCCATGGCCGGTGGGTAGAAAACAGTTGAAAAAGTCGGATACGAAGTACCAGTATACCGCATCAGAAAATGATAAATTAAACCCGGTTATACGGCTGGTAACTTTCCATCGCAATGCGCATGGAATAACAAACGAACAGTAAAGCGCGAATGCAGGGATCAACCAAATCCATGTAATTTTTTTTAATGATTCAATAATGGATTGCCATTCCAACTCGGATACCAACCACACGATAGCTGAAATGGTTATTAAAGCCCGTAGTACGAGCCACAATATATGTCTTTGTTTGTCAGATGTGGACTGCGCAGTATGCATATAGATCTCAATTGAAAATAGGTGGATAGCGCCTTGTTTCGTATACGCTAACCATACCGTTGCTGCGGTAGATCCGTAAAGAAAAATTTTTTAAGAAGACTTGAAAAATACCCGAACAGCGCTTGCGTCATTGCGAGCAAACGTAGTTTGCGCGGCAATCTCAGCTCGTTGTGCATTGGGATTGCTTCGTCGCTTTGCTCCTCGCAATGACGTTTTTTATTTTTCAGAGGTTCACTCGGTTAGATTTGTGTATGGCGTATACTATATGTTGACATAACCGGTCGACTGCATTACTATTTTACAATATTTTTATACAATTTTGAGGTTGATTAATCCCAAACGATCACAGTAAGGAGTTTTCCATGAAAAAGTTATTCGGTTTTATCGTTGTAGTGGGAATTATCATGTTTAGTGTAATATTTTTCCGCAACATGTTAACTCGTTATGCTGTTGAACAGGTGGTGCAGGCGCAGACCGGTTTGAAAATGGAAATCCAGAGTATGGATATTGGCCTGAAAGGAACGTATGTTGATATTAATGCAATGAAACTCCATAATCCTATCCCGTATCAGGACCCTGTAATGATCTCCATACCGGAAATATATGTAAACTATGATTTGATGTCGTTTTTGAGCGATACCATCCACCTTGAAGAAATTCGTATTGATGTGGATGAGTTTATGGTAGTCAAAAATAAAGAGGGCGACGTAAACATAAAGGAAATTGAAGTGCCCGAGAGCGGGAAAGAAGAAAAACCCGCCGAAAAACCGGAAAAGAAAAAAGAAGGCTCTTCCAAATCATTTAAAATTGATGTATTCAAACTGCGTATCGGCAGGGTAGTTTATAAAGATTACACCAAAGGCGACGAACCATCCGAGCAGGTTTTCAATATCAATGTGGACGAAGAATTTACCAATGTAACAAATCTTAATTCAATAATTGCTTTCATAACTTTTAAAGCGTTGGTAAATACGCGAATTCCGCAATTAGCCGGGTTTGATCTTGCCCCATTCCAAAATACCGTTACCGAAGCGCTCGCTAATAGTAAACAGGTTATCAATGAAAAGATAGAACAGGGCAAAGAACAACTGAAACAGGCATCCGAAGAAGCAAAACAGAAAATGCAGGATGCTAACGAAAAACTAAAAGAAAACATGGAAGATTCAAAGAAAGAACTCGATGAACTTAATGAATCGACCAAACAGCAGTTTGAAGAATCTAAAAAAGAGATCAAAGACCTGTTGAATTTTAACAAATAACCATCATTTTACTAAGTTAATCTGGAAGGTGTTGTGTGAATACAAATAATTCCGGCTCGAAGTTAAAAAATGCTATAGAACGACTAAATGTTTTCATTAATCGGGATATCTGGGAATTACCTGCTGAAACCTTACCACGCTGTAAAGCGTTTATTGTGGCTAATTTGAGGATACTTTTGCTTGTCCTTCGTGGCTTTAAGGATGATAAATGCTACATTAAGGCTTCGGCATTAACTTTTTATACTCTGCTTTCCATTGTACCGGTGGTTGCCATGTTTTTTGGTATAGCACGTGGTTTTGGCGTGGAAAAATTACTTGAGAGAAATCTCAGGGAAGTCCTTAGCGGGCAGGAAGAGGTAGCTACACGTATCATTGAGTTTTCCAATTCGTTACTTCAAAATACGCGTAGCGGGGTTATTGTCGGAGTTGGTATTCTTGTCTTGTTCTGGACGGTTGTCAAACTGTTTGGCAACATCGAGCATTCTTTTAATGATATTTGGGGTATTCAACAAGGTCGCTCGCTGGGCAGAAAACTAACCGATTACCTGTCGATGGTACTGGTGTGCCCGATTATCCTTGTTTTTTCCACCAGTATGTCGGTTCTTTTAAATTCGACGGTGTTTACACGAATTAATCATATGCCGTTGATAGGTCAATTTCCTTTTTTAAAACTGGTGACGTTTTCAATGATCTGGTTACTGTTCACCATGCTGTATATGTTTTTACCTAACACTCGTGTACGCCTGAAAGCAGGTTTTTCCGCTGGTGTGATTGCCGGCTCAATGTTTCTTGTCACCCAGTGGGCGTATCTTACATTTCAGTTTTTTACTGCTAAATATAACGCTATTTACGGCAGTTTTGCCGCGTTGCCGCTATTTTTGTTCTGGTTACAGTTAAGCTGGGTTATTGTTCTGATCGGAGCTGAGATTTCATACGCTGTACAAAATGTATCAAATTATGATATTCAAGTAGATCAGCCAGTGGTTTCATTTGGTATTAAAAAATTAATCGCCCTTCTTATCACAAAATTGTGTGTGGATGCTTTCCAGCAGGGAAAAGCTCCATACACTGCTGAAATGATTGCCGAAAAGGTAGGCGTTCCAGTACGTATTGTACGTGAAATTATTTTTGAGTTGGTTCAAACCGGTGTGCTTGCCAAACTCGATATGGATGATCCGAAAGAATTCGCGTTCCAACCTGTACGAAATGTGGATAAACTAACGGTTCAGTATGTAATATCCCGTCTGGAATCGTTCGGTGATGACTCCATCAAATATGGTGACACTCAACTCAGCGAAAAACTTCGTGATTGTTTATCAACTATCGAACAGAGCCTTTTAAAATCGCCCTCCAATATTTCTCTTGCCGCTATGTGATGTGATCTATGACTGCATCATGTGTGCCACACAATGAGATAAATTCAGCAGGTGGTAGGGTTTCTGAATAAAACCGACATTGTATTTATTGTTTAACTCCTGATAAATCCCATTCTTATCGTAGCCTGTAGTAAGCAGGGTTTTTACCTTTTTATTTATCTTGGTCAAGGCTTCTATACATTCTTTGCCGGACATTTGGGGCATATTCATATCAACAATTACAATATGTATATCATTCTTGTGGTGTTTGTAAAAACGAATGGTATCACGTGGATTACTGAAATCCACAACCGTATACCCCAGATGCTCCAGCATATCGCATAATGTGGTTCGTGAAATCTCATCGTCGTCCACCACAACAATAAAACCTGATCCTGGAATCGGTTTAAGAATATCGAAGTTCTCAGTTTTTTCAAGCATTTTGGCAGATGTCTTAGGCAGGTAGACGGTAAATGTTGTGCCTTTGCCTTCTTTACTTTTGACCTGGATTGTACCCGCATGGTTTTTAACAATACCGTATACCACTGCAAGCCCCATACCACTGCCTTCACCTTTTGCTTTTGTGGTGAAGAATGGTTCAAAAATTGATTCCTGCAAATTCGCTGGAATACCGTGTCCGGTATCTTCGATAGATATCATGGCATAAGTACCCGGTTTCATGTCGGGATATTGCCGGCATTGTCTTTGCGATAGTTTCTTTTTGTCTATGCTGATAATAAGGTCGCCTCCATCGCGCATGGCATCATTTGCATTGATAACTAAATTAAGAAATACCTGCTGTAGCTGGACAGGGTCTCCCATGACATGCACCGGTTTTGCTGAAAAATTTTGTGATATACGAATATTTTTATGTGATGTACGAAAAACCAGTTTCAAAACGTCATTGAGCGTGTCATGTATATTGACCGGTATGTTTTGATGCTTCCCTTTACGGGCAAACCCCAGCAACTGTTTTGTCAATTCACTGGCTTGTTCCGCTGCCTTGACAATAGTTTGTGAAGCCGCTAACATTTTTTTGTCATTACTACATTTTTCTAACAAGAGGTTTGAGTAGCCAAGTATTCCGGTCAGGTAGTTGTTGAAATCGTGTGCGATACCCCCCGCTAGTTTGCCTATAGCTTCTAATTTGTGTGTTTGTGTTAGCTGCTCTTCAAGCTTTTTATGTTCGGTTATATCTATAGAAGATATCCCGATAAATTGTGGTTGGTTGTCTTCGTCAGTAATGACAGATCCGCTTATTAGCAGAGGAAATGATGTACCGTCTTTACGGATATGGTGGATCTCTGTTGCTTCAAATCTAAAATTTGTTATAAGTTGTTGAGTGATCTCTTCAAGGGGCTTATACGAGTCATCACTATGCAAGATCAAAATGTCCTTACCTAGAAGCTCATCTACCGTGTAGCCATGGCGTTGCGCAAAATAATTGTTAGCATAGAGAATTTCTCGGTTCAGGTCGCAGATTGTCATGCCGAAATTTGCGTTGTCCGCCAATAACTTGAATTTGCGAAGTTCTTTTTCTGCCTTTTTTCGTTCAGTCGTGTCTCGGATAAATGAGAACGAAAATTCTTCGTCTCCCAGTTTGCAGTAGGACGAATCTATTTCAACGTTAAACAGTTGTCCATTTTTTGCCTTATGTTGACGCTCACTCTGATAATATTTATTTTTCTTGAATGAATTCCATATTTTCTGCCATAATTCTTCATCTAAATCAGAGTCGATATCAAGTACCCTCATGGATGTCAATTCTTCATAGGTATATCCTAACATTTTACAAGCAGCTTCGTTTACATGAAATATCTTTGATGAAGGTAATATCCAATAGGTAGGAATTCCCGAATATTTGACCGAAAATTCGGTCAATTTGAGCTTGTACTCAATTTCCATGCGCTGTGTTTCGTCGGAAAACACATGTATCAGTTCACCGGTAGGTAGTTTATACGCGTATCCTTTGCGCCAGTTAGATATACGTTTGTCTTTATACAGTAACGTCGGATAATATTCAGGTTTTCCTGTTTGCCAGACCCGTTTGAAAATTTCTAATAACCCACACTCTTTAATTCCTGGAAAATTTTCAAATAATGTCTTGCTTAGAACATCGTAGCGTGAAATTTGATCTATTTTTTCAGCTGCCCGGTTGAAGTCAAGGAATAAAAAATCATTTCCATTATCGATTGCTTGCATAATTGCTACACCATTACTGATGTTTTCAAAGAGCGTCTTATAACGTGTTGGCAATCTTTCTGGTTTTGAAATGGTGTTTTTTTGGATAGTAATATCAGTTCGCTCAATTAGAAATTCACGGACTTCACCATCGTACTCAATGGGTTCAAGCCGTATTGCCCACCAGATAGGGCTTCCTGTGGAAGATATGCTAGGAAGATCTATAAAGTATGATGTTTTGTTCTGTCTGACATACTCCAGTGCGTCATTAAAAGCAGGTTTGTATTCCTCCGGTATATACGACCAGACATTGTCATGAATTATATTTTCCATATTATAACCGCTGCTGACACGGTTAACATATAAAATGGTTCCATCAAGCGCAATTATGGCGAGTAACTTGGGATGGGTATTCGCAATAGCTTTAAAACGCAAAGTTTCCTTTTTATTGGCTATTGCATCCCGTTTATATTGCTCTATTTGGGATTTGAGCGATTCTATGAGTTTTTTTGTGTCATTATCCATAATTGTAATATTATTACTTCTTCTTTAAAATTTAGGTTAAAATAAAGTATGAAAGTTCATAGATGATTGTACAACTGGTAAATTGAGCGTATTGTATTATCGGTAAATTAATTTAATGAAATTACATAATATAATTATTTTGTGAAAAAATACCACAAAATTAATTCTAAAACTACCTTTTTTATTCTGATTACGTAAGACTTTGAAGGTATGTGGATAGATTCACGTTGTTGTTGACCAACCCCAATTTTTTTCTGATGTTATTGCGATGACGGTCGACCGTTGTTGGTGATATCCCAAGGAGTTCTGAAATTTCTTTTGTCGGTAGGCCGTTTTTTATCATATCACATATTTCAATTTCACGTGGAGCCAGTTTATCGTCGAAATTTTGTAATTTTACCCCAAAAGAAGATAATAGCGCATGCAGGTCTCTCTGTATGATTGTAAGGTGATTATGGTCTGCTGTGCTGCTTTTTTGAAGCAGTTTTTTTAGTGAAGGCAGGATTAGTTTTTCAACATTGACCACTACATCATCTTTTATTTTTTTCTTCTCAAATTCAATTTGTTCAACCAGTTCATGCAATGCGCGGTTTTTCGCAGCTAAAACCTGTTGTTGGTCTTTTAGTTCGGACTGGTAGCGGATGAGGTGTTCGACTACTTCAAACCGTTCTATAATTTTTTCTAACCTACTCGATAAAGTTTTGATAAAATTTCGTTCATCCACAGAAAAACATTCTTCGCCTGCCGGTACCTGTAAACGGCATAGTTCAAGTTTACCGATAGTATCTCCATGTTTTTTCATCGGGATCGCAATCAAATTTGGGATTAACATGAATGTGTCCGATTTATAGCTCTTGCTATGAACGGTAATTCTCGCGCCTGTTGTTTCAGGATGTTCAAAGGCGGAAGGAATATGATTCACGATACGTTGTAAGACATTGTCGAGCGAATCGCGTATATACTCAGGTTCGTCAACTATATCTGATATCACAGCCAGACATTTCAGGAGATTGACTTCCTGTTTGGCTTTGGCAAGAGGAAGGGTATATTCTTTGGAGATTTTTTCATGAAGATGTGCGTCACGTACAACAATACGGATATACATACCTAATAGTATTGCATTAAATCCTATAGACGCGATAAGAGCAATTTCGCGATTTATGTAGTAAAATAAAAAAAGTACTCCTGCAATGGAACTCAGAATCACTGTTAAAGCTAATATTATATGCAATAAATAATTGGATGTTTTAGAGAATGAGGGTTCATCCTTATTGTCGGCAATACTTAAAACTGTGTATGGATATACATAGTATAATGGATTCATTGTATTGGCCTCAAAATGTGGTTGCCGGTATCATAGCAGTTTTTTTAAAAATAGCACAAATTACGAATGAGTACAATAGAGAAATTTTTCATGTTTTACGAAACTCTCTGATTTACGTCGGTTAAGAAACTGCATCAATTGCTTAGCAATACGGATGAATCGCTACAAAAGATACCGGCGCAGGCGGCAGTGGCAAGGCATGCTAATGTTGCCGCGAAAAGTGCTTTGATACCCACAGATGCCACAACAGACGCACGTTTGGGAATCAGCGCACTAATTCCTCCGGTGAAAATAGCCAGCGATGCTATATGAGCAAATCCACATAGTGCATAAGTGGTAATGATTATCGAACGGGGATGCACAATAGCACCTGATTTTATTGATGTAGCCAGATCGCTATAAGCCTGTAACTCTGTCACGATTAATCGTTCTCCAATGATTTGTGCTGTTATATTTGCGTCCTGAACAGGTATGCCAATAGCAAGTGACAATGGATAAAAAAGGTATCCCAGTAATCCCTTGAGCGACCAGTCGATTGTGAAAGGTAGTGCATGGTTTATGTATGATCCTACAAACAATAATATCGCGTTTAACAGCGCTACTAAACCTAGAACAGCAATCAATAATGCGATGATTCCTACGATCAATTTGACACCCGCTTGTGCACCGTTAATGATGGCGTCAAATAAACTTGCGTCTTTGGGGATTTCCGGATCGATACACATACCGAGTGTTTCAGGTGTTTTTGTCTCAGGGATAATGATTTTTGAAAATATCACAGCGGCAGGTGCGGATAATATAGATGCTGATATAAGATGTCCGGCAATAGCAGGAAACTCAGGGTGCAAAAATGCTACATAAATTGCCATCATTGATGATGCGATTGTAGCCATACCGGCAGTCAAAATAGTACATAGTTCCGACCGGGTCATTTTTTCAAGATATGGACGTACTGCCAGAGATGATTCTATCCCCACAAAAATAGAATTTGCCGCAAAAAACGATTCCGCTCCGCTGATACGCATTAGGCGGGTGAAAAGATATGCGAACCATTTGATGATGCGTTGCAGGATGCCAACATAATATAATACCGCCATCAGGCTGCCGAAAAAAATGATAGTCGGTAACGCCTGAAATGCCAGAATAAAACCGGGTGATACTTCGCCGTGCGCTCCGGTTACCCCGGGTGGTAACGCCAGTGGACCGAATACGAAAACAGCTCCATCGCGAGCACAGTCAAATATTTTGATAACCAGATCGTTGAGCAGTAAAAAACAGGATTTGCCAAGAGGTATTTTAAAGACAAATAAGGCAAACAAACCTTGTAATAGAAAACCGTATCCCACTATTTTCCATGGAAAATTTCGTTTATGTTCAGAGAACAACCATGCTAACGTAAGCAAGGCCAGCAACCCGCCAAAACTGATATATGGATACATATCGACTCCTTTATGTTCGGCTCTCATAATAATGAATATAAAGCGGTTTCTCAACAATCTTTTTGCATAGTATCATGTAAAAAGATTATTGTCATTCTCTCTGAAATATGATTCTATATATGAAATGATATCATAAGGATTACACGATGCATCTTATCGATCGCAAGTTGAAAAAAAATCTGGGCAGGTACATCTTCCAGTCGTTTCTGGCGACAGTAACCATTTTTATCGTGCTGATTTTTATTGATGTGGTAAACCATCCTGCTATTCTGGCATCACTTGGAGCAACTTTTTTTATTGTGTTCACCATACCTCAATCATTTACTGCTCAACCACGAGCATTAATCGGGGGATATATTATCGGTATTGCTGTGGGCATTATGTTCTGGCATATATCACATATACCTGCGTTCGCAGGATGTTTTGTTACACAGCGCGGCTGTGACACGGTATTTGGCGCTATCGCAGTTGGGTTTGCTGTTTTTTTTATGGTCATTACCGATACCGAACATCCTCCCGCCGCAGGTTTGACACTTGGGTTATTAATTAATAAATGGGATTGGTTCACAATTAGCTTTTTAATAGGTATTGTGATCGCTCTGGCTCTCTTTACGCGAATCCTCAAACCCCATATTATAGATTTACGCTAGATTTATTCCTCTTTCCTGAAAGGATTGTTTTATGTCTATCCGAATAGCATGTATATCAGGATATTTTGGTATTGGCGGTATGGAACGGACATTTCTGACACTCGCCGAGACATTGTCTAGGGGATATTCGTTTTATTTTATCAATTTGGCAGCAGACAATTTTCAGGATCGTTTTGCGCACTGCGGTACCTGTTTTTATTCAGCGGATTACAATGATATTATCACCTATCTGCAGGATCAGAAGATCGATATTGTCATAACCTGTAATTGTGACGAAGGAAGCTATCTGGGATATCTGGCGGGTACGCATGTTATCGAACGCCCAGACGGGTTTTCCATGGCATTTGATAATGATAAAACACCGGTACATGCTATCATTGCTTCTACCGATTCAGTTTACGATGCAGCTCAGTCACGTTATCCTGAAAAATATGTTACTTTGATTCATAATGGGGTTGACCTTACGCTGTTTAAACCATCTGATCAACCGTCCTCCCTGCGTTTGCAATACAATATTTCTCAAAATGATATTGTTATCGGATATGTTGGCAGGATTGCCCGCACAAAATGTCTTAATAACCTGATTGATGTGTTTGCCCCTCTTGCTAAACGCCATGGGAATATCTGTCTTATCTTGGCAGGGCATGAGTTTCCCGCAAATTGTGGGTATCGGGATGAGCTGGTAGCGCAGTCGGAACGGTTGGGGATAGGCGACAGGGTTATTTTTCTTCCTGCATCTGAACATCCTGAACAGTTATATGCGTTATGCGATATTTTTGTTTTGTCATCAGGGTCGTATCGATTGCCTGACGGGACTTATGAGGTGGAAGGAATACCAAACGCGGTTATGGAAGCAATGGCAATGGGTTTGCCTGTTGTGTCCACGGATTCGGGAGAAACCAATCTTCTGGTACATCACGAAAAAAGCGGGTTTATTGTAGGGGTTACCGACTGGGAAGCATTTTCGGATCATCTCGAACAACTAATCGATAATCCGCCGTTAATAAACAAGATGGGATTGTGCGGGCGAGAAATTGTGAAACAATCGTTTTCAAAAGACGCTATGATTTCAGCCTATGATCGTATGTTCCAATTTATGATGAGCGATTCGTTTAATTCGCAATACTCCCATGCCAATGATCTTGCCAGAAAACATTTTTTGTCACATCCGTTTGACTTGGAACAACGAGATGATATCACACCATCAATATTCCTGATACGCTCAGGAAGCCTGCAACTTTTTGACCGCGTATTTTCTGATCTTCGCAGTCGTATGCCGAAGGCGAAATGTTATGTTCTTTGTACGGCTCATAATAAAGAGGATATGGAGTCTTATTCCGATAATATTGAACGTCTGTTTGTTTGTGAAAGTTCCGAAGGGTTTTTGATTGATGCAATGGATGATGTCTTGCGGGATATAAACGATTTATCCCTTGATTATGCAGTCTGTCTGTACAACGATTTGCTTGGTAAACACTATGATAATGTACGTGCGGTTATGAATCGTATTGAATCGGGCAATAAATTGATTGCCAATAAGTTGGGTGGGTTTTTCGAGTATCGCTGTTAGTTGTGCAAAGCTTCGTATGCGGCATTATGCTGTGGATTGATACAAAGAGCCTGCTCAAAAAAGTGGTGAGCCTGCATCGAATCCTGAAAATAGTTTGCGAACAAGTCGCCTATGTGATACAGCGCAGACGCGTATTGCGAAGCGTGCAGATATTTTTTCCCATTCGTGATAACGTATTGAAAAAATCGTAGCGATTCTTCGGGGTTGCTGCGTTTTTTTTGTGTCGATCCCAGTAGATAGTAAATGAGATAGAGCTCTTTTGTCGGTTTTGTAGTAAGACGTGAACCGATAGTCAATATGCGGCATGCTTCGGTTTCCCGACCGGTTAAAATGAAGTATCTGCCAGCTTCATGGCATAGGGATTGGCATAAGTAAGGATCGGATAGCGGTTGGATGAATCCATTATAGAGTTTTTTAGCCGAATCGTCTCCACGTCGTATCCTGTCGAGAAAATGAACTCGGAATGCCCATTCTACCACACTGTTTTTCAGTTGAGGTGTGTAACCGTTGCTATCTAAATGTATGGATACATCTTTACTTTGTGTAATATATAATTCTTCCCATGGGGCATATTCTATAAGAAAAACACTGCATGCAGCTATTATTTCCTGTTCGAACAAGGACAACTGCTGTTTTTTATCCAGATCGTTCAGTAATCGGTGGGCGCATTCATGTGCACCACGCAGTACCGGTGCGCACGATTCGAATATATCGGCAGGGATATAATGTAAACTGCGAAATACTTTTTCTTCAGGATGCTTATTCATGAAATACAGCATGGAGTATACCGATTGGCCTGCCCGCCGTATCTGTTCTTCCACTGTGGCAGTGCGATGATGCAATACCACCGCTTCAGGCAGAAAGTCAAATTGGAATCCCTTTTTTTTGAGCATAAAACCAAATTCCAAATCTTCCATACCGTAGCCGGTAAAATCTTCTTCAAACATTATACCGGATTCAAGCAATATTGAACGGGAGATAGAAAAATTAGCACCGTTAAAATCGATGAAATCGAGTTCCGGTTTATCTAGCACACAATCAAATTCAAACCATCTGGCGAACCGTGTGAAATGATTTACTTTGACTTCAGGATGCCAGCGGCAGGTGCCGAAATACAGTTTCTTTGATTGTGATTCGAATTGTTCTGCATGAGTTTGTATGAGATTATCGTCGGGGATAACATCACTATCTAAAAATATCAACAAGTCATGTGAAGCGTGTTGTATACCGGTATTGCGAGCGGCGGCTTGTCCCTGATTGGCGCTATGGCGCAGAATGGTCAGAGGTAAATCCTGGTTCGATGAAATAGTCTGTTCAATCGGCGTTTGTGAACAATCGTCCACAACGATTATTTCCATCAAATCAACAGGATATGTTTGTCGTTTGAGCTGATCAAGTAATCTTTGAAGCACTCCGTCAGGATTATAAGCCGGTATAACGACACTGACTGTAGGATTATATGACATTATTTGCTCCATTATTCATTTTATCTCATATTTTGAGCAGGTACTCTGTAAATAAGCAAAAGATATTCCAACATGAGAGATATCTTGATATGTTTATTAGCTTGATATGATGATGAGGTTTATATGTTGTCTAAATATAAATCCGGCACCCATGAAAAAATATGAACATATTTATCTTTCAAAGAATCTATATGTAGTGTAAGATGAAAATTATTAGTCTATCTAAATCTAGTCATAACAAACATGTGATAATGTCAAATTGTCTCCGCTTAATTTTATAGACTTTTCTTGATATATGTATTTTTTCACTATTTACCCATCGGAGTCCTATGAAAATCGTATTGATCGAACCACGTCAAGGAAAGAAAAATGTTTACAGTAAAATCCCAATGCCGCTTTTGGGGCTTATTTATCTGGGAACTATTTTGAAGCAACACGGACATCAAGTCGAAATTTACAACGAAGACATCCATATGCCGAATTATTCAAAGATTAAGGCGGATTTAATCGGTATTTCCATTCTGACCGTAACAGCAAAACGTGGCTATGAAATTGCGGATATGTTTCCCAAAGAAAAAGTTATCATAGGTGGTATACATGCCAGTTTATTGCCGGAGGAAGCTATACAGCATGCGCGACAAGTAGTTATCGGTGAAGCTGAAAATGTTATTTTGGATATTGTTGAAGGAAGGTTGACTGATCCGATTGTTAAGGGATCTCCGGTAGAAGAACTCGATAGCCTGCCGTACCCTGATTTCTCGCTTATAAAAGGTCATAAAAAATATTCTATGATTATTCCTATTTCTACATCGAGAGGGTGTCCGTATGATTGTAGTTTTTGTACTGTGACAAAATTGTTTGGACGCAGATATCGCTTCAGAAGTGCTGAAAATGTGATGGGAGAAATCAAAACTAAAAAAGGACGACGCATATTTTTTTGTGATGACAATTTTACAGCTAATCCAAAACGTACTGATATCCTGTTTGATCTATTAAAAAAGAATAACATTAAGAAATGGGCGTGTCAGGTGCGCTGTGATGTGGCGAAAGATGAAGGATTGGTCAGCAGAATGAGGCAGGCAGGATGCGATGTGGTATGTGTCGGTTTTGAATCTATTAATCCTAAAACACTGGTGGATTACAATAAAAATCAGTCGGTAGAGGAAATTGTTGAGGCGATTCAATCTTTTCATCGCTATAACATCAAGATACACGGTATGTTTGTATTTGGGGGCGACCATGATACCCAGAAAACAGTTTGGGAAACTTTACGGTTTGCCCTGAAACATAGCATCGATACCATTCAGATGATGATTTTGACACCGTTCCCCGGTACACAAGTACATGAGAAACTCAAAAGTGAGGAACGTATCTTCAGTAAAGACTGGAATTTATACGATGGACAGAATATTGTGTTCAAACCATTGCTTTTATCAGCGAGCGATCTTCAGAATAATGTGGTGAATGCGTACTCTAAATTTTATTCATTATCGCGTATAGTAGGCTTATTCGCTACATTTAAATTCAGGAATGCTCTATTCAATCTTATGGGGTGGACAATTTTCCGCGAGTGGAAAAAACTGCACATTAAGCATCAGAAAACTTTTGAGACACTATAATGTAACCACAAAAATATCTGCAAATATAAGGTGCTGTGAATAAAAATAAGACAATAATACGATTAAATGAATCTCTGGCAAGATATATGCTCTACATTGGCAGTTAGTTAGCTGGTAAATAAATTAATAAGGAGACACAGCCATGGGATCAAAATCGTATTTATTCATCTTTATTATGATTGCAATGTTTTTACTGACAGCCAGTGAATACGTATATATCAGGCAGAATCCTGGTAAAAGCTACAGCGAGATATTAATGGAGCGTTTTGCTGAAACGCGGTCAATGCTGGTTGATACAGTACGTCATTATTCTGCATCTAATAGTAATGAAAAATTACGTTAATATGTAAGATAAAGTTACATATTAAGTGTTTGTGCTTGTTGATCTTTTGTTGCTTAAGGTATTACAGAATATAACATCATTGGCTGTTTGACGTTTTTTAATCGTTTCCTGCCGAGTTTTTGAAGATTGTATCTATCGTTGATAAAACTAGCCGTTTCATTACTCACTACAATTGATCCGGGTGTAGCGCATGACGCTAAGCGCGATGATATATTGGTTGTCATGCCGGACGCAGTGTAGGTCCATCGGTCACCACTTGTGCCGCAAAATCGGACAGACCCGACCAGCGCGGGACCGGAATGGATACCAATGGAAACCTTTATGTTATGTTTATCATTAAATGAGGTTTCTATCGTTTTAATTTTATTTTGAATAGCTACTGCTGTTGAAGCGGCTTGTGTTGCGCTTTTACGTAGTTTATCGTCCATAAACAAAATCATCAACCCGTCGCCGCTGGTTTCGTTGATATCGCCGTGATTTTGATAAATATCATCTAAAAAACTGGAAAAATACGTTTCAACCAGAAAGTTTACATATTCCGGTTCATACTTTTGATTGATGGTGGTATATCCGGCAATATCCAGGAACAACACAGATACATTTTTTTCCGCTTTTACCAGTCGCGGGTCGTCGGGGCTTTCTTCGATCATGCGTAGTACTGAGTTAGGTACAAACTTGGACAGGTGGATCTTGATCTTTTCAAGAATATGTATTTTTTCGATGAGCTGATCCATAGAATCCCGCGCCTGACGCAAGTTTTTAAACAAAATGGCATTTTCGACTAGTTTTTCGCAATAAAAGCAGAGAGCTTCCAGTTTTTTTTTATCAGTTTCGGAAAATTCATAAGGCGGCTTTTTGCATAGAAATAACGATCCCAAAAAGGTATTGTCCGAATAAAACGGATAACATATCAACGATGAGGGAAATCCGCTCAGTTCCTCGTTAAAGTAGTTGTCAAGATTGTTGTAAATTAGTGTACCACCACGGGTTGAACCTACTGTACACACTGTGCTGATCCCGTCGATTACCGATCTGGGGATACCCTGTAAATGTTCGATGTTGTATGTATCATGTTTTTCGTCATATAGCGAAAACCATCCGTAATCGGCGTGTAATTTCCCTAATGCCAGATCGAGCAGGCCTGCGACAACCTCTTTCCATGAAGCTACATTGTTGAATAATGTGCTCATTTCGACAAAAAGGTTTTCATCATTTTCATGTTGCGTCTTTGGCACTTGTGAAGATATATTATTATTGGTCATGGGTTTATGTTCTCCTTAAACCGTTAAATATATTATCGAACATTCTTTATTTGTCGATTAGATTTTTTTGCATAAGTTATCTTGCCTTATAGCATCAAATATGTCACTATTGGGGCATACTGTATAACATAATAGGGAGGATTTTGTATGTTAGCTGTAATTATTATTCTTGCGGTTGTTGTACTTATGGTGGTTGTTATGTATAACAGCCTGATTGGCAAAAAGAATCAGGTGGACAATGCGTTCGCGAGTATCGATGTCATGCTCAAAAAGCGATACGACTTGATACCAAACCTTGTGTCCGCAGTTAAAACATATATGCAACATGAAAAAAGTGTGCTGACCGAAATTACTGAACTACGATCCAAAGCTATGCAATCCGGTTTGTCAGATGACGAAAAAATTCAACTCGACAATAAAATATCCCGTGCACTTGGCGGTATCATGGTTGCGGTTGAAAATTATCCTCAACTCAAAGCGAATGAAAATTTTATGCACTTGCAGGCTTCGTTGAATGAGATAGAAGAACAAATATCCGCCGCGCGACGCTCTTATAACGCTTCTGTAACCGACTACAATAATGCGATCGAGATGTTTCCTACCAATATATTTGCCTCGATGATGGGTTATAAGCGCAAGACTTTATTCGAAATTACCGAAGCAGAAAGAAAAAATGTTGACGTAAACGCTCTCTTTAATTCCTGATTGAGATTGCTATATGAAGACATTAGAGGAATTTAAGGAGTTTTATCAACGCGAACTGCTGCCGGATATTACCGAACTCGAACAACAACGTAAGACAACAGTTTCACGTGTTATAAGTGTTATTATCCCTCTCATTTTGATAACCCTTGCCGCAGTAATCTTTTTACCCGGTGACGCTAAACAATTCGCTTTGTTTGGGGGGATAGGGCTGGTTGTTGTCGTGTTTATCGGATTGACAAGGCAGTTTGTAAATGACTTTAAAGAACGCGTGATCAGAAAAATAATTTTGTTTTTCGATAAAGGATTTCGGTATCGGAAAGAAGACTATATCCCTCAGGCAATATTTAATTCAAGCACCATATTCCGTAAACAACCCGACGCGTATTCGGGGGAAGACCGCGTAACCGGTATTATTGGTGTAACCCAGATAGATTTTTCGGAAGTTAAAGCCCAAACCGTTACCAGAGACAGCAAAGGCAGAAAACATTATAGTACCTTTTTCAAAGGATTGTTTTTTATAGCCGATTTTAACAAAGATTTCCACACCACAACCTATGTGCTCCCTGATACAGCTGAACGTTTGTTTGGCGGCTTTGGTTCGTTTTTTCAAAAACGAAATATGTCACGTCCCGATCTGGTGAAACTTGAAGACCCGGAATTTGAAAAATTGTTTGTTGTGTATGGCGAAGACCAGGTCGAGTCGCGCTATATTTTGTCAACCAGCCTGATGCACCGTATTGTCGAGTACCAGAAAAAAACTGGCAGGGATCTTTCCATTTCTTTCAGGCATTCCAAAATGTATGTCGCTATCCCGTATACAAAAAATTTACTCGAACCAAAACTGTTTACAACATTACTAAACTTTAAGGTGATTCAAACGTATTATGACGATTTACACCTTTTTCTAGGTATCGTTGAAGACCTTAATCTCAATACACGTATATGGAGTAAACAGTAGCCGGTCTATTTTAAATCGAGTCCTATCTCAAACGCTTTTCCTAACAAATTGCCGACAGCATAATAATCTCTATTCTCAGGGGCAAATAAAATTGGATCAACTTTTTTGGTTTCGGGCAAATTGTCAGCGCCGATCATTGTTTCATCCACTTTCACATCTATAATCTCACCGATGAACTGTGTATGGAGTCCCACCTCGGTAGTATGGGTTAGTTTGCATTCAATCACAACAGGGAATTCTTCAATATACGGTGCGTCAACCAGTGTGCTTTTTATGGGAGTCAAACCTGTCTTTGCAAATTTGTCGACATCTTTTCCTGAAGCAATACCAAAATAATCGGCTTCCTTGATGTATTTTGCTGATGGGATATTAAGCGTAAATGCTTTTCTAGCAACTATATTATGATAAGAATACGTCGCTTTGCGTAACGATATTGCCATGCTTGCCGGGCTGGATGAGCAAATACCACCCCAACATGCGTTCATGGCGTTTGGTTTATCGGATTCATCGTATGTACATACAATCAATACGGCAGTGGGAAAAATTAATGAATTTGTTTTGCTGCCTAATGATTTTTTCATCGTTTTACCCTTTCTGAATATTTTGGTAGATTCCACTTATCAGCACCTGTTAAGTATAGGAAAAGAGATCTTATTTTTCAATCGATTGTTCATAAAATTATTTATAGAAATAGTGTATTATATCTTATCACTACATGAGGAAAAGGATTTTTTAAGTGCTATAAAATATTATTATCAGGAGCAATTATCTATTGATAGCTTGATGGATGTTGTTAATAAGCAAGAACTTGGATTTGTGAAGCGAATGACAGATCATTTTGTCTTGTCTCAGGAAAATACTAATGACTCCCCCCGAGTTATCAGTATTTGTTGTTTAAGAGAGCAGTTGTGTTATAAGCTGTTTTTTAATATAAGAGCTTAGTTTTAGTTTTTCGGATTGTGCTTTTTTTTGTAGAGCTTCATAGGATTCTATTCCTATAAGTTCTTTAATCTCACTTGATTTCATGTCTTTGCATTTGTCGTATAAATCACCGTCACGGGAAAATGCCACAGTAACGTCGCGTCTTTTTCTGTTACCTGAAAGCCCGTCTTTGAAATATATACTTTTGTAGACTCTGTCGTTGATTCTTTGCATGGTTTCCCTCATTACTCAGTCTTTTGTTTACCCCCTAATTAGATTAAAACAATCTTAACTATTACATAATACATTATATATACACAATAACCTCCCCTTTTGCCAAGTATTATTTTGCAATAAACATATAGATAACACACAAAATCGTATATGAATAGGCTAAATTATTAAAAAAGTAACACACACAAAAAATAAACATATTGCAATGTAAATAAAATATATTGCAAATATGTTAATCGGTGTTTAAGATTTTAATTAGAATAAAATTACTGAAAAAAGTTTAAAAAAAACACATATTATTTATTGTTAGAATACTACAAAAAAACAAAAGTACGATATTAGTTGATTTTAAAAATGTGGAAGGAAATAAAAAAACACGCCATCATGAAAAATTATTATGATGGCGTGTTCTGGTTCTTAAAAAAATGAGATTTAAGCAGAAACGTTATTTTTTGAACGTACAATCAAAGTTCCAATCAGGGCAACAATAGTTGATACGGGTAGTGCTATAACAATCGGGTCTACAAAAGCGATGACCGATCCAGCAACAAGAGACGGTTTGTGGAACAGAAGGTTACACAAACCGAGGGCTGAAGATTCTTTGATGTGGATAAATAAAATCCATAATAACCATGTGAAAAAACCGCATCCCATCGATAAATATGCGATATTCCTCGTAATATATCGGCTGAAAATAGCTCCACAATATGCAGGCAGGAAAGTCGCGGCACATAACCCAAAAAATAGGGCTGTCGCAATAGCTATAATACTTCCCGGTAAAATATATGCCAGAAAAACAGTTATCAGAAACGCTATAAAAATTCCTATACGGGTTATGACGATCGTTTTTTCGTGGGTAGCCTGTTTGAAAATCTGTTGGAAAATATCACGGCCGAATGCTGTACCGATTGCGTGAAATAAACCGCTGATGGTTGACATACCTGCTGCGAGAAGAATCAGAAGGAACACGTATGTGAACCACTGGGGCATAGATTCGTTTAGAAAAATGGGTATGATCGTGTCTATATTCGGTTTCTGCGTGGCAGGATCTACAGCCATTTGCATTGCTATTTTGTCGAAATGTTTGAAGAAATATAAATTACTCAGCGAACCAGTGACGAACGTAACTCCGACAGTCATAAGGATAAAAAAACCACCAACACCGATAGCTCGGTTGATTTCCCTGCCGCTGTTGACCATCATGAATCGAACAGCAAGCTGCGGTTGTGCCAATACGCCTATACCTACGCCAAGAATGATAGTCGATACCATGATCCACCATAATTGAGAACCAAATTTTGGCATGGACGTCCAACCTGTATGCCCCATGTCTATAAATTTTTGGGGTAGCTGAGCTTTTAATTCTGTCAGCCCTGCATGAGCTTCGGTGATCCCTCCCAGATGGTAATAGGTGAAGATCAATAAAAATATCATACCAATCAGCATGATTGATCCCTGGAACGCGTCGGCATACAGGACTCCTTTTAGACCTCCGAAAAAGACATATCCCATAACCAGAAACGCAAAACCCAATAAAGCAATATCATAATTGAGCTGAAATGTTTGCTCGATAAACCGTACAACTCCAATCATGACAGCTGATGCATATAACGGCATGGTAAGAAATATAAGAGCGCCGGCGATGATTTGAATCCATTTTGACTGGAAACGTTTACCTAAAAGTTCAGGGAATGTATGCGCTCCCAGGTGTCGTCCTATAGCGCGTGTACGTTTGCCAAAAACGACAAACGCAATGAAAATTCCTACGAATATGTTAAGGAAAGTGAGCCAGAGCAACCCCATTCCCATAAAACCCGCGACACCACCGAACCCCACAATAGCGGAAGTGCTGATAAACGTTGCTCCATATCCCATGGCGAGAAGAAATGGATGCACTTTTCGTCCTGCGATCAAGTAATCAGCAGCGGATCGAGTTTTCTTGAAACCAAGCCAGCTTAAATAAACGGTAATTCCAATATAAATGATAGTTACTACAGCAGCAAGTGGTATATTCACAATAACCTCCGTATCAACGATTACAGTTCTTCTTCGACTTGAACTTCTTCTTCAAGCCACGAGATGTCTTCTTTTGAAATACTGTCCAAATCGTTATTCCAGTTTATAATACTGTACGTGACACAGAGAACGGTACTCAAAATAGAGAGCATGTAGGCAAGAAAAACCCAACTATCACCAAAGCCCAGCATAGTTTCCTCCTTGATTAGTGGTCGTTGTTGAAGATGTTTTATTTCGGAACCTATTGGATTTTATGACTGGCAATGTGTTATATCATCAAAACGTATTGTTATCTGTGTACAAATATCGAGAATATAGACAAGAAAAACAGGTTATCCCACTTTGTATGTCATGTCTTAGTGATAAGTAGGATGTATAAAAAAATGTTGCACTTGTGTAGTATACAAAACATAGGAACACAAGTACAACATTTTTTTATTAAAATAATACCGTTTGTTACAAAAGATTAATACGTAATTTTCAATTCCCAGCGAAAGAAAGTAACCGGATCGGCTTCGCTGCGATAATAGTTGCCCGGCCAGAATTGTTCTATCTGTCCGAAACAACTGAGATTTTCTGTAAGGGTGAATTTTGCTATCGCACGGAACAGATCACCCCGGTTGCGTCCGGTACTGAACAATGCGTTAGTACCCGTGAATGTATTATCGTCTGCCCATAAATGATCGTATGCAAGTGTTACATGTGTCCATGATAATGGGCATATAGAACCTGATACACCAAGTTTGTGAGTATTGCTGTGGCGTGCAATACCTGATTCATTGATAAATGGGAAAATCAACAAATCGCCCCATTGTGGCCAACGACCGAACAGCGGATCCCAGTCTTCTCTCTCACGGGTACCCGGATCGTCACCGGAAAGGTAATAGTAATTGGCGGATAACGATGGCTTAAACTGTACCGGAAAATTATAAGTACCGATAACATAAGCACCCATGGCACTTACCGGCTGGTCGTCATTACGTCCGACCTGACCGAACTGATATGCCAATTCTGCGTCATATTTAAAATTTTCACAGACATTACCTGATACATGACCACCGAACGTATTGAGTTCTTTGTACTCGGTCGCACGGTTGGTTAATTCACGCTGTCCGTTCATATCAGTGTATAGATAGTACTGTTCCAACTGGATGTTATCAAAGTAATTTGACGTAATGTAGTATCCATAGGAACGGATTTCATTTTCTACCAGAGCACGTTCACGTGTCGGATTGAAACGGAAAAATTTTCTGTCGGTACGGTTGGTTTCGATCACCAAAGCATCAATATTGGTTTTCCAATCGTCAAGATGTAACGTGGCTTTGATAGCATCAACATAGTTACTTCTTGAACCATCTGATGGTGTACCATCCAGAATAATAAAACCTCTGCCGTACGCCAAATCCTGACGGCCAAAGCGTACCGATATAGGCAGGTCGAAAGGACGTTTGAGGTCAAAATACAGGTTGTCGAAGAAAACTTCGTCCCAATCCTGACTCTGAGCCGGTCCACCGGTCATAAACTGACGGAACTCATTAGTCAAACGTAAATACGCGCTGAACCATTCGCATGGATCAGTCTGAAACCACAAACGGCTTCGGAATCTAAAATAGTTCCAGTTTGTAGATGTTTGTTTCGATAAGGTTACCCAGTTTTTCCAATATTCCTGGCGAATTCTGTGCTCAAATCCCCATGTCAGGTATTTCCATTCCGGTTTTTCCGGGACCCAACTGGTAGAATCTTCAAAAAATTGTTTAACAGGGTCTTTGCCGTCTTCACATACTTCACAGGGTTCTTCTTGTTCAGCAGGTTCAGCTGCTTGAATTTCCTGTTGTACTTGACCAATAGGTTTGTCGCAAGCGGTTTCTTCTTTCTCTGCTGTAATTGCTAAGGATGCATTCATAAACAATGTTGCCAGTACCAGTGATGCTGCAAAATCTCTTGCTTTCATAAGCACACACCTCTTCTTTGGGTTCTTGAGTAAGTGTTATATAATTAAACTACCACATAACTAAATAGTAATTATAGAACTATGCGCTCAAGACATGCTTTGAATAAGGAATTTTAAATTGGCGAAGAAGACAAAAAATAAATGGTGAGCAAAAATTTTAATACAATTTTTCGTAACAATATCACAATAAGAAATTAAATACTAATATTTTTTTAATAAAAATTTAACAACATAGGTTTTTATCAGTTATTAAGTCTCTGTATATGTTTTTCGACAAAAAAAATTATTGCTTAATAAAAAATGTATCAAATATTGCATTATATTCTATAATAATGATTTTGTTGTTGGTGAAACTATTTGAAAAAAAACTATATAAGTGGTGTTAGTTGTATGACTATAATTCAACTGTTCAATATATTGTGTATTGCTTCTATAGTATACCTCATGAGCCGTAAAGTACTATGGAGTATAATGGCATCTGTATCCTACGTATCAATTTTGTTTGTTTGCGGATTCAGGTGCGTGGCGCTAAGCGAATCTATAGGTAGGTTTGTTGATTTGTGTGCTGTCTATCTGTTTCTATTTTCGTGTGTTCGTCGTTTTCGTAGTACTCTGATGTGGGTACTGTCTGCTTTACTGTTTGGAAGTGGAGTTTTTTGGGGAGTGGGATACATTGCCGGCATCATTGCTGTTATAGTAACAATATGGTATTCTCATTATATTGATATAAAAAAATATTTTACTGGAATTACCGTTCTAAGTGCATTTGTTGCGCTATTACTTAGATATGCTTTATTCGATACTTTGATACCGCCAGTAGTTTGTAGAATTAGCTGGGATTCAACAATGCTTATCTTGCCGCTCATCCCATATATTTTCTTAACTGTTTTGTATATTTATATCTACAATAAAAGATACAGGGGCAAAACAGGTCCTATGCTCATATATATTTATTGTGTTATTATGTCTGTAATGGCAGTGATTGATCTTTTGTTCTTTTCATTCAGGGGAACCTTTGGTATGCTGGCAACATTGGTTATGATTGCAGGAGCAAGCGCGGCTAATGAAATAACCGATTGGATATCAAGTGAACATCAAAAATATAGATTTTTCATTACAATTTGTATTATGATTTTTGTTATACTTGGACAGGAGATAGGCAGTTTTTTATACAATCATTATATCTGATGTTATATGTATATATTTATGTACTAAAATACATATTAAAATTGAACTTAAAATGATAAAAAATATGTATTTATTATGTAGTAAATTACATATTTTTCATTGAGAGAGCCAGCCGCTTGCGTTCTATCTCAACTGAAGTGACTTTTACGGTCACTCTGTCACCGACTTTTACCACATCACATGGATCAGAGATATACTTATCGGACAACTGGGATATGTGCACTAAACCGTCCTGATGAACACCTACATCTACGAATGCTCCGAAATGCGTAACATTGGTTATCACACCCGGCAATACCATGCCTTCTTTTACATCTTCCAGTGTGTGGACTGTATCGTTGAATTTAACCGGTTCGTATGGAGGACGTGGGTCGTGACCGGGTTTACGCAATTCATCAACAATATCCCGCATGGTTTCCATTCCTGTGGTATCAGATGTATAACTTTGGAGATCAATTTTATTGAGTACCTGTTCATTGCCGATGAGTGTTGTGATTGACATGTTCAGGTCGCGTAACATACGTTTTACAATATGATAAGATTCAGGGTGAATCCCAGATGCATCCAAGGGATTGCTGCCCTCACGGATGCGTAAGAACCCAGCAGCTTGCTCAAATGCTTTTGGGCCGAGCTTTGGCACGTTAAGCAAATCTTTTTTGTCCGCAAAAGAACCATGTTCATTGCGATAGGATATAATATTTTTAGCGATGGTTTTACCAATTCCAGCCGTATATCCCAGTAATGCTTCGGAAGCAGTATTAAGATCAACACCAACTGCGTTTACACAATGTTCAACTTCATCATCGAGTTTTTGTTTCAACAGTTTCTGATTGACGTCATGCTGATACTGCCCGACCCCCATTGATTTAGGTTCTATTTTAACCAGTTCCGCTAGAGGATCCTGCAATCGTCTTCCAATAGATACAGCTCCGCGCACAGTTGCGTCAAGATCAGGGAATTCCTCGCGGGCACAGTCTGATACAGAGTAAATAGATGCTCCCGATTCATTGACTACAACAATCTCACATGAAAGAGAAAATTGTTTAGTGCACCAGTAGAGGAATGATTCCGTTTCGCGGCTGGCAGTACCGTTTCCAACGGCTATATGTTGGATAGAATATTGTTGTATAAGTTCTTGTACTATATGGGCGGCTTCGTCAGTCTTTTTATGCGGTTCAAGGGGATAAATAACGGTGTTATGAAGTAGTTTTCCTGTTTGGTCTATCACCACTGTTTTGATTCCTGTCCTGAATCCGGGATCAAGAGCCAGTACGGGTTTTGTGCCAAGAGGCGATGCTAGCAGAAGTTGCCTTAGGTTTTTTGCGAAGGTTTCTATGGCAAACAAGTCAGCCTTTTCTTTCATTTCCCCTCGAATTTCATTTGCCAGAGACGGCAGGAGCAGGCGTGTCAAACCATCGGAAATGGCATCGTTCATATTTTTGATGAATGTGCCCGATGATGAACGCAGATACTGTTTTTGTATTTCCTTGATACATGTATCTTCCGGGGCGATGATAGATACCTGCAGGACGCCTTCATTTTCGCCCCGAAGCATTGCCAGCAGGCGATGCGAAGGAATAGAGCGGACAGGTTCTTCAAAACTATAATACATATCGAATTTTGTTTTTTGTCCGACAAAATCTTTTTTCACTTTGGAGGAAATATTCGCCTGACGCCACAACAAGGATCGCAGGTTTTTTCGCAATGATGCGTCTTCACTGATACGTTCCGCGATAATATCCTGAGCACCTAGTAAAGCATCATTATCAGATGGTACTTCGTCGTTTATATATGGTTGAACAATTGGTTGAGGATCACCCTTAAAATTTTGTTTTTCCATAATAAAATCGGCAAGAGATTCAAGCCCTTTGGCGCGGGCAATAGATGCACGCGTTTTGCGTTTAGGTTTGAACGGTAGATAAATATCTTCCAGTTCGGTCTTTGATAATGTGGCGTCAATCTTTTGTTTTAGCTCAGGTGTTAGTTTTCCTTGTTCATCGATGGACGAAATGATGGTGTTTTTTCGATCCTGTAGTTCCTGATAATACTGTTGTTTCTCATGGATAGCCCTGATTTGCGTCTCATCCAGATTGCCTGTCATTTCTTTGCGATACCGGGCGATAAACGGAACCGTGGCTCCTGAATCAAGCAGGTTAATGGTCTTTGAAACTGATGCGCCGGACAGTGAAAGATCACGGCTGATTTGTTGTATCATATCCATAGAAAATATCCTGAAAAAGGAATTTTTGGTTTTCTGTGATTCATATTGTTTCTAGAAAATATAGCATTCCGGGGTATTAAGATTCTATTACTTTTTTACGATAAAAAACATTTTTCTAGGAAGCAAAATGAAAGTAGCTGATATTATAATGACTGGTCGAGCAGAGCCTGCTTTTCTACATGATCGGAAACAGGCTGCGCTGTGATGTCTACAGCTTCTATACCGGGTAGCGGTAAAGCAACGATACCGCGTTGGATCAGTCGTGCATACAAATCGGTATCAGCTGCGAGGAAAACAATATCGCCAAATTTTGAAGTAGTATTTTGTTTTATCAATTCGATGATATCATCAATCTCAAGTGATATCGGAGCGTCTTGTTGATCCGGTGATTGCGCCGCTATGATTTCTGAACCGATCACCAGCATTGATTGCGGATCAATACCAGACTGGGCAATCAGGGTTTCCACATCGCTGCTCGTGAAATAGGGAGATATAATAGAAATCATTGGCATTTGATCAGCTTTTTGAGTCGATAACGTTTGCGTCAGCCAGCTCAGTGTCGCTGCGCTTGTGTTAGGAGTAAGATACACTGCGAACATGTCGTTTGCAGCGGCATTTTGAAGTGTTGTATTGAGCTGATCCATCAGGGGTTGTTGTATTGCAAATGATGTTTCCACAAAAGGTTTGTTTGCTTCCATAACCAGTGTCTGGGGGAAGAATATCATGGGGGCGTTTCCTGAAATTGTTATATAATACTTTTCAATCATCCTGAATCGGACGAGATTCTCTCGTATGGCGTAAAACATTTTGAGCGATTCATTGAAAAAATGCATTGCTTTATCAAATTCTTTTTTGGACGCAAAGCGTACCATTCCTGCCGCAGAAATTAGCGGTGAACCGACGATGTCACTGATAAATTGTTTGATCAATAATCGTTTCGAAAGCGGGATATGGGTGTAATCGATATGTTCAATGCTGTCGTAAAAATCAGTATCAGATACAATGCTTATTTTTTCTATCAGTGCTGGTATTGCGATCTTTAAATCGTCGTCTGATTTTGCTGTAGCAAGAATTGATTCGATATCATGGATGATCGGATCAAGCAGTTTGCCATACATGGATTCGCAAATAGCGCATTGTTCGCTAATGGCTTGTGGTGCGATCCTTAGGACATCATCACATTCATAGGTCGTTTCATTCAGTAAGGTACCGTCTTTGGAATAATGCTGCACAATATTCTGGTTGGACTGTTCATATGTCAAAATGTATTGTTCAGTTTGTTGATCCCATCCGGCATGTACCATATTTTGGGAATGTGCCCATACGCTTGCCAGCATTTTCTGAACGAGAATTGAGTTGGTAGTGTCGTTGGCTGATTGTACAATCAGAGCACGTGGTAAAGCGTCAGCGAATAACGCGAATAACATGCTGAATTGCGGGTTTACCGCGAATTCCGGATGCGCAAAGAAGAAATCGGCAATAACCGATGCGCCTTCTCTGTTACCCAGTAAAGCATCAACAAAAATATTTTCAGGAGGCAAAGAATCCTGCGGTAGATCGGTGATATTTTCGTATGCTTGAAGGAAATTTTCTAAAATCGGTTTTAGCGGATGAGTAATGACAATCAATGCATCGAATGGATCGTATCCAAGCCCGATAAGGTGTTCGGCAAATGCTGCGTCTAACTCGATTGTAGCGTTTCGAGCTATGAGTTCCATACTCATACCGGCGGCAGCGGTATGGAACCCTGGATATACTTTTTTGTCGGTGACAAAATCAATTATTTTCATCATTGAAGCAAGAATAGGGTCTGTAGATGATTCATCCAGAATTGTTGCAAAACTATGAAGGTCGATGTTTTGGCTCCTCAGTGTATCGAGTATTTCTTGCCTGTCATACGACGATAATCCCTGGAAATAATATATATCATTAATCAATGCCTTTATCTCACCAGAGATACCAGAATGGTCGTCGAATTCGTGACGGGTGACTAGTTGTAATAACGGATATGAACGGAACGCATCTATGTCCAACGTTATATTAACCGAACCATCAGGAGAATATGCCATGCGTTGACCCAAACGTGGATGACCCTGTACAAGTTGTATGTTAATCAGCGAATCTTTAAGTTGATGAGGCGTGACATTCGAGTTGAGTAATGCCAACTCTAACTCTTTTAAATACATATTGATATCGATTGTATCCTTCGGTATGTCTTCATTCCATTCTACATCGAATTCACCTGTTTGATTAATGGTAACGTTACAAATAGTGACCAACTTATCAACTTTGTTGTCGGATTGTTTGCTAAATGGCGAATACGCTTCGTTGGGCAATAGTGTTTTTGCTAATTCCAACGGCATTGGCGCTTTTTGTTGATAACCTATTATCGGATCGGAGTTTGAAGGGTGCCAGCCTACAGGTATACCCTTAAATAGAAAAACGGTCATATCCGGTGTGGATTCGTTTAGTTCCATCTGGTGATCAATATCAATATGACGCCCGTGCTGCGCAAAATACGTTTCCTGAAAATCAGCGAGCAGGTCTTTTTGTTCAGGCAAAAGTGTGCGGAATTCTACCGGATCGGATTGATCTTCAAGTTTATCGAGAGGCAACGATATTATAAAATTTTTCATTGCCTGTTCTCGTTCTCTCAATAATGTCGTGGGGTCCATATGTGAGATGATCTGATATAGAATGTCATTTAAATAGCGTTTTTGGGCATCTGCATATTGTTTGATAGGTTTTTTCTGAGCCGCTTTGAAAAATGCCGGTTTGAAACGCGATATCGTTTTTAATGTCTGTGTAGGATCACTGAGCAGTAATTCTTGGTACAGGCTGTACATATCTCCTGCGGGAACTTTTAACTCATATGTACGTTGCGCTGTTTCAATACCATAATCAGTCAATATTGATGTTATCGATATATTAAAGAAACGACTGGTATTGTTGACGGTGTCCATACGGATACCACCGGTATACAAAAATCCCTGATTTGCATCGGCTTGGCGCCACAATAACGGTGTGCCGTGAGAGAACGAAATATATTTGTCGTTGGTCAACGATGACGCATCATAAATCATGGTTTCATCAGTAAGTTTATGCGCAGGATTGATCATAACACCTTCAGGTGATACTACGATCGATAAATCACCATAACGTAGGGCATATTCATTACCCGGTATACCTGTGTCAATACCTTGATGCATAACAGCGTCCAACCCCACATCGCGGAATAATACATGCAACCCGAATGTTGCTTCAAGATACGAAAGGCCCGGCGCAAAGAACGAGTCCATCGGATCAACAGGTAAAATAAATTGTTCCTGATTGAGCGGATTTAGCGTGATTTTTTCACCAGTCCTGTAAAGAGAATGAAACCGCCCGAAGTGTGTTCCATGGTCTAATATGTGGTCAATAAAATTAAGAAAATCTGTATTTGCCAGCGCAATGTATTGAGGAAGAATATCACTGAAGCGGTCCATGGAAAAATTTTCCAGTGTATCAATCATCATGGCAAGGTGTTTTGAATCCATATTATTGATGGTATCTACGAGGTCTTTCCCTTCCTGAGCTTTTGATATGAGTTGTTTCCCCACAAAAGTAGATAAACGAAGCGTAGTGTAGGGGGATTGCGCGGAAAACGGAAATATCTTTTTTAGCATCGATATGAATTCACCAGCAGATGTATTTGTCTGTTCCAAAACATTAATAGCAGTTTGCAAAACAGGTATCGCGTCTATTGTCTCCGATAGTAACACAGGCGCAAGATGCGCCAGAAAGCGGCTGATTGCTTTAGATTGTGTACTACGCATATAAACATGTCCGAGCTCAATCAATGGATCATTATCACCCATCAGGTGTGCCAGCTGTAATGGACGGTATTTTTGCGAAAGGCTGTTTGCCATCCTTGTTATTGTCCGCAGGTAATAAGACGCGTTTGCAGGCGATAAAGTGTCTGGAATAGTTGCGTTCATGTCCATAATTGGTAACTTGGTTTCCAGATATTTGGAAATAGCCGAATAGGCTGCCGATGTATCCACATCCTGGTAAAGCTCTTTAATAATCATCTTGCTTGCTTCAGTATTCGGATTGGATCGGACATAGTTCTCAAGGGTTTTCTTAAGCAGGTCGAGGGAGTCGAAAAGTTTGTGCTCGGATGCTGCCAATTCGCTGTCATGGGCATAACTACGGTCATAATCAGGGACAGATAAATATCCTTCCAGTCTATCGAATGCATTTCCAAGGTCTTTTCTGAGAATTGAAGGGTAAGATTCAAGTAACATTTTGTAAATATGTACCATAGTATCGAGACGGGTTTTCTTGTCCGCCCACTCTAGCGACTTTCGGGTAATTATTTGTATGAATGATTCGTTGGGTAACCTGTTTTCTAAAAGTCCTTTATCAAGAATAGCTTTGGCTTTGGGTACTTGTTCTTCGTATTCCCTGAGTCTATTGTATTGTTTTTTTGTGAGAATTCCTATGCGGTAAAATAGAACTGCAATATTTTCTATAGTGCCAAAATTATCGAGCGATTTTAACAGTGATCCAAAAGGAACCTGTGCATTCAGTTCGCGCTCGTATAATTTGAATACCGGTAATACATGAGATATACCACGAAGATTGGTACCACTTAAACCCAGCGACTGAAACAGTACAGTTTCGTTTTTAATGAATTCTGACCCGAGTCCACCGAATCGTTGCAACTGTGGAGAAAATGAAAAGGCGCCCGGCCCGATAATACGTGTTGTTGAGTTGAACTCTTTGCTGTAAGCAAATGGATGACGCTCAAACACGTTGCCTATAGCCATTGACGACAGGTCTTCCTTAATCGCGCCAAGTGTATTGCCAACAATAGTAATGCTGAATCTCGACGGTTCCGAACGGTTGACTTTTAACAGGATAAAATCGTCATCATTTATCTGTTGATCAGCTGCTAAAATATTAAGTTTCTCGAGAAATTCTGTTTGCGTAGTTGTTTCCATCTGCATTGTGAGCATTTTATATGGCTGGTTGTCGTTAAGATACATCATCGCGTTGTGCAGTCTCGGGCCAATCCATGTCGAAGGCGGTAATGACTGGATAAGATGTTGCCGCAGTTTCAGTCCACGCAATAAATACGGATGTTTTTTTCGCATGTTTGTGTCGATGTTGATGATAAGATTCAAAAGCTCGGATGAATACATCTGTGTCAAAAACGACGCGTCTGGCGGAGATAATGGATCGTTTAGCAAAGTTTTTAGGATATCGGTAAGAATATAAAAACCTGTCTGTGGATATGTGCGGAATATAATTCCGAAAGTTTCCTGACTAAAAAGTTCTTCAAGGTTAGGCGGTATTTGTTGTCCTGTATCCATAACACGGTTGAGATACGGTTGAAAGTTTCTCCATGCCTCAATACTTTCGCTGATGTTATCGCAGTCGATAATACTTTTAGTGAGGTGGTCAGGGATAGTGCTCACTGCACTGCGCGATTTCCATGCGTCACCGGGTATACTGGATTTTACAGAGTGCAACATATTTACAATACTGTAACTTAATTCTTCAGGTATAGCTCCTTGCATAAGGTTATCACGTAGATCCGATTTGTCTGCGAACATGTTTTTGTACTGCGGTAAACGGGCAAATGACTGAAGATATTGATTGACTACATGCAGGATATTTAAATGTTCTTCCTGCTCATTTGCTATCATCTCTGCCTGGACGTAGTTGAATTCTCCCAGCATTTTCGACACATCAGCCGAAGCTACGAGATATGTCAATATTGCTTCGAGTTCTTGAGATATAGAATTGCTTAGCAGTTGTTGAGAAGCAATTGTTCGGGCGGCTACTTCGATATATAATTCCTGTTCCTGAGGATCCGCGGTAAACGCTGATACTTGTTGCAATGCAGCCTTACGGTATAAAAGATATTCCAGTTCGTTAAAAAACAATAATGGTTGTGTTAATAATGATATATCTACACGAAGCGTCTTGTCTGACAGCGCTACAGGTGTTGTCCTGCCCTGTTCCATAGATAATTTTTCTATAGAATCAAGGAACTCCGAACCATATACCTGACGGAACAATTCTGTTACCGCCAGAAAAACGAGTTGGTTTTGCATGGTGATATCGTCAAACGATCTTATATCCGATATTGGGCCGGAATCAATAACGCGGAAATCATGTTCCAGGACTGTACCATTCTTTGCCGATAAAGTTAGCTGTGGAGGAACGCGACGCTCAGTTTTCCCTTTTTGAAGTTCCTGAGTGATGGCAAATATATTGTCATCCAGCGATGAAATCAATTCTTTGCTGTGAATCCTGACAATACCATCGGCTAATATCGTGTATGTTATTCTCTGGTTTAAGTCTAATTGCAGTTTTGATATAGCTTGTTCTATCAGGGCAGTATTTGCATCCGGTGATGTGTGTTTGAAATAAACTATTCCGTCGGGTCGTACAATACGGAACGCTTCTTTTAAAACATTTGCGGCATCGAAAGTTAAATTAAGGGCTGTCACAACATCAAACGAGTTCTCGTTGTACGGAATAGTGTGGGGATCAGCAATAAGAAAATCGAGGGATTCCGGAGGCATAGCTGATATCTGTTGACCTGTTCTTTCCTCATACTCTTTAAGTGCGGCTACTCTGAAGAAAAGCTGGCCTTCCGATGTACCGTCCTTTTGCATAACCAAATTTTTCAGAGGTTTACGTATGTTGTCGTCAATAGTGTCTACCGGTGCAGATTCTCCAAGATAAGCTGCGATTTCCCTTGCCGCTTTTTGCTGTGGTAACGATACATTCATTCCCGCCGCAAACTGTGCTCCGGACAAGTGCGCGTATAACGCAGTAGCTCCTATCTGGGAAGATATATCAAGAAAATTTTTACCTCTGATATCGATGTAAGTAGCTAATCTATCAAAAGTAATATGCGGGGCCTGTACGTCAACCGTGTCGATAGAATCTGTAGTACTTAGAGCCAGAAATTCATTCAGCGTCAAGTTACCTGCTTTTTCTGCCCAGTTACCCCGGGATAATGCTTTGTATGGCGATCTGTACTGTTTCAATACGGCTTCTTCTATAAGTGGACGTAATTCTTTAGGATTTGCATCAAGGTATGGCGGTTTGTTCTGGCGGCTATAGGATTCGATAAATTCTTCCGGTGTAGCAAATAATTGGAACGAACTATCCTCATCACGGTACAAAACTCCTCGTAGAACAATACCATGTGTCAATGCTTGCGTTTTCATTGAAGTCACCAGTGATAGTATGGAGTATTGTCCTGAAGGGAGGTCATATGTGCCGGATGTTAAATTTGTTCCTTCAATGGTACCGTTATTGTTGGTATCGGGCAAAGCGCATGTAGCGCTTATGAACGTGCCGTCTTTTTCCACTACAAGGAATCCGTTTCTAACCGGATTGAAAATATCTTGCAGAGGCGCGAGTTGAGCGGAATAGGTGTAGTCCATTGGATACGCAACTTTACGCGCGGCGACAAAACGTACGAAAAATCGGCCGTCCTGCAGTACAACAACACGTGACTGTATACGGGTTTGATTTGATAATCCCAGTGTATGTACTCCAACTGTTGTCGGACTTGTGAAAATGATATCGAACAATGATACCACTACAGATTCAAACGGCATATTTGCGTCTACTGAAATATGGCTTATAGCTTTATTTTGCAAGACATCTCTTATATGTGGGTCAAGTTCGTTAACCTGAATGATAGCCTGGCCACCTGAAGTGGCTTTTACTATATCTAACGCAAACGCGAACAGGTCGGCAGGACGCACTCCGTATCGCTCTAATTCGTATGCCTCTGTTTGGATGGTTGGCATTTCCATTGCGTTGACAAGAAATACAATGGTTTCATAAAGCTGAGTAATTTGCGTTGATGATAACTTGTCCTGATTTCTATGATACTCGTTGAACAGGTCGCTGAACTTCAACCTGCCCGCTGAGAAAGTATCCTGTAGTCGCAATCTTTCCAGTAGTTCAGGTACTTGTGACGAAGTTTGATCGAACTTTTTTCCTGCTGCGGCGATACTGCGAAACGCATCGATCATCTCGCCCGATCCTACATCAACAGTTGTATTACCAATTCTTAACGAATCCAGATATACTATCTTCTTTTGTTGTTCAAACTGATTCTGGACAGAGGCAGTGTTGGAGAAAATCAGCGCGACCGGTTTACCAGCTATATTCAATTCGATAAAAAGTTTATTGTTGATTTTGTCAATGGATGTAAGTTCCAATTCAGGCGAATATTCTTCTATCCAGTTGCCAAGGTAATCCTGTGCCTGATTTAATAATTTCTCGAAATCTGTTTTGATGACGCGTAGATCCTGAGGGGCCAGATGTTGAATCGATACACCGGTCAACATGGCTGAAAAAACACGTGTCCTCGCGGTCTTGATTGTCGGGTCGCCAAGCGGGGTGTCGGCTATCCATGATGCGAGAGCCAGCGCAGAGCCTCCCACATATTGCTCAAAAGCGGTTTTCTGGTTTTGAATCAAAGACATATATCGCGTATCCGCCAGAGTCCTTATCACTGGCGTGATTGTACAGCAACTGACCTCTTTATCTGCCAGCATCTGCTGAATACCTTTTTTATGAAAACCTCCGGCTATAAGTATACCGACTTGTACATTGTTGCGATCCATCTCATCGAGCAGGGTTTCTACCATATGCGCGTCACGATTTTTTGTGAGTTCATAAAAGGCCATAGCTGATTCTATTACCGAGTTAAGCTGTTCCCAGTATTGATCTGATGAATTACCCGTAAGGCTTTTAGTTTTTTCTTTGAGCCATAAGAGGGAATCAGCTCGGTTGATAATTGTGAAATCGCGTTCGTTAATGGTCAGTCTAACCAGCTCGCGATATCGATGGTAAGATTGTAGCAGGGCAAATAATTCAGCGCTGTTTTCTGATGAGAATACCGCATGTGTCGTTTGATCTATGGCGTTACGCATATCTTGTTCGAGTGCGGTTTTGTCAAAGGTACTACTCGTATGAAGAAAATCTGCGTATTTTCGTAATTGATCGAAATCACCGTTAGTGTCATATTGGTTACTGAGTGACGCGATTTTAGCAAAATAATCGTGTTCTGATACTTTATAGAGTTTATGTTGCAAGTCGAGCGTTAAAATTTCCTGTGAAAGTGTGGGGTTGCCTGAAGCTACTATCCTGTCGAGCAGTGACAATCGCTGGTCTTCAATATCACGGAATACAAGATGTTGTTCCGCCTCGATCAATTTTTGAAACTGAACCAATGCATCGTACTGCGCAGTATCGATAGCATGCTCTTTCAATACCGAAATAAGGTACATGGCATATTCTTCAAGTGACATTGTATGGGTGTAATACGCAATCCAGTTATTGGTGTAGCCGTATTGATCCGCGGTTAAGCTGGTTTGCGCTTTCTGTTGTGCTGTATCGATCAGGTCAGTAAGGGCATCCAATGCCGCTGGTTGCTGTTTGATGGTGTCGAGCATTGCACGATGATTACGCAGATACGCAGATTCATCTTCCGCACCTATAAATAAAAATGGTTTTTTACGTGTAATGTAAAGATATTCTGATCCTGATATAGTGCCGTTTTGTAGAAAATGTTTAGATACATCACGTAATGCCTGTTTGTCGGGGAATGCACGAAAATTATCGGCGGTTATGGAGCCAGCCGCACCTTCTAGAGCAACTACTGCTTCGCCATAAGTGGACAAAAGATGCTCAATAATGTTTGCTATATTGTACTGCGCTTCGGGTTGGCAATGGGCGTCTTGAATATGATAAACGAGCCGGTTGCCCTCGGAGCACGTTGCCGTAACATGTTCGCCGTATTGCCCGGGGATATCCGCTGGTTGCGGTGGTTGCGAATACCCCATCGCTGGACAGAGAATCATCAACAGGCTTAACATAACTGTCTTCAGATATCTGGTATGCGGTGAAATTAAATCATACAATAGCATGACGTCTCCAATACATTTTTTTAGGAATAATGTAATACCATATATTATATATCAAATCTTGAAAAATTGCTAACGTAATCCATATAAAAGCATAACAAATATTTATTGCCATGAGTAATATAGTTATATATCAGGAGGATTTATGAATATTAGTTGCAAAGCTGACGAGTATTGCTATACTAACAAAATATGCTATTAGTACATTAATTACATCTAATGAGGAGGCCATAATGAGAAATGATCAACAGGCTAAAAAAATTGTAATTGTCGGAGGAGTCGCGGGAGGTGCGTCAGCGGCGGCTCGGGCACGAAGGATATCGGAGCAGGCGGAAATAATCTTGTTTGAGCGTGGCGAATATATATCGTTTGCCAACTGCGGGTTACCTTATCATATTGCGAAAATTATAGAAGACAGAGATAAATTACTGGTTCAGACACCTGCGGCAATGCGCAAACGGTTTAATATTGATGTACGTACTTGTACAGAAGTAGTACGTATTGACCGTGATAAAAAATTGGTTGTCGCAAAAGATTATTCTACAGGTAATGAGTACGAGGAATCATACGACGCGTTGATCCTGTCACCCGGCGCTGAACCTGTACGTCCGCCGCTTAAGGGTATAGATAGTGAAAAAGTGTTAACCTTAAGAAATATACCTGATATGGATGCAATTCTTAAGCAGCTTGAATCGGCACAGGCAAATCGAGCTGTTATTGTTGGCGGAGGATACATCGGGCTGGAAATGGCTGAGGCTTTGAGGCTTCGTAATATAGATGTGGTTATGGTGGAGTTGCTTGATCAGATCATGGGCGTTGTCGACCCTGAAATGGCGGTTCCTTTGCAGGATGAGCTTGCCAAACACGGTGTAGATTTACGCCTTAAAACATCTGTGGACGGTTTTTTACAGGATGGGAAAACTCTGAAAGTTGAGTTAAGTTCCGGCGGAACCATAGATTGTGATTTTGCGGTCATGTCGGTTGGTGTTCGACCTGAAATAAAATTGGCAAAAGACGCCGGTTTGAAAATAGGCGAGCGAGGCGGTATTTTGGTTGATGGTTCCATGCAAACCAACGACCCGTCAATTTACGCTGTTGGCGATGCCATAGAAGTGAAAGATTTTGTAGGCGGGTTTCAAACACTTATACCGCTTGCCGGCCCGGCAAACCGTCAGGGGCGTATCGCGGCAGATAACATTTTTGGCAGGAAAAGTGTCTACAAATCCACGCAGGGTACCGGAATCTGCAAGGTGTTTGACCTGACAATCGGTATGACCGGACTGAACGAAAAGATGCTCAAAAAAATCGAAAAACCGTACGAGAAAGTATATGTTCATCCAGAAAGCCATGCCAGTTATTATCCGGGCGGTCATCAGATATCGTTAAAACTTCTTTTTAACCCAAACGACGGCAAAGTGCTTGGCGCACAGGCTGTAGGCAAAGACGGTATCGATAAACGTATCGATGTACTGGCGGTTGCCATACGAGCGGGGTTGACTGTATTCGATCTGGAAGAACAGGAGTTGTCCTATGCTCCTCCGTACGGTTCCGCAAAAGATCCGGTGAATTACGCGGGATTTGTGGCATCCAACCATTTACGCGGCGATATGGGAATTTGTCATAGCGAAGATATGCAAAAGCCATCTGAAAATCAGGTGCTGCTTGATGTTCGTACTCAAAAAGAATATGACAGGGGATCTTTGCAGGGAGCGGTGCATATCCCTCTTGATGATTTGCGAGGACGTCTTGATGAGTTAGATACAGGAAAGGAATACCTTGTGTTTTGTTACGTTGGGTTGCGTGGGTATCTGGCGTGCTGTATTTTGGATCAACACGGTTTCTCAACAAAAAATCTCACTGGGGGTTGTAAAACCTATACCATGGTTAAACGCTCGGGGGATAACTGGCAACCTGTATAATCTTTTGGCAATGATTTGAAATCAAAATTGATGTAATTTTTTCCCGATAAAACTTTCTTATAAAGTAAATCGTTTGTTTCTTCTTACCGATATAGTAACCGGAGGAACAAAGATGCCCCTTGAGACTGTTGAACCATATAGAGTTTTGATTGTTGATGACGAGCCGGATATGCTGGTCATTCTTGGTACCATTATGGAAAGTTTCGGTAACTTTAAAGCGTTCCGTGCTGCCGACGGTTATTGTGCGTCATATATGGTATTAAAGAATGACTACGATCTAATACTGCTCGACGTTATGATGCCCGGTATTAACGGGATGGAAGTATGCAAAACACTGCGTGGACAACCTAAAACCTCAGCAGTGCCAATCATCATGGTTTCCGCGGTCAATGATATGGATGTTGTCCTTGAAGCGCATAAATGCGGAGCGAATGACTATATCCTCAAACCTTTCGATTCAAAAATATTACGCAAAAAAGTCGAACAGCTGTTACATATAGAACACACTGAAATGGAATATAAAGCATTAGTGTCAGATGATTTGGAACCAGATAGCGATGAAGTGTATGTTCCTGAGGAAACAAATCAGGCTCCTGATGATTCCTCCACACCTGAGGTTGAACCTGAAAAGAAATCCAACGATTCCAAAGCTGATATTCCTACTAAAGAGCCTATATATCAACCTGAAGTTCCTAAAACATTCAGGGAAGAAGTGTTTGAAAAGATAGAAGAAATATCTTTTCTGCCCATTATGCCGGAAACATTAATGACCATGAAAAAAAATGCGTTCCGTGCTGCTAATGATTTGAAAGAACCGATCGCTTCAGATATCGGGTTTGCATACAATACAATCCAGGTTGCAAATTCGGCTTTCTATTCTCCTGACCAGCCAATAGCGAATATTTTCTGGGCTATATCTGTCATTGGCGAACGAACTATCATGGATAATGTGAAACGCATGATTCAAAGTAAACAGCTGGTTACTGATGTATTGCGTGAGCATTTGGGTAACGGTTTTTTGTCGTCGTATCTATCAAGAGCATTTGCTGCAAAGTTTATTGCTGAACAGGAGCCGGGGGGGAATCCTGATGATTCCTATAGCGCAGGCTTGATGCAGTATATGGGTGAATTTTTTCTGCTTAATTATTTTCCTGATCGGTATAAAAAAATTATTGCGAATTGCCATAACGGAAAGGGAGCTTTGCTTGAACTTGAACGCGAGGAATTGGGATTGACCCATTACGATATATCCAACATCCTTATGCGTAAAGGTAATATGCCTCCGGCATTGAAAGATTTTATCTCATATTTTGTGTCGGATAAACGCAATCAAGCCAGTGAGGCGTTCAAATTATTTCAAATCGCTCATCTGGCAGATTATGCTTGTTGTATTCTGGGTTTTTCATATGGACAGGAACCGTTTTTACCTCAACCGCCTGCGTGCCTCAAATCATATAATCGGTTTGGCGAGTATGTTCAGAAATTGTTCACGCAGGTTATGCAGCAGGTTGATTATAATACTCAAATGCTCGATTTACCTGATCCGTCAATTTCGCGCGACAGGTACAACAATGACCGCTGTTTGTTAATAGGCAAAGGGATTTATACTCCGGCATTGCTTTTATTGCTCGAGTACCTGAATTTGCAGATTATGACCGTAGATTGGGCTAATTTTAAGTCGATCAATGAAATAAAGCATTCCTGTGTTATTGTTGATGCTTCTAACGTGAGTGATTTACGCATTGAACAATACAAGGGTACTACATGGGATTCCAAAGGAATTGTTATCGGTCCTGAAGACAAAAAACATTCCTTGGCTACTGAATTGTTCCCGGCATGTAAAGTTCTCGCTTCGCCGTTAAGGCGTAAAGAATTCGTGGAAACTCTCGCCACTGTAGTACGTTAGTAATTCAAAACAGTAGAATTGGCTATTGGCTGACAACTACCATATACAAACGGGTAGCGCTGGCTGAAGCAGAAGCGTCTGTCCATGATTTTGTGCCGTCGCCGTTGTCGATAATACCATCCTGCCAGTTTTCATAGTTAACTGCTTGCCATGCATTGCTGATATCATCTTTGTAGTAGATGTAATATGATCTGCCCTGTTCAGATGTTGATGTCCACGTTAGCTGTATACCTTGGTCGAGTTGAGCCTGTTGTATGTCTTGTACTTTAAAGAATGACTGCGCGTCGCAAGGATCCATACCTGCATACGCTTCTTTACCGTCGGTCATGCCGTCGTTATCTGTATCGCTATCCAGCGGATCACTGCCATAGGTGTTCCATTCGTCGCCGTCATTGAGTCCGTCGTTATCTGTATCGCTTATAAGAGGATTGGTATTGGAGATATTCAACTCATTACCATCGTTGATACCATCTGAATCGCTGTCTGGATTGAGATACCCAGTACCGATAGCTAATTCTTCGATAGTTGAGAGTCCGTCGTTATCCGGGTCTCCCAGAGCATCACTGCTGTCGTTGGGGTTGAATCCATTGTTGTATTCCCATCCATCACCGAGCCCGTCGTTATCCGTATCCGCAACGCTTGGATTGGTTGACGATTGATTGATTTCAAAAGCGTCTTCCAGCCCATCGTTATCGGTATCTGTTGAGGTCGGGTTGGTATTAAGCCCGTTGCGGACGATACTTCCTTGTATCTGTGTTCCGTCATACCATAGAACCAGATAGTTTGTACCGTTAGTTGTTACAATCGCCGGAATGTATGATGTACTGTCGAAAGCGGCTATTTCAATATCAGATGTTGATGAGCTGGTTAGAAACCGTCCTTTTAAGCTGTAAGAATTGGATGCTCCACTTGTCCATACGATGCAGTAATCCGTATTGTTACTTGTGATTGACGGGAAAAATGCTTTGTCCGCGGAGGCGCTGTACAACAGGGTTTCGTTGCCTACATGAGTACCGGAAGTATTGATTTTTTGATAAAAGATGTTTCTATTCTCACCGCTTGCGTAGCTATCCCACGCTATACAGTAATTAGAACCATCACTGGCGGTTACCGGATTATTTTGCGTGCCGGCAGTTGTGGTGTTGATTTGTAACTGTGAGGTGCCCGCATTTCCGCTTGAATCAAATATTCTACCATATATGCCGCCGTTATTGGTGTCTGATCCTTCTCCGCTCCAGGTTGCTAAATAACTGTTACCGAGATTAGTGAGGGTACATTGCCTTTGCGTACCTGTTGTATGTTCGTTAATAGATACAGTCTGAATTTCTGAAGCATTGTTATTAAGAGCCATTCCGGAAATTTCTGTCCATGCATCAAATTGCCAGAGGATGAAATAGTAGGTCGCATAAGAGAGTATCTTGTTGTTGAGGTCTTCATGACTGTAACCGTCGTATTCGTAGAGAACCATGGAGGATTGTTCTGTACCCAGTGTACCTTGTGAGGTCACTGTACGATGATAAATATAATTATAGTACGCTTTAATGAAACTGTATGAAACCGGGTCCCAGCCAAGGTTTTGTTCGGAGTAGCCGTACCATGTTACACAGTAGTCTGTTCCGTTGAAGATAGCTTTAGGGGCATTCTGGTCATACTCGACTTCATTGACTTGGAACTGGTCGCCTATAGTGTTGCCGTTTGCGTCGTAAAATTGTCCGTAAATATTGTCTTCTCCCCATACGACAAAAAAATTGGTGCCATCACTTGCTATGTCGGTTGAGGCAATAAACTGGTTGCCATATGTGTTTATGGAAAAGGTATCTTTGATGATTGTACCGTTGAGATCAATTATTTTTCCATAGGTTATACCGCTATCTTCCCAATAGATAAAGTAGCGTTCGCCGTTTGTTGCTGCTTTTAGCTCTGCTCTTGATGGATTTATACTAGTAGATGAATATATCGAAACCGCAGGCCCGTTTTCCAGCACTTCCTGCCCGTCGAGAAGCCCGTCAAGATCGGTATCGGGATTGGTTGGGTTGGTCTGGTATTGGTATTCACGCAGGTTTGAGAGAGAGTCGCTATCCGTATCGAGCGATGCATCGTTGACTGATATATTTAATCCATACGTTGTTTCCCATGAGTCGGGCATACCGTCGACGTCGGTGTCAGTGGCTGTTTGTGCAGTGAGCGGTGTTGTCAGCAAAATACATATGCCAAAAAATAATGTTGCGAGCGCTATGTAGTGTTTCATTCTATCTGCTCCCTGGTACTGTATATTAAACGCAATTATTCCAAAAGAATGGAAGATATTTTGATGGTATTAGATACATCGGTAATCTTATCTATATGTATTAAACAAATTTTTATGGGGATTAATTACAGATAAAATAGTATAAATAAGGCTAAAATAGGCAGTTATTGGTCTTGTTGTAACTGCATTAAAACAAGCGTCTCGCAGTGTCCTGTATGTGGAAACTGATCGAACGCGTGGACTTTTAGAGGTGTATATCCGTTTGCCTGAAAACTTGCCAGATCACGAGCCATGGAAGCAGCGTTACATGACATGTAACATATATACTCCGAACCCATAGTGGCAATAGCCGATCTGACCGGTTTGGATATTCCGTTGCGTGGTGGATCGATAAGGACAAGAGTCGGAGTTTTGCGGTTTGATTTGATAAATTGCTCAACCGTTTTATTGATAAACGAAGTGTTACTGATTTCATTTATAGCCGCGTTTTCTACAGCTCCGACAATGTTGACCGGGTTAGCGTCTACTCCGGTAACTTTTTTTGCCACGGATGCCACACTCAATTCCATTGCTCCGCTGCCGCAGTATAATCCGAGTACGGATTTTGGTTCTATTTCTTCAAACCATGTTTTGATTGTGCTGTACATCAGGTCTGCCATTTCAGTATTTGGCTGCATGAACGTTTGGGGATAAACTTTAAGTTTCAGCTCCATGCATGTTTCGCTAATGGCTGAATCGCCGAAATGCGAAGCGACTTTGTAATCGCCAAAAGAATCGTAAGAATGTGTATTGATGTAATGATAAAAATTTTTAACGGCCGGTACTTTTTCTATCATTGTTTGATAGAGGGTATCAAGCCCCTCGATTGATCCCTCCATGGTGTATAACGATACCTGCATGTCATCGGTTTGTTTGCTGTGGCGGATGACCAAATTGCGCAAGTACCCTTTGCGAGATGTCGCATCGTAGACAGAATAATTTTTATCGGCAAAAAATTGTTCTGTAAGGGTCGCAATTTCCTGAGTATTACCGGCGAACAGCGGGCATTCGGGAATGCGCATTACCTTAGGGCTATCGGATCCCGGTGGAAACACCCGTTGTTGAAGCCCTATAACCGGTTTGCCGTTATCCAGCCCGAACGAGAATGATATTTTGTTGCGATATCCGAACACAGATGGCGAGGGTTCAACTACAATGGGTTCGAGTATGTCGGCATCGATATTGCCAATCGATTTCAAGGTCTTTTTTAGATAGTTACGTTTAACATCCAGTTGTTTGTCGTATGACAAATCCTGACATACACATCCGCCGCACTGACTGTAATAAGGACATTGTGGATCGATACGATCCGCAGATGGCGTGACAATCGAATCTACCACCCCATACGAAAAATTTTTCTTGTGCTGGATAATATGAGCCTGCACTGTATCGCCAACTACACCTTTATCGAGAAACACAACCATGCCTTCGTGGCGTGCTAAAGGTAAACCATCCGGTAACGCAATGTCGATTATTTGCGCGTTAAAATGTTCGTTATCGTTGGAATGAGGTTTGTTTGATTGTGTCATTATACAAATAAAGCGCAACGATACATGATATCCGGCAACATTGCGCTTTGTCCTATTTAATTTGTTACGGGTATCCAATTTAAAATATGGTTACGTAGTATAGCGCAGGATGCAGAAAATATGAAGTTAAATCTATGAAATTTTGATGTTAAAAAGGTTTTTTTTGTAGCACTCCTACAGCAAAGAGAGTCTCTTAATTGTTATTTTCCTTTTTTTAAACGAAAATAAAAAGATGTTATGGGGAGTAATAATAATATTAATGATGAGGGTTCGGGCACAGGATCAGGAATTATTGTTGCGCCATCACCACTTAAACTCATATTGACAATATCTACTATTCCGCTTGAACCAGAGGTAGAATCACCAATTCTTAAAAATGGATAAGCAGGGTTATAACCTTGATCTAAATAGTAATCTACAAAATTATCCAATGTACCTGACAAAATTTCAGAGCCATTACCATATAAAACATAAGAGTTATTGATTACTGTCAGATCGTAATCAATAAATGATGTTGTGGAATAAGATTCGGATTGAATTTTTGGAGTACCATACGTTGCTTCAACAGCCATAATCTCGTCTGTCCTGAAATAAAGAATAACTCCTGATTTATCATTTGACCAAAGAGTTATATTAACAGGACCTCGACTTGAATAATTATGAATGTTCTGAACAACTCTTAATCTGAAGCTAAAAGTATATCCCAGAGTCCTGTCTAAAGATACTTTTGTCGAGTAAAAATCAGACATATCCTGGAGATTATCCATTGTGTCATAACGTGTATATGAACCTGAAACAACACTCATGTGTGATGGGCTAGAGGCTTGTAGCAAATTTGATTGTTCATGAGGTAATAGATCATTAAGTGTCACGTCATATAATGTAATATTAGCTCCATAAGTAACGCTTGATAGAAATACCAATATTAAGGACAAAAAATATTTCATTAGATTAACCCATCATTCAAAAAATTTTATTTAGATATTGACCTTACCCCATATGTTGTGCCAAGTATAATTAGAGAGTTAAGCTTGAGCCACATTCACAGGGGCTAGCCCCTGTGAAGCCATCCATTTGTTTTTATACTCATCTGGCGTAAGAAAATCCAAAGAACTATGTGGGCGTTTGCTGTTATAGTGAATACGCCACGATTCTATGATATCTCTGGCATTCCAGATTGTAAAGAACCAGTTATCGTTCAGACATTCTTCTCGAAATTTACCGTTAAAGCTTTCAATATAGGCGTTTTCAATCGGTTTGCCTGGTGTTATGAAATCCAATTTCACCCTATTTTTATATGCCCATGCATCCATTGCTTTGCCGGCAAATTCAGGACCATTGTCAACCGTGATTACCGAAGGCAACCCACAGACATAAGCCAAACGATCAAGAACGCGTGCTACCCGTCGTCCATTGAGCGATGTATCAACCTCAATAGCAATACATTCCCTCGTATAATCATCAACTATGTTCAGACAGCGTAAACGGCGTCCTCCGGCCAGCTGATCGTGTACAAAATCCATGCTCCACTTCTGGTTAGGAGCAGTGGGGGCATCCGGTTTTATACGAATTACCGATGCCTTTCTACGTCGCTTTCGTCTGCGTAGCGAAAGTCCCTCCTCTTTGTAAATTCGTTCAGTTCGTTTATGATTTATCACCAAACCTTCCCGCTTTAACAATACATGTAAACGAGGACTGCCAAACTTGCGATGCTTTTGAGCAAGCTCTTTCATGCGTTCGCGTAACTGGTTGTCTGAACCATATTTCAGGTTATAACGAAGCGTGTTGCGACATAATCCCGAAAGATGGCTTGCTCGTCTATCTGACAGCCCAAAGCAATCTTTTATATGTTTGCATGCTTTTCGTTTTGCTCTGGGCGTTAAAAGTTTTTTGAGCTGAGTTCCCGCAACACCTGATTATCCAACGTCAAATCAGCAACAAGCCGTTTAAGCCTACTGTTTTCCTGCTCCAACGCCTTCAATCGACGGGCTTCACTGATTGTCATGCCACCGAATTTAGACTTCCAGTTATAAAATGTCGCCTCACTGAACCCGTATTTGCGGCAGAGGTCTGCGACCTTCATTCCTGCGTCTGCTTCCTGCAATATCCTGATGATTTGTTCTTCACTAAATCTCTTGCGTTTCATCTGTGCCTCCTGTTTGATTAGATTATCTCACTTCTTCACTCTAATTTCAAGTGGCACAGTTTTTCGGGGGAAGGTCAATATGTCTTAATATTATAGCATGGTTTTGCATATTAAGCAAACTTATTATACATCAGCAAGCTCAATAACACCATTCAGAAGCTAAAATAATTTTTTAATGGCAGGATTTATACGCAAAAAAAGCGGCACAATTTTTATGACTGTGCCGCTTAAGTTTGAATAAAGATTACTTAGAACACGGGGTTTCCGTTTCTATGTATGATTCCGATGACGCTTTGAGCCAACGCCTGTTTTTGTCGTCGATATTCTCGAGCAGATGCGCCAGATGTTTTATCTCTTTTTTAAGGTTGTCATCGATAGCATCGTTATGCTGGTTGTAGCGAACATACTCGATAAACGATGTTATCAGCTCATGTTCAGGACAAATAGCTATACTTAACGAGTCTGCTTTTTTGCTGTCAAAGTTGATCGAAGCGCTATATGTATATACCTTATCAGATTTAACCGTACCCGGATCAATTTTCATATCGGCCTTTTTGTTGTTGCCGTAATGCAATTCGACAGTAAAATCTTCAGGTTCAATGACCAGCCCTGCGTTGATCTGTACTCGTATGAGCGATTTTATTTTTGATCCGTTCTGTGGTTTAGGCAGAATAACTTTTTCCAGGCGTATCCCTGAATGAGAATCAAGGAATGATCTTGTCAGGCGGATAGCCATAGTCTGCTCGAATTCCTTTTGTTTCGCCTTTGCAAAATCGGCTCGCCATGATTTTGCGATTTCGAGCAGTCGAGGATCATCATAATGTTCAAGAAGCAATGACCGTTTACGCGAAAGAATATGATCATAAATATCACGGATATATTCTGCTGCCATACGGTGTATATCAACTTCGTAACTTCGTAACAGTGAATTGCGCATCATGCGTACCCATTGTGCTCCATATTCGGGCAATCCGTACTTGATACCTGTATAACATTTTGCCAGTAATCCGAGCTTTTTATACAACAGCCTCGACCATGGATGCGGGTTGTAATCGTACAAATGATGCAGGTCTGATGTTGAAAACGGATCGAGCACATCGTACATCAATTGGTGATATCCTTCGTTGGGTAATGTACCATCTTTATTTAACACTTTTTTAAGTGTCTTGTATACAGGTGATTCAGGTAAAAACACCGGTGGTTTGTCGCGTAATTTGCGTAAATGATCTGCCGATAAATCAGGATCGATATCGTCGACTATGATATAGTGACCATCTTTTTCTATCAATGCCACAGGCATAAAGTTGTTACCGCCGTCAAGAGATATAACCGGTTTGTTATAATATCCACCATGATTGTTACCATGGACTATATGCAGACGGTTATGAGATTTTGCAATAGTGCGGTGCGCTATAATAGGTGTAATAAATACACCGTTTGCCTTTTTAGGATCGACTTCAATGTCGATGACGTTTTCGATCATCGCGCCATCGTATGTACTGGCAACCAGTGTTGCCGCTCCAAGAGCTTTCTGATGGCTGGTTGACGACGCTTCTTTTTTCTCCACCGGCTGCATGAGCCATAAATCCGATCCACGCACACCGTATTTTGCTACCGTAACATCATACTGGCAGATAAACGCCACATGGATATTCGGATGTTTCCAGTTGACCGCCGCGAGAATTCTTTTGAAAATTTCCTGCGCCGGCTGATCTTTTTCATGGGGTATACCTGAAAAAACGACATTGATTTCCTGATCGCCCAGTTCTTCAACGAGCGTATCTATCTCTTTTATAATCAAGTCTGTTCTTTTGTAAGTGTTGATACGGCGCATGATCGATATGGTTAAATGTTCCGGTGACAGGCGTGTTCCCGCACGCTGGTTTACCATTTCGATATATTCCGCTTTTTCACGACGTTTTACAGCAAGTAATGTTTCTACCGGTACTTTATCCAGATCGGTATCCTGAAATTCAGGTGGTTGCCAGTCGCGTATATTGACTCCGTTTGTTATACCGGTTGTAGCTTGTTTTTTCTTAGTATGCCTTGATGGCGAGTTTTTGGAGTTTCGTATAATTTCAGCGTTAGAAACCTGTTCATGGCGCAAACTTACCGATGTACTTCCGTCTGCCAGCGCTGCGGTCGCTTCAGTAAGGTTGATGACAATATTGGTGCCGGCAACTTTCTTAAATTCTTCTATAAAATGTTCGAGCTGTTTTTGATGTAACAGCGATACCAGTTGTTCACGCTGGTGGTCTGATAAATCGTTCCAGGATTTACCGTCGTGATATTGTACGTAAAAGCGCATCAACGTTCCCGGATCCATATTAAGCAGCCATGCCAGATGTAGTATGTCATCGGTACCGAAACTTTGCGAATAGATCATCGGTAATCCGGCAGGAACAGGGGTATGGGTGGTAAAAGCTACGCCCACATCTTTCCACAAACTTTTTGGGTCGGCTAAATCAGGATGCATGTGCTTGAACAGCATTTCGTCTACCGCACAGTAGCAGTTTGCTTCGTTCAAATGAATTATAGTTGGCCTACAATCTATAATTTTCTTTGCAAGCATTTCTTCCAGAGCAAGAATACCTCCGCGGCCGAGCAATTGGTTTTGCTGTTCACGAAGTGCATGTGTTTCTTTGGAACCGCCGTACAGCATTTCTGTCAGATCGGACGTCAAATCTTCGAGAGCAAATATACGTGCCGGGCCTGCGTCGATTTCCCATACTCTGGCACGAACCGGAGTTCCCATAATATCAAGATTGACAACAACACCGGTATCGAACACCGGCAACTTGGAATAATCTATGGTTATTTCGTCTGTAGTAGATATATTGTATGGCGATACACGTTGTACTATAGATTTACTGTATAACAGGGTGATTCCATATGTAGTAATACCGCAACCGCCTAAACCTTCAACGTATTCGCCTGCCAGTACTCCCAATCCTCCGGCAAAAATCGAACGGGGACCTCCGATAAGTTTCATTTCAGGTGAAAAATAAACGATGCTTCTACCTTTGCATTTTTTTATTACGCCGGGTACTGTTTTATAGTGGCGTTGTACTGGTTTGGGCTCGACGGTCATTAATCCATCCATCTTTTCCTGTACTTTTTCTACAAGCGCTACCCGTCTTTTCCAGTCAATTTTACGAATACCGGCAATAACATTGCGAAATTCTTTCAGTGCCTGGTCGCTTATTTCTAAATATCCGTATGTACGCAGTTTTTCTACATAGCGAGGATCCATATACGATGATGGTCCTGACGCAAAAATAATCTCCAGTATTTTTGAACGGTCTCGTTCAGTTAATTTTCCGTCTATAAAATCATCTATCAGCTGTGCCGATAGCGGAGTGGAACTTTTGAAAAAATCGAGTATTTTGCCGCCAGCTTCAAACGGTAACTTGCTGAGGGTGCATAACACATCATAAAACGATTTGCCAAACGTATCGGACATGACAAATTCGTTTAACTGAAATAAGGCATTATTTACCAATCGAATCGGATGATTTTCCGGTGGAGCTTCGGTTTTGTGCGAGTTTTGCATTTCTCCATCCTTTCATTCAGGCAGTTATATAGTAAAGTCTCTTATACCTTAATGATTATCGGCTCATGTTGCTAGAGCATGAGGTAGTATTTTAATACATTTAATCATATTTTGCCGGCATGATGCAATCTATAATCGTTTACCAAATACAATAAGATAGACGCTTGTACAGTAGGGTTCAATGTAATAGGATGAGTGTAACGTGCAATCTATTGATAAATGATGAGATACGTTTATAAAGCAATCTCGCTGTCTTTCATGATTTCCTGTTGCAGGTCAACCAGAATTTCAGGATTAATACCGAGTATCGCCAGGCAAATGTTGTCGAGATTATGCGTGATTGGGAAGTTATCATACATGCCTATTCCTGTAGAATTTATGACATGGTCAACCAACTTGAGTAATGCTGTCTCTCCATCGCCATGTTGTTTGCTCAAGGTAACATGATGATGTTTGATAATATCTATCAAGTGTGACGAAAAATTCCATTTATGTGCCACACACGCGCCTATTTCCGCATGATCTATTCCCACAACATGTTGTTCCGCAAAGACTAGATTTCCTTCGGATTCTATCAGAGATACGAGCATTTCCTGTATATGATCGCTCAGGTAATTTGAGATTACCAGTTTGCCTATATCGTGAAGTAATCCTGATACAAATACACGTTCCGCTTCGTCTTTGCTCCATCCAAGTTCACCGGCAAGTCGTTCTGCCCATGTGGCAGTCAGAAATGAATGTTGCCACAACCCGCTGTCCTTGTATCCATAACTTGGATATGTCCCTTTGATAATTCTGCTGATTGATGCCGCGAGTACCAGGTTCTTTAGCGATTGGTAACCCACTGTGACAATTGCCTGTTGAATCGAACGGATCTTATTGCGGACTCCGAAAAAAGAAGAGTTGACTAATCGAAGTAAACGGGCTGTCAATATGGGATCTTTTTTAAACAAGGATTCAAAACTGCTGGCGTTGGATCTTTCGTCCGCTATCAGTTTCATTATCTGTGTTACGACTGTCGGTAATGGCGGTATGGTTTCGACCTGGGCAATAATGTAATCTCTAATCTGGTTTTTGCTCCGTATCTCTGATACGGCAGCAATACTTTTTCTGCCCGTAGATTTTACAAGTCGCCGTGCTTCCGCCATCGCTAGTCTTGGATCATTTTTCCAGCCGGAATTTTCCTGCATATCCTTTACCTCGATATGATACCCATATTTGCTGTAACGCTAAGCCTGTTGAATTATTTGTGTCAATCATAATGTTGCGGTATATAGCAGGTTATGAAAAATTGTCATAATTCTATCTCATACAACGCATTTGGCCTATTTATCATTGTCGGAATATACAGGCTGAAATTGAGAATTCTTTACTACTTTTTGATGTACTCTTGAATTTTTAGCGGGGTTGATCTTTGAGTTTTAAAAATTTGTTGGATAAGGCGAACAATATTGCCCCGATCAGCGATGAACTCAACCCAAAGATTAAACGGATAATGGAGTATACTGCGACAATATTTTTATCTAAGCCAAACCAATCGAAGAAAAATACAGCTGCCGCTTGATTTATCCCGTATCCCCCGATAGACGGAATGAATGAGGAAAAAAATATCAGCGGGGTTACAAAAAAGAAACTGTACCACGGCGCGTTGAACCCCGGTATTCCTTTTGCAAGAATCAAACCTGAAATAATGATGCTCAACTGGTTTAACAATGAATAAAAAAATACCATCCGTATCGCTTGCGGGCATGCGCGGCAGACATCAAAGACCGTGAGAAAATGATCGAAAAATGAGCGGATCCTTTTAAACGGTAAGTAATTTACGACACGTAAAATACCACGCCTGACCGCCGGAATAAGCAATAATCCGGCAGCAGCGCAGATACATACTATAGTTATTCCTACATTGAACAGCATCCCGTGGGTAATGATGTTGTGATGTATTACAAGAATACTGCTTAACGCAAGTATTCCTACCGATATAAACATGCCGGTAAAGCGCATTACTACCATACTCCCCATGACAGTGCCTGTACTTGTATTACATGAACGGGCAACCAGCATTGAACTTAGCATCAATGTACCGGGTAAAGGAAGGAAGGATCCCATAAAGCAAAGAATGAAATTCCAGTATACCGCATCTCTGAAACTCATTGAAAATTGGCTGATACGGGCAGTTGTTTTCCATCTTAGAGCATAGGGAAATATATACAACATATATACTATATATGATATAAACAATACAGGCAGTGAAACATGCCGGGTTGTCTCCCAGAATTGTCGCCAGTCCACAATCCTGACCAGCCAGACAATAGCACCGATAGTAATACAACATTTGAAAAGGAAAAAAAGATTCCGCATAAACGGATGCGATTTTTGCATCTGAAAACTTTCTTTATGTTAAGGAGATTCTGAAAAATAGCCTAACAGAGCTTGCGTCATTGCGAGCAAACGTAGTTTGCACGGCAATCTCAGCTCGTTGCGCATTGAGATTGCTTCGTCGCTTTGCTCCTCGCAATGACGGTTTTTCTATCGCTCCCAAATTTCTATAGTAATCACATGTTCACTTTATTGCCTGCGAAATCGTTTAGTAAAGTAAAAAGTGATTTTATGAGACAAAATATGTTGATTCTTTGCTCCCCATCAGTATGAAGAGTATAACACACCTTTTTGCCGAAAATCATTTTATATGGATTTATATATTCAGATATGATACCCTACAGGACATTAATTTTTGTTAAATAATTATAAAACCATACAGAATTACCGGAACAAGGAGTTATCATGAAACGACGACCTATCCATGAAGGTATAAAAAATCTTCAGCAAAAGGGCAGTGATGTTTTTCGCGAAGGCCCGCATATGTTGCCCGCTATATCGCTTATGATGGCAGAAGGTGTACTTAAATCTACAGCAGATATGAAAAAACCGTTTGTCACCATCATTAACTCATATACCAATCAGATTCCTGGTCATGCGCATCTCGACCAGCTAGGCGCTATGCTCAAAGCCGAACTCGAATCACGCGGAGTTAATGTCTGGTATGCCAATATCGGCGCCGCTATATGCGACGGTATTGCTATGGGGCATTTCGGTATGAAATATTCGCTGGCTTCGCGTGAACTGATCACCGATCAGATCGAATCAATCCTCGGCGCGCATCCTGCTGATGCCTGGATAGGTATCGGTAATTGCGATAAAATTGTGCCCGCTATGTACAACGCTATGGTCAGGATCAATATTCCCGCAATATATGTCAGCGGCGGCCCTATGCTCTGCGGTCCGAATAAAACCGATTTGATCTCGGTATTTGAGGGAGTAGGCAAACACAGTGTCGGTGCTATGAATGAAGACAGCCTCAACGAATTGACTGAAGTTGCCTGTCCGGGATATGGCAGTTGCGCGGGTATGTTTACTGCAAATTCTATGAATTGTCTTGGTGAAGTGCTTGGTTTTGCGTTGCCGGGTAACGGTACTATTCCTGCCACAGAACGGGTAGAAGGACAAAAACGACAGCATCGTATCAACCCTGCTCGGATAGATCTGTTCAAACAGGCTGCTGATCGTTTGTTGTATCTGCAAAAAAACAAAATTTGTCCTCTTGATATTTTGACTGAAGATTCTTTGAAGAACGCATTTATTCTCGATATGGCAATGGGTGGATCGACAAACACAGTCCTACATTTACTGGCACTGTCCCATGAAGCAGGTATTCCGGTTGATTTGAATAGTATCAATGAGTTGTCCAAAACAACTGCCAATGTTTCTAAAATATCGCCATCTCGTCCTGATGTTCATATTGAAGATGTTCATAAAGTAGGTGGTGTGGGCACGATCCTTAAATCTATCTATCAGGGCGGCCACAAACATCTCAATCTTGATGCAAAAACAGTGTATGGTACACTTGGTGACTATGTGAAAAATTCACCTGATCCCGACGGCGAAATCGTTCGTTCTGTGGGAAACGCTTTTTTCCCTCAAGGCGGTTTAGCAGTACTTTTCGGTAATATTGCCCGTAACGGCTCTGTTGTCAAAACAAGCGGTGTTGATGCAGATATGTTGACTTTTACTGGTCCGGCAAAAATATATGATTCTCAGGAAGATGCGCTGCACGGTATTCTTGAAGGACAGGTCAAGGACGGTGACGTGGTTGTTATCCGCTATGAAGGCCCTAAAGGCGGGCCGGGTATGCAGGAGATGCTATCACCGACTGCCGCTATCAAAGGCGCGGGTATCAAGGCCGCACTCATCACTGACGGACGTTTTTCTGGCGGTACACGCGGGTTGTGCATTGGTCACATTGCACCGGAAGCAGCTGCTGGTGGGGCAATTGCTATACTGCGCAACGGTGATGTTATCTCTATTGATGTCAACAATAAAACCATAAATGTTGAACTATCGGATGAAGAATTACACCGCCGTATGGACAACATGCCGTCATTTCAACCCAAAGTGCAGGGCGGATGGTTGGCACGCTATAGCGCACTGGTTACCAGTGCCGATACAGGAGCGATTTTATCCAATCCATTTGAATAATAATATGTTCATTTATTACTTTTGGTGTTGAATGTAACACACCTTTTGTGAATGAATTGTAATTTTAAGTGATGAGTTTGTTTCCGTTGTGAAAAGTAGGTGTACTTTTAGCGAATCACATAACGCTGTTAATATCTTACGAGATACAAATTTTTGTGATCAAAAATTTATGTATTGCAAAGATTATAGTTGTGTGGGCTAGTTAATTAATCACTTAAAAAACTTTTTGTAACTGTATCTTCCACAGTATCTTTGAAAGATATTTCGTATGGTGTTTCATTGCCGTATGTGACAAATAGAGTTGCCTCAGTATCAGCGGGTTCTGTCGTTGCTTTGATCCAGATGCTATCGTGGTCTTGAAGATCGTCGGGGACGTTCATTTGGGCGTCGTCACCGAGGTGCCAGCGTTTCCAAAAGGTGTGGGTATATGGTTTGGCAGGTTCGCCAATCCACAAATCTATTGCTTTTGCGGTTGTATTGATTTCATCAACGCGCACCCTCCAGCCTTGATTATCTTCGGCGAACGTATACGATGCTGTGTATGCTATAGTCATGCTAACCAATAAAACAAATGCCAGTAACGATATGATTTTTTTTGTGTTTTCCATTCCGGCAACTCCTTTTTAATTTGTTGTTATTGATTTCCTATGTTTAACAATAGCTCCATTGGCATATGTAAATCAATATAAAAATATATTGAAGGTGTTGTTTCAAATAAATAAAAATTTGGATCAATGACGTTAGTATCGGGCATTAAGCTTTCCAATGATCTAAAGTATTGAATTTGCGTATCTTCTCAGACCTGTCATTCTTGCGAAAACGAGAATCCAGCCTCAAGCAACATTGGATCAGAACTGGATTCTCGCTTTCGCAAGAATGACGTCCAGAGGGGAAATATTAATCTTAAATTTCTGAGAGGACTAGTCCTTTACAAGTATTCTTTTGGGACTGTGTTTTGCCATCAAAAGAGAGAATGATATGCCTTGGAATGTCAATATTCCCAAAAAATCACGTCATTGCGAAGCTCCAAAGGAGCTGAAGCAATCTCAAGTGGGTGCAATATGAGATTGCTTCTTCGCTTCGCTTCTCGCAATGACGTTAATAGCGAGTATTAAACTTTTCAATGATATAAAACGTTTAAATTGCGTATCTTCCCTGACATGTCATTCTCGCGAAAGCGGGAATCCACCCTCAAGCAATATTGGAACAAGGTGGATTCCCGCTTTCGCGAGAATGACGTCCAGAGGAGAAATATTGGTCTTCAATTTATTAGCAAACAATTCTTTATCAAAATTTTTCCTGTTTTATATTTTTTTAAGAGTTATGCTATAGTAATAGAAAATATCTGATAACCGGATTTTTAAAGGTGATTTATGCGTATAGGTATTCTTGGTGCAGGACTCAGCGGGGTATCAATGGCGTTTTTTTTACAGGACAGTGAGAAGATCAAATCTATTCATCTGCTGGAAAAAGAAGTGGAATACGGTGGATTGTGCCGCTCATTTCCATTTTTCGATATGCATTACGATATCGGACCCCACATACTTTTTTCTCGTGAAAAACAATTGATGACCCTCTTACTCGATTTTCTCGGGGAAAACGTGAGAACTGTGCGTCGATCCAATCAGATATACCACAAAGGCAATTATATAAAATATCCATTTGAAAACGATCTTTATCATTTGCCTGAAGAGGACAAACAATATTGCCTCAACAGTTTTTTGAACAATCCCTACGAGCATTTTTCTCCGAAAAATATGCTGCAATTTTTTTTAACGACTTTTGGCGAAGGCATAACAAACGTGTACCTTCGTCCTTATAATGAAAAAATATGGAAATTTGATCCGTGTTTTATGGATACACAGATGGTCGAACGTGTTCCAAAACCGCCAAAAGATGACATTATCAAGAGCTCGCAAGGTGTTTCTACCGAAGGTTACGTTCATCAATTGCATTTTCAATACCCTCAGAACGGAGGGATAGCGTCGCTGGTAGACGGTTTTGTCGTGCGCCACAGTTCCAAGACAAAAATTCAAACCGGATTTGATGTCCAACGCGTTGAACGCAATGGACAAACATGGTCTGTTACCGATAATCGAGGCGAAACAATGGTTTTTGATCGCCTGATATCCACTATCCCTATCCCTCAGTTGAGCATGGCGGCAGCGCATCTATTGACAGATCAGATGCTTGAGACAGCGGGCGCGCTTAAAAGCAACGCTATTATTATATGTCCGATACGACTTAAGAAAGATCGCATCGGCAACCATTTTGTAGTTACCTGTGCGGATCCATCGATCATATTTCATCGCATAAGCAAACTTGATTTTCTGTATGGACGCGAGTACGCTGACGACGGTTCCATAACCGTTGTAGCGGAGATTACATATCGCAACAACGATTCGATCGATACCATGACGGATCAGCAGGTGCAACAGCGGGTACTCGATGGACTTCGCAGTATGCGGTTTATCGAATCGGACGATGAATGCATAGATATGCAGATTAATCGTTTTCCCTATGCCTATGTCATTTATGATTTGAATCACAGAACCAATGCTGATACCATAAAAAATTATTATGAAAATACACTGGGGATTCATCTGGCGGGACGGTTTGGGGAATATGAGTACCTGAACATGGATTCTATTGTCAAACGGATGCTGGATAAATCGATATCTATCAAAGAATCGCTCTGATTTAAAGGAGATGCGTCAATGCCAGACAAAAAGCTGGAATCGGTAAGCGTTATCGTTAACGTGTATAACGAAGCGGAAACCATCGAAGCAGAGATACGGACTATTCATGAAACCATTGTATCAAAAATTCCCGGTTCTGAATTTATTGTGGCTGAAGACGGCAGTACCGACGGCACCAGAGAAATAATCCTGAAACTCAAAAAAGAACTGGGGATTATCCATTCTACCAGCGAGGAGCGTAAAGGATACATGCGCGCCCTGTGCGATGCGTTTATGCTGGCAAAATGCCCGTATATCTTTTTTAGCGATACCGGTAACAAGCACGACCAAAACGAATTTTGGAAACTGTATGAATATCGTCACGATTACGGGTTGGTCGTAGGGGTTAAAACCAACCGCCAAGACCAACTATACAGGCGTTTTTTGACGTTTTCATACAATAGAATTTTGTCATGGTATTTTAAAGTCGATTTTCACGATGCGGACAGTGGGTTTCGCCTGTATCAGAAAAAGGTCGTTGATAAAGTCTTTAACGAGCAGTGGGTTAATAAAGAACTTATTTCATCGGAAATTATGTTACGGGTAGCGGCAAATGGGTTTCCGATCAAGGAAGTACCTGTTTCGTATCGACAGCGAAAAGGACACTCGCGCGGGTTACCGCTCAAAAAAATTCCCAGAGTTATTATGCATGTGTTGAAAAATATGCCCCGCCTGCGACGTGAGTTGTTCCCCTGATAGATCATCACGCAGTACAAGAGGAATAAAGAGCATGCTGAAAAATACAGACCGTACCTTTGCGTCAGTTTGTTCTGTTTATCAAAATCCAATATATATGGTTTTGCTGGCTATTTTGCTTATGGCAGTGTATTCGTACTCTTTACTGCCCGGTCTTGGATATATGGGCGATACCACTAAGTTTCAATATGTCGGCTATGTTTTGGGTACACCTCACTGGCCGGGGTATCCATTGTATATGATTGTCAATTTTCTATTTACCCATTGCGTACCCATAGGTACATTGGCTTATCGGGCCAATATGTTGTCCGCTGTATGTGCTGTTGCGGCGTGTATTGTGTTGTATAGTACTATGTTGAAAATATTTAAGGTTGATCCTTTTGTTGCTTTTTTGACATCGTTTTTATTTGGCATTACCATGACGTTGTGGTCGCAAGCTGTTATAGCAGAAGTCTATACACTGGCAGTCGTTCTTCAGGCGTTGACTATGTTTTTGTTGTTCAGATGGAGGCAAACACGCAAAACAGCGTATTTTATCGCTGCCTGTGCCTCATACTCAATTTCTTTCGGAGCGCATCTATGGATGATTGTTCTTCTGCCCGCATGGATCTGGCTTGTCTTTGCTACCGATCGGAAAATAATTTTTAACCCTAAGATTATCATCGCTGTTGTTGCTCTTATTGTTCTTGGAATACTGCAATACTTATATCCGATGTGGCGTTATCATGCCGGAGCGCCGTATCTGGAAATGCTTATGCCCGATATTGGCAGTTTTTTTAACAGTCTGCATCAGGATGGATTCAATCCAACCATTTTTAATTCTTCGTTTATCAATATAAGCTATAGTCGTATACCGCTGGTATGTTTCTATTTGATCCGTGAATTCTCTATTTTTATCCCGCTGGCAATATGGGGACTGATTCGTATATGGAAAGATGAGAAACATATTGCTATCTTTTTGGCGTTGTGTATAGCGGGTGATATTTTTCTGGGTATCAATTATACAATAGACGATATTTTTATTTATATGCTTATCGGCTATATATGTATTGCGATATGTTGCGGGGCAGGAGCGCAGGCTTTTTTTTCGTGGCATAAAATTGGACGATTTAGAAAAATAGCTGTTACAGTATTTATCTTTTTGATAGTAGGTCAGCTATGCGTGAATTATCCATTGGTATCATTGCGAGATTGTACTCAAAATAACCAGATCACCAAAGATATGCTGCAAGCTGTCCATAAAAATGCTTTGATTGTTTCTCTTGGATACCTGACAACCCATTGCCTGAATTACTATTTGTTAGGTCAGGGGTTGGCTGAAAAACGAAATATATTTCTCATCGACCAGTCAGTTCATGTAAATTTGATAACTATGTATCTGAAAGAGAATGTACCTTACGCCGCTACTACTATGCCGGGACAGATAATTGATCCCGGACTCAAAGTATATGTGGCAATGTTTATCCATGCCAATCCAATAATTGAAGTGCAAGCTGGGATTTTGTTTCTTCGGAAATATCAAGCCTTTTTGAAAGGCATGAATTCGCTGACACAGCGATGGGGATTCCGGTCTATACCGGTTTCTATAGAAAATACCCACTATCCTTCCACAGTTGGCAGGATAAATGCGTATGAAAATGATGTCATTGAACAGTTACAGCACAGAGGGCTCACAGTAATCGAAAGGACTCCCTATCTTTATGAACTGATATATGATAAAAATGACTGAGTTGATCTCGGATAACTAAAAGACTAAAAACATGAAAAGGATGCTATGAACACAACTGCAAGCTTGTTTGGTGAATATGGAATTATTATTGTTCCTATCTTGATTTTTTGTGCGCGAATTATTGATGTGAGTATCGGTACAATCCGCATCATATTTATCTCAAAAGGGTTTCGTGTATTTGCTTCGATCCTTGGATTTTTTGAAGTTCTTATATGGCTCATCGCAATGCGCGAAATTATGAGCAATCTTAATGAACCCATCAATTATGTAGCTTACGCCGCAGGATTTGCCATGGGAAATTATGTGGGGATTTCACTCGAAAATAAGCTTTCAATCGGAACATTGATGATTCGAATTATCACTCAGAAAGATGCTACAAAGCTTGTCCGTTATCTGCTCGACCATGGTTATCGGGTAACCAGCACTGATGCACAAGGAGCAACAGGACCGGTGAAAATTGTTTTTAGCATCATACGCCGTACGGAACTTGAAAGTGTACGTGAAATTATCAGCCGTTTCAACCCCAAGGCATTTTATACTATTGAAGATGTCCGGTTTGTAACCGGGCATAACCCCGATATTGCCAACGGACGCCGTCAGGCGATGAGACGATGGTTCAACAATATGTTTGTCAAACGCAAATAAAACTTGCCTGTATTTTTTATAACATGTTGATTATAATGGCAAATCTTGTCAAATTGTGGTATACTTTCCATGCGATAAAAATTCTATTTTCCAACATGGGTTGAAGTCATATTTATGAAAACTTTTTTTAAGACATATATCACAACAGCTGCTCTTTGTTTGATGCTGGGGTTAACAAATTCATATCTGTTTGCAGCAGAGAAAATTCAGGAGTTCGATATACCGTCCGCCAAAGGGACGGTTACAGCTCGTTGGGTTTCTGATGCACCTTCTCCTTTGATAGTCCATGTGAAAGACATTCATTGTAACTATGGAATACAGGAAAGTATCGCCGATATCCTTGAGATTCTCGTAGCCAGATACGGTATCGATCTGATTAGCGTCGAGGCTGCCGCAGGAGAAATAGATCCTTCTGTATTTTCAGTTTTTCCCGATGTTCACGTTAAAGAAAAGGTGTGTGAAAATTTTATTAAAAAAGGTGTGCTTACTGGCGCAGAAAAGTTAGCTATTTGTAATGAAGCCGGTTTGGATTTTTTACTATGGGGTGTTGAAACTTCTGATTTGTATAGAAAAAACCTCGAAACTTTTCGAACAGCCCTTGTTTTTTCCCGTCAATTGACCGGTCAGGTCAAACGTCTGCATGATACCGTTGACTCTTTAAAAGAACATATTTATCCACCTCAGTTATACGATTTTCAGAATCAGGCCGCTCAGTATCATAGTGCGGCGATTATGTTTGATCAATGGGTTCCGTATTTGGAAGAACAGTCACAGACAGCAGGAATAATTCTCGACGACTATCCTCATACGGCACGTTTGATGGAATCAATGCGTCTGGAACGTACAAATATTGATTATGGCTCGCTCGCTATTGAACGACAGAAACTCATGGCTGAACTGAAACAACATTTGACGACTGATACGTTCAGAAATCTTTTGCGTGTGGAGCTGCAATTTAATCTGGGGGCATTGTCGGCAAATGAATATTATACGGGATTAAGTTCGTACATTGATGAATTCGGGTTGCAGTTTCCCAATTTACAGACATTTTCCAGATTGACCCTGCTTAAATCGAATATCGATCACACCGCTTTGCTTGCCGAACTCGATAACCTCGAAGTAGCGATTAAAAACAGTTTGATACACGGGTTTGCAAATCAGTCTAAAGCAGGACCACGTCAGTTTGAGCAGATATGTGTCTCGCTCGAATCGATCAGCCAGTTTCTGGCAGTATATGAGCGTTTGATTACTCTGGCATTGAGTGATGCGGAATTGGCTCGTTATAACGAAGCACGTTCGTCGTATTCCATCAACGCCATCATGGCACGCCTTGTTGATATTGCGGGAATATATGGGGTATCCCTTGACCCCGCGTTGCTTACCCCTGATTTTATTACTTCATTTGAGAAGGCTCTCGATCTTGCAGAACAGTTTTATGTCTTAGCCAATGAGCGCAGTGAAATGATGGTGTCCAATCTTTTGGATAAAATGGAGCATGATTCCGTAGATACAGCAGTGCTCGTTACAGGTGGTTTTCATTCACGTATGATAGAAAATATGCTCAAGTCGCACGGTGTGTCGTATGTAACTATAACACCCTCATCAACTCATGGCGATACACAAAGGTATCTGGACCTTATGCTTAGTGCGGATTTGAGTCAGGAGGCGTTTCAGTCGGCTTCCGCTGAGTATATCGGGTATCCGGTATTACTTAATCCACAGTTGTCCGATAGCGATCATTTTGACCGGTTGCGCTCTGATCTTGCCCGCAGCATCATTGAGTTTAAAGGCATACCTGTCGATGTATACCGCTCTCAACTTAAAGATGATATGTCGCGTCAGTTGTTCAATACTTTGCTAGTGCTTGCAGGGCTCTCGCTTGATGCTCAACCCGATGTCGCTGTAGCACAAGTTGTGAAAGACGCATCTGCTCAAGCAATTTTTAACTACTTGATGTCATCTGATAATCAGGCTTTAACCGATGAACTTATCCGAACAGGGGCAGACCCGCAACGACTTAGTAGGGATGATTTAATTTTATATGCTCAGTATCTTCTCTCATTTCTCGAACTTGCTACTCAGGTATCTCCTGAGAGCAAAGGGTATGTCGCATACCTTGTTGATTTGCTGAAAAGTACCAAAAAACCTGAGTTAAGCATTATACACTCCGCCGTCTATATTACAGTTTATAAAATGATGGATGAAGACCGTTTGACATTAGCGGAAGACAGGTTGCTTGAACGTAACCACCTCATGCAGATAACCGAGGTATCGCTGCGTGACCTTGCATATCGCATTATCCTTGATATGCAGAGGCAAGGTTCTTTTGTATTGCGTGATGCATTTTCAGCCAGAGAAATACGTCTTGATACAAGTCTTGTTTTTAAAGGTATTACACCATTTTCCGGAACGCTGCGCTTTACCGCTACAGTGCCGCTTGATGATGGTACTCAGCGTTCGTTGGTGATTCGATCTGTGAATTCATCAGATTGGCACGATGTGTATAATGAAATTCTAGAGAAACTTGACCGCAAAAAATACAACTATTATTTGAGCAAACAACCATATCAGGCGTTTGCGGGGTTTCATGTTATTGAGCAGGTAGCTCCTTTATCTTTAAATCAGGTCGCATCTAGATTAGGCAATCCGCTAGCGACTGTTCAATTGCTTGGAAAAGCTATTGCTCAGCAATATTTGTTTGGCTACACCAGTATCGGCGAAGATGGATTGCGCACTATTATGGATGGTTCTCAGGTCATTGATATTATTAATGAACCTTATGAACTCGGAACTTTTGTTTACAGAGAATCCGAGCCTGACCTACTGCTTTTGCCTTTCACTCGCTATATTCGGATATTGCACCAGCAAGGAACATCTCAGGGGTTGTTGGACCAAATAAACGACATCTTTATAGACTCATTTTTCAGTGAACTTACTCTTATGCAGCAGCACTACGCTGCCAACATACAGTCGTTCAATGATGTACCTGACGGTGTTGATACCCAGATATGGAATTTTGTCCGCGACCGCCTTGACTCATCTGTCACGGATGTGGGTGCTGTTCGTGAGAAAATCGGAACGTATATCAGTACTGAGGCACGTAAGGAGGCTGTGCTTGAAGGCGAACTCAAGTCTGTTGCTTCAGATGCGTTGAACGATTTGGTTGCCAGAGGTTCCATTTCTTTGGACAGTAAGGTGTCGGCAGAATCTATCATTATCGGTAAACGCGATACGGAATCTTTCCGCCGCATGAATTTATGGTTAGGGATTTGGTTCGAGGCAGTTGTAGTTACCCCTCATGGTAATCGTTCGTTTTTTATCAAAACTATTGATGAAGCATTGTTTGACAAAAAAGACGGAAGTCAATTTAGCGATAATGAGGTTACCGCGATAGCTGTTCTTAAAGCGCTCAATCGTAAGGCCTATGATGAATATGTGTCGAATGTAGTGGAATATAAGTGGCATTCATTTGGCGGATTGCGTGTCAGTGAGGAAATAGGGGCGTATGATTTATCTGAATACGATCCTCATGATCCTGAAATTTACGAAATTGCCCGATTGTATGGTGTGGCGTTAGCTGAGGCGTTGGTTATAGGTTTGCCTGATCGGCATTTAAAAAATTTACGTATTTTAGTTGATGATATGAACCGCCCTGTGCAGGTGATCAATATTGATTACGATAATGTATTCTCGCAATCAACACCGGAAAATGATTTTAGCCAAATATTTCCTCAATCCAGTGTGTTTTTTGATAGATTGAAAAGCGCTGGACTCGATAGTATCGCCATTCAGCAGATTGCTATTCGGTTTGTCAAAGGAATCGAAGACGGGCTACGTGAGATGATAGCATACAACAACTATGCAAATCTCCTATCCAACACTCCTCTCGAGTTGGAAGCGAATAATAACTTTATCAATACTATCAGGCAACTGGAATTGATCGAAGAGCAGATGCCTAAATTACTCCAGCGTATAGTTTGGATTATAAACGCTCATGTCGGTCTGGATATCTCCAGTACGCAAACACTCCTGAAAAACATTGTTCATGAAGTGTTGCTCGATGCTTGCCAGCAAGGTTTGTTGACGTTGCCATACGGGTTTTGGGAGAGCAATATTGACATTATCGATCATGTTGGAAATTCACAGGTCATAATGGATCAGCAAAATCTGCGATGTACCGTTTTGATTCCATCCGCTAGTAGTGGTACTCGGCTGTTTCAAATTATTTCGGATGATGGCTCTCATCGTGTTGATGATGCGGTTTCCCTGTTTAATGCTGTTCATCGTGAACAACTGTTGCATATTTATAGCGATATTTCACTAGAACAGTTTGGCGCGATCCATTTGTATGAAATACCAGGAACTATCCGTGCAGCCAATTATGCCCTTAGCGATAAGAATCTTCCCGCGTTTGCCAGAGTAATGGCCGCTGCTGCCGCTCAAGCAACGGTTTTGGGGCTTCCCGAATATTCCTATGATGATGTGATGCTTACAATCGAAAACGGCCAGTCTGTTGCGGCACATGTACTCAGGCTTGACAGATCATTCTCAGACGAAGTCAATCCCGCTATCTGGCTCAAGGCGTTTCAGGACCATGTAAAGTATATGGTTCACCTCGATAACGCCAGGCAACTCGAAGCTTCCAAGGTGTTTTTAGGTTATTACTGGTGGTATATGAGGCTTGCGCAGTCTATGTATGAAAGTCAAAGCGATGTTCTGGCAAAACATCAACCGCTCGGTAATCCGCAATCGTGGCAGAAAGCCATCAAACGCCTTGATGGCTCAGAAACGGATCTGAAGTCGTTTTTTGCTTCTACTGTGGCATACCTGAATGCATTGTTTTCTGAAGATATTACCCTTGATCGAATACAGGCTGTTGTTTTAGATGAAATTGAAACCGTTATTAAAAACGAATTGCCACGATATGCGTTGCGTGTGCTTCAGGATATGTCCGCTGCAGGAGAAATAACATTGCCTCAAGGGTTTGATGTTGCTGACATCATCATCGATTCGCATAATATTGATGATGATATGGTGGTGGATTATGCTCTGCCATTAGTATGTATGATCAGGTTTACTGGTGCAGACCGCAAAGAAGTGCGTCTTGCTTTGAAATCGCAGTCGCCTGATAAAGTCAATCGTTCACACCTCACGTTGACCGCATTGGATTTGCTGGACCGAAAAGCGTATGGGTGTTTCTACAGCCAGCAGGCATTGCCGGGTTACACAGGTACCTATGTTCTGGATGTTGTGGGCGACATTAACGCCAAAGATTTTCTCCTGCAAACTGAACAGGGCGAAGCCATACTCCCTTCATTTGCTACTCAAATGGGCGAGATCATGGCAGAAGCATATCTGTTTGGAATACCAGACCGCAATTTGTCGAATATACGGGTAGCATTGGATAACGGAGTGCCTGTGAGCCTGTTCAATATTGATTTTGACGAAGCACTTGATGCCAATGCCGATTTGTACAATATTATCCGTATTCAATTTTTGCAACATGCCGCTACCAGAGGAGTGACAACCGGCACACTGCGTGATGCCGCGCAAAATTTCCTCGAAGGGTTTTACCGGGGAGTTGTTCAGATTCAAATTACATACGCACAGTATGCGCAAAAACTGGAAAATCATCCTGCTTTGACGGATTATCCTGATTGGGGAAGATTGCTCAAACGCATGAATCCACAATATACGCAGGCAGATGAACTCTTGCATCAGGCCTTGGAACTGCTCAATGTCGACTTGAACTACCGATTCGGCTTTACCCTGCCGGCTACGCTGGCGGATCAGATTATTTCCGCTCATCAGGTTGGAAAATCGCAACGCCGGATTCTTATAGATGACACTCAGGCTGCTCATATGGCGTATGCCATACTTAAAGAACTGGAAAAAAAGGGTCATATTTCTATACATGAATTGTTTACAGAATCCGAACTTGAACTGGAAATGTTTGATGTTCGCGAACAGGTGCATGCTGGCCAAGATGTGCTTGTCATGCAGGCTGCCGTTGCTGACAACAAAGGGGTGCGCAGATCATATATCATCAAATCCGACTATCCAAATAACAATACTAAATCTGCGGTAGGAGCCCTGATGCTTTTTGACCGCCTGCCGTTTGATTATGGTTATGTGGATTTGGAACTAAATGGTTTTAAGGGGTTTCATGTTTTTGAAGAAATCGGTACTATTGACGCGGCGGATTTTCAATTCACCTCTCCTCACTGGCTGGAATTTTCCAGGTTGATCGGTGGTGCTATGGCAGAAGCATATGCTATCGGACTTCATGACCGCAGTTACAATAATATTCGTATTGATATGGAAAATGATGTGCCGGTTGCAGCCTACAATATCGATTTCGATTCGTCGCTCAATGAGCATTTTGATCTGGATAATATCCGCTATGAAATTTGCGTCAAATGTATACTCATGCCTCGTCTGGCTGGATTTGACCAAGATCAGATACAAGCTGTGCTTGCCGCCTTTTTTGACGGTTTTTATACGACATACCGTGAAATGCAAGATCGCTTTAATACCCATAGATATGTTCTGACAAACTATCCTGAACTCAGAGATAGTGAAGAATGGCATGCTTTGATGCACCGGTTTGATCCACAATACCGGTCGGCTCTTAATACCGTGCTTGAGTTGATAATGCAGGTAAATGATTCGAGTTATGCACAGGAACAGGGGATATCAATTGATGTAGATAATGTAATCTCGCAGATTATGCCTGCCAGAGATAAACAAGCTCATCAGGCAGCGTTCGATCAAAACAATCTTGATCTCCAGAATAACCTGCAGTTGGCGCATCTTGCTTATGAAGTGCTCATGGATATATCCAAAACAAGCGATTTAGTTTTGCCTGATACATTGTCGCCTGAGCAAATATCTATAGGAAAACGCTCGTGGCATATGGTCGACCCTTATACGGGTGAACACCGGTTATGGTTTGCTGTTTCATTTCCTGACGGTGTGGGCAGTCAGGTGGAGTATATAATACGTTCTTATGATCACGCAAGCAATGCCATGATTGGCGTTGAAGCCTTGACAGCGGTTGGCCGGGAACCGTTCGGATATTATATATCGTCATTGAATCGTTACGGATTCAAAGGGTTTGACCTGATAGAATCGGTTGGGCACATTAACGCAAGCGAGTTTGATTTGCGCTCTGAATCGCGTGATTCGTTTGCTATTCTACTCGGCAAGGCAACCGCTACAGCATATGTGTTTTCGATTTGTGACAGGCATTTGGATAATATACGCATTACTCTTGAACGAGGGTTGCCGGTAGACGCCATTAATATCGATTTGGATACAGCCTTGACTTCTTCACAGCAATGGTCATTTGAATTTACCGATTTGCTACGTACAGAATTACTTGCTCGTGCTAAAAAGCTACACCTGTCAAATGATAAGATACGCTCTATGATGGTTGAGTATTTCAAAGGGTTTGTATACGAATTGTCTGATTTACATCACTATTATACTCAGCATACCGATGAGTTGGTCAATCATTCGGTGTTGTCAAAACAACCTGAATGGAAACATGTGCTTAACCGTCTTAATCCGGCTAAGATGCCTGTACTATTATTTATAAATCGACTGATTCCCGAACTGAATCAGACATTATTCGAAAGGTCGTTTGGATTTACTATCGAACCGGACGAGGTCTTACCTCAACTAGCCTATTTGCCTTCAGCACACCTTAAACCCGATAATACTGTGCAGTTACGCAATATTGCCCATCGGGTTTTGCTTGATCTGGCTGAAAAAGAACATTTGCCGGTTGTTCCACAGTTGGCAACAGGTGATATTGTAATACTCAATCATAATTACCATTCTAAAGAAGATGCAATCGCCGGAAAACCGATGTGGCTCGAAATGACTGTTCCCATGGCGGACGGCACGAAAAAGTCGTTTCATATCAAATCGCATACATCCGATAATCATTCAAAAAATGCCATTGCTGCTTTGCAGGCGTTGAACCGACAGCGTTATGCATACTATTACAGCGAAGAATATTTGTATAATATCTCCGGTTTTCACGTCTTTGAAATGATCGGTGACCGTGACGTCAAAGATTATGTGCCATCCTCAACCGATGCAGTTGAGTATGCCTTTTTGATCGGTAAAGCTATGGCTGAAGCATATACCATTGCACTGCCAGATAGGAATCCACATAATCTGCGTGTGCTGCTTAAAGATGGCAAACCCGATCAAATTTTAAATATCGATCTTGACTGGGCGTTACACGCTGATCCCGAAGAGTTTAACGCATTTTTGTTTGACTATATGCGAATGATCTCGAGTGTCTCTTCCGTATCGCTGCGTGATATATTTATTTCGTATTTGCGTGGTTTTACTAATGAGTTTGTGTCAATTCAAACGTATTATCGTGCTAATATCCGCCAACTGCATGGCAATCCACATTTGCTTGATGTGTCTGCATGGAAGCAGTGCCTTAACAGGATGGATAGCCAGATAACATCGGTTAATTCGGTTGTGTTGGCGATGATTACAAAAATTAACCGTGCGTATCTTTCTGAGTTACATGGTAAGTTGTTAACTTTACATGATGTAGTGGCAGGATCGACATTATCTTCCACCAACATAGAGCTCATTCAAAGCGTATTGCAAAATCATGCCCTTAGCGTTATGCAGGATTTGTCGGACAGGGGTGAAATTAACCTTGATCCTGATTGTACGCCTGCCGATGTGTATATTTTGAATCACAATGTACGCGATGTCAATGCACAGCTGGCTAATACAAACATGTTTGTTGAAGTCTCGATACCGCTTGCGGATGGTACACGGGAAACCTTCTTTATCAAACCGTTACGCGCAAATATGGATATTCAGCATAAAACAGCTGTGTTGGAACTTTTTGACCGGTACGTTTCTACATTCTTTTTGTCGGATGTTCCCCTCGGTTCTATGCAGCAGTTTTACGTAGAGAAAAAAGTAGGGGATCAGGATATTGGCCATTATATGCCGTCTGAAAAGTATGTTGCCGAGTACCTCTATTATCTGGGAAGAGGCGTAGCTGAGGCATATGCGCTTGGATGGAAAAATCGGCATCCGGGGAACATGCGCGTTGTGCTTGACGGAGCTCGTCCTGTTTCCGTGGTTAATATAGGTTATGACAGTCTTCTTGCCGCCAGGAAAAATGAACTGGAAACTACTCTGTTCGGGTATCTTCGGTTTGATTTTCTGATAACCGTTGTGCGTGATACAGGAGTATCGTTCGATACTGCGTTGACGGATTATTTTAGAGGTTTTTATGATGAAATTGTTGATATGCAGTCCCATTTTTTATCCCATAAAAATCAGATAGTTCAAAGCCCGCTGGTTGATGATACTGCCAACTGGAACAGGGTATTCGATACATTAAATAGTGCAAAAACTCCGCCGCAGTCTTTAATAGCATCGGCAATCGAATTACTCAATAATCCATTTTATACGAGGTTGCTACGCCACTATTCACCCGGAGTCGGGCAGATTACGTTGGATATCACCGATATAGTTGACCAGCCAGTAGAGGACACACAACCTGCGGGCAGTGTGAAGCTTCAAGAACAACTGCACGTGTTGGCGTATCGTGTAGTTCGTGATCTGGAATCGCGTAATTTATTATCAGTACACCCCGGATTGACTCGTGGAGAAGTACGGGTAGAGGATTATGATATGGATTCGGATGTGTCCCTCGAACAAGCATCCTCAATTCATATGAGGGTTTCTTTTCTCAACAGGTATAATCAGAATACGAGTATATCCATCATATCCGATAGCTCTGACCAGTCATTGATTGGCTATACCGTTTATGACGCTCTGGGACGTTTCAGTTCCGATTATTATCAGTTCAGTAACCTGAAATTATATGGTAAAAACGGTTTCCATATTGTTTCTGCGGAACCCACTGTCAGTGGCGATACGTTTAGCGGTGATTCTCCGTATAAATATCTGATAGCAAATATGTTTGGATCAATTATGGCGGAAGCCTATGTTACGGGAACCACCAATGTTGACTTACATGATATGCAGGTGTTCCTGAAACGTGGCAATCCTGTCAAAGCGGTTAATAGCAATCTGCGTGTCGATATGCAATCCGGCATTAACCGGACCATGGTTTTTGAGGCATTTCGTGAAACTTTCATGGATTATACGCGTTCGGATTTGGATGCGCATATGCTGGCTGTATCATATCTGGATGGTTTTGTAGCTACATTGCGGGAGATTCAGCATAACTATCGTGCACATAAAACGGAACTCGATATGCATCCTAAACTGTCATCTTTGCCGGGATGGGATTTATGCCTGCAGCGTATGGATCAGGATAAAACTTTACCGCGTGATGTTCTTGATTCATTGGTCGAGATGTTTAACAGCGATCCACTATACCGTGAATATGGCGTTACTCTGGATTCTGAAGAAGTAGCTCCGTCTGTCAAGGTACAAAGCATCTTTGCTCAACAGGGTGACCCGCTATCTGAAGAACATGTGCTTACCCAGCTTCGTCATCTGGTGCATCGGATTGCTTTGGAACTTGCTCGAAAAAAAGCTTTGTATTTACCTGATCAGTTTGATCCTTCGGATATTTTGATTGAGGAACATAATTTTGATAACCGTTTTGTTCAGGCGCATCCTGAATATATGCACCTGCTTGCGGTTGTGCCGCTTGTCAATGACGGAGACATGATACTGGCAATAGCCCCTGCTTTGCCCGGACGCAATAAAACAGCTGAAGCTCATGAGTTACTCAAGGTATTGGGTTTGTCAATGTATGCATATCAGTCGGTGGAGCTTAATGACGGCACGATACGTAATTTTCATGTTACTGAGGAAATATCGTTGTGGGCATCTCATGAATTGGCATGGAATCGAAGTAATAAGGTTGATTTTGCCGAAAAAATGGCTCGCCCAATGGCCATTGCCTATATGCTCGGTTTGACAGACCGGTATCCACAGCATATCAGGGTTGCTTTTGATAGTGACCAGTATCCCGAGTACTTTTTTAACAGGAATTATGATCGCGCGTTTTCATACGATTTACCCGTTAGTTCAATTGTACGGTTTGATTTTCTTAAACAGGCGAAGCTGGCAGGCGTCGCTGATGAAGATTTATACCATATGGCAGAGGTTTTCATAGCAAACCTCAAACAACAGATGTATCAATTGCAGGCTATATTTGACGAACATAAAGATAGTATTAGAAGTGACCCGCGTGTTCTTGCCGTTCCCGAATACGAGCATTTCCTGAATAGGTTGGATAAAACCAAGACTTCTGTGCCGCATGTGGTTTTTGAAGTAATAGCATCATTGAACGTATTTTTGGCCAGCGAAGGGTTTTCTTTTACCCTGAACCCTGAATCATTAGTTTCGGTTAGGGAATTGTCCCATTCTCCGGAAGATGACCCTGAAGGCGATGTTCTGATGCGCGATTTTGCGGTCAAGGTGCTTAATCAGATGTCTGAATCAGGGCTTCCTGTTCCGGCAAATGGAACTGTTGATAATGTAGAAATCGGACAACGCAACATGTTTATCGGCGCTGATCCGGATACTGCACGTGGTAACAATTTGTGGTTTGAGACAAAACTTCATCTGAAAGGCGGTTCGGTAAAGACATATTTCTTTAAGACTCTTGATAAAGACTCGCAGCTTGATCTGGCTATTCATGCGCTTAAGTCATTCAATAGACAGACATTCCCTGTGTTTTTTACCGATATGGAATTCGGTAAATTTGATTCGTTTGCCGTACTCGAATCGATCGGAGATATCGGAGCTAACAGATTCAGTTTCAAGTCACCTCATCTTGATGCTTTTGCACGCCTTACCGGTAACGCCATGGGTGAGGCGTATATGTTTGGTTTTTCCGACCGGCACTTTGGCAACATACGGTTGCGAATGGAAGGCGATTACCCGGTTGAAGCAATCAATGTCGATATTGATGAGGCTTTCGATGAATTTTTTATCCCAGACGATATCGGACGCCATCTTTTTACTGAGCTTATCGCACCTGCCAAAAGATTCGGGATTACCGATGCGCAACTGCGGAGTTTACTGGTAACTTTTTTACAGGGATTATATACCTCTGCTGACGAAATCCAGAAGATGTACAGTGAGAATCAGGAACTTTATAATAAATTAGATAAACTGGTTGCATCAGCCGAATGGCAGGAGATGCTGCTCAGAATTGATCCTAAACGTACATCGCTGCGCGAGCTGATATCCGATATTGTTGAGTGGCTGAATCTCAACGATGTTACAAGGAAATATAATTTTGGATTTACAGTTGACGAAATTATCGGACCAGACGAACTGTCTGGTGAGATTAGTGAGGCTCAACATGTGGTGTCAAATACGATAGAGGAGTTGGCTTATAACATTTTGAAAGATCTTGCCCGCCAGGGTAAAGTTGATCTGAGCCCTCAGTTTACTCTTGATGATATTGTTATTACCAAAAAAGATCTTGGCAACATGATACAAGGTGGCGTGGAAGATAGGATAGTCTTTGAAGTGAACTATCCTGACGGAGATGGAGAACAAACTTCAATACTGATTAAATCCATACGTTATGGGGATCTGGAATATATTGGATCGCAGGCTCTTGCTGCTATGGAGCGTTCGGTATTTCAATGTTTTAAAACGGATCATTTGTTCAAATATTATCTCGGGTTTTACGTCATTGAACATGTGGGGGAAATGGATGTAGCTGATTATGTGCCCGCGTCGTTTAACGAGGCAAAACAAACGGCGGAGTATATCGGCGAGGCTGTAGCGGAAGGATACATGCTTGGATTTGTAGATCGAAGCGCTGAAAATGTACGCCTGATATATCGCAACGGACGTCCGGCTAAGGCGGTCAATGTTGATTTATCCGATGCCTTGTTTCCTGAAGAAGCGCCTCCTGCGTATTTGCTCGATTGCCTGATGGTTTTTATTAGAAATAGGATTAATGAAAACTATACGCCAGCGCAGGTTACAGCTTTGATTCATTCTTTTATGATGGGGTTTCAAGGTGAAATGGCCGAAATGCAGGAGTACTATCTGGGAAATCATGATGAACTTGAGAACTATCCCGGTTTATTCGGATATTCACGTTGGGAAGCTGTCTTAAAGCGACTTGACCCTGAACAAAACGATACAGCGGATATACAGCAAAAAGTTGTAGATTATATTAATGAACATTTTGCACAGTCGATTGTCAGCATTGCCAGTTTGAAAATATTAGCCATTGACTGCGCACAGCAGTTGAAAGAAGAGGGAAAATTACCTGATAATACCGAGATTTCTCATGAAACGGTTACCGTATCATTGAATAATAGCGATTCCTTAAATGTTATGGCTGGAGAAATATCATTGTGGTTTGTCATGTCTGTTGCTCTGCCTGACGGTGGCAAACATGAATTTTTCGTAAAAGCAAAGATGGACAGTGATGATTATTCTATTCCTGTCTTTGAGGCATTAAGAGTGCTTGATCGATACCCGTATACCTTTATGACTGTTATGCAGTCATTAGGATCATTTTCAAGTTTTGTCGTGACCGATTTTATTGGAGATAAGGATGCTGAAGCATTTGACGTTACCGATCAAAACGCTTTTATTTTTGCACAACAACTGGGTATGGCGTATGGTGAAGCACAGGCACTCGGTTTACGTGACAGGCTGCTTCAAAATATGCGCGTAATAATAGATGATGGCAAACCTGTAAGAATAGTCAATGTAGACTTTGAGGATGGGTTTGCCAATTACGAAGATACTGATGATTTCCTGCTGCCTGTAGCACGCCTGTTTGCCGGGTTGCGTGCTGACAGATTTACTGAAGATGAACTAAGGCGTATGATGGTCGGTTTTCTTAACGGGTTTGCGTATTCGATTGCTCAGTTGCAAACTTTTTTCGTTTCCAATCGTGAGAGCTTATTGAATAATCCTTTATTGAATGCTAATCCTTATTGGCGTAAGGTATTAGTACACCTCGATGGTAACATTACTCCGCTCGAAACCCCCTTGCTTGAAGCATGGGATTATTTGAGAGATATTACTAAAATAGATGCGGCCAGTCATCTACAGCAGTTGGCTATGCGGTATAAGGCTCCTGTCAGTTCTGTGTTGTCTGGACGATTGCTTAATGAAACCGAAGTTGAATTTGAAACCGTAACTATACAGCCTTCTGTCCAAACGATCGGAGAATTTGTGGCTTCACAGGGGTTTGTGCCGTATACGCCTGAGCATGCTTCATACCAGATGGATATCGATATTAACCACAATGGATCTTTGTTTCTTAAACGCTACAACACGAATCATGAACAAAGTTATCATCCCGGTATTATGCGGAAAGTTATCGATTTATCACGGCGTGCGATCAACAATGTTGTTCGAGTTTATAAAGAACCTGCTTTACTCAAACGGGTCACCTTACGCGGATTGCTCGTTGATTTCTATTATCGGGCAAGAATGTTAACTTATTTTATTCTATATGGAAAATTTTCAAGTTCAGGCATTGAACTGGTCGAGAATCGTTTGGGTAATTTAGTGCCTCCCATGATACGAGCCTATTATGCACCTGATGGAACCGTATCCGAAATACAAGGAGAAGGCTCCAGCGAATGTATTTTACAAAAACGGATGCCATATGTCCTTAATGAGCTTTTTGAAAATTATAAAAGAACAAATGATTCACAGAGAGCCAATGCTCTCCTTGACAGGTATTTTGATCTGAGCGAGCGTATGTGGCGTCGCGGGGTGTTTGATACCGATTTGACCATGTGGAAAAATTATGGAGCTGATAATATCGAAGCTAGTGATATTCGTGTGTTTGATGTCAGCGGATTGACAGATAGCAGACTTGTTGCAAGCTATGCGTTACTTGTTAAACCGTTTTTTGAACGTATTCCTCAATTGTTTAGCGAAATTCTACCGGAGGACAGCTTTGAATATTTCAAAAAACGACATGCGGAAGTCTTTACCTTACGCAATTTTAACTCATTGTGGAAAACCGAACAGCCGGTTGCCGCTCCACGACTTAATTTTGCCGATTATTCTGCTGTAGATCAACCCGCAAAATCCTCTGATTATGAAGAACAACGCACGATAATCCGTACGTTCCTAGCGCCATATGATCTTGCAGGACGAAAGGATGTGGAAGAAGCCATGTTGTCGTTATTTAGTATTTGTAATCAGGAAAATTCTATTGATGATATAGCCCAGATTCTCGGACGCCCTATTACAGCGGAGTCTCTGCGAACTACGTTTGCCGTACGTGATTCTAAATTAATGCGTGAAATTACGTCCATGGTTTTTGCCCTGACAAGTAACGTAACTGATTATTTTTCTATTGGTCTTTTGCAGCTCGCGTTTTATGAATATATGTCAATTGTACTTGAAAAAGATGTTAATCCAGTTGATCTTTCAGTTCATCCCCGTCGATTTTTCGCTTACGAGCATAGCATTTAAAATATCACTTAAATCTATCCTAACAATCGCATAATTAACTTAAAATTATTTCAGAAAATTCTGTTTTAGCCGTTGTATACTATGGACTCTTGTAAACACATGCGAAAACCGTTACCCAGAAAAATTGTTTTTATGCGTAAGGGGTTGGGTGAAAATTGTGTTATAGAGATATGCGAATTGATCGGATACGATGAATTTTTATCTTTAAATACTATATCATAAGGAGCTTGTAGCACATGCGGGGGCTATCTCAATTAAAAACGTTTGGTATCGGTCTTTGGTTGTTAACCTTTTTGGTAACCTGTGTCATAGCCGATGATACGCCTGATTCACTGGTGGCTGAAGGAAAATACGCTCTTTTTGTCGACGGCGACGTTGCCACGGCAGTAACAAAATTCGACGCGGCTATAACGCTTGACGCATCACACAAGGACGCTCATTTCTGGAGGGCGGTTACCGCTATATTTGATACCAGTGATCTCATTGACGAGTTTGAAGGATTGGTTACGCTCTCAAATCAGGATACCGCGGTGATTTTTGGTAACCACACTATCAGTGAAATCGATGCCGCTCTGGAAGATATGTCTTATGTGTATGTCGATACTTACAATGCACAACAGCAAGTGACAGGCACTGGTAGCGACCCTATTGCAGTCAATGATTATACCGGATGGGTTAAACATGGTATCAGGGTTCGCGCGGACTCTTCATTTAGCACCGATAGAATTGCTCTTAACTCAAAATTGCTAGGTACTGCTACTGGTAATGTTACAGTAAAATTATGCGCGTCAACCACGGATACTAATTATCCCGATGAATCGACGGTCTTCGCGTCAAAAACCATTCCCTGCTCCGATGTTCCTACGTCATTTTCATGGGTTGATTTTCAATTCGATACGTCAGTAACGCTCACGGAATTAACGGTGTACTGGATTGTGGTGGAGGTAGACTATCCTCAGTCAAGCCCGGGGTATATTCAGGTGAATACCACTTTTAATCCATCGGGGAACTGGACGTATTCCAACGGCACAACATGGGCGCCACATGGCAGTTTCCCTTACGAGGCGTACTATAAAATATTTAGTGTTACCGGTGACGCAGATCAATATACCGAAACGTTTCAGGTAGATGGTACAGGTGATGTCATAACCCTTGATTACGCTGATGCGGCAGCAATATACGCGAAATTAATGTACGTGAAAATGCTTGTTTATATTGGTAACGCGTACAATGTAACCAGTCCTACAGTCCAGCAGATCATTGATATGGGGAAGTTTGATCTGGATGATTTTTTAACGACATACGCCAATGCGTTTACCAAAATCAGTTCTGCTTCCACACACCTGGCAAACGCAAAAGAAGCGTTGTTATCCATGATTAATGCTTATCTTGACCAGTCGGATTTTATAAGGAATACCAGAACCGATGATGACGGTCTGAATCATTTTATCCGGTTTTACAATCCTTATGTAGAAGCGTCATATCGGTCCTATGAAGAGTGGCAGCAATATAAAAAAGAAAAATTATGGGATGAACAGGATAAGCGCCAGCTTCTTACCGATATCAAAACCAATTTGAGAAATTCCACTGCGGCTACCGCTGTATCTATGGCATTCCCTGATAACGAAGGCGACCCTGATTTGTATATCAAGTACCAGTGGGATATATCGGCGTTTTTTGACAACGCGCCCAACATTGATCAATACATGGACGAATTTATTGCCGACGGTTCTTTTGTTCAGGGCAATTATTCTGATGTCAGCATTAACGGTATGTTTGTCAATATGACCGTTGCCGATTGGAATCATCTGAAAGGCAATGCCTCTAAATTTACCGATACTGCTGTGGAATGGGATAATGATGTTCCGGTCAGTGCAAGTCTTGACTGGAATACAGTAAGTACCTATGCGGGCACCTTTTTATCATATAAGCTTTACCGTTCCACTTCTCCAGATGTGAATGATACATCAACATTAGTCGCAACAATTACCGATAGAGATAATGATACCTATGACGATGACACTATCTCGGAGGCAGACGGTGTCTATTATTATCGATTATACACAGTTTATAATATGAACAGTATGGAAGTATCGACTTATAGTGATACGGAACGTATATTTATCAATGCCTACATCGATGTTTCTAATAATGACGACCCCGATCAGATGGGTACAAAAGAACATCCGTATTCATCATTCACTGTACCGATTGAGGAAAAAATGAATATCGGAGCACGGGTACGTGTTGCCGAGGGACGTTATTACGGTACCACTGATAGTACATATATTTTCTATCAAGGCCTACATATTTACGGAGGTTATGAATCCTCCACATGGTCCCGTGATGTCGAGGCGCATGAAACCATCATTGACGGTAGCGGACTGGACAGCGCAATACATATTTATGCCGCCGTAACAGGTGTGACTATTGACGGTTTAACCGTTGAAGGAGGCAGTGGCTGTGACAACGGTATTGTCATGATTTCAGGCAGTTCAGCCCTCTATATTACTGGAGATAATTATATTAATAACTGTACTGTAAGAGATATTACCTCTGCAGGTATTGTCGTTTGGAAAGCTGATACGGTCTTGATTGAAGATTGCGAGGTTGACAACTGTGGAAATTATGCTATTCAGGTCTATTATTCCGATACAGTGATTGCCGATGGCTGTACAGTTAAAAACTGTGGTTATGGTGTGTATGTTTATTATTCGAGTGCAGTGATTATTATGAATAGCACGATTGAAAGTAATATTTCAAACGGTATCTATGTGCACTATGGAAGTAGCAATGTTTATCTCAAGGAATGTACTATACAGGAAAATGGTGCGCATGGTATTTTTCTGTACAATGGAAACAGCAGCGTTTATATCAATCAATGTACTATCAAAGAAAATGCTTCGATGGGTGTATATATGCATGGAAATAGTAGCAGCAGCACCATTTATGTCAATCAATGTATTATACAGGAAAATGCTTCTTCGGGTGTCTATATCAATAGTTCTAAGGCGACTGTTGCCAACAGTTTGGTTTCTAATAACGGAGATGAAGGAATTACTTGCTGGAGCAATTCTGATGTACTTGTCTTGAACAACACTATTGTCGAAAATACTGGTGTTGGCGGGTTGGGGTATATTTCAGCGCTAACGTCTCTGGAAATTTACAACAACATTTTTGCTTACAATAACAATGGCGCATGGGGCACAGGTATTTATGGTACTACTACTGGTGATGCAATTGTTATTGCTCACAACAATTCGTACGGACATACGGTCAGTGATTATTATGAGTGCGGTACTGAGGCGGATAATGACGGCAATATATCGGTTGATCCGTTGTTTGTCGCCGCCGATTCGATAATTAACCCAATTTACCGGCTTTCTTATGGATCCCCGTGTATTGATGTGGCAGATAACGATTCGTATATTCTTGTTACCAATGACCTTGATGATTCAGAACGCTTTGTTAACGGTACGATAGATATGGGTGCGTATGAGTATTACGATACCGATAACGACGGGTTGCCCAATCAGTGGGAAATAGATAATTCTCTCGACCCCGATGTCAATGATGCCGATGGCGATGCTGATAACGACGGGCAATCTAATATGAGCGAATATCTTTCCGGCAGCGACCCCCAGGTCTGGAACGCTGACCCTCCTGAAGTGAGTAATATCTCTATCTCGGAACTGGGTGGTGAAATGCCGCTATCTTTTACCCTGACAGATGTACAGGCTGACCTGTGCGATATTGAGGTGCAATACAAACAGGATGGCGGTGTATACGTTGACGCCACAGTCATCGGCGATGTTACCGATGTGACATCAAACAGAGAGGTCAACTTAATATGGGATTCTTCAGCCGATTTGCCCGATGCCCTTGGAGAATACTACTATATACAAGTACGGGCAAAAGACGCCAGCGGTGCGGGAGATTGGCAGGAGTATGGACCGTTGTGGATACTCAATAAAAAGGAAATTACTATAGAACCGGCTTTGTTTAAACAGTATACTTTGCCGTCAGATGACGTGCAGATAGCTTTGAAGTTAACAAATATTTCTGACGCGGATATAGATTTGTCTCCGATGGTCATTTTTGCCGGAACATCGCAGTATCAGGGCACTGTTACCGGCGTACCGTTTACACTTGACGCGGGCAAAAGAGAAACCAATCTTATTTCGGTTACCGCCCCGAGCTCGGTGGGATCTTATTATGTTGATATCTATCTACTGGAAGATGGTACAGATCATCTGAAAGGGGTACATGAAGGCAACCACATGTTGATCGTTGCAAGCGCGGATTCTGACAACGACGGCATGCCCGATGTGTGGGAAAATTTTGTCGAACTCGATAATGGGGCTGATGATTCTCAATTAGACATTGATAGCGATGGCTTGACCGCTGAAGAGGAATTCTCGTACGGAACTCATCCGGCGAACAGCGATTTTGATAACGACGGCCAGTCTGATGGAGCCGAAGATGTTGCTCACACCAATCCGCTTGATCCGGAATCACTCTTCCAACTGGTTCCTTCCGGCGGAGGCTATGAACTTGGGGAAGACGGCATCATTGATCAGCTAAGCTGGACATTTGAACCTGCTGTCAGCTATCAGATTTACTGGAGTCCTGTTGTTTCCGGAGGCAGCTGGTATGTTGTAAGTTATTCTAACTGGCAAAATGATATACAGGATAACGGCGATGGCACTAAAACATGGACTTATAATAATCAGGATATGATTTTAAATGCCTACGGAGTTTTTTTTAAGGTAGTTGTTGACGAATAGTTAAACATATCATCGTTATGTCGTATCGTCCGCATTAACTGACATGACGATATTGTCTCTCTTTTTTCTGATATATTACGGGATACCTCAAGCTGTCCCGTAATAATATCAAAATAATCAAAAGATGCTTTCTGCCGCTAAGATTTTTTCTGAAATGACCGATAGTATAATAGCTAATAAACTTTGATCATAACAGTCAAAAACATAGATTGATTCGGTCGACCTGTTTCAGAGGATAGCGCTGTTTATGTCACATAAAAAGAATATTATCAACTGGGGATGTGCGGTTGTTCTGCCGTCAGTGTGCATCCTATTACTTGTCTACGTGGTTTTTACCGGTTTTATCCTTCCTGAATTGGAAGATACTATGCTCACTCGTACAAAAAAATCTATTTCCCGCATGGTTAACTGGAGTTCGAGCGTTGTTGAAAACTATCACAGGTTATACCTTGAAGGACGCATGAGCCTGCCTGAAGCTAAAGACCGCGCAAAAGAACAAATCCGTACTATGCGTTACGGCAACAATTCGGACGAAATTTTTTGGATTATCAATTATGACCATCATCTTGTTATGCATCCGTACCTGTCTGATCAGGAAAATCAGGAGCTTTCTGATGCAGCGGCATTCGAGGGTATCTATTATGCCCATGAAATGATCGAACAGGCAAAGAGTTCCGGTGATGGGTTTATGCAGTATGTGGAACATTGGAAAGAAGAAGATGATGTAAAAAGTCTAAAGGTAAGTTATTACAAAGCATATCAACCGTGGGGATGGATTGTGGGAACATCCGTAACGGTGCATCATGTGTCTTCGGAACTTGCATGGTTGAACCAACGGTTATTCAGAATTTTGTCGGTTGCGCTTATCATAATTACATTATTAACCGCCATGATTATAAGCGCCAGTTATAAACTTAACAAAAATAAACTTTCTACTGACCGTGCCCTGTTGAAGAACGAACGCTATTTGCGTAACCTTATAACCTCAATGCATGATAAGGTTTTTGTCCTTGATAAGGATGGCAACTGCAAACAGTGTTTTGGGCAGGATTTATCTGATCCCGGCGGTTCTGAAAAGATAGATAATCAAACTTTACCTGAACCAATCACTAAACTGCATGCGCAGGCTGTGGACGATGTTGACCGCACAGGTTCTACTCACGTATATGAGTATTCCATCGAAGAAAATGGTTCCACTTTATGGTTTAATGTCCATGTATCACCTCTCAGGGAAGAAAATGGGAAAATTCTGGATTATCTATGGGTAATACGTAATATTACATCTCAAAAATTTCTAGAAAACGGGCTTGCCTTGCTTAACGAATGTTCGTTGGCGATGGGGAGCGACCATAAGGCTAATATAGACGCTATAGTGCAAGCTACGGGCAATATAATTGGCGGGACATACGCCATGTATAACCGCTATTATCCTGAAGAAAATAAACTGCGTACTTGTGCAGGGTGGAATTTACCGTACGACTTTTCTTTCTGCGATAAGCCTGACGGGCGTATTTGTATGAACCTGATCTTATCCGACAAACATGACCCGTTTGTTGTAGAAGGGGTGTCTCACACATCATTTGCTAAGAGCGATCCACACATTGTGTTATATGGCATAGAATCATTTGTCGGCTACCCGGTAGCATGTGATGAGCAGGTTGTTGGCGCATTGTGTGTGTATGATCGTTCAAAGCGTTTGTTTTCTCCAAGTGAAAAACGAATCCTTTCAATGCTTGGCAAGGCGTTGGGCATAGAGGAAAAACGGTTGCAGGTAGAGGCTACCCGCAAAAAACATGAGTATCAATTCAGGTCATTATTTGATTCGGCATTTGACGGTATAGCAATATGTTCGCTGGACGGTCGTTTTATCGACGCAAACCAGTCATTGCTTACCATGACCGGATTTTCTAAAAAAGAACTGCTTAAGGGCTCTGTTTTCGATATAACACCCAAGCATTGGCATGATTCCGATAGAGAACATTTGCGCACTATTAACGATATAGGAAGTATTACCTATGAAAAAGAATGCCTTCATAAAGACGGTTCTATTTTTCCGGTTAATATCAGTTTGTGGGTGATGCCCGACAGCCAGGAGCAAGCGCCGCAACTGGCTATTTATATACGCGACCTAACTGATAATGCCCGGGCAATGGAAGCGTTGCAGCTTGAAAGCGCCCGCTTATTTTCGGTCTTTGAATCGATACCGGCATTTGTATATTTGGTAGACGAAAACTATAATGTGACATTTGCCAATAAAAATTTCAGAGATTTATTTGGTGATCCGGAAAATAAAAAATGCTATGAACTTATCAAATCAAGCTCTTCTCCATGTGAGGTTTGTACTGCCCGTGAAGCAATACACTCACGTAAGTCACAGTGTTGGGAATATATTACTGATGACGGGAAGTCTTATATGATTTATGACTGCCCGTTTTTCGATATTGATGGGCAACCAATTGCATTGGAAATGGGCATCGATATTACCGCACTTAAAACAGCGGAAAAAGATTTACGGATATCACGGGAAAAATATCGCAGTATCGTCGATAATATCGGTATTGGTATTGCCATTGTCGACAAGGATATGCAGGTTGTATCCATCAATAACCGGTTGCGGGAATGGTTCTCGCACATCGATGGCGATGAACAGAGGCTGTGCCGTGAAGTGTTTCATTATCCGGCAAAAGAAGACGAGTGTATCGACTGTCTGGTGAAAGATACATTCGACGATGGACAGGTGCATGAAAGCATTTGTGGAAAATCTTTAAAAGGTGAAAAGGAAATTCAATATTTCAGGATGGTCGCATCGCCGATAAAAGAAGAAGATGACGAAGTAGATACAGTTATTGTCATGGTTGACAACATTACGGATCGTTTGAAAACAGAAAAAGAGTTGCGCGCTTCTGAAAAACAATACCGGCTTCTTATGGAAAGCCTTATCGAAGGTATATGGGTTGTCGATTCACGCGGTTATACAACATTTGTCAATGAGCCTATGGCTGTCATGTTGGGGTATACCCATGAAGAAATGCTCAATAAACATTTTTATTATTTTATGGATAAACGCGCGCGTAAGATAGCGCGAAAGAATATTAATGAATCAAAAAAAGGGGTGAGCCATACCATTGAATTCGAATTCATGCGTAAAGACGGGTCACGCATCTTTACCAGTGTCAATACTTCTCCGCTGTGGGACGACGATGGGGCGTTTATAGGAGCTATCGCGGGAATATCTGATATCAGTAAACAGAAAAAGGCTGATGCAGAAATTAAAAAATTTAAAGAAATATCGGATAACGCCAATTACGGTGTGGTTATAACCGACATTGAAGGTAATATTAATTATATCAACGATTATTTTGCACGTATGCATGGGTACAGTGTGCAAGAATTTTATGGCAAACATTTTAGCTTGTTTCATATTGAAAAACAGATGGAACAGGGGCATGTTATCCGTGAGGAATTATTCGAAAAAGGAAGCTTTAGCGCCATAGAAACAGAGCGTGTTGCCAGAGACGGATCGAAATTTCTTATGCTTATGAACGGTGTTCTTATTAAAGATGAACATGGTAAGCCTCTATATATAGCAGTTACAGCTATAGATATAACCGATCATAAACGCATGGAAGATGACCTGCTCAAAGCAATGAAGCTTGAGTCGGTCGGTATACTTGCCGGCGGTATTGCGCATGATTTCAATAACCTGTTGACCGCCATACTTGGTAACGTTAGCCTTGCATTGTTTGATATTGACAAATCGAACCCGCTTTATGAATCCCTTCAGCATATCGAAGAAGCATCAATTCGCGCCAAAGAACTCAGCCATCAGCTGTTGACATTTTCCAAAGGCGGGGCACCCGTTAAGAAAAAAACATCTATCGAAGAAATTATACGCTATGCCGTGCAGTTTACTCTTAAAGCTTCCGGTGTAAGTACTTCCTTCTATTTTCAGGATGGTCTGCATCAGGTTGATGTAGATAAAGATCAGATTATTCAGGTCATCAACAATATTGTCTTAAACGCTAAAGAAGCTATGCCTGAGGGTATTCTAGTTGTGCGCGCAAATAATGTAATTGCTACTGAAATTCAGGGGGTATCACTTCCTGACGAACAATACGTAAAGATTTCTATAGAAGATAGCGGACCGGGTATTAAACCTGAAATTATGGAAAAAATATTTGATCCCTTTTTCAGTACAAAAGATAAAGCAAGTGGATTGGGATTGTCTACCAGTTACTCTATTATCAAAAAACATAATGGGCATATTTCTGTAGATAGCGATGCGGGGCATGGAACTGTTATCAGTATTTATCTGCCTGTGGCTGCTAAATCGCTTGAAACGTCTTTTCAGAATCGACCTACATCTGAATGCAAAGGACGTATTCTTATTATGGATGATGAAGAAGTGGTTCGTAATGTCATCAGCAGGTTGCTTCGGAGGTTAGGATACCAGACCGATTGCGCATCAGAAGGCGGGGAAGCTCTTGCTATGTATAAAGAAGCCATGGAGGCGGAAAATCCGTATGAGGTAGTCATCATGGATCTGGTCGTGCCACATGGTATGGGCGGCAAAGAAACCATGCGCCAGATGCTGGAATTTGACCCTGAGGCAAAAGGTATCGTTTCAAGCGGTTATTCCAATGATCCGGTTATGTCTGAGTTCCGCTCATACGGCTTTAGCGCTGTGGTCAGTAAACCAGTGAGTTTTGGCGAACTGGAGCAATCATTGATTAATCTTTTTAAGTAATGTGGCCTGATATTTAATTTATCTTTTGTGAAAGAAAAGGTGAGTTATAAAAAATATAATTGGATCGCTAACGTTCTGCGGGTAAAACTATTTTGTTTCTCATTAAAGATAATTTTCCTCAATAATCATAATAATCAGACGATAATATGTACTGTCAAATACATCGCTGCAATATCATACTGAAAATTTCAGAAAAGGAAACATCATGAGCGAACCATTAGATGAAAAAGTAACCTCTGGTACGCCTGTCATTGATCTTTGCGGCAAGGTGTGTCCATACCCTGTTGTTGAAGTCATTAGCATTGTTGAGTCCATGGATGTAGGCGAAAAATGTACATTTTATGTAGACGATCCACTTGCTGTTAAATCTATTCCAGAAGAACTTGAAGAATTTGAAGATATCGATCTGAACGTAACACCCAAAGGTAAATTTTGGGAGATACACGTAACTGTTTTAGACATATAACCAAAGAGAACAAAGAGGTCGTAGATGGCAAGGAAAAAATTATCACACAAACCATTGTTTATGGTCGCGGGTTTTGCTGTACTCAACGTGATCATGTATTTTACAATTCACAAATTTTGGATCGGAGGAAGCAGCTTTTTGCCGATGGTCGGTAAACTGGGTCCTAACAATAAATTCCTGTTTGCTTTTTTAGTCAATATGGGAGTTATTGTAGGAGCGTTTGTTGGAGCGTTGACCAGCAAAGAGTTCCGTTTTCGTATGCCTCGTGTTGGCAGTATAGGACGCGGAATACTGGGCGGTATTCTTATCGGAATCGGTATCACGCTTGCACCCGGAACATGTACAACATCGTTTGTTATAGGATTGCCAATGTTATCAATATCATCGGTTTTATCCATTACAGGTATGTTTGTGGGCGCTTTCATTGTGTATTCCATGACAATGGCAAAATGTTCGGTTAAAAATCGAAAGGGGAATTCGTGATGCCAGCATATATATTACTTATAGGATTTTTATTCGGAATCGGATTCGGATATTTTGTTCAACGGGCAGGGTTATGTTTTGCTCACGGATTTGGTGAATTTTTTACAGGACGTGGTCAACGCATCATTCGTATGTTTCTTGTCATCTTCATTATATCCAGTATAGGTTTTTTGGTTTCAGGATATGTTAATCCTGAATTGGGCCTTAAAACTATCGGACAACTGCGAGGATACGGATTCTGGAATGTCGTAGCTGGAGCAATATTCGGGGCTGGTATTCTATTGAATGGGGGCTGTATACTCGGTACGCTTCGCCAGATTGGTGAAGGAAACATGTTGTTTTTTGTGGTGTTAGTATCGTTTATTCCGGGTATGGCATTGGTTGTCTATGTACTCAATCCCATATTGCAAAGTGCGTACGATGTGCATAATATTCTTTTGCCGGATCTTATACCTGTGGCAGCGCCAGTTATTACCGGTGTATTGGTTTGTGCTTCAGTAATATGGTTGATTTCATTGCTTAAACGGTAACCTCAATTTTAATGTGAGATTTCTTTATGCCAAAACGGGTGTCTTCGCACATAGACAGTGCCTCATCTATTCTTGAAAAACGAAATAAAGCGTTTCGGGTACTGTATAATACCGTTATCGAAGTGACACAGGCGCAGGATGACGATATTTTTACCATTCTTGCAAGGAATTTACGGGAAATATCTCGAGCTACAATAGCTGCGATTGCAGTTTTTGATCGATCTAATATGTCTCTCACTCTCAAAGCGATTAATCATCATGGACAGGATGTGAATGTCGAAGAAGATGATCCGTTCAATGTAGCAATCGTTACACCGGAAGTTTTAGACTTTTTTCAGCAATCACTCATTTTGGAGCCACAGGTAAATGACCCTACATTAGCGGATTTATTACCAGATTCCTGTTTGCCGTCTTTAGTTTCTTCGGATAATTTAAAAAATTACAATCTTTCGTGTTTAAGAGATAAAGATATTTTTGCTTTTGGGTTAATTAGTTTTGCTGATAATGAACGGCTGAAAATGAAAGATATGGTCGATACCTATTTGGGGTTGGCAAGCGTTATTATTCAGCGTGCACAGGCGGTAAGAGACCTCAATATATCCAAACAGTGGTTTCAAAAATTGTTAAGCTGTTCTCCTGTCGGTATTATGGTTATTAATCAGAATCGTGAAATTGTCGAGGTCAACGATTCTGCATTAAATCTTGTCAACGCGACAAGAGAAAATATCATCGGAAAATCATGCAAAGATCTGGTTTGCCAGGAGCCTACTATGTCGTGCCCTATCTTTGATGAGGGTAAAATGATCGATCAGGAAGAACGACACATTAAACATTCCGATGGACACACAATCCCCGTTTTGAAAAATGCCTTGCCTGTAGAAATAGATAACGAACCGTACCTCATTGAGACAATTGTCGATATCAGCGAACGCATCAAAGCGGAAGAAGAACTGAAAAAAAGCGAAGAAACCTTTAAATCTATTTTTGACGGCGCCAATGACGCTATCTTTATCCATCACATATCAGATGGACGTATTCTCAATGTGAACCGCAAAGTAGAAGAAATGTTTGGATACACCAAAGAAGAAATCCTCAGGATGTCAATGAAGTGTATTAGCGCGGATGACTCTGAGTCGTCTAATGCTAAAGCTATAAAGTATTTGCAGGATGCTGTTTCTGCACCTCAGTTATTTGAATGGGAGTCTAAACATAAAAACGGAACAATATTTTGGACTGAAGTTAACTTAAAAAAAGTTTCTATACTTGGGCAGGAACGCATTATGGCCGTTGTTCGCGATATCAGCGAACGGCGCAAGATGGAAGAAGAATTACTTAAAATACGCAAACTGGAATCTGTCGGTGTGCTCGCCGGAGGTATAGCGCATGACTTTAATAATCTGCTGACAGTTATTATCGGAAACCTGTCGGTTGCGCAAATGGATATTGATCCTACAGATCAGAGTTTGCTGTCTCTACTCGAAAATGCGCAGAAAGCATCAATGCGCGCTAAAGATTTGAGTTCGCAGTTGCTCACATTTTCCAAGGGCGGCGCGCCGGTCAAAAAGACAACATCAATCAAAAATATTGTGATCGATTCGGTTAACTTTATGCTTAAAGGATCGAACGTAAAATGTGAGTTTTCAATGCCGGATGATCTGTGCCAGGTTGAGATTGACGAAGGACAAATCAGCCAGGTTATTTATAATCTGGTGCTCAATGCACAACAGGCAATGCCTCAAGGCGGTACATTGCGTGTATCATGCGAAAATGATTTTTCAACAAAAGATTATATCAATTCGTCCAATAAATCCGATTGCTATTTGAAACTCAGTGTTGCTGATGAGGGGATAGGTATACCCGCTTCAATCATAGATAAAATCTTTGACCCTTATTTTACCACCAAAGATAAAGATTCTATTAAGGGTACCGGTCTTGGGTTATCTACGTGTTATTCCATTATCAAAAAACATGGCGGCACAATTGGGGTTCATTCTAAAGTGAACAAAGGAACTGTGTTTGATGTTTATCTTCCTGTAGCAAAGGATGTTCAGTCTGTTGTAATAAGTAACCCACAACCTGACATTATACAGGGTGACGGCAAAATATTGGTTATGGATGACGAACCCATGGTGCAGTCTATAATGGGCGATATATTACGACGTTTAGGCTATGAAGCATCGTTTGTCAGTAACGGGGCAGAAGCCCTGGAACTCTATAATATGGCGTATCATAAAGGTGAACCTTTTGATGCTGTTATCATGGATCTGACTATACCCGGCGGTATGGGCGGTAAAGATACCATGGAACAATTATACAAACAGCATCCCGATGTCAAAGCTATTGTTTCCAGTGGATATTCTAACGACCCCGTCATGTCCAACTACCAGAAGTATGGTTTTAAAGGAGTTGTTAGCAAACCTGTCAAAATTAATGAACTGAGCTCCATGCTATACGCCATCATGCATCCCGAGGATACTTCTTCACCACAATAAAAGCAAAACAGGGGGAAGAAAAATTCCTGCCCCCTGACTATTTTGCCGTAATAATCCTGTTCTTATCGAAGTTTTTTGTAAAGTCCAATCATTGATAATGATAAACATAGTATTGAGAGAGGTTCCGGGACGGTCGCCGGATCAGAAGTTGCAAAACCGGTTGTAATAAAATTATCTATAGTTCCTGTGAAAGCGCTTCCTCCGCTACTTTGCCCTAGATGCAAAGCTAATATTAAAGGATCTGTTCCGAAGTCTAAATAAGTATGTTGCAATGTCCAATCTTGGTTGCCCAGATTACGATAATAGGTGTAAATGTCATCATCCACTCTTTGAATTCGATACTGAATCCAAGTATTAATAGATGTGTAATCGGTTGTTTCACCACCAACAGAATACCAGCCCGGGCTGGTGTCTGAAGGATAAAACCATCCATGGTTGCTTCCTGAGAACCCCCAGGCGGAGCCATATAAATCAAGAGTATAATTTTCAGAAGGGGAAATAGGATATTTATAAAAATGAAATGACGCGTATACAGCATTATAAAAGTATTGACTATACGCATTGTGTGTGACAGCGGTTATTTGAGCGTCAAAATTGCCGATAAATGCGAAATTTGTCCTTATCTCTGCATGCCCTCCGTTTCCTGTGAAATAATTAGCAGCTTGATTTAAGGATGTGTTCGGACATATTGTCCACATGGTGGAATCTATTGATGTGCCTGAAAAATCATCGGAAGGATTTAGTAATTCCAGCGCATTGGCTGATACGGTTGTTAAACATATAATCGCGAGCATCAATGTTGTTTTTATAATGGTTTTCATTTTCTTTTCCTTTTTTTGTGTTTAGTTGGTTTGTAACATTTTAACAATTAGAGGGTTAATAATTATAATTGTAATCTGAAAATTGTGATATTACAATTTATTTTTACAAAAGTGCTTGGCTGGAAGGGATAATATTTTGTGTGTTTGCTTGTTTTGTGGTATAATTTAGTAAGACTAATGTGAATTTTTCTTAACGAGGAGCTATGTTGATGAAAAGTCTCAAAAGCAGATATATTCTGGCAGTTTCTATTATTATGTTTTGTGGAGTATTGTATATTCCAAATGTTATAGCGTCACAACTGGCGTACTGGCAATTTGAACAAAACCTGAACGATTCCAGCGGGAGTCCTTTGTATAATCTGAGTCCTTATGGTGTATACGGTTACGCGGCAGATCCGGCAGATCCTGCAACCGGCAATTATTCACTCAATGATTATAACGCATCTGCATATTTGTACAGCTCTATGTATACCCCTGAAAACGATTTTTCCGTAGAATTTTATTTTAAGCGGCCTGATGTTGGTGGTGGTTGTAATATAATTGGTAACGAATTCCGTGATGGTGAGCTAACGTACGGCTGGCGAGTATATATCCAGGGTGACGGTCTGCTCAAAGTGCAGATATTCAACGGCGATTCCTATTACCAGGCTTATGATGCAAACGTTATGTATGACGACAATGAATGGCATCATATCGCATTCAGCCTGTCGTCAACCAATCTGTTGACCATGTATGTTGACGGATCGTTTGTCGATGAAACTCAAGGGAGTTTTGGTGCATCTGCATTAACCGGTGTTATGATGGGTAGTGGACCGGGGGGAGCGTTTGTCGGACAGTTGGATGACGTCATTATCTGGGACGAAAATATTTTTCCACCACCTGAAGTTGTTCCGGAACCTTTGACATGTGTACTGACAACCATAGGTGCTCTATTCGCAATCAAACGATCACGCAAAGCGTAATATCTTTGCAATTTTTAAATAATATGATATACTAAATTTAGTAGAATACTTTAGGTTTCTTAATCTTAGGAGAACATATTGTGAAAATAAGATACATCTACACTGGATTACTACTCGTGGTAATACTCTTTACTCAGCATGTTTATGCTTCTGATGTAACAATTTATTCAAACGGTTCAAACAGTAGTACAACAACGATCCGTTCAAAAGATGCAACAATGGCGAACAGAACAACAATGTTTGTCGCTAATGTATCAGGGAGCGGTACGTCTGGTTACGCTGAGTATCGTTCATTGTTACGTTTTAATACTTTGCTCAGTGAAATGAGTGGGGTTACTTCTGTGGAATCAGCTGTTTTGCGCCTATATTGTTCAAGCAGAACACAGGAAACAACACTTCACATTGACAGTGTCTCAAACTCGTGGACACCTACTGGTGCAACATGGTCTGCAAATAGTTCATATCACGATTACGATGTGTCACAACTCATTACATCACAGGCTCAGTTTTATGAATTCGATGTGACTGAGATAGTTAACGATTGGTTAGGCGGCACATATACTAATAATGGCTTTATGCTACATCATGATTATTTGGGAACCAACAATTACAGTATCTATTATTCACCGTTGTATCAACCAGGTGTTTCAGCATATGACGAATATCGTCCTACTTTGATAATTCAAGAGACCTTAGCAACGCCAGTTCCTGAACCATTGACTATCGTTTTATTGGGGTTTGTATCAGTTTTAAGCTTGTTGCGAAGAAAATTTAAGTGGTTTATTGCCAACTAATAAAAAGCCTGTAAAAAGGTACACAAAACTAAGCTGAATTCTAAGCGTCAGTGAAAATAGATTAACATGACCATCCATAAACAGTATCTTTCCGCTTTTTCCTTGACTGGCAGATGATATGTGCTATAACTGTGAAATTACAATCTGACAACTGCCAGCTCTATTGATGAGCCTTACTTTATACAGGAATACCATGAATATTTGCCATTTGACACCCCATTACCTGCCGAGTTTTGCAGGGTTGACAACCGTTTATCGCGAAACTGCCGCGGAAGAACTTAAATTGGGACATACCGTATCGGTAATCTGTTATTTCCCATGGAAACCGTGGAAACAAACCGATGTTCCTTTTGAACAGATAGAAGGTGTATCGGTTTATCGGTTGAAAAATTATATTATGACTGGCGAGCATCCTCGACTGGGACGCATGATGATGCGCTTTCTTTTCCCGTTCACCTTTATGAAAACTATGCGTGATATACCTTGCGATGTATTGCATGTTGCGGGGATTACTCATTTAACCTATGCCGCTTTGATCTATGGAAAATTAAAAAAGATACCGGTTGTGATTTCTCTGTTTGGAGAAGAATTGCGTCTCTTTGAAGAAAATCGCACCGGATTAGCCGGTATAAAACAGAGGTTGCGCCAGTGGCTCAATAGATATATTTATCGATCGGCCGCTGAAGTTACCTGCTCGAGTGCAAGTCTGGTTGACGGGTTACGCGAATATAATCTTCGAACCGATGCTCCGTTGATCTATAATGGGGTGAACGTGAATAAATTTGCTCTGCCTGATGCAGATACGGTCATTGCTGGCAAAAAGAAATACGGCTTACCCCTTGATTCGATGATATTAGGCAGTGTGGGCGGTATTTCTCTGAGAAAAGGATACGACATCCTGCTTGAAGTTTTTTCGCGTCTTGATCGTAAAAAAATTCCATACCATCTGGCTATTATAGGCGGAGGCGATATTGAATCGCTGGAGCAGATAGCAGAAAAATTGGGAGTAAGAGACTCTGTCACATTTGTTGGCGCGGTTACCTATGAACAATTGCTCGAATTGTATCCGCTCATGGATATCTATGTCCAGCTTCCAAGGTTTGAGGAAGGAGTTTCTCAAACTGCCCTCGAAGCGGCGATGTTTGAAAAACCGGTTGTGCTAAGCGACTGCGGAGCAATGCGTGATTCACTCGATGACGGAAAAACAGGATACATCCTTTCTATAGATAACCCCGATGCTATCGCTGATTGTATCGAAAAATTTTCTAATAATAACGATTTGCTCAAGAAAATGGGACAAGAAGGTAGAAAATGGGTTGCCGAACATCGTTCTTATGCTACAATTGCTCAACAGTATATAGATGTTTTCACCCGTTGTACCAAAAGGAACTCCTGATATGGAACGATACATTGAAACCTTCAAAAATAAACACATCCTGATTACCGGAGGAGTGGGGTTTATCGGCAGTACCATTGCTATTCGCCTTGCCGATATTGCCGCCTCAATCACACTGGTCGATTCGCTGATCGAAGATTACGGGGGTAACCTGTTCAATATCGAACCTGTAAAAGATAAAGTCAAAGTTAATATAGCTGATGTGCGCGACGAAGCAAGCATGAACGCACTGGTAAAAGGCAAAGATTATATTTTCAATATGGCGGGTACGCTCAGCCATATCGACAGTATGACCAATCCGTATCAGGATCTGGAAATTAACTGCCGCAGCCAGTTGACTATTTTGGAGGCGTGCCGTAAAAATAATCGTGACGTGAAAATCGTCTACGCAGGTACCCGTGGGGAATACGGTAAAACACGCAAAGTTCCGGTGGATGAAACCCATCTGTTGATGCCTACCGATGTGAACGGTATCAACAAAATTGCCGGCGAACTGTACCATCTGGTATACAACAATGTGTATGAAGGAATACGATGTACATCGCTTCGTCTGACCAATACCTTTGGTCCGCGTCATCAGATGCGCCACAGCAAACAGGGATATCTCAACTGGTTCATCAGGCTTGCTATGGAAGACAAACCTATCACCATTTACGATCAGGGTACCCCTAAACGGGATTTTTCCTATGTGGATGACACGGTGGAGGCAATCGTAATTGCCTGTGCTAGTGAAGATACCAATGGACAGGTCTATAACATCGGCAGCGGCAGGGGAGTTAGCATTTTCGAATCAGCTCAGGCGGTTGTTGATGCGGTCGGGTCGGGCAGGATAGAGCATGTAACGTATCCAGCTGATAAAAAAGCCATTGAGGTTGGCGATTATATTGCCGATGCTTCAAAATTTTCCAAACAGTTCGGCTGGCAGCCGAAAATATCGTTTGAGCAAGGGTTGGAAAAAACCGTTGCTTATTACCGTGATAACAAGAAATACTATTGGTGATATGTATGAATATACCGTTTATCGATGTGCATCGCGAATATGATGATCTGCGCGAATCTATAACTAAATCCATGCAAACTTTTTTTGAACGCGGGCACTATATCCTCGGTGAAGCGGTACAGGAATTGGAAAACAAGTTCGCAGCCTATTGCGGTTGTAAATTTGGAATCGGTGTTGCCAACGGTACGGACGCTATACAGATCGCCCTTCAGGCATGTGGAGTGGAACCCGGTGACGAGGTTATTACCGTATCCAACACAGCGGTACCCACAGTGAGCGCAATTTACGCAGCTGGCGTACATCCGGTGTTTGTGGATATTGATCCGCAGACGTGTCTTCTTGATGTATCAAAACTCGAAGCAGTACTTACTGATAAAACAAAAGCCGTTGTGCCTGTTCATCTGTACGGACAGGCAGTTGATATGGAGCCGTTGCTTGCGTTTGCACGTGCTCACTCATTATATGTTATAGAAGATTGCGCGCAGGCACATGGAGCCTTATATAACGGGCAGAAAGTCGGATCCTTCGGGCACGCTGCTGCGTTTAGTTTTTATCCCACGAAAAATCTTGGCGCCTATGGCGATGGCGGTATGGTTGTCACCAACGATTCTGTCGTTGACGAACAATGCCGTTTACTACGCAATTACGGCTTCACAGATCGATATATTACAGTCAGACAGGGGTATAACAGCCGGCTGGATGAACTGCAAGCCGGATTTTTGCTGGCAAAACTGCCTCATCTGGATCACTGGAACGATGTTAGGCGCAGTCTGGCATCTCAGTATGACGATCAACTCAAAGGTATTGCCAGCCTGACAACACCTGTATGCCGTGAATATGCCAAACATGTTTACCACCTGTATGTAATCCAAACCGATAAACGAGATGAGTTGCGCCAATTCCTCGCCGATAAAGGAATCTGTACCTTGATCCACTACCCGTTACCAATTCACCTCCAACAGGCGTATGGGGATTTGGGTTACACATCGGGATCATTACCCGTTACCGAAGCGGTTACTAACCGTATTCTATCGTTACCGCTTAATCCATGGCTTACCGAAGACGAGCAAATCACAGTAATAGAAGCTATTAAATCATTCTTTTAAAAATCACGTTAGTTTTGTGAATCAAAATACCTGAAACATTTGATAAAGAAATCGGTCTTATTAAGATAATAGCTTAATTAACAAACTTCTAAAATTATTTGAAATAGAGAAAATTATGAAGAAGTGTCTGTGCGTGTTATGGTTAGCCTTTATTGTATGTTTCCTTTCAGAATCGGTTTTTTCGTCTGCAGATAATGATTTCAAAGTTAAGGATGCCTGGTCAAAATCTGAAAAAGATACTAAAACTGAATCTGGAATTCCCCCTGTTATTGTAGATAATTTTGATGTCGGTAGAACACAAGGTGTTTTTTATGAACGAAAAAATACGCTTGGAATTTATCAGGGAACATGTGCGAAACGTCCTGCGTGGAGCATTATTACAAAGTCGGCAGAACATCGTCTCGGCAACAAGGGTTACGGGTTGAGGCTTGAATGGGAAAATTCAGCTGGATGGTGCGGATGGTATACTCTTCTTGGTGATCTGGATGTCACCGATTACAACGCCCTTACTTTTTGGGTCAAAGGAGAAAAAGGAGGAGAACGCTTCGATATCGGATTGAAGGATGTGCAAACGCAGGATTTGGATATCGACGCAAAGTATTTCGGTCCAGTGAGCTTGTTTCTCGAATATGATGTAACTACAGAATGGCAAAAGGTGGTGGTTCCGTTATCCATACTAGCAGCCGATGTGGATTTATCATCTCTAGGGGCGTTGGTTTTTTGGTGCAGGTATAGTAGTAATGGCACCAGTTCAGTTGTGTATCTCGAAGATATAATGTTTGAGTATGACCTTGATGTACGTGCTCGAGAAGAATACAACGCTCCTAAAGCAGAGTTTGACCCTGATTATCCAAGGGCTATTTGGGTATGGAAGATTGATCCTGTAATTCATTTGGGAGCGAGGCAGGAGATGTTTGATTTGTGTATGCGTGCTGCAATTAGAAAATGTTATGTGTATTTTGGCGATTTTGACGAGAATGACGACCCGAACTACACAAAACAGCTGGAAGAGTTTTTGCGTGAAGCGAATGAGTTGGGTATAAAGATAGAAATATTAACAGGTAACCCTAAATGGACACTGAGGGAAAATCATCATCTGGCGTATAACTGGCTAAAGTCTTTCCTTGAATACAATAAATCCCGCCCTAATGAACTGCGATTAGCAGGCTGTTATCTTGATATCGGACCATATTTGAATGATGGCTGGCTAACCAGACGTGAGCAATTGAAAGAAGAATATTTGGAGCTGTTGGCGAAACTGCGCGAGTTGATAGACAATTATCCCGATCAGAATTTTGAATTGGGAGGAATTATACCAACGTTTTACAAATACGAAGGCGATTATGAAGAAAAAATATTGGGTTATCTCGATTATGCGACCATAGCGATTTTTCATACATCTCACCAGAGGCTTATCGATGATTCAATGTTTCATATTGATCTTGCTAAACAGCTTGGAAAAAAAGTTTATATCGGCATCGAAACACAGGATCTGGTTACCATGAGTTCTGGGAGAAGATCTTCGACCTTTTATGAAGAAGGATGGGAAGAAATGGAGAGTGTCGTGAAAAAAGTAGAAGATACTTTGCGCGGTAATACAGGATACGCAGGTATAGGTATACATTGTTACTATTCGTATAAGTCATTGCAAAGAGGGCCTAAAGTACCTCTAAAAGTACGTTCTAACCCTGATAAACTTGATCAATTTATTTCGAATTATCAGCAAGGATCGATAAAAATTGATGGTGATCTTAGCGATTGGATTCTCAGTGACCCTGTAGAACTCGATAATAAAAATCAAGTCTTTTTCGGACCCGATACATGGAACGGACTTGATGATTACAGCATATCAGCATATAGCATGTGGGATTCAGATAATCTTTATTTGGCGTTTGTTGTCATTGATGACAAGTTGGTGCAGGAAAAGAGTAAGCTGGATATGTGGGAAGGCGACCATCTTGAATTCTGGTTAGATGTTGATTTGCTCGAAGACTACAAGGTCCCGATAAATAATAAGGACGATTTTAAATTTGGTTTTTCGCCGGGTAATTTTGATACTATTAAACCTGAGGTGTATCTTTTTATACCCGAATATCCGGAGCATTTTATTCTTGATAATACTGAGATTGCGGCTAACCGGACTGATAACGGATATATAATAGAAGTCCGAATAAATGCTTGTATATTCAGGGAGATAGATCTCAATAAAGCATACCAGACAAAGGGTGATGAGAAAGATGTTGTATCACAAGACAGCGGTCAGTTTCGATTTTATGAAGGTATGAGAATGGGGTATTCGCTGGAAGGTAGCGACTGTGACGATCCGAAAGAACCTCAGAAATTGATGATATCGACTTCTAAAGAACGGGTATGGGGTGACCCGACAACTTTTAACGTTATCCGGCTGAAAAATCCCTCTAAAATAAAACAATAAAAATTAAGAGTTGGTTTTAAGGAGCTGCGGTGGTATAATTACCACCTTTGATTCTCTGAAACTAAAATAAAAGGTTTGAATATTATGGCAACGGCGAAAAAAATTCTCTTTTTGTGCACCGGTAATTCATGCCGGAGTCAAATGGCTGAAGGATGGGCAAAGTCACTTTTGGATGAACGTTTCGAATCTTATTCTGCAGGTATCGAAACACACGGGCTTAATCCCAACGCGGTGCAGGTTATGAAGGAAGCAGGGGTTGATATATCGGGGCATCAGTCGAAACATCTTGATTCGCTTAGAGATGTTGTGTTTGATTATGTGGTAACGGTCTGTGACCATGCTAATGAGAGTTGCCCGGTCTTCAGAGGTAACGCTACGATTATACACCATAGTTTTCCCGATCCTCCTAAGATGGCTAAAGAGGCCGCTTCACCGCAGGAGGCTATCGAGTGTTATCGCTCTGTACGTGATCAAATAAAAGATTTTGTCGCGGCATTACCTGATATCTTGAATGTACACTAATCGGTAGTTGATTTGAAAATTTTATTGAGGTTGAAACAGCATGTTAACGTTAACAAAAAAAGTTCGGTTTTGTTGCTCGCATAAGTTATACAATCCCGCTATGACCGAAGAAGAAAATCTAGCTATTTTCGGGCCGTGTTCGAGGCTTCACGGACATAACTATGTTCTTGAAGTTACCGTGAAAGGCGAAGCCGATCCCAATACCGGTATGATTATGAACCTGACTGAGCTGGGTAAATATATAGAAGATGAAGTTATTGAGTGGGTCGATCACAAGAATCTGACTGAAGATGTACCGGTCTTTAAAGAAAAGTTGCCGACTGTCGAAAATATGGTGATAGTTTTTTGGGATAAACTTCAGGCTGTTTTACCCGCAGGATCATTGCACAAAATATCCCTTCAGGAAACCGAAGACAACCGCGCGGAGTATACCGGTTGATCTGTTTGGTCGCTATCAGCCGATACGACATTTGAATGTATCACGCAAGGAGCATATCATTAATGAAAAGCGCTGCATATTCACAAGGTCCGTTTCTGATATACAACTTTTTTCCGCTTTTGTTTGAGTCGGCTTCCCACTGGTCTTCCCAGCTTGACCATATCGAGCAAATGGGCTTTAACTGGATATATATCAATCCGTTTCACCAAACAGGTTTTTCAGGAAGCCTGTATTCAGTGAAAGATTATTACGCCTACGACCAGCGTATAAGCGCAGGCATGGATGCTAAAGCAACCGAGTCGGCTATACGTATGTTCAACAAATCAGCTTGTGATCGTGGAATACGGGTTATGGCGGATTTGGTGATTAATCATACGGCAGTTGATTCTGTGCTTGTCGATTCTCATCCTCAGTGGTACGAATACGATAAAAAGGGAAAGATCAAAAATCCATGTGCCAAAGACGGTGACCGGGTTGTGGCTGTATGGGGTGATCTCGCTGAAATCGATAATCTGAATTCCCCTGACCGTGATAACCTGTGGAACTACTGGCGTGATCTTATGTTTCACCTGATGGACATGGGATTCAGTGGGTTCAGGTGTGACGCGGCTTATCAGGTTCCGTCCGACTTGTGGAAATATCTGATCGGTCTGGCAAAAAAGAAAGATAAACAAGTTTTGTTTTTTGGGGAAACCCTCGGGTGCAGTCCAAAACAAACCATGGAAGTCGTGGAAAGCGGTTTTGACGTTATTTTCAATAGCTCGAAATACTGGGATTTTGAAGAAACCTGGTGTATTAAGCAATACAGTCAAACTTCTAAACTGGTTCCTTCGATTAGCTTCCCTGAATCGCATGATACTACCCGTTTGGCTAAAGAACTGCATAGCAACCTTGAACGAATATTATTGCGGTGTCTGTTTTCATCAATATTCAGTTCGGGTTTCATGATTCCCATCGGTTTTGAATATGGATTTCAGAAAAAGCTCCATGTGGTGCAAACATCTCCCGCTGATTGGGAAGATAACGGAATCGATATCTCATGTTTTATCGCGCGGTGCAATCAGCTCAAAAAAGATTACTATTTGTTCCAGTTTGACAGCGATATCGAACAACTCGAATTGGAAAATTCTAAAGTGGTGGTGTTGCTTAAATCCGCCTCTGATACCAATGACCGCGCACTGGTGCTTATCAATGATAACAGATCATATCAGGAATATTATAATAACGATCTGGTAGGGTCAGTCTTTGCCGGATGTTCCTCGGTAACCGATATTTCTCCAGATCATCCTATGGATGAAGTTCCCAACGATTTCCATTATAATCTGCGCCCCTATCAGGTAAAAATTATATATGCAAAATAATAGTGATTTTTTTGTTAAAAAATGGTTGTGAGGTAAAAAAATCTTGTATAGGCGATATTTTACTGTTATTCTTAATATAGTGCGTCCTTTTTTGATACCTGCGTATATTTTACTCTACGTAAGCTTATAGCTGAAAGTCTCGTTGATCAAATTTAAAATGCTTGATCAGATATACGATAACACACAACACTTTCTCCGCTTAAAAGGATTCCATTTTAATTTTAGCGGCCTGTTGTGACTATAGCTATGTTTTATTATGCACAACGGCGGAATTTCGAATTCTCAAAGGAGAAACCTATGACCAAAAAATTGCATCCCATTATACTTGGAGATAAAGAAATACCTATTCCCATTATTCAGGGAGGAATGGGTGTTAAAATTTCTACTGCTCCGTTAGTTGCGAGCGTCGCAAATTGTGGTGGGGCAGGGACTATAGCCAGTGTCGGTTTGGCATATGGTATAGACGAGAAAAATCTCGATTATATAAAAGTTTCTGTTGATGGTATTAAAAATGAAATTCGCAAAACAAGAGAAATGACTAAAGGGGTTTTTGGCGTAAACGTATTATTTGCCCTGAGTCATTATGAGGAACTTGTAAAAGCGGCTGTTGAAGAAAAGGTTGATTTTATTGTGTCTGGCGCGGGATTACCGCTCAATCTACCGGAACTGGTAGAGGATAGAGATATAAATATCATTCCTATAGTATCTTCCGACCGCGCCGCAAAGATTATTCTTAAAACATGGAAGCGTCGGTACAATCGATTACCAGACGCGATTGTAGTGGAAGGCCCGTATGCTGGCGGGCATATAGGTTTTAGCGAGCAGGAACTTGAAAATGCTTATGACGGCCAGCTTGAAGATATTGTTGCCGATGTATTGAAGCTGGTTAAAACCTATGAAAACGACTATAACGTATCTATTCCTGTAATCGCGGCAGGAGGTATATTTGACGGTAACGATATTGCACGCTTTTTAAATCTGGGGGCGCAGGGTGTTCAGATGGCGACGCGGTTTGTAGCAACCCATGAATGCGCTGTAACAGATAAATTTAAACAATTATATCTTGAAGCATCAAAAGATGATGTGCAGATTATCAAAAGTCCTGTAGGTATGCCGGGACGGGTAATCAAGACACCGTTCATCGATAAAATAGCCGCGCGGTACAGAGATAGGTTTATCTGCAACTATAAATGTCTGAAAACATGTGATCCGCGCACATCTCCGTACTGTATTGCCAAAGCGCTTGGAAATGCGTTGGACGCAGATTTCGATAATGCCGTCGTTTTTGCCGGAAAAAATGTGTATCGCATCAACGAGATAGTATCTGTTGAAGAATTGATGAATACGTTGGTCAACGAGACAATACAGGCTTTAAACGGGTGATTTTTAACATCAAGTTATCTATTCCTATGACAAAACACAAACTTAAATGTCTCTTAAAGAATGCTTCTGACATATTGTTTGCTCATAAACCGGAGACTAATATTCCCCCATTAGATGTCATTCCCGCTTTCGCGGGAATGACATGACTGGGAGTATAAGCAAATTAAACGTTTGTTATCATTGGAAAGTTTTACTAATCTGTCCTCTAAATACCTAACCTTTATAAAGAATGACGTCCAATGGAGATAAAGGGGGCAGGTATCTCCTTTTCCACAAGAAAGTTAATGATACCGAATCTTTTGTTGCTTCATTTTGTTTAGGTTTGTATTTGGGGAAATAATAAACTGTTTTATATATGTATAGCGCATATATTTTCCTTAGCTGCATTTTATTTTATTCCAAACTTCTTTTTGAATGGTTGAATGAAGTATTTTTGTTTTGTCTGCTCATCGAAGTTTACTGCAGTAAAGGTGTATCTTTTTTTGCCCTTAAAAAAAATGTTACCTTTTGAAATAGTTTCTTCTTTTTTTAAAAAGAAGCCATCCGGTTTATAAAGGTCATACGCTTTTTTACGAACTTTTTTTGCGTATAATCTCCATGAATATTCTGAATCCAGTTCAATTAAAAAATCACCTATCGGCTTATAACCTAATTCATCGCATTCATATATTTCAATAATTTTTAAATATTCTGGTATTTCAGCTGTTTCCTTAAATGCAACAGCAACACAATTAAAGCGAATATACGTAGGATATTGAAACTTTGTAATTGGCCAATAATCTTCTTGCTTGAACTTTACTTCTTCCCACCCCTCAACAATTACAGCATCCGCTGAAAACTTACCTATTGCTGTTGTGCATATTAATTCTTCTACGTCCTGCCATTTAATTTCTTTACCATTTAAAGGTTTTACCCCACTGACTGTAAATTTACCTAGCCTTACATACGGTTTGTTAATCGATTTATAATAAACCTCTATATTCTTTGATTTTCTTCTGGAAAAACGGCCTAAATGTATACTGTTAGTTAAAGGATCAATAGCGTCTACATAAAATATTAAATCTGGACGCTTATATACTATTGGGAGTTCAACAGGCGCAGGAGTATCATGTATTATAAGTTCATCAGCATAGTATGTATAAGGTGGATAACCTGATAGGCTCGTAAAATCAGTAAGATCTATGTCTCTTCTCCACCATCTCCATCCATCATAATAAACTTCATCAATAGCAAAAATACGCCCATTTTCTTCATACACGTTATCATACGTTATTATTCGTTTTCCCATAGCATATACATTATAGTTTAAACATAACATTAAACAAATAGTTGCACATAAAAAGTTTGCTAAATATTGCATAGTGGTTTCCTTTCTGATTATTATTGCCTGTTGAAATAGATTTAAAATATATAATGCAACAGGCGTGCCAATAATGCAATGGTTGTGTAACATATTGATAAAAAGCAGTAAAGGAAGAAAATATTTGTTTTGTAATGTGATAAGCTGTGTTTTCTGATAGCATATAATGCATGCGTTGTGTACAAATAATGTCTAAAAGCTGATGTTTTATGCTTCTTATAAGCATTCTCAAGCAACATTAAATCAGAACTGGATTCTTGCTTTAGCAGGAATGACATGAAATCGAAAATTTTGTTTTCCGCTCAGGATGTATTATATCTTTAATGCTTTTAAGGTAAGGATGTGTTCTCTCAGTCCGTCTATAAATTCTGCTATGGTGTGATTTTGTGTGAAAAGATAACCATATTCCCCGATATATTGCGGCCAGATGTATCCTTCGGGAAACGTCAGTATCCGTGAAAGGCATACAAGAAACATCACATAACTGAATGCTGTTACAATCACTGTAAAAACAATAATTACATTGTGCCATGGTCGTTTGAGCATGAATAACGGCACCATGCAAAAGGTGAACATGGGTAAACAGTTGATTATGTATCGCTGTGAATACGAATCGCCTCCGTAATATTCTCCCCAGTAGCTATACACAATACAAAAGGGTAAAAGCAGGCACATAGAAAATATAGCCGTAATGCGTGGCACTGAGCCTTGCAGAGGGCAGGTTTTACGCAGAAATAGAATAAATCCCGGTATACTTAAAGCAAATAGTGGATGGAAAATAAAAAAACCACTGCGTGGCGAAAGCAAAATCGTATACAGAGGTATCCGGGTAAAGAAAAATGACGCTGTATATCCTGGTTTCAGCTGATGGGCATGCAGCCACCAGAATAGCGGTAAGACCCAGAATATAGCCGCAAACCCGCCTGTCAGATACAACAGATTACGAAATCTTTTTGTATCGCTTACTATCAGCGCAAATATAAAACTGACCGGTAACGCCAGCCCGTTAGTATACCGTACAGCGGTTGCCATACCAATACATAACCCCATCAGGAGCCATAAATACGGTTTGCGAGTAATCAAATATTTTGAAAAACAATACAGCAAACACGACATAAGAAAAAAACTGTTGGCGTGGCTCATGCCTGATTGAGCATAATAATGCAGCGGGCTGGCAAGATAGGTGAGCAATACCAGTATTGCCGATAGAGATTCGTTGACTTTATTGATGCGCAACGTACTGTACAATATAAGCAGTCCAAGCAAGGCATAGACGTTATGGGCAAATACGAAGCCGAAAATACGGAAGAAAACAGTGTTTGGCAAATCTTTGAAATTAGGGTTATTAAAAATTTTGTCCTGCGGAATAGCTATCGGGCATAACGAGCCGAGAACATTTCCAATCAGAAAAAACGGTGTGTTCATTATTGCTAGGCCGGGCGGGTACTGGGTAATGTATCTACCCGTTTCGGGATCTTTAGTGAATCCGTTGTACACGCCGTACATGTTGTTATCCAGATTTAGGTCGCCATCTATCCAGACTGATTCGCAAGTAGCGTAATATCCCCACCCGTCTCCGCCGAGCCCTTGCTCGAATAAAAGCATGTGTCCGGCAATACCCAGCAAAACTATCAATATAAAATAACGCGAAAAATTTTTCATCGATCCATCCATGGTTATCGTTCAGGATGAACCTATACAGGAGATTGCAAAAAAAGGCAAGGCTTTTTGTGTCAATTATTGATTATCAAATTGGGTTTTTATCTGTCAGCGTATGATTTTTCCGGTTATCAGCAGGACTATTGTGTGGAATAAAATACGAAATTCATTTCCCCAGCATTTATCTTGTACGCCTTTGATATATTGCAGGTCATATTGTAGTTTACGGCGTATAGCGTCTTTGCTTTCGTCATGTTGATCACTGACCTGTGCCAGGCCGGTTATGCCGGGACGAATGGACAGGAGTTGCTGGTATTCAGGTAACTCCCTGCTGTGTTCATCAACAAAATTAGGAGTTTCAGGACGTGGGCCTATTATACTCATTTCGCCTTTGATAACATTGATAAATTGTGGTACTTCGTCCAGATGCGTTTGTCGCAAAAAATGTCCTATGCAGGTGATTTTTGGATCGTTTTCTATACCTGATATGTCATTTTGAATTGATCGGAAATTATACATGGTAAAGAGTTTACCGCCTTTTCCAACGCGAGTTTGTTTGACTAAAACCGGACCGGGTGATGTAACTTTTACAAGTAGTGCAATAATCAGTACAGCAGGAGATAGAATAAAGAGAAAAAGAATTGATAGTACAATATCCATTATCCGCTTTGCTTCTTCGAAAGACCGTTTCGCTAGACGGATCAACGCTCCTAACAATCCACCACCCAGCAAAATGATACTTGTAGGTTCAGGCATAACCATTCCTCCGCAACAATCAAATAAGACCACATAACCAAGGCATTTAAGACTTCTATTACTACTATAACATGAAAATGATAAAAATACAAATCAGGCAGGTATATAAAAACATAGCCGTAAAAAAAATTCCGCCCATATCTTTGGTTATATGAGCGGAATACAATAAGGTCAAAAGATAAAGATAGATTTTAAAGTTTTACTTTGATTTCGATTAGTGAGATAAATTCGTTCAAAAAAGTATCCAATTTATTTTTGACTTCATCTTTAGCTTGATCCAACGGTTTGCCGTCGGCTTTTGCCATACTACTGACGTAAATTTTTATCTTTGGTTCAGTCCCTGAAGGGCGTATGGTGATTTTTGTGCCGTCCATAAGGTAAAACGCCAGTACATTGGATACAGGTAGATCAATAGTGCCTATGGTTTGTTTTTTATTTGGTTCAAAAGTTGCACTTTTCTGATAGTCGCTGATATAGTTGACTCTGGTATTGGCAATGTTTCTCGGCGGGTTCTCGCGCAGTTGATGCATGATTGACGAGATCGTCTCCATACCTTCTTTGCCTTTATAAACCAAAGATTTGAGTTTTTCTGCGTAATACCCGTATTCACTGTAAATAGTTTCAAGGATACCAAATACCGTCGTGTTTTGCGAACGGGCGTATGCCGCTATTTCAGCAACGATTGCCGCCGCTATGACAGCATCTTTGTCACGTACATGGGTTCCTATCAGATACCCGTAACTTTCTTCTCCTCCTGCAAGAAAAATTTTGGACGGTTTACCCGGAGAACCCTGTGTTTCAAACTCAAGGATTTTCTCAGCTATGTATTTAAAACCCGTTAATACATCGATACATTCAATGTCGTATCCGGTTGCTATTTCACGTTGCAATTCGGTGGTTACAATGGTCTTTATTACAACACCATTGTCTGGTAATTTACCTTTTTCTTCCAGCTGGGAAAGAACATAATAAATGATGAGCGATCCTGTCTGGTTACCGGATAAAAGTATAAATTTTCCCGAAGAATCTTTGACCGCAACGCCAAGTCTGTCGGCGTCAGGATCGGTTGCCAGCACCAGATCGGCATCAACTGCGCGGGCTTTATCTAACGCCAGTTTCATTGCCGCCGGTTCTTCAGGGTTGGGCGAGGCGACAGTCGAAAAATTGTGGTCCGGTTCTTTTTGTTCTTCCACTATATGCACATTTTTAAATCCCATCCTGTCCAACAGTTGAGGCACCATGGTTATACCAGTGCCGTGGATGGGGGTGAACACTATGTTTACCGTATCGCTCATTTTTGTGACGATATCCGGGTTAATAGATAACTGTAGCATTTTGTCAAGGTAAGCGTTGTCCACTTCTTCGCCTATATAGACTAGCAACCCTTTGTTGATAGCGGTTTCCTTATCGACAAGTTTAACCTGTGACAGAGAAGTGATTTGCCGTACTTCCGAGATAATATTCTTATCGTGTGGAGGCACAACCTGCCCGCCATCGTCCCAGTACACTTTGTAGCCGTTGTATTCTTTGGGATTATGGCTTGCAGTGATATTTATACCGGCTTGTGCGCCAAGATGCCTAACCGCAAACGACAACAATGGTGTCGGGCGAAGTGATTTGTACAAGTATGCTTTGATACCGTTTCCTGCCAGTGTCAACGCAGTTTCCAATGCGAACTCTGGTGACATGTAGCGCGAATCGTGAGCTATTGCCACCCCTTTTTTTATAGCCTCAGGCCCCTGTTTGACTATGTATGTAGCAAGGCCCTGTGTCGATTTTCTTATGGTATATGTATTGATCCGGTTTGTACCTGCACCGATAACACCTCGCAAGCCGCCGGTTCCAAAATCTAAATCCTGAAAAAAACGGTCGGTGAGTTCTTTTTGATTATCTTCATCGATCAGCTGCTGAATTTCGGTTCGTGTCGCTTCATCATAATCGTTGCTGAGCCATTCCTTAATTCGCTTTTCGATCGCCTGGTCCATGATAGTGAAACTCCTCTTATATTTTGGTATATTCAGTAACAAAAAAGGTTCTTACAGACTATATTTATTTCTACTAGACTAAAAATATTTCTTCTAAAAAGCAAGGTTTTTTACCGAAACATCAGTGTTTTTCATTCTTTTATTTTATAACGAATGTTGTTAGAATGTGTAGACACATTAAGCATCTATGGGGTTGAATATGAAAAAAGAGCAGATTAAATATTATAACGATACAGCTGGTATTGTGCTTGTTGGCATTGCCCTGGTCTGCGCGTTCCTATTATGTTGCAAGGTGCTTACCGGTAGGTTTATTCAGGCGGGCGACAGCTTTTGGCATTATGCAAATGAAATTCATATGTTGCGGTCGATTTCTGCGGGTCGGGGGATGTTCGATTGTTTTGCCCGTGGAATGGGATTGCCTTTGGCATCGTTTTATCAACCGTTGCTGTATATTATCGTTGTAATTGCCAAACTATGGTGTCCGTTTTTTTCCATTTTTACTTGGCACAATATAATCGTTTGTCTGTTGTTTACGATTTATCCATTATCAGTATATTTTATGGTGCGCTCATTTCGCTTTGACCGCTTGACTGCAGGGCTGGCAAGCTTGCTGGCTCTTTTGCCTGTCAGTGGATGGGGGCACACGCTTGATGCATATTTCTGGGTGGGACTGCATACCCAGTTGATCGGGGCAGTGGGGTTTCCTCTGGCGCTTGGTGCTATGCACCGGTTGACATGGTCTAAACAACAGCGGCGGTATATGATAATGCTGATGGCGTCCCTTGCGGGTGTTGTTGCAGGGCATGCGGTTTTTGCGGTGTTATTGCTGTATACTCTGGTTGTCTATGTACTGCTTTTTCTCGTATGGCGTGGCAGAAAAACATGCCTGCTCATGATGCGTAAATGGATTGTCTGCGGTTTGATGGCAGTGATGCTTATCGCCTTTTGGCTGATTCCGTTTATCCAGTTCAATGCTCAGTATAAATTTATCCCTGAATCACAACGATCTTTTAGCCCGCTTGCTGTTTCGCTGACAATCAAGCAGTCAGTAGAAACGTTTTTGTACGGAGAATTGCTTGATACGAATCACGCAGAAAGCCCTCTGTTTGGCGGTGGTGAAGAGGGGTTCCGCTGGTCCATGAACCAGAGTTTTGCGCGCTGGCGGCTGTTTACCATTCTGACCATAATCGGCGGTATTATATTGATGTTGCGCGCACGGAGGTTCCGTGAGTTTCTATGGTTGATCTCTTTTATGTGGGGATGCGTGTTGTTTGTGGGAAGCGACGATTTGCCGTGGCTCCGTTTTTTACCGTTTGCGAAAAATTTTCAGCCGATCCGGGCTATCTTCCTGATAGAACTGGCAGCAGCAGTGCTATCGGCAATAGCATTGCGATCTACCGTTAGACTGTTAATCCGAATTACACCGCTTCGGATACGGCCTGCCGCATACATTGTATCAACTTTGCTGATTATGCTTATTTCTGTACCGTTGTATGAACGGTTCCGCATAGCTGATATGCTTGTCTTTTCGGGATGTACACAGGATCAGGCGGAATTGATGGATCAGTATACATCATTACCTGGGCGCAGTGCATTTGATCGAACGTATTTTGGGCGGTATTCCGGTATATCAAAGTTATCATTGCGAGCGATGTCGGATTGTTGCTTTCTCACTAATATGGTCGGGCACGATAATGATATGGCAGGCAGTGTATCGTGGTTAATCAATGATAGGCAAAGTTCGTTGTTGCAGTCAGACGATCTGGCGCATCTGTTGTCGTTGCGATATATAACCGGCAGGGTAGGATGGCTTGAAGACCATGAGAAAATAAGCGATCAACCAGTCGTACCTATGCAGGTTTTACGTTCGGGGACACGATATGATGTCTATGAACGAAGTGGCGCACATACCATGCCGCTGGTATCGTGCTGGAAAAAACCTGTGATGGTTTATTGCACCAATACCCAGTGGTATAATCTGAATCAATTATGGATTAACGAGTTTATCAAATACGGTTACGAAGTGGCGCCTATGGTTAAGGCTCCTTCTGAATTTGTCCACTGGCTTGAACCGTCTTTGTTTTCCGCTGTAGTATTGATCGATTTTCCAAGGACGCGCCATAATAAGCGTTTTCTCTATAATGACCTGAAATCGTTTGTTATTGATGGTGGAAAATTGTTGAGTAACAAACCGGTTTGGGATATTCCTATCAAACCGTTGACAGCGTCTCATCAAAATATTTTGATCGATACCTTACGTCAATCGCCCAAACTTGACGATCTGAAGTTGAACGTACAGAATTCTTCATGGCATAGCGTTAGAGCGACCTGTTCGTTTGATGCGCCTCGTATTATATATGCCCCTACTGCATTTTATCATACATGGAACGCGTCTGACGCCAAAAAACCGCTGGAAACGTTCTGGATGACTCCGGGTGTTGTGGCTATTGCTTTGTCTAAATCATCCGATCAGGTATCACTGGAGTATGTCTCGTTGCGCGCCCACTGGATTTTGTTGCTTATCGGATGGATAGGGGTGCTCGGTGTGGTTTGGATAATCAAAAAACATGATTTAGGCTTGTTTGTTGTACCGCATGCCACAACATATCATTGTGTTGCCCTGAAACAGTGTTTTCAGTGGCTTCGTTTGCTGGTGATGATTGTGATTATATGGGCGGGATTGATGTATAGCCGCCAGGCAATGGACAAGCAGGCGGTTACTGTGTATCCATCTCTTGGGCAGACGGAGGTGAACCCATATGCTGCTGTTTTTCGATGGAATGCCGTTCCTGATGCGTTGGGGTATCATTTTCAGATATCAAAAAGCAAACGGTCATTCGACGAACCGGTATTTGATGTACAGAATGTTGTCGATACAACCATTGGATACCGCAGTTTAAAACCGTTTACCCGGTACTACTGGAGAGTTAAATCGGAATCAGGCAGGTGGAGTCCGGTGCGGTCATTCAAAACCGGCGGGTATTATCCGGTGGTTACAGAATGACCATGTATAGCGCATAAAAGATCGACTAATGACTCAATATTCACTCTGTTGTACCCGCAGGTAGCAATAGCGGTTGGCGCTTTTGGAAAAAGATCGATATCCTCAGGATTTTTTACAGCGACAAGGATTGTCCTGTCATTCGCATGATGAAGAATATGCTCAATTATATCTTTTTGCGGCGCAAATAACCCGGCGTTATTGCTACACAGGATTATTAAGCTGTACTGATTGAAATCATGTCCTTTGATCGTATCTACCACCGATTGCTCCGGTGATAAATCCCACGATAATAAACGAATATGTTTCACATTCTGCGCCAGATGCCTGTGAAGATCATTAATGTCGTATGGTGTCCTGCCGATAATTTCGACCTCGACCGCTGAACGGAACTGTGAACCGCAAAGCAGGATAGGTTTATCTGAATCGATGTCGGTGATCGGTAGAAGAGACGATACATCACGGTACCGTGTCACCGCTTTTTTTGCAATTGCATGTGCTGTGGCATGTATCGGCAGATCGAATTTTGATATTTTTTTCGGCCACGAAAGATCTTTCTTAATATTTTGTATACGTCCATATGCATCTTCGCAACGGTTGCGCAGTGATTTATCTGTTGTCATTTTGGCGCGTAAATATTCCTGTGCTTCTTCAATTTGTTGTCTTGTGTGGCATATGAGCAGCATATCACATCCTGCCATGATCGCGCGATAGGCGGTTTCACCAATAGACCCGCATTCACGCATAGCCCCCATTTCCAGATCGTCGCTGAGAATCAATCCTGAAAATTTGAGTTCTTTTCGTAACATACCGCTTAAAATGTCTTTTGATAGCGTGCCGGGATTATCCGGATCAATCGCAGGGTATCGTGCGTGCGATGTCATCACACATGGTATATGTTCGCGTATAGCTGATATGAATGGAGGCAGATGTGTATCTTCAATCTGATCCTTTGTACATGAACATGTAGGTAATGTTTTGTGGGAATCTCTAAGGATATCTCCCTTACCAGGGAAATGTTTTGCGCACGCCAGAATACCGGCATCTTTCATACCGCGATAGAATGCGGTTGCGTACATAGATACCCGATGAGGATCATCTCCAAACGAACGGATACCGATACCGGGGTTCATCGGGTTGACATTGACATCAAGTACCGGCGCTAAGTTCAGGTTGCATCCCATTGCATGCAATGTATTTCCTGCTATAGAACCGCATGTGCTGGCAAGATGGGGGTCACCGGTTTGAGCCAGAGCCCGCGCTCCGGGTAAGGTAGCGCCGTCGTCGGGCATGCGTGAGACTGTGCCTCCTTCTTCATCTATAGCAATAAAATACGGTAATTTATCTCTGGATTTCTGTAGCTCTTGTAATGATGTGGTGAGTGTATTCCATTGCTCGAATGAGGTAATGTTACGGCTGAATAAAATGACACCGCCATACGAATTTCTGGTTAAAAAATCCTGCAAATCACCGTCGAGCGATGTTCCGTGAAAACCAACGATGAACAATTCGCCTATATCAAAATTAATCCTGTTCATTCAATCCTCCTTATTATTAGACAGAGGGGCAAAGCTGACGGTGCAAAATTGTTTTTCACGATTAGCTTATTAGTTTTTCTTATTGCCCATGACGAGAGAACAATAAGTATTCATCAGATAATTAACCGGTTTAATCTTACGCAATCGTGGAAATAGTTCAGCAAGGACAAAACATTCAAGTTTGTCGTCAATTTCAATACTTGGTTTGACCGCGATGATTTGTTCTGTGACTGAGTCGCCGTCTACTGTCAACATGACAGAATGATGGAAACGTGAAAATTCATCATCATCCAGACGGGCTCCGCCTCCTCCTGAAATAAGGTAAACGGTGTTACCGATTTTTTGTCGATAATAACCATGATAATGTCCGCATATAACATAGTCAACGTTATATTTGGCAATAGTTTCTACCAGTTTATCCGAGTCATTGGATATGCTTGTAATAAAACGGTTGGATACAGGTGGGGGAACATGCATGAATACAAATACGTGTTGGTAGTTATCGCGGTTCCCTTCTAAAATGGAGGCCAGATAATCGATGCTTTCGCTGGTGTCGTATGGCTCAGGCAGGATACGCAGGCATACAAACAGAGATTTTCTGTATTCAAAAGAGAAGATAGACGGACCATACATTTGTTCAAAATCATCAATGGTGAAATAACCTTTGTGTACATCACGGTCGCCCACCACATAGAATTCAGGGAACGGCATAGTCAATTCATCATCAAGCTCAATGTTAAGATATTGATGGTAACCAAGATACCCTTTGTATACGCAGTCGCCAAGCAAAAAGGCAAATGATAAAGGCTCGTTTTTAAGAATAGCGCAGATTTTTTCAAAAGTTCCGTATCCATGAAGGTCACCAATCACTGCAAACGAAAACGGTTCATCGGAGTCAGCGGAATCAAGATGGTCGACATTTTTCTGGAAATTACCGAATGTCTCAGGAAGCTGTATTGCGTGTTCTTTATGTAAAAAAATTATTACGGTAACTGTGCAAATAGCAAGTGAGCCGATAAACATCCAAAAGATAGCTTTGAAGAAAATTTTCAAAAGATTACCTCTGTTTTTATAGAGTCTATGATTGCATGCGTCTTTTAAACATATCTGTCTTTTTGACAAGGTACCGTATAGATAAATAAGCAAGCCCGCCCAGCAGAAAGACAACACACCAGAATGGATCAAGTACAAACGAATGTTCTACACTTAAATCGGTCAATATTTCCATTGCAGTATATGTTACGATAATGGCGAAGAAGGTGCTGTATTCATTTTTTAGAGCCTTTTTGAAATCGAATGGAAGTTCCGGCGATTTCCAGAGAGAAAAATTAGGGATACAACGAGGGGTCTTATTAGCCCATGTATCATATGGAGTTTTGAATTTTCTGCGCAAGAATGATTCTTCAGCAAACATTATTGGGTGGTAGAAAAGATAGAAGCATGTCACGAATACTACAGCAAATAGCATATTATGCAAAAACAAAGCCACACCCAGCCATATAATGGCATTAGCCAGATAAAGTGGATGCCGGACAATGGAATACATTCCTGTTGTATTAAGCGATTCGGCTTTCTGGCGTTTGGTGTTTCTACCTGATGTCCCTTTAGCAGTGTGCCCTGCTATATGGAAGCGTAATAACAGACCACCGAAAGAAAGCGTAAGGCATACGCATTCCCACAATAGGTCAACAGCATGGCTGTTACATGGATACGAGAAATGTATTGCGCCGATAATGAAAAATATACATCCAAGCAAGGGGATATAACTCCTGTACCGAAACATTGTGTTGCCAAGCGCTTCATATTGCTGTTGTGTAAGCATTGATACCCCCAAATAATTAAAGTTATAATAACAAGTATAATACTAATAGGTTGATACTGTATAACGCAAGGATAATGTTGTGATATCGAAGATTGAGACAAGAGGATATTGATATCATATTTTGATGATATACAGTTTTTTAGAACATAAGATATGGATAAGGTTCAATTAAAAAGAATGATTTGAATTTGAAGTAAAAATTATCCTACAAAACGTCTGATCAGGTCGATGAGTTCCTGTAGTTCAAACGGTTTGCTCAGGTACATATCGGCGCCGAATGAAGCCGCGGCCTGTTCTGCCTGTTTGGTAGAACGGCCGGTAACGATAATGATCGGGATGTGGCTGGTTGTCTGGTTTTCCCGCAATAATAAACAGGTTTCGTAGCCGTCTTTGTTTCCCATCATGATATCCAATGTTATCAGATCGGGTACTTCTGATACTGCAAGGCGTAGGGCTGTATCACCATCGGTTGCGGTGATGACTGAATAATCATGGAGTTCAAGAAAATCTTTTATAAGATTAACAATATCTACTTCGTCATCTACAACGAGTATTTTCTTTTTTGTTTCCTCAGCCATTATCTCTGCCTTTGTATAAATAAAGTTTGCGAATATTGTCTTGTTTTTATATTTGTCGGAAATTTTTATAATAATTTTACATAAATATATATATGAAACGCACCAAAATCTATCAAATCTTTACGTATAAAACCGAATTTCTCTATTACACGTATAGCCTGATCCATCTGGTTGTTTCCGCGAAACGATATCATTTCATAGTTGTTTTCGATACAAAAATCGATCGCCTTTTGTACTAACATTTTACCGTAGCCTTTGTTACGATACTCAGGGTCGATAAACAACCGGCGCAGTAATCCGACTTCTTTACTGTCTTCTTTAATTGCAACAGTACCGATGACTTTGTTATCGCTTTTGAGGACAAGAAATAAATCCCGTTTTCCGTTGTAAGCGTCCATAAGATTGTCAAGGTCGTCTGCTTCAAGATGATGAAAACTGCCGCCAAATTCTTTTTCCAGCAAATGGTTTACAAACGTTATTACATCCTTCTGGTCTGATTGTTGTAACGGGGTTATCGCTATATTGGTTTCCATAAAACAATCCTTCCGGTGAAAAGGTATTTAAGTTCTATTGTACTGAAAACGATATAAAAATCAATTATTCTAGTCTAAATATTTTTTGATTTTCTTTTCCAATTTTTTTAATCGCTTCATGTCGTCTTCATCTATATCCAGTTGATCTATTTTCTTTTCCAAATTCGGTTCCAGCGGTTCTTTTTTTATTGCATCAATATTTATATCTTCTGATTTTGATCTGAATAACTTATTTTGCAGGAGATCCTGCACCTTGTTTTGCAACATATTCAGACGGATAATCGGGATGGGTTCCGGATTTTGAATAGTCCCTTCAATTTTGAACGGTATCTCCATAACTTGGTTAGATACAGCAAAAAGCATACTGAGTTCTCTGACTTTACTTAGCAATTTATTGGTTTGTATTTCTGACAGAGTTGTCATTCCGGTAAAATCAAGGTTCTGGTTGAAATCAAAACCTCCTTTTAACTTGATTTTCATTTTTGGTGATTCGATAGTCAAGTTATCAGTTTGGAAAGCATTAACACCATTTTCATTTTCTTTGATGTTGTATGCACAACGTAACTCTGAAAATGATGTTTCTTTCTCGAACCCAAATTCCTCAACAGATGGAATGCGTAATCCTATAGTACTGCCATAAAGTTTGAGACGTTTATCTTTGCTCTCGTCAGAAAAATTGGCGAGGATTTCTTCAAGAAGGGCAAGGTTATGAATGACTCCATCTTGAATTTTAATTACACCATGACTGGTGAGAGTTTCTTGGATATCTGAAATTGTTTTGCCTGAGCATTGAAATGAGATCGCCGATGAAAAGGTTCCATCAAGTAAATCGCTGTATTTTGTCGTGTCGGTGAGTATGTCGTTAATCGCAAGATCTCGCACATCAGCCACAATGGCGTATGAGGGGGTGGTGTCGATTGTCTTAATGACGCCGTTTCCTCTGAAATGACCGCCGTACATTCTAAGATCGATATTTTTAAACAGTATTCTATTGCCTTCTATAAGTGCATCCAGATAACCCGAGTCAATGGCTACGGCACCAAGTTGTACATTTTGAACAGGCCCATTGATATATATCGGAATAATCCGTTTTGGGCGGGTATCGCGTTTCGGTTTTGAAACGCTTTGTTGTGATTTAGCGTCGGAGGTGTCTTTATCCGCTTCTTCGGCAGTTGTGTTATCCTGTTTCGGTTTGTTTATAGCTATAATATCGAGTAATTGCATATCGGAAAGCTCGTTATATTGAATGCTGATCTTCTTTTCTGGATCTATTGAATAGGTGAAATCAAGAATAACCGGTCGGTCTTTGTAGCTTACTGATGCCTGGTGGAAAGAGAGTGAATGCGAAGTTAAAATACCGGTTGTGGGTTTGCGTAATACTAGTGGGTAGGCAAGCCTCTTAAAGTTACCGGTAAATTCGGTTAAATACAGGTATGCAATCATTGAAGGGTGTAATGAGAAATTGTAAACCGGTAATTCCGCAGACACGCTTGTCGTTCCTGAAAGATCAAGTCGTTTGACAAATGATAGAATATTGCCCAGCCGATGGATATCAACCTTGTTGGTTTGTAAATAGAATAGACCTTGATTGGTTAGCAAATCGTAGCTGCCGTCAACGATGATCTCAGTTCCATCAACAAATGTGATAAGCTTGTTTGCAGTTATAAACGGTTTTTTACAACACACGGAAACATCAAAATCGATATCAACTTCTTTATAGCGCGGCAATCTTGTGGGGTGTAAACGCCCTCGAAGCGATAAACCATCCATATACGTGCCATCTATGCTGCAAGATGCGTAAAAAATCATATCTTTTGCAGCTGATGGCAATTTATTGATATCTATGAGAGCACCCATGTCAAGAGGTGACATGGTGGCGATGCTAAGGTTACCTTGAATACTAGATGTTGCCACTAGGTCTGATAATGAAATTGTTGAAAGGTCCGCCTCAAGATTGCTAACTGAACCGGTAAATAAAATACGCGATTTCGGGTCGTGTTGAATCTGGGAATTGACACTAATGTCGAATGCTTGTGCTTCTGATTGTCGTCCTAACTGGATATCAGTGTGTTTAAGTAAAAATGTCTCGCTTAGTTTATGATTGATTATTTCTATAGTTGCGTCATCAATAAATAGCTTGTTGATGTAAAACGAACTGTAATCTATTTGATATGATGGCAATGACGGCAATAACGATGCTTTCCGTACTTTGAGCGGTCGGCTATCATTCCGGTAGGCATATTTCTTAGACGTCTGAGAGGAGTCATATAATCCTGGTATTTGCCAGTTACCTTTAAAATCTTTACATATTTTAATGTGAGGACGGACAACGGTTATAGCCGAAATATGGATGAGATTTTTTGAAATTAAATCGGAAATCTTTACATCAAACAAAATTTGATCAGCTTCCAGTGTGCAATCTTTTTGATCTGCTTTTTTGATTGCTACGTCGTTGAGCTTTATCGCCAAATCCCCAAGAAATTTTAAGCGGATAGACCCTATACTTACGTCTGACTGAATGGCTTCTTTGAGGAATGATTCGAATTTCAATTTATAACGGCTTAGTTGGAATATATACGCTCCATACAATCCGACTAAAATGGCAATAACCAGTACTGGAATGAGCCACCGTTTTTTTACTGGTGATTTTTTAGGATGTGTTTTTTTAGTTTTTTTTCTTCGCATAAAACTTTCAAAATTGTTGTGGTTTTGACGCATGCGAGTCATTTGTTTGGTTCATTATATAAAGGATCAGGATAAAAAGTCAATCTGTAACCGCAAGATATCTTATCCGCCCTAAAAATCCCAGCTGTCGGTGATATTGGGATATGAAATTTTATGTGGATTAATTTGTAGCTAGAATTAAGGAAGAGGTTGTTTTGTTTGTCTTTTGTTTTTATATGTTTTTGTGCTATAATATAATTACGCTAATAACTTATGGATGACTGTTGACTATAAAGGAGAATAATAATGCGTCAGCTTTTAATTGTTATAACTTGTCTGATAGTGTGGGAGTTGGCTATAGTTAGTGCTGGTTTTGCCACAACCGTAACTATTACTGAAGATTTTAAAAATATAGATGAATGGGATATCTTCGAATATAATGTTGACAGCTTCGATTATTCCTTGAATGATCCGGTGTATGGCGGCATGAAAGTTGAAAATGTCATGCATCAAGATTATTCAACTCCTGCTGAAGTGCATTTATTCAGAACTCTTTCATCTCCTGTCGATGGCGATTTTACTTTAATATTTAATTGTTCGTTTGAGACGACAGCCCTGGCTGCGCATCGACTATTTTTATGGTTCTATCAAGCTGATATTTTTGCCTATGTTATCGGAGGTATTAACGATCCACAGTATCAACAAGGCGCAAGGCTTGATATAAACCTTAATGGCGATTATACTGTCGATGACTCTAATTTTTATACAACCGATGCAACTACGACAATTACCAGGGTAGGCAATAGCATTACTTTTGAAATAACAACAACCGCAGGTCCCTCTTATCAAAAGACCACTGGCTATACCGGTGCGTTTGATACGATCTATTTTCAAATTCTGAGTCACCAGAATAGTCCGTTCGGAACTCAATATCTCAATAGCTTGAGCTTAACTTATGAGACCACAGATGTGACTCCGGTTCCTGAGCCGACGTCATTGTTTTTACTGGGAGTTAATCTTTTATTTATGATTAAGAGGCAGGCTGATAACCATTAAAGAGGAAAAAACAATGAAAAAAAGCATTTTTATGTGCGTCACTCTATTTACTGTATTGATGAATACAAATATATCTTTGGCATCGTATTCAGATGCTCTTGGATGGTGGTACAATGGGCAAGACACTGGTGGGAGCTATTATTCCTGTTTTACCGAATCAACAGGATATATAGCAACAACATTTAGAGCGGGTGATGTGATTTTTCGACGTGACTTGTTGGCTGGAACCCAGGAAAACTATTTTGGCTCCTATTCCTATCTTTTTCAATCAACTGATGCAAGTTATTTGTCTGGTACAGAAGATAGTGTGCGCATTCTTTATGGCACGCATTACAGTTCAGGGCAACTTATATTTAACAGTACAGCCATACGCTACCGTCTAAATGGTGTTTGGAGCGATTGGATTGATCTCGGGTTTTCTTATCAACCTCCGCCAACAAACGCTAGTCGCGAGGAAGATGAAATTACCTATGATTTGAAACTGGAACCGTATGACGCCTATGAAATTAAGACGAATATTATTAATCCGGGCGGGGTTTATTCAGGTACCAAGCAATGGACTGTAGGGCTTTACTCTGTCGATCAATCGGGTGTTGACTATGATCCGTTGAATCCACAGACTACAACAGTCCCTGAACCTGTTTCGTTTAGCTTGTTGCTTATGGCAATACCTGCTTTGCTCAGAAAATATCGTGTTTCTTGAAAACTATCTACATTGGTTATAAAAAAAGACTTTGCCATAGTCTTGCAAAAGGTGTAAAAGTATATTAAAATCTTGACAAAGAGAATATAGCAAAGAACTAAATAAAGGGATAGAGCAATGAGAAGACAGCTTGTGAAAAAAGTTGGTGTATTATTTTGTGGAGTGTTGTTGAACGCATCAAGCGCAGTAGCGACAGTAACATTCGACTGGGCGGTAATCGGCAATGCGGGCAACGCGGCAGATACAGAGATCATGAACGACGGAACGAGCGGTTACGGTTCAGTTGGTTATGAATACAGTATAGCAACCACGGAAGTAACGAATGCGCAGTACATAGAGTTTTTGACTGCGGTAGCGAAGACGGATACATATGGTTTGTATAACAGCGGTATGGGCGGTACGTATGGCGGAATAACGCAGAGTGGCACATCAGGGAGTTATAGTTATTCGTTGAAAAATAATGATGAGAATTGGGCAAATCGCCCGGTAGTGTGTGTGAGTTGGTACGATGCGCTGCGTTTTATCAACTGGTTGCACAATGGGCAGTTGAGCGTAGACCGAAGAGGAACCAATGCGACGACGACGGAATACGGAGTGTACGATATGTCGTTGGGGACGTCGGTAGTTCGGCTTGCAGGAGCGGATTACTGGTTACCGAGTGAAGATGAGTGGTACAAGGCGGCGTATTACGACCCTGTAGCTGGTGTATATTATGACTACGCTACGTCGAGTAATGATGTGCCAGTATCGGGAGTGGATGCAAATTATCCTAATGGAGGTTTTGTTGACCCAGTCTATTATACTACTGAAGTAGGCGAATATGATAATGAAAGTCCTTACGGAACGTATGACCAGAACGGTAACGTGTGGGAATGGAACGAAGCATTGATAAGCGGAGTATACCGCGGCATGCGTGGCGGTGCGTGGAATTCTGGTGCGTCCCTCCTGCCTGCTTCCCTTCGCAGCTACGCCGATTCGACCGCTGAGGATCCAGGCATTGGATTTCGTATTGCAAGTTCTTACACTGAGCTAGCTATCCCTGAGCCTGCAAGCGTAGGACTTGTGTTGTTAAGTGTGGGTGGCCTGGTACTGCGTCGGAGGAGAAAAGCTTAACCCTTTATGCTATAGTCCTTTTACCTTTTATTCAAAACGGTCTTTGGGTAGGAAATTTTTATTAAAGACGCGTTGTTGCTATTATAAAACAACAACGCGTCTTTAATTATTTAATAATCGCTAATATTTGATTTTGATCAATTTCGCAATAAAAATGCTCTCTATTCCTGAAAACCCTTTCTCTTGCATTGACAGAAAAAACATGTCCGTGGTATAGTCTAGAATTCTTTTATTTAGAATAATAATGTCATTGTGAGGGATACGGCAATGTCTGAAGATCAATTTTCTATTGAAATAGTTAAGCCTAAACTGGCGGATGCACCGGCAATTAAAGCGTTACTTGATTTTTACAGCAAACAACAAATTGTACTGCCAAAATCGTTGCCCGATATTTGTGAGAAAATTCGTATTTTCTGGATAGCCCGTCACAATGACGAGGTAATCGGATGTGTTGGACTCCAATTTTTTTGGGGGAGCCTTGCTGAGGTCCGTTCTCTGGCTGTTAGGGAAGAATACAAAGGGCATGGAATCGGCAAACGTCTGGTCGAGAGTGCCATTGGAGAAGCTAAAGAGTTTGGCGCGAAACGGGTTTTTGCTTTGACTTATGTCACGAACTTTTTTCTGAAACTCGGCTTTGAACGAATAGATAAAGAACAACTACCGCAAAAAATATGGACTGAATGTGTCAATTGTCAGCATTTTCCCCATTGCGATGAAGATGCGGTGGCAATTGATGTGTCCACGGAATAATTGGTAAAGGAGGAGATGTAACGTATGGGAATGACCATTACTGAAAAAATCCTGGCTGCTCATGCCGGAAAAGATACGGTCAGCGCTGGTGAAATCATATCAGCCAAGGTTGATATAGCCCTCGGTAACGATATTACCGCGCCTATCGCTATTAAAGAATTTGAAAAACTCGGTGTTGACAAGGTGTTCGATCCCACACGGATCGCTCTTGTGCCCGACCATTTCTGTCCGAACAAAGATATCAAATCTGCGGAACAGGCTAAAATATTGCGCGATTTTTCGTCAAAACACGGTATCACGCATTACTATGATGTCGGTGAGATGGGTGTCGAACATTCACTCCTGCCGGAACAGGGTGTTGTGACATCCGGTGATCTGGTCATCGGAGCGGACAGCCATACATGTACTTATGGCGCGCTTGGTGCGTTTTCTACCGGTGTGGGAAGTACCGATTTGGCAGCTGCTATCGCTACAGGTGAGGTTTGGTTGCGCGTACCGGAATCCATCAAGTTTGTCTATAAAGGATCGTTGCCTAAACATGTTACTGCTAAAGATCTTATTTTATATACCATCGGCGATATCGGAGTTGACGGTGCACTCTATAAGTCTATGGAATTCACAGGTGAAGCAATTGAAAAATTGCCCATCAGCGGCAGGTTGACTATGGCAAACATGGCTATAGAAGCCGGCGGTAAAAATGGTATCATCGCCCCCGATGCTATTACCAAAAAGTTTGTGGAACCACGCAGTGAACGTTCATCTCGCTATTATGCAAGCGATGACGACGCCTCATACTGTATGGTTAAAGAATATAATGTATCCGATATGGAACCGCAGGTGGCTTTCCCGCATTTGCCGGAAAACACGCGTCCAATATCGCAGGCAGGTGATGTGCGTATCAATCAGGTAATTATTGGATCATGTACAAACGGGTTGCTCGACGATTTGCGCCTTGCGGCTGAAATCCTTAAAGGCCATAAAGTTGCCAAAGGCGTACGTTTGATCGTTATACCTGCGACACCGACTATTTATCGTAAGGCAATGCACGAAGGCCTGTTCGATATTTTTCTCGATGCTGGAGCCGCTATATCAACCCCGACCTGCGGACCGTGCCTTGGCGGGCATATGGGTATTCTGGCGGCAGGCGAAAGAGCTGTAGCCACTACAAACAGGAACTTTGTCGGCCGTATGGGTCATCCGAAAAGCGAAGTGTACCTGTCTGGTGTGCCGGTAGCTGCCGCGTCAGCGGTAACTGGTAAGATCAGCGGTCCTGCTGAACTGTAAATATAAATTAAAATATTAACTATATAGAGGTGCTGTTATGACCATGGAAATCAAGGGAAAAGTTTGGAAGTTCGGCGATGATGTCGATACTGATGTAATCATACCCGCACGATACCTCAATACGTCAGAACCTAAAGAGTTGGCGAAACATTGTATGGAGGATGCAGATCCGGAATTTGCGCAAAATGTCCGGGTCGGTGATATTATTGTGGGTGGTAAAAATTTTGGATGCGGGTCGTCTCGTGAACACGCGCCGATTTCGATCAGCGCCGCGGGCGTAAGCTGTGTTATTGCCGCGTCGTTTGCACGTATCTTTTTTAGAAACGCTTTCAATACCGGATTGGCTATTTTTGAATCAAAAGAAGCGTCTGAAAAAATTGAAAACGGCGATCAGGTATCAGTCGACAGTAAAACAGGTGTTATCACCAATATTACCAAAAATGAAACGTATACCGCGCAGCCCATTCCTCCGTTCATGCAACAGCTGTTGTCATCGGGTGGGTTGATGAATTATGTGAAATCTAAACTGTAATTTTTATAAGGAGAACGACTATGTCACGATCATACAACATAGCAGTCATACCCGGTGACGGGACAGGCCCTGAGGTAATAAATGAGGGGTTGAAGGTAATTAACGCGGTCAGTAAAGTGACTGGATTTAAGTACGAAACAGTCAATTACGATTTCGGCGGCGAACGCTATATGAAAACCGGCGAAGCCATGCCTGATAGCGCAATAGAAGAATTGAAAAAAGCCGATACTATCTATCTTGGCGCTATCGGTCATCCCGATGTAAAGCCAGGTATCCTCGAACATGGTATCTTGTTGAAACTGCGTTTCGCGCTCGATCAGTACATAAACCTGCGTCCTGTGAAATTGTATCCGAATGTTTATACTCCATTGCGCGATAAAGGCCCTGAACATATCGATTTCGTTGTTGTCCGCGAAAATACCGAAGGGTTGTATGTCGGTAACGGCGGCTGGCTCAAAAAAGGAACCCCCGACGAAGTAGCAACCCAGTTGATGATTAATACACGCAAAGGTGTTGAGCGTTGTATACGGTATGCGTTTGAATATACACGCAAACGCAATAAAAATAAAACCCTTACCCTGTGCGCCAAAACTAATGTTTTGACCTATGCGCACGACCTGTGGGATCGGGCGTTTCACGAAGTCGGCAAAGCTGATTATCCTGATATCAAACGCGAATACGCTCACGTTGACGCTACATGTATGTGGATGGTCAAAAATCCTGAGTGGTTCGATGTGATCGTTACATGTAACATGTTCGGCGATATCATCACCGACCTCGGCGCAATGATTCAGGGCGGTATGGGTATTGCCGCTGGCGGTAACCTGAACCCTGAAGGCGTGTCCATGTTTGAGCCTATCGGTGGTTCTGCTCCTAAATATACCGGTATGGGCGTAATCAATCCTATGGCCGCTATATCCGCAGGACAGATGATGCTTGAGGAACTCGGCGAAACCGAAGCAGCTGCACGTATCGAAAAAGGTATTGTCAAAGCATTGCAGAAAGATTTGAAAAGCTGTTCAGCAGGCAAAATGGGATATTCTACTTCTGAAGTAGGCGATCTCGTTGCTAAATATGCCTGTGAATAATTTTACTATACTGCACGGGTGCTTTATTTAAGCGCCCGTGCCTTGTTTTTTATAACCAGCCAATAAACAGGAGATAGTTAGCTGCTATGCGACGGTTGGGTGTAGATCGTGCACAGGTATTGATGCGATCTTTTGAAAAGAAAAAAATTCTGGTCATCGGCGATATTATCCTCGATGAATTTATCTGGGGTTCTGTACAGCGGATATCTCCCGAAGCTCCGGTTCCGGTGGTAGAAGCCTCACGCCGTTCATTTATGACCGGTGGCGCGGCAAACGTGGCACGTAATTTACGCGATCTTGGTGTCAATGTCGCTCTTGTCGGGGGAATCGGCGATGATGATATCGGTAATCAGCTTACCTCATTGTTGCACGAGAAGAATATTGATATAGACGGTTTGCAAGTACTTAACGATCGACCCACAACTTTGAAAACCCGTATTATCGGACAGCATCAGCAGATCGTACGCATCGATTGGGAAGATGTAAAGCCGCTCACCGATAGTCAGGTTGATCGCGTTATACAATATGTATCTTCTATAAAAAACGATTTGGATGCTATTATCTTTGAGGATTATGGCAAAGGCATTATTTCCAATGAGCTGGTTCGCGGTATTATAAATGAAATTTCTGATACGTCTATTGTTACTTCCTTCGATCCTAAACGCGGCCACTTCATTTCCCTTAACGGGATGACTATAGCAACTCCTAACCATGCAGAGGCGTTTGATGTTCTGGGGATTCCGGAACGTCTTGATCAAGAGTCGCTGAAAAAAGCAGGGTTTGACCTGATGAAAAAGTGGGGTATTGAATCAGTACTCATCACCCTTGGCGAACATGGAATGGCGTTATTTGAACGGCCTGATGTGATGCATCATATATCGACTGTAGCCCGTGAAGTGTTCGATGTCTCTGGAGCAGGTGATACTGTTATCGCATCGTTGACAGCCGCACTGGCTGCAGGAGCGACCAGCCTTGAAGCAGCGATTTTTTCCAATTTTGCCGCGGGTGTTGTTGTTGGCAAAGTGGGTACCGCCTCAGTTACTGCTCCTGAGATAATCAACGCTATAAAATCATATCGAATCGATCGTCAATCAAAAAACCTCTAAAGGATTAAAGAGCTTATGCAAAGAGCACTTTTTGTAGACAGGGATGGAACTATTATTCATGATCCCGGATATTTATCGAGCGTCGACCAGATCTCTTTTTATCCGGATGTCTTGGATACACTTGCTCAAATAAAGAAACAAGGGTTGTTGTTGTTCATCATTACCAATCAATCTGGAGTAGGGCGTGGTTATTTTGACGAATCACAGCTTTCGCAGGTTCACGAGGCTTTAACAGCTATGATGAGTGACGCGGGAGTTGAGGTTGATGCCATAAAATATTGCCCGCATGCCCCTGACGAAAAATGTCCACATCGAAAACCTTCACCGAATATGGTGCTGGACATTGCGAAAAAATTTGATGTCGATTTGAAAAATTCTTTTTTTGTGGGTGATAAGGTAAGCGATATCCAGACCGGAAAAAGCGCAGGGTGTACAACCGTGCTTATCCAACATGGTAAAACCTTTGTCGAGTTATTGCAAAGCAATGATTTCTGGGTTGAGCCGGATACAGGTGTGGATACTCCGCAGGATGCTTTTAAGTGGGTGCTTGATCAGGTATCTGAAAAACAGCATCAGGGAGAGGCTCAATGACAAAACGCCCCAAGGTGTGCGGTGTTATACCTGCCCGTTATGCTTCAAGCAGGTTTCCCGGTAAACCTCTTGTGCTTATTGCCGGTAAACCGATGATCCAGCATGTCTACGAACGTGCGTCGCAGGCATCACTGGTTGATCATCTTGTTGTCGCAACTGACGACCAGCGGATATGTGACGTGGTTCGGTCGTTTGGAGGCTCTGCTGTTATGACTGATGCGGATCATCCGTCAGGCACCGACCGTATAGCGCAGGCGGCAGGGCAGGTCGATTGCGACTATGTGCTCAATATACAGGGCGACGAACCGTTGATTGACGCGGGTGTCATCGATGCTGTAGCCGGTGCGCTCGTCAATGACCCGGAAGTTGTCATGGCTACACCCATAGCCGAAGTTGTCGATCTGACAGAACTGGATAACCCTAATATTGTCAAAGTAGTGATAGATTCCAAAGGGTTTGCTCTGTACTTTTCCAGATCAAAAATACCATATTTGCGCGATCCTCAAGATACCCCTGAGAAAAAATGGTATAAACATATAGGTCTTTATGGATTTCAAAAATCTTTTTTGTTACAATTAGTCAAGTATCCGCAATCCACCCTCGAAAACATGGAACGGCTTGAACAGTTACGGGTACTTGAAAACGGTTTTCGTATTAAAACGGTGATAACACAATATGTAGGAATTGGAGTCGATACACCAGACGACGTGAAGGAGATTGAAAAACGATTATGAAAAAGTTTATTTTTGTCACCGGCGGGGTAGTTTCATCGCTCGGTAAAGGTTTAACCGCAGCATCCATCGGCCGGCTTTTGGAAAGCAGGGGATTACGGGTAACGTTGCAGAAGTTTGATCCGTATATCAATGTCGATCCCGGTACCATGAGCCCGTATCAGCACGGAGAAGTGTTTGTCACTGACGACGGCGCTGAGACCGATCTGGATTTGGGGCACTACGAGCGGTTTACATCTTCCAAACTGAGCCAGAATAATAATGTTACTACCGGGCAAATATATGAGTCGGTTATTAAAAATGAACGCGCTGGTAAGTATCTGGGGAAAACCGTGCAGGTTATTCCTCATATCACCAATGAAATAAAAAACCGCATCAAAGTTTTGGCACGCGATAAAGATACCGATATCGTCATAACCGAAATCGGCGGTACCGTGGGTGACATTGAGAGTTTGCCGTTTCTTGAAGCTATCAGGCAGTTCCGCCTTGATGTGGGTATTCATAATACCCTGTATATACATCTGACTCTGGTGCCGTATATACGTGCCGCAGGTGAGATGAAAACAAAACCTACACAGCATAGCGTAGAAAAATTGCGCAGTATCGGAATTCAGCCGGATATTTTAATATGCCGTACCGAGAAACCGCTTAAAAAAGAACTCAAAGAGAAAATATCTCTATTTTGTAATATACCCAAAGACGCAGTTATCGAAGAACGCGACGTGGCAGTAACAGTCTACGAATTACCGTTGATGTTTCAGCGTGAGAAAATGGATCAGATTATCCTTGAGCGGCTTTCACTTGAAGCCCCACAGGAATCGGATTTGACCTCATGGTCGAAAATTATCGATGATATCAAACGCAGTAAAAATCAGATAACTATTGCTGTGGTCGGTAAATATATGAATCTTCAGGATTCCTATAAAAGTATTTACGAGGCGCTTGCTCACGCGGGAATCCGTCATCGTACTAAAGTTGAAATTCGTAAGGTTGATGCTGAAAATTTGTCGCAGGAAACCGTTGCTGACCATCTTGGTGACGTGGCAGGTGTTCTGGTTCCCGGAGGTTTTGGCGACCGGGGAATTGAGGGCAAAATCATTGCTATCCAATATGCCCGCGAGAACAAAATACCTTATTTCGGTATTTGCCTTGGTATGCAGTGCGCGGTGATTGAGTTTGCTCGAAACGTTATCGGATTGACTGGCGCTTCGAGTACTGAAATCGATCCTGAGTGCTCTGATCCAGTTGTCTGCCTTATGGAAGAACAAAAAGGTATAACCGATGTGGGCGGTACTATGCGGTTGGGCGCATACGCCTGTACTGTTGCTGATGATAGTAAATGTATGCAGGCTTATGGCGAAAAAGAAATTTTTGAGCGCCATCGTCATCGCTATGAATTCAATAACGCATATCGTCAACAGTTCCTTGATAACGGCTGCAAAATTGTTGGTATCAATGCTAAAAATGATCTGGTTGAAGTTGTTGAATTGCCGGATCACCCATGGTTTGTTGCTTGCCAGTTTCATCCTGAATTTAAATCGAAGCCGGATGTATCGCATCCATTGTTCCGTGATTTTATTGGTGCGGGATGTGACTTTGCAAAGTCTACTTCTGAGGAGGCAGTTTCGTGCAGTCAGTAACTGTAGGCAACATTCGTATTGGTGCGGGTAACCCGCTGGTGTTGATTGCCGGTCCATGTGTCATAGAATCGGAAGATATTACTTTTGAAATTGCTACGCGCTTGAGTTCCATTGCGGAAAAATTGTCTATGCCTTATATTTTTAAAGCCTCGTTTGATAAGGCAAACCGCAGTTCCATTGATTCGTATAGGGGCCCGGGGCTGAAAAAAGGCCTTGAAATTCTGGATGAGGTGAAACGTAAGTTTGGTGTACCTGTCTTGACTGATATACATTGTTCTGAGCAAATTGAACCTGTTGCGGAGGTAGTAGATATATTGCAGATACCCGCTTTTTTATGCCGTCAAACCGATTTGCTGGTGGCGGCCGCAAACTGTGGCAAACCGATTAATGTGAAAAAGGGGCAGTTCCTTGCACCGTGGGATGTGAAAAATATCATAGAAAAGTGCAAACGATTTGCGCCTGATTCGCTGACCATTACGGAACGAGGTGTGAGTTTTGGTTATAATAATCTGGTAAGCGACATGAGGGCATTGCCTATTGTACGTCAGATGGGTGTTCCGGTGATTTTCGACGCGACTCATAGCGTACAGTTGCCTGGTGGACAATCTACCTCGTCTGGCGGCCAGCGCGAATTTGTGCCCCATCTTGCAAGGAGCGCAGTAGCTGCCGGATGTGATGGAGTGTTTTTCGAGTGCCATCCCTGTCCTGACGAGGCGTTGTGTGATGGTCCGAACGCATTGCCTATTGATCGTATGGAAGGATTGCTTAAACAATTGTTGGAAATTGATTCGATTGTTAAACCTGAATTGAATAACGAACTCTAACTGATCGTCAGCAACCTGTGCTGCATGAACGAGAAGGAGAGTACATGAATGTACCTGCTACAAATATAAAAGTAATTGCGCTTGATGTCGACGGGATTCTGACTGACGGGCGTATTATGTTAGACAGCAATGGAAACGAACTTAAAGTTTTTTCAGCTCACGATGGTATGGGGATTAAAGCCGCTTTGCAGGCAGGCATTGTTGTGGCGTTTGTGACCAGCAGATCATCCAAACCGGTCGAAGTCAGAGCAGGTGAATTAGGGGTGACTGAACTATATCAGGGAGTACAGGACAAAATCGAGGTTGTAAAATCTCTGGCAATGAAATATAATGTTTCTCTTGAAGAAGTGTGTTTCATGGGCGACGATCTGGTAGATTTGCAGCCTATTGTCGCTGTAGGATGGGGAGTAACTGTGCCTGACGCTCCAGATGAAATACGTAAGTATGCCGACTATGTAACTGAACGGCGTTGCGGGTGCGGCGCGGTTCGTGAAGTAATAGAAATAATTCTTAAGCGTAACGGATTATGGGATAACGTGCTTAACAAATATCTCGGTCAATAGATAACCCAGTCCATACATTGGCGGATGTCTTGATAAGGTGTATATAGTGAAAATTACAATAATTCGTTACATGATAAGTGCTTTGATTGTTGTGTCATACCTGATTGCGCCAGTTTGTTATGCTCAGGATGTCAAATCTGAAAATGGCGTATCTATCGGTACTGTTGAGGATGGTGTGTCGATTTTCGATATGAATAATCAGGGACAACGAGCATGGGAAGTGCATGGCAAATCCGCAAAGTTTATCGAAGATGGGTTTGTTGAAATAGACGAGGTTCAGGCGATTTTTTATGAAAATAAGGATCAATCGTCACAGGTTGTCATTACATCACCGTCTGCCCAGATCAATCAGGCGACAAAACAGGTGCGAACAGATCAGTCTGTTACCATAACTACGCAGGATATGATTATTACCGGCGATCAGATGGAAGGTAATATGCGCGATAAGCAGGTGCAATTGAAAAGAAACGTGCGGGTGGTTATTACCGGCGACCAGAAAGACTTTTTCTTTTAGAAAAAAGCGGTGTGCCCGTTCAAACGAGGAGATATAATTATGAAGTATATGATGTGTTGTTTGTTGGCTGTCTTTGCGATGATTGGCATCAGTCAGGCAAACGACAATGGTTCACAAAATGAAGAACAAAACCCCACGATTATTACATCGGATGGACCGCTTGACGTGGACTTTACTAACAACATGGCTGTGTTCAGGGATAATGTATGTATTAAAGATGAACGCGGAGAAGTCTATTCTGATAAAATGGATGTCTATTTCGATAACGATTCCCGTCAGGTAAACTTTGTGGAAGCTCTGGGAAATGTTGTTATTTATGTCGACGATAAAATTGCCAAAAGTGACAAGGCTACCTATAAAGTATCCGAAGGGATGCTGGTGCTTACCGGTAATCCGCGAATTATGGAAGATAAGAATGTCTATTCTGCGGATAAAATTACCATTTTTCGCAAAGATGGCCAAACTGAAATGAAACTTGAACCACGAGCCAAGCTGATCCTGTATCGCGAAGATATGGATAACGGCAGCGGCTTGTTGTTTTAAATAGATAATGAGTTGAATTCATGGAATTATTGCGCACGGAAAATCTGGTAAAAATTTATAATCGTAAACGTGTTGTTGACGGAATAAGTATTACGGTCAAACAAGGTGAAATTGTTGGGTTGTTAGGTCCGAATGGAGCTGGTAAAACAACGACTTTTTATATGATTGTCGGTTTGGTAACTCCCAACGGCGGCAGAGTTGTGTTCGATAAAGAAGATATAACTAAGATCCCAATGAGTTATCGTGCAAGGCGTGGTATCAGTTATTTGTCGCAGGAACCGTCGGTGTTTCGTAAACTGACGGTTGAAGAAAATATCATGGCTATTCTCGAAACACTAAATATTTCTCGCAAAGAACGCAAAGAGCGACTCGAAAAATTGCTCAATGATCTAGGTATTGAGCACGTTGCTAAAAGTAAGGCATATACTTTGTCAGGCGGTGAACGCAGGAGACTTGAAATTACGCGCGCTCTGGTTACATCACCATCATTTATTTTGCTCGATGAACCATTCTCCGGCGTTGATCCAATAGCCGTCTACGATGTACAGCAGATTATTGACGATTTACGCAAACGCGGACTGGGCATATTGCTGACCGATCATAACGTACGTGAAACGCTCTCTATCACTGACAGGACATACCTCATTTATGAAGGAAAAGTCCTTAAACATGGGACCGCCGAATATCTTGCTAATGATCAGGAAGCGCGGCAACTGTATCTTGGGGAAAGTTTTCAAATGTAATGGCTTTGCCTCAAAAAATGTTATTTGCTTGACAGCGATTGCTTTTTTTTGGTACATACTTACATTTTTATATTATGCTGTTTTTTTATCGCAGAATTTGACTTTTATTGATGAATAGACAACTCTAACACGGGAAAGGAGTGGGTGCTTTGAATATCTATATCATAGCCAGGGATTCTCGTATTACCGACTCTATGAAAGAGTATATGCAAGATAAGCTGAGTAAAATAGAAAAGTATAGCAATAAAGATATTGATGCGCATATTTCGCTCGATAGTCAGAAATATCGGTTTATTGTCGAAACCCACATCAATACGCATTTGACCTCATTTCATTGTCGTGAAGAAGATACCGATATGTTTGCGGCTATTGACAGGAATGTCGATAAGGTTGAACGTCATATGCGTAAATCGAAAGAGAAAGTTCAGCACCATAAGGTGAAAAATCTTGATGAACGCATTATTGCTGAAGAAGCAACTGTCAAAGCTCAGCTTGAAGATGAGGAAATTGAACGTTCGATTATTTATACTGATTTACCTGTGTATACTATAACGCTCTCCGAGGCAATTAATATGCTGGATGATTCCCATGATCATTTTGAACTTTTTGTCGATCAGGATACATTGAAGATCAGCGTGTTGTCTAAATCGTCGGATCACACATATGATCTTATTGAGCGGGAAGGCAAGGAGAAACGCCATCCTGAAAAAGCATCGTTTGTGCGACGCCACCTGAAAGTTACGCCTGCCTCAAACGGAGATCAACCTGAAATAGAAGAAACCGGCGCTGAAAAGTTTTCTGTAGATACTATGTCAGTGCCTGATGCCACACGGACATTAAAAAAACTGGCAAAAGAGTATATCGTTTTTGCTGAAAAGGATAGAGGTGTTATCAGCCTTCTGTTTTACCGTAAGGACGGTGAGGTCGGACTGATAAGCGATGTCTTTTAAACAGGGGAACAATGAAGAAAATACAAGTCGCGGAGTTTTTTGAGCAACTTAAACCAAAGTTGCAGTTTCGGTTATGTGCCGGTAAAGAAGGACTCTCAAATTTTATTACTGTTGCAGAACTCAACCGTCCGGGATTGGCTTTAGCCGGTCATATCGACTATTTTGCCCATAAAAGGGTGCAAGTGCTTGGTAAAGCTGAGATTTCGTATCTTAATGCTCTTGATGCGGATGAACGCTATAACCGGCTCGAAATTTTGTTCAAGAAAAAAATACCGTGCGTTATTTTGGCGCGGAGAATTGTTCCATCTAAAGAACTTATTGAGTTAGCTAATAAATACCGGGTACCGCTGATACGGTCTCATTATATGACAATGAAGTTGATCAATCAGGGGACGATCTTTCTGGAAGATCAGTTCGCGCCAAGCATGACCATTAATGGTGATGAAGTTGAAATTTTTGGTGTAGGCGTGTTGATTCTTGGTAAAAGCGGTGTTGGTAAAAGTGAAACTACACTTGGACTTGTCAGTAAGGGGCATCGTCTTGTATGCGATGATGTGGTTAAACTAAAGTTGACAGAGTCTAATTATATTATTGGTGAAGGCGCAAAGATTACGCGTCATTTTATGGAGTTGCGCGGTATTGGTATTATTAATGTACAAACATTATTTGGCGTGGGTTGTGTAAAAGAACGCAAACGTGTCGAACTGATTATTTCGCTTGAAAAATGGGAAGCTGAGAAAGAGTACGAACGGCTTGGCTTGGAAAGCGAATATCTGGAATTTTTAGGCGTTAAACTGCCGCATATTACTATTCCGGTTAGGCCGGGACGCGATATTATTTCGCTTGTGGAAGTAGCGGCATTGAACCATAGATTGAAAAAGTTGGGTATCAACCCTGCTTTGGAATTAAACAACAAACTCGTTGAGATTATGCAGAAAAAGGCGTTAGGGGAACATGAGTCAGTCTTTTGAAAAAGATATCACGATAGTCAATAAACTGGGTATCCACGCCCGGCCTGCAGCAATGATTGTCCGCCTTGCTAATAAATTCAAAAGTGATATTTTTATTACCAAGGATTCCATGGAGGTAAGCGGCAAAAGCATTATGGGGGTTATGACGCTGGCTGCAAATCGTGGTTCAAAAATAAAAATTCGTGCTGAAGGTAACGATGCGCAACAAGCTGTATCAGAATTAGTGGATCTTTTTAAAAATAAGTTTGGTGAAGAATAACCCATTACTACGAGGCGTTCATGGTTGCTAAAAAAAAGACCCCATCCGGCAGTAAGGAACCTTCACAAAAGAAAAGTGAAATTACTTATCGAGGAATACCGGTATCTCCCGGTTTTGTCATCGGTAAAGTATATAAATTTGAGTCGCCGCTATATCCTGCTGTTCAGGAACGCAGTATCACTGATGCCGAAGTTCCTCTTGAAATAGCTCGTTTTGAAAATGCGCTTATTAAAACCCGCAAACAGATTCTTGATATCCAGAAAAATATTGCGGAAGCAATGGGTATGGAACATGCAGAAATATTCAATGCTCATCTTTTGGTACTTGAGGATAGAGTCCTTGTAGAGGAAGTTATAAAAGAACTGGAAAGCAGAAAAAAGAATATCGAAACTATTTTTCTGGCTATTTCCGATAAATACGCGAAAATATTTTCTAATATCAATGATGATTACCTCAAGGAACGCGCCAGCGATATCAAAGATGTAACTCGCCGTGTGGTCAAAAATTTGCTCGGTCAGGAACATAAAGATTTGTCTACTCTTGAGGAAGAAGTTATTGTTGTAGCCCACGACATTTCACCGTCCGATACAGCTCTGATGCATAAAGAAAACGTTATCGGTTTTGCCACCGATATCGGTGGTCGTACTTCGCATACAGCTATTATGGCTCGTACTCTGGAAATACCGGCTGTTGTCGGGTTGGTGGATATCAGCGAAAAGGTACAGGCCGGAGAAATCCTTATTATAGACGGTAACCGTGGTATTATTATCGTCAATCCCACAAAAACAACAATGGAACGCTACGGTAAAGAGCGTACCCGATTGGAACTTTATGAGGAAGAACTTGCGCAACTTCGTGAGGTTCCCGCTGAAACGCTTGATGGATACCGCATAAATATCGGCGCGAATATTGAGATGCCGGAAGATGTCCCATCGGTTATCGCACATGGTGCAAAGGGAATCGGGTTGTACAGGACAGAGTTTTTCTATATGAACAGAACCGATTTGCCGTCGGAAGAAGAACATTATCAGGCATATTTTAATGTCGCCAAGCAGATGTATCCCCATTCGGTTATTATCCGTACTATCGATTTAGGCGGGGATAAATTTTTATCGCAGCTTGATATCCCACGCGAGATGAATCCGTTTATGGGGTGTCGCGCAATCCGGTTGTGCCTGGCTCGTCCTGAAATATTTAAGGTACAGCTTCGTGCCATCATGCGCGCAAGTGCACTGGGTAATATTAAATTGATGTATCCTATGATATCGGGTATTCAGGAAGTACGCGATGCCAACGCTCTCCTTCAGGAAGTAAAAGAGGAGCTTGAGCAGGAAGGTATTTCTTACGATACCTCCATGGAAGTCGGTGTTATGATCGAAGTACCGTCAGCAGCGGTAACGGCAGATATCCTGGCCAAAGAAGTTGACTTTTTTAGTCTTGGGACCAACGATCTGATTCAATATTCTATGGCAATCGACAGGGTTAACGAAAAGATTGCTTATCTCTATGAGCCGACTCATCCCGCGGTTTTGCGCCTGATTAAAATGACTATTGAAGCGGCACATAAAGAAAAAATCTGGGTCGGGGTATGCGGCGAAATGGCTAGCGAACCTACGCTTGCGCTTCTGTTGATCGGATTGGGTGTGGATGAAGTTAGCTGTAGTTCGGTGATCATCCCCGAATTAAAACGTACCATCAGGTCAGTATCGTTTAAGCAAATAAAAGATCTTGTTTTGGAGGTATCCTCTTTTTCGGATTCTTATGCCATACGCGATAGACTGCAATCGTTTATTCATGAACATGTACCGAATGTGATAGATTTCTAATCGAACCTGAAAAGGAGCTTTTTATGAAGGCATTAATCATGGCTGCGGGCTATGCGACTCGTTTGTATCCTCTGACGGAAAATCAACCTAAACCGTTGCTGCCTGTTGCAGGAAAACCGATTATCGAATATATCATCGAAAAAATTGAATCGTTTCCGAATATCGATAAAATATATGTAGTGACAAACAATAAATTTCATATTCATTTTGAGGAATGGAAAGATAAATTTTCGTACAAAATACCCATTGAAATCATTAACGATGGTACCTTGACTAACGATGACCGCCTTGGCGCAATCGGCGATATGCACTACGTGGTTACCAATAAAAATATCGACGATGATTTGTTGGTTGTTGCTGGAGATAATCTATTTGATTTCGATTTGGCTAAATTACGCGATTTTTCTCAGGATAAAGGTATCGTTATTTGTGCCTATGATGTTGAAGATTTTTCTCTGGCTACCCAGTACGGTATTGTAAGTGTTGGCAATGACGGAAAAGTAACTTCTTTTGTGGAAAAACCGGCTGATCCGCCTTCAACACTGGCAGCTCTGGGGTTGTATGTATTTAAACAGGATAAATTACCGCTCTTGCGCCGTTATGTCAACGAAGGAAACAATACCGATGCGCCGGGATATTTTATACAGTGGGCGTATAAGGTTGATGATGTTTATTCCTACGTTTTTCATGGTCAGTGGTATGATATCGGTGACCTGAAAAGTTATGAATCTGCAAACAAGCTTTATGAGCAAAATAAATAAAAGTTAATAAGAAAGGAGCATTACATGACAAAAGCACGATTATTTACTTCTGAATCTGTTTCTATGGGGCATCCCGATAAGATGGCAGATCAAATATCTGACGCTATTCTGGATGCAATTATCAGTCAGGATAAAAATGCACGCGTTGCATGCGAAACCCTCTTGACTACAGGGTTGATTATGATTTCCGGTGAAATCACAACCACGGCAACCGTTGATTACAGCGAAATCGCTCGCGCTACGGTTAAGGAAATCGGTTACTACGATGCAGCTATGGGTTTTGATTGCAATACTTGCTCTGTAATCACGACTATCCACCAGCAGTCGCCTGACATCTCTCAGGGTGTGACTGAAGGTGCCGGACTGCATGCAGAACAGGGTGCCGGCGATCAGGGAATCATGTTTGGTTACGCCTGTCGTGAAACCGACGAATTTATGCCGTTGCCGATCAGTTTGGCTCATAAATTGGTCGAACGTCTTGCTGAAGTTCGCCAGCAGGGTGCATTACAGTATTTACGTCCTGACGCAAAATCGCAGGTAACTGTTGAGTATGATGAAAATAACAAGCCGCTGCGCGTACATACTGTCGTTATATCTACTCAGCATGCTGAAGATGTCGATCATGAAACCATTGAAAAAGATATGAAAGACCATGTCATTAAACCGATTATTCCAGCTGATTTGCTCGATGATGAAACCATTTATCATATCAATCCTACCGGACGGTTTGTTGTTGGTGGCCCGATGGGTGATACCGGTTTGACTGGACGTAAAATCATCGTTGATACATACGGTGGCCGTGGCAGTCATGGTGGCGGCGCGTTTTCCGGTAAAGATCCGTCCAAAGTTGACCGCAGCGCAACATACATGGCTCGTTATGTAGCTAAGAATGTTGTTGCCGCAGGACTTGCTGACGAATGCGAAGTTCAGTTGTCATATGCTATCGGTGTTTCCGATCCAATTTCGGTTTTGGTTGATACATTCGGTACTGAAAAAATACCGGCCAATAAAATTTCCGATCTCGTTAGAAAAGTATTTCCTTTGAATCCTAAAGGTATTATCAAACAGCTCGATCTGTTACGTCCTATTTATAAAGAAACCGCACGTCACGGTCATTTCGGACGTCGTGCCGATATGTTCTTCTGGGAAAAGACAGATAAAGTCGATCAGTTACGTAAAGAAGCAGGCCTTGAAGCAGGATTGGCGAATCGAAGTTAACAAAGAGGAGAATAACTATGACAGAAAAAACTAATATGCAATATGATGTGAAAGACCTGAATCTTGCTGCACAGGGCAAAAAACGAATTGAATGGGCATATAATGATATGCCGGTGCTGCAGCTGGTTATGGAACGATTTGCAAAAGAATTGCCGCTTAAAGGATTGCGTATGTCGGCTTGTTTGCATGTCACTGCCGAGACGGCTAACCTTGTTCGTACATTGAAAGCTGGCGGTGCGGATATCCTGTTGTGCGCGTCAAACCCGCTTTCTACTCAGGATGATGTCGCTGCTTCGCTGGTAGCTGATTATGATATCCCTGTACTGGCAATCAAAGGTGAAGATAACGATACATACTACAAACATTTACGCGCGGCGTTGGAACATCGTCCTAACGTTACGATGGATGACGGCGCTGATCTTATCTCAATCTTGCATTCGGAATACAAAGAATTTATTCCGGATATCATCGGTAGTATGGAAGAAACCACAACCGGTGTGATCCGTCTTAAAGCCATGGAACAGGACGGCGCTTTGAAATTGCCTGTTGTCGCTGTAAATGACGCTGCAACCAAACAGATGTTTGATAACCGTTATGGTACTGGACAATCAACATTAGACGGCATTATCCGTGCTACAGATATCCTGATCGCAGGAAAAACTGTTGTCGTTGCCGGATATGGCTGGTGCGGACGTGGCTTTGCTATCCGTTCACGCGGTATGGGCGCCAACGTAGTTGTTACGGAAATTGATCCGATCAAAGCACTCGAGGCTGTCATGGACGGATTCCGTGTTATGCCTATGGCAGAAGCTGCTAAAATAGGTGATTTGTTCTGTACATTGACTGGTGACATAAACGTATTGCGTCCTGAACACTTTGCTGTGATGAAAGACGGCGCGATTGTATCTAACTCAGGTCATTTCAACGTTGAAATCGATATTCCGGGATTGGAAAAAATGTCGACCGAAGTGAAGAAAGATGTGCGTAACTTTGTTGACGCTTATATCCAGTCTGATGGTCGTCGTATTTACTTGTTGGGTGAAGGCCGCTTGATCAACCTTGCTGCTGCTGAAGGGCATCCTGCAAGCGTTATGGATATGAGCTTTGCTACTCAGGCATTGGCTACTGAATTCTGTCTTCAGAATAAAGGCAAATTGGGTAACAAGGTATACTATGTACCGCAGGAAATAGAAGAATGGGTTGCAACCCTGAAATTGCAGTCTATGAATGTCGATATCGATCAGTTGACTGCAGAGCAGAAAAAGTATCTGGCTTCCTGGACAATGGGAACTTGATGCTATAAAGCTAATAGATTCATTAAAATGCCATCTCTGTGCAAGCGGGGATGGCATTTTTTATTGAAATTGTTTAGTCAGTGGAAAGTTATATAAAAAAGAAACCCCGGATGGATTAACCATTCGGGGTTTTTCTATAAATTATAATGCCGGGGACGGGACTTGAACCCGTACAGGATTGAACTCCCACTAGGCCCTCAACCTAGCGCGTCTGCCAGTTCCGCCACCCCGGCTATCAGAATTTCATGTAAAAATATAACGTGCAATACTGTACTCGATTTATTCGGTAAAGTAAACAGTTTTCTCATAAAAATCAATTATTGCTTTTTCAGGCGAGGATCGAGTGCGTCACGTAACCCTTCTCCAGCCAGATTAAAAGCGGTTACTGCTATAAAAATAGCAAGACCGGGGAAGATAGTCAGCCACCATGTACCTTGAATATCACTGCGGCCGTTATTCAAAAGATCGCCCCAGCTGGCTGTAGGTTGTGGAACACCGAACCCGAGGAACGATAAAGCTGATTCAGTCAAAATTGCGCCGGCTATACCGAATGATACCGATACCAGAATAGGTCCCATACCGTTTGGAAGAATATGTTTGAATATAGTACGAAGATTAGACGCGCCAAGCGCGTGAGCCGCTGTAACAAAATCCTGTTTAACCAGTTTCAGAAATTCACCGCGGCATAAACGGGCTATACCTGTCCATCCGGTTACGCCTATCACCACCATGATATTGATAATGCTGGGACGCAAAAACGCCAGCACCGTTAGAATAAGAAAAAATACAGGAAAACAGATAACGATCTCGACTAATCTGGATATCAATAAATCGGTTTTACCTCTAAAATATCCGGCCAGCGCACCCACGAATACCCCGATTACAAGGCAAATTCCAACAGCGATAAATCCTACCGACATGGAAATGCGTGTCCCAAGAATCATTCGTGTGAAAACATCTCGCCCATTAGTGTCGGTACCGAGCAGATGATAATTCTCGGTACGTTGATCTTCTGGCATCAGCCATGTTGGTTTTGATGATGCCTCGGATATCAGGTTTTCGTTTTCTCCATATGGAACAGGAGGGAAGATTGCCCACTGGCAGGTTTCCGGATCATTAGCTAATCGTTTGTAGTTAGATGGATCAAAAACAGATGGATTAAAAATATGCCACAACACAGCACCTAAAAAGGCGATAAGCAAAGAAAAGACAATCCCCTTTCTGGCCTTCAATGGACGATGTGAACCGCGGAACAGATTTTTTACAATAAGAAGCATTATCAACGGATACAATACCATAAAGAAAAATTCCAACGCAGACAGATTTTTCAGCGCCGGATACATGGTAATCGGGTTGATTTGTGATTCCTCAAGATAGAATTCGTCTTCAAATTTGCTGATAGTTTCCCTTGCAGTATCATAATCAGCCTGTTCAATAGAATAGAAATATTTCTGTTGAACCTCATTGTATGATTCTTTTAAATCATCCGGTATGTATGGTTTTAGGCGATTAAATGATTGGTGGGTGTATGTGCCTTGCGTTGATGCTCTTGTCGCTAGATCAGGCGTATTCTCTTTAGATAGTGCCTGATGAGTATTCGCGTAGTTGGATGCATTCGATATTAACGCGTAAAAAAGATCGTCGTATTTCTCAGGGAAAGTACCGTGTATGGCCAGCGGTTTATCATTCGCTATTATCGGCGCAAAACACGCAACCGCAAATAGCAGTAGGATGATGACTATCCCTGCCACAGCCAGTTTGTTTTTAGAGAACTGGTGCATGGTAATCTCAAAATAGCCTGGTGAATATGTTTTCTTAGCGGTCATGGTCGAATGAGATCCTCGGGTCTACAAATACGTATGCTATATCGGTCAATAACATACCAAGCAACGTCAAAAATGCCGAGAAAAACGCTATGGCATTTATGATTGGATAGTCACGGTTGAGGATCGCCTCAAACGACAATTTTCCCATGCCCGGTATTGTGAAAATTTCTTCTATAATAACACTGCCGCCAAGCAATGCTGGCAGTAAAAAAGCAAGTAATGTTACGATAGGGATCAACGCATTGCGCAAAGCGTGTTTAAAAATGACCGTGCGTTCGCTCAACCCTTTAGCTCTGGCTGTCCGTATAAAATCCTGACGGATTATGTCAAGCATACCCACGCGCATTTGACGCGATATGTATGCAAAGCTTGCGTATGTCAAACAGGTTACCGGTAAAACAAGGTGCCACAGCCAATCTAAAACCCATTTGAAGAAAGTGAACGATTCCGCACCCGGTGAATGCAGGTATCTATTTGGAAAAATGTGTGGAAACTCGCCTCCGGTAGTGAACAGGATCAACATATTCGCAACCCAGAAGCTGGGCAGGGAATATAAAATAAATAGGATCACTGTTATCACTTTATCAGATGTTTTAAACTGATGCGTGGCTGAAAAAACACCAAGCGGGATGGCTATGATGTACGTCAGAAAAATTGATATCAAACTAAGTTGCATAGAAACCGGCAACCGTTCTTTGATGAGTTTTATAACCGGTATATGATGAGAGTATGACTCGCCGAAATCGAATGTCAGCACCATTCCTACCCATTGCCCGAATTGTGTTGCGGTGAAGATACGGGTGACACGTTCTATGGGTGAAAAAAAGGTATATTTTTGACGGTTGCGTGCCCACCATTTTTTCCAAAGATGGAGTAACTGCTCTTTTGTCTCGTCGCTGGCGCCTTCCTCGAAATACCATGATTTACGGGCAATGGCAGCAGCGGTATTGAACAATTCCGCAGTTTGATCTGGTTTTAAGATAAATGCTGTACTAAGTAGTTGCGGTAAAGCTGCGGTACCCGCAGTGGCCAGTTCGTCTTTTGCGGATTGAACCGCATTTGGTTCATCATTGAGTATAGTATCTATTAATGATTGCTGATGCGTTGCGTCAAACAACAGTTTGTCATCAGACATATATTGTTCACAGCGGGTTATCTTGTCTTCGATAGAAGTATCGGCCGGATAGGTAAATGAACATATTTTTGAAAAAATTGAACAAATTGTGCTGTGCAATTCCGATTGATCCTTATCGCGCAACAATTCAAGTAAGTACGGAAGCGATACCTTACCGTTTTCTATCAGGTCATCCTGTGCGTCAGCGCGAGTATATTCATCGTTATCTATTAATTCATGGGCTAATTTGTATGTGTAAGCCCTTACGTTCTCCGATCGGAAATTGAGCAGAAGGGGACGGTCAAAACCATAAAGTTGCCGTGTTTCTTCAATGAGTTTTTTGGAAAGTTGTTGGTCGCCAGACATTGTACCGCTCATCTTTTGCAGTTTGAGCGTTGCCGGATCGCCGGGCGCAAGACGTGTCACACAAAAAGTAATCAGCATGATGCCGAATAACGTGACGAACATCCAGAGAAAACGTTTAACTATATATTCTTTCATTAGTCCTCGTCAGGCCTATAGATGTACCAGTCGTACAGGTCATAGCCGGGCCGCACGGAATAAAGTTTCACATCTCTAAACTTTTTATTATAGAAAAACAGCTGTTTAAAATTAAAAAGAAATGTATACGGTTGTTCACTGTATAAAATACCGTGCAGTTGTCGCATCAGTTCCCAACGTTTCAGAGGATCAAATGTTTCGCGTACCGTTTCTATGATCTCATCGGCTTTTTCATTCCTGAACCCTACATAATTCGAACCGCGGTTATCGGCCTGAGAGGAATGCCAGAGTTGATAAGGGTCGCCATCGATTCCTGTTCCCCATGCCATACGTATGGCATCGAATTTTCTATCCGCTATGGTTTCTGTGAGTACCGTCCAGTCTAGTTTACGGATATTCATGATGATTCCCGCCTGCTGGACACTCTCTTTGATAATATCGGCAATCTTTTGATGATATTCACGACCGCCGTGGATAAGATACTCGAATTCGAATTTAACACCGTCTTTATCGATAATCCCGTCACCGTCGTGGTCTATCCATCCTGCTTCCCGCAAAAGACGCTTTGCTTTGCGAACCGAGTAATCGTATGGTTCTAGCGAATGATCGTAAGCCGGATCGTTTATGGAAAAAGGCCCTGTTACAGGCGTTACCAACCCCTGGTGAATTGTCCGGGCTATTTCCTCGCGGGGGATCAGATGAGTCATTGCCTGCCTTACCCGTTTATCTTTGAAATAGACTGAATCCATGTTCCAGCCGATATAAGTGTACATTGGAATAGTTATGTGCGCACGGGCAAACTCATTGGTGAAATCATTCGTATTGGTCTGATCTGAAAACCATATTGCAGGCTCAATATTGAAATCCGCGTCAACGTTGCCGTTTTGCAGTTCTTTGAGCGCGGCATTGCTATTTGTGATGATATTCCATACAATTTTTTTAAGATACGGTTTGCCTTTAGGCAGGTATGGAAAACCACATTGTTGCGCCCAGTAGGAATCCACACGTTCGAGTACTATTTCTCGTCCTTTTTCCCATTTGACAAATTTGTATGCACCATTTCCAAGCGGTTGGCGGTTAGCCTGATGGGTGTTGAAATAGTTGCCGAAGGTTTCGTCATCGCCATTGAATTGATCCGGATTATAAACGTGTTTGGGCAAGATTGTTATTCCACCGCACACACTGAACGATTTAAAATATGATTTTTTATAGGTGAATTTGACTGTATGAGCGTCTATCACCTCAAAAGATTCTATATCATTGAAAAAATTTCGTAATGGGGCAGCATCTACGTATTTATTGGTGATGGTTTCGTAGCTGAATGCGATGTCGTCTACCGTTACCGGTTCACCGTCATGCCAGCTGATGCCGTCTCTGAGGGTAAAATAATAGATAGAATTTTTGACGATGGCTTTTTTCGATGGGTCACTTTCCAGCTGAGATATATCTGCCAGAGCTATTTTTATCACTTTGTCAGAAAGTATAGGTGTGTATTCCACTGAATAAACATCTTCTTTCAGCGATCCGGTAAACGAACGTCCGTCTTTAAGCTTTAGCGTTCCTTTTTTCGTATCGTACGCTTCGATATCCTGTTTTCCGAACAACAAAATACCTTCGTTTTTAAGGATGCTTACCGAGTCGTTATCTCTTTGTAAAATGACACCTTCTATGCGCGTGCCGTCATTTTTCTGAATCCAGTCGCGGGTTTCCCAGTATTTTGCCATCCACGGTAAATATTCCAACGTTTCGCTGTGGCGTATGATGAGTGAATCGAACAACATTCCGACAATTTCCTGCGAAGTGGCGGAATTATCTGTCAGAGGATTAAGGCTGTTCGGTTCGCCGATCATACGCAAGATCAGTTCCCCCCCGGATTTAGGGTCTGGGTGCAGGCGCTCTTCGGGTGATACGCGGTCGTTGAACTCATCAATAGTCGGTGGTTTTATGAATTGTTTGAGTGATGTGTTACTTTGAGCAACACTATAGGGTACAATGCCCAGCATTATGAGCAGTACAATTGATACGATATTACGATTCATTGCTATGCTCCTTTGCGGTAACCGGCACACGCAGACAGGCGCAATAATGTCCGGATTGTTTTTGTTCGTAATCTGGATATCTTTTTCTGCATTCTTCTGTTGCCTGAGGACATCTGGGATGAAAATAACACCCTGACGGTGGATTTACCGGAGACGGTATATCTCCGGTTAAAATTATCCGTTTTTTACCCGATGTCGGATCTGGAAGAGGTATCGCAGAAAGTAATGCTTTGGTATACGGATGCAGAGGATTATCGAATAATTGTTCCGCCGGTGCGTATTCCACAATCCTGCCAAGGTACATTACGGCGATAAAATCGCTCATATGGCGAACAACACTCAGGTCATGGGATATAAACAAATATGCCAGAGCGAAATCGTTCTGCAATTCTTTCAGCAGGTTGATGATCTGTGCCTGTACCGATACGTCAAGAGCGGATACAGCTTCGTCGCATACAATGAATTTAGGGTTCAATGCCAGTGCTCGGGCAACTCCGATGCGTTGGCGTTGTCCTCCGCTGAATTCGTGAGGGTATCGGTTATAATAATCTGGTGATAATCCGACAATTTCCAGCAATTCTTTCGCGCGTTGCAACCGTTGTTTTCCTTTGCCCATCCGATGAATCAGGAGGCCTTCTTCTATAATCGATCCCACAGTCATACGCGGATTGAGCGATGAATACGGATCCTGAAATATAATCTGCATCTCTTTTCTCAGAGTTTTTAGTTCTTTGGACGAAAGATCAAAAATTTTATTGCCTTCGAACACTACCTCGCCGCTCGTGCGTTCGAGTAATCGCAAAATAGTTCTGCCTGCAGTTGTCTTTCCGCAACCGCTTTCGCCTACAAGCCCGAGTGTTTTTTGTTTATCCAGTGTAAAACTGATCTGGTCGACCGCTCGTACATGGGCACATACTTTTGAGAAGAAACCTTTTTTTATAGGGAAAAATTTTCTTAGATTTTTTACCTCTAAAATTGGGAGATTGGATGTACTATTTGTCATACGATTCCCTCATCAGGCAAGCGGCAAAATGACCGTCTTTGGTTTTCATTTCGAGATTCGGTGCCATCCTTTCGCAGATATCTTTTTTCATAAAACAACGCGGATGAAAGGGGCATCCTGTGGGAAACTGGTGCGGATCAGGCACTGTTCCGGGAATCGGTTTGAGCGGGCGTTTGGGATCGTGCACGCTTGGGAGCGACTCAAATAGTCCGATTGTATACGGATGCAGCGGGTTTGCGAATAATTCTTTCGCATTGGTATACTCGACAATTTTTCCCGCGTACATCACCGCGACATTATGGGCGGTTTCAGCGACAACACCAAGATCGTGAGTGATCAGAAGCACTGACATGTGCAGTTTTTCCTGAAGTTCGTTGATGAGTTCAAGTATTTGTGCCTGAATGGTCACATCGAGCGCTGTTGTCGGTTCATCGGCTATGAGTAATGACGGGTTGCAGCAAAGCGCCATGGCTATCATTACACGTTGCATCATACCGCCTGATAGTTGATGCGGATATTCGTTTACTCTTTGTTCAGCTGCTGGAATACCGGTGAGTTTCAGCATCTCTATGGTTTTGTCGTTGAGTTCTTTGCCCTTTAGTCCCATGTGGGTTTTAAGCACCTCTTTTAGCTGATAGCCGACAGTGAATACCGGGTTGAGCGCGGTCATCGGTTCCTGAAAAATCATGGCAATTTCCTTGCCACGTATCTGACGGATTTCACGCTCGGATAATTCAAGCAGATTCCGGCCTTTGTAGAAAATTTCCCCTGAAACAATTTTGCCCGGAGGATTGGGGATAAGGCGCAATATGGAAAGCGCGGTAATACTTTTACCACAACCGCTTTCACCAACAACGCACAATGTCTCACGCGGTTTGATGGCAAATGATACGTCGTCAACGGCTTTGACGACACCTTCTTCCACGAAAAAGTGGGTTTTAAGATGTGAAACAGTCAGTAAATCGGTATGCTGTTTTGTCATAAAAGTATCAGATTATATCCGGTTGTTGATTGTGAGTATGCCATAAGGCGTTAGCTATTACCGGTTTGTAACCGGAATGGTGATATCTCTCGCGATTGATATCGTCACATTGGTTTCAAAATTAACATACTGTTTATCTGATGCGGCAAATCAAGACTATTAAAAAACGATTCCAAAATCAAGGGTAAAAGCAAAAGACTTTTATGTGTGTTTTAAACTATTAAATATTGTATATGTTTTAACGCAAAAAAAATGGCCTAACGCGTTGTATAAGCACGTTAGGCCATAAAAGTATTTTTACAAAAGATACATTATTCAGCTGTATCTCCAACCGGAGTTTGTGGTATTTGGTCAGCAGCAGATGCCGGTACTACAGGCTGGTCACTGACTGCAGATTCTACAGCGTTAGCCGCTTCATCAGCTACGTCAGATACTGCCTGTGCCGGTTGAGTTGCCGTAGCAGGCATGGTTTGTTGCTGCTGAACCGGTGGCGCTTGCATTTGTACTTTGTCAACGAGTGATCCTTTACGTTGAGAGACGAAGAAAGACAAAATAATCGTCATAACGAAGAAAAGCGTCACTCCACCCCAGGTCAGTTTTTCGAGAAAATCTGTAGCCCGTGGTCCAAGCATTGTTTGCATCTCACCACCGCCAAAGGCGCCGGCAAGACCTTGTCCACGTCCTGACTGCATCAGGATAACTGTTGTCAGTACAACACATAATGCAATAAATAACAGTAACAAAATTACATACATAGCACACCACCCTCCGGTAATTCGATCAGGGTAACCCTGTTTTATTTGTTAAAAAGAACGATTTTTGTGAAAGAATCAACTTTTAAACTCGCACCGCCTACCAGCGCACCATCAATATCAGGTTGCTGCATGAGACCAGCTACGTTGTCAGGTTTGACACTTCCACCATATTGAATACGAATTTGTTGTGCAATTGATTCGGAAAATAATTCGGTCAAAAGACCACGGATCAGAGCATGTACTTCCTGTGCCTGCTCGTTTGATGCTGTTTTTCCGGTTCCGATTGCCCATACCGGTTCGTAAGCAATTACGCATTTAAGCATTTGATCATCGCTTAAACCTGCGAGACATCCTTTTACTTGTGCGGTAACTATGTCTCCGGTGATACCTTTTTCACGTTGCTCAAGGCTTTCACCAACACAGATGATCGGAGTTAAACCATGCTCAAGTGCTTTTTTGACTTTGGTATTGATAAATTCATCCGATTCATTGAAATACTGGCGACGTTCCGAATGACCAAGGATCACATAGGTGCAGCCAGTATCTTTAAGCATTGTCGGAGAAATTTCACCGGTAAATGCTCCGTCTTCGGTTACATACATATTCTGAGCGCCAAGACCGATGTTTGATCCGCTAATCACATCCTGTAGTGAAGTAAGATGTGTGAACGGAGGACATACAGCGATGTCAACATCAGTTACGCCTGCGACTTCTCGTTTTAAACCGGTAACCAGTTCTACCGCTTCTTTGATAGAGGTGTTCATTTTCCAGTTGCCGGCCATTATCGGTTTTCTCATGAGTAACTCCTAATTATTTTTCGGTCAATGCCGCAATTCCAGGAAGAATTTTTCCTTCAAGGAATTCAAGCGATGCACCGCCGCCCGTAGATATATGGGTTATCTTATCACCCAGGTTGAACGAATTGATGGCCGCTACGGAATCGCCACCGCCAACAATGCTGATAGCAGATGACGCTGCGAGTGATTTAGCAATCTCATTCGTACCTGTGGCAAAAGGTTTTAGTTCGAAGACACCTACCGGACCATTCCATACAACCATCTTTGCCTTAGCAATTTTTTCTTTGAAAATCTCAATGGTTTTTGGACCTATATCCGCACCTGATTTGTCGGCAGAGATTTTGTCGCAATCGGTCGCAACCGGTTTTGCGTCTGGTGTTATATCGTCAGCAACAAGAATGTCTTGAGGTAAAACAAAATCAACACCTTTTGCTTTAGCCTGCGCGAGAATTTCTTTTGCCAGATCAACTTTGTCGAGTTCAACGATTGACTGACCTATTTCATAGCCCATGGCTTTGAAAAAGGTATATGCCATACCGCCGCCGATTAACAGAGAGTCGACTTTATCAAGCAAGCTGGTGATAACATCAATTTTGCCCGATATTTTTGCTCCACCTATAATAGCGATAAAAGGGTGTTCCGGAGATTCGAGCGCCTTTGACAGGTAATCGATCTCTTTTTTGAGCAGGTAACCGCATGCGGATTGCTCAAAAAATTTGGTAACACCTTCGGTAGATGCGTGAGCGCGGTGCGCAGTTCCGAACGCATCGTTGATATAAACATCACCCAAAGACGCCAGTTGTTTAGCGAATTCAGGGTTGTTCTTTGTTTCCTCTTCATGGAACCGGAGATTTTCAAGAAGGATGATATCTCCATCGCTCATTGAATCTACCGCGCTTTTGACTGCATCGCCGATGCAATCGTTAAGCGTGGTAACCGGTTTGCCAATCAGCTCTGCCAGTTTGTCGCCGGCAGGTTTGATGCTCATCTCTGCTACTACCTTGCCTTTCGGCCTGCCGAGATGTGACATCAGAATAACTTTTGCACCTTGTTCAACGGCATACTTGATTGTTGGCAATGCGGCTTTGATACGCGTGGCGTCGGTGACGTTTTGCGAAGCATCAAGCGGCACATTGAAATCCACACGGATCAATACGCGTTTACCCTTGAGTGCAAGGTCTTCTATAAATAACTTAGCCATAGTCAACTCCTGTGATATGGATATTACTGCTTAACCGAATTTAATTGCCGGTACTACTTATGCACGCATAAGACGTAACAGATCGACACAACGGTTTGAGTAACCCCATTCATTGTCGTACCAACCAACTACTTTAACCATGTTGCCGTTGATTACTGATGTGCACAGCGAATCAAAAATACATGATGCAGGGTTGTCAACGATATCGCATGAAACGATCGGTTCATCACAGTATTCCAGAACGCCTTTCAATTCGCTTTCAGAAGCTGCTTTCATAGCTGCGTTTACTTCGTCAACTGTTGTAGATTTTTTCAGTGTTACTACAAAGTCAGTAACGGAACCATCGCTTACAGGTACGCGCATTGCCATACCGTCGAGTTTGCCGTTGAGTTCAGGAATAACTTTGCCAACAGCTTTAGCAGCGCCGGTTGTTGTCGGGATGATGCTGACGGCAGCGGCACGTGCTCTGCGAAGGTCGCTATGAGGAAGATCAAGAATAGCCTGATCGTTAGTATATGCGTGAATGGTTGTCATCAAACCATATTCAACACCGAATTTTTCATTCAATACTTTAACCATCGGAGCCAGGCAGTTAGTCGTACAAGATGCGTTAGATACGATCTTATCGCTGTCTTTGAGTGTCTTGTCGTTAACGCCCATAACGATGGTAGCATCGATTTCGTCTTTTGCAGGTACGGTCAACAATACTTTTTTAGCACCGGCTTCGATGTGCTTTGAAATTTGTTCTTTACTTCTGAAAACACCGGTTGATTCAACAACCAGTTCAACACCGAGTTCGCCCCATGGTAATTCAGCAGGATTTCTTACAGCAGAAATTTTAATTTTTTTGCCGTTTACCACGATTGCATCGCCATCAGCTTTTACTTCGCCGGGGAATTTACCGTGAACTGAATCGTATTTGAGCAAATGAGCAAGGGTTTTTGCATTGGTCAGGTCATTGATCTGAACTACTTCGAAATCTGATTCCTGAAATAAAATTTTAAAAACCTGACGCCCGATACGCCCAAAACCGTTGATACCTACTTTAGTTGTCATTGTAAAACTCCTTCCTATTTGTGTATTTTGTTGTTGTTAGCAAAAAATAGTTATGAACATTGCCTAAAAATTGTGGGCATTGTACCCGATGAACGTTGCCATCGTCAACCAAAACTTGTTTCTATTATGGTTGTCCTTATGTAACACATTGTTATTTCGTTACTTCAGGTGTGTATTTATGGTCTCTTTTTTGTAACACGGTGACCTTTAACATTTTGTCACCCTGCTCGATCTTGTCGACTACGTCCTGTCCTTCAAGTACCTGACCGAAAACAGTATGTTTGCCGTCGAGCCACGGCGTTGGTTTGTGGGTAATGAAAATTTGACTGCCGTTGGTGTTTGGACCACGGTTAGCCATTGAAAGCGTTCCTGTTTGATGTTTGCGTGAACTGAACTCATCTTTGAATGAGTAGCCCGGTCCGCCGGCTCCTGTACCGGTTGGATCTCCTGTCTGGATCATGAAGTCAGCGATGACGCGATGAAAAGTGAGTCCGTTGTAGTAGCCTTTTTCAATGAGATTGATAAAATTGGCTACAGTATTTGGTGCGTCATCTTCGTATAATTCCAGTTTGATATCGCCTTTATCTGTTTTTATAAGTACTTGTGGCAACGTTTTGTCGTCCACTATCTTAGCGGTTTGTTCGGATGTCATGGCCGTTTGGTCCTCCTGTGACGCATCGGGACGTTCTTTTGATGTCCCGTTGTTTATATTTTCAGTTTGTTGTTCTGATAAAATTGTATTCGTTTCTATTGAAGCGGGTTCGGCTGTGGTTGCCGAATCGTTATCCATAAGCAGGCTGACTTCTTTATCGATCTGATCAACCAGGGCTTTTTCGTCTTCTTTTTCCTGTTTCACTTTTTGTACCGCTTTTTCCACTTCCGTGCCTTCAGGGGCTTTTAGTTTGTCGATTGGTTTATCGAACATGTTGAGGCGGTATTCAGCAAGCGTATAAATTCTATCATCAGTATTATTTTTGGCGTAATACTGGCGTTTTGCCTCGTTCTTTTTGCCGATGGTCAAGACACGTTCTTCTCCGTTGTTAAGTACTGCGCTCACAATCACGGACGGTTGCGTAAAAGCATCGTTTTCCAGTTCTTCCGGTTTAACAAAATCATTGGTTTTTAAATTTGAAAGCGCACGTGTCATGCGGCTGATTTCTTCAAGATTGGGTTCAAACTCAAATGGCTGTATGCCGTGCCATGTCCCATTGTCGTCTTTTTCAAAAACGATAGTTGTTTCCGGTTTCTCAATGGTAAATCGAATGATCGAATCTGTGTCGAATGAGAAAATGCTACGGTCGACCCATTTGCCATTCCACGGGGTGAACATAGCACGGAGGTTTTCGTTAATAAGTACCACGTCGTTGGAGTCTTCCTTACGAACATATGTACTGTTGTAATATGGGCCGTTCTTACCGATATAAATATTGATTATTTCTTTGCCGTCGTTATCGTAATAAACAGCTTTCAGGGCGTTTTGTATATCTACTTCAAAAGAAGCCTGTTTTTTAGGGTTTTGAGATATCACATCTTGAACCCGCAGTTCGCCTACCTTATTGAGAATCAAATTAATGGCTTCCATATCTGCCGGATTATTGTTGTCGCTGACAACACGCCATGAGCCGTTGACAGATTGCAATTCAACATGCTGATCGCTTTTATCCAGCGTGATTTTTGCTGGTTGAGTCGGTACGTAGTTGGGAAACAAAAACGGGTTTTTATCCGGTGACTGTACCTGCGGCTCATCATTACCATTATAGAGAAAGTAGATGATCCCAGACACAATAACGAGTATGGCTATAAGCGCCGGTGTTGACAGTTTTCTCATCGTTGCTGCCTCCTTAGAAAAAAGGTTGTTAAATTAATTTTTATGGGCAAACACTATACTATATCTTTTTATAAATTGTCAAATAAAGATGAGGTCAAGAATCGTTTTTATATTCCCTTAGAATAGTACCAACATACAATGGTTTTGTATATGAAGGATTGATTCGTTTTTACAATTTAGGTTCAAAATAAAAATCGAAACTTCTTCCACTCTAAGGAATATCAAATATAAATTATATCGAGTCACTCGTTTTATTCTATAAAATAATGTATCTATTTGGACTTGTAAAAAGTTTGATTTGATGTTATAATTTATAAAGTTATCTAAGTCAAAATGTTTGGAGAATTAAATGAAGCCTGTAAGAATAATTTTACTTTATATGTTTTTTATAATGCTATCTGTTATCAACGCATATGCGGCGGAAGTGTTGGTGGATGACTTCGACTCACTCAGCCCTGAGTGGGCATTCTCCTACACCGGATACGCTACAGCGCTTGAGTATACCATGACAAATGGGCAACTGGTGGCAACAGATGTTATCACCAGTTATACAACAACACATCCACAGGAAACAACCGTTAACTCGGTAGTGTTGCTATCACAATCTTTTGAAACTCAAAGCGGGGATTTTACTCTTACAGCCGATTTTAGCTGGGATAACCTTGGTGATCTTGCGGCGTTACCCAAACTCTATTTTTTTCTTGATGATATCGGAACGTATTTCGGGTATAATGATGCGTGGATAGCTGATGTAGGATCAGCCTATTTACGCGCTGGCTTACACTCTAATAATTATCTAGAAAATCAACTCGGTTTAACCGGCTCAGCACATATAGAATTGACGCGTGTAGACGGTACTCTGGCCTATTCATGGAATGACACTATCCTTTATACATGGTACAATGACGGGTCATTTGATGACATCAAAATCGGCTTTAACTTCAAGGACCTTTATCACTCAGGATATGGGATATACACATCTTTTGGGGTGATAAGCCTTGATCAGTTGAGTATTACAAATCCATATGCCGCAGTCCCTGAACCTTTTAGTATCGTTATGCTTATTATGGGATTAATCGGAATTAAACTGAATAAGAAGTTGAGAATATAAAACAAGGTTTTGCATTATCTAATCAGGGATCTTTTCTGCTGAATATAGATTTAGTTATCTGGCTATGCCCGGGATTGTTTTGCTGTGCTCGCGTTAGAAAAAATCTTTCCATCGGTTACTATCCATTGCTTTTTTATTTAAATTCAGATACCATAAACCACACGTTTTAAAAATCAACCAGATGGGTTTTTTATGAAAATTATTGATCGTTATATACTTAAAAGTCTCGTGATGTCGTTTTTATTCACGTTGACCATATTTACATTCGTCCTGTTTACCGGAACATTGTTTAAAATTATTCAGTTGTTTATAGGTAAGATAGATTTATTTTTTATTGCTGAATTTTTTATGTTTTCAATACCGTATTTGCTATCTTACGCCATACCCATGGCATTTTTAACCGCTGTGTTGCTCGTTTTCGGGCAACTGTCGGCCGAGAACGAAATAACTGCATTGAAAGCAAGCGGTGTTTCCATATACAGGGTTGTTCGTGCACCTGTTTTTATGGCGCTGTTTTTGACTCTGTTATGTGTTGTGATCAATGACGTTGTTTTACCTGCATGTCACTACAAATTGCGACAGCTAAAACACGAAATCGGAACTAAATCACCTGCCGCGCTTATAGAACCGGGTGTTGTGATAGATCATTTCGATGATTACTTGATTTATATCGACGAAATTGAGGGTAAGGATTTGAAGAATATTTCGATCCAACAAGAGATACCTGATTCTTTACCACGCTTTATCAAAGCAGAACATGGTTCGTTTGAGGTCGATGCAGAACGCGGCATGCTTATATTGAAACTCTATGAGGTGTTGCTTGAACAACAAAATGAAACAGATAACAATGGCAATCCCGACTTTATTCATGCCCGTATGGGGATGGTGCCTATCGAACTTAATCTTGATGAAGACTATACAAAAGGCAAAAAACGCAGTTACCGCCGCATGAAAGATTATAAAATAAGGGAATTGATGCGCCAAAAACGTAAATTGGTGCGCACGCTTAGAAATGCAGGACCTATGCAAGTCGAACAGTTCAATATAGAAATATCCGAAATTTTAACTGAGATAAACACCCGCGTGTCGCTTGCGTTTTCTTGCCTGGCATTTTTGTTCATCGGTGTTTCGCTTGGAATCAGGACGCACCGCAGCGAGAAAACCGTGGGCATCCCGATAGGCCTTGCCTTGTTTGCTGTCCATTACGGGTTTACCCTTTTCGGAAAAGCCCTCAACGAGAACCCCGAATTTTTCCCCTATATAATTGTATGGATTCCAAACGTGTGTCTTGCTATATTAGGGGTAATTTTGTTACGAAGAATAGCGGGTCGCTAACCAGTAAGGTATTTTATGAAACTATTAGATAAATACTTGATAAGACGATTTTTAACTCCATTTACCTATTGTATTTTTTCTTTTATGGTGCTGTATATTACTTATGATTTGTCCATTAACCTGGACGAATTTATCAAAAATACGGTCACTATCCACCAGCTGATGTCTTATTATATGATACGTGTGCCTATGATTCTGGTTAACAGCACACCGCTTGCTATTTTATTGTCTTTACTGTATGACCTTGGCAACATGAACCGCCATCACGAGATTGTCGCCATGCGTGCATCCGGTATACACATTGACCGTATTATCGCGCCGTTTATCATAGTGGGTGTTGTTCTTGCTCTAGTAATTTTTATTATCAACGATCAGATTGTTTGTAAATACGCATACGAAGAAGAACAACTCAGACAGGAAATTTTTGAGGGAAAAGACTCTTCCATGGCTACCCTATGGAAAAATATTCCGTTTCGTAATCCCTCTTCAAACCGTGACTGGTTTATCGAGTCGTTCGATACTACCACAAATGAAATGAAGGGTATTATAGTGAGGGAATTTACTGAAGCCGGACAAATGTCCAGAAAAATTATTGCCAGCACTGCAAGCTGGGTTGATGGACAATGGCTGTTTCAGGATGGGAGTATTTACTATTACAACGAACAAGGGTTACCAGAAGTTACTGAAGGCGAAGATAGCGGCGCTCCTAAACAGTTTTCGCGTATGTTTATGCCGTACAGCGTTACCCCCGAAGATATAGAAAATACCCGTAAAAATATCGCGACTATGAATTTTCGCTCTTTGCTTCGATATCTGATGATTCAAAATAAAAATTCGCGTTTGTATCGCACTATTCTTGTCGATTTGCATCACAAGATAGCGTTTCCCTTTGTATGTATTATCGCTGTTCTGGTTGGTATTCCGTTTGCCATTCAGACACAGCGCGGCGGGTTTATTAAAGGAATCGGTATCAGCATAGTTATATTCCTTGCCTATTACGGGATTTCTCTTATGACAGTCGCTATGGGTAAAAATGGGCTGTTACCGCCCTTTGTCGCGGTTTGGATACCAAACCTAATTTTTCTGATATTTGGCGGAGTTCTTATCAAACGAGCCGCTTATTAACAATCAATGGTTATTCTCTAACTGTACGTAGTGTGAGGAGATTTTTTGGTGCTGCCCCTTCGCGATAAAAATATATCAGGCACAGTCCCTTATATAACCTATATCATTATGGCGATCAACATTATCTGTTTTCTTTTTTTTAATGTGTTGACTACAAAGTATCGTGTTGATTTATTTGAAAATTTTGGTATATTTCCTGTTCGTTATTCAAGCCATGCCCTCGCAAGTCAGTTTACAATTATTGAACAGATAATTCCCTTTTTCAGTTATATGTTTCTGCATGCAGGCTGGCTGCATATCATTGGCAACATGTGGACGTTGTATATCTTTGGCGATAATGTCGAGGATTATCTTGGGCATCAGGGGTTTGCTTTATTCTATTTTGTTTGCGGTATCTTAGCCGGCGCCTTTCATCTGCTGACCAACTGGCATTCACCTATCCCAACCATTGGGGCCAGTGGTGCTATTGCAGGTGTTATGGGGGCATACCTGCTGTTATATCCACATGCGCGCATACTTGTATTGGTCCCTATTTTCTTCTTCTTTCAGATAGTTGAGGTTCCTGCCTATGTTTTTCTTGGTATCTGGTTTGTGATACAATTCTTTTACGGAACGGTTTCTCTTGGAGCTGGTGTTTATGCCGGCGGTGTAGCGTGGTGGACACATGTTGGAGGTTTCTTCGTTGGCTTATACATCATTTTGCTTGTACGCAGATTTCGGTATAAAATGATACCAATGTAAATATATCACGTACCCCAGCGTTTTCGGAATGTGGCGATAACAATAATCACAAAGATAGCGTATTCCCATGTATACGGCGGATACAAATTGAAAATAATCTGGTTTTCAGGAGCAACCATCCCTCCAAAAAAGTTCGCTATTTCTATCAAAAGCCATGCGCCTGCATGGAAAATGACACAAAACAAAACAGATTCCACCGATCGTGTTAGCAAATTGTATAACCAGAAGAGCAACAACGATAATCCACGTCGTTTGTATTTGTATTTTTCGCGCATTTTACGCTGGACACTTTCAGGCGGTGGAGGAATATCTTCTCGCAAGCCACTTGCTGAACGACGCAGTTTTTTTGGCATTTTGAATGGTTTTACTGGAGCATCCGTTTGGTGTTTTGCATCACCGCCGGATGAACCACGTTGCGGCGATGGAGTATCAGCCAGTTTTGTACCGCATTTCGTACAAAACGACCCGCCGATTTGATTATGTTTGCATTTGGAACAAATCATACTGTTGTTACCTCATGTTCAGTCTCTACAAAATAATACCCGCAATCAGAGCACACTTGATCCGATTCGGTTCGCGGATATTTTCTACAGTTCAGTGGCCGTACCGGATAAATCTTGCAATACGATAGCCCTTCGTGGTCAAATCCCAGAAACGGGCATACATTAGGCAACTTGCAACATGCACCACAGCGGTTGCATGAGCCTGCTCTATTAGTATCTATCGGAAGAAACGATGTAAGTGTTCGATTAATTTTTGCGCCCCATGTATTTTTTGTCATCCGTTCCCCTCAAGGTCAGTCTATGTCAGTAGTTATTAGATTTTTACACTGTTTTAACTTGCTATGCCCGATTCCATTGACTTGCAAAAGTTGTTCAGGATCATTAAAGCGGGTATGCGATCGAAACGCAATAATTTTTTCCGCAATTTTATCGCCAATTCCCGGCAGTACAGTCAGATCCGCTTTTGTCGCTGTGTTAATGTTAACGCGGTCTTCAATAATCGGATCAGTGCTATATACTCGTTTAACGTTGTTATCGAAATCAGACGGTTGGGTTCCGGTATGGCAGAAAAAGTCCCTGGCAACCATGCCACTGGTTACCGCGATCAGCACTACCAGCATGAGTATCTTTTCATGTCCGGTTAAAATTGATCTGCCTCCGTAATTATTTGATTACCAGATTCACCAGTCTCTTTGGTACAACAATTTCTTTAACAATCTGTTTGCCTTCAAGCATAGGGGCGACTTTTTCGTCAGCCTTTGCCATAGCGAGCAAATCATCTTTGGATATATCAGGAGCGACAGCCAGTTTGCCGCGCACTTTGCCGTTTATCTGAACCACAACGGTTATTTCGTCTTCCTTCAATGCTTCCTCACGGACTTTTGGCCATGATGAGTCGAGCAATGATTGAGTATGTCCCAGTTTGCTCCACAACTCTTCACAGATGTGCGGTGTTATGGGCGACAATACTTTAAGTACAGTTTCTATTGCCTCACGAAGAGCTTTGCCAGAGCAGTTATTTGCTGATTTAATTGCGTTTACCAGTTCGTAAATACGCGCTAACGCTGTATTGAATTGTATGTTTTGATCTATATCGCCGGTTGCCTGTTTGATAGTGTTATGGGTGACACGCAACAAATTTTTGTCGTTAGATGAATCACCATCTTTAGTTGTTTCCAGATCGGGCATTTTGTCATGCACCAGATCCCATAACCTGCGCAGGAACCGATACGCGCCCTGCACTCCATCTTCACTCCAGATACGTTCCCTGTCAGGAGGTGTATCGGATAAAATATATAAACGCATAGTATCAGCGCCGAATTTGTTCATGATTTCGTCAGGGCTTACGGTATTCAGTTTGGTTTTACTCATCTTTGATACTTCAGATACCACCGTCTCGCCGCATTTGCTGCATTTGCCATCCTTGACTTCAGTTTCATGGAGCCATTTACAGGTGTTACAGTAGTGTGATGTTTTGCAAACCATACCCTGACAAAATAACCGTTTTGCTGGTTCCTGAAATTTTATCAATCCCATATCCTGCATAACGCATGCAAAAAATCTTGAGTAGATAAGATGCATTGTCGCGTGTTCTATACCACCGATATAAAAATCTACCGGAGCCCATTTATTTACAAGATCAGAATCGAATACGGCGTCTTCGTTACGTGGGTCGATATAGCGGTACATGTACCACGATGAATCCACGAATGTATCCATTGTATCAGATTCGCGTTTCGCAGGTTTACCGCATGATGGGCATGTGGTGTTGATAAAATCCGTACATTGTTTAAGCGGGCTTTCTCCGGTTGGTTTGAACTCCACACTTTTTGGCAATGTGACAGGCAATTGGTCTTCAGGAACAGGTACAGCACCGCAATCATTGCAATGAATAATCGGGATAGGCACGCCCCAGTACCGCTGGCGTGACAACAACCAGTCACGCAGGCTGTAATTGATTGTTTTCGCTCCGAATCCGTTTTCATCGAGCCAGTTTATTATCTCTGGCATGGCCGCTTTATTGGGTTTGCCGTCGAACGGTCCTGAATTGATCTGCAGACCTTCAGATACATACGCTTCTGTCATGGTCTTTGGATCGAGGTCAATATCTTCAGGTTTGATTACAACTTTTATGGGTAAATCATATTTTTTTGCGAATTCATAATCTCGCTGGTCATGTGCAGGTACCGACATTACAGCTCCGGTGCCGTAACTCATCAGGGCAAAGTTTGCTACCCACAACGGAACTTTATCGCCATTAACCGGATTGGTAATATGGAATCCAGTGAACACACCCTCTTTTTCCATTCCTACGAGTTCTTTTACCGATGTACCCATTTGGCGCATACGTTTGACCTCAGCCATGACTTTTTCTTCCTGAGGAGTCCCTATAACCAGTTTTTCAACCAGCGGATGTTCCGGCGCGATAGACATGAATGTCACACCGAACACCGTATCAGGACGGGTGGTGAACACAGGTACTTTGTCGCCTGTTTCAGTAACGGTAAAATCAATGCGCGCGCCTTCTGAGCGGCCAATCCACTCCTGTTGCATCTTGATTACGCTGTCCGGCCATTGCGACAACTTTTCGTGATTGTCGAGCAGTCGTTGCGCCATGGTGCTCATGGTGAAAAACCACTGAGACAAATCTTTCTGGATAACTTCCGTACCACATCGTTCGCAACAACCGTCATGGACCTGTTCGTTGGCGAGTACTGTTTGATCGTTTGGACACCAGTTAACCGGTGCCTGCTTTTTTACAGCAAGCCCTTTTTTGAAAAATTGTAGAAACAGCCATTGGGTCCAGCGATAATATCCGGGATGACTGGTTGCCAGTTCGCGACGCCAGTCGTAACCCCATCCAGCGCGTTTCATCTGTACACGCATACGGGTAATGTTGTTTCTTGTGTTTTCTTCAGGAGGAATTCCAAGACGGATAGCTGCGTTTTCAGCAGGCAACCCGAATGAATCCCAGCCGATAGGCGACAATACTTCTTCTCCAAGCATCTTATGATACCGCACGATTGCGTCGCCAAGCGTATAATTGATTACATGCCCCATATGCAGTACACCCGATGGATAGGGGAACATGCTCAAAAGATAGAATTTTGGTTTGTCTGTATTAGAATCGACTTCAAAAGTCTTATTATCTTCCCAGTATTGCTGCCATTTGGATTCTATATCCTGTGGTTGGTACGGTGTTTTCACCTTCTTCCTCCTGATCTGTCAAATCTGTTATATGGTCATACGACTGTAAATATCAGTGTGTTGAGCAGTTATATATCAATATATTAAAAAGTTACGATATCATACGTCAACAGTTGTAATTTCTAAGAAAAAAATGTTGCAGGTTTTTTATAACAAATATTATGGTTAAATAAAATAAAAAACTGCGACGGGTTGCTATGACACTTCTTTTGACCACAAAAAAGCATCTGCGACAAACCTGTGCCTCTGCGTTGCATTTTCTGTTTCCGCAGCGATGCCAGTACTGCCGCTGTTACCTCCCCTCTTATCCCAAACGATTTCTGTGCGAGCAGTGCCATTCTCAATTATACGATCATATTACCGTAGTATGTATGGTTTGCGGAAAATCGGCGGATTCCCTCGAGTTACCGCCATATCTATGTGGTGATTGCAGGTATAAAGACCGTCCTGATTTGTGGTTTTTACATGCTGGCATGTACGAGGGAATTCTAAAAAAATTGATCCATAAAATGAAATACGAACGGCGACAATATATTGCCCATCTTTTAACTAATTATCTGATTACGTTTCTCGAGCAGCAGCAGTTTGATTCGCAGGAGTTCGACTGCATTATTCCGGTCCCACTATCAGCGGTAAAATATCGAGAACGGGGATTTAATCAGACCGAGCTGATAGGCAAGCAAGTTTCGCAGTGGGGGAATATTCCTCTGAAAAAATCCATATTACGGCGTAAGCATCATGCTCATGCTCAGGTTGAGTTGAGCCGATCCGAACGGCTAAATAATCTTCGCGATGTATTCAATGTCCGACGAAAAATTGACCTTAGCGGGCAATCTATCATACTGATAGATGATGTCCGTTCAACCGGCAGTACACTCTATTTTTGTGCGCAGGCACTGTTTGAGGCAGGTGCTGAAAAAATACTTTGCTTGACCCTCGCTTTTAATGAAGGCTAGGAGATTATTAAAAAATAAGCAGCTTCGCCAGTATTTTTGCCAAGTTTGTTTTCTTAACGAGTGTTAAATTTACCAATCCTTCTCGAATTTATTCCAGCATATTGACAAAAAGCAGTTATAATGGTATCATTAATTAGAAAGAAGATTTTTAATATAAATTCAAAGTGCTGGGGGCAAACAAATATGAAAACTATGCAACTCATTACAACTTTAGTCGCAATTTTTAGCTCAATAAACACTTTTGCAGCTAATTATACGTTTATTGATCTGGGTACTCTCGGGGGAACAAGCAGTTCTGCTCATGGAATAAACGATGCCGGACAAATTGTCGGTGGAGCATCTAACGAAGCGGGTGAGTATCATGCATTTTTATATGAAAATGGCTCTATGACTGATCTGGGGGTTCTTGGCGGAACAACCAGTATTGCCTATGGAATAAATGATTCAGGACAGATTGTCGGAGACGCATATATCGAATCTGGTGACTATCATGCCTTCTTGTATGAAAACGGTTCCATGATTGATATCGGAACTCTCGGAGGAACAACCAGCGCTACTCGCAGTATAAATAATGCCGGACAAATTGTGGGCTACTCATATGATTCCTCCGGTCAGGAACTTGCGTATTTATATGAAAACGGTTCTATGGTCAGTCTGGGAACTCTTGGCGGCACCTACAGTGTTGCTTCTGCCATAAACGATGCCGGACAAATTGTCGGTTTTGGAAATAATGCACTAAATCAGGATCGTGCGGTTTTGTATGAAAATGGTTCAGTGATCGATCTGGGAACTCTTGGCGGAACAATAAGCTCTGCTCATGCAATGAACGATGCCGGACAAATTGTCGGTTTCGCAAATGATGAACTAAATCAAACTCATGCGTTTTTGTATGAAAATGGTTCCATGATTGATCTGGGGACTCTTGGAGGATCAAGCGGTATTGCCTATGCAATAAACGATGCCGGACAAGTTGTAGGAGGCTCATATACCGAATCTGGTGATTATCATGCATTCTTATATGAAAACGACTCTATTGTTGATTTGAATGATTTTATCGACGCAGCGATTAATTTCACAATGAAAGAGGCATACGGTATTAACGAATATGGTGATATTGTCGGATTTGGGACTAATGCCGACGGTTACACCCATGGATTTCTTCTTTACAACAACGATACCGGACGCGAGACACCTGTTCCCGAACCTGCTTCGATCGTTTTGCTATCGCTTGCAGGTATGGGTATACGCTTTATACGTCGTAAATAAATCACGAAAAATTACACGTCTTCCGTTTCAGCCTGTTTAATAATCTGGAACGCTTCTTCCGGTGTGGCTGCTTCAGTCAACATATTACGGTACCGTGAATTCTGGCTGAATTTAGCTATATTTGCCAGCGCGCGTACATGAGGTCCTGACATTGTTGGTGGAGCGATTAACAGAAAGAATAAGTGTGACGGTTGTCCGTCGAGTGATGCGAAATCTATACCTTCTTTTGATATGGCGAGCGCGCCTACGAGGTCGCTCACTGATATACTTTTTCCGTGGGGTACTGCTATACCTGCTTCAAGACCTGTACTTTGTTGCAGTTCACGTGCCATGACATCCATAAATGCCTGATCCGCATCGGTAACCAGGCCTTCTTCTGCGACAATATTGATGAGTTCCTGAATGATCTGTTCTTTTGAATTGTTTTCGATCCCGACTTTTATCAATGAAGGGGTTAATAAATGGCTAAGTTTCATATCGCTATCCTTTTGTTAGAAAAATTCTATAATTGTTCGTACATCATTCGCACCGGTTCATCTTCTTTGACGATGATCGCGGGGCATGGAGTACGCCTGAAAATGCGTTCTCCGTCATTATAATAAAAATCCCGTCGGGATTCCGGTTCTTCAAGTTTGCCCATAACCAGCAAATCCGCGTCGGTTTGTTCTACATTACGCAACATTTCCGCTACGACGTCTCCTTTGCACAGTTCAGTATGAATCGTGACGCCTTTCGCTTCAGCCAGATCGCGTACGTGGTTGAGGTACCGTTCGCCATCTTCTTCGAGATCGCGTTCGTAATCCATTTCTTCCATTTCGACAAAAATCTTTGCTTTAAGCAAATCCTGCAGGGTTTTTATGTCGACAACGTATACCGCGTACAGTTCGCATTCAAGCCACCGGGCAAGGCAAACGGCATACTGGGCGGCGGTTATGGATTCTTCGTTCGCTTCAACAAAAACCATGATTTTTTCGGGGCGCAATTTGAATGACATAATCAGAAACTCTCAGGTTCGTGTTTTCATTCTGTTTTTTATAAGTTTGAGCACGAAAAACGATTCCCGTTCCGATTCCTCAAGCATATTTTGTATATACTCTATCGATTCTTCGTAATCAGGTAAATATATTTTTTCAAGCGCGTTGACCCTTCGAATGGTCTTTTGCGCTTCTTTTGCAAGCCGTAAAACGGATATCCTGCTTTGTGCCAATTTGCCCAGCAAATCGAGGATTTCCCTGAACTTTGTGACCGTCGCATCGGTTTCACTGGTAGTATGAAGCATACTGTAATACGGTTTTTTTTCGGTGATGGTCACATCCACTGACGGTAACGTAAGCCCCATAACCTTACGGGTGCTTGTGTCGACCCGGGTAGTGATGGGCATGGTTTTAGACAATTTTTTCAAACTATCTTTACCGGTAGAAATCAACGCTTTTTCCAGCAACCGATACGCTTCAGCCAGATACTCATCCACCTTTTCCTGAATGTCGTGGGCGGTGTTAATCATACCCATAAGTTCAGCAATAAGAATATCTCGTTTCTGCTCGAGCAGTTCGTGTCCTTCGAGCGCAAACCCCCGCTGTTGTTTGAGGCTGAGCAGATTTGTTTTTGTGGGCGCTATCTGATATCGTGCCATCGGTTATTTCCCGTAGTATTTGTTGATTTCTTCTTCTGACATTCGATAAAGTTCTTCTTTCGGAAGTTGAGACAGAACCTGCCAGCCGATATCCAGTGTGGTTTCTATGTCGCGATTTTCATCGTCACGCTGAGTCAGGAACTTTTTCTCAAACGTTTCGCCGAATTTTAAGTATACATGATCTATAGGTGTCAACTCTTCCTCACCGATAACCGATGCCAGCGCGCGTACATCTTTTACACGCGAGTATGCTGCAAACAACTGGCTGGCGACATGTGCGTGGTCTTCACGAGTCATCCCTTCGCCGATACCGTCTTTCATAAGTCGTGACAATGACGGTAACCCTGCTATCGGTGGATAAATACCACGCTGGGCAAGTTCGCGGTCGAGCACGATCTGTCCTTCTGTAATGTAACCGGTTAAGTCGGGGATAGGATGAGTTATGTCATCGTTCGGCATGGTCAGAATCGGCATCTGGGTGATTGATCCTTTACCGCCACGTATGATACCGGCTCGTTCAAAGATTGACGCGAGGTCGCTGTACAGGTAACCCGGATACCCTTTTCGGCTTGGGATATCACCGCGCAGTGTCGATATCTCACGCAAACTTTCGCAGTAGTTTGACATATCTGTCATAATTACCAGCACGTGCATGCCTTCGTTAAATGCCAGATGTTCGGCTATGGTCAACGCAGTACGTGGCGTGACAAGACGTTCCACAGGCGGGTTGTCTGCCAGATTTAAAAAGAGTACTGTATTTTCAAGCGCGCCGGATTCTTCGAAGTTGCGTATAAAATATTGTGCTACGTCGTATTTTATACCCATAGCGGCAAACACCACGGCGAATCCTGAATCTTCACCTCGTATTGTTGCCTGACGGGCAATCTGTGCGGCAAGTTTGTTATGAGCTAACCCACTGCCTGAAAAAATAGGCAATTTCTGACCGCGGATCAATGTATTCATACCGTCGATGGCGGATATACCTGTCTGAATAAATTTTTTCGGGTAACTACGCGCGGTCGGATTTATCGGTTCGCCATAGATGTTCATCTTGTGTTCACCGATCGGCGCAGGTAGTCCGTCAATCGGACGTCCCAATCCGTCAAAAACCCTGCCGAGCATTTGTTTAGTTACCGGCAGTTCGAACGGTTCTCCTTTGAAACGTACACGGGTATTTTGCAAAGACAACCCCATTGTACCTTCAAATATCTGAACGACTGCCAGATTGTGAGCGGTTTCGAGTACCTGTCCAAGACGTTTGTTGCCGCTTGGGTCGGTAACTTCAACCAGTTCATTGTACCCCACGTTGTGAATACCTGATACGGCGATGATCGGGCCTTCCACACGTGTTGTAGTACTGTATTCGCGTTTTGCAAACGATTCGTTAGACATAACGTTTATCCAATTCTGAGAATGACAATTGCACCTGTTTTAATAAACCGTCGAGCTTATCCAGCTCGTCGTTTGATATAGTAAATTTCATTTTTGCAATATCATGGATTACAGGAAGTTTTTTGATTTTTACCAGCGTTGCGCCTTTTTTGATCGCAGCCGATGCACCGCTATGAAACGCCAGTATGATACGCAGCATTTTGACCTGTTTGTCGGCTACGGAATACATATCGATCTTATCAAAAGCATTTTGCTGTAAAAATACGTTTTTAAATATGGTACAGGTTTCGAGTACGAGCCGTTGCGAATCGGGCAGTACATCCGGTCCTACAAGTTTGACCACCTGCTGGAGTTTGTTTTCCTGCTGGAGCAGATCCATGATCTGATTTCTCAACGAGTACCAATCTTGATCTACGTTTTCCGTCCACCAACTAGCTATTTCTTCCACATACTCACTATACGAATTTATCCATGAGATACTCGGATAATGCCTTGCGTTAGCGAGTTGTCTATCCAATGCCCAGAACGCACGCACAAATCGTTTTGTATGCTGGGTTACCGGTTCGGAAAAGTCACCGCCCGGAGGAGATACCGATCCGATCACAGTTACTGATCCTTCCAATCCTGCCAGATTAGAAACGTACCCCGCTCGTTCGTAAAAACCTGCAAGCCGTGTCGGCAGGTAGGCAGGAAACCCTTCGTCAGCTGGCATTTCCTCAAGGCGTCCGCTAAGTTCACGCAGAGCCTCAGCCCATCGTGATGTGGAGTCTGCCATGATGGCAACATTGTAACCCATGTCGCGGTAATATTCCGCCATGGTAATTCCTGTATAAATTGATGCCTCACGTGCCGCAACAGGCATGTTTGACGTATTTGCAATAATTATGGTTCGTTCCATAAGCGGTTTGTCGGTACGAGGATCGATCAGTTTTGGAAATTCGTCGAGCACGTCGGTGATCTCGTTTCCGCGTTCTCCACATCCTATAAATATAATGATGTCAGCATCGCACCATTTAGCCAGCGCCTGCTGTACCATTGTTTTTCCGGTTCCAAACCCGCCGGGCACAGCAACTGTGCCTCCTTTGGGGATTGGGAACAGAGTGTCAATGACACGCTGTCCGGTAACCAGTGGTATGGTCAATTCTTTTTTCCCTTTGTGGGGACGATTGATACGCACAGGCCAGCGGTGGTGCATCTGTAAATCTTCCGTCGTACCAGATGACGTTTTGACTGTCGCAATTACATCGTCGACGTTATAGTCGCCAGCTGCGGAAAGTTTTGTTATTGTACCTGATATGTTTGGCGGAACAAGTACTTTATGCAAAACAAGGCTCGTTTCCTGCACTTCACCAATAATCATTCCTGCTTCGACTGTATCGCCCTGGGATACCAGCGGTTTAAAGTGCCACTTTTTTGAGCGGTCAAGTGATTTTACATCAATACCACGGGCAATAAACGCGCCCGATTTATTTTTTATATATTCGAGCGGCCGTTGTATACCGTCGTAAATTGTACCAATCAAGCCTGGACCGAGTTCGATGGATAACGGCATGCCCGATCCGTATACAGGATCATCGGGCTTGATGCCGGTTGTATCTTCGTAGACCTGTATGTTTGCCGAAGATTTATCGATTTTGACGATTTCTCCGACCAGCCGTTCTTCACCAACGTAGACCAGCTCAAGCATCTGAGCCGTAGAAACGATCTGTGCTTCTACAAGCGGTCCTACGACACGGCTGACTTTTCCTATAGCTTTAGCCATGTTGAGCTGCTCCTTCCTCAAATAATGTTTCGTGGATATACGCGCGGATTTGTTCTGTCTGCGAGCGTAACCGTTCCTCAAGGGTATTGTTGATGCGTATCAATCCGTTGTCGACACTGACAACTACACCATGTTGATCGTGTGTTGCGGAATCGAGTTGCAGAGATACTTTCATGCCCGACGGCAGAGCTTTTTCAACATCTTTTACAATACCGGTAAGATGCTGTTTGAGATCGTCTTTGCCATATGTGAGGGTAACCGGTTTCTCAACATTGAGTTGTGACAGTGCCTCAATAGTCGACTGTTTTAAAAACGATTCGTAATCTTTTGATTTTGAAAAGTCGACCAGCGCGCTTTCAATTTGCGAAATGATCTTCTGGATGAACAACTCACGTTTTTGGAGCTTTCGTTTGTGTTCTTCCAGATTCAGCGAAGACAGGATTTTTTTACGTGCCTGTTCGCTTTCTTCTTTTGCCTTGTCGAGTATCTTTTTAGCTTCGGCGTTTGCCTGCTGTTCCGCAAGCTGGACGCGTTGCGACGCCATCATATTGGCTTTTTTTAGAGTCGACTCGGCTTCTTTTTTCGCTTCATCGAGTATCTGGTTACATAAGATGTCAACAGATTGTTCTTCCATAGCGTAATCCTGTTATATGCTGTAATATCAGACTGAAAAACCCAGCGATGATTTTAATATTTCTTTCATCGATTTTTTGCCTTCCCGAGGACCGAAACGGTCGGGGATTTCGATGACGAGCGGAAAATCCATCTTAAGGATAATTTCTTCCAGTTCTTCCTGAATAGGTTCGGTAAACCTGTCGCTGACCATAATGATCTGATACGATTCTTTGACTGCCTTTTTAAGCTCATCAAGCAACCGTTCGCTTGAGTCTACCGTAATGCCGGGTATTCCGACTAATCCGAATCCCAACACCATATATTCGTCACCGATAACAAAAAAATCCGTCATACCTTACCAAGAATCATAAGAGCCAAAATAAGACCGTAAATTGCAATACCTTCTGCCAAACCTACAAAAATCAATGCGCGCGGTGCCATCTCAGGACGTTCACCCACAACGCCAAGCGCTGCAGCGCCGACGTATCCTACGGCGATACCTGCCGCAAGCGAACCTAATCCAACCGAAATAGCGGCCGACAAAAATGCCCATTTCATAAGCATTGCCTGCTGTTCGGTAATAGCTGTTGCATGCTCGGCAGCCACTACTGTTTCTACCAGCACGGCGGCAGAAAAAAGTATAATGCCGAAAAGAGTACCTAACATCAACCATTTTTTTAGCTTTGTCATTTTGAATCTCATTTGCGCGGTTCCTCCTGTATGATATATTTTAGTTCGTTTCATCCTGAATAGAAATGGGATGGTACAGCAGTCCATCACCCGCAAAAAATTTGCTGAAAAATTCATAGTATTCCAGACGGATTGTCTGAATAGACACAATCATCCCTTCAAGTACGAGGATAAGTATATTACCCAGAATGATGACAATTGTCGACTTAAAAGTTCCAAGCGATCCGGTTTGTACCATGTTCGCAAGGGTGAATATTGCCATAAACAGCCCCACATGACTCAATGCGAATGCTCCGACCCTGATGAACGAAAATGTGTTAGCCACGTATCCCATAATTGTTTCTACCAGCTCGAAACCGATATCCATCAGGTACGAAAAGAAACCGCCTTCATGGTGTGAATGAACACCAATCAGACGCTCAAATGGTGCTTTCAAAAACAGGGCGATTATCGGTAACCCGAGACAGACAAACAGCATCCATCCGGGTATGGTATGTTTGAGTACATATGAATGAATCACAAGACCGATCATACCCCAGTAGAGCAGCCCGCCAATCAATCCCGCTTTGTCGAATAGAGCGGTAACCCAGTTGCGGGTTCGGATGGCGTTTATTATGTTGATTGCTATTCCGAACGTTATCATCCCGATTCCGAGAAATAGCGCGATCTTCAACAGGGTATTTATGTTGTGCATAGGGTGTATCCAGAGTGCGGGAATGATGGTTTCGAATCCGAAAATACTGCCGAACAAAAACCCGAAAAGCATAGACGAACACCCGCACCACGTAAGAAGCAATCCGGCTTGTCTGACACCGGTTTTTGATTTTTTGCGAAGTAAAAGCCATAATCCTGTCAACGCCAGTACCAGCCCGTGACCTACATCGCCGAACATGTATCCGAACATAAAGACCATGGATAATGCGAAAAACGGTGTCGGGTCGATAGTGTTGTATTCTGGTACGCCATATAGTTTGACGAGTAACTCAAACGGTTTGATTGGAGACAAGTTTTTAAACCGAAACGGAATTTGTGTCGTGGTTTCTGGAGTTATATCCGGGTCGAGCGATTTGAAGCAGCATCGTCCGTTGGTAACCGTTTTGATTTCGGCTGTAACTTTATCTACTTCTTCATGTGGTACCCATCCGGTAATAAGGCAGGTGCGTGCTGTTTTTTTGAAGTAGTTTTGTGATTCGAGCAGTAATGCATGGAAATGAACATAATATGCGTAGAGCGGCAATTTCTCGCGTATTTGATCTTCGAGTACCGATTTTTTATGTTCAATCGCTTTTTTATCTTCATGTAAACGCTCAAACGATTTTTGCATGTTTTCGATTACTTCGTGCGGCGTTCCTTTAAGCTCTGAAGAAAGAGTTTCGGCTTGAAACGATACGTCGTTCAGGATTTTTTGCACGGTGATACGGTCTTTTTTGAGTACATATATTATTATAACCGACCATGGCGGTAATTCTTTTACCGGTACAACAAGATGCGGCATTTTTTTGAGCTTTTCTGATAATTCGTCACGGCGTACCGCAGGAACTTTTCCGACAAACTGGTCCAACAACGAATAATTGGATATTTTGGTGATATCAAGTACATCACGAAAAACGCCGAATTGTTGTTTGACTCCTTCCTGCGACGCGAGTTTGCTGTCAATGCCGCGCAGTGAATCGGTCATTGCTTTAAGCTGTGAATCGAACTGGATGATTTCTTCGCGGACTCGTTCGGCTTTAAGTTGCTCAAGTTGAGGTTTTAATTTGTCAAAAGTCACGCTGTCAAAGCTTAAATCAAGATGGACTTTACGAGCGATAGCGGCTATGCGCATGCGCAGATCTTTCATGTCCTGTAGCTGTCCTGTATCGTAAAAGCGTGACAGCCTGTTTGCCCAGTCGCCCATGACGTCAGCATGGAACGGATGCAGGCACCCGTGACGGATGATTGCCTCGTTGACTTTCATCAGGTCTTCGCTAAGGACAACCAGTGATACCTGTTTCATGTCGCTTGGTTTGGTCATGATGTTATTCCTGTACGCTCAGCAGGGGGTTAGCCTGTTTTACTTGTTCGATTTCTTCGGTTCTACCCAGATGGAGCGCCCACGCCAGTGATCGCAGCTGGAGCATTTCCCATCGGTTCAACACAATATAACTTAACGGGACACCTATTGTAAACGGATAGCCCCGCAACATTTTTTTAAATTCATTGAAAAGCGCTTGCTTAAGTATATCGTTCAAAAGTAACGCCATATCCTGCAATGGCACGTTCTGGTTTGCCGGAATCTCTGTTTTGAGCGGACCGACAGACAATTTATGTAAAAATTCATTATTGTCACGAGTGACATATGCTTCGAAAAATTTGTCTGATGTGAAAAACCGCCCATTCGGATAAACAAGATACTCCATCTGTTCAGGTGGTAATTTGAAATACAGTTTGCATCTAATCAAGTTGCTGATGTTGTACATATCAATTTGCAGGCCGAGGAGTTTTCGCACTGCCCCTTTGTCTGTATTTGATAGGGAATCCGCCAGTTCGGTCAGTCGTTTGAAAAAATCTTTTTCCATGGCGGTTTCCAGATAAAAAACAACTCTGGTTTTTCGATACAATTCCCGCGCCGACGATAACGCCTGCCCGTATGGTGTATGCACCAGTGAGAGCATAATCTCTTCGATAGAATTTTTTTGTTGAAAAACATCCCATGGGATATCGTACCTGCCTGATGTCAGTTCCGGTGCGGGCGGGTCGAACGGTTGTTTTGCCTGCCATGCCCGGAGCGCTTGCTTTATATATTCAATGTCTGATTCTTCAGTCCAGCATTCTATGAATGCCGCGGGTTTGCCGTGCAGTTGTTTTGCGATCTTCTTCGTTTCCTCAAGTGAGGAACGGGCAATTTTGTCATCGAGTGTATCGACAAAGGTTTCTGGAGAAGCGTCTTTTGTCCAGGACGCGTATCGTGTGGCGTCAAGGCGTGTCATCAACGATGCCACATCACTGCTTTTATACAGTGTCCGCCATTGATCGTCACTAAGCAGTCGCGAAAGTTTTGTTCTCACTCGCGAATTTATATTTGCGTATAATCCAAGGTTTCTCATAGTTCTACAGTTACAATTTTAGTGATCGTTTTTTTGATGATATCAGGAATCGCCTGTTTTTTTGTTTCAAACAATTGATCGGTTTCTTTTTCAAGATCCGTCAACCGGGCGTTTTTGTGGTCAGAGGCTTCGTTACGGGACTGTTCTATAAGTGATCTGGCATCGTTCTGGGCTTTCTCGATAATTTCAGTACGTCGGTCGTTAACAATCTGATCTGTACGTGAGGCGATTTCGTTAGCTTCTTTATTTGCATTATCTACAAGTTGTTTGGCCTGTTGTTCGGCTTTGAGCAGTGCGTCGATAATCTCTTTCATAACCAAATCCTTTCATATAGTTATATGAGGTTACATATTATAACGCTTGGTTTGCAAATCAAAAGAAAAAAATGAAAAACTTTAAACTCTATGGCAAAAATGGCGTTTTTTGATGTACAGCACAAGCACTTTGACACTGATATAACACAAGAGTAGAAATGGTTTTGATGAAATGAAATTTTTTATTGACAATGGAACGGCTATTTTCCTATGATGAAAATAACGGTACATTGTGCTTGGAATATTGTTGTTTCAGAGTGGGCAAACATCCCACTCTTTTGTTTTAATGGAGGAGGTAACGTATGAATGGCGAACTGCTGATTGTGCTCGAACATCTTGAACGGGAAAAGGGAATTGATCGTCAGGTCTTGATTGAAGCGATAGAGTCATCATTGTTGACCGCATCTAAAAAACGGTTGGGTAAAGCAGAAAATGTTTCTGTACATATCGATCCGCGTACAGCAGAGGTTCATGTGTACGCCACAATGAAGGTTGTGGATAAAGTTACTGATCCCAGTGAAGAGATTACTCTTGACGATGCGAAAAAAATAGATGCCAAGGCTAAACTTGATGCTGAAGTTACCACTGAAATCACTCCTGAGGACTTTGGGCGTATTGCTGCTCAAACTGCAAAGCAGGTGATTATTCAGAAAATCCGTGAAGCCGAACGCGAAATCGTGTATGGTGAATTTAAAGATAGGGTAGGCGATATTGTCAATGGTATCATCCGTCGTAATGAACGCGGGACTGTAGTTATTGATCTTGGGCGAACTGAAGCGGTGTTGCCGTATAAAGAACAGTCTGCCCATGAAGAATATCGTAACGGGTTCAGGATGCGGTTTTATATTCTTGATGTGAGGGTATCCGCCCGAGGACCTGAGGTGGTTCTGTCACGAACTCATCCGGGGCTGGTGCGTCGTTTGTTTGAACTGGAAGTTCCGGAAATTAACGAAGGTTCAGTATCGATCAAAGGTGTCGCTCGTGAACCGGGATACCGTTCTAAAATATCGGTAGAATCCCAGATGGAAAAGGTTGATTCTGTGGGAGCTTGTGTCGGTTTACGCGGCGAACGTGTGAAAAATATTGTTCGCGAACTGAACGGCGAGAAAATCGATATTGTTCGTTATAATAGTAATATATCAATGTATGTTGAAAATGCGTTGAGTCCTGCGAAAATTGATTCGATACGGCTTAACGAAAAGAAAAAATCTATGCAGATTATTGTTCCTGAAGACCAGTTTTCTCTGGCAATCGGTAAAAAAGGCCAGAATGCACGGTTAACTTCAAAACTGCTTGGATGGAAAATAGATATCAAGAAAAAAGGCGAATTGCTTGAAGATGAAGTTGAGGAAACTGTATCGTTCTCCTCGATTGATGGTGTTGCTCAGAAAATATGTGATGCCTTGATCGAAGCAGGGTATAATACGGTGGAATCGCTCAAAACTTTGACTGAGGATTCTATTAAAGAAGTCAAGGGAGTGGGTGAAAAAAGCGCTCCTAAAGTACTTGAGGCGATTACGCAATTTGTCACAAAAGAGCAATCAAAAACTAAACTTGATTCTATACTGGCAGAAAAAAGTAAGGAACTTCAGAATACTAAGTAGTAGTCGGAAGGGGTTTTATGCGCGTTCATGAATTAGCAAAACAAATCAATATACCAGCAAAGGATCTGGTGGAACAGCTTAAGGCTGAAGGCGTTGATGTAAAAAGCCACATGAGTGGTATTGAAGCCGACGTCGTCGCTCGCTATTTGCAGCAGGGTAAAAGTGGTGCTGCGGGTAAGGCTGCTCCCGTTGAACAGGAACCAGCGGATGAAGTTGTTGGAATAGAACATGATGAAGTGGGTGAAGATTCTGGACCGCGTGAAAAGAAAAAGGAAAAGCCCAAAAAGTCTCGTCGTGATGAAGAGGCTGAAGAAAAAGTTACACGCAAACCCCTTAAAGTATATGGCGATATTGATGAGGATGTGGAGGAAGAAGAAGTCGACGTTCCCAATGTTCGTCTTATTGCTGGCAAAAAACGGAAGAAAAAATTTGGTGAAAAGAAGAAAAAATCTCAGGATTTTCCTGAAGATCAGCCCCAGCAAGCTGTACCTGAAGTAAAATCTACAAATCTTTATCTGGGCGATGAAGTTGTTGTCAAAGAACTAGCTGATATGATGGATGTACCTGTGGGCAAGGTGATAGGTAGCTTGATAGAGCTGGGTGTGATGGTTACTCAGAATCAGAAGATTGATCATGAGACGGCTGTGATTATTGCCCATGAGTTCGAATATGAAGTGTTTGCAGAATCTGAAGCGGCCAAGCATAAAGAAGAAGAATCTAAAAAGGAACTCGAGAAGGATGTTGATGTAGATGTTAGGCATTTGGTCGAAAAAGCTCCGGTTGTGACTTTTATGGGGCATGTTGATCATGGTAAAACATCTTTGTTGGATTATATACGTAACGCTCAGGTGGCTGAAAATGAAGCGGGTAAGATTACTCAGCATATAGGCGCTTATGAAGCCAGGTTTAATGATAAACGGATCGTATTTCTTGATACTCCGGGCCACAGCGCCTTTACCGAAATGCGTGCCAGAGGGGCGAGTGCAACAGATATTGTTGTGCTGGTTGTAGCAGCTGATGACGGTATTATGGAACAAACACGCGAGGCAATTAGTCACGCACAGGCCGCTGAAGTGCCTATCATTGTCGCGGTCAATAAAGTGGATAAAAACAACGCCAATGTTGACAGGGTACTGCGCCAGTTGACTGAGATTGAACTCATGCCTGAAGATTGGGGTGGACAGACAATTTGTGCCCGTGTTTCAGCGATTACTGGCGATGGAATAGACCATCTGCTTGAAATGATTTTGCTGCAGGCTGAAATGATGGAGTTGAAGGCCAATCCACAGGGACTTGCAAAAGGTGTTGTTATCGAATCGAAAATGACCCGGGGACGTGGCCCTACCGTTACTGTTTTAATTCAAAAGGGAACCCTAAGGAGGGGCGATCCGATTGCATGCGGGCCATATTCCGGCAAAGTTAAATCGATTATTAACGACCGTGGAAAGATTCTTGATAGCGCAGGTCCTGCTACACCAGTTGAAATTCTCGGACTCGACGGTGTACCTGACGCAGGAATGATTTTTGAATCTTTTGGTACCGACAAAGAAGCAAAAAATGTCGCTCAAGACCGTGCTGCTCAAATTAGAAAAACAGAACTTGAGAGTGTTACCAAACCGACTACTCTGGAAGAATTGTATGAGCAGATAGAAGCGGATGAGAAAAAAGAATTAAAGTTGATTATTAAAGGCGACGTCCACGGTTCAATAGAAGCGTTGTCTAAATCACTTGAAGAACTCACTACCGAAAAAGTCGCTGTACATGTGGTGCATAACGCGGTCGGGGATATCAGTGAGTCGGACGTTATGCTTGCTGCCGCATCGGATGCGATTATTATCGGTTTTTGTATCAAAGTAGATAAACGGGCGCGTGAACTTTCTCGAAAAGAAGGTGTGCAAATCCGTACATACTCTATCATCTACGAAGCGATTGACGATGTCTACAAAGCTATGAGCGGGTTGCTTGAAGCTAAACTGGTGGAAAGCGTTGTCGGTATGGTTGAGGTGCGTGAGACGTTTAAAATATCGCGTCTGGGGGTTATTGCCGGTTGCTATGTCAGAGATGGTAAAGCGCTTAAAAACGCGAAAGTACGTGTGATGCGTGATGATGAGGTATTGTTTACGGGTGAGTTGTCTTCCTTGAAAAGATTTAAAGACGAAGTGAAAGAAGTTAAAGCCGGTATGGAATGCGGTATTAAAGTCCAGTCTTTTGACGATATACAGGTAGGCGATAATATCGAATTCTTCGTGTTCGAGAAAGTTGAACAGACTCTTTAATCCATTGGTGAAACCATGGTTATTGCATTTATGCAGGTTCAACTGCGTATTCCCGAAAGCAGGTCACTCAAATCAAAGCGTATGGCTATCCGAAGTATCAAAGACCGCACACACAACAAATTCAATGTGTCCATAGCTGAAATAGATCAACAGAATATCTGGAATGAAGCAATATTCGGTATCGCTTGTGTCGCTACCGATCAGAAATATGCCAGCCAGGTGTTGGAAAATGTTATACAATTTATACAATCATTTCCGCAAACTCAGCTTGTAGATTATTGCGTTGAAATGTTGTAACGCTTATCACGCGAATATGGCGGGGAGGATGGAATTATGAGTGAACGAATAGAAAGAATAAATTCGCTGGTACAACAGGAAGTAGGGTATATTCTGCAGCACGATATGAAAGACGCAAGGCTGGGGTTCGTTACCGTTTTGCGGGCGGATATCAGCAAGGACTTGAGGAACGGGCGCATTTTTGTCAGTATCCTTGATAATCCAGAACATCCTGAACAGAAACAGGAAACCATTGATATCCTCAATCATTCCGCAGGATATATACAAAAAATGTTGGGCAGTCGGGTGCGATTGCGGTATATGCCAAAACTTAAGTTCATTTTTGATGATGTAATCGAACACAGCATTCATATTCAGAAGGTTCTTAAACAGTTGAAAGAAGACGACCAACGCCGCGCAGACATGGAGTAACTACACGAGTTATGCACAACCGTACACACCGTTTTCAACCTGAAGTGCAGGGCCTTTTGCTTGTAGATAAACCGCTTGAGTGGACATCTCATGATGTGGTTAATTTTGTGCGCCGCAGGTTTAGAGTTAAAAAAGTAGGACATGGCGGTACGCTTGATCCTATTGCTACAGGCCTGTTAGTTTTGTTTATCGGTCAAGCTACCAAGCAGGTGAAAAATTTTGAGCACGATGATAAAGAGTATATCGCAACTATGGCCTTTGGATGTGATACTTTCAGTAACGATGGAACAGGCGAGGTTCTGAAACGGTATCCCCTAGACTATATATCGTTGAAGACTTTACAGGAAACCTTCAACGGGTTCATTGGCGATATCATGCAGGCTCCGCCGCAGGTATCTGCCGTTAAAGTCGATGGACAACGATTATACAAAATGGCACGGCAGGGGCAGTCAGTCGAACCGGAACCTAGGTTGCGCACTATTCATGAATTGCAAATATTACATTATAGTTTTCCGTATATCATTTTCAGGATGGCGTGTTCCAAAGGTACGTATGTGCGCAAACTATGTGCCGATATCGGAGCGAAATTGGGTTGTGGGGCGTATATGTCATCACTGATAAGAACTCGTTCAGGATCTTTCAATCTGCGTGATGCAGTGACCATAGATCAACTTCGGGAGACAGACCGGAAAGATTTTAAAAATTACCTTATTCCGTTGTCTGCGGCCGCAAATATCCTGAAACAACGGGCTGTCCCATGAACATCGTTCAGGGGATTGTCAACACAGCTCCTCTAGAAAACGCGTTTATAACTATTGGTGTGTTTGACGGGGTGCATGTTGGCCATCAAAAAGTACTCAATACACTCATTGAAGACGCCAAAGCCGCCGGCGGTACAACAGTAGTCATTACGTTTCATCCGCATCCTATGCGTGTATTGAATCCAGAATATGCACCGCCCCAAATTACCTGCACAGGCCATAAAATGAGGCTGCTTGAAGAGGTTGGTGTCGAAAACTGCTATGTCGTTCCTTTTGATGCTAACTTTGCCCTGCTCACTCACGAGCAATTTTTTAGTGAATACGTCCTGCCCAATTTTTGTGTAAGAGAGATATGTGTAGGGTATGACGCCTCGTTTGGGCGAAATAAAGCAGGGACTCTTGAGTTTCTCTGCGATATGGGTGAGCAACGCGGGTTTACCGTAAAACAGGTTGAGCCCGTGACGATAGATGATCTGATAGTAAGTAGTACCTGTATCCGCAAACTTGTTGTGGCTGGTGAGTTCGATCTGATCAAGGAAATGCTTGGCAGGCCGTACTCAATTATGGGCACTGTTGTTACCGGGATGACTATAGGACGCCAGATAGGATATCCTACGGCGAACCTGGATCCTCATCATGAAGCGATACCGCCCAGTGGTGTGTATATTGTGCAGGTACGGATTGCTGGTGAAACTCATTTTGGAATGCTCAATATCGGGTTTCGTCCTACATTTGACGCAATGGATGATATGCAGGAATCAGTTGAAGTGCACATTCTCGATTTTGCCCGCGATATCTATAAACAGGATATGGAAGTGGTGATATTACGAAAATTGCGCGATGAACGAAGATTCCTGAATAGTGACGCGCTCATTCAGCAAATACAGCACGATGAGTTTGTTACGCGTGAATATATTAAAAATATGTACTCTTAAAAAATATATTGCTATTGCCCGAACGCTGTGCTATAGTAGTCGGACAATTGTGTAGAAGGAGAAGGATAAAGATGGCATTAACTAAAGACATTAAAGAACAAATCAAAAAAGAATTTCAGGTGCACGAATCGGATTCCGGGTCGGTTGAGGTACAGGTTGCGTTGTTGACCCGACGGATCAATGATCTTACTGCTCATCTGCAGCAGTTCAAAAAAGATCACCATTCACGTAGAAGCCTGTTGATGATGGTCGGTCATCGTCGTTCATTGCTTGACTACTTGAAGAAAAAAGATTTCGGTCGTTACACTGATTTGATCAAACGATTAAATATTAGAAGATAATAGTGCATACCTGCAAAAACTGTAACGTATCTTATAACGAAGACCTCCTTATAAATTAGGTTAAGGGGGTTTTTGTGTTTTGTTGCGGCTCATCCCGTTAGATTGATTCCGGCATGACATCAAGAGTTGTTACTGAAAGAAGAAGAGAAGAAGAATTGAAAGTGAGGAGAACTAAAGTGTATTCCAAAGAAATAGAAATTTCTGGAAAAAAACTAATTATAGAAACCGGCAAAATGGCGAAACAAGCCAATGGTTCGGTTGTCGTTCAGTACGGCGAAACCATGATACTGGCTACAGCTGTCATGGCTGATGATGTTCGTGAGGGGATTGATTTCTTTCCGTTGATGGTTGATTATCGTGAAAAAGTATCTGCGGCAGGTAGAATACCCGGTGGGTACATCAAACGCGAAGGACGTCCTACTGAAAAGGAAATTTTGACTGCCCGTCTGACCGACCGTCCTATTCGTCCGTTGTTTCCGGATGGTATGTTTAACGAAGTACAGATAATGATTTCTGTATTGTCGGCTGATGCGGAAAATGACCCTGATATACTGGCGATGGTCGGTGCTTCAGCTGCTTTGACTGTATCGGATATTCCGTTTATTAAACCTATTGGCGCTGTACGTGTGGGATTGGTTGATGATCAGTTTGTTATCAATCCAACTTTGACGGAATTGGAAAATTCAACCATGAATGTTGTTGTCGCTGGTTCGCATGACGGTGTCATGATGGTTGAAGGTGAAGCTGGTGAACTTTCTGAAGAACGTTTTATTGATGCAATCGATATCGCTCATAAGGAAATTAAACGGATTGTCGAACTGCAAACTGAACTTCGCGGTGAGTGCGGTAAAGTAAAGCGCGAAATCGAACTGATAACTATTGACGAAGATTTGGTTGACCTGGTTAACGATGTCGTTAAAGATCGTCTTCGTGAAACGGTTTGTGGCGCTGATAAACTGAAACGTCAGGATGCAATCAAAGCATTGTGTAAAGATGCTGTTGAGTCCTTGATGAGCAAATATGAAGATCAGGATGAAGATGCCCCTTACACTGAAAAAGAAATTAAGCAGGCATTCAGAAAAATTGAAAAGAAAATGATCCGCAAGTTGATCCTTGAGGAAAATGTGCGTAGCGATGGACGTACGGTAACTGATATCCGTCCTATTACTTGTGACGTCGGATTGTTGCCTCGTACACATGGTTCAGCATTGTTTACTCGTGGTGAAACGCAGGCATTGGTAATGACAACGCTTGGTAGTCCTAGCGACGAACAGCGTCTTGAAGGCCTTGCCGGTGAAGAAAAGAAAAAGTTTATGTTGCACTATAATTTTCCGCCGTTCAGTGTTGGCGAATGTGGGTTTGTCAGAGGCCCGGGACGACGCGAAATCGGACATGGGATGTTAGCGGAACGTGCCTTGAGCTATGTTCTTCCTGACGAAGCGGATTTTCCGTATACCATCCGTGTTGTATCGGATATTCTTGAATCGAACGGTTCATCATCCATGGCATCAGTCTGCGGTGGAACGCTGTCGCTGATGGATGCCGGTGTACCGATTAAAGCGCCTGTTGCGGGTATTGCTATGGGATTGGTTTCTGAAGGCGATAAAGTCGTGACTATATCGGATATCCTTGGTTCCGAAGATGCATGCGGTGACATGGATTTTAAAGTAACCGGTACTCGTGAAGGTATTACCGCTCTGCAGATGGATCTTAAAATCGAAGGTATTTCCCGTGAAATTATGCAGCAGGCACTCTATCAGGCTCGTGAAGGCAGATTGCATATCCTTGATGTCATGCTTTCTACTCTCTCTGAACCACGGGCTGAACTCTCACAGTATGCTCCGCGTATTGTTACCTTGCAGATTGATCCTGATAAAATAGGCGCGGTGATTGGGCCCGGCGGTAAAGTTATCAAAAAAATTATTGAAGATACCGGCGTTGCCATTGATATTGACGACGACGGATTAGTTCATATATCTTCAACAGATAAAATTGCTACCGATCAGGCAATTCATGAAATCGAAATGATAACCGCTGAAGTTGAACTCGGTAAAATATATCCTGGTACCGTGAAAAATGTTCTCGATTTCGGAGCGTTTGTTGAAGTGTTGCCCGGTAAAGAAGGTTTGATTCATATCTCGAATATGTCAACGGAACGTATCCAAAGCGTAACCGACGTGATGAACACTGGCGATAGTGTTACTGTTCGTGTCGCTGAAATCGACGACCGCGGCCGTATCAATCTCGAATTGATTGTTGATGGTGAACCTGTTGTACCTCATACAGCACGTCCACCTAAAGAAAGACGTCCGCAACGTGGTAGAAATGATCGGGATAGACGCCCCAGACGATAACTGATAGCGATGGCTTATCGCCGTCTGTAGCTTTGAACATAATGGTTTGTTGCGAGTATGGCAGGTACCGACACAAAAAATATCAGACGCCAGGACACCGGTTTCTCAGGTGCTTTTAACAAGTTAAAAGAAATCTGGGCAGCGGTGATCCTGTTTGCGGCTGTTTTTTTAATCTTGAGTTTTTTTACCTATAATAAAAGTGATATTGCGCAACTTGCATCTCATACTGTCCCCGAAGCGCCTTATAATTTTTTTGGAGTAATTGGCGCTACAGTTGCCTATTACCTCTTGCTGGCTCTTGGTTTTTCTGCATTTGTCATCCCTTTGCATTTTGTGACATGGTCTATCAGGGCTGTGATAGTTGGATTTAAACTCGGATGGATGAGGTTTTATCTTAAAACAGCTCTTTTTCTGCTTACTTTGCTGTTATGTGCTGTTTTTCTACAGTTGTTTTCTATAGAACCTTTTATGTTGATTAAAGAAGAACATCTCCAGTCCGTTATTCCTCTTCCGTATCCGGGAGGTGTTGCCGGTAAATTTTTGACGGAAAAAATATTTGTTACCTATTTAGGGACAAAAGGATCGTTATTGATTACCGGTTTCTTGATTCTAGTAGCGACATTGCTGCTTACCGACGGATGGCCTGTCACATTTGCTAAATGGCTAGGATACCGCTTATTGCATTTGTTTATGATTATTTATAACTCTTTTGTTACTGTCTGGACGTTTTTTAGTCATGAAATGCAACGGCGTTCAAAAACTTCAAAGGCCTCAAAAGCTTCAAAACACAAAAAGGTTATTTCACCCAAAAAGAAAATTGTATCTGCGCAAGAAACTTTTGTCGAGGATGATGAACCCGAACCGGTAGAGAAGAAATTACCTCCTGTTGAAACGAAAATTAATCAGCCGGATAGAGATTTTGAACAGCAGGTTTCGCGTCGTCCGGCAGTGCAGCATGAACAGGAATATGAGTTTCCTCCGATAGATTTGCTGAAAATGGCTCCAAAAACGAAAGAAAGCGATGAAACAGCAAGTCTTAAGCGTAGAGCTGAACTTTTGCGACAAACTTTGATGGAATTCGGTGTTGAGGTGAATGTATCGGAAATTACACGGGGACCGGTGATTACATGTTTTGAATTGACACTTGCTCCGGGTGTTAAAGTTCAACGTATTACAACCCTTTCTGACGATATCGCGTTAGCCTTAAAAACGGGCAATGTCCGTATAGTGGCTCCGATACCGGGTAAATCAGCGGTAGGTATTGAAGTGCCAAACGACCATAAATCTATGGTTACGTTGCGTGATCTGCTGTGTTCCAAAGAATGTATCGAGACAAAAGCGGCGTTACCGTTGTTGTTGGGAAAAAATATTACGGGGAAACCTATTCTTTCTGATCTGACTGCCGCACCCCATTTACTTATTGCAGGTGCAACCGGATCAGGAAAAAGTGTGTGTATCAATACTATAATCATGAGTTTGCTATATACCTGCTCCCCTGACAGGTTGAAATTTCTCATGGTTGATCCTAAAAAGGTTGAGTTATCGTTGTATAACGATTTACCCCATTTGTTAGCTCCGGTTATTACGGATGCGAAAAAGGTGTCTATGGGGCTTAACTGGGTGGTGCGTGAAATGGAAAACAGGTATCAGATTCTTGCAGATGCGGGAGTACGTAATATTAAAAGTTTCAATAACCTTTCCCGCGAAGATCGCATCAGGGTGTCTGTAGCGAAACCGTTTGTGGATGGCATCATGCCTTATATCGTGGTTATTCTTGATGAGTTGGCTGATCTGATGATGGTCGCTCAGGCGGAAATCGAAGACGCTATTGCCCGTTTGGCACAGCTTAGCCGTGCCGTAGGTATTCATCTGATACTTGCAACACAGCGTCCTTCGGTAAACGTTATTACCGGTGTGATCAAGGCGAATTTTCCTGTCCGTATTTCTTTTAAAGTTTCGTCAAAAGTCGATTCCAGAACGGTTCTTGATGCCAATGGTGCAGAAGCGTTGCTCGGTAACGGTGATATGCTCTTTTTGCCCCCCGGTACATCTGATTTGATCCGTGGACAGGGCGCGTATGTGAGTGAAAAAGAAATCAACGGCGTTGTTGAGTTCGTCAGAAATCAGTGGGATGAACCCGAAGACGATCTTGAGGATATTTTTGCCACTGATTCAGCATTGTCTGATGATATGGAAGAAATGGAAGATGACTTGTACGATCAGGCTGTGGAAACGGTTTTGACGTTACAGCAGGCGTCGGCATCGGTGTTACAACGCAAATTAAGGGTTGGGTACGCGCGGGCGGCTCGATTGATCGATATGATGGAAGCAAATGGTGTTGTCGGTCCTCATCGCGGTAGCAAACCCAGAGAAATTTTAGTCGAAGATTAGAAGAATAGTTGACCTTAGCTCCCTATCCTGTTATGCTCACCATACAACAAAACAGCTTACATGATTTTTTACTATCTGAAGGATTAATATGATATCCGTAGCTATAAGTACCCTTGGATGTGCTAAAAATATTGCAGATTCAGAAGCTCTCACCGATCAGCTGATTGCACACGGTTTCGATATAACCGACGATGTGGAAATGGCTGATGTGATAGTTTTAAATACCTGCGGTTTTATTACTCCCGCAATTGACGAGTCGGTCAATGTGATAATGGAGTACCTTGATTTCGCACAGGAAAGAAACGTGATACTGGCTGTTGTGGGGTGTTTGGTTCAGCGGTTCAGAGACGAACTCGTCGAGGAAATTCCGCAGGTAGATCTATGGCTGGGTGTCAGCGATTTGCCTGAACTGCCTGAGCGTCTTAAAACATTGTTTCCTGATGAAACGCTTTTGCCGGATCGTAACTATAATCATGGTCAGTCGCGCATTACGCCCGGGTATTTCGCGTATATGAAAATAGCCGAGGGATGTAATAACCGGTGTGCCTTTTGTGTTATTCCCTCAATACGTGGAAAGTACAGAAGTAGGGCATTGGATGAAATAGTCGAAAACGCACGCGTTGCAGTCGATTTCGGAGCACATGAATTATGCCTTGTTGCGCAGGATGTATCTGGGTACGGACTTGATCTGAAACCGAAATCATCGCTTACAACATTACTCAAAAGACTGGAAGAGATAGACGGGGCGCGATGGATACGCCTGATGTATCTATATCCTGATAAAATAACTGATGACTTGATTAATATGGTAGCCGCTTCGGATAAGATTTGCCGTTACCTTGATGTACCGTTCCAGCACCTGAGCACAAAAATACTGAAAAATATGGGACGGCGCGAAACGCGTGAATCCATTTTTGCTTTGGTAGAGAAGTTGAGAAACCGCATTGATAATCTTTGCCTGCGTACAACGGTTATAGTCGGGTTTCCCGGTGAAACCGATGAGGATTTTAATATTCTCTACGATGGAATGAAAACACTTCGTTTTGATCGTATGGGTGTATTTATGTACTCTGATGAAGAAGGCACACGCGCAGAGCAATTGCCCGATAAAGTTCCGGCTGATGTCATGGAACAACGGTACCATAAACTGATGCAGTTACAGCGTGATATATCCAAAGAAAAACTTGCCGCGTTTGTGGGTATCGATATTGAAGTGTTGATAGAAGATGTGCGCGAAACAGGCGAGTATGTGGGGCGTAGCAGGTGGGACGCACCGGAAATCGACGGGGCCGTGATAGTACATTCTCCCGATTGTGTATTGTATCCGGGCGATTTTATTATGGCACACATCAAAGCAAGCTATGAATATGATCTGGAAGGGTTGTACAATGAACATTGCAAATAAACTAACTGTATCAAGGATATTCGCTGCTATTGTGTTTGTTGCGTTGTTGCTTATGGAATTTCCAATGTCGGATATGCTGGCGTTGTTGGTATTTATTTATGCATGTATTACTGATTGGATTGACGGTAAGTTGGCGCGAAAGTTACAGATAGAATCGGATTTCGGCAAACTGGTAGATCCTCTGGCGGATAAACTATTGATTACCTCGGCGTTTATTGCGTTTATTGAGTTGCCGCAGGTGGCGTTGCCGTCATGGGTTGTCATTGTGATTATCGGCAGGGAGTTTACCATTACCGGCCTGCGCCTTTTGGCGGCTAACAAAGGAATCTTGATCCCGGCCGGCTGGTGGGGCAAAAATAAAACCATCTCGCAGATTGTAACTATTATCAGTATTCTTGTATACCTGGCTTTTCTCGACATACAGGGGTTTTGTGATGGATGCGTCATCTCTCTGCGGCTGGCTTCGTTATATTATTGTTATGTCGCGTGCATGGTGATAATAACCGTTGTGCTTACTCTTGTATCCGGTTATGTTTATATGAAGAAAAATTGGCATTTGATAGGGGGATATTAATACATGAAAGACCATATAGTAAAATTTCTCGCAACTTGTGGTTATGCAGGATATGCTCCGGTAGCTTCGGGTACGTTCGGAACTATGGTTGGCGTGTTGCTATTATGGTTGGTTCATCTGGTGTTTGATGTATCCACATGGCAGGGGCGATGGTGGTATTTGGCGATTACCGTGGTTTTTATTATTATTTCCATTCCTGTATCGACTCTCGGAGAGCAGGTGTTTGGAAAAAAAGACGCAGGAGAGATCGTTATCGACGAAGCGGTCAGTTTTTTTCTGACTATGTTCTGGCTTCCATTTAACTGGAAAATCGTGTGTATAGGATTTGTTCTGAATAGAATATTTGATATCATAAAAATCGAACCGGCATCATTTTGCCAACGCCGGTTTCCACGGGGATATGGTGTTGTTTTTGATGATTTGGTCGCCGGTGTTCAGTCGCATATTGTATTGCGGTTGATTATTTTGTTGACGGGTAAATTTCTTTTATCCTAAAATGGCTCAATCCTCAGATTGATATTGCCGCAGTATAACAGTCGATTCAATCAATCGTATTAAAAAACAGGTTGTATAAAGGTTACCGTGAAAAATAAAATACTTTTTATTGTATTATTTGTATACGCTGGTTGTTTTTAGCTGATTTGACAACTTCTCTGTATGCCCAGGTAGGGCCGCCGCAGGCGCAGGAAATACAGGCATCCGATCCTGAAAAGGCCGCGAAGTTATATGCTAAATATGTGAAAGATAACCCTATGGCGTCCGATGCGGCGGAAGCAAAATTTCAGGAAGGGTTGTGTTACGAGGCGGTCGGCGATTATTTTAAGGCTTTTAAGGCATACCAGCAAATTATCGATAATTATCCACTGTATACGAGAACCGACGAGTTGCTTGACAGGCAGTACCGTATCGGAAACTATTATCTTCTGGTTTCAACCCGGCCACAGGGCATTAACCCGTTTCAATTGTTTGGGCAGGAAAAAGAAAAGGCAGTCGAAATATTTTCTCAGGTGGTTAAAATGCTCCTTTCACTGAGATAGGCGCTAAGGCTCAATACAGGCTTGGTTTTGCCAAGATGCAGATGAAAGAATACATCGAAGCGGTCGATGAATTTACCATTGTCCTCGAAAAATATCCGGCAGCGGATTTACGGATGACGCCACATTCGGCCTGGCGAATTCCTACTTTAGTTTGGTGCAAGGGCCGGAATATGATAGATATTCTACAGAAAAAGCCCTCGAACATTTTAACCGTTACCTTAACGAATATCCACACGGCAGGTATGTAGGCGAAATTATGCCCAAGATCAACAAGTTGAATAACGATCTTGCCAAGGGTATTTATCTGATCGGCAGCTACTATGAAAAGATCTACCGATATGAAGCTGCGCTTATCTATTATGACGATTTGGAACGTCGCTATGGTGATACTTTTTTTGCCGAAAAAGCCCGGTCTAAACGATCTATTCTGGAAGGGATCGTGAAATCGGAATTACCGTATCGGTCGATCAATCAGAATTATCGTGACGCAATCGGTGTGTATTATGCTATTAAACGTAAAGATACCCGCAACCCATGGGAATTCTGGCGCCGCGATCCGTTGACACCCGAGGAACGGAGCCGGTTGAACTGGGCACGTAAACTTATAGACGTCGCGAAAGCCCATAAAAAAGAAGCTAAAGAATTGTTGATACAGAAAAAGAGTTAATCGTTCTTGAACTTAAAATTCGTGACTTGAAAAAAGATACTCAACGCCTCAAAACACAGTTGCCTGTAGAACGGCTATACTTGACCAGTTCAATAACGGTGTCGTTCCAGAAGAAGCTCAGGATAAATTGATGCCTGACTGGTTATATTCTCAGGATGAGCGTAAAGACCTCAAACGGCTTCAGCGTAAACAGCGCATACGGGTCAGGAAAATAGAAAACCAGATTGTTGACAATGAAAAATCAGTAGAGAGCCTCGGTAAAGAACTTGTTGAAAAACAAGCAGCGTTTGATGCTAACAGAACTGAATTTGAACGCAGAAAAGCGGATTTGCTTGAACGTGCCCAAACGTTGCGTAATGAAATTGATATGCTCCTCGCAGGGTCGGATGAATATGCCCGCGTAGAAATTGATTCTATTACATTGGAACCTAACCAAAGACTACTGAAAAACAAGCTGCCGAGCAAGCACCTGAATCACAAGAAGCCGAACCACAAAAGACTGAGGAACAAATCGAGACGCCTGCGGTAGTCAAGGAGTTGACAGAGGAAGCCGCGCGGGAAAATAAGGTGATTATTCCATACGAAAACCAGTTACGCGACGGGTCGTGAATTACTGGTGGGATGTTATTGTCGGAGAAGAAGAACGGGTCCGTACTCCGGCTGATGGCGTGGAATTTTTAATTAATGAATAAGGTGATATCAATGAAACGGTTATGTGTACTACTTATCCTGCCTCTTTTGCTTGTTTTTGCTCATGGATGTGGTTATCAACTAGGTCTGGTGGGAAAAGATACCAGTGTGCGCAAGTCTATTGTTATACGGTAAAAAATCAAACACGGATTCCGGGAGCGGAAATGCCTCTGACTAATGCTATTATCCATGCGTTACAGCATTATGGCGAGCACATTGA